>NZ_CP090482.1:0-1195610 GCF_025560745.1 Burkholderia sp. S-53
ATGTCTGAGCAAACGCCCCCACTGACCATCGAAATCGACCGGCACCATCAGTTGCCGATCTATCTGCAGATTTGCGAGCGGTTCAGAACCGCGATCGCCGCGGGTCATCTGCGTCCCGGCGATCGCGTGCCCGCGCTGCGTGGCCTCGCGACGCAACTGAACACGGCGCGCGGCACCGTCGAGCAGGCTTACACGATCCTCGTCGACGAGGGATATCTGCAAATGCGCGGCGCGGCAGGCACGTTCGTCTCGCCGTCCCTGCCGAAATCGCTGACGCGGCCGCCGCCCGCGCGAACCGACGAACAGGCACGGCACGCCGATAACACCGACTCGCTCCGAGCACCGGGCATGTCGCGCGACAGTCCGCCTCCGCCGCGCCCGCAGCCGATCGCCGTCGCAATGAGCGGCGTGCCGCGCCCGTTGCAACCCGGGCTCCCTGCGTTCGACGCATTTCCGCGCAAGGTATGGCACCGGCTCGTGTCGCTGCGCGCGCGCAGCGGCGACCGGGCGCTGCTCGGCTACCCGAATCCGGCCGGTTACCGGCCGCTGCGCGAACACATCGCCACCTACCTGGGGTTGTCGCGCGGCGTCACCTGCGTACCGGAACAGGTGTTCATCACCGGCGGCTACCGCGCAACGCTGGAACTCGTACTGCGCAGCCTCGCGCGTCCGAACGACCGTGTGTGGTTCGAGGATCCCGGCTATCTGCTCGCACGCAGCTTCCTGTCCGAGACTGGCGTGCAACTCGTGCCGGTGCCAGTGGACACCGAAGGAATCGACGTCGAACGCGGCCTCCAACTGGACCCACAGGCACGCTTCGCGCTGGTGACGCCGTCGCATCAGAGCCCGCTCGGGCACACGCTGTCGCTTGCCCGGCGAGTCGCACTGCTGGATTGGGCCGAAAAAGCATCGGGCTGGATCGTCGAGGACGACTACGACAGCGAGTTTCGCTATCTCGGCCGCCCGCTGCAGGCGCTGAAGAGTCTCGACCGGCGGGATCACGTGATCTATTGCAGTACCTTCAGCAAGGCGATGTACCCCGGTTTGCGGCTGGCGTACACCGTCGTGCCGGAGCGCGCGGTGGAGCGCGTCGAACGCGTGGCATGCAGCATGAATGCCGGCTCGCCGACGCTCTTGCAGGCGGCCCTGGCGGATTTCATCGAACAGGGCCACTTTGCCCGGCATCTGAAGCGGATGCGTACGCTGTACGGCGAGCGACGCACGCTGATCGTGCACGCTTTGCGGCAGGCGTTCGGCGAGCGGCTGATCGTCGAAATGCCGCCCGGCGGCATCCAGTTCGCGGTGCGCTTCGCAGAGGGCCCCGACGGGCCGGTCGACGACGTCGCCATCGCCGCGCGCGCCCGCGACGCGGGACTCGCGGTCTTGCCGCTCTCGATCTGGTATACGAACAGCCACACGCGGCAAACACCGCGCGGCCTCATCATCGGATTCGCGAACATCGCCGATGCAGACGAAGCGCACCGCCTCGCACACATGCTGCGCGCCTGCCTGGGTCCTTGACGCGCGGCACGCGGAAACTGCGTGCGTCAGCGAGCATCAGTGCGCGCCGGCAGCCGCTGCTACCGAGCATCACGAGGAAGTTCGCGGCGGCGCTCATCGAGCCGTTGTCCGGATTGGTGTCCAACGGGAAACATACAATCGCCCCGGACGGCTATACCGTCGTCATTTGCGCTCCTCTAGCATGAAGGCGTCTTTCTCCGGTAGACGAACCAGGAATCGGGCTGCACCGGAAGATTGCCGCATTCCTCATACGATATCCCGCTCCACAGCATTTCTCGAAGACGCTATTTGCCAGGGCAGTGCAGCCCCCTTCGCAAGACGCTTCGACGAATGAATGACTGAGGGTCGGAGCACGTCTCTGAACTCGAGCATGCATCATGGATGACAAGAAGCTGCAGGCCCCTCCGCTGTCCCTCCTCGACAGGTATCGGGGCAAGGATTTTCAATCTCTTTACACCACGACCGTCACCGTGTCCGGCGGCGAGACGGGGCACGGCCGCGCATCCGGCGTGGCCCGCTCGGATGACGGGAATCTCGCTGTCGACCTGCGCCTGCCCGCCGAGTTCGGCGGGCCCGGCAACGGGACCAATCCGGAGCAGTTGTTCGCGGCGGGCTTTGCCGCATGCTTCCACGGTGCGCTGAACCTGCTCGAGAAGCGCGCCGACATGGAGACCATCGACACCGTCGTGGAGGTGCAGGTTTCGTTCGGTCGCGATCCGATGGACGGTGGCTATGCACTGCTCATCGATGTCCGGGTCCGGATGCCCGGGGTCGACCGATCCATCGCGGAAGAAATGGTTCGAACGGCGGAGCGCCTGTGCCCGTACGCGAAGATGGCCAGACAAGGCACCATCAATATCGTGACCGTCATCGACTGACTCAACGCCTGTCGCGCGGCGGCAGCGTCCTGTCCGTTGAAGACGCTCATTGCTTCCGCCGCCGTGCGTCGCCGCCCCACTGCGCACCTCGCGACACGCATGGGGCGCTACAGGTCAGTCGAAGGATGCTTGCGGATTACCCGCTGCCAAAGCATCGGCACGATTCGGCGCCGGCGGGTAGATCCATTGCGTGTTGATCATCTGCTTGCGGGCCTTTCCTTCCGCGTGCGTCAGTTTGATCTGCCGATCCCAGCCTTCCGAGTAAACAGCGCCCCATTCGCCAAGGTCGACGCAGGTCGCATAGAACGGCTGTCTGTATTCCAGTGTCGGCACGCCGATCAGATCCGCGGCGACGTTGTGTCCGCCGAACTGCCCCATCACGATGGCGTGCTGGCAGGACATCAACGCATGGTGCCCGTCATCGTCGCTCCGCGCGCGCGCCACATCTCCCGCCACGAATACATGCGGCGCTTCGGCTACGCGAAGATCAGGCGTGACCTCGACGCGCCCAAGCGGGTCGAGATTCGAGGAGACTTGTGCCGTCAACGGGCTGGCACGCATTCCGCCCGCCCAGATCACCGTCATGGCTTCGATATGCATGCCCGACGCGGTACGAACGCCATCCGGCCCGACCGACACGACGCGCGATCCAAGTACGGCCTCGACGCCCAGCGAGTCAAACGCTTCAGCGACATACGGTCGAGGATTGGGGCCAAGATCGGGACCGATGTCGTCCTGCGCCCCGATCACGACGACACGACCCGTCGCGTCCGGGCCGAACCGCTCGCGCAATCGCTTGGGCAATTCGGTCGCGACCTCGATACCCGTAAAGCCGCAGCCGACGACCGCAACCGTATTGCGCGCCGGCGAATCCGGCAGTTTGGCCAGCGCCGCGAGGTGATCATCGAGCGCCACCGCGTCCTCGATACGATCGACCGAGAATGCGTGTTCCGCCAGCCCCGGCACCGGCGGCCTGCTCAACTTGCTGCCGCTGGTCAGCAACAATCTGTCATACGCGAGCAAACTTTTTTGGCCGCTTGAGCCAGCGACACTTACCGTCTTCTCGCGGGCGGAAATCTCTTCGACACTCCCTTCGAGAAACTTCACGCCAACCGCATCGAGCAGCGGCAGCAGCGGTACGGCCATCCGCTGCGGCTCGCTTTCGTACAGCCGCGGCCGGATCTGCAGTTCCGGTTTCGGGGAGATCAACGTGATTTCAACGTCACCGCTCGTCACACCCGCACCGTCCAGCACGCGGGCCGCGCCCAGTGCGCCCCACACTCCGGCGAAGCCGGCACCCACTATCAGGATTTTCTGCGACATGATCATTGCCCTCGGTTGATGTCGATAGCGGCAACCTGCCGCGCGAAATCATCGTAGGTCCACGCGGCACTGCGCAGTAGATCCGCAATCGTGCTCACGATGTTGCCTCATCGGCACCAATCGATCACATTCCGCCCGAATCGATCGCAGGCATGATGTGCGACGGAAGTTCGCGCGTTACCCAAACGCCATCTTCGTCACCCACCTGAATTATCGATGAGGCAAATAAAATGCATCTCGGAAAATCGTACAAATTATCGGAATTCCTGATCTGGACGCGCTGGAAAATATACGAACTCCTTATTTTCGGTTCCGTGCCGGTTGTTCTGTATAAGTTCTTTGCCATCACATGGCTGTCGATACCGCTGACGATCGTGGCTCTCCTCGGAACCGCGACGTCGTTTATCGTCGGCTTCAAGAACGTTCAAACGTACAACCGCGCGATGGATGCGCTGGAAATCTGGACCGATATCCTGAGCAAAAGCCGCCGCTGGGGCCAAATCACCCGCGACTTCGTCACGGACGAAGAGATCTCCCGAAAGCTGGTATATCGACACCTTGCGTGGCTGACCGCGCTGCGATACGACCTGCGTCGCCCCCGAATCTGGGAAAGCACGAGCAAACGCTACAACGCGGAGTACCGCCGGTTCTATCGCGTTCCGGAGTGGGAAAAAGACATCGATGATTTATTGCCGAAATACCTGTCCCCCTCTGAAACGGCACAGGCGCTCTCTTCTGCTTCCATCGCAACATTCGTGCTGAGCCTGCAAGGTAATTCGCTCAAGATGCTTCACATGGACGGCCACCTTAATTCGAATTTCTATATGGACCTTCAAAAAACGATCGGAGACTTCATTGATCTCCAATCACGATCGGAGTGTTTCAAGAACTTCCCCTATCCACGGCAGTACGCAACCGTCAGCGCTCTGTTCGTACGATTTTTCTGCCTGTCCCTTCCGTTCGGTCTTCTGAACGAATTCAACCGGCTGAACGATAGCGTCAGCGGCTTCATGCACGGCAACATGGTGTGGCTGGTGGTGCCTTGCAGTGTCGCCGTTTCGTGGATGTACACATCGCTCGAGCAGGTTGGCGAAAGCACGGAGAATCCGTTTGAAGGCGGTGCGAACGACGTTCCCATTTCGACGCTGTGCAGCACGATCGAGCGCGATCTGAAAGCGATGCTCGGAGAACCTGCAAGCGATCCGTCTAGCCGCACGATCATTGCGCTCTAGGGCGTTCAGCGTTTTTCGCACGCCACTGTTTGCACCGCCTGGATTTTTTACCGCGCAATCCCCCTGTCGTCGATTGTTGTCGCCGAGACAACATGGTGAGGTCCTTTGCGACGCTACTGCCGCACGACCACATCGCCTACGCTTGGCGCTGACGGTGGCCGTACATGCTGCCTGATGCTCTCCGGTAAGCAGACACGACACCGCAAGCGAAACGTGCGAGCCCACGCGGCGAGTCTGCGCCGCGTTGCGTTTTCGCGCGTCATTGGTCGCGTCAGCCAAGGCTGTCGCGATGGGTGCGATTCAGCACCTCACCAACCGAGGAACGAACCGTGACAGAAGAAGATATCCGCAACAACGTCTTTGCGATGCCCGTGCACAACCCGGCGTATCCGCGTCCGCCCTTTCGCTTCGTCAATCGGGAGTACTTCATCATCTCGTACGAGACGGACATGGACGCCCTCCGGGCCGTCGTCCCGGAACCGCTGACGGTCGACCGCGCCGTCGTCCATTACGAATTCATCCGCATGCCCGATTCGTCGGGATTCGGCGACTACACGGAAAGCGGTCAGGTGATCTCCGTTCTGGACGAAGACGGCAATCGGGCCAATTTCACGCACGCGATGTACCTCGACGATGAAGGCCCGATCGCAGCCGGACGCGAAATCTGGGGATTTCCCAAGAAGCTGGCGTCACCGAAGCTCTGCGTCGACGGCAAGGACACACTGCTCGGCACGCTCGACTACGGCACGCAGCGCATCGCCACCGGAACGATGGGTTACAAGTATCGCGCCCTCGACACGACGGCCGAGCGCCGCAAGCTCGCCGATACGCCCAACTATCTGCTGAAGGTCATTCCGCACGTCGACGGCTCGGCTCGCATCTGCGAACTGGTGCGCTTCTACCTGCGCGACGTCGACGTGATCGGTGCATGGGAAGGGCCGGCAGCGCTCGAACTGCATCCACATGCACTCGCGTCGGTTGCCGATCTGCCGGTTCGCAAGGTAATCGGCGCGCGTCATGTCATTGCAAATCTCACGCTCGATATCGGCGAAGTGGCTTATGACTATCTCGCCCCTGCCGAGTCGTTGAAACTCGCGGTCAATCAATAAGCTCCCGGAGGACGTATGGCACTGAATGACAAGGTCGCGCTCGTGACGGGCGCAGCAAGCGGTATCGGCGAAGTCTGCGCGCGCAAGCTCGCGGCAGACGGCGCGACGGTCGTGATCGCCGATCTGAATCTCGCGGCAGCACGAAAGGTTGCCGACGATATCGTCGCCAATGGCGGGAAAGCGTTGGCGATCGCCATGGACGTAACCAGCGAGGAAGCCGTCGATGCAGGCCTGGCGGAAACGGTGAACCGGCTGGGCGGAATCGACGTCCTCGTGTCGAACGCAGGCATCCAGATCGTCAACCGGATCGAGGACTATGCATTTTCCGACTGGAAGAAGATGCTGGCCATTCACCTCGACGGTGCATTCCTGACGACCCGCGCCGCGATCCGGCACATGTACACGTCGAACAAGGGCGGCTCGGTGATCTACATGGGCTCGGTACATTCGCACGAGGCCTCGCCGCTGAAATCCGCCTATGTGACCGCGAAACACGGGTTGCTCGGTCTCGCGCGAGTCGTCGCGAAAGAAGGCGGATCGCGTGGCGTGCGTGCCAATGTCGTGTGCCCGGGATTCGTCAGGACCCCGCTGGTCGACAAGCAAATTCCCGAGCAGGCAAAAGCGCTGGGCATCTCCGAACAGCAGGTCGTCAAGGACGTGATGTTGCGGGAGACGGTCGACGGCGAGTTCACGTCGCTGGCCGATGTCGCGAACACGGTTGCGTTCCTGGCCGGCTTCGAGTCGAACGCGCTCACCGGACAATCGATCGTGGTCAGCCACGGCTGGTTCATGCAGTAAGGAGAACACCATGAATTCGAGCCAGCGTAACAAGCTGAAGCAGCCCCATCGCATCATGCTCCCCGCCTATGACGAAATCGGGCTCGTGCTGCAGGGCGGCGGCGCACTCGGCTCATACCAGGCCGGCGTATACGAAGGTATGGCCGAAGTCGGCGTGGAGCCGACGCGAATCGCGGGCGTATCGATCGGTGCGCTGAATACGGCGATCATCGCCGGCAACGCGCCCGCGGACCGAACGGAGGCGCTGCGCGGCTTCTGGAACACCATCAGTCAGCCGACCGATCCGCTCTCGCACATCGGCGCGTACCTGTCGGCGTGGCCCGGGCTGGAAGACATGGGGCGAAGATGGTCGAGCGCATGGGCCGCGACGCGCACGCTGATGGAAGGTCAGGACGGATTCTTCTCTCCGCGCAGGCATGTGCCTTTCGCAGGGTTCGGCAGGAAACGCCCCGATCAGGTCAGCTATTACGACACGTCGGCGTTACGTGAAACGCTTTTGCGGTATGCAGACTTCGATCGCATCAATGACGGGAACATTCGCGTATCCGTCGGGGCGGTCAATGTGAGAACGGGCAATCTCGTCTATTTCGACAATTCGAAAATGCGCCTGGCGCCGGAGCATTTCATCGCCTCCGGCGCACTGCCGCCGGGCTTTCCGGCCGTCGAGATCGATGGCGAGTTTTACTGGGACGGGGGACTCGTTTCCAACACGCCACTCACCGAGATCATCCGGGAAAGCCAGCACAAGGACACGCTCGTGTTCCAGCTCGATCTGTGGAGCTCGCGAGGCAAGTTGCCGGGCGATTTCCTCGACGTCAGCGAGCGTACCAAGGACATTCAGTATTCGAGCCGCACGCGCGCCATCACCGCGTTCATGTCGCAGAACCAGAGGCACGCGCAGACGATCAAGGCGCTGCTCGAACATATTCCAGAACACGTGCGGCTTGCGCATCCGATATTGCAGGAGGCGCAGAAGACGGCGGACGGCAGTGCGGTGAACGTCGTGCACCTGATCTACAAGAACAAGGCGTTCGAGGGGCACTACAAGGACTACGAGTTCAGCAAGGACACGATGCGCGAGCATTGGGCGAGCGGTCTCGAGGATATTCGGCGCTCCTTCGGACACCCGGAGTGGTTCGAGATTCCGAGCCGGGAAATCGGCTTCGTGACGCGCGACGTACACCGCCATCGTCAGGACGTCCGCGAAATCGACGGCCTGGGCAAACGCGCCGTGCCGGCATCGAAACACTTGCCGGAAGAAGAACCGTCCGTTGCCAGGTAGCGCGCATCAACACCTTCCGTGGTTGGGAAAACGGGTCGTTCCAGGGCCGACACCGTGTGACGTGTGGCCCGTTTTGCGCAATTCCCGGTTCAACGTGCCGCGCTTTCGAGACCGGTTCAAGCGGAGCGATGAACGATCTTCGAGGTCGGGCAGGTGTCAGCCTCAAGGAGAGCACCATGATGTCGCATGAAATGATCGCGCGGTACGGCACGTTGGTCGTATTCCTGAATGTGCTCGGGTCTTCGCTTGGCCTGCCTCTGCCCGCCATACCGACCTTGATCACGGTGGGAGCGGGCATTGCGCTCGTCACGCACGTTGCGTCGTCGACGTTTCTGCATTTCTCGACGATACTGGGCGCCGCCATGATTGGCGGCTTGCTCGGCGACCTGGTCTGGTTTCAGGGTGGCAAACGGTACGGCAAGCGTACGCTTCATACCGTTTGCAAATTGTCGCAGTCGCGCGAAGCGTGCGTCAGGACGACCGAGCAATTTTTCGGGCGCTGGGGCGTACGCGTGCTCGTGGTTGCGAGGTTCGTACCCGGCCTGTCACTCGTTGCCGTTCCGCTATGCGGCGCGATGGCCGTCAGGTTGCGATCCTTCATCTTGTACGATTGTGCCGGCATTGCGCTGTGGGCGTCGATCGGACTGGCGATCGGCACGCTATTCGCTTCGCAGATCGACGTGATTTTCGCACTTGTCGCTCGTCTTGGCTGGCGTGCGCTCATCGTGATCGGCATCGCGCCGGCGCTGTATGTCCTGTATCGCTACTGCCGCAGACAGATGTTGGCAAATGCGCTCGCAAAGGCACGGATCAGCGCGGGCGAATTGCATGCGTTGCTCGCGAACAATCCGCGGCCGGTCGTGATCGATATCCGCTCCACCGAGCGGAGGATGCTCGATCCGTTTGTCATTCCCGGCGCGGTGATTGCCGATGAACGAAAGCCCCGGCAGATCATGGAGCGCTACGGAACGAACCGGACGCTCGTCATCTATTGTGCGTGCCCGCATGAGGTGTCCGCGGTGTCAATGGCCAGGCAGTTGCGCCTGTCCGGCGTCAAGCTGGCGTTGCCGCTCGCCGGCGGTATCGATGCGTGGCGCGTGGCGGGTTTCGATATCGAGCCGATGATCGCGATAAACGATGCGGCCATCGTCGGAGAAGAACGGAAACTTTTCACGCATTGACTGCGGTGGCGCCCCAAGCGCCAGAGTCGCCGGGTAGCGCGCCGTTACCGGCCTGTCGGGCCGGCGACCCGCCCGGCCGCGGACAGCGCCCCCGTTGGCCTCATGCAGCGTGCGTCTAAAGGCGGCGCCACGACCTTTGCTCCCCTGGTTTCGAGCATCTTCCCGACACCAGACGATCTTTCCCTTGCACGCAACTTGCATGGAACTGCATCGGGCACATCATCGCGCTCGCGTCGTAAACGGCTCTGCGGCACCAGCCGTTCATGCTTGTTCGCTTGCGGCGTAATGGCGGGACCTTGGCGAAGATCCGTGTCGACTGCGTGAGAGCGTGCCCGTGATCGAGTACCGTGAACCGGAAGCGCTCCCCCTGCGTGACAGGTGCCGTCGAATGACCGCGTGCGATCCGCACCATTCCTGACGGGCCCCGCTCCCGTGCAATGTCGAATGACGCCCTGGCGGACCGGGTATCCCGCTCCCGCGCCAGTTGCGCCGCGCGGCAACTTAGCCTCCTGCGAGCAGCGTGGAGAAGCGGTTTATCTGTCGGGTAAAGGCGATCCCCTTCGCGCTCCGGACAAGCCTGTTCCGAAAGCAGGCACCGGGGTCATCGTTATCGAAACGCAGACCTGTGCACGAGTTCAGGTTCCGGGGGCCCGCGGCCGCACTTGGCCGATCGGCAATCGGGGAGTTCACTATCACGCGGCTTTTCGTTGGAGATCGAAGCTGTCGTTGAACGACGCCAACTGAAGGTATTCGACAGTCAGTTGCCCAGCGCTCCGGAGCAGATCTGGCGACCGAAACGCCAGGCTCGCCGGCAGCTATCGCCAGACTGCGCCAACATTCGGGATCGTGACTTGCGCGTCCGTTACACCTGCCCGGCTTCTGCATCGAAGCTGACCAGGTGGTGTCCATTCATTCGACAATGACCGGCACCATGTTGAGGTCGATCATCACGGTTTGGCGAATTCCGGCTCGACGGCGCACGGGTGATCATCGCCGCGCGATTGAATGCGACCTCGATCAGTGCGCCCCTGCCGCGCCCCCACCACCGCCCTTGCCTGGCCTGGTGAGCCAGACCAGCGGGATGATGACGATGAAGATGATCGACGACAGCCAGAAGATATCGTTCAGCGCGAGCATTGCTGCCTGCGCATTCAGCGTACGTTCGAAGAATGTCGAGGCCTGATCCATACCGCCGCCCAGCGTCGTGTGGAGCTGCGCGATGGCGCTCGTATAGTCGGGGTTGTTCACGCTCGATTGCTCGGCGAGCCGCGCATGGTGCAGGATCGTCCTGTCGTTCCACCCGGTCGCGATCAACGACGTGCCGACGCCGCCCGCGAACACACGCACGAAATTGGACAGGCCGGCGGCCGCAGGAATCCTGTCGGGCGTCAATCCCGACAGGATGATCGCGGTAAGCGGCGTAAAAAAGAGCGCCATGGGAATGCCTTGCAACAAGGTCGGCAGCACCAGCGTATAGGGGTCGACGCTCGTCGTGTAATGCGATCGCATGAAGAATACGCCCGCAAAACCAAGGAAGGCCAGCGTCGCGAGCACCCGTGCATCGGACTTCGGCATGATCTTCGCCATCATCGGCGCAAGCAGCACGGCGAAGATCCCGAGCGGCGCCGTCACGAGTCCGGCGTCCACCGAACGATAGCCCAGATAGCCCTGAATCCATTGCGGCAGGATCACGAGATTCGAGAAAAACACCGCATACGCAACCGAGATCGCAATCGTGCCGCCGCGGAAATTGCGCACCGCAAAGAGCCGAATATCGACGATCGGGTTCTTCTCCGTGAATTCCCAGATCAGGAAGAACAGGAAGCTGATCGCGGCGACGACGGCAAGCACGCAGATCACGGGCGAATTGAACCAATCGAGATCCTTGCCCTTGTCGAGCATGATCTGCAGCGTCGCGACCCACACGATCAGCGACATCAGGCCCACCTTGTCGATGGGAAGCTTGCGCACCGGCGTCTCCCGATCGCGATAGATCATCCACGTCACGCCGGCCGCGAACAGGCCGACGGGAATGTTGATGTAAAAGATCCACGACCAGCTGTAGCTGTCGGTGATCCAGCCACCCAGCGCGGGACCGGCGATCGGGCCGACTGTCGCGGTCATCGACCACAGTGCCAACGCGGTCGAGCTTTTCTCCTTCGAATACGAACCCAGCAGAATCGCTTGCGAAAGCGGAATCAGCGGGCCTGCGACGACTCCCTGCAAGACGCGTGCCGCGAGCAGCACGAGCAGGTTCGGCGCGACGCCGCACAGCCACGACGAGAACACGAACAGCACGATGGCGGCCACGAACAGCCTGATCTGTCCGACGCGCTGCGTGAGCCAGCCCGTCAGCGGAATCGCGACGGCATTGGCCGCCGAGAACAGCGTGATCACCCACGTACCCTCGTCGACGGACACGCCGAGGTTTCCCGAGATGGTCGGAATCGCAACGTTGGCAATGGATGAATCGAGCACGTTCATGAACGTCGCGAGTGCGACGGCGAGTGTTGCAAGCACCAGCTTTCCGCCTGTCAGCGGAGGCGGTGCAGGTTGCATTGAGGAATTCATCTCGCTTCCACTCTGAAGGTTCGACGGGCCCGGCATATCGAGCCGGCCAGTCAGGCGATTGGATCACCCGGAATGCGACTGCGACACGCACTCCGGGTGGAGATTCAGCTTGCGCGCAGTCTCGTGCCGCGCGTGTCTCTTGCGTCGCGCTTTGCGGAAGTTGTCGACGATACGGCGGACTCCGTCTGCGCCGCATGTTCGACGACGATGTTTTGCGCGATGATCTTCTCGATCTCGGCATCTGCCTGCGCGCCGTATTCGGCGAACACATCGGTGCGATACGACGTATTCATCGCCGCGCCGAGCTGCGGGCCGGTGTTGTCGCGCGTATCCACATCGACGTTCATCGACAGGCCGATGCGCAGCGGATGCGCTTCGAGTTCCTTCTGATCGAGCTGGATGCGCGCCGGCAAACGCTGGACGATCTTGATCCAGTTGCCTGTCGCGTTCTGCGCCGGCAGGCTCGCGAATGCGCTACCCGTGCCCGCCGAGAAGCCGACGACACGGCCGTGGTACTTGACCTTGCCGCCATACACATCGGCCGTCAGCGTGACGGGTTGACCGATGCGCATGTTGCGCAGCTGACTTTCCTTGTAGTTCGCATCGATCCACACGCCGTCGAGCGGCACGATCGCCATCAACGGCGTGCCGGGCGACACACGCTGGCCGACCTGAACCGAACGCTTCGCCACATAACCCGTGACTGGCGCGGGCAACACATTGCGCGCGTACGCGAGATACGCATCGCGCACTTTCGACGCGGCGGCCTGAACGTTCGGGTGCTGACCGATCGTCGTGCGGTCGGTCAACGCGCGGTTGGCTTGCGCCTGTCGACGCGCGGCGTCGAGCGCGGCACGCGCTGCCGCCACGGCGTCGCGCGCATGTGCGATGTCTTCCGTCGACACAGCGCCGGTGCCGGCAACGGCCTGACGGCGGCGCAGATCGTCCTGGGCGCGGGCCAGATCGGACTGCTTCTGGGCGACGTTCGCGGCATAGAGATCGTTGTTCACGTACAGGCTGCTCACCTGCCGCACGGTCTGGCCCAGCGTCGCTTCGGCGTTGCCGAGCGCGACTTTCGCATCGGCATTGTCGAGCTTCACGACCGGATCGCCCGCCTTCACGATCTGCGTATCGTCGGCATTCACGGCAACGACGGTACCCGCCACCTGTGGCGTCAACTGCACGAGGTTGCCGCTGACGTACGCGTCGTCGGTAGATTCGTGGTAGCGCGCAACCGTCAGGTAGTACACGCCATACGCGATCGACGACGCGACGACCGCCACGCCGAGCAGCGCCAGCAGCATCCCGCGCCGCCGCGTCGCGGGTTCGCTTCCGACATCGTCGCCTCCCGACGGCGACGGATCATGATTCACGCGGGCGGCATCGACCGGCTTGCGCACCGGCAGGTTGATTTCGCTCATTTCAGTTCTCCAGGCAGATTCGATGGGTAGCCGCTCAGCGCGCGGCGATGGCAGGCGTGCCGGATGCGGACATGTCGGCGCGCGCCGCGGCCCCCGAGTCCGTGAACGACGAGTCGACGAAGCCGCCGCCCAGCGCGGACGCCAGCGCAATCTGCCGGTCGCGGCGGTTCATGCGCAGATTCGCGACGCTCTGATCGGCGGAGAGCGCATTGACGTCGGCATTCAACACGGTCAGTTGATTCGTGAGACCAGCCTTGTACTGCGCGAGCGCAAGCCCGGCGGCTTTCAGCGCGGCTTGCTGCGCAGTCTGCGCATCGACAAGCTGCGCATCCGTCGAACGCACGTCGGCAATTTGCGTGGCGACTTCGCTCAACGCGGTCACAAGCGCCTCGTTATAGGTCGCGACGGCATAATCGAAGTCGGCGTAGCGTCCTTTCAGTTGCGCGCGGAGTTCACCCGCGTCGAAGATCGGCAGGTGGATTGCCGGGCCGACCGAAGCCGTGCGGCTCGCCGCCGTCAGGAAGCGGCCGAAGCCGAACGCGTCGAGTCCGATCGCGGCGCTCAGGTTGATGTCGGGATAGAACTCGGCCTTCGCTTCCTTCACGTCGTGCGCAATCGCATCGACGTTCCAGCGGGCAGCCACGATGTCGGGGCGCCGGCTCACGAGATCCGCGGGCAAGTTGTCGGGCAGGCGAACGTCGTCGCCCATGCCGAGCGCCGGGCGCGCGATCAGCAATCCGCGATCGGGACCAGCGCCAAGCAGCGCGGCGATCTGATAGCGCGTCGCGAGAATCCGACCGTCGAGCGATTTCAACGCGGCGCGGCTCGTCGCGAGATTCGCGCGTGCGGTCTCGCGCTCGACCTGCGTGTCGAGCCCTGTCGCGATACGGCCCGCGGCGATGCGATCGATCTGCTCGCGCCGGGCGATCTCCTGTTCCGCGATGGCACGCAACATGTACAGGCGCGCAAGCTGGTTATAGGTGCGCGCGATCGACGTCGTGAGCGTCAGCCTGACCATTTCCTCGTCGGCACGGCTCGCCTGAAGCCGGGACACCGACGCCTTCAGCGCCTCGCGCTTCTTGCCCCAGAGGTCGAGCTCATACGAAGCGCCGAGGATGCCCCGGTTCTCCGTCTGCCATGACCCGCCATACGGCGGCGGAACGAGCGCCGTTCCTGAAAATTGCTGGCGTGTGAGCGCGTAGCTGGCGTCGACGCGCAGCATCGTTCCCGCATGCGCGGACTCGCTATACGCCTGCGCGGCCGCCACGCGCGCACGCGCCTGATCGAGCGTCGGGCTGCTTCTCAGTGCCTCGTCGATCAGTGTTTTCAGTTGAGCGTCACCGAACTGATCGGCCCAATCGGCAAGGGGCCAATGGCCTCGCTCGAACGGAAGGCTCTGCTGCGTCGCATACTGCTGCGGATCGGCCATCGCTGCATTGCCGTGAATGCCTGCGTAATTCACGCACGCCGACAATCCGGTTGCCGCGATCACCGGCACACCCGACCTGAACGCGCGTGACAGGTGTCGCCCGGCGATTGAAAAAATGTTCATTGCTCGTCTCGTCACGTAGTAGGCAAAGAAAACCGTTCTCGGAAATACCGCCATGCGGAACCGTTCCGGTATCGGCAGAAACGCAGCGTGACTCGAGCGCATTTCATCAGGACGGCACGACGCCGTGCATGAGCGCGAAGCAAGCATCTCGTTCGCAAACGCGAACAACGTTCTGATGCCCACCCACGGATTCCTCAAGCTGCGACGTACCTGCTCGCTGCGTCCGACACCCTGTACGCACCAGGTACAGAAGTGTTCGCAGTTGTTCGTCAGAAGCTGGTATCGGTCTTCACCAAGTCTCGACCTGGCCCGCTCGACAACGGTCATCCCGGTATAAACGGCATCCGGTTCCGGTTGAACACGGACACCTTTGTTCGCCGCGAAGCGACGCAACGAGATCCATTCCACCGGGCACCGTCTGGTGGAACGATGAAAGCCGCCGTAGTGAATGACCAGTCCGTTCCCCGCGTAGATTCCGTGATGTGCATACCCTTCGCGCTCACTGACGAGATGAGCCCCTGCTTCGATACCGGATTCCGTTCGAATCGGCGCCAGCGAAGTCGTCAGCCGATCGATATCCAACGTTTCCATCGCAAGCCTCCGAATCCTTATGCGCATCACATGTCGCGTCGCCGATGGGCCGCTTGCACGCGCAAATCGAAGAGTCGGTCACGGTCTTCCGGATCAAAGACAAAACCGCCCCCTCCCGAAATACACGTTTCGGGAACAGTTTCCGTTGCATTCGCGGCACGACATCGACGACGGCAAATCACGATTCCGTTCGCGTGCGTCGGGCGCTGTCGAAATCCGCGACTCGTCAGCGCTGCCGATCAATCGCATTGCCGTGCCGTAATACTAGGAGCCGGACCCATGTGCAGGTAGACCCGTATCGGAACACTTTCCCGTTCCTCATTGACACCAATCGGCCTCGTCTCTGCATTCGTCGAGAGATTGAAGCAACCGACTGCCTCCCGTGTTCACCCGATTGGTGCAGAGCGGGCAACACCATGCATCCCGAGTCGATCTGGTACGGCGACACGTCTTTGCCTAGCATGCAGGTGCGCGTGGTCCATCTTTCGGATGACGGTCATGGGGATCGACTTGCAGGCAAGACCTGCGCCATCGCGCTGATTCGCTTCGAAAAACAACGCACCGCCTCGACACACAAGGTTCGAGAGATGCTCGCGTTGGCCATGCAAGCAACCGGGAGGCATATGGAGAACGAGAGGTTACGACCTCCGCCGCTGACACTGCTCGACAAATACCGGGGGCGGGAATTCGCCGCGCTCTACACGACGAAAGTTACGGTCTCTGGAGGCGAATCCGGGCATGGCCGCGCATCGGGCGTCGCGAAATCCGACGACGGTTGTCTCGTCCTCGATCTGCGATTGCCCGTCGAACTTGGCGGCCCGGGCGGCGGCACCAATCCCGAACAGCTTTTTGCGGCCGGCTACGCCGCATGCTTTCACGGCGCACTGAGCCTGCTGGCACAACGCGCGCGGATCGACATCCGGGAAACGACCGTGGCTGTCGAAGTATCGTTCGGTCGTGATCCGGTAGATGGCGGATATGCGCTGATTGCCAACGTCACCATATGCATGCCGGGTGTCGACCAGCTGGCCGCGCAAGGCCTTGTCCGCGACACGGAACGCCTGTGCCCCTATACGAAAATGACGCGACAGGGAATCTGCAGTGTCATCACGGTGTCGGCATGACTGCATGCCAACGATGTGCGGTCGACGGCCGCCCTCGACGAACGATTGGTGCCGAAGGGGCAACATGGTGCACACGTACCCGGCACTACTGCCTCCTGACGCACGCGACTACGATGGTTGTCAGGCAGGCCCTGCGTTGAATCGTTCGACGCGGGTTCAGCAGTAGTCCTCCCACCGATCAGGAGAACAGATCATGACGCAACGCATCAACTACTTTCAGCAATCGCCGGAACTGACCAAGAAGCTCGTCGAGCTGGACGGGTTGTTTCAGAAGACGACGATCGAGGCGCCGGTCCGCGAACTCGTCGAGGTTCGCGCATCGCAGCTCAATGGCTGCGCGTTCTGCGTCGACATGCACATCAAGATGGCGAAAATCCACGGCGAGCGCGAATTGCGCCTGCATCACGTCGCGATCTGGCGCGAGTCGACGCTGTTTTCGCCGCGCGAGCGTGCCGCGCTGGAATGGACCGACGTACTGACCCACCTCCCGTCGCACGGCGTGCCGGACGACCTCTACGAGCGCGTCCGTGCGCACTATTCCGAGAAGGAGTTATCGGACCTCACTTTCCTTGTGGGGGCGATCAACAGCTGGAACCGCCTGAATGTCGCGTTCCGCATCGCGCCCGGCTCGTTCGACAAGATGTTCGGGCTCGACAAGGCCAACCTGGAGTGACGACATGAAACGCATCATGCTCGTTCTCGCGCCGCTGGTATCGTCGCTGCTGATGGTCGTTCAGCCGGCCGCCGCCGCACCGCAAGCCAAGGTCACGCCGCTGACCACGGAGCCGTTGCCCGAGTATCCGGGCAAGGAAGTCCAGATGATCGTCGTGGATTACCCGCCCGGCAGCGTCGACCCCGTTCATCGTCACGATGCGCACGCATTCGTCTATGTGCTCGACGGCAGCATCGTGATGGGCCTGAACGGTGGCAAGGAAGTCACGCTCCACGCTGGCGACACGTTCCACGAAGGCCCCGAGGACGTGCACACGGTCGGACGAAATGCCAGCAGCACGAAGCCGGCAAGGTTCGTCGTGTTCCTGATCAAGGACAAGGGGGCGCCGGTCCTCACGCCGGTGAAGTAGGGCGATCGTTGGCAAGGCCCGTCATCGGCGGGCCGATTCTCGATGAAAAAACTTGCCGCAAACAGTTCAGTTTTGGTTGGCTATCGACAGTTCTTTACGTGACAAGTCCCGGCAGCTAGTCGTCGCTATTCCGGAATCGGCAAGCCAAGCCGCCAACTCAAATTTCTGCGCGCTCGCGTCTCGCAGCGCGTGTAGAAGAAATCCGTGAGATAGATGCGCGGGCGGGCGAGTAACCCGCGCAGAATGGTCCGTTCATGAAGGTCGTAAGCCCGGTCGTCAAGATCGGGGCGCTCCGCCCTGAGGAGGCGGCCGTCTTCGCGAAATCTGCTGCGAGAAGCACCTAGCACGGCCAGGTCGATGTCGCACACAAAACGGGTATCCAGTTCTGCGGCAATGCCCAAGTGGGTCGTCGCGAGAATCATCGCGCAGATACGGTCGCTCGCGCGGATTCGCCCCCCGGCCTGCCGGCAGAACCAGTCCGCGCTACGCTGCTCGTTGTCTTGCGCGCCGGGAACGAAAATCGCGTCATGAAACCAAAGCGTGAGCTCGACGGTGTCCGGTTCGGGAATCGAGTCGCGCGCCAGGTCGAGATGACGCAAACATCGCCGGACATGCACGAGCGTATGGTAACGGCGCGCCGGCTCCCTATAGCATTGCGCCAGCATGCGATAGACATCGTTGGCATGTGTCCCGCCGCTGCATGACCACAACGCGACGAATCGCGCCTGCGTCCGGTTCACGTTCGCTCCTTGGCCCGGGACGGCTACGCACGAGCGCCCCATGCCGACATTGCCGCGATGCGCTCAGAGAAATTCCCTGCGGATGTCGATACTCGACCGCTGTCCGATGTTTCCGTAGTGATGCGCGAGCCAAGCATCCGCTTCGCGTCGCCCGTAGTCATGCAGTTCGCTGAGAAATCCCCAATCCGCGTTGTACTTGCTCGATACACTCAACGCGCACAGAGCGTCGTCGGCCCGAATCGAATGGATCAGCATTTCCTTCATCTCGCCGCGTTGTATCGTGCCTTGCTGGATCAGGTCGGTGACGAACGCGATGGCTCGCATCTCGCGCATCAGCGACGAATTGAAACTGATCTCGCTGATACGGTTGAGAATTTCGGCAGCCGTGATCGGCACACCGCGGCGCACGAGCGGATTGATGTGCACGATCACGACGTCGCGCGTCGCGCAATTGTAGATAAGGGGATAGATGGCCGGATTACCCATGTAGCCGCCATCCCAGTAGTACTCGCCGTCGATCGTGACCGCCTGGAACAGTGTCGGCACGCATGCCGATGCAAGTACCGCGTCGGCACTGACATCCGCTCCCGTGAAGAGACGTATTTTTCCCGTCTCGACGTTGGTTGCGCATAGATACAACCGGATCGGACAGTGCTTGTGCAGCGCGTCGAAGTCAACCTGGTTCTCGAGCACTTCGCGTAGCGGGTTCAGGTTGCCCGGATTGAACTGATAGGGCGAAAAGACGCGCAACATCATGTCGGCGAATGCATAAAGCGGCGAATGATCGAGCCCGAAGCTGTGCGTACCCTTCAGCCACGGCACCCAGCGCAGCGGGTTGTAGCGCTCCGCCGATTGCGCGACCGCCTGCCAGAAGTCGTGCAGCGCCTGACGCGCACCGTCTTCGCCTCCCTTTTGCAGACCATATGCGAGTACCGCGGCGTTCATCGCGCCTGCGCTGGTTGCACTGACACCCTCTATTGCGAGCCTGCCGTCTTCGAGCAGCCGGTCAAGCACACCCCAGGTGAAGGCGCCGTGCATCCCGCCACCCTGCAAAGCCAGCGCAATCTGTTTGCGCGGTACATCGTTGCGGCGTCTCGTGTGCGTGATTGTCATGCCCGTCTCCCCAGCTCTCCGTCATGCGGAGCAGCGGCAGGTAGTGGACGGTACGTCGTCACGCGATACGTCGTCGTGCGCCGCAGGTCCGTTCATCCTGTGCGCGCGTCCAATGCATCCAGCAGCGCTTTCGCCTCTCGCAGGTCGCTCGTGTCAAAGCCTTCCGTGAAGCAGGCGTACACCTCGGACAGCGCTTGCCTTGCCTCCACGGTCTTCCCCTGCCGTTGCAATAGCCGCGCAAGGTCTGACGCTGCTCGCAATTCCAGCGCTCTCGCACCCTGCCGGCGCGCTCGCGCGATCGCTCTGTGAAAACAGTCGACCGCTTCGTCATCGCCTGCGGCGGCAGTTCCCTCCTTGCCCGCCCCTCCGGCCAGATGGATTCCCGTGAGCCGGTACAGCTCGGCCTCGTAGCAATGCTCGCCGGATTGCTCGACGATCGTCGTCGCCTCTTCCAGCGTGTCTCGTGCTGCCCTCTTGTCACCTGCAAGCCAGTAACGGTCGGCGAGCAACGCGAGAGAATACGGCCGCAGGTCCTCGCCGCCAGCTGCCCGCTGCGCGTCGAGACCCAGCCGCATCTGCGCGATGCCGTCCTGAAGGTTTCCTTGCTCGCTCGTCGCCCAGCCTCGCAGAAGCGTCCCCCACGCAAGCCAGTAAGGCAATCCGTGCTCGGTCGATACGGTAATGACCGCATCCGCATGCTCACCGGCAAGCACCGGCTCTCGCCGCAGTTGATGCAGGTGGGCTGCATAGGTAAGGCTGAACGCCAGAGATGGCCCATAAGAAAGGCCCTGCGCGAGCGTGAGTGCTTCAGCGCTGCGTTTGAGTGCCTGCTCCGGATATCCCTGAAACCACAAAGTCAATACGAGGTAATTGAGCGCCCGAATGCCGGGATCCACCCCGTGTGCGAAGACATGTGCCTGATGCTGCTTCGGATCGTAGATCGCACGGGCCTGTTCCAGGTTTGCGCGAGCAGCGCCGAAATCGCCCTGCAGGAAAAAGCATGCGCCCAGCGCACCATGTGCCTCCACGAGCAAGCCCGGATCGTTCGCTTCCCGCGCGGTACCGAGCATCTGGTTGCTCAGATCAGTCGCGATTGCATACTCGCCGCGCACCACATGGTGTATCCGCAATCCCAACTGCGTCGCAAAGCGCTGCGATGCCTCGCCAGTCCGCTCGCATAACTCGAGCGCGCGCCGGTAGGTCACGCCCACCTCTGTCGCCCCATACCCACGGACATCCATCAAGACTGGCCCAAGGGAAAGCAGCAGCGTCAGTTCCCAATGCGCATGCATCGGTGTATCCGGCAAACGCTCGAGCAGCGCAAGCGCCGCTCCGAGGTGATTCATTGCATCGAGGTGGGCAGCATGACGTAGCGCCTGCTGCGCCGCACGATGCAGATATTCGACAGCCTTGGGAATGTTTCCGCTCTGACTGTAGTGGTGTGCGAGTTCGCTGCAGTAATCGGCGATGCGCGTCGGGAACAGCACCTCGATAGCCTGCGCAGTGCGCTCATGCAGTGTGGTGCGCCGCTCCGTGAGCAACGAGCGCCCGGCCACTTCCTGGGTCAGCGCGTGCTTGAACGAATAATTGACCTCGGGAAAGGCGGGCCGCTCGTAGATGAACTCCGCCGCTTCGAGATGGGCGAGCAGACGACGCAGATCGTCGTCCCGCGCCGGCTCTTCACTGCAAATTCGCCGGATCAGGCTGAACGGGAACTCGTGGCCTATCACGGCGAGCGCCTGTAGTAGCTCCTTTTCCTCGATGGGAAGCCGATCGATCCGGGCAGCCAGCACGCCCTGCACGGTGGTGGGAATATGCAGCGTCGCCGGGGTCGCCACGACGCGATAATGCCCGGCATCGCCGAGCAGCGATTTCTCTTCCACAAGCGTCTGGACCACCTCCTCAATGAAAAACGGGTTGCCCTCCGTCTTCTCAAGGATGAGCTGCTTGAGAGGCACGAGCGTGCGATCCTCGCCGAGCAGCACCGTAAGCAGTCCTTGAGCATCGGATGGGCCAAGCGGTTCGAGCCGGATTTTGCTGCAATGACGCGCGCCGGCCCACGCAGGCCGATACTCGGGCCGGTAGTTCACCAGAAGCAGGATCCGTGCGTCCGGCACGTGGTCGATCAAGTATGTAAGGAATGCTTCTGTTTCACGGTCCAGCCATTGCAGATCCTCGAACAGCAAATGGACCGGCTGATTCTGGCTCTCTCGCACGAGGAGCTGCCTGATCGCGTCGAAGGTGCGGTCGCGCCGGATCTGCGGATCCATTTCGACGAGCACCGACCCGCCTTCACCGATGCCAAGCAGATAGAGGACGTATGGCACGACGTCCTCGAAACTGCGCTCCAGAGTGAGCGCCTTGCCGATGACCTTTTCCCGGCAGCGCCGCTCGTCGTCCTGCGGCGTGATCTGGAAATAGTTCTTCAGGAGTTCGATGAGCGGCAAATTGGAAAACGCCTTGCCGTGCGATACCGAAAACGTTTCCAGCACCAGCGCGCCACGTCGTGAACGCTCTTTGAACTCGTGGAAGAGGCGAGACTTTCCGACGCCGGCCTCGCCCACCACGCCGACCACACGCCCATGCCCGGCCCTCATGGTCTCCAGGGCCCGGTTCAGGTGTTCCATTTCCGTTTCGCGGCCGACGAACCGCGCGAGACCACGGTGCGCCGCCAGTTGCAGGCGCGTGCGTAACGCACCCAGGCCAAGCACCTCGTATACGCAAAGTGGCGCGGGAATTCCCTTGAGTTGCGTTGCACCCAGCGCCTTGAACTCGAAATAGCCTTCGGCCAGCTTGTGGGTGGATTCACTGACGAGTATCGACGTGGGCGTGGCGATTCCCTCGATCCGCGATGCGATGTGGATCGTATGCCCGAGCGGATCGTATTCGGTGTGCAAGTCGTCGGTGCGGATGGAGCGGACGACGACCTCGCCGGTATGAACACCGACGCGAATTTGCAGAGGAATGCCCTCCTGCAGACGAATGCGGTCGCCATGTTGCCGCATCGCTTGCTGCATTCGCAGTGCAGCGAAAAGCGCGCGCTGTGCATGGTCTTCGTGGGCGATCGGTGCGCCGAACAGCGCGAGGATGCCATCGCCGAGCGATTTCGCTACGTACCCTTCATAGTAGTGGACCGCTTCCATCATCAGCTCGACCACGGGCACGATCAAGCGATGCGCCACTTCGGGATCGAGATCGTGGATCAACGCGGTCGATCCGGCCATGTCGGCAAACAGCGCGGTAACGGTCTTGCGCTCGCCCGCAGACGAGCCGCGCGCTTCCATGGCCGTGTGTTCGGCGCGGATCCGCTCGGCAAGATGATCCGGCGTGTAATGAATCGGGGTGGGCGACGAATCCTGACCCGATGATCGAGAAAGTGGCGGCGCAGCCGCAGGTGTCGACTGCGACGTCCCGCAATTGCTGCAGAAGCGTGCTGCTGGCTCTACCTCATGTCCACAATGCGGACAATGATGCGGCAGCACGGCCTGACATTCCTGGCAGAACCTCGTACCGGCAGGATTCTCAGACCCGCATATTGTGCAGCGCATAAAACCCTCTTCCTGCCAAGGGTCGACATCAATCCATTATGCGCCACCATCTGCGGGCATTCAGGCCGGCGAGAGTAATCATGCCTTGCCGAGCGGCTTGTCGCGCTGCTTGCCATTGATGCTGACGCGAACAAACCAGGTTTTCCCGCCGTCCGGGCCGACCCGCAGGAACAGTCCACGCTCATCCGACAGGAAATACCGCTTTCCCGTCGCCGGTGCGGCTTCGATCAGCCTGACCGTCAATGCGCCCATGATCGCCCTCTCCATCGATATCGCCACTCGATCGACCCGTGCATCCCAAGTAGAGCCTACCCCACACCGCGAACACTAAAAAGTCGTGGCTCGTGCAGGATTTCCGCGGAATTTTGTGGTCCGCCAATTCCCCGCAAACCCTCGTCAGACGGGGCCTGGACGGATTTCAGCGGATTTGGCCGGATCACCCGGAAAACATCACAATTCATTTAACTTTGAATCGTGCCTGTCCTGCGAGCCAACACCCGCAAGGCTTTCCGCTCCGGCCCTTGAAATTAAATTTCCGTCACCCCACCCGAACTCTAAATCGACACGAAAAAGCGGACGCGACACGTGCCTGGCGATGGCACAAGTCCGACCGGAATCCGCACTGCCTGCGGCCTCAGCGCCACAACGTCGTCACCCTGGCACCGTCCCGACAGCAACCGCTTGCTACCCGATCGCGGACGTCGAACCGCGCGTCACGAAGCTCACCAGGACCGAACTCGTGTCGCTGTGCCTAATCCAGCGCTGAGCATAATCACAAATATGCGAAGCTTCGCATATTCACGAATCCCGGCCAGGCCTCAACTTGGCGGCGCTCAAGGACATCAACGCCACCCGTGAGCAGCCAATCAAGATTCGTCAGCAAAATATCTGAACAATATCGTCGAGCAGGATCACCGCGCCATCAAGCGCCGAACCCGACCGATGATGGGCTTCAAAGATTTCCACTGCGCTCGCATCCTGCTCGGCGGTATCGAAGTGATGCACATGATTGCCAAAGGGCAAATGACAGCAGTTAGAAAGAACCAGGCGGCCGCCGAGCAATTCTGCTCGCTGGCTTCTGTATAAGGAATCCTATATATGCAATCCAGAATTCATGCACCTGGACGTTCTTATCGCGCCGGAACCGTCAGGCAGTCCGCGACAGACGGTCTATCCTGTTACTCAGGAAACACCCCGTCCGACGCAGGAGGAACGATCATGAAAGCGACAGCCCTGGCAGCGCTGCTTTGCGCGTTGCTTGCTTCAAGCGGTTTCGCAGCCGACTGCACGACGAGCGCACGCGGTACGACCACGTGCAGCAACGGCGACAAGGCGGTCCGCCACAACCCGAACACGGGCAATACGGCGAAGGCGGAAACGAATACGCGCGGGGTCACGACCGTACAGACCACCAACGGCGGTGAAGCCAGAATGAAAAACGGCAAGGGCGTTTACCGGGGGCCGAATGGTGAGACGTGCTACAAGACGGCGAATAGTCAGGGCTGTCGTTAGGGCCGCTCGGCAGTGAACTGCCCTGCGGGCTCTTGACTTACGACGGCGTGCCGCTTCTCGTGGTGACATTTGCCGTCTATCCCATCGCGAAGGGCTTTGTTCGGCAGGGTCACACCCAATTGCTTTCGGACGCAATCGGACTGCCTTGATGCAGACGGCCTTGCCGAAGCTGTTCCACCGGTTCACGAGGTTTGCGATGATCACGCCCTCGCGCTGCTGCGAGTCGAGCCGACGCGTCAGCAGTCGCGCGCCGATGCAGCGTTTGATTCGCGAGATCTGCGATTCGACCAGTGCGCGCTGGCCGTACCCGTATTTGTTCCGGAATGCGTGGATGCCCTTGTCCTTGATGTACCGAACGAGATGGTCGTGCCAGCGTGTCGCCGGCGGGTCATGAACAACCGCATTGGCCGGCGACGGAATCACGGGCTGCACGCTGCAGGCCGACCATGCTTCGGTCCGCGCGATATTGTAGTACGCGCCGTCGGCAATCACGCAGTCGACATTCGCGTCGACCGCCAGCACCGCATCCAGTCCTGCCTCGTCGAACACATGGTCCTCGGTGACCGCGATGGCGTGGATGTTCATTTCCGGATCGATCGACAGATGGACCTTGCGCCACGGCGTTCGGCTCGCGTCGCGGCCGTACTTCTGACGATGCCATTCGCTGGCCCGGCCGAAGCTCATGCCGATGCTGTCGACGAGCAGGCTGATCGCTTTGCCGTTGGCCAGACGGTCGGCCCCCCGCTGGCAACGCTGCCGCACCGGGACCGGCAGCGTCGCGAATCGCTCGCTGAGCTGCCCGAAGCCTGGCACGGCGATCTCGAGTCCACGCAGTCGCCAATACTCTTCCATGAAGCCGGTGATCTGGCGTATCGCCCAACGAAACAGCCGGTAAAACGTGTAGATCAGCTCGATGTAGACGTTCGTGTAGGTCGGGGCACGCCCGGACACACCCGGCACATACGGCCGGGCATTGATGACCAGCGCCTTCAGATCGCCGTCCGGGTATAGAGGCTGAGCTGGCCTCGCCGCTTCAGTCTCTGATTGTAGGCGCGGGCGTTCGCGACACGATACGTCTGTTTCGGGCGTTTGCGCGGCGCACTGGATTTCAGTGCTGGCTTTGTATGGCACTGAACGCACGAGGCGGATAGATCAATTGCCCCTTTCTATTCGACTTCACGCTGCCGCGCAACCACCCCTTCCGAACAAAGCCGATATATGCATGCAGACCGTTTCGACGTCACGAACAAGAAGCTTGCAAAAGGCGCCGGGGCCATACATGCACGAAAAGGTCGATTACCCCTTTACGCGAGCACTATAACGCTCCTGGCTTATCGCTTACGAATGAGCTCCGTGTATCAGAAGCGATAGCCGAGGCCAGCCTGGATCACGTCCGTGTCGCGGTTGTAGCGGGTCACGATGCGATTCCACGTAACACGCGTGAGCCAATGATCGGAGATTCGGTAGCTGGCTGAGATCGACACGACGCCCGACAGTCTGCCATCGCCGGGACCGGGCTGCCCTTCCAGCGTGCGCTCGTTGACCATGAAGTAGGCGCCTGCGCCGGCTGCCAGCGCGACCTTGTCGTCGAGGAACGTGCGAGTCAACCAGAACTGCGACGCGATGCCGTTACGGCGGACCTCCTGCTTCGCCCCTTCGTACATCCACGTCGCAGTCCAGTCGACCATGTTAGTAAGGCCGCGCCGGTATTCGAGGCTGCCACCGAGCGTCGACGGTGACGAGCGGCTGTTGACAATCGTTTCGCCAAGCATTGCCGTTATCTCGTTGTTCGTAACCTTGCCGGTGCGCGCCAGTGGCGTGTCGCGCAAACCTGGTGTACCGGGTGCGTCGAGCTGGTAGCCGATGCCGAACATCACCGACGTGGTGTTCGGGCCGCGTAGCAACTGCGTGCGATTCAGCTGCATCTGCGTGACCCAGCGATCCGACGTGTAGTAGGCGGCACGCACGCTCATCAGCACGCCCCAACCGTGCGAGTTCGAGTAGTCTTGGCCCTGGCCGGCCGGTGTAGTGTCGAAGTAGCGGTACGGTCCCGCACCCGCCGACAGCACGAAGCGACGGTTCTCGAGCGGCCAGCGCCCCCAGAACTGGACCGCCTGGCCGTCGCGGTGATGATTCGGAATGTGCCCCTCGTTATACCAACTGAAGCCGATCGCGGTGTGCGGGCTCAACCCCTCCAGGTAGTCGAACGCCCAAGCGTACGAGCGACCGCCGCCGCCCCAGAGTGAGCCGCCGAACAGCGCGAACTCTTGCGCGGACGCCGGGGAGGCGTACAACGCTGCGGCGGAACACAGGCCGATAAGCAGCGACCTGCTATGAGGAACGGGGTGCCTGCGGGACGTCGAGCAATTGGTTGACACGGGATACCTATTTCAATTGCATCACATTCCAATCTTCGCGCGCGCCAAGCGGTGTGTGGAGCGTATTCTGAAAATTGTATGTGACGCGCTTTGCCGGAAATCGTGTGAATAGTGCGGATCGTGTGCCGGATGGCGACGATGCCCGGCGTTCGATGCATCGCTGCGCTACTGCTTGCGACGCAATGAAACAGCCGACTGGCCGAACAAATAGTTAGATATCCAGAATTACATGTTACCCCTTCCATCAAGGGTATGCAGGGAGTTGCAGGATTTCCCCTCGATAAACCAAATGGATCTGAATCGAAACTTCGAAGTTGAGAGATGCGCGGACGGGTACCAACGACTTTTTCCGTAGCCGCCTGGATGCAGATGATCGATCTGTGCCGCCCGCTCGCCGTGCCTGCGAAGAAGCGCATGCCGCGGGCGCAAATCGAAGGGTCGCTGATGCCGGTGTTTGCTCATCGCGACCGCGCACGAAGGCCCGCCGAGGACATCGAACTATTCGTTTCGACCGTGCAACTAGCCGGTGCCGGCGTGAGCGCGGCGGTTCGGCCGCGTCTGTCGATCCGGCTGCAGGCCGGACTTCCTGTTCGACAAACTCCTGAAACCGCATTTGCACACCGATGCGCCGCGCCAACATTTCGGGTTGTGCACCCGGACCCGTTCGGTTCGGCCCGGTCCAGCGCAATCGCAGCCTCCAGAAGATCCGCCAACTCGATCCACACGGGTTGCTTCCCTGTCAGCTCGCCAAACTCATCGAAATCAACGTTCCGCTCCAATACTATTGGCTCGTGTAACCTCGTCCGTTCATGCACGCGGTTACCGCGCGCGTAAACGTCGACAGCTGACTCGCGGTGCTGCTCTGCATAGCCTGCTGCTGCTGTGCGGCGGCCTCCTCCCGACGAAGCCGGCGCATGCCGCCGCCGGCGGTACCCGTGACAGCACCGATTGCCGCCCCTTTACCCGCATCGCCGGCGATTGCGCCAATCGCGGCCCCAATGGCCGCTCCGCCTGCCGCGCCCGCCACGGGGCCACCCTGCGGCGGCTGGGGAGCAGGCGGAGATGCCGAGCGTTGCGCGAGGGCGACCGGGTCGACGCCAGTAGTCTGCTTTGCCCAGACCTGGCATTCAGCCGTATCGGTCTGCTGCTTTTGCGCACTCTGCTCCTTTGCCGGATAAAAGATCGGCTGCTGCGCAGACGCAACGCCACCGATCATCAATGCGACGAGGCCAATTGCCGAGCGTGCAGGCCACCGCTTGCTGAGCGGCACAACCTTGCGTGGCCATGCAGGCCACGATCGCTGTCGTGCGGATTCCATGTTTGGCCTCTCTTCCATCCTAATCAATCCAATCACATGACATCCCACTTCAAACTGTTTCATAAACGTGAAATAGTCGGCTCTGAAAAATCGACTGTTCCTTCAAGAAATCGCTGGCCAAGCGAATCGAGTTGATCCAGACAAAGCGGATATCATCATCGATGGGCCGAGTGAAGCATTGGACGTCGTCGATTCTTCCCGCTGCGGTGTAAAACGCCTCACCCAACGCATGATCGTCGTGGTCGACAGCGACAATCCCCGCTCGGCCATCATCTCAACCAGATCGCGCAGGCTGAGCTTGTAGCGAAGGTGCCCGCGCATGCACGCGAGCCTCGATCGACACGTCGCAAATCTGCTGGAACTCGCTGCGCATAAGCTTGCGATCGAGCCTGCCGAGTGTGGGTGCGTAGTTGCCGAGCGAGTAATAGTTCGGGCGTGCCACAAGCGCAAGCAGGATGGCCCCTGAGCGGATATTCGACTCCTTCAGGTTGATCGACGCGATCAGCCACGCGTCCTGCAACAGATCGAACAGCAGCGGCGAGAACGCCGGCTGACCACCGTTGCCGGCGCGCCTGGTTTCGATCGATCGGCCGATCGCATGTCTGACGAGCGCTGCGTCCACGTTCCGCCGGTGCAGCAACATCGGGATGTCGGCCTGATCGTCGTCGAGCAGCTTGACAAGCAGATGTTCGACGGTAACTTCGTAGTGTCCGTACGCGACGCATAGCCCGATGCCGTTCCCCAGCGCTCGCCTCGTATACGCATTGAGGCGGTCAATGAGGGGCGCGAGTTCGACAAGCATCATGTTGGTTCTCCAGCAAACTGATCGAATCGGCGGCACGGGTCGACGGGCAACGCCGCTCCCCTGCCGCCCGTGGTGTTGAATGTCGAACGCATGGCGGCGTCGAGGCGCGGTCGCGTCGTCGACTGAAACCGCCTGGTCGAACAGCACGCCGCGCACGGATCGCCTTCAGGCTTCGCTAAGATTGCCGTTCGCGAGCGACGGCACCGGCCGGGTTCATCTCCGCTTCCGCGGGCCGGCTATCGCGCCCCTCCCAGAAAGTGGCATTGGTCACGCCAAGTGCGACCGGGTTGTAGGTCAGCGGCTTTCCGGCGCGCTTTTGCGCCTCGAAATCGCGCAGCGCACTGAGCGCGGGTTTCTGCAGCAGGAAGATCGCGACGAGATTGAGCCACGCCATCAGCCCCACACCGATATCGCCGAGCCCCCAGGCGACGCTTGCGCTCTTGACCGCGCCGTAAAGCGTCGCCACCAGAATCCCGCCGCGCAACAGGAACGTCCAGGCGGCAGCGCTGCGCCCGCGGCTGAGATAGGCCACGTTGGTTTCCGCGATGTAGTAATACGCCAGGATCGTCGTGAATGCGAAGAAGAACAGCGCGAGCGCCACGAACGCCGCACCGAATCCAGGCAGGGCCGATTCGATCGCGAGCTGCGTGTAGCCCGGCCCCGCCTCGATACCGGCGGCACCGGAGAACAGCTTGTCGCCCGTCGGTGCAACAACGTTGTACGCGCCGCTCAACAGGATCATGAAGCCGGTCGCCGTGCACAGGAACAGCGTGTCGACATACACCGAGAACGCCTGCACGAGCCCCTGTTGCGCGGGGTGCTTGACCTCCGCCGCCGCGGACGCGTGCGGCCCTGTTCCCTGGCCTGCTTCGTTCGAATACACGCCGCGCTTCACGCCCCACTGGACGGCAAGGCCGAGCACCGCGCCGAAGCCGGCTTCCAGTCCCAACGCACTCTTGAACACGAGCGCGATCACGCCAGGCAATTGCTGGATATTCAGTGCGATCACGACGCCCGCGATCAGGATATAGCCGAGCGCCATGAAGGGAACGACGATCTCCGCGATACGCGCGATGCGCTTCACGCCGCCGAAGATGATGAGGCCGAGCAGCAGCACGATGATGGCGCCCGTGACAGGCTTCGCGATGCCAAACGAATTCTCGACTGCCGCCGAGATGCCGTTCGCCTGAACGCCCGGCAGGAGGAGGCCGCACGCAATCACGGTCGCGATCGCGAAGATCGCCGCGTACCAGCGCATCCCGAGCCCGCGCTCGATATAGTACGCAGGGCCCCCGCGGTACTGGCCGTCGCGACGCTCCTTGTAGATCTGCGACAGCGTCGATTCGACGAACGCGGTGCTTGCACCGAAAAACGCGACCACCCACATCCACAGCAGCGCGCCCGGCCCGCCGAACGTGATTGCAGTTGCGACACCCGCGATGTTGCCGGTGCCGACGCGTCCGGACAACGACAAGGCCAGCGCCTGGAACGACGAAATGCCCGCATCGGATGCCTTGCCGGCACGCATCAGGCGCAACATCTCGACGAAGTGGCGAACTTGCGCAAAGCGCGTGCGCACGGAGAAATAAAGTCCCGCCGCGAGGCAGAGGAAGATGAGCGCGGGACTCCAGACAATCCCGTTGACGGTATCAACCAGTTGATTCATCGATCAGTTCCGAACAGTCGAGTTGAGCAAACGCATTGCAAGTTTTCGGGATTCACGATGGCGAAATCACGCTTGCCTGTCGATCTTCGCCCACACCTTCGCAAAGCTTTTCGTTTTTCCAACACCTCGTAATTTTATTTCGGCATCCGCATTAGTCCTGTTCAGGAAGCGGTTGATGCTCGCTGCGATACCGGGATGCGCGATCCCGTCGCGCGCCTCTGGGCGTGCCAGCGTGGTTCGTTCGATGCACGGTCGATCGATCGCCGTTCGATCCCGTCGAGCGAACCGGCCCGCATCGCTCGACGGAAGAGATTTCATGAAGACGAGTCGGAATGTGCGGCGCGACGTTCATCGCACGGCTCTAGAACCTGTATGTGACCCCGACCGTGGACAACACCGCAGTCCGCTTTTCGACGATCGGGCTGTCCGCGGCATCGCCCACGAGCGACTTGACGCCCACGGAGGCGACGGTGCTCCAGTTCTTGTTCAGATGGCGGATCCACGCCACGTTTGCTTCGACGCTCTTGAAGCCGTGCGATATGGAGTACGGTGTCAGGTTGCCGTTGCTGCGCATCGCCTCTGCGTCCGTCACACCGAAGTAGGTATTCATATGACCGTTGTTGCCCCATGTCGTACCGATTCCGACACGCAACACGTCCTTCTGCGTAAGGGCCGCCGTGTAGGCACCTCCCGCGCGCACCGTCAGTCCATAGCCGCTGTGCGTCGCCTGCAATACCTTGACCGACGCCGACCACGGGCCATGCTGCCAGTCGACGAATCCGCCCAGCAGCGCCGTGGTCGAGATGTCGTCGGTCCCGGCCAGCCGATCCCCATCGCCCTCGTCGCGGCCGAAGGCGACCGTCGCCATCAGGCCCGTCGAAAAACCGGCACCCAACGGGAAGCGCACGCCGGTCGAGAGGTCGTTCACGAAGAAGTAGCCCTTTTCGTATTTCAGGATCGGCAGCGGCAAGACGCGATATTCCGATCCGCCTTCGTATTTGGGTGAGACGTTGACGCCCAGGCCAAGCGTCCCTGCCGCATGTGCCGAAGCCGCAAAAGCGGCGCTGACGGAAAACAGCATCGCTGTCCGGATGTACTTCATTGGTTGCCCTTCAATTCCACGTTTAGACAAAGCGAATTGTCGCGATGCACGCGCCGGCGGAACGATGGAAAAATAACAAACGGAGTCGGAAAATTCGGAATATGCGTGGCATGTCGATGCAGGCGACGCACGCGTGCGCGGCTCCGTCCGGATCGAACGGAGACCGATCGATCGCAGTCGTTCGGAAGATGCGACACGTGTGCCGATGACGTCACGCAACGCTGCGAAAACACGCGATGCAGATCCGCCGCCGCACGCCATATCGCGATAAAATAATGTTTTTTGATGAGCGCCACTCCGGCCGCTCCCGCTCGCCCTTATGACGCACTATGCGCATCACTCCGGATCGGGTCCCGCGTCGGTGAGCCGCGTCCTGCTGATCGACGATCATCCCGCCATGGTTCTCGCGCTGACGATCATCCTCGAGCGTGATCCGCTGCTCAAGGTCGTCGGCACCGCCGAGACGGGCAAGCTTGCGCTGAAGCGCTATCGCGAGCTGAAGCCCGATCTGCTGCTCGTCGATCTCGATCTGCCGGAGCTGGATGGCCTGAACCTGATCGAGACCATCCGGCACGCGGACAGCGACGTGAAAATTCTCGTCGTGTCGTCGCAAAAGGCCGCCCGATTCGCGACGCGCTGCCAGGCGGCAGGCGCAAACGGCTACGTCGAGAAATGCGAGGACATCCCGCAGATCCTGAACGCGGTGAGGGCCACGCTTTCCGGCTACAACTGCTTCCCCGCGATCAAGTCCACCGCCACGGCCGAAGGCCCGATCTCCCTGTTGAGCGAACGCGAAGTCTGCATCCTGACGTACCTCGCGCGAGGCTGGAGCAACAAGCAGATCGGAGATGCACTCTCGATCAGCAACAAGACCGTCAGCACGCACAAGAACAGTATCCTGACGAAGCTCGGGATCACGAACGTCGTCGACCTCGCGCTTTTCGCGAAAGCGAACGATCTGCTCTGACGCCGGTGGCCGCGCACCGCGCGCCTCGTCGTGCGGCCGCACCCGTGCCATCGCACGTGCCGCGACCTTTCACACCGAACGAACGTAGCCCGAGCACAGCGTGACGAGTTCGCGATCGAGCGCCTCGATGTGCTCGAACACCGGCTGACCGAGCGTCGCGAGCGGAACGTCGCCGCCGTCCTGCACACCGGCTTCCGCGACATTGCAAGCGTGGACCGCGGCACGTGCGCCGATCAGGTGGATGGCACTGCGCATATGGTGGACGATCGACACGAACGCGGCACGATCGCCTTGCTCGATGGCGCCCCGCAAGCGTTCGAGATCGGCGCGGTTCGCATCCAGGATGGTCCCGAGAAGCTTGCTTTCGTGCGCGGCATCACCCGCCGAAATGCCGTCGACGACGGCCATGTCGATCAGCCCTGTCGCTTCGGCCCGGCTCGCCGCTCCGTCGCGGCCATCGGCGCCTTCGCCTTGTTCCAGCCCGAGCGCGGCGAGCCTTGCGGCCAGCGCAGTCAGGCCGAGCGGCTTCATCAGGCACATGTCCATGCCAGCGCTGCGTGCGTGAGCCAGCATGTCGCGTTGGATGTTCGCGGTATAGCCGACGATCGGCGTCCTGGCGATGCCGCTTCGCGCCTCTTCGGCACGCAGACGCTGCGTCAGCTCATAGCCCGACATCTCCGGCATCAGGCAATCGGTGACCACCACGTCGAAGGATCCTCGCCACCACGCGTCGAGCGCGCTCGCGCCGTCCGCTGCCGCTTCGACCCGAAAGCCCAGGTATTCGAGTTGCCGGCACAGCACCAGGCGATTGGCGGGATGATCGTCGACGATGAGTGCCGTATGGCCGAGAAACGCGTTCGGCGGTACGGTGTCGATCTGTTGCGTAACGCCGCCCCCCACCGCAGCCGGTGCATCGAATGCCAAACGCACCGTGGTTCCGATGCCGGCCGCGCTCGTGACTTCGATCGTGCCGCCCATCATGTCGACGAGCGACCGGCAGATCGACAGCCCGAGGCCGGTGCCGCCGAATCGGATGCCGATCGATTGATCCGCCTGGACGAACGGCTCGAACAGGTGCGCTTGCTGCGTACCCGTCATGCCGATTCCCGTATCGGACACGGTCACGTCGATACGAACCCGGCTCTCACCGGTTCGCGTGATGCTCGCGCGCAACGCGATGCGTCCCTTCTCGGTAAACTTCACCGCGTTCGACAACAGGTTGCCGACCACCTGCCTGAATCGATGCGCGTCGACCACCGCACCGAGTTGCTCCGGATTGTCGATATTGACTGCGAATTCGACGTTCTTCTGGCGTGCGGGCCCGTCGAATATCCGCGCCATGCCGCGGAGCGCCGCTTCGACATTGCACGGCTCCGCGGCTAGCTCGACCTTGCCCGCCTCGATCTTCGACAGGTCGAGAATGTCGTCGATCAACGTCAGCAGGCCACTTGCCGATTCGTAGGCCGCCTCGATCGATTCGCGCTGCGAATCGACGGAGGCTGGCGACTGCTTCAGCAATTCAAGCACACCCAGGACGGCATTCATCGGTGTACGAATTTCGTGACTGACCGTTGCGAGGAACGTCGATTTCGCCAGGCTTGCCTCTTCCGCCCGGTCCTTGGCCTGCTGCATCGCGCGCTCCAGCTCCGCGCGCTGCGTCATGTCGATCCAGCCGCCCATCGTGCCGACAACCGCGCCCGCGCGGTCATGAAGCGGCGCAAACCAGAAGTAGGCATCCATGCTCCGCCCGAGCGGTCGCCACGAGCGATCCTCGAATACGGGCCGTCCGGTGCGCATCACCTGGCTGCGGCGCTCGTCGATCCAGGCAAGATCATCGGCGGCGCACACGCCCTGTTCCAACATCCGGCGGCCGATCAACGCATCGCGGGTCCGGTCGTAAGCGCGCGCAAGTGCTTCGTTGCATTCCAGGAAGCGGCCGTCCTTGTCGATCACGCAGAACGGCAACGGCAGGCTAGCGAACAGGTTGACCTGAAACGCCAATTGCTCCTCCAGGTTCGACTCCGCCAGCCTGCGCGCGCGAATCTGCCTGCGCAGGATGTAGATCCAGGCGATACTCCCCGCGCCCAGCAACACCATCACGAGCAATGCGACACGCAGGTAGCGCAATCGAGCGCTCCAGATCGATTCAGGAAGTCCCTCCGATTGCCATTTCTGCCTGAGCGTGTTCATGCGCAGCGGCGAGTTGCGCGCAGCGCCCTTGTCGAGAAGCGTGAGCAGCGGCGCGGCCGTATCACGTACCGCGAAACCGATCGGAAAATTCGTGCCGCCGTTGGTCGGGCTGATCACGAGCCGATCGCGATACTTCTGGCGAATCACGTAGCTCGCGGTTTCGATGTTCTGAATGGTCGCAGTCGCGCGGCCCTCCGCCACGTCGCTCATGGCCGCCCACACATCGGCCGCGACAACGATGCGCACCTTTGGCGCGAATCGCGCCAGTTCTGCGGCGGCGGGATTGCCTGTATCCAGCGCGACCCGTTGACCATCGAGCGAGGCGAGCCCGTTTGCACGCTCCGTATCCACGCGCGTCACGATCACCCACGGCGACATCGCGTACGGCGCCGACGACTTCCAGCCGCCCATGTCCGCGTCCGAGCGCGGCACGGCAAGCCGCAATTCGGCGCTCTTCAGGCCGGCCGGATCGAACACCGGCTCGAACGTCAGCCCTGTGAGTTCGCCGATGTCCTTCAGCAGATCGACCGCAAGCCCTGCCGCTCCGCCGTCGGACGTCCTGAACACGAACGGCGGCGAATCGCGCGGCACCGCATAGCGCACCACCGGGTGCGCTGCCACCCAGTTCCGCTCTTCGTCCGTCAGCGTCAGGTTGTAGATTCCGTAGTGATTGGAGATGGCGCTCCATCTCACCTGGATCGCCATCTTCCGACTCGCGGGGATCGCCGCGAGTATCTGGTCGATCATGCCGATCACGACCCGGTTCCGCGCGGTCGCGGCAAAGCGGAAGTCGTCTGCGTCGAATCGCGCGAAATCGGTGATCCTGACGTTCAGGAGCTGGAGCTGCTCGATCAGATAGTTGATGGCAGTCGCATTACCGACGAAGCTCTCCGCCTGACCGAACGCGACGGCATTGAGCGCGCTCTCCATCGTCGGAAACGGCTTGACCGTCATCTCGGGATACAGGCGCCGCACCTCCTCCGCGGGCATCAGGTCCGGTACATATGCCAGCACACGTTCGTCTTCCCTACCACGCTCCGGCACGTAGAGCGAATCCTTTTGCCGGCTCGCGACGACGGTCTGATTCGTGAAATACGGTGCGCTGTAGACGAAACCGGGATCGGCGCCATGCTGTTGCATGCTCGCACCGATATCGACCTTGTGCTGGCGCACGGCGTCCCTGAGCTCGGACTCGCTGCCGTACTGGACGATGTCGATGCTCGTGCCGGTTGCCCTTTCAACGATGTTCAGATACGACGCGCTGATCCCGTCATGACGACCCTGCGAATCGACGATATCGAACGGCTCGAGACCGTGCGACACGATGCCCACCTTGATCCTGCCACCGCGGGCCGCGAGCCACGCCTTCTGATCGGGCGACAGCGTGACGGGCACCTTGATGTCGACTACGGCCGGAACGGCGCCCTCCGACGCCAGCACGGCACGGCCGCCGATCGACGTCGACAGCACCATGAAAAGCAGGGCAGCGCACCACCGGAGACGGTAAGACATGGCGTCGAAAAAACGTTTGAGACGATCGGGAAGCGGGCCGGGGACGCACACGTGGTGTCCGGCATTGCGCGAGCAATGCCGCTGTCAGAAATGATAGCCGAGCGCGCGTTGCCCGGCACATCGGCCGCGGGCAATACGCCAATGTTCAGACGTATTCTGGAACCGCGGGCGGGGAGACGGCGGCGCATGTCTCTGGCCGCGGCCGCCGAACCTTCTTGCGGTGCCGGATTTCAGCCAGCAAGTGGTGATGCATTCCCCGATACAGCATCGCCAGCGCCTGTTCGAGCACGCCTGAGTCGCGCCATCGCTTGAAACGTCGGTGACAGGTCTGGTACGGCGGGTAATCGGCGGGCATCTGGGGCCACGGACAGCCGGTTTGCAACACATAAAGCACGCCGCCGAGCACGGCGCGCGCGTCCGTGCGCGGCCTTCCGCGCGACATCCCTGGCCGGCCACCTTCTGCCTCCTGCAGGCAGGCACGGATGCGCCCCCATTCCTCGGGCCTCAGCGCATCGAGCACCGCCAGCGACGCGATCTTCGATTTCGACTTCCCTGCCGGCCTCACAAGGTCAGTCCCGCGCCTGTTCGCATCGCCATCCGTGCTACCCGTCGGGAGCGACCCTGAATTCATCTGCTCAATATTCATGCTTGCACCTGCCTGATCCCGCATCTTCGGTATCCCGGCGATGGCGATGCCACGCGCGTGCGCCAGAATGCTTGCTGACGATTGTGCAAGCGGGGACGTGGTCAGGCAGTGGGAATTTTCCGAAATTCGATGGGAAGTGCTTTATTTCGGAACGCTGGTCGCCGGCGGCATACGTCGGGCGGTCCTTGCGGAAACGCGGGAGCATCGCCGCCCGGCTCACTGCCAGCTGTACTTGACATTCAACTGGCCCTGGACCGCCGCGTAGTCACCCAGGTCCGTCTGGATGCCCACCGCTGCCGACACCGACAGATTCTTCGTGCCCTGCCCTTGCATGCCGGTTTTGACTTCCATCCGGTTGCGCGGCAGCCCCTGGCTGAATACATTTCCATCCACGTTCACGGAAGGCGTTGCGGGCCCGTGCCACCAATTCATCTCCGCGAACGGGCGCATCTCACGGCCGGTGCCCCGGGACGTCGAGCCATGCAACCGAGCGCCCAGGCGCGTCAGCACGCCGTTATTGATCTGCGCGCCGATCAGTCCCGCCGGCGCGCCGTGCTCACCTGCGCGGTAATGCGAATACACAAGCTGTGCCTGCGGTTCGACGTAGACCCTTGCATCGTGCCCGTCGTAGATCCTGAACGAATAGCCGGTCTCGAGCGACCCCGTTACCGTCTGCGAGCGATACGAATCCGTCGCGAGGCTCCCGCCCACGCTATTGCTGTACGTCCCGTATGTCAGCCACGCGTCCAAATACGGCCCCGACAGGATGTCCCGGTCGCCGTACCACGTGGCGTACAGGCCACCGTTGTAGCCGGACACGCTGCCGCGGGCCGTTGCCGACGCGTAGCTGCCCGCAAGCGGATTCCACAACTGACGGGTCGACCAGTTCGTGTTGCTGGCGTACATGCCCATTACCCCGACACGCACACTGCCTTTGCCGCCGTCGCTGAAACGCAAGACATCCGCGCCTGCATGGAATATGCGTTCATTGGCACTCACGTCACGACCGTCGCCGGTCAGCGACGAGGTTTGCCCCGCGACGCGCACCCATGCCGCGCCGTCAATGCCGTCCGCGGCGTCCGAAACCGTCGTACCGGGCGCCTGACCCTGGCGTTGACGCAGTGTATGCACCGACATCATCATCGCGGCCAGCGCATTGCCCTGATACGCATCGGGCTCAGGCGCCTGCAGTGCCGTTGGAGCTGGCGACGGCAGGCTGACCAGGTACCAGTCGTGTTCGTTGCCGGCATTGCCGCTGCGTTTGAGCATATAGTCGTAGCCCCCCGTAGACACCGTGGCGAAGCCCCGACGGTAACCGTCGGACGCTTCATGCAGCGCGAATGCGCCCATGTCGGTCGTGCCGCCGTTCGAGGTCTGCACCACCTGAATGCCGACATCTGTCTGCGCGCCGTCGCCGCCAGCGCGTTTGAAGACCAAGCCGGTGGTGCCCGACGCATGGCCGCCATCGATCACCAGCCTGTCTGTCGCAGAATCGTCAGCGCCGTGCGCCGTGCCCAGCACGACCGTACCGTTCTCGCCGACGTAGTCGCCCTGGATCACCAGCGTGTTGCCCGTGCTGCCGCCTGCGAGGTTCACCGTGCCGCGATTGACCAGGCCTCCAGCCAGCGTGAAGATGCCGACCGGATCCGCGCCGCGATCCCGCAAGGCGTTCAGCGCGCTGACCGTGCCCGCGTTCACCACGCGACCGCTGACCGTGCCCAGACCCGCAAGCGTGCCGCCTTGGGCAACCGTGACCTCCTCCGCGCCTGCCCCGCCCAGGGTGATGTCCGGTGTCTGCGCGTCGCCGACGATCAATGTGCCCGCGTTCACCGCGGTTCGGCCGGTATATGTGAGCGCGCCACCCGCGGTCAGCGCGCCAGTGCCCTGCTTGACGAAGTCGCCAGAGCCGGAGACTGCGTTGGCCAGCGTCCAGTCGGTCGCCGTGTTCACCGTCAGCGTGCCGTCGTTGGCGACACCGGCCGTGCCCAGGTTCGCGGCCTCCACCACCGTCAGCATGGTGCCCGCGGCAGTCGTGAACCGACCGCTGAAGCCGCTGTTATCGCCAATCGCCGCCACTTCGGCGCCGTTGCTCAGGTTCACCTCGCCCGCCCCGCTGAGCGCGTTCACCAGCATACCGGTCGCCCCGTCCAGTGCCAGCGTGCCCTCGTTGACGATGTTGCCGCGGCCCAGCCCCGCCGCGTCGTCGAGCTGCACGGTCGCCCCGCTGTCGATCGCTACGTTGGCCGAAAGCGTCGCATTGGCACCCTGCACGTCCAGCACCCCGCCTTGCACGTGCAGTTGGCCAGCGCCAGTCAACGTGCCTTGCGAGGTGCCGCCGTTGACGATGTGCAGCGTGCCCCCGTGAATATCCAGCAGCGAACCGGCCTGCCCCTCCAGTGCCCCGATCGTCTGCGTCCTGCCGTTCAGGTCGGTTGTGGCCACCCCCGCCATGCGCAGCAGGCTGGTCTGGCCCAGCGCGTTGTTCGCATCCAGCCGCAGCCTGCCCGAGGCCACGGTGGTCTCGCCGGTATAGTCGCTCCGCGCATTGGATAGCGAAACGGTACCCGTGCCCGCTTCAATGGCCACGCCGCCGCCGCCGGTAAGCCTGGCCGACAGGTCGGCCGCGGCGCCGGCAGCGCCTGGCGCCTGGGCCAGCGTCAACATCTGGCCGTCCTGCAGGTCGAGCTGCGTGAGGCCGTAGTTCACGTACAGGCCATCGTCCGGCGCCGTGGTCAGGCGATAGTCGTAGGTGGCCACTGCGACCTTGCTGCCGCCCTGGGCGATGTCGACCGCCCGCGCGTCCGAAATGACATGGCCGTTCTGGTCCTGCAGCACTAGCGCACCGCCGCTGCCCATCGTCTGCCGCGCATCGACCAGCTTCACCAGGATGTTCGCGTCATCCTGCTCGAACAGGTTGGCGGTATCGGGGATGCCCGGTGCATTCGGCACGTATGGGTCCGGTACGTTGATCTGCACGGTACCCAGACCGCTGGCGTCCAGCACGCCGGTCTTGACCAGGCTGGTGGTCACCGTTTGATCGGGCAGCGTGGCATTGAACACCATCGTGCCGCCATTCAACGTCAGCCCGCCGATCGACTGGTTGCCGTCGCCCACCGTGATCACGCTGCCCATGTCCGCACGCAAAGTCGCGCTCGTCAGCGCCGTGGTGTTGACGCCGCTCAGGTCGAACTGGCTACGGCCCACCGCCAGGGTGCCAGCAAAGGCATCGCCGGTGGTCGTGTCAAAGTCGAATCGCTGACCGTTCGTGTCGGTCGTGACCAGCCCGCTGCCCGACAGCGCATTGCCCAGCGTGAACGCCCCGCCACGCTTTACCGCCAGCGTGCCGCCCGCTTCCACGCGGATATCGCCCACGATGTTGCCGGTGCCAGCGCCATTGCCGAGCTGCAGCGTGCCGGCACTGATCGTCGTGCCGCCCGTGTAGGTGTGGTCGCCCGTCAGCACCGTGGTGCCCGCGCCGATCTGCCGTACCTGCCCCGCGCCCGAGATCTCGCCATCGAACGCGAAGCGGTCCGAACGGCTGAACGCCAGCGTGCCATCGTTGGTAACATCGCCCACGATGCTGCCCGTCGTACCGCCGTTACCCAGTTGCAGCGTACCGCCAATGATTGTCGTACCGCCCGTGTAGGTGTTGGTGCCAGTCAGCGTCAGCGCGCCGGCGCCCTGCTTGACGAAGTCGCCAGAGCCGGAGACTGCGTTAGCCAGCGTCCAGTCGGTCGCCGTGTTCACCGTCAGCGTGCCGTCGTTGGCGACACCGGCCGTGCCCAGGTTCGCGGCCTCCACCACCGTCAGCATGGTGCCCGCGGCAGTCGTGAACCGACCGCTGAAGCCGCTGTTATCGCCAATCGCCGCCACTTCGGCGCCGTTGCTCAGGTTCACCTCGCCCGCCCCGCTGAGTGCGTTCACCAGCATACCGGTCGCCCCGTCCAGTGCCAGCGTGCCCTCGTTGACGATGTTGCCGCGGCCCAGCCCCGCCGCGTCGTCGAGCTGCACGGTCGCCCCGCCGTCGATCGCCACGTTGGCCGAAAGCGTCGCATTGGCACCCTGCACGTCCAGCACCCCGCCTTGCACGTGCAGTTGGCCAGCGCCAGTCAACGTGCCTTGCGAGGTGCCGCCGTTGACGATGTGCAGCGTGCCCCCGTGAATATCCAGCAGCGAACCGGCCTGCCCCTCCAGTGCCCCGATCGTCTGCGTCCTGCCGTTCAGGTCGGTTGTGGCCGCCCCCGCCATGCGCAGCAGGCTGGTCTGGCCCAGCGCGTTGTTCGCATCCAGCCGCAGCCTGCCCGAGGCCACGGTGGTCTCGCCGGTATAGTCGCTCGTCGCATTGGATAGCGAAACGGTACCCGTGCCCGCTTCAATGGCCACGCCGCCGCCGCCGGTAAGCCTGGCCGACAGGTCGGCCGCGGCGCCGATGGCGCCTGGCGCCTGGGCCAGCGTCAACATCTGGCCGTCCTGCAGGTCGAGCTGCGTGAGGCCGTAGTTCACAAAAAGGCCGTCACCCGGTGCCGTCGTCAGGCGATAGTCGTAGGTGCCCACCGCGACCTTGTTGCCGCCTTGAGCGATGTCGACCGCCCGCGCGTCCGAAATGACATGGCCGTTCTGGTCCTGCAGCACTAGCGCACCGCCGTTGCCCATCGTCTGCTGCGCACCGACCAGCTTCACGACAGTACTCCCCTCGTCCTGCTCGAACAGGTTGCCGGTATCGGGGGTGCCCGGTGCACTCGGCACGTATGGGTCCGGTACGTTGATCTGCACGGTACCCAGACCGCTGGCGTCCAGCACGCCGGTCGTGATCGTGCCGGCGGCCACCGTTTGATCGGGCAGCGTGGCATTGAACACCATCGTGCCGCCATTCAAGGTCAGCCCGCCGATCGACTGGTTGCCGTCGCCCACCGTGATCACGCTGCCCGTGTCCGCACGCAAAGTCGCGCTCGTCAGCGCCGTGGTGTTGACGCCGCTCAGGTCGAACTGGCTGCGGCCCACCGCCAGGGTGCCAGCAAAGGCATCGCCGGTGGTCGTGTCAAAGTCGAATCGCTGACCGTTCGTGTCGGTCGCGACCAGCCCGCTGCCCGACAGCGCATTGCCCAGCGTGAACGCCCCGCCACGCTCCACCGCCAGCGTGCCGCCCGCTTCGACGCGGATATCGCCCACGATGTTGCCGGTGCCAGCGCCATTGCCGAGCTGCAGCGTGCCGGCACTGATCGTCGTGCCGCCCGTGTAAGTGTGGTCGCCCGTCAGCACCGTGGTGCCCACGCCAACCTTGGAGACAGACCCATGACCCGTGATTGCACCCACATACGTGCCATCCTGCGATTCGCTAACATTGGGCGAATATTGGTTGAACACGACTTTGCCATGGTTAGTCACCAGCGGCGGAAGGCTTTGCGCCCGGCCTTCGAGTGTCGCCTCCAAGTTGGAGCCCGCGCCACTCAAGCTCGCGTCGGGATTCACCGTCACGGTGCCGTTAAAGTTCGTGTTGTTGCCCGCAAGCGCCAATACGCCATCGAATATGTACACCGATAACGGTGCATTGTTGCCCGTGTTGGCGATAGAGCCTGTCATCATCCATCGCCCCGCGCCTGTCTTGTTCAGGACCTGAAAATTGCTGAGTTGCCCGATTATGGTGTCGCTTGAATTCGCGAGCGCCTCAAGATTCAGCGTATTGAGTCCCCCACCGCCAGTGAGGTTACCCGTGATGCTTGAACCCGCCTCGAGCGTGACGTTATCGTCGCCACCGCCAAAGTTCAGGTTGCCGATGATCGTGGCGCCGGATCGGTTGGTAAAGTCGATTCCAACAGCGGCACCGCTGCTGCCGAGGGCGCTCACGGCCTCGATGGTGCCATGGTTATCGACCAGGTTTCGAGGACTGGAACCAGTGACACCCGTGTTTTGGAAATAAATTGCGGTACTTGCGCCGCCAATGATTGAGCCATGGTTCTCGATGATATTTCCAGCGCCATGCACGTTGATCGCTTCGCTAGTGATCTGGCTTCCCGCCGAAATTAGCTCAGCGTCTGCGCCAACGAATATGGTGGAGTTCGCATTAACTTCAATCGTGTTCCAACCTGTCCCGAAGTTCCCGCCACCCGTCCCATTGGCTGTTGTCCGAACTCGTGTTGTTTTTTCGGTTGGGGACGTCCCCGAACCTATGGTGATGGTTGCGTTGTCGTAAAGACTGATCGCGCTCCGATTTGTAACATCGATATCCGTTCCGCTCAGTACGGTGACGTTGACAAAATTTGCCGGGGCACTACCACCAGGTCCCTGGCCCAACCCTGTCCCATTCGTGCCGCTGCAAACGACATTGACATTGCTGATGTTGCCAGTAACCGGTGTTCCGTTTATGGTGCACTCAGCGTAGCTGTCCAACGAACTCATCAGTGCCGCCAGCGCCAGCGCGCTCTTCTTCAGCGCGACTGGCGCCCCAACGGACGCACGATCCATGCTCCACCGCTTGCAAGGCCCGGCGATGTCGCGCGATCCAGTTTCCCCTGGCCTGACCGTAAAAGTATTGCCATCGATATTTTTAATTGATGCAGTCATTCAACACCTTCTGATTTTCATATATTTCCACCCACAGGCAAATCCGCCCCGAAAACTCACTCGTGGCCGATCAATTCCGAGCCATTTCCCGCGCCCTGCTTGCTTGATGGAATGAAAAAAACTCGGCTGCCACGTGGCTTGCCAACCCGTTTCTTGCGACCCTTGATATCCGAACCGGCTTCCTCTTGGAATCGCTACAATTTATGTAGTCCTGATTTATATTTCTGTAATTTTTTATTCAAAAATTCGATTCATTCATGCTCGCAACGTGGATGTGAACGGAAGATCGACATGGGTAGCCACGTGATGCCGACATCACACTCTGAAGTCGTGGCTTTCCAGCTTTTGTCGCTTACTTTTTCACCACCTTCAGGCCGTCGCCGGCCGGCCTTGCGGCAACTACCGTGGCGGATATGGCATTACCTCCCGCCTTCGCAGACTGACTCGTCTGGCTCATCGCAACGATGCCCTCATCAGCCTGCGCAGCGACCTCTGCCACGTCGCTGACGTATGCGGCGACATTCGAGGCTTCGCTCGACCTGTCGGCAACGATGGCCGGCATGCTGCCGGACTCGGCCACCCCGACGCCCGGCGTCTCACTGGCGCTACCCTGTTTCCACGCGTCGATATACGACGTCGTGATGGATTCCACGAGTGACCGTGAACACCCTTCCGTAGCCAGCGGCACGCGTGACAGTTCGGCGGCGCAGGTGCCGGAATAAGCCCGTCCCTCGTCAGCATCGCGCGACGCGCAGTCCGCGCCGCGAGTGAAACCCTCGACCTGATGCATGACGTCCTGGTCGGGCGGCGGACTGGCGTCGCCCGAGACATTGCCGTCCGGGCTTACCGAGCCACTCGGCGCAGGTACTGTCAAGAAGATGCCGGTGCAGTTGCCGTTGTTCATCGTGCATGGGTCACCATCGCGCACGACCGCCTTGCCGCCTATCTTGACGGTGCCGCTGCCGCGTGTCGGCTTGACCTCGCCGCCGACCGTACCGGATTTGACGCCCATCGCGCTGCCAGCCTCGTCGCCGGTGCAGTTCGGCACGACACTTCGATCGAGCACACAGGCCGGCTTGCCGTTAAAGCGGACATTCGACGTCACGCCGGTCGACGCGCCGAGATCCGCGATGACGGGATACGGCACGGGCGGCGTAGCGCAGCCCATAGGCGTCTTGCAAACGTCGGGCGTATTGCCGATGGCCTTGAAGGTGCCGCATTGCCGAACCGCAACCTTATTGCTCATGGAAAAGTACTCCGCAGTCTGGGGCTGCTCCCTTTGCCGGCAGTGCCCGGAATCGAAGCGCAACGCGACTTGATGGCCCGCCCGGAAGAATGCGTCGGCATCACTTCGACGCTCGGGGGTGCACCATGGGTCAGGTGCGATCCACGCTGATCAAGCTGTTCCACTTTCGCACGCGCCTCGGCGGCGTGGCCGATCTTGTAACAGGCCCGGAATTCATCGGCGGCGTTCATCGTCATCCTGGCGTCCTTCGCGCTCATGCGACGCCCCCGTTGATGACATCGGACAGCGGCTCGCGCCGCGCGGACAGTCGCAGCTTTTCGCCGCGATCGATATAGCGCGCCTCGAAGCGCTGAGCATTCTTCGTGTTCCAGACTGTCGCGCGCCACACCAGCGTGACGTTCGGTTCCGCGGTCCCCGGCACGTCGATCAGCACCGTGTCGACTCGAAATGCAGCGAATTCGAGGGCACTACGGGTATAAAACCAACCCATTGGCAGATGACCGGGTAACGGCACTCGCAATTCCGTATCGCCGAGTGAGTTGACGAGCGCGCTTGCCGATCCCGGCGGCGAAAGGTTCGTGAGCACGATGGTTTCATCCCCTTTGAGAAGAGGAGCCTGCAACGCTCGATTTGCACCGTTCCAGTAGTCGAAGGTGAAGTTCTCCGGAAGCTCCGGATGCACGGCTTCCAGCCAATGCCGATCGAAGGTGCCAGCGAGGCTCCGGCGCGGCAACCATGCCCGCCCGGTCAACCCGAGGCCGGCAGGATCAGGCATGGAGGCCCCCTCTCCCGAGAGCGCGGCAGCCCAGCTTTGCGCGGTAACCCGTGCGTCTTCCCATTCGATCTGCGGCGCGGGAATGTATTCCGGTCGCGCGGCATCGATAAACCAGCGTTCCGCGTAACCCACGCCCAGCGGATTGGCTTCGCAAACGGTATGCGCGGCAGGAGGGTTCTCCCTGTCCGGATGATCCTGCTGCTGCGCCGCCGTCAGAAGAAACGCCTCCGGGATTCGCGCGGCGGCCTCGTCTTCCGTATCGATGCGACACTGACCGCCCCATGCATATTCATAGCGGATCGGCAAGGAGACAATCGGCTCCGGTTCGGCAAGCGCCCAGCTTCGCCCTCGCACAAAGCGCCGAGGTCCGGTCACGCTGATGCGACCGTCGAGCAAAAGACCGGAGGATGCACGATCGCGAGTCCTGCCAGCAGCGACGACGCGCACCGACGCGCCAAAGCGGGGAGTCGGCGACGCGTGTGGGGCATACGCGACAGCCGACACCACAACGTCGCACCGCGGTTTGTAGGGCGCGAGGTCGCTTTCCTCGATCACACTCGATCGGCCGCTCACGCCGTAGAAGCGATCCGTCGTGGCCAGCGGCTTTTGTGTCTCGCTGAGCACGAGTTCGCCGTCGCGCAACGCGAACGTCTGTCGAAGTACGACGGTGTGAAACCGCGCGCCGCCAGGTGCAGCCGATTCGAATGCCAATGCCGGAAACGGCGTGTAGTTTCGGAATTCCATAGCCAGTCGGTTCAGTTGATGTCGACGTCCTTGCCGTTGATCTGTACAGCCCCCGTGCCTTCGATCAGCAATTTCTTGCCGCGCAGCGTGATGGCGCCGCTCTTTTCCATGATGAAGATCGCATCACCGGACTTCAGTTCGAGCCGTTCGCCCGCGACGATCGTGCAGTTCTTCCCGACCTGCGTAACCTGCATTCCGTCGACCGTCACCGTACGGTCACGCTGCACGCTCAACGACTCGTCGTTCTCGACCTCGACGCGCATGTCTTTCTCGGCGTGAATCCATAACTCTTCGCTATCCTTCTTGTCTTCGAACCGAATCGCGTTGGCTGTTTCGTAACCGCCTTGCGTGGAACGTGTCAGTGTCCCGCTCTGCGTCGCGTTATCGGGCAACGGCCACGGTGGCATGTTGAGTGCGTTGTAGACGCGGCCCGTTACGACCGGTCGGTCCGGGTCGCCGTTTTCGAAATCGACAATGACCTCCGAACCTACGCGCGGAATGCTGATACTCCCGTAGTCGTTTCCTGCCCATGGGTACGACACGCGCACCCAGCATGACGAATTGTGGTCAATCACGGGCGAGCGATCCCAGTGGAATTTCAGCTTCACGCGTCCGTACTGATCGGTCCAGATTTCCTGCCCCTGCGGCCCGGTGACGATCGCTGTCTGCGGACCTGTCGTACGCGGCTTGAGCGCCGTACGCGGCGGACGGTACACGGTTGTCGTCGGCTGGACGACGAACGAACAATCGATGCGGTATTCGCCCATGCCGGTCGAGTCGCCGGCTTCGGTGGCCTTGAACTGCGCCTCGATCACCAGGTATTCACGATTTGCGCTGTCGTACGGAAAGCCCTTTAGCCGGAACGTCGCGCCGCATACCACGTTGCGCACGTTGCCGCCGCCCCGCGCGCGCGCGCCGAGCGAGAGCATTTCCTCCATCCGCAACCTTGCAATCCGCTCGCCGGCCTTCGGGTCTGCATAGTTCCCTGGCCACTCGTACCGCTCGAACTGGTTATGTGCCGTGTCTCGCTGCAGCGAATTTTCGACCCCGAGCTGGGCATCAGGCTTCTCGAAATTGAAGTCGTTTGTCGTCCAGCAGCCGGATTGGAGGCTTTCAGACGTATCGAACGTGTCGATATACTCCGTATCGATCTTTTGTCCCGGCGGGTAATACCGGAGCGTCCGATACGCGATGCTGTCGACCGGCTTGTGTGCGCCCAATTGATCCACGAGAACCATTCGATGCACTTTTTTCGAATGTTCGAAAAACCAGTAGATTCCGTGTTCCTGCATCAATCGCTGGATGAACGAGTAGTCTGTCTCTCCGTACTGCACCTGGTAAAGCAGCTCCGGATACTGCGCGCTCAGGCGCTTGTCATAGGAATACGTATATTTTCTCAACACCTCGTCGATGATCTCGATAATCGACTTCTTCTGAAAAATCCTGAAATCGGAGCGTTTGTCGGTCAAATAGATCCACGGCCGCAAGGTCAATCGATACCTGCACTGTCGGCTGGACTGCCCGGCAAAGACCGCTTCGGTGACGATGCCGCTGATTTCTCGTACGCTGTGGTCGGCATTCGCGCTCCCCGACATGCCAGGCGCAGCCGCTCCCATCCCGTCGAGCCGCACGGTCACGGTCAACTCCTTGCCGATCATGGCCTTGAGATCCAGGTTGGCCGCCTCCTTGCTCGACAGCGCCGGATCCGACGGCGTCAGAAACTCCAGCTCGTAGTGATAGATTTCCGACAAGCGCTCACTACCCGTCATGCTGCTGAGTTCCAGCATCGGGGCGCCGCTGGACGAGACGGGTAACGCGGGGCCACTTGCAGTGACGGTGCGGTTCTTGGAAAACGTCGGCATGAATGCAGCCCCTCCAGTAGATGGTCTCGATCGCCGGTCAACACCAACATGTGTTGCTTGCCTCTCGGTCGCGGCGCGACGCGCTCGCACCCCGTCCGCGCCTTCAACCACAATCTTCCGCAGCGCCGACGGCAGGACGGTTCTCGCGTTGCGGTTACCATTCGCTCTCCCATTGCGCAAGCAATTCCGCGGGCAAGGCCTTGACCACCTCGGCATAACGCTTGCCCACGAACTGTTCCGCGCGCCGCAGCAACACAGGAACCGGACTGCTTGGCTCGTGCTGCTCGAACCACCGGCAGGCCTCGCGAATGCGTTCGAGCGCGGCATCGCGATCAGCCGGCTCCGTATCGGTCCGCAGTCCACGCGCAGCGGCAGCCCGGCCTGTCGCGTCGTCGGCCGGCAACGCTACGGGTACGCCCGTCGCATCGCATCGCGACGCATCGTCGGACGGCAAGTCATCGACCATGCGCTGCGCGGGCGTGCCGACACGTCGATCATTCACGTCCACCACGTGACGCAGCAATCGGGTCAGTGGCGACAGGTCGGGAGCATGCGCGCCAAGGTGTTCTCGACTCCACGCATCTATCGAACCGAGACTCTCGAGCCCTCTGTCGAATCCGGACAGAACGGCCGGTTGCCGAGCGCGGAGTTCGTCGAGCTGCTGCGTCACCGATTCAGGCGTGAGCGCGTCGCTCGGGCGCGGATGCGCGAACGCCCGCTCGATATCGCGCACTTGAAGGCGCGTCGCAGTCGCCGTGGCAAGAACGATCTCCCGCACATCTGAAAGGAGTCCATCCGTATCGGTCAACGCCTGCAGCGCGTTCATGCGTATTTGAAGCGCCGCTTCGCGATCCGAGTCGACCGCCATTTGAGGGTGAATCACGTCGGGGAAGGCGGCCAGCCACGCGGCAAGCAAGCCGACTCCTTCGGCGAAGCCCGCAGCGGCGGCAAGACGTGTACGGCAACGCGTGAAGATGACAGCGAACCGCATATCCTTGCTGCGCATCATGAGCCGCCGGCAATCGCGATCCACGTCGCTCCAGCTCACCGGCTCCGGCGAGCCTACGAAGTCCCCATACTGCGCGTCCGGACGCGACGCGATCTTCGTGCAGAGCACCACGAACTCGGGATCGTATTCGAGGTCCGAACCGCACGGGGCCGTGCCACCAATGGGTTCCATCCAGTCATGAACGGTAACCGTGCCCGGCGGCTCCTTGCCGGTCGATTGCCTCTGCGATGTCGACTTTTTGCTGTTACCCATCGCCAACCTTCAGGCGCCGCGCCTGGCACGATCATCGCCATCGCGCGACGCGTGACATGCATGTTGATCCGGTTCGAAGCGCATGCCCGTGATCGGTTGATCGGAAGACGGTCGGCCCAGCCAACCTGACCAGCCAAGCTGCTGTGCCCCCCCGATCACCGCCGGCGGCGCACCCTGCGGCTTGATCCGCAATTCCAGCTCCCATTGGAATTCGTGGCCGACAAAGGTCCTCACCCATTCGACCAGCCGCGGCAAGAAGGCGCCCTGTGGCGTGAAGCGCAGATAGTCCGAGAAATCGAGCGGCCCGACGATGATGCGGAATCGGTGCTGGCGATCGGGTACCTGATCGCCGAGCATGGCCCCTTCCGCAATCGTCGAGGGTGCCCGAAGGCCGGCAAGCCGGCTGCGATCGCTCGGGGCCAGCGCGATCCAATGAAACACGTGCTCCTCGATGGTGACCGGTACACCGAAGTACTGCGCCAGCGTCGCGCGAAGCCCGTCCGGATTGCGCGCCTCTCGTACAAGATGTGCCGAAGCGGACAAGCGCGCATGCGCGGGCAGATGACCGTGGCGGATCTCTTCCGTATCCTGACCGATCAGGCTCGCTACATAGAACGAGAACCGCTCTCTCTCGGGCCGGTCGAGCCCGGCGGCGGATTGCCCCAACGCCCACGCGCGATACAGAAGCGTGAGGTAGCGATGGTGAAAAATGTCGAGAAAGGCGACGAGCGTCGGATCCCGCCGGCCCTCCTCGCGCTCACGCGCAATTTCGGTGACGTGGATCGGCAACGGCCCGTTCGGCCCGAGCATTCCCAACCCGAAGAGGCGCACTTTCAGTCGCCCGCGCGTCTCGCCCACGCTTGCGATCTCACGCGGCGCGAACGTCAGGCTTGGCTGCTGGCCCAGGCGGAACGGCTCCGCCTGCGGGCGTCGTGCCGTGCCGATCGGATCCACCCGCGGATCAGCGCCGATACGGCGGAGGAGCGTCAGGAAGCCGTAGCGCCACGGTTCCGCCTGCAGGCGCCGGAGAAACACCTCGGACAACGCCGCGTTTCGGGCGACGCCCCCTTCCGATGCATGTGCCATCATGCGACCCCGCGTGTGCCGATGCGCGCCGGCCAACGTGCGACTCGGCCGCGCTGCATCGAATGCAGTTCGGTTCGGGTGAAGGAATTGATCGAGACATGACGCGCCAGATAGTGTTCAAGTACCAGGCCGAACAGATAGGGGCTCATTCCGGAGAAGCCGTTTTCGTCAACGGTGAGTTCGCACTCGATACCACGTCCGAACACGAGCGGTCCGGCAACGGGAAGTTTGCACGTCACGGGTCTCGTCTGCACGCCCAGGAGGCTGTCGACCTGACGTTTATGATCAGCGTCGTCACTCGTCAGGAACAAACCCAGCATGTCACGGAGTCCTTGTCCGCCCGAACGGTGATCGAACTCATGTAGCGGCAAGTAATTGAAGTTCAGTTGCCTGATCAGGCGCCACGCCATTTCTCGCTCGGCAAAAGGCGCCTTTGGCGAGCTGGGCGCGCGAATCAGGCCGACGCTTTCGAGCGGCGCGTCGTCGGCAGCCGTGAGATCGGCGATGCCGTCACGCGGCACGAGGTTCGGCAGATCGCGGTTGGTCACCCACGCGTCGACCGACAGGTAACGAATATCCTCGCCGTACGGCGCTTCGTTCTGGTCGACGAGCGACACGAACATCTCCGTGCCGATATACGGCGTACGCGTGCCGTATCGGCGCGCCGAGTCCGATATCAGCCTGCGTTCGCGGCGCACCGAGAAGTACCGACCATGGTTGCCCTCGTCGTTGTTCAAAGTCTGGTACAACGGCCGGAATTCGCGTTCGGTCGATGTGGAGGAAACCTGGCCGCGCAGCCGCTCGACAGCAAACACTTCGTAGTCCATAGGCTCAAGGCGAGACGGCACGAGACGGAACTCCGTGTCGCTCTCCGAGAGTTCGATCTGATCCGTACGCTTCCGAAACAGATTGATGACCGGCGTGCAGAATAGCGCAAAGCGCGACGCGTCGACGAGATTGGCAAGCCGATCCGTCGCCTGGTCAAGCAGCACGACAATCTCGACGTCGCGGCCGTGTATACGGCTCAAACCCTCTCCAAGCCCGGTCAGCGTAAAGAAGTAGAACCGGCTCGGACACGCAAAGTATTCGTGCAGCAAGTTGTGGCCATGAAATTTCGACCAGCCGAGCGGCAACAGGCCTTGGTCGACATCCATGCCTTCGAGCGTCACCGCGTCCGACGAGACCGTGGATGGTGGATCGCCCGCAGTTGCAAACGCGCCGGGCGCGCCCGTCATCGATGCCACGCTCGCCGTGTGCAGCATTTCGAACAGGTGCGACGCAACCTGCTCGTCACCCGTCAAATAGACGGGCAGCCGGTCCAGTCCCTGCAAGTCGGCAATCCGCGCTTCATTGGTCGTACGAAGCCGCAGGCGCAATGCGCCACGCACGACGACGTCCTGCGGGACATACCGCTCGAGCGCCGGAATATCCGGCGGAATTCCGGTAAGCCTGGCCTCGACGATTTCGAGCGGATAGAGCGTGACATCCTGGCTGCTGCGGAACTGACAAGCTGTCTTCTCTCCGTCGGGCACGCGCGCCCGGAACACGGTGCCGCGTGCGATGCGAAAGCCATGCGCGAGATTGCCTTCGGTGCGGCTCGGATACAGCCGCGCGACCGCCATCGAGGGCGTAGGCGAGACGTAGTTCGGGTATATGACCTCGAGCAGTCGTTCCGTGAAGCGAGGGAATTCCGCATCGAGCTTGATCTGCAATCGCGCCGCCATGAAGCAGAACGACTCGATCAGGCGCTCGACGTACGGATCGGCCACCTCGCCGGCCTGCATGCCAAGCCTGCGTGCAATCTTCGGGTGCGCCTGCGCGAACTCCACGGCGAGTTCACGCATGTAGATCAGTTCCTGATTGTAGTAATCGAGTAGCCTTGGATCCATGGTGTGTCGTCGTTGATTGCTTCCGTCCGATCAACCCGCGCGCATACCGGTCACGCTAAGCTGGCCCGTTTCCAGATCGAGCGAACTCTGCACGATAAATTCGATTGGGTACGGATCCATGCGGATCATGCCGCGCACCGCGAATGAAAGCAGGTTGTACTGGGCACTGCCCCCGGCATCCGACAGCGGGCTGATCGACAGATCCTCCGGGCTCAGGCGCGGCTCGAAATCGAGGATCGCGCGCCTGATGATTTGCTCGATTTCCGTCCATTGACGCGACGCAACGAAGGCGCCGGCCAGGGGCGGCATGCCGAAGTTGACAGTCGATGCCGCAGCCTGTGGGAAGCGGGCCCGATCGATCAGGTCTTCGATGCTCGTCGTATTGAGCAGAAACGCCAGATCGCGTTGAACGATCGCGCGCATCTGTGCTCGATTGACCGCGTATTCGGCCGGTGCTTCATGCTGCCGAGACGGCGCGTCGTCGCGCAGGCGATCGAGCAGCGTCGGCAGCAGGTACATGTTTGCGCGACGGGGCGGTGCCATGCCGCGCAGTTCCGCGGCTCTACCCTTATCCGGCTCCATTGACTGCTCCTTCGCCCGGCAGGGCATGAATCGTTATGTCACCCGCCACGCCGGTGTCCGCGCGGGGCGCAACCGGGAAGCGCATCGGCAGCGGACTGTCGATACTCCACGCGTGGTGCTCGCGGCGCGCGAGTTCCGGCGGCAACGCAGCCAGTCGACGCGAAGCTGCAGCCTCGTATCCGGGCGGGGCGAAGAGCCGAAGTATCTCCGGCACCGGGTCGGGTTCATGCAACTTCATGACTTCGCTTTCCACCAGCGGGCCAAACGCCTGCTCCAATCGGCCATCACCGAAGAACCACGGTTCCATTGCGGCCAATCCACCCGTCGAGGCAGGCGGGCCCGACGACACATCGGCAGGTCCGGCGCCTGATTCGACCGCTGACGTGGCCTGAGGCACCCAATCCGCAGAGGCGAGCGACGCCCAAGGGTTATCGAGGGCGTGACAGTACTGATCATGCAACGTCGCGATCAGATCGTTCGACGCCGCATTCGTTTCACCGGACACATCTCGTGCGACGCCACAATCGATGTTTGCAGGCTCGCCGATCAAACCGAGTACGGCGTTGCTCCCGCGAAAATCTTCGTCGAGCTCGCTTTTCGACAACTCGGTGATGGGATCGGCGGCACGGTCGCGCATGCCGCTTGCATCGCGGACCGATGAGTCCGCGACTTGAATTGCTCCAGGCTTGGAGCGCATCGATGTCGGGTTTCCGCGAAGCAATCGAAAGGCACGCATGCGGCGAATCTCTGAATATCAATTTAATGTCATTCTAAACACGCCCCGTTACCACCTGTCCACAAATTCAAATCGACATGAAATTACATTTGAAGCATGCGATCGATCGGCGCCGACCACGACCCGCAACCCACGCGGCCCATTTGACCGATGTCGATCCATTTCCGGCTTCGCTTCAGTGCATCGCGGCCAGGACCTGTATACGAGTAAAGCGACACCGGCCCACCATTCGACAGGTTCATACACAAGCGGCGTTGCCTGCCGCGAGACGTCGTTCGCCTTTCGGCGGAAACATCAACACGGCAATCCAATTGTTTAATTTTAAACATTGCCATTACAAAACGAACACCAATGTTAATTCATAAATATTTTTATTTAATTTGTAACGCAACTCCTATTTCAAAATTCGCGCTTTGCTTTACGATGCTTACACCGAATTGGTACTGATTCACGATGCAAACCGCCACATGCGCTCGAGATTCGAACGCGCGAACCTGGCGCAGACAGTCTCTTTGCATTGACGCGCACCAGTTGTACGAATGGTCCGACACGTGTGGATCTGCACCGAGGTTCGAAGTGAAGCCGCCTGCACGATCGGGCAAATGTGCCGCGTGGTGGACATGATCTGCTCCACTCGCCGACCGCGAATGGCACAGGGCCGCTGTACGAATACAAGTTCTGGAGATGTCGCATGACGATTTCGCGCCAAGCGCTATTCGGCAAGCTCGGGGCCACGCTTTTCAGGAGCGCCGAGTCGGCCACGACTTTCTGCAAGCTGCGCGGCAATCCTTATGTCGAGCTTGTTCACTGGCTGCATCAGTTGCTGCAGCAACCTGATTCAGACTTGCACCGGATGCTGAGGCATTGCGGCATCGACCGCAAGGCACTGGATGGCGACATCGCACGCGCGCTTGGCGAGTTGCCCGCAGGCGCAAGTTCCATCATCGATTTTTCTCATCATGTCGAAGCCGCGATCGAGCGAGCGTGGGTGCTGGCGACGCTGAGCTTCAACGACCGGCGCGTGCGTGGCGCGTGGCTTGTCGTTGCGCTCGTGACGACCCCCGAACTCCGGCGTGTGCTGCTGTCGATCTCCGCCGCCTTCACCAGGATCCCGGTCTCCAACCTCGGCGAATCGGTGCTGCCATGGATAGACGGCTCGCCGGAAGCAAACGAGACCCCGTATGACAACACCGGCCTCGAGGCGATGCTTCCCGGCACGGCTTCCCATGCGATGCCTGCGCGATCGACGGGCTCTCCGCTCGAACAGTACTGCCTGGACATGACGGCAAGGGCACTCGCCGGTGAAGTTGATCCCGTTATCGGCCGCGAACAGGAAGTTCGCACCATGATCGACGTGCTGCTGCGCCGGCGGCAGAACAACCCCCTGCTCACCGGTGAGGCAGGCGTCGGCAAGACCGCGGTCGTCGAAGGTCTGGCGCTTGCGATTGCGAATCGCCAGGTGCCGCCCAAGCTTGCCGAAGCGCGCCTCATCAGCATCGACGTCGGCGCGCTTCTTGCCGGCGCAAGCATGAAGGGCGAGTTTGAAGCGAGGCTCAAAGGCGTGCTCGATGCGGCGGCAGCGTCACCCGTGCCTGTCATCCTGTTCGTCGACGAGGTACACACGCTGATCGGCGCCGGCGGCCAGGCGGGCACTGGCGATGCGGCAAACCTGCTCAAACCTGCGCTTGCGCGCGGCACCATTCGCACGATCGGTGCAACCACATGGTCCGAATACAAGCGGCACATCGAGAAAGATCCCGCCCTGATCCGCCGGTTTCAGGTATTGCAGATACCGGAGCCGGAAGAAGCTGCCGCGATCGCCATGGTGCGAGGTCTCGCCCCGACATTCGCCCAGCACCATGGCGTCTTCGTGCTCGACGAAGCCATTCGGGCATCCGTGATGCTTTCGCACCGCTACATCCCGTCGCGCCAGTTGCCGGACAAGGCGATCAGCCTGCTCGACACCGCATGCGCACACGTCGCGCTTTCGCAGCATGCTCCGCCGCGTGAACTTCAGAGGGTGCGCGATCAATTGCAAACAGCTCGCGCTGAACTCGATCTGCTAGAGAAGGAAGCGCGCATCGGCCTCGATGTCGACAAGGCAATCATGGCTGTACGCACACGTGTCGCCGAGGCACAGATCGACGAGGCCGCCATCGAGGCGCGCTGGCAGGCTCAGGTCGCCGCCGTACGGGCGCTGATCAGCGCGCGCGGCGAAGCCGAGGCGGACGACACCAATCCGGTTCCACACGGCGCACTGCGTGAACGCGAAGACATGCTTGCCGGCCTGCAGGGCGATATGCCGCTAGTCTTTCCGGAGGTCAGCGAGGCAATCGTTGCCGAAATCGTTTCGAACTGGACGGGTATCCCGCTCGGCCGCATGGTCACAGACGAAGTGGACGCCGTGCGAGTGTTGCCGGAGACGCTCAATGCACGCGTGATCGGCCAGCCCGAAGCACTGCGGCAAATCAGCGAGCGCGTCCAGACCGCGCGGGCAGGACTGACCGATCCGAAGAAACCGCTTGGCGTGTTCATGCTCGTCGGTCCTTCGGGCGTCGGCAAGACCGAAACCGCGCTCGCGCTCGCCGAAGCACTCTACGGTGGCGAACAGAATCTGATCACGATCAACATGAGCGAGTACCAGGAGTCGCACACCGTCTCCGGCCTCAAGGGAGCCCCGCCGGGCTATGTCGGTTACGGCGAAGGCGGGGTGCTCACCGAAGCGGTTCGCCGCCGTCCATACTCGGTCGTGCTGCTCGACGAAATCGAGAAAGCGCATCGCGACGTACACGAGATGTTCTTCCAGGTCTTCGACAAGGGTTATATGGAAGACAGCGATGGCCGATACATCGACTTCCGCAATACGACGATTCTGCTCACGAGCAACGTCGGCTCGGAACTGACAGCGCGCCTGTGTGGTGACGACGCGCCGGCGCCGGACGCGGATAGCCTCCGTGCCGCGCTCGAGCCGGAACTGCGCAAAGTCTTCCCCGCCGCCTTTCTCGGGCGCGTTTCCGTCGCGCCGTACCAGCCTCTGCGCGAAGCGTCGCTTGCTTACATCGTGCGCCTGCACCTCGATCGCGTCGTCCGGCGCATGGCCGAAAGTCACCGGATCGCACTTGTCTACGACGAGGCAGTCGTGAACTACATCGTCGGGCGATGCCTCGTTCATGAGACGGGTGCCCGCGTCCATATCGGCTTCATCGAGCAGCATGTGCTGCCGCGTCTCTCCGCACTGTGGCTCGATGCGTTCTCGGCGAAAGAAGTGCTCGAACGCATCGAGATCAGCGTCGCCGACCCACCGTGCACTTTCCCGGCCACGGCGCTGGTGTTCCGCAGCACATGCGTGGCGCCGGCAGACGATGCCGTGCGCGCCGTATCCGTCGAGCAGTCCTGCTAAACGCTGCCGCTTCATCACACGCTTACAAGGAGTTCGTTCATGTCCGCTTCCAGCAGTTCGCAGAAATTCATCGCGCGCAATCGGGCGCCGCGTGTGCAGATCGAGTACGACGTCGAAGTCTACGGCTCGGAGAAGAAGGTCGAGTTGCCATTCGTGATGGGCGTGCTTGCAGATCTTTCCGGCAATCCCGCGCAGCCGCTGCCGCCCGTGGCCGAGCGGAGCTTCCTGAACATCGACATCGACAACTTCGACGAACGATTGAAGGCCATCCAGCCGCGCGTCGCGTTCGCGGTGCCGAACACGCTCACGGATGACGGACAGATGCTGATCGACGTGACGTTCGAGCGTATCGAGGACTTTTCGCCGGCGGCGATCGCGCGCAATGTCGCGCCGCTTCGTCAACTGCTCGAGGCACGCATGCAGCTTGCGAACCTGCAGACCTACATGGATGGCAAGTCAGGGGCCGAAGCGCTCGTGAGCCGGCTGTTGCAGGATCCGGCGCTGCTCAAGTCGCTCGCGGCAGCGCCGAAGCCCCAAGTTCCCGATTCGGCTGCAACTGCGTCTGACAGCGCCGACTCCGCAAGCTGAGACAACCCGAGCACATACATAGAGGACAGACAATGGCGCAACAACAAGCAGCGGAGAACACGCCGGTCATGCAAACGCAATCGGACTTCGCGGAACTCCTGTCCCAGGAGTTCAAGCCGAAGACCGAACAAGCCCGTGAAGCGGTCGAACACGCCGTCCGGACGCTTGCCGAGCAGGCGCTCCAGCAATCGATCACCATCAGCAACGACGCCTATACGAGCATCGCCGCGATCATCTCGCAGATCGACCGCAAACTTTCCGAGCAGATCAACCTGATTCTTCACCACGACGATTTCCAGAAACTCGAATCGGCCTGGCGCGGCCTGCACCATCTGGTCTCGAACAGCGAGACGGACGAGCATCTGAAGATCCGCTTCATGGACATCTCGAAGGACGATTTGCGACGGACGATGAAACGCTACAAGGGCCTCGCGTGGGACCAGAGTCCGCTCTTCAAGCAAATCTATGAACAGGAATATGGCCAGCTCGGCGGAGAACCGTACGGCTGCCTCGTCGCCGACTACTACTTCGACCATACGCCGCCGGACGTCGATCTGCTTGGCTCGATCGCGAAGATTGCCGCCGCTGCCCACACACCGTTCGTGTCAGGCGCTTCGCCTTCGGTGCTGCAGATGGAATCCTGGCAGGAGCTGGCCAATCCGCGCGATCTCACGAAAATCTTCACGCAGAACCTCGAGTACGCGCCGTGGAACTCGCTGCGCGGTACCGATGACGCCCGCTATGTGGGTCTGGCCATGCCGCGCTTCCTCGCTCGCCTGCCATACGGGGTGAAAACCAATCCGGTCGACGAGTTCGACTTCGAGGAAGACGTCAACGGCTCGGACCACCGCCGCTACGCATGGGCAAACGCCGCCTTCGCAATGGGCGTGAACATCAACCGCTCGTTCAAGCTGTACGGATGGTGTTCCCAGATCCGTGGCGTCGAATCGGGTGGTACGGTCGAAAACCTGCCGTGTCATACGTTTCCGACCGACGACGGCGGTGTGGACATGAAGTGCCCGACCGAAATCGCAATCTCGGACCGACGTGAGGCGGAACTCGCGAAAAACGGCTTCATTCCGCTGATTCACCGCAAAAATACCGATCACGCCACGTTCATCGGCGCGCAGTCGCTGCAAAAGCCGGTTGAATATCACGATCTCGACGCCACCGCGAACGCCAACCTCTCGGCGCGCCTGCCGTATCTCTTCGCCTGCACGCGCTTTGCGCACTACCTGAAGTGCATCGTGCGCGACAAGGTCGGCGCGTTCAAGGAGCGCGAGGACATGCAGCGCTGGCTCAACGAATGGATCATGAACTATGTCGATGCCGACCCGGCCAACTCCTCCCAGGACACCAAGGCACGCCGGCCGCTCGCCGCGGCTGAAGTCGTCGTCGAAGACGTCGAGGGCAATCCGGGCTACTACCAGGCGAAGTTCTTTCTGCGTCCGCATTTCCAGCTCGAAGGCCTGACCGTGTCATTGCGACTGGTGGCGAAGCTGCCGTCGGTCAAGGAAGCTGCGTGATGTTTCATGCGTGTGCCGTTGTCGTGGCCGGATGCAATGGCGTTCATCCATCGATCAAAGGTGCGAACACCCGGCATCGCGGACATGTTACGCGGCGCGGCATCATCGGTAGAGCCCCCCGATCGAGACGGCCGAGGTACGCAATGAATTAGTACCAGTAATGCGTCGGCCGAGCATGCGCACCGTCGATGGCGGATCCATGTAAGAAATCGACACGTCATGGCGTGGAAATACAAGCCAGTTTTCCAAATCGAAATCAAGGAGCATTCCAGATGCCGTTGCTACCATTTTGCATTCCAAGCGCTCCGTCATTCAAGCGCCATTTCTTCCCTCATCAGTGGTCGCAGGTGGATGTTCTAAAGAAAACCGGCGTACGCGAGGCCCGCGGTGGAATGTGCTTCATGCTGACAATCGAGTGGTTGTCGTACATGATCAAAAATCACGTGTCAGTCGATACCTCATTCATTCGATTGATTAACGACCGAATCCTGTTGAAGCAGATTGCGGCGCAGCAGCGGCACTATCTAACCAACCCCTTAAATACGGCGACGAGTGGTCCGGTTGACGATCGCGAGATGGTAGAACTCGCAAGCAGGAAGTCATTAACTCACGGGCCGAAATTCAGCTTTGTCCCTTCAGGCATGGCTGACGTAATCGCACAGCAAATTGACAGCTGCGGGAGACCCGGTTTTTTTGAAATAGGAATCTTCCTCAAACCTGGCGGAGGCCATTCCATTGGTTTCGCGGTCGACATGTTCGGAAACCTGGCTCTCTTTGATCCGAATTTTGGGTTGGCCATGATTCAAACACCCTACCTGGGGAGCGTACAGCGCGGAGGCGTGTTTGACGATGTTATTGATGAATTGATATGCGCCTATGACGTTAATGACGGTGAGTGCGCGCGCGTGTCTTGATCCCAATGAAAATTCGACGCGCCGATACGGGTTCAGCGGAGTTAAAAGTTGCATCCCGGTAATTTCTCCGCCTTTCAGGAGCTTCAAGAAATGATCAATGCTGAGCGAAAGTGTGATCGCATGGCATGGCAGAACACGTCATGCAGCGCTGCATCACCGGGCGAACTCCCCGAATGAGACCAGGTCACTCGATGAATCAGAATCAGTGATTTGTTCATTTGACATGTGAATCGTCTTCGGAAAATTCGTGAACGCAAGGTCAACACGACATGAAGATATACGCCAATTTTTTGCAACTGGGTAACGGAGCAATCTAGATGCCATTATTCGGCCGCTCATTCGAACGCCATTTCGTCGCCCACCCGTGGTCGCAAGGCGATGTACTGGGGAAGACTCGCGTGCGTGAGGCTCAAGATGGAATGTGTCTCGCGCTGACGATCGATTGGTTGTCTTACATGAAGAAACATCACGCGTCAGTCGAAGCATCATTTTCTCGATTGATCAGCGACCGCACTCTGCTGAAACAGCTTGCGGGACAACAGCGACACTACGTCACCAACCCTCTTAGTGCGTTGCCGAGAAAGCAGAGAGGCCCGATTTCATCCACGGAATTGGTGGAACTCGCGAGCAAGGATTCTTTGACCCTCGGATTTGAATTTACCCCTGACCCGGCGCATTTTGCCGACGTAATCGCAAATGAAATAGAAAGACGTGGGCACCCCGTTTTTTACGAAGTTGGAATTTACTTCAAGACGGGAATTATCTTCAAAGAACGAGCGGGTCACTCCATTGGCATTGCAGTCGACGCATATGGAACTTTGGCTCTTTTCGATCCGAATTATGGACTGGCGACGATTCAGAAGTTGTTTTCCGGGTCCGTACAACGCGGAGGTACATTTGACGAAGTAATGAATGAATTGATCTCGACCTATGAAGTCAAAAAATTGACTTATAACTGCATGATAAATATATAAAAGAAATAAAACACCGCAAGGCAGATCTGGAGCCGAAGCCCGCAGCATTTCCGTGTTCGTCGACCTTCCCCAAAGGGAATTTTCTTGTACGACCAACGCCGAACCCACATTGCTCCGACATGCCTTGGTTGATCGCAAGAATTCCTGATGCAGCGTCCGATATGGGATCGCCGCATCTTCTTTCCACCCAAAGCAAGGAAGAAAACCATGAGCAACGATATCTTCATCAAGATCAACGGCATCGAAGGCGAATCGAAAGACGCCAAGCACAAGAACGAGATCGACGTCTCCAGTTGGAGATGGAGCATGTCCCAGCACGCCAATATGCACGGCGGCGGTGGCGGCGGCGCCGGGAAAGCCAGCGTGACCGACTTGCGTTTCGACCACGCCATCGATCGTGCGTCGCCCAACCTGATGAAGTACTGCCTGACCGGCAAACACATCGACCAGGCCGTGCTCGTGATGCGCAAGGCGGGAGGCAATGCACTGGAGCATGTGAAGATCACCATGAGCGACGTGATCATCTCGTCCGTCACGATGGACGGCGCATCCGATAGCGAGACCGTGTCGCTCTCATTTGCGAAGGTCAAGCAGGAGTACATGGTGCAGAACGAACAGGGCGGCAGCGGTGGTGCCGTGACAGCCAGCTTCAACGTCAAGGAAAACAAGGAAGCCTGAGCTTCCCGTCGTTTCGTTCCGTGTGCCCGGCGCGCGGCTTGCGCCGCCGGGCATGTCCCGTCTGTTTCACTTCGTGCCCTTCTCATGCGATTGATTACCGCTGCTACGGCCGCCGCGTTCGCACTGCTTCTCGCCGCATGTGCAAGTGGCGATCCGAAGGCCAAGGTACCGGTCCGTCTCGACCTGACGATACGGGCGACAGCCGATGTCAATCCCGACGATCAGGGGCGCGCCGCGCCGATTGTCGTCCGCATCTATGAACTCAGGACCGACGGCACGTTCAATGCCATCGATTTTTTCTCGCTGCAGGCGAATGACAAGACCTTGCTTGCTGACGACCTCATCAAGCGCGACCAGTTCCAGTTGCGTCCGGGCGAACGCAAACGTATTCGGCGCAACGCCGATCCTGCTGCCAGCACGCTCGGGGTGATCGCGGCTTACCGCGATTTGCCGAACTCGGCGTGGCGCGCGATCTATTCGATGCCGGATGTTCCGGACAAGGCCTGGTACCGCTTCTCGCGAGATCTGAAGTTGACCATCGATCTCGGCGAAAGCGCGATTCAGATCATCGACAAGACAAACCAGTGAAGCTTACCGCGCATACCCACACATGAGCTGGCACAACAAAGTCGTCTGGAGTGAAGGACTCTTTTTGCGCCCACAGCTGTTCCAGCAGCAGGAGCGCTACCTGGAGCACTATGCGCACAAGCGCGCTGCTCCCCTTTCACCGTTCTTCTATGGCTTCATTCATTACGCGCTGGAAGTCGAGGCGCTCGCGCTCGGCAAGGTGATCGTGAGGTCAGCGTCCGGCGTGTTCGCCGACGGCACGCCTTTCGATGCGCCCGGCAGCACGCCCCCACCTTCGCCACTGACGATCCGGCCCGAGCACCTCGACCAGCTGATCTATCTTGCGGTACCGATCCGCGTGCCCAACGGCGAGGAAACCACGTTCGACAATGGGGCCGATTCGCTCGCCCGGTACGCCGTGTTCGATACCGAGTTGCGTGATACGAATTCGATCGGACAGGGTCCGAAGGACGTGCAATTGTCGAACCTGCGGCTCAGGCTCGTGCCCGAAAAGGAGCTCACTGACGCGTGGATCGGGCTGGCGCTCGCCCGTGTGAAGACGATCCGCGCCGACGGCAGTATCGAACTCGACGATACGCTCGTTCCGCCGGTGTCCGGTTACGGTGCAAGCGATCGGCTGACCGGCTGGCTCGCAAAGATCCACGACCTGACCCGGCTACGCGCAAACGCACTCGCCCAGCGTCTGACCGGAGGCGACGGCAATGCCGGTACGGCCGCCGAGATCTCGGATTACCTGCTTCTGCAGACGCTGAACCGCTACGAGCCGCTGCTTCAACATCTCCGACGAGTGCCATCGACTTCGCCTGCCGATTTGTATGCGTTGCTCGTCGGCATGGCGGGCGAGCTCTCGACCTATGTGAGGACCGACACGCGCCGGCCCCTTGCGTCGCATCCGCCCTACCAGCATCAAGCGCCGCATCTGTGCCTCAGGCCGCTGGTCGATGACCTGCAGGCGCTACTCAATGCCGTACTCATACGCAGTGCGCAGATCATCGCGCTCACGGATCAACGATATGGCATGCGCAATGCCGTGGTCGACCCGGCCGACATGCAGGGCTTTACGGCGGTCGTGCTTGCCGTCCACGCGGCGATGCCGCCCGACACACTGCAGCAGCAATTTGCCGCCCAGGCAAAAGTCGGGCCGTCGGAACGACTGCCCGATCTCGTACGCGGCCACTTGCCCGGCATCGCGCTTCAAGCGTTGCCGGTACCGCCCCGTCAGATCCCGTTCAACGCGGGATACGTGTACTACGAACTGTCCCGCGTCGGCCCGCTATGGGAAGAAGTCGCCCGGCGAGGCAGTCTCGCATTGCACGTGGCTGGCGAGTTTCCCTCGCTCAAGCTCGAGTTGTGGGGCATCCGCGGGTAATCGCACGCGCGGGCCAGCGTCAGTCGCCCGAGCCGTTCGTCACTAACAGGGGGAGCAGTGACTTCCGAAGCAGTCAGCCGATTCAATGAGCAGGGACGACGGCACGGCAGCGAGGGCGCATCGGCGCCAGCGCAGCCGTTCGCTGCTGACGCAGCGTCTCCAGCGGCGCCAGCGGGGAGCCCTGCGGCACCGGCCTCGCATCGCCACGAGATTCCGCCTGGCGAGACGCCCGCGGACCGCCTCGCCGCGATAGCCGCCGCCAGCAACCCGTTGCTCGAGGCAGCACGGCCGCTGTTGCGGGCGCTCTCCGACATTCCCGACGAGCTCGATCCCGAGGGCGTAGAACAATTGCGCAACCTGCTCGAACAGGAGGTGCGCACCTTCCAGCAACTATGCGCGCATGCCAATATCCGGCGAGACCACATGCTGGGCGCACGCTATTGCCTGTGCACCGCGTTGGACGAAGCTGCGTCGCAGACGTCCTGGGGCAAGGGCGGCGACACCGGCGTGGCGTGGGCGACCCACGGACTTGCAACGATTTTTCACGAAGACCGCCATGGAGGCGACAAGGTCTATCTGCTGGTCGGCCGGCTGATGGCCGAACCGCAGGAACATATCGACCTGCTCGAGATCATTTACCGCATTTTCAGCCTGGGGTTCGAGGGCCGCTACCGCTACGAATCCGGCGGTCATCGCAAGCACGAGGCCGTACGCCAACGGCTCTACAACGAGATCATGTCCCAGCGCGAGGCCGTCCCGGTTGCGCTCTCTCCGCACTGGCAGTCGGACGCAAAGAGCCGGCGCGCGTCGTTCGTCGATTTTCCGGTATGGGTCACTGTCGTCCTGTTGTCGCTCGTCGCGCTCGGCCTGTTCGGCTACTTCAAGTATGAGTTGCTGCGCCGCGGCGCCGATGTACAACGGCAGATCGCCGACATTCGAAACACGTCCTCACCCCATGCAGCGCCGGAGCCGGCGCGCAAGCTCAGGACGCTACTCGAGGAAGAGATCGCCGCGGGCACGGTCAGTGTCGACGAAAGTGCGCACCGCAGTTCAATCACGCTTCGCGGCGACGCCATGTTTGCGCCAGGGAGTGCATCGATCAATGCGGCGATCTCGCCGGTAATCGCCAAGATTGCACGCGAGATCGCCAAGGTGGCGGGCAAAGTGACGGTGCTCGGCTATACCGACAACGTGCCGATCAGAAGCCCTCAGTTTGCTTCGAACGACGCACTTTCCATGGAGCGTGCGACTCAGGTCGCGCAAATTCTGCAAGCGTCGGGTGTCCCGGCGAGCCGCCTCGAAGCAATCGGCAAGGGCGATGCCGATCCGGTCGGCGACAACCGCAATGCGATGGGACGGGCACAGAACCGCCGTGTCGAAATCATCGTCGCGCAGTAGCGGAATCAAGAGATCAAACGGCATACGAACATGAAGAAATTCCTTTCGTTTCTGATATCACGCCAGTTTCTCGCCCTCCTTGCGCTCCTGACCGTCGCGCTGGCAATCTGGTTTTCCGGCCCGTTTATCGCGTTCGGGAGCTTGAAGCCGTTCGCGGGCGCCGGTGCGCGCGTGCTCATGACCGCGCTGCTGCTCGCCGGTGTACTGCTCCGGCTCGCGGGCTTGTCGATCAGTCCGGTGGTGATCACGCTCCTGTGCCTGCTGATCTGGCACGCAGGACCGCTGCTTGCATTCCGTGATATCCAGCCGTTCGCGTCCGTTGAAACACGCAGCGTTGCAATCGCGATCGTGCTGCTCGTGTTTGCGGGCTATTGGCTGTTCCGGCTCTGGCAGGAAATGCGCACCAACAGGCAATTCCTCGATCGCGTGCTGTCGTTTGGAGGAAAGAAGGAGCCATCGCCCGCAGCCGACCGGTTGAAAGAAGTTGCGCCGATCGTGTCCGGTGCGCTCGCACGCCTGAAAGCGATGCGCACCGGTGCACGCGGGCCATGGCGGCTGTTCCAGGGCAAGCGTTACCTTTACGAGTTGCCGTGGTACATCGCACTTGGCTCAAGGTCCTCCGGCAAAACGAGCATGCTGCTGAACGCCGGGCTGTCCTTCCCGCTCGCCGAACAAATGCAGCGGGCCGTGCGTGCGACCGATAGCCATACGCAAAATGTGGACTGGTGGTTGACCAATGATGCCGTGCTGATCGACACGGCAGGCTATTACACGCGTCACGGTACGTCAGAGCACGGCGTGCCGGCACCGTTCGACACCCAGGCCAAACGCGAGACCGATAATCAGGATGGCCAGACGAACGACGGCAAGGTCGACGTCAAGGCGATCTCTGCCGCAGCGGAGAAACTCACCGCGGCAACGACGGCGGCCATGCCCTCGACCGAAACCGGCAAGGTGCGCGCGCGTGCAGACGCGGCCGAATGGCTGGGCGTTCTCGGAATGTTGCGCAAGTATCGGCCGCGCGCGCCCATCAACGGCGTCCTGCTCACCGTCGATCTCACCGTACTCGCCAGCCGGGACGGCAGCCGGCGCCTGGCGGAAGCAGCCGATTTGCGCGCGCGCCTTGCGGACCTGCGTCGCGAACTCGGCATCCACTTCCCCGTTTATCTCGTCATCACGAAGGCGGACCGGCTGACCGGCTTTGTCGACTACTTTGCGCCGCTGACCGCCGAAGGCCGATGCCAGGCGTGGGGCTTTACGCTCCCCCATGGCGAAGAGCGCATCGCGAAGGAAGACATCCGCGCGCGCTGCCTGGATGAGCACGGCCACCTCGTGAAGCGTCTGGTCGATGGCATCAATACGCGCCTGCAGGACGAGCACGATACGCAAAGACGCCGAAAGCTGGCAGTGCTGCCGCAGGAATTCGCGGCGCTCGCTGGCCCGCTGTCCGAGTTGATCTCGCTTGTCTTTCTCGACTCGCGCTATGACGACACCCCGCTCCATACGGCCCTGCGTGGCGTCTATTTCACGAGTGCCGTGCAGACAGGCGACGAACTGGTCGTCGACCGGCACACGATCGCACAGCGACTCACCCCGGCAACAGCGAATGCAACGGTCGGCGCGACGCGCGAAACCGTCAATGAGAGCTTCTTCCTGCGTGACCTGCTCGCGAAGATCGTGCTTCCGGAAGCGCATCTGGTACGCCCGAACCTGCGTTGGGAGTTCCGCTTCCGCATCCTTCGCCTGCTTGGACACATGCTTGCGGTGCTGATCTTCGTGTGGCTCATGTTTGGTTTGCGCGTCAGTTTTGGCCACAACACCGACTATCTCGTTGCTGTCGCGCAAAAGGCGCAGGCGCTCTCGGAACGCGTCAAGCCGCTCTATCAGGACCCCAAGCCTCCGGTCATCGCCGACACGCTCTCTGACGCACGCCATTTGCCGACCTACCCTGGGCTCGACCTTTCGGATCCCGACGGCGCCTTCGGCTACGGTTTGTATACGGCGAAAGGCGTTGCGACTGAAAGTCGTCGCACCTATGACGCGCTCGAGGATCACCTGCTGCTGCCGCATATCGTGCGCAGAATGGGGGACGTCGTTTCGCAGTCTGTCGCGAGCAAGGACGCGACGGGCACCTACGACGCGCTGCGCGTGTATCTCATGCTCTACGACAAGGTGAAATTCAATGCCGACGACGTCAGGACATGGGTTCTCGACGACTGGGCGAATGCCGACGGCGCGTCCATATTCGGCGGGCGGGCGTCGATGATCGACCATGTCCAGCATCTTTTTTCGGGCGACCGCGTCGTACAGTCGCCGTTGATCCGCAATAGTGCGTTGATTCAGCAGGCACGGGGATTTCTCGACGAGAGCAACTCAACCGATCGGATGTATCAGCGCGCAAAAACTGCGATGTCCCAGAACGCGCCAGACGATTTCACGCTGATGCGCGCAGTCGGACCGCACGCCGGTACCGTCTTCACGCGGGAGAGCGGCGCTCCGCTGTCGCGCGGCGTACCGGGCCTCTTCACACTCGACGGATACCGTAATCTGTTCGACAAGCGCCTGCCGGAATTCGTGCGGATTGCGCGCGACGACGATACCTGGGTGATGGGACGCTCGTATCCGGATGGTCCGTCAGCGCCGGGGCAAAAAAAAACGACAGTGATCGCGGAGACGGCTGCTCATGCGGACAACAGTCTGACAGAAGCGATCCGCAGAGAATATTTGATCGAATACGCACGCCAATGGGACGCGTTTCTTGGGGACGTCCGCACGGTGGCCGGCGCGAGCCTCGCCTTCAATCTGCACGTGCTGCGCAGCTTCGCCGCGCCGGATTCGCCGCTCGCGCGCCTCGCACGCGCGGCTGCCTACGAGACCACACTGACACAACCCGCCGCGGTGGCGAATGGCTCGCTGCGGCTTGCGCCTGCCGGGCAACTCGCCGGGCAGGCGAATACCCCGCCTGGGATTCCGGCGTCCGAACGTATCGAACGCGAACTCGTCGACAATCATTTTGCAGCGCTACGCGAAGTCGTCACGGGTAGTGCGGATGCACGGAATGCCGCGCAACTCGCTGCACCGGCGGGAACGACCGGACTGAACGAAGTCACGAATTTGCTCAATGACTACTACACCGCACTGACGATTGCCGAGAATGCCATCGGCAACAACAGCATGCCACCGACAAGCGACGCCGCGGCAAAACTCAAGATGACGGCCAACACGATGCCCTCCCCCTTTCGCGAAGTATTGCTGCAACTCGCGCAACAAGGCTCGCAAGGCGTCAATCACGGTATCGGTCAGTTGCTGTCGACGCAGATGCAAGCAGCGGTAGGTGACAGTTGTCGGCTCGCCATCGAAGGAAGCTATCCATTCGCACCCGACAGCACGCGCGAAGTCAGCATCGACGATTTCACGCGGCTGTTCGCTCAGGGTGGTCTCATCGACGACTTCTTTACCAAGACACTGGCGCCCTTCGTCGATACCTCCGCGAAACCTTGGCGGTATAGAACATTGCCCGGCGCAACCGACCCCGTTCAGGGACCGGACTTGCAGCCTTTCCAGCGTGCAAAGGCGATCCGCGACGTGTTCTTCGGCGGCCCTGGCCATAAGCAACTGATGTGGAAAGCGCACATCCAGATTCCCGAACTCGATCCGACGATTACCGAACTGCTGATCGATATCGATGGCCAGAGCACCCGCTATCAACATGGCCCCGTCACGCCCTTTACCGTTACATGGCCAGGCCCTCGCGGTGGCGTTCACGCGGAGATCACGGCGAACCCGCGCATCCGGCCGGATACGTCGACGCTCGCATCCGATGGGCCTTGGGCGCTGATGCGCCTGTTGCGGAAAGGCAATGTCGTCGAGACTGCGATCCCCGGTCGTACGCGCGTCGTGTTCGACTTCGACGAACGCAGGGCCGTACTTGACGTCTTTGGCACCGGCAGCGTCGCGAACCCGCTGACGAGCGACGTGCTGAGCGCATTCAGTTGCCCGAGTTCGATGCCGACGTTTCATCTGACCGACACCGGCCCGCCACCGGGATTGCCGCCGGCCGGCCGGCCGATGCACGCGGCTTCCCGCGCGCTGCCCTGAGCCTCTTCCGAACAACCAGGAGGAACACTTGACGCCGAAATTCGCGCCGCTTCATCCCCGAGACCGGCTCGGCCCCCCGGCATCGCAGTCCGTTGCAGAACGGGTGAGCGTTTGCGCCCAGACGATCAACCCGCTATTCGAGGCGGCGCGTCCCTTGCTGCAGGCGCTGGCCGATACGCCCGATGTGCTCGACCGTATTGCCGTCGCACAGCGCCGTCAATGGCTGGAGCATGAGATCAGGATATTCGGAAGAGTCTGTGCCGAGCTTCGGCTCCATCCCGATCACGTCCGCCACGCGCGTTACTGCCTGTGCGCAGCCCTTGATGAAGCCGCCATGCGGACTGATTGGGGCAAGGGCACGACCACCGGGGTGGAGTGGAGCACAAACGGTCTGGCTGTCGTGTTCGCGCATGACAGGCAGGGAGGCGACGGCGTCTACAGGATCATCAGCGAGATCATGCGTGACCCACACGACAATCTCGACCTGATAGAAGTCGTGCAAAATATCCTCGACCTCGGCTTCAAGGGACGCTATCGCTTCGAAGCCGACGGCGCGCACTCGCTGCAAATCATTCGGGAGCAAGTTCAATACGCCGTTGCGACGAACGGCTCGAGCATGCTGCCGAACTGCCTCCCTCTACGCAGCATGCCTCGTCCACCACGTTGGCACGTCGACTCCTGGGTGCAGCCTACCGCAACCCGCAAGGCACGCTCGCGGATCGTCGTCGGCCTGTTCTGTGCCTTCCTGTTGGGTGGGGCTGGATATGCCGCCTATGAGCAGCTGGCCCATGTGCTCTATCCGAAGCAAACGATACCTGCGATTGAAGCGCTGGCGCAGCATCTCGGCGAGCGGCTGAACGGAGAAATCGCCGCCGGAATGGTCAGCCTCGAGGAAAACGCCAGACGCACATCGCTCACCATTCGATTCAACGACATGTTTCCTCCGGGAGAGGCGACCGTCCACGCCTGGGTTGGTCCGCTGATCGCTGCCGTCGGACAGGAGATCGCCATGATGAAGGGGGACGTGAAGGTGGTCGGCCACACAGACAGTCTTCCAGCCGGCAAATCTCCACTGGTATCGAACAAGGAGCTCTCCGAGGCACGCGCGTGGCACGTGACCAGGATACTGCTCGCAACGGGCGTACCAGGAGACCGCATCGACACTCGAGGAAAAGGCGACGCCGATCCCGTCGCGAACAACGGCACCCCCATGGGACGGACGAAGAATCGCCGCGTCGAGATCACTGTATCGGAGTCGTCCCTCAACCAGGCTCAAGGAGAATAGTCGAGATGTCGTCACGCAAGACTCGTGTGTGTGGGATTCTCTCATCGGCAGCGGCCATGCTGATTTCCGTGGCCGCGATGGCAGACGATCGTCAGGCTCGCTGGATTGATGCCGCCGTGTGGAATACCCCTTTGAACAAGATCGCGCAAGTAGCCTGTCACAATTGCTACGAAAAGAAGTACGCACCAACCTTCACGTCGGTTTTCCATGGCACCCGTACCGTCGAGCTGGACTTTTGGGATCAGCGGGACGCCGTCACGGGCGGATGGGCAAAGCACTGGTTTGTCAGACACAATCCGGGAACGATTTTCCAGTCCGGCAACGACAACAACTGTACCGGTGACGGTTACGGCACGAACGATCTCGATGCATGCCTGAACGACATCAAGAGGTGGAGCGACGCCAATCGCCCGCATTTCCCGATCACCGTGATGCTGGACAAGAAGCAGGGGTGGTCGAAGGAAAGCTCGCAAAGAACGCCGAAGGACCTCGATGAATTGCTGGACCGGATTTTCGGCGCACGGATCTTCACCCCGAAGGATCTCCGTACCCATATCGGCAACATCGATCCGCTGCAAACCACCGTGATCGGGAAAGATTGGCCGACCGCCGCGCAACTCGAAGGAAAAGTCATCTTCGTGCTCAATCACGCCGAGAATCAAAAGCTTTCGCAATATGCCGAAGCGCGCGGGCTCGACGGGAAGATATTCATCGCTCCCTACACGAATGGCCAGAACGACATAACCGGCGACGTCAGCGGCATGTCTCGCCAATCATCGAACGTGGTCGTCATGAACAATATGGGAAAGGGTGACAAGGGTTGGGCCCAGCAAGTCAATGCAAGCAGTCACATCGGTCGCGTCTACGGCGACGACAACGTTTCGTTTCAGCAGCATGTCAATGAGCGGATTCATATGTCCGCCTATAACGACTTCCACGCCGCGATGGATGCCAATGGCTATCGAATTCGCCCGTTCTAGCACGACAGCCATAACGATGCAATTTTCGGATGTATTTACCATGTCGAAAATTGGCTCACCGCTACTAATTGCGGAACAATTCAATTATGAAATTTCCGAGTTCAATTGGGAAACGGGCGATAGCGTCAAATGGTTCCTCAACTAAGATTGACCATGCAGATTAGCAGTCTGCTCCATGATCTAGATTACCCCTGCTCCGTAACCCGGAGCGGGACTTTTTGTCTGGTCGTATTTCATGACACATGGCGTTATTCGCCCGATCATGTGCTTAAACAATATTTCAATGCAGCTTCAATACCTGATCATTGCCTGTGCTCCGTCATGGACTACGACGAATATTGCGGGTTGTCTCCACCGTCGTGGGAATCATGCGTGCACTGACTACCACTGAGCTTGCCCCGAAAAACGAGTCCTTTGCCGAGCGCTTGAACTCGAGCACAGAGACTCGAGGGGATGAGCGAACCGAAGCGAGCGCTTCCAGGACACGCTCACGGCGTGCGGTATGCGTTCGTCGATATGCCGACGCGTTGAATGCCGAGACAACGCGCCGACCGAGGGAACGTAGCGTTCGTTGATGGTGGAATGGCTGCACAGTCGGCACGTTGTGACGTGACGTGCGGAAGCGGACGAATCATCGACTGGCGTGGCTCGCTACCATGCCCGTCGGCTGCATTCGGCATTGAATTGCCTCGACCCCTTGGTGTGCAAGAAGAACTGGGCCACTGCTTTGCGAGGACAAGCAGATTGATTGTCTCGATCATGGATTTCGCAAGGCAGGGAAACGATCGCAACAGTGCGACGCCGTTATGGAGAATATCTATGAGCCTGCCACCGCAGCATACGATCCTCGTGGTGGATCGCGACCACGCCGTGCGAACCACGTTAATCGACTATCTCGCTGGACACGGCTATCGGGCCGACGGTGCGGCAAGCGCGGCTGAGGCCATCTCTGCGTTGGATACCCGCTCGTACGGCCTCGTGCTCCTCGATCCCAACCTGCCAGACAGTGACGGCGTCGAACTGGCGCGTCAATGGCGCGAACAATCGGCCATTTCGATCATCTATATTTCCGATCGCAACGAAGAGGCCGATCGGGTGATGGGCCTCGAACTTGCCGCGGACGACTACATCACCAAACCGTTTTCGCTGCGCGAAGTGCTGGCCCGGATTCGGGCTGTCATGCGGCGTTTTTTTTCGAAAGCGCCGCACGCGCCCGTCACGCGTGGCAAGCTTCCGCGCGGCTATCGCTTCGCTGGCTGGACGCTCAACCTGAATACGCGCCGCCTCACCGCGCGTGACCAGAAGATCGTTTCACTAACCAATGTGGAATTCAATATGCTGGTCGTTTTTCTGAGCTTGCCGCGTCGCGTCATTTCACGTGAAAAGCTACTCGAATACTCACGTGCCTTCGACGACATCTATGATCGTGCAATCGACGTGCAGATCCTGCGGTTGCGACGAAAACTGGAAGTCGATCCCACAAAACCCACACTGTTGCGCACGAAGCGCGGCGTGGGGTATTTCCTCGATGCAGAGACCGATCCGTTGTGGAGCTGATCGATTTCCCCCTGTCTACTGTCAGTCATACAAACTATCTCCAACGTGATTTGCCCTGGCGGCGACCAGGTTCGTCAAATTGCCGATCGGCATGATCCGCTGTCCCATGCCTGGAATGACTGCATGCGTTCACCCGCGCTTTCCGGCCGCGTTCGTCTCCGGCGGCATGACGGACATCTCGCCCGCCTGCCGCACGTTGCGCGGCACGGACGCCCAGCCACCGCCAAGCGCCTTGTAAAGCGCGACATACGCGCTCAGGAGATCGACGCGCCCCTGAACGTCCGCGAGCTGGGCGTTGAACAGCTTCTCCTGTGCATTGGTCACTTCGAGAAAGCTCGAGTACCCGCTTTCGTAGCGCGCACTCGCCTGATTTGCGTAGACGGCGAGCGCGTCCTTCTGGCTGTTCAGGCTGCCCAGGCGCGCCTCCGATTGCTGCGCGCCGACGAGCGCGTCGTCGACTTCTGCAATCGCTTTGAGCACCGCCCCCTGGTACGCGAGCAGCGCCTGCTCTCGCTGCGAACCCGCGATGCGCACCTGGCCGCGAATCGCGCCCCCCTGGAATATCGGCTGCGACAAGCCGGCCGAAATCCCCCAGATCTGCGAAGCGCCATGCCAGAGCGCACCGGTGCCGCCCGCCGCCTGCCCGATGAAACCCGACAGGCTGAGCGACGGAAGATGGAGCGTCTGCGCTGCGCCGAACAGCGCATTGGCCGCGACCGCGCCCTGTTCCGCCCGCAGCAGGTCGGGGCGCCGGTTCAACAGGTTGATCGGCGGATCCGCCGCAAGAGGCGGCAGCGTCATGAGCGAAATCGCCCTGCCCCGCTCGATCGGCCCTGGTTCGCGGCCGAGCAGCACGGACAGCGCGTTTTCGATCCGGACAATGTTCGCGCGCAACGGCGGAATCGCCGCTTGCGTCGCGAAGTAGTCGTCTTGCGCCTGGCTCAGCTCCATGTCCGAGATGACGCCGTGCGCGCGGCGCAGTGTGAAGATATCGAGCGCATGCCCGCGCGCATCCAGCGTCCGCTGTGCGATCTCGAGCTGCGCGTCGAGTCCGCGCAGCGTGAAGTAGCCTTGCGCGACGCTCGCCGCCAACGACAGCGCGATCCCACGCCGCGCATACTCAGCCGCCCACAGGTCCGCCTTCGCCGCTTCGGTCTGCCGGCGAATCCTGCCCCACAGATCGATTTCCCAGTTCACGCCGCCTTGCACCTGGAACCGGTCGTTCGGTCCGTCGAAGCCCTCGAGCGGCGTGCCCGCGAACAACGAGCGCTTCTCTCGGTTCGCCGCGGAAGACGCCCCGACGCTCGGGAACAGGCCGGCGCGCGTCGCCTGCACCTGGCCGCTGAACTGTTCGATACGTGCCGCCGCGATGCGTGCGTCGTAGTTGCTGCGCATCGCCTCCTCGACGAGCGAAGCGAGCACCGGATCGCCGAAGCCGAGCCACCACGCGCCGTCGTGGTCGACGAATGCGTCAGCCGTCTCCGCATGCCGGTATACCTGAGGTGCGCCCGTGACGGGACGCTCGTAGTCGGGGCCGATCGCACAGCCGGCCAGTGCGATCGACAACGCGGCCAGAGTCACGCTGATCCGCTTCATTGCGCCTCTCCTTCGCCGATTCGCGCGGGCGAATGCCCTACCGCCGGCTTTGCATCGCCGGAGCCGGTCCGGTCGGTCTTGCCGCGCCTGCCGCCGAGGCGGTCGGCCGTCGACGCGATCAAATGGAAGAACAGCGGCACGAACAACAGCGCCAGCGTCGTCGCCGCGATCATCCCGCCGATGATCCCGGTGCCGATCGAATGTCGCGAGTTCGCCCCCGCGCCATACGCGATCGCGAGCGGAACCGCGCCGAGGATGAACGCCAGCGACGTCATCACGATCGGCCTCAACCGCAGCCGCGCTGCTTCGACGGCCGCTTCAAGCGTGCTCATCCCTTCCCTGCGCTTGACCACCGCGAACTCGACGATCAGGATCGCGTTCTTCGCGGCGAGCCCCACCAGCGTGACGAGGCCGATCTGGAAATAGACATCGTTCTCGAGTCCGCGCAGCCAGATCGCGACGAGCGCACCGAAGATCGCAAACGGAATCGCCGTCAGGATCGACAATGGCAGCGACCACGATTCGTATTGGGCCGCCAGGATCAGGAACACCATCAGGATGCCGAACGCGAACACGGCGACCGTCGTGTTGCCGGCCTTCTTCTCTTCGAATGACTGTCCGCTCCACTCGAACGCGTAGCCGGCCGGCAAGGTGGCACGCGCCACCTCCTCCATCGCCGCAAGCGCCTGGCCCGAGCTGTAGCCGGACGCCGCGCCACCCGTCACCTTCGCAGCCGGAAAGCCGTTGAAGCGCGTCTCGAGATCCGGGCCGCTCACGTACGACACCTTCACGAGGCCGGCGAGCGGCACCATCTTGCCGTCGCCCTGGCGCACGTAGAGGTTCTGAAGATCCTGCACGCGCTCGCGGTATTGCGGCTCCGCCTGCAGGATCACCTGCCACACGCGGCTGTCGAGCGTGTACTGGCTCACATACAGCGAACCGAACAGCGTCTGCAGTGCGCCGTACACCTGCGCGATCGGCACGCCGAGCGCTGCCGCCTTGTCGGTGTCGGCCTCCACGCGCAGCTGGCGCGACGACGACTTGATCGTCGTCATCAGGCTCGCGAGTTCGGGGCGCTTCGATGCCGCCTTGATGAACTCGCGCGTCGTCGCCTCGAGCTGCGCCGCCGTCCCGTTGCCGCGGTTCTGCACCCAGAATTCAAAACCGCCCTGCGTGCCGAGCCCCGGAATCGACGGCGGCATGACGGGCACCGCGATGGCTTCCTGGATGCCGCGCAACTGCGGTACGAGCTTGCGCATCACGCCGAGGATCGACAACTCCAGGCTGCCGACGCGTTCATCGAAGTCCTTCAGCCCGACGAACACCGTTCCCGCATTGGTCTTGAACTGACCGTCGATGAAGCTGTAGCCGGCAAGTGCCGACGCGTCCTCGACGGCCGCGTGCTGCCTGAACATTTCCGCGACCTGCTCGGTCGTCTTCTCGGATCGCTCGAGGCTCGCGGCGTCGGGCATGAAGATCCCGGACAGTGCATAGCCCTGGTCCTCCTTCGGCACGAAGCTGCCCGGGATGTGTGCGAAGAGGCCCCACACCGCGACGAGCATCGCGCCGCAAAGCACGATCGACAGCGCGGCGCGGCGCATGACCACGCGCACCGCCGACGTGTAGCGGCGGGTGAGCCGCTCGAACATCGCGTTGAACCACGCGAACAGGCGCCAAGGCTTGCCGTGCGCGGGCTTCAGGAGCAGGGCCGCGAGCGCCGGCGACAGCGTCAGCGCGACGATGCCGGAAATCGTCACCGACACCACGAGCGTCAGCGCGAACTGCTTGTAGAGCATGCCCGTCGTGCCGCTGACGAATGCGACCGGAATGAAGACCGCCGACAGCACGAGGACGATCGCGATCACCGGGCCTGTCACCTCTTCCATCGCCCGTAATGTCGCGTCCTTCGGCGACAGGCCGAATTCGTGCATGTTGCGCTCGACGTTCTCGACGACGACGATCGCGTCGTCGACGACGATCCCGATCGCCAGCACGAGTGCGAACAACGTGAGCAGGTTGATCGAGAAGCCGAGCGCGAGCAGTCCCGCGAACGTGCCGATCACGGATACGAACACCGCGAGAACCGGAATCACGGTCGCGCGCCAGCTTTGCAGGAACAGGAACACCACCGCGACGACCAGCACCACGGCCTCGATCAACGTGTGAACGACCTCGCCGATCGAGGCCTGCACGAACTTCGTGGTATCGAGCGACACCTTCGTCGCGATCCCTTGCGGCAGCGTCGGCGCCATCTTCTCGAGCTCGGCGCGAACGCCCTTCACCACTTGCAGCGCGTTCGATCCTGGCTGCTGGTACACGGCGATCAGCGTCGCGGGCTTGCCGTTCAGCGATGAGCGCAGCCCGTAGCTGTTCAGCCCGACTTCGGCGTGGCCGATGTCGCGAATGCGCACCGCCGCGACGTCATGCTTTGCAGCGCGGATGATGATGTTGTCGAAATCCTCGGGTTTCGCGAGACGCCCCGGCGTCACGATCGGAAAGCTCAGCACCTGTCCTTTCGGGCTGGGCGCCTGCCCGATGCTCCCCGCGCCATATTGCTGGTTGTGGCTCGCCACCGCATTCTGCACGTCGGTCGCGGTAATGCCGAGCGCGGCCATCCGGTCGGGCTTGAGCCAGACGCGCATGGCCAGATCCGCGTTGCCCATGATTTGCGCCTGGTTCGCGCCGGGCACGCGCTTGATCGCATCGAGCACGTAAAGATTCGCGTAGTTGCCCACGTACTGCTGGTCATAACGGCCGTCCGGCGACGAAACCGCGATCAGCATCAGGATGCTCGACGAGCGCTTCTGCACGTTGATCCCGTTCTGCTGGACCGCCTGCGGCAACTGCGCGAGCGCGAGGTTCACGCGGTTCTGCACCTGGACCTGCGCAATGTCGGGATCCGTGCCGGTGTCGAAAAAGACGTTCAGCGTCATCTGGCCCGTCGGCGAACTGGTCGACTGCATGTAGATCATGTTGTCGACGCCGTTCACCTGCGTCTCGATCGGTGCGGCGACCGTCTCGGCCACCGTCTGCGAATCCGCGCCCGGATAGGCCGCCGTCACCGTCACCTGCGGCGGGCTCAATTCCGGATACTGCGCGATCGGCAGATTGAACATCGCGACGAGGCCGCCGATCACGATGACGAGCGACAGCACCACCGCGAATACGGGGCGCTTCACGCAAAAAGCAGCTAGCATGCGCCCCCCGTCATTGCGTGCCGGCGGCCGGCGCTTGCGACGGCAACTGCCTGGAAACCGCAACCGGGGCGCCAGCGCTCAGCTTGAGCGCGCCGTCGACGACCACGTTGTCGCCTGCGTAAAGTCCCTCGCTGACCAGCCAGTCGTCGCCGACCGTGTCGCTCAGCGTGACCGGACGCTGTTCCGCCTTGAACGCCACCTGCCCGTCTGCGCCGCGCGGCGCCAACATGACGACGTAGACGAAGTCGCCCTTCGGCCCGCGCATCACCGCACGCTGCGGCACGGCGATCGCCGCAGGAAATGACGCACCGATCACGCTCACACGCACGAACTGGCCCGGGCGCAGCACCCGCTTCGGGTTGGGCATTTCCGCGCGGACGAGGAACGTGCCGGTCTGCTGGCTGTAGGTCGGATCCGCGAAGGTAATGCGGCCGCGCTCCGGATAGATCGTCCCGTCGCTCAGCGTGATCTCGACCTCGTACTGGCCGTCGTGCGGTACCGCGAGGCGGCCCGAATCGCGCGCACTCTGCAACTGAAGAAGCTGGTTTTCCGACACGCTGAAATTCACGCGCATCCGGTCCATCGACGACACCGTCGTCAACTGGCTGTTCTGCGCGCTCACGTACGTGCCTTCCATCTGGCTCGCGGCACTTGCCATGCCGTCGACGGGCGAACGCACGTAGGTATACGAAAGATCGAGCTGCCTTGCAGCCAGGTTCGCCTTCGCGCGATCCACGGCCGCCGCCGCTTCGTGCTCGTTCGCGACGGCGTCGTCGAGGTCCTTCGCGCTGAGCGCGTTTCGCTCGGCAAGTGGCTGTACGCGGGCAAGATTGGCCTTGGCACGCGCGAGCCTTGCCTCTTGCTGGGCCAGTTCCGCCTTGGCCGCGTCGACCTGCACCTGGAACGGCTCGTGATCGATCTCGAACAGCACCTGGCCCGCCTTGACCGACGCGCCCTCGACGTAGTTCCGCTTGACGATGAATCCCGATACGCGAGCGCGGATCTCGACCTCGTGCCCGCTCTCGGTTTGTCCGACAAACTCCATCACCGCGGGCGTGGCGTGCTCCACGACGGTCTGCGCAGCGACCTCCACGGGACCGGCTGCGGGGGGAATGCCCGCCGGCTTGCAGCCGGCGAACGTGAGTGTTGCCGCGACGAACGCAGCCACAAGCGGCGTCGTGCCGACTGGATGCTTCGGACGCTTGCCGTCAGCGACCGGGCCGGAATCCATCATCAGTATTCCTCATTTATTTTTCAGGATTAAATCCGCGAATATGTTCCAGCTCGCTGGAGTTCGTCTCGACGAGCAAGTCGAGTGTCGGTATCCGTCAGGGCCGAACGCCGCGAATTTAGTCGTGCCACGGCGGCGCATTGAAATGCGCCTGCGCTCTGTCCGGCACGCGAAACGGGATGCGCCCGGAAGCAGCGTGCCGGCATGGCCCGCGTGCCGCAAAAGCCGGCCCGCATGCGAGGGCATCGAAGCGCCACGCCATGCCCGCTTCGTTCAGCCATCCGACGCGCACTACATCAGATTGCGGCAGTGGCAGTCGGTTGCTCACGCAAGGTAAAAGCGAATGCAATTGTGCATTCGCGGCGGCACGATCAGCACCGGAAAATTCCCAGATTCGTTCGGAAAGCGCGGACAAGCCGAATCGTCGTCTCGACGCACACCATGCGACTGAATATCCATGCGGTGCAGGAGACCATCGCGCAGCCACATCGGGTCATTATCCCGGCGCAGGGTCAGGCGGGTCATGCCGTGAATCGTGAAAGCTGGTCAAAAAAAATCCTGCTCCGGGTGACGGAGCAGGATCAACTTGAGGTCACGGAGCAGGGGGGGGTGCCCTGCAGGGTTAATTTTACTTGCCGCGCCATTTGATTCACTCACCCGATTCCCAATTGCATTCGGAAATTTCCCAATTGGCCGACAGCGCGCCGGCGGGTCATCCATCATGTCGCCGCAGCAACACTGAAGATTTCGGGCGGATTGGCCGCCCGGTTGATGGTCGTCTTCGGGGCATCCGGAAAGAAATCGATCGACCGGCGAAGTGACATCTTTACTTCGCATACGGTGACCAAATTATTTTGGTCTACGGCAAGGGGCAGATACACTAAGAAGGTTTTGCAAAATCCTCGGCTGAGCATTTCTATTCGCTGATTGTATAAGTAATCCTTATCATACTGTGGATTACTCGATCTGCTTACCTTATCGCGACAGAACCGGCTGCGCCAGCCGCCGCGACGCTGGCATCTCTCAGCGCCTGCTTCAGCACCTTACCTGTCGAGTCGATAGGCAAATCGTCACGGAACTCGATTTCCTCCGGTAGCCACCATTTCGGAACGCGCTCCGCAAGGAAGCGACGCATCGCGTTGCCGTCGATCATACTGCCGACTCGGGCTACGACGAACAGACGAGGACGCTCTCCCCACTTCGCGTCAGGTACACCGATCACGGCGGCAAGCACAATGTCGTCATGAGCCATCGCCGCGTCTTCGAGTTCGATCGAACTGATCCATGCGACGCCGGACTTGATCACGTCCTTGACGCGATCCACGATGCACATGCATCCGGATGGATCGATCGTGGCGATATCGCCCGTGGCGAACCAGCCATCAGTCCGCGCCATGGGCGCGTCGCTGTCGAGGTAGCCCGCGGCGATCCACGGTCCGCGCACCAGCAGTTCGCCGCGCGCCTTGCCATCGTGCGGCACAAAATCGTCCGCTGGATCCGCGAGGGCGAGCTCCACGCCGAATACGGGGTGCCCTTGCGCTGAGCTGCACGCCACCTGTTCGCCAACCGTCCGTGCTTGCATCTGCCGAGGCGATGCGGACACCGTGCCGAGCGGGCTCGTCTCGGTCATACCCCACGCTTGGCGGACTTCGACGTCAAACTGCTCGACAAAAGTCCGGATCAATGCAGCGGGCATCGCGGCGCCGCCGACCGCCGTCCGGCGCATGGTGGTCGGACGGACACCGTGCTGCTGCATATACTGTGCGAGCGAGCGCCAGATCGTCTGGCACGTCAGCGGCGCAGGTTACGCGCTCCCCTTCGATCAGTTCGTACAAGCTCGCGCCGTCAAGCCGCGCCCCGGGCAGAACCAATCGGCAACCATTCAACGGAGCGGCATAGGGCAGCCCCCACACGGTTACATGCAACATCGGCACGACCGGCATGATCGTATCCGCCCACGACAATCCCATCGCCTGCGCACCGCCGAGCACGAGTGAATGCAGGACGGTCGATCGATGCGAGTACAGGACGCCCTTCGGATTGCCCGTGGTACCCGAGGTGTAGCAGAGTCCACTTGCCATACGTTCGTCGAACTCCGGCCAGATGAATGCATCGCTTTGGGCACCGATCAGTTGCTCGTAGTGCAGCAGGTTCGGCAACGTCGTATGCGCCTCCGTCATCGTGTTCAAGGCGACGTAGTGGCGAAGCCGAGGACAGCGTTGCGCGATGGCCTCGACTTGCGGCAAGAATGTCGCGTCAAACAGCAGCACAGTCGATTCCGCCTGGTTCAGCACATACGCGAGCTGGTCGGGATGAAGGCGCGGATTGCACGTGTGCATGACCGCACCCAGCCCTGGTACCCCGTAGTAGGCCTCCAGATGCCGGTGGTCGTTCCATGCAAGGCTCGACACCCGCGTGCCCTGCGCAACGCCCAATTCGCGCAGCGCATTGGCCAACCGTCTCGCACGTCGCGCCATGTCGCGGTAGGTGTAGCGGAACAGCGATCCGTCTGTCTCTCGCGCAATGATCTCGACGTCTCCATACGTTCGTTCCGCGTGCTGCAAAATGGAAGCGATCAATAGCGGCCGATCCATCATCAAACCTTGCGTGTCTTCATCTCCTGATTACGCCGTGGATTTCGGCGCGGCGTTGTGAATTACGAGCGTCGTCCGTGCAGCGACCGCCATCGACGCCACCCGATTGCGCACGTGAAAACGAGGCGATGGATTCGATGAAGACGTTGCTGTCATGCGCGACTCTGTCAGAACCGATGCGTCATGCCCACCGCCGCCAGAACCTGCTTCGTTCCCGGCTCGCTCACGGGAATGCCTACCCAACTGGTGGTCGAGCTTCCGTTGTTCTTGATGTAGCCGGCGCCGGCATAAACGCTCGTGCGCTTCGACAAAGCATGATCGATACCGATCTGGACCCCTGGCGCATTGTCGTGCGCGCCGCGGACATTGCGATGCCAGATGGCGATTGCGATCGTATCGAAGGGCGTCGCCTGGATCGTTGCGCCCAGTTGGGCGTTGCTGGACGAATGTGCCGTCCCGAGCTGCGCGGCCAACGATCCCGCGGGCGCATCTTTCGGGCGCGCGTAAGCGTAGTTGAATTGAAGTTTCACGATGCCGACCTGATACGCAAGCGCACCGATGAAGTGCTCGGTTGCGAGTCGGTTCAGCGAGGCCGGCAGACCGGCGATGGTTACCTGCCCCGATTGTTGGTTGGCGTACGAAAGGCCGGCATATATGCCATATCCCGAATAGCTCGCGCCCAGATTCAGCTCGTTGCCGATCGTAGCCGGCGCCGGCTGCGTGACCGTAGCGGAGAACGCATACATCCCATAGAATTGGACGCCGCGCAGATTCGGCGACTGATACAGGATCGAGTTGCTGGCACGGCCACTGCTGGACTGCGTCGACAGCGTGTTGCGGTCGACCGAAAGGAGGCTTGCCGATATCGGAGACAGCGCCTCATTCAAACGAAACGGGTCTGTGGGATAGGCGACCCGGAAGTTCGGTGTGTATTGGCGTCCGAATGTCAGGGCGCCGTATTTCGCGTCGATCAAGCCGACCCACGCCTGCCGGTAGAAGATCGACGCGGTGTCGATCAGAAGCGTACCGTTGTTGGTGTTGAAGCCGCTTTCAAGCACGAACTTCGCCTTGAGGCCGCCACCCAAGTCCGAGGTGCCGGTCATTCCGAGTTGAGAACCTGCCGAGCCGCCACTTCGTTCGGAAATCGAACGTGTTCCACCGTTATCCAGATACTGGATGAAGGCATCGGTCACGCCATAAAGCGTGATCGACGACTGCGCGCGCGCGGCACATGCGAAAGCGAACAGCGCCGCGGCGCCGGTCAACGTCAACTTCATCACGTCTCCTCGTGTCGATGTTGGGTGCCGGCAATAGCCGGCGCGATCTCAGCCATGTCTGGTTCGAAACGGGATAGCCTCGCGCGCGCTTGCTGATAGACCGACAGATAGCGATTCCGGCACGGCCGATCTTCCCCAACATCAATCGATCGGCTGCCCGGAACCGATGTTCAGATCACGGCGCCGCCATTCGGGCTGATCACCTGCCCGACGAGGTAGTGCTCGCCGGCGAGGTGAACGACCGTCGCCGCGTATTCCTCGGGCGTGCCGAGGCGGCCCGACGGAACCATTTGCCACAGGCGGTTGCGCGCCTCCTCACCGGCCGTTTCCAGATACGCGTTGAACTCGGGGGTGGCGACACCGCCGGGGGCGAGCACGTTGACGAGAACGTTCGCACCTGCCACTTCCGCTGCCAGCGACTTGCTGAACGCGATCACGGCACCCTTGGTCGCGCTGTAATGCGGACTGTGCGCACTCATCGCGCTCATGCCGGCAATCGACGCAACATTGACGATGCGGCCATATCGTTGCGGCTCCATCAACCGGAGTGCCTCGCGCGTGCAATAGAACAGCCCGTGCACATTGACGCCCCAGTATCGGTGCCAGTCGTCGTCGCTGATGTTGCTCGTGAAGCCGAGCGATTGTCTTGGCACCGGCGTCGTGAGGTACGCGTAGTGTCGATTGCGGCGTTGCGTGTCTTGCGGCCCGTTCGGCACGAGCGCCGCGTTGTTGACGAGAATATGCAACGTGCGAAAACGCTCTCTCAGCTGTGAAAACATCTGCTTCACATCGACGCTGGACGACACGTCACAGCTCACCGCGAGACACTGCACGCCCTCGGCATCCACGGCGATACGGGTTGCCTCCAGCATTGCGCGATCGATATCGCAGATCACCACATCGGCCCCGGCCCGGGCCAACGCGACCGCACAGGCACGGCCCAGCCCCGGTCCAACCCCGGTCACGAGCGCCACGCGCTGCGCCAACGGACGCGAGTCGGAACACACCGTGTGCGGTCTGTCGAGTGCAGACTGATTCATTTGGCCTCCATTTTCAAGTTCTGGATCGGTGACGGGGCGAGCCCTGGCACGTGGGCAGATGCGTCCCGTCGACGTGAGTCGGCATGGAGCGGCTACGGCGCGCAAGCAGCAGGAAACAGACCATCGACGCAATCGCAAGCCCGTCCGCTACGAGCAGGACGAGCGTCAGCGGTGCATGCACCCCGGCCTTCGCAAGGTGGTCGCTGATTGCGCCGACGGCCAGATTGCCGAGCGCGAACGCGAAGATGTTGATGAACATCATCGTGAAGCCCGAGATCGTCGAGCGCATGTGCGCCGGCACATTGCCCTGAATGATCGTCAAAGCCGGTCCGTACAATGCCAGCGGCAGGAAAGAAGCCGCGCACATCCCCACATAGAACAGCGCGGAGTCCGTCGGCACGAAGCGAAAGGCGATCATCAGCGGAGCACATCCGGCGACGAGCAGCGCCATGAATCCGGCATGACCGCTCGCGAAGCGCCGTGCGAAGCGATCGCCAAGCAACCCGCCTACCGCCGATCCGAGCGTGCCGAAAACGATCTGCACCCCACCGATCAGCCGCGCGATGCCCGCTGGATCCACGTCGCGCTCGCGCACGAGCCAAAGTTGCGCGAACGTCAGGCCGACGAAGAGCAGCTGTGCAAGTACGAAACCGGCGATCGCGAGCCTCAACGCCGGACTTCCGCGCACCAAGGCAACCACATTGCGCACCTGCCCGGCGAAGGGCGCACCGCGCTCCGCTGCGGCAGCATGTGCGCGATCCTCTTTCACGAACGCGAGAAGGATGGCCATGACGACCCCGATTGCACCAAGCGCATGGAAGGTCGTGCGCCAGCCGTATTCGGCGCCATAGGTTCCCGCCAGCAGAAAGCTGAAGCCGACGCCCAGCGGAATGCCCGTGAAGAACAGGCCAAGCGCCGTGCTTCGGCGTTGCGCCGAGAAGAGTTCGGTCAGCAACCCGACGGCGGCGGGAACCAGCGCGGCTTCGCCGCTTGCCACCAGGAACCGTGCGGCCACCAGTTGCCCGAAGCTATGCGCGGAGCCGGAAGCAGCCGTGCAGACACTCCAGACCAGCAGCCCCACCGCGATAATGCGGGTGCGGCTGAATCGGTCGGCGAGCGCGCCCATCAACAGCGCCATCCCCGCGTAGCTCACGACCCAGATGGCGCCCACGAGCAGACCGTATTGCGTGTTGCTCAAGTCGAGATCGGCAATTATTTGCGACGAAAAGCCGAGCAGGATGTTCCGGTCGATGTGCGCCAGGATATGAGCAAGCAGCAGAACGCCCAACACGCCACCGGGGTATTTCTTCCATGCCATGAATGTCTCCGAACCTGCGCCGTTAAGACGGCGTCTTGTCCTGTCGCTGCGCTCTCAGACCGCATAGGATATCTAAACATGGCGTACCGCATGGCACGCCCTCGGCGGACCAACGTTCAGGCCGCGATCTGGAAACCGCGCTGCCCTGCCTTGCGGTTCGGCTCGTAGCCAAGCGCGTTCAGCGTCTCGTCAACGCCGTTGTAGCACTCGCCGATCCGGTAGATTCGGCGCGCCTCTTCGCCATTCGCCACATCGCGGTCGAGTTCGCGCGCAATGCGGACCACCTGCTCCACCTGTTGCACCGACGTCATGCGCTCGCCCTTGCGGCGCCAGATGTTGTCCTCGATGCCCACGCGCACATGCAGGCCCATAGCGATCGCCATCGTGTTGAGCGGCAATACATGGCGCATCAGGCTCTCGACCGTGAGCACCGCGCCCTGCGGGCAACGGTTGATGAATTCCATCATGTTGCGCGGGTTGGGGCCGTCTGCCCCTCCGCCGATCGCAACCCAGTTCAGCACGAGCGGGCCCGTGTAATGACCCCGCCGGATCAGACGCTCCACGCTTTCGAGCTGGCCCACGTCGCCCAGCATGAAATGCGGCTGGATTCCCGAAGCCTGCAGGCGCTTCAGGTGCGCCTCGACGAAGCCGGGTCCCGACGGGATCCACATCTCCTTGTACGCCTGAAAGTAGGCAGGCTCGCCCAGCGACGTGCCGTCACAATCGTCCTGCGTCAACAGTTCCGTGACGTTCATCTGGTTGGTATTGACGGCGACGGTCACCTGATCGGGCGCGGGCGTCAACTCTGCCAGCATGTGGCGCGTATCGTCATTGAGCCATTTGGCCGCGGCGCCTTCGTCCTCGGGTGCAAACGAAATCGAGCCGCCGACCTGAAGGATCATCTCGGGCACCGCGTCGCGCAGGCGCGCGAGCATCTCGTTGAATTTCGAAAGTCGCTTGCTGCCCTTGCCGTCTTCTTCGCGAACGTGAACGTGAAGCACGGTCGCACCGGCGTTCCAGCAGTCAACGGCCTTTTGCACCTGCTCGTCCATCGACAGCGGAATGTCGTCGGAATCGCCCGGAATGAACTGCGGACCGTACGGCGCTACCTGGATGACCAGTTTTTCCTGGTTTTCGGGCAGCAGTGAATCGTCGAAAAACTGCATGATTTCTCCTGTTCGGGTCGGATGTGAGTGAGTCGTTGTTACGCGCCGGCGTCGGCCGGGGTTTCTCGCGCCGCGAGTTCCTCGACGAGGATCGGCGCGGCGAGACTCATGCTGTGAATGCCGAGCACGGATACGCACTGCAGCACCGCGGTGATCTCTTCCTTTGATGCACCGAGTTCAAGCGCCTTGCGAATATGACGTCGCACGCCTGGCGCGTACATGTGCGTGCACGAAGCGTCGACGGCGATCGCGATGAACTCGATGGTCTTCGCGTCGAGCACGCCCGACGTCAACGGCATCACGCCCATCGCCATGAATCGTTCCGTCCACTCGGGATCGAGTTCCGCGAACGGCTGCCAGTTCGGATTCCAGTTGCCGCTCGCGCGCAGCGCGTCGCACACCGGAGTCACGTTTTCCCTGTTTTCGCTCATCTGTAAGCCCCTTATATTCAATAAGTTAAGACCAATCACCTGGACCGCTTGTCACTGGGTGAATGAACTGATTCTAGGTAGGGACATCGTTTCACGCTTGACATCAGGGGTCATTTTCTTACCATATCGGGACACCGCGGGAACACCCTGATGCCCAAGCTGATTCGAAGTGCAAGCCTGACCCACTACGCAAAAGTCGCCCGCGCGTCCGGCCTCGACCCCTATCGCATGCTTGCCGAAGCCGGACTTCCCGCGGACAGCCTCACTGAGGTCGACCTGAAGATTCCGGCCGAGAAAGTCGCGCTGTTGCTCGAACTGTCTGCCCAACATTCCGGCGTCGAAGCGTTCGGATTGAGGATGGCCGAAGGTCGACGCGCGTCGAACCTGGGTCCCCTGGCACTGTATGTCCGCGACGAGCCGACGTTACGCCATGCGCTGAACGCGGCCGCACGCTATAGCCACCTGCAGAATGAGGCGGTGTTCATCAGCGTGGAGGAGGACGCGAATGTGGCGATCATTCGCGAGGAACTGCTGGCTGGCGAAGGCGTACCGGTGCGTCAGGGGACCGAGCTGGCGCTAGCGGTGATGTTCCGCTTGTTGCGCTTTTTTCTCGGCGAGGAATGGCGTCCCAAGCGAGTTTGCTTCACGCACGGGGCACCGGCGGACCGCGCCGTTCATACGCGTGTTTTCGGGCCCGATGTGGAGTTTGGTCATGCATTTACCGGCATCGTGTGCGACGTGCGCGATCTGGGGCTGGCATTGCCTTCGGCCGATCCGGTGATGGGCCGGTATGTTCGTCGTTATCTGGGCGATATCGAAGGTGAAACCGGTAGACGGCTCTCGGATGATGTGCGGAAGCTGGTCTTTCTGCTCTTGCCCTCTGGACGCAGTTCGATCGACCATGTCGCGCGGCAGTTGGGCATGAGCCGCCGTACGATGCATCGGCACCTGGCACAGGAGAACACGACCTTTTCCGCAATCCTGGACACAGTACGTGGCGAACTGGTCCTCCGATATCTGGAACGGCGCGAACGCCCTTTCTCCGAGATTTCCGGTCTGCTCGGCTTTTCGGAGCCCAGCGCCTTCACGCGCTGGTTCAGGACCCGATTCGGGTGCAGTCCCTCCCAGTTCAAGTCCGAAAGCAGGATAGTCCGCAAAAAGTCGCGACATTGACCGACGACAGGTGTCGCGCGACGGGCAATGACGGCACGGCGATCGCGTGAAGGTACGGTGTCGCGGCTATCGCATCAGGCGCGCCATCACCGCCACGTAAAGCGCCGACGCTGCCAACTGGCAGAGCGTGACGGGCAGCCCGACACGCAGGAACCTCGCGAACGTTACCGGTGCACCATCGCGCGCGCAAACGCCCGCCGCGACGATGTTTGCAGACGCACCGATCAGCGTGGCGTTGCCGCCGAGCGTCGCGCCGAACATCATCGCGATGAACACCGGGATCGCCGCCGACGGCCACTGCGTGAAGTGCGCGGACAGCGCAGTCTCGGGCACGACCTCGGCCGCCACCAGGTAGCCCTTGATCATCACGATGGACGCCGCGGCCACGGGCACGTTGGCGAGCAAGCTCGACAGGAAGCCGATCCCCGCGATCACCGTCAGCGCGACGAGCGTCAAATGCGTGCCGAACAGGTCATACAGCCGCACCGCCATCATCTGGAGCATGCCCGTCTTGACCGTCGCCTGAACGAGGCAGAAGATGCTCGCCAGAAAGACGAGCGTCTTCCAGTCGACGTCGCGCAGCACGTTGTCCGTCGGCTCGATGCGGGCCGCAAAGCCGACGAGCAGCGCCAGCGCGCCGGCGATCAACGCGGCGGCCGGCGGGACGATCGGCGTGGGCAGGCGCTCCCCGAAGATGAAGAGCATCACCATCGCGGCCAGCACGGCGAGCGTGATGCCTGCGTAGATCGGGCGCACGATGCGCGTCGCCGTCTCGCGCGGCGGCAACGCGCGCCGCAGGTTCCATATGCGCGGCATCAGGCGCGGCAGCAATGGCACGACGATCGCGAGCGCCATCACGCCGCCGAGGCTCACGTGACGCAGATACGACGCGAACGTCATGCCGACCGAGCTGCCGACGAGGTAGGTCGCCGGGTCACCGACGAGCGTCAGCAGGCCGGCGGAATTGCTGACGATCGCGGTCAGGATCATCGGTTCGGCGATGTCCACGTCGAGCGCCTTCGCGACGCGGATGATCACGGGCGCGAGCAGCACGACCGTGGTCGCATTCGGAAGGACGGCACACAAGGGCGCCACAATCGTGATCAGCAGCAGCAGGAAGCGCCTGCCGCTCCCGCCCGTCGCCTGGAGGTAGTAGTCGCCGAGCAGGTCGAACACGCCCGTCGTGCCGAGGATGCGTGCGACGACCATGCCGCCGAACAGCAGACTCAGCGGTCCGGTCGAACTGCCGAACGCGGCCGCGATGTCCTGCGTGGTCAGGATGCCGAGCGCGACCAGCAGGCACGTGCCGACGAGCGCGGCGACCGCCATGTCGACCAGATTGAACGCGATGGCGAAAATGACCGCCGCAAAGACGGCCAGCGCGATAACGATCTGTATTTCGCTCATGCGTCGACTCCCGTCGCCTATCGCACCGGCGGCGCGGCCATTAAGCCACCGCCGGAGTCGAGCGCGTTGAGCCCGCGCACGAGTCCGAGCGGGCTGTGCTGTCCGAGATTGCGATCGAACATTTCACCGTAGTTGCCGGCGGCCTGCACGGCGCGCAACATCCACCCGGACGTGACGCCGAGGTTGCGGTTGACCTCTTCGTCGGCGAACAGCGCGGCCTGCACGGTGGCTTCATGCGAACGCAACGTCACGTTTGCCCGTGTGACGCCGAGCTGTTCGGCGCGCACCAGTGCGATCAACACCCAGCGCACGAGGACGAACCACTTCGGGTCGTCATCGCGTACGACCGGCCCGAGCGGCTCCTGCGAAATGCGTTCCGGCATGATCAGCCAGGATTGCGGACCGCCCGGCGCGGTCAGGCGCGCTGCGCCGAGTTGCGACGCATCGCTCGTCCACGCGCGACATCGACCGGAGAACAATGCGGCACTCGCTGCGCCGGTCGACGCGACGATGACCGGCCGCAGGTTCAGGCCGTGCACCGCCGAATACGCGACCAGATGATCCTGGCTCGTCGTATCCTTCTTCACGCACACGAGCGAATCCTTGAGATCGGCGGCCGTACGCGGCGCGCCCTGCATCCTGACCATGAACGCCTGGCTGTCATAGAAGAGGACGCCGGCGAATTGCACGCCGAGCGCGCCCTCGCGCAGCAGGGTCCACGTCGTGTTGCTGGCGAGCAGGTCGATCGCGCCTTCTCGGAGCGCGGGGAAGCGTTCCGACGCACGCAGCGGCACGAAGGCGACCTTGTCCGGACTGCCCAGCGCGGCGGCCGCGACCGCGCGGCAGAAATCAACGCCGATACCGGCCCAGGTACCGGACTCGTCGTGTGCCGAAAACCCAGCGATGCCTTCGCTGACACCGCAACGCAGGATGCCGCGCGCCTTTGCCTGCGCAAGCGTGGCGCCATCCGCCGCATGCGCGCCGGGCAGCGCGACGATCAGCAGCGTGCAGACCGCAACGATTCGACTGAGCAATCGCTCCACGCGCGTCATGGCCCTCCCCGTTCTTCAAGTTGACTGGCCCGATCACTGCTAACCGTAGAGCGGAAGCAGCAGGAACAGCTTGATAACGATTGCATTGGCGATGTCGATAAAGAACGCGCCGACCATCGGAACGACCAGAAAAGCCAGATGCGACGACCCGAAACGGGCCGTTATCGCCTGCATGTTGGCGATCGCGGTGGGTGTCGCGCCAAGTCCGAATCCGCAGTGCCCGGCGGCAAGGACAGCCGCGTCGTAGTTGCGTCCCATCACGCGAAACGTGACTAAGATCGCGTACACGGCAATGGCGAGCGCCTGTGCCGCCAGAATGACCAGGACAGGCAGCGCGAGCGCGGCCATTTCCCACAAGCGCAGGCTCATGAGCGCCATCGCCAGGAAGAGCGCGAGGCTGACGTTGCCGATCAGTTCGGCCGCACGCTCGAAGACCCGATACCAGCCGAGAAACGAAAAAAAGTTGCGCAAGATGACGCCGACAAACAGCACGCACACGAACGCGGGCACCTCGAACGCCGTTCCATTGAGCCACGCACCGAGCCCCGAACCCGCGGTGATACAGATCGCCACGAGCGCAAGCGTCTCGATGAACGCGTCGGGGGTGATCAGCCGCACCGCTTTCGGTTGCTCGAAGCCGATGGGCTCGTCGACAGGGATCGCGGCGGCATTGCCGCCAAGCTTGTGATGGCTGATCAGCAGCCGGGCAACGGGCCCGCCGACCAGGCCGCCGAGAACCAGGCCGAATGTCGCGCACGCGATCGCGATTTCCGTGGCCGACTCGAGCCCATGACGCTCCGCGAACACGCGGCTCCACGCCGCGCCGGTTCCATGACCGCCCGACAGCGTAATCGACCCGCCTAGCAGGCCGATCAGCGGGTCGAGGCCGAGCGTCTTCGCCAATACAATGCCCAGCACATCCTGCATGATCAACTGCCCGACAACGACTGCCAGAAAAATCGCCAGCGAGCGGCCCCCGGCCCTCAGGCTCGCAAGGTCGGCGCCGAGGCCGATCGTCGCAAAGAACGCGAGCATCAACGGGGCCTGTTGACTCGTATCGAAGCGAATTTCGACGTGTACCGCGATCCGCAGCACGAACACCAGCAGCGCGACGATCAGCCCGCCGACAACCGGTTCCGGGATGGTGTAGGTCTGAAGCACCGGCACCCGGAGGATGATCCGGCGACCGGCAAGCAGGACAAGCGACGCGGCGACCAAGGTTTCCAGCGAGTTCAGGTTGACCATGTTCTTGTCCCGGGATCACGTCGGCCGGCAGTCCGGCGCGCTTGCGCATGGAAGCGGCACCCGGCCCGCCACGCGTGCCGACCGGGGATCGACGCGGGAAAGGGCTAGGCCCTTTCACGAATAGAGTATCGGATCCCCCATCGCCAAATGACAATAGGCCCTTGGTCCCATGCACGGCGGTCGATCCGGCGAGCCGCATCCACGGACGCTCCCGCCTCCGGCCCCGCCGACGCGCAGGGTGCGTAGCACCCCCTGCGCGCACAAGGATCGCGGTAGGGATGCCCATTACTGCCCCCCCCGAACAGAGGTTCTGTCGCGATAAGGAGGTCCATACGCGCGAGTTATGGAATGTATAGGATTCCTTATTCAGACAGCGCGTAGAATTGCTCGGTGACCGTCTGGTTCTTGCGAGCTGCTTTCATTTGCCCTTTGGCAATCATGTGCATCACTTCGATACCACCGAGCAGGATGCGGGCGCAGTGAAAATCTCTGAAGCCCATCATCGGTCGGGTTCGGCACTTGATGGCGCGGTGATCCTGCTCGACGATATTGTTCAGATATTTTTGCTGACGAATCTTGACCGGCTGTTCGCGGGTGGCGTTGAGGTCCTTGGACGCCGCCAGGTTCGCCCCGCTTTTGTCGATCGTCACGGTCTCGGGCGCACCGTTCTGCGCGACAGATTTTTCGAAATACCGGCGTGCTGCGGTCGTGTCCCGGCGGGCGCACAGCAGGAAATCGATGGTGTTACCGTCCGTGTCGACGGCTCGGTAGAGATATTTCCATGCGCCATTGACCTTGATATACGTCTCGTCCATCCGACAGCTTTTTCCGACCGGCCGCTTGCGCCGACGGAACGCCTTTTCCAGCACCGGCAGCAACTTGATGGCCCATCGATACACCGTCGAATGGTCCACTGACACGCCCCGTTCGGCCATCATTTCCTCGAGGTGGCGCAGGCTCAGCGGGTACGCAACATACCAGCGCACGCATAGCAGGATCACGTCGAACGGGTAATGCAGTCGCTGGAACAACTGTTTCAGGATCGCATCATGCCTTGCTGCATCGCTCACTTCGCCTCAATTCCGATCTCGCGAGCTTACCCGACCAACTTACTGCGACAGAACCCGCGAACCACGCATCGAATAAATCGCCGAATGTGAGGTCCGCCGTCGCCGCTTTTTCCGCCTTGGCCCGGCGTTCACGCTCCTTCGCATCGAAATAGTCCACGCCGTCGCGCGCCTGTGAACGAATCGTCACCGCTGCTGCGCGTGCATCCGCTAGCGATAACTGCGTGTCGGTCGTCGAGCGCGCCCGAGCCTTGCCGAGCGGCTTGTCGCGTTGCTTGCCATTGAGGCTGACGCGAGCAAACCAGGTTTTCCCGCCGGCCGGGCCGACGGGCAGGAACAGTCCACGCCCATCCGGCAGGAAATACCGCTTTCCCGTCGCCTTTGCGGCTTCGATTCACCTGACGATCAGTGCACCCATGATCGCCCTCCATCGATATCGTCACCAGATTGGCCCGTGCATCCCAAGCAAAGCCGACCCCACACCACGAACACTAAAAAGTCGTGGCTCGTGCAGGATTTCCGCGGAAGTTTGTGGTCCGCCAATTCCCCGCAAACCCTTGTCAGACGGGGCCTGGACGAATTTCAGCGGACTTGACCGGATCTCCCGGCAATCATCACAATTCATTTAACTTTCCGTGAGGACTTCGACACCGGCCGCTACCTACGATAGGCGCATGTTTTCAGGACCTGCTTCCAGGAGCCCATCATGCCCACCCGCAGACATCTGCTGTTCGCCGGCGCCACCGGCCTCGCCGCGCTCGCGGCGCTGTCGTCCGCCGGCCGCCGCGCGCTGGTCGGCCGCGCGTTCGCCGCGCCGCCGGCCGCCCCGCGGACGGCCGCCCCGTTCGAAGTCACCCTCAGCGACGCCGAATGGCATCGCCGGCTCACGCCCGCCCAGTACACGATCCTGCGCGAAGCCGGCACCGAGCGGCCGTTCAGCAGCCCGCTGAACGACGAGCACCGGCACGGCACGTTCGCGTGCGCCGGCTGCGATCTGGCACTGTTCTCGTCGGCCACCAAGTTCGACAGCCATACGGGCTGGCCGAGCTTCTGGAAGCCGCTCGACCACGCGGTCGGCACCAACGCCGACGCGTCGTTCGGGATGGTCCGCACCGAAGTGCACTGCCGCCGCTGCGGCGGCCATCTCGGCCACGTGTTCGACGACGGCCCGCAGCCGACCGGCCTGCGCTACTGCATGAACGGCCTCGCGCTCACCTTCCACCCGGCCGCCGCCTGATCCGGCCCCGCTCCCGACCGACTGGAGAACGCACCATGCTGCTCATCGTCCTTGCCTATCTCGGCGGCGTGCTCACGATCCTGAGCCCGTGCATCCTGCCCGTGCTGCCGTTCGTGTTCGCGCGCGCCGACCAGCCGTTCGTGCGCACCGGCCTGCCGCTGCTGGCCGGCATGGCGCTCACGTTCGCCGTCGTCGCGACGCTCGCCGCCGTCGGCGGCGGCTGGGTCGCGCAGGCCAACCAGGCCGGCCGCTGGATCGCCATCGTGCTGCTCGCGGTGTTCGGCCTGACGCTGCTGATGCCGCGCTTCGCCGAACACCTGACGCGCCCGCTCGTCGCCGCCGGCAACCGGCTCACCGGTCTCGCGCAGCGCGACGGCCGCCCGGCCGGCCCCGCGTCGTCGCTGCTGCTCGGCGTCGCGACGGGCCTGCTGTGGGCGCCCTGCGCGGGCCCGATCCTCGGGCTCGTGCTGACCGGCGCCGCGCTGCGCGGTGCGAGCGTCGGCACGACGCTGCTGCTCGTCGCGTATGCGGCCGGCGCAGCGACGTCGCTCGCCGTCGCGCTCGTGATCGGCGGGAAGGTGTTCACCGCGATGAAGCGCTCGCTCGGCGCCGGCGAATGGATCCGGCGCGGGATCGGCGCGGCGCTCCTGGCCGGCGTCGGCGCGATCGCGCTCGGCCTCGATACGGGCGCGCTCGCACAACTGTCGACCGTCGCCACCGGCGGACTCGAGACAAAGCTCATCGACCGGCTCGGCGGGCGCTCGAACGGTGCGCCCGCAACGACGGCCGCCACGGGCAACGCTGCCGACAACACGACTGGCAACGCAAGCGGCGGCGCGATGATAGCCGCGACCGCCGATGGCGCGCAGGCCGGCGGCGCAATGATGCGCGCGGCCGACGTGAAGCCGTCCGCGCTGCCCGTCGAAGGCACGCTGCCGTCGCTCGACGGCGCCGTGCAGTGGCTGAACTCGCCGCCGCTGACGGCGGCCGGCCTGCGCGGCAAGGTCGTGCTCGTCGATTTCTGGACGTATTCGTGCATCAACTGCCTGCGCACGCTGCCGTACACCAACGCGTGGGCACGCAAGTACGCACCGTACGGGCTCGTCGTGATCGGCGTGCACGCGCCGGAGTTCGCATTCGAGCGCGACATCGGCAACGTGAAGAAGGCCGTGCACGATCTCGGCATCGACTACCCGGTCGCGATCGACAACGGTTATTCGATCTGGCGCGCGTTCGGCAACGAATACTGGCCCGCGCACTACTTCATCGACGCGCAAGGGCGCATCCGCCATCACCACTTCGGCGAAGGCGAATACGCACAGTCGGAACGCGCGATCCAGTCGCTGCTCGCCGAAGCCGGCCATCCGGAAGCGCTGAACGTGCCGCTCGGGCTGGCCGGTGCGCCCGCGAAGGGCGCGCTTGCGGCGGCGGATGCCGCGGACGTCCGCTCGCCCGAAACCTATGTCGGCTATGCGCGCGCGGAAGACTTCTCGTCGCCGGGCGGCGTCGTGCGCGACGCGGCGCACCGCTACGACGCGCCGGCCCGCCCCGATCTCAACGACTGGGGCCTCGCCGGTACGTGGCAGGTCGGCGCCGAGCGCGCGTCGCTCGCCGCGCCGGCCGGCCGGATCGTCTACCGCTTCCATGCACGCGACCTGCACCTCGTGCTCGGCCCGGGCGCGAACGGCCAGCCCGTGCGCTTTCGCGTGACGCTCGACGGCGCGGCGCCCGGTGCCGCGCACGGCGCCGACGTCGACGCGCAGGGCTACGGCACGGTCACCGGGCAGCGCCTGTACCAGCTCGTCCGGCAGCCCGGCGCGATCGCCGACCGCACGTTCGCGATCGAGTTTCTCGATCCCGGCGTCGATGCGTACGCATTCACGTTCGGTTGAACGCGGGCGCCGCACGCAGGCGCCGCACGCCGGCAACGCCGCCACCCGAGCACCGTCTTCCACAACGCATTCCGAAGGAGCAAACGATGAACCCGACACCCACCCGCGATTCCGCGCCGCGACGGCGCGCAGCGATGCTGCGCCGCATCGGCGCCATTGCCGTCGCGGCCACCGCCGTGTTCGGCTTCCAGCGCATCGTCAATTCCGCCGAGCCGATGCGCACCGTCCCCGCGCCGACGCTCGACGAGACGCCCGGCGCGTCGCACGACGAGACGGCCGTGCTCGCCGGCGGCTGCTTCTGGGGCGTGCAGGGCGTGTTCGAGCACGTGAAGGGCGTGAAGCAGGTCACGGCAGGTTATGCGGGCGGCGCGTCCGAAACCGCGCACTATGCGCTCGTCGGCTCGGGGCTGACGGGGCACGCGGAATCGGTTCGCATCGTCTACGACCCGACGCAGATCACGTACGGCCGGCTGCTGCAGGTGTTCTTCTCGGTCGCGCACGACCCGACCGAGCTCAACCGTCAGGGCCCCGACGAAGGGCCGCAGTACCGGTCCGCGATCTTCCCGACCAACGCGCAGCAACGCGCGGTCGCGACCGCGTACATCGCGCAGCTCGGCAACGCGCACGTGTTTCCGGCGCCCGTCGTCACGCGCGTCGAGGCATACAAGGGGTTTTATCCGGCCGAGGCGTATCACCAGAACTACCTCGAACTGCATCCCGACGCGCCGTATATCGCGTTCAACGACCTGCCGAAGGTTGCCGGGCTGAAGCAGCGCTTCCCTGCGCTGTATCGCACGGACGCGGTGCTGTGGCGCGATGCCGGCTCGTGACCGGCAGCCGGCCGCGTGACGGGATACCCCCCGCCGCCCGCCGCGCGGCCGGGGGCCGGCGCGCGCCGCCCGCGGCCCGGTTTGCGCCGCATCAACGAAACCCCGGCCGTCATGCCGGGGCAAACCCGCATCGCGTCCGCCGCAACGGGCAACTTCGCGTAGACTTCTCTAGATCCCCGCCGCTTCTTGCGGCGCCCGGACTTTCTGCCCAGCCAGGAGACGTCACGCATGCTCGCAGTGCCTTTGCCTGACAGCAGCACCCTCGAAGAACCGTCTTCCGGCGCGGTCGAGCGCGACCTGCGCCGCGTGCCCATTCACCCCGATCACTGGTATCCGCTCGCGTGGTCGCGCGAGCTCAAGCGCGGCAAGACGCTCGGCGTGCGCTTCGCCGGCGATCCGATCGTGCTCGTGCGCACCGAATCGGGCGCCGTGTACGCACTCGAAGATCGTTGCGCGCACCGCCAGGTGCCGCTGCATGCGGGCGTCGTGAGCGGCGAAACGCTGCGCTGCTGCTATCACGGCTGGACCTACGCGTGCGACAGCGGCCGCTGCGTCGACGTGCCCTACCTCGGCCGCGAGCGTTTGCCGAACGGCGTGCGCGCGTATCCGTGCCGCGAAGCGCACGGGCTGATCTTCGTGTTCCCCGGCGACGCGACCCTCGCCGACACGCGGCCGTTCCCCGCGCTCGAATCGGCGGACAACCCCGCATACAAGACCCGCCGCTTCGGCCGCGAGGTCAAGTGCCACTACTCGTTCATGCACGAGAACCTGATGGACATGAACCATCAGTTCCTGCACCGCAAGCAGATGGGACAGATGCGCGCGCGCTCGTTGGGCCGGCGCCGCGGCGACGACTGGGTCGAGGTCGACTACACGTTCACGCGGATGGAAGGCAAGCAGCCGGTCGGCGAGGCGCTCGTGTTCGGCGCGAGCAAGCAGGCGTCCGACCAGTCCGACAAGAGCGTGATGACGGTGCGCACCGGCTATCCGTACCAGACGCTGCGGATCCTTTCGAGCGAAGGCACGCTCGTGATGGACCTGTGGATCGTCTACGTGCCGCTCGACGCCGAGCAACGCACCAACCGCACGTTCGGACTGCTGTCGATCCACAAGCCCGGCATACCGTTCGCGCTCGATCTCGCGTGGCCGCTGCTCGTATGGTTCACCGAGCGCATCTTCCGCGAGGATCGCTGGATCGTCGAGCGCGAGCAGGAAGCGCACGATCGCCAGGGCGCCGACTGGAACCACGAGGTGTTTCCGGTCATCAACGAGCTGCGCGACCTGCTGCGCCAATGCGGCGCGCGCACCGTGATCCCGATCCGCGAAGCGCGCGACGGCGCGTGATGCGTGCGGCGCGCCGCACGACGGCGCAGGCTCGCCGCGACGCGCCCGCTACAACCGGAACGCACCCGGCAGCAACGCGTGTGCGGTCGTGGCCTCGACATCGCCCTTCAGGTTGCCCAGGATCACTTCGATGTCGGGCATGCCGATCTCGATGATCACCTGACGGCACGCGCCGCACGGCGCGATCGGGCCGTCCGTGTCGCCGACGACCGCGAGCCGCGCGAAGTCCCCCGGACGATAGCCGGCGGCGATGGCCGCAAACATCGCCGTGCGCTCCGCGCAATTGCACAGCCCGTAGGACGCGTTCTCGACGTTGCAGCCGTGAAAAATCGTCCCGTCGCGCGCCTGCAGCGCCGCGCCGACCTTGAAGCGCGAATACGGCGCATACGCGCGTTCGCGCGCCGCCTTTGCCTGTTCGATCAGTTCGTCTCGTTCCATCTCGATGGTGCCTCCGGTGGTGTGCCGGGATGCATCGACGCAACCGCATCCCGGCGCGCACGATACTCCCGTGATGTGAAGCGGCCGCCGATGCCCGCACGCTCCGTCCGTGCCGGCACCGGCGACCGGTCAACCGATCTGCTGGTGAATGGTCGGCGGCGCATCGCCCGTCTCGCCCAGCACGTAGCTGCGCTGCACCGCGTCCACCGCGCGCGCCGCCGCGGCGGCGTCGCGGGCGTGCACGCAACCGAGCGATTGGCCGGCCTCGACGCGCTGCCCGATCTCCGCGAGCTCCGACAGGCCGACACTGGTGTCGATCGCATCCGCCGCGCGCGTGCGGCCACCGCCGAGCGCGACGACCGCCAGCCCGAGCGCGCGGCAATCGACCCGCTGCACGACGCCGCTCGCACGCGCCGGAACCGGCACGATCACCGCCGCCCGCGCAAGATGACGCCCGGGCGCATCGATCAGGTCCGCGGGGCCGCCGAGCGCCACGACCATTCTCGCGAAGCGTTCCGCCGCCGCGCCCGAGTCGAGCGCCCGTTGCAGCAGCGCGCGTGCCTGTGCGGCATCGCGTGCTAGCCCGCCGGTGACGAGCAACTGTGCCGCAAGCGCGATCGTGACGTCATGCAGCCGGGCCGGACGCGACTTGCCCGTCAGGTAGTCGATCGCGCACGCCACTTCAAGCGCATTGCCCGCACACGGTGCGAGCGACTGGTTCATGTCGGTGAGGATCGCGGTCGTCTTCATGCCGGCGCCGTTGCCGACGTCGACGATGCTGCGGGCCAGTTCCGCCGATTGCTCGACGGTCGGCATGAACGCACCTGAGCCGACCTTGACGTCCATCACGAGCCCGTCGAGTCCTGCCGCGAGCTTCTTCGACAGGATCGACGCGGTGATCATCGCGACCGACTCGACGGTCGCCGTCACGTCGCGAATCGCATAGATGCGCTTGTCGGCCGGCGCGAGCCGCGCGGTCTGCCCGATGATCGCGACGCCCACGTCGCGCACCGTGCGACGAAACGCATCGGTATCGGGCGTCACGTCGTAGCCGGGGATCGCGCTGAGCTTGTCGAGCGTGCCGCCGGTATGGCCGAGCCCGCGCCCCGAGATCATCGGCACGTAGCCGCCGCACGCGGCCACCATCGGCCCGAGCATCAGCGACACGACATCGCCGACGCCGCCGGTCGAATGCTTGTCGATCACCGGTCCGTCGAGATCGAGCGCGCGCCAGTCGAGCACGTCGCCCGAATCGCGCTGCGCGATCGTCAGCGCAACACGCTCGTCGACGCTCAGGTCGTTGAAGTACACGGCCATCGCGAACGCCGCCACCTGGCCCTCGGTCACGCTGCCGTCGGTCACGCCGCGCACGAACGCGGTTATCCCGTCGCGATCGAGCGTCTGCCGATTGCGCTTCTGGCGGATGAATTCCTGCGGTAGAAACATCGGTGCATCTCCTCGATCGGTCAGGGGCTGCTGCGCGGTTCAATGCAGGGAGAAGAACAGGCCGGCAATCGCGGCGCTCATCAGGTTCGACAGCGTCGCGGCCGTCAGCGCACGCAAGCCGTGCCGTGCGACTTCCGACCGACGCTCCGGCGCGACCGCGCTGAAGCCGCCCGCGAGAATGGCGATCGACGAGAAGTTCGCGAAGCCGCACAGCGCGAACGACACGATCGCGAGCGTCTTCGGGTCGAGCACTTGCAGGCCGGCCGCCGCGACGTGTTCGCTGCCCTTCAGGTACGGCGACAGGTCGCCGTACGCGACGAACTCGTTGAAGATCAGTTTCTCGCCGATGAAGTTGCCGGCCAGCGTCGCGTCGTGCCACGGCACGCCGATGATCCACGCGAGCGGAGCGAACAGGTGGCCGAGCATGCCCAGCAGCGTGACCCGCGGAAAACCGGCGAACGCGGCCACGCCGCCGACGATCAGGTTCATCAGCGCGATGAGCCCCACGAACGCGATCAGCATCGCGCCGACGTTGATCGCGATCCGCAGGCCGACCGACGCGCCGGACGCCGCCGCCTCGATCACGTTGGCGGCCCGCTTGTCGTCGAAATCGAGGCCGTCGACCACGACGCGGCTCGGTTCGACGGTCGGAAACAGCAGCTTGCCGAACAGCAGCCCGCCCGGCACCGCCATGAACGACGCGGCGAGCAGATACTCCATCTTCACGCCGAGGCCCGCGTAGCCGACCAGCACCGAGCCCGCGACCGACGCCATGCCGCTCGCCATCACCGTGAAGATCTCGGCGCTCGTCATGTTGCGCACGAACGGCTTCACGAGCGCGGGCATCTCGCTTTGCCCGAGGAAGATCGTCGCGACGGCCGAACACGCCTCGATACGGCTCACGCCGAGCACTTTCGCGAGCCCGGCGCCGAGGATCGCCACGATCCACTTCATCACGCCGAGGTAGTACAGCACCGCGATCAGCGCGGTAACGAAGATGATCATCGGCAGCACGCGCAGGCCGAACACGAACCCGCCGTCGCCGAACAACTGGAACATCCGGCTGTCGACCAGCCCGCCGAACACGAACGCGATGCCGTGATTGCCCATGTCCAGCACGCGATTGACGCCGTTCGCGGCCGCCGCGAGCGCCGCGCGGCCCGACGGCACGAACAGCACCAGCGCGCCGATCGCGAGCTGCGTGAGCAGCGCGGCGATCATGGTCCGACCGCTCACCGCGCGCCGGTTGTTCGACAGCAGGTAAGCCACCAACAGCAGGAACGACATGCCCAGGAGACTGCGCAGAATATCCACCTTGTGCTCCTTTCTCTCAATGTTATTGATCTTGTCCGGCACGCGGCCCGGAACGCTCTTGCGACGCTGTCGGTGGATATTACTCGTTCGGCGCGCTCAAATGCGTGCGGGGCGTGCCGTTGAAACGGACACGCCCCGCGCGACTCGCGCCGCTCAACCCGCGCGCTCGACCGGATGCGGTTCGCGCAACCGGTTCGCAATGCGCGCCGCCTCGTAGTAACCGGCCGCCGGCGGCCGTTTCAGATAGCGGCCCGCGCCGCGCACCGCGCGCAGGTCGCCGTCGGCCCACGCAAGCGCGCCGCGCGTGAGCGTGTGCGTCGCGACGCCCTGCACGGTCATCCCCTCGAACACGTTGAAGTCGACCTGCTGGTGATGGGTCTTCACCGAGATCGTCTTCGTCGCGGCCGGATCCCATACGACGAGGTCGGCATCGGCGCCCACCTGCACGGCCCCCTTGCGCGGATACAGGTTGAAGATCTGCGCGGCGTTCGTCGACGTGATCCGCACGAACTCGTTCGGCGTGATGCGGCCGTGATTCACGCCGTGATGCCACAGCACCGACATGCGATCCTCGACGCCGCCGCAGCCGTTCGGGATCTTCGTGAAATCGTCGCGGCCCATCGCCTTCTGCGACGCGCAGAACACGCAGTGATCGGTCGCCGTCGTATGCAGTTGCCCCGACTGCAACCCGCGCCACAGCGCTTCGCGATGCTCGGCCGAGCGGAACGGCGGGCTCATCACGTGCGCGGCCGCACGCGTCCAGTCCGGGTCGCGATAAACGGCCTCGTCGATCACCAGATGGCCCGGCAACACTTCGCCGAATACGCGCAGCCCTTCGCTGCGCGCGCGCGTAATCACGTCTACCGCGTCCTTCGCCGACACGTGCACGATATACACGGGCACGCCGAGCACCTGTGCGATGCGGATCGCGCGGTTCGCGGCCTCGCCCTCGACCTCCGGCGGCCGCGACAGCGGATGCGCCTCCGGCCCCGTCATCCCGCGCGCGAGCAGCGCCTTTTGCAGCTGGAACACGAGCTCGCCGTTCTCCGCGTGCACGGTCGGCAGCGCGCCGAGTTCGAGCGAACGCGTGAAGCTGTTCACGAGCACCTCGTCGTCGGCCATGATCGCGTTCTTGTATGCCATGAAGTGCTTGAAGCTCGACACGCCGTGCTCGCGCACCAGCGTGCCCATGTCGCGGTGCACGCTCTCGTCCCACCACGTCACCGCCACGTGGAAGCCGTAGTCGGCCGCCGCCTTCTCGGCCCAGCCGCGCCATGCGTGGAACGCGTCCATCAGCGGCTGCTTCGGGCTCGGGATCACGAAATCGATGATGCTCGTCGTGCCGCCCGACAGCCCGGCGGCCGTGCCCGAATAGAAATCGTCGCTCGCGGTCGTGCCCATGAACGGCAGTTCCATGTGCGTATGCGGATCGATGCCGCCCGGCATCACGTACTGGCCGTGAGCGTCGACGACGCTCGCGCCGGCCGGCGCGTCGATCTTCTCCGCGATCTGCAGGATCGTGCCGCCGTCCTGCGGGTCGGCGCAGAGCACGTCCGCGCGATAGGAGCGGTCCGCATCGACCACGGTGCCGCCGCGAATCAGGATTGCCATGGGTTGCCTCCTCGTTGACTGTCGGGTGCCGCGTGCGGCGCTTGGGTCACATGCACTGCGCGCGTCATGCGCTCGCGATCTGCGCGCGCTGTCCCGCGCGCCACTTCATCCAGGTACCGTACACGCCCGACGCCAGCACGAGGCCGACGAACCACGCGTACGTGTAAAGCGTGTTGAAGAACGCCGGCACGTTCGGGAACGACGCCGGAAATGCGGTGTGCAGGAAGCCGGGCAGGTTCGGCAGCACGCCGACCGCGAGCGCCACCAGCGCGGCCGGGTTCCAGCCGCGCGCGTAGCTGAAGCCGCCGCGCTCGTCGAACAGCGCGCGCGTGTCGAGCTGCGTGCCGCGTATCAGGAAGTAGTCGACCATCAGGATGCCCGCGACGGGCCCGAGCAGCGCCGAATAACCGACGAGCCAGGTGAAGATATAGCCGTCCGTCGTCGCGAGGATCTTCCACGGCATCATCACGATCGCGATCGTCGCGGTGATCATCCCGCCCGCGCGGTACGAGATGGCCTTCGGCCACAGGCTCGAGAAGTCGTACGCGGGGCCGACGAGGTTCGCGGCGAGGTTGCAGCACATCGTATCGAGCGTGAGGATCACGAGCGCGATGCCCACGCCGATGCCCGTCATCCGGCTCGTCAGGTCGATCGGATCCCAGATCGCGTTGCCGTAGATCACGACGGTCGCCGACGTCACGACGACCGACACCACCGACAGCAGCGCCATCGGCAGCGGCAGCCCGATCGACTGCCCGATCATCTGGTCGCGCTGCGAGTGCGCGAAGCGCGTGAAATCGGGAATGTTCAGCGCGAGTGTTGCCCAGAAGCCGACCATCGCGGTCAGGCCCGGCCAGAAGGTCGCCCAGAACAGCCCGGCCTTCTTGCCGCCCGCCGCGAACTGCGACGGCGCCGACAGCATCGAGCCGAAGCCGCCCGCCTTCGACGTCGCCCACCACACGAGTGCGACGCACATCACGACCTTGATCGGCGCGGACCAGCTCTCGAGCCAGCGGATCGAATCGGTGCCGTGCAGGATGAAGTAGATCTGCAGCGCCCAGAACACGAGGAAGCACGCGAGCTGCCCGAACGAAATGCCGACGACCGGCAGCGCCGCGCCGTGCAGCGCGTTGCCGGTCAGGATGTTCAGCAGCGTGTAGATCGCGCTGCCGCCGAGCCAGGTCTGGATGCCGTACCAGCCGCACGCGACGATCGCGCGCAGCAGCGCCGGCAGCTTCGCGCCCTGCGTGCCGAACGACGCGCGCACGAGCACCGCGTACGGAATCCCGTGCTTCGCGCCCGCATGGCCGATCAGCAGCATCGGCACGAGCACGATCAGGTTGCCGAGCAGCACGGTCATCACCGCCTGCCATGGCGACATGCCTTCCTGGATCAGCCCGGCCGCGAGCATGTACGACGCGATGTTCATCACCATCCCGACCCACAGCGCCGCGAAGTGATACCACTTCCACGTGCGCTGCGCCGGCGTCGTCGGCGCGAGGTCGTCGTTGTACAGGCTGCCGCCGGGCGCCGCGGCGCTGTCGGGATCGGCGGGGGTCGCTGCTGGTTTCATCAAGGCACTCCACGTAAACGTCAGCGCCGGCATCGCGCGATGCCGGCCCACGGAAACGAAAAACGACGGCGCCGGATCTCCCGCGCCGCCGGACGCAGGTCAAGCCGCCTTCGCGTGCTTCTCGGGCGCCGCGGGGCTCGCCCCCGCATCGGTGCGCGCCGGATTGTTCGGATGCGTGGTCCAGTTCGCGTACTCGCCCGAGTCGACGCGCTCCATCGTGATGCATTGCTCGACCGGACACACATGCATGCAAAGATTGCACCCGACGCACTCCGAATCGATCACTTCGAAGTGCCGCACGCCGTCCTTCTCGCGCGTGATCGCCTGGTGCGACGTGTCCTCGCACGCGATATGGCACAGCCCGCACTGGATGCAGCGGTCCTGGTCGATGCGCGCCTTGATGTCGTACTTCAGGTTCAGGAATTTCCAGTCGGTCACGTTCGGCACCGCGCGGCCGCGCACGTCGTCGAGCGTCGCGTAGCCCTTCTCGTCCATCCAGTTCGACAGCCCGTCGGCAAGATCCGACACGATCCGGAAGCCGTAATGCATCGCGGCGGTGCACACCTGCACGCTGCCGGCGCCGAGCACGATGAACTCGGCCGCGTCGCGCCAGGTCGAAATGCCGCCGATACCGGAGATCGGCAGGTTCGGCGTTTCCGGATCCCGCGCGATCTCCGCAACCATGTTCAATGCGATCGGCTTGACCGCCGGGCCGCAATAGCCGCCGTGCGTGCCCTTGCCGTCGACGGTCGGCATCGGCGCCATGTGGTCGAGATCGACCGCGACGATCGAGTTGATCGTGTTGATCAGCGACACGCCGTCCGCGCCGCCCTTGTAGGCGGCACGCGAGCCCATCCGGATGTCGCTGATGTTCGGCGTGAGCTTCACGAGGCACGGCAGTTTCGTGCCCTCCTTGACCCAGCGCGTGACCATCTCGACGTATTCGGGCACCTGCCCGACGGCCGCGCCCATCCCGCGCTCGCTCATCCCGTGCGGACAGCCGAAGTTCAGCTCGACCGCGTCGGCGCCCGTATCCTCGACGAGCGGCAGGATCCATTTCCAGTCGCGCTCGTTGCACGGCACCATCAGCGACACGATCAGCGCACGGTCCGGCCAGTCGCGCTTGACCTGCGCGATCTCTCTCAGGTTCACGTCGAGCGGGCGGTCGGTGATCAGCTCGATGTTGTTCAGTCCCGCGATGCGCTGGCCGTTCCACTGCACGGCACCGTAGCGCGAACTGACGTTGACGACGTGCGGATCGAGCCCGAGCGTCTTCCAGACGACGCCGCCCCAGCCCGCCTCGAATGCGCGGTTGACGTTGTAGGCCTTGTCGGTCGGCGGCGCGGACGCGAGCCAGAAGGGATTCGGCGAAGTGATGCCCGCGATGGTGCAGCGAAGGTCGGCCATGTTCGGCTCCGTGAGAGTGGGGTCGCTGTCGTGGATGCGTGGATGCGTGTGCGGGTGCTTATGCAGCCTTCGCGTCGCGCTGCGCGAGCGCCGCGTCGATCGACGCGGCCGCGCGCTTGCCGTCCTGCACGGCCTGCACCGTGAGATCGATGCCGTCCGTCGCCGCGCAGTCGCCGCCGGCCCACACGTCGGGCAGCGCGGTGCGTCCGTCCGCGTCGACCGCGATGCGCGTGCCGTCCGCCGTCAGCAACGCGGCCACGACACCTTCCGGCACCAGCGTCTGGCCGATCGCCTTCAGCACCATGTCCGCATCGACGGTGAAGCGCTCGCCCGACGCCGCTTCAAACTCGACGCCCGTCACCTGCCCGTCCACACCCGCGATGCGCACGGGTTTCGCGTGCGTGACGAGCGTGACGCCGCTCTTCTGCGCGAACTCGCGTTCGGCCCACGTCGCGCTCATCGCATCCACGCCGCGCCGGTAAACCATCGTCACGCGCTCGGCGCCGAGCTTGCGGCTTTGCACGGCCGCATCGATGGCCGTATTGCCGCCGCCGATCACGACCACGCGCCGCCCGACCGGCACGTTCTCCAGCCCATCGGCCTGCCGCACCTGTTCGATGAAGTCGACCGCGTTCATCACGCCGGCCAGTTGTTCGCCGTCGATCGCGAGCGCACGCACGCCGCCGAAGCCCATCGCGAGGAACACCGCGTCGTGCTGCTCGCGCAGCGTGTCGAGCGTCATGTCGCGTCCGAGCGCAACGCCAGTCTTCAGCGTGATGCCGCCGACCGACAGCAGCCACTCGACTTCGCGCTGCGCGAAATCGTCGACGGTCTTGTATGCGGCGATCCCGTATTCGTTGAGGCCGCCGGCCTTCGGGCGCGCGTCGAACAGCGTCACGCGGTGCCCGGCGAGCGCGAGCCGGTGCGCGCATGCGAGCCCGGCCGGCCCCGCGCCGACCACCGCGACCTGGCGGCCCGTGTCGGGCGCACGCGTGAAGCGCACCGCACCGGTTGCCATCGCCCAGTCGGTCGCGTGCCGCTGCAGCCCGCCGATCGCGACAGGTTGCGCATCCTGATGGTTGCGCACGCATGCGCCTTCGCACAGGATCTCGGTCGGACACACGCGCGCGCACATCCCGCCGAGCGGATTCGCGGACAGGATGTCGGTCGCCGCACCTTTCAGGTTGCCGTTGCCGATCTTGCGGATGAAGCTCGGGATGTCGATCTGCGTCGGGCATGCCTGCACGCACGGCGCGTCGTAGCAGTAGTGGCAGCGGCTGGCCGCGGCGGCCGCGGCAGTCGGGTCGAGCAGCGGCGCGATATCGGCGAATTCGCACGAGAGTTGCGTGGACGACAGGCGATGCGCGGCGATATCGCCGGTTGGCTTGGTGGTCATACGCGTTCCTTCGACTGGGTGGAGACAAAGCCGTCCCCGCCGGCTGCGAATGCACAGTCGGGGCGGTCACGCTCAGGAATGCTACGGTCAGGCGATACGCAGCCTGCCGGCTGCTACGGTCGATTCGTCATGAAGCCGGCTCGCATGCGCGCGACAGCATCGCGTGCAGCAGCACGTTCGCGCCGGCCTCGATCCACGCGGGCGTCGCGTCCTCGATCTCGTTGTGGCTGATGCCGTCGACGCACGGCACGAACACCATCGACGTCGGCGCGACCTGCGCCAGATAGCATGCGTCGTGCCCCGCGCCCGACACGATGTCGCGATGCGAGTAGCCGAAGCGACCGGCCGCGCCACGCACGGCCTCCACGCACGCCGGATCGAACGCGACGGGCTTGTAATAGAAAATCTGTTCGAGTTCCGTTTCGAGCCCGATGCCGGCCGCGATGTGCGCGACGCCGTCGCGCAGCGCGGCGTCCATCTTCGCGAGCACGGCGTCGTCCGGATGACGGAAATCGACGGTGAAGAACACGCGGCCGGGAATCACGTTGCGCGAGTTCGGGTGGACCTGCATCATGCCGACCGTCGCGCAGCCGAACGGCGCGTGATCGAGGCCGATCCGGTTGACGAGATCGACCACGCGCGACGCACCGAGCAGCGCGTCGCGGCGACGCGGCATCGGTGTCGGCCCCGCATGCGCTTCCTGGCCGGTAAATGTGATCTCGTACCAGCGCTGCCCCTGCGCATCGGTCACGACGCCGATCGTCTTGCATTCCGCTTCGAGTATCGGCCCCTGCTCGATATGCAGTTCGAACGCCGCATGCAGCTTGCGCCCGCCGCACGGCACGTCGCCCGCGTAGCCGATGCGCGCCAGTTCCTCGCCGATCGTCTTGCCGTCGACGTCCTTGCGCGACAGCCCGTATTCGAGCGGGAACACGCCCGCGAACACGCCGGACGCGACCATCGCGGGCGCGAAGCGCGAACCCTCCTCGTTGGTCCAGATCACGACCTCGACCGGATGCTCGGTCTCGATCCCGTGATCGTTGAGGCTGCGAATCACCTCGAGGCCGCCGAGCACGCCGTAGATGCCGTCGAAGCGGCCACCGGTCGGTTGCGAATCCGCGTGCGAGCCCGTGACGACCGGCGCCGCGTCGGCCACGCGGCCTGCGCGGCGCATGAACACATTGCCCATCGTATCGACCGTCACCGTGCAGCCGGCGGCCTTCGCCCAGCCGACGATCAGGTCGCGACCGGCCCTGTCGAGATCGGTCAGCGCGAGGCGGCACACACCGCCTTTCGGCGTCGCGCCGATCTTCGCGACCTCCATCAGGCTGTCCCACAACCGCTTGCCGTCAACCTTGATCGACGGGTCGAAGACCGGCCGCTTCACTGCTTCCGATACCGCGTTCATTCGCGTCGCTCCTGTGGGGTCGGTGAGTCGTCAGCCCGGTCTGCGCCGGTGCATGCAATGCCTGTTCTGGGGCAAACCCGCCCATGCGCGGTGCATGCCCCGGTCGTGCGCGAAGGTCGCCCGGCGAATCGCCGGAACTGCCTTCCGCCGCTCGTCGAATCCTGTCCGATTGGACAGGTTTTAGACGATCAAAATGACCAAGGCAATGTCTTTCTTTCGTGGATCGACAGAGCGAGAAACGTGCCATCGCAACGCAGCATCGCTGCGGATGCGCATGGTCCGCACGCGTGCGTTCGACGCGGATCAGCGGCTAGAATGAAGCCCAACGCGGCATGCCCGCCGCGCGAGGGTAACGATGAGACATGACGAGGCGGCAGCCGAAGCGATCGACAGCGACGAAACGTCCGCGCCTTTGCGGCGACGCAAGGCGCACATCCGCGAATCCAACGAGGCGCATCTGCTCGCCTGTGCGGAAGCCGTGTTCGCGGAACGCGGGCTCGACGGCGCGAGCACCGCGATGATCGCGGAACGCGCCGGCCTGCCGAAGGCGAACGTGCATTACTACTTCCCGACCAAGCTCGCGCTGTACCGCCGCGTGCTCGACGACCTGTTCGAGGACTGGCATCGCGCGGCCGGCACGTTCGAAGCTGGCGACGATCCGGTGGAAGCGATCGGCGGCTACGTACGCGCGAAGATGGAGCTGTCGCGGCGGCGCCCGCTCGGCTCGAAGGTCTGGGCCAACGAGATCATCCACGGTGCGGCACACATGCAGGACATCCTGTCGCAACGCGTGAAGCCGTGGTTCGACACGCGCGTGAAGGTCATCGACGGCTGGATCGCGCGCGGGCTGCTCGCGCCGATCGATGCGCATGCGCTGATGTACCTGATCTGGGCGACCACGCAGCACTATGCGGATTTCGATGCGCAGATCCGCGCGCTGAGCGGCAAGCGCACGTTCACGCGGAAGGCGTTCGACGAGAAGACCGAACAGGTCGTGCAGCTCGTGATTCGCGCGTGCGGCGCGGTGTCGCCGAAAAAGAAGGCGTAGCGCAACCGCGCGATCCGCCGAATGAAAAACGGGCGACGGGTAACGCGCAGGTGCTCCCTGCGCGATACCCGCCGCCCGCATCGCAGCGTACGGACCAAGCGTTATGCGATGCGCTCGATCGCGATGGCCGTCGCCTCGCCGCCGCCGATGCACAGCGACGCGATGCCGCGTTTCAGGCCATACGTTTCGAGCGCAGCCAGCAGCGTCACCATCACGCGCGCACCCGATGCGCCGATCGGATGGCCGAGCGCGCACGCGCCGCCGTGCACGTTGACCTTCTCGTGCGGCAGGTCGAGATCGCGCATCGCCGCCATCGGCACCACCGCGAACGCTTCGTTGATCTCGAACAGATCGACGTCGCGCAGGTTCCAGCCGGTTTTCTCCGACAGCTTGCGCAGCGCGCCGATCGGCGCGGTCGCGAACAGGCCAGGCTTGTCCGCGTAAGTCGAATGCCCGACGATCACGGCCTTCGGCGTGAGGCCCAGGCGTTCCGCTTCCGAGCGGCGCATCATCACGAGCGCGGCCGCACCGTCCGAGATCGACGACGCGTTCGCCGCCGTCACCGTGCCGCCTTCGCGGAACGCCGGCTTCAGCGTCGGAATCTTGTCGAGCTTCGCGTTGCCCGGCTGCTCGTCGATCGACACGACCGTTTCGGTCTTGCCGGCCTTCACGGTCACCGGCGCGATCTCCGATACGAAATGCCCTTCGGCGATCGCGCGTTGCGCGCGCGTCAGCGACGCGATCGCAAACGCATCCTGCGCCTCGCGCGTGAACTGGTAGGCCTGCGCGCAATCCTCGGCGAACGTGCCCATCAGGCGACCCTTTTCATATGCGTCCTCGAGCCCGTCGAGGAACATGTGATCGAGCACCTGGCCGTGGCCCATCCGCATCCCCGCGCGCGCCTTCGGCAGCAGGTACGGCGCATTCGTCATGCTTTCCATCCCGCCCGCGACGGCCACGCCCGCCGAACCTGCCAGCAGCAGGTCGTGTGCGAACATCGCCGCCTTCATCCCCGAGCCGCACATCTTGTTGACCGTCGTCGCGCCCGCCGCGAGCGGCAGCCCGGCCTTCAGCGCGGCCTGCCGCGCCGGCGCCTGGCCCTGCCCGGCCGGCAGCACGCAGCCGAACACGATTTCATCGATGCGTTCGGCCGGCACGTTCGCGCGCTCGAGCGCCGCGCGAATCGCTACCGCGCCGAGATCGCTCGCGCTGGCCGCAGCCAGGTCGCCCTGAAAACCACCCATCGGCGTGCGCGCCATACCAACGATTACGATCGGATCCTGAGTCGTCATGATTCGCTTCCTCCAGTGTCAGCGCGGTGCCATGCGCAACGCGCCATCGAGACGGATGACTTCGCCGTTCAGCATCGTGTTCTCGGCGATGTGGCGCACCAGCGCCGCAAATTCTTCCGGGCGGCCGAGCCGCGGCGGGAACGGCACGCTCTTGCCGAGCGCGTCCTGCACGTCCTGCGGCATGCCGGCCATCATCGGCGTCGCGAAGATACCGGGCGCGATCGTCACGACACGAATGCCGAACCGCGCGAGTTCGCGCGCGATCGGCAGCGTCATGCCCACCACGCCGCTCTTCGACGCCGCATACGCGGCCTGTCCGATCTGCCCGTCGAACGCCGCGACCGACGCGGTGTTGACGATCACGCCGCGCTCGCCTTCCGCATCGGCATCCTGCTTCGACATCGCTTCGGCAGCCAGCCGGATCATGTTGAACGTGCCGACGAGATTGATCGACACGGCACGCGCGAAGCGGTCGAGCGAGTGCGGACCATCGCGGCCGACGACCTTCTCGCCCGGCGCGACGCCCGCGCAGTTGACGAGCGCGTCGATGCGGCCGAACGCGTCGCGCGCGGCGGCCACGGCCGCCTGCCCGTCGGCTTCGCTCGTCACGTCGGTCTTCACGAAGCGCGCGGCCGCGCCGAGTTCGTGCACGAGGCTCGCGCCGGCATCGTCATTGACATCCAGCAGCACGGCCTTGCCGCCTTCCGCGACGACCATGCGCGCCACCGCGGCGCCGAGGCCCGAACCGGCGCCCGTAATCAGAAAAACGCGATCCTTGATATTCATTAGCAATCCGTATTCAGGGTTGAGCGGCCTTCTCTGCTTCCATCTTGCGCAACACGAAGCGCTGGATCTTGCCGCTCGGGGTTTTCGGCAGCGCGTCGACGAAGTCGATCGCGCGAGGATAGGCGTGGGCGGACAGCCGCCGCTTCACGTGCAGGCTCAGGTCCTCGGCCAGCGCCGGCGTGCCGTCGAAGCCCTTCGACAGTACGACGAACGCCTTCACGATCTCCGTGCGCTCCGGATCGGGCACGCCGATCACGGCGGCTTCGCTGACGGCCGGATGCTCGATCAGCGCGCTTTCCACGTCGAACGGGCCGATCCGGTAGCCGGACGACGTGATCACGTCGTCCGCGCGGCCGATGAAGCTCACGGTGCCGTCCGGCTCCAGCTCGACGTTGTCGCCGGTTCGATAGTAGCCGCCCGCGATTGCCGGCGTGTCCTGCTGCCAGTAGCCGTGGAACCACAGCAGCGGCGAGCGTGCGATGTCGATCGCGAGGTTGCCGGGTTCGCCGGGGCCGAGCTCGCGGCTCGTTTCGTCGAGCACCGCGACGCGATAGCCGGGCATCGCGAAGCCGGCCGAGCCGGCATGCACGACGTGTGCGAGACCATGATGATTGTTCACGACCATCCCGAGTTCGGTCTGGCCGTAGTGATCGTAGATCGGTGCATCGAGCGCCGCGTCGAACCAGCGCACGACTTCCGGATTCAGCGGCTCGCCCGCGCTGCTCACCACGCGCAGCTTGCCCTTCGCGCGCGCCGCCGCTTCCGTACCGGCCGCCATCAGCATCCGGTACGCGGTCGGCGAGCCGGCGAGGCTCGTGATGCCGAGCCGTTCGATCACGTCGTACGTGCTGTCGACCGTGAAGCCGCCCTCGTAGAGCGTCGTCGCGTGGCCGAGCAGCAGCGGGCCCGTGATCGCGTAATAGAGGCCGTACGCCCAGCCCGGATCGGCGATGTTCCAGAACCGGTCGCCTTCGCGCAGGTCGACCGCGTCGTGCATGTACGCGCCGAACGCAAGCAGTGCGCGTAGCGGCACCGGTACGCCCTTCGGCAAACCCATCGTGCCCGACGTCGACATCATCATGAACAGGTCCGTGCCCTTGCGCAGCACCGGTTCGAACGTGTCGGGCCGCGCGTCGAGCGCCGCGCGGAAATCGATGTCGCGTTCCGGCAGCGCGTCGCCCGGCTCGCGCACCGTCGCAACCGGCGGACAACCGGCGATCTCGTCGAGCTTGGCGCGATTCGCGACATTGGTCACGACCAGGCGCGCGTCGCTCATCCGCAGACGGTGCTCGATCGCTTTCGGGCCGAACGCGGTAAACAGCGGCTGATAGACGGCGCCCGCGCGCCACGTGCCGAGGATCGTCGCGACGAGTTCGGGCGTGCGCGGCAACAGGCCGGCCACCACGTCGCCCGGCTTCACGCCCTGCGCGACCAGCAGGTTCGCCACGCGTGCCGACAGCGCCTGCATCTGCGCGAACGTGAAGCTCCGGTGCTGCCCGCCGGCGTCGATCCAGTCGAGTGCGATCGCGTCCGCCGATGCGTGCCGGTCGCAACATTCGACGCATGCGTTCAGGCCGTGCTCCAGGTCGCCGTGCAGATGCGCGGCGGCGGTCTCGATACTGAACCGGGCCACGGCGTCGGCGTAGGCCGGCACCGCCCGGGCGGTTGCTCCATCAGGCATGCGTGTCTCCTGTACGTTATGACCGCCGGCGAGCCTGGAGCGCGACGGGGGATACATCGATAGTAGACAGCCGTCACATTGCAATCAATGACAAACAGAATCTAGAATCGTGATCGTTTTTGCCATGTCTGGAGGAAGCAGGAAAATGGGGCCGCAGATGATTTCGCCGGATTTCGTCGACGACGCGCTCGCGTGCCTGCGCCGGCAGCGCATCGCGACGGAGCCCGTATTGCGCGCCGCTGGCCTGCCGGCCGCCGTGCGCGAGCCCGTCACGCCGCAACAGTACGGCCGCCTGTGGCTCGCGATCGCCGGCACGATCGACGACGAATTCTTCGGGCTCGCCGCACGCCCGATGCGGCAAGGCAGCTTCAAGCTGCTGTGCCACGCGGTGCTGCACGCCGGCACGCTCGAAAAGGCGCTGCGGCGGGCGCTGCAGTTCCTGCGCGTCGTGCTCGACGAGCCGCACGGCGAGCTCGTCGTGGCCGACGGACAGGCGCAGATCGTGCTCACGCAGTCGGGCGCGCCGTATCCGGCGTTCGCGTACCGGACGTTCTGGCTGATCCTGCTCGGCGTCGCTTGCTGGCTGACCGGCCGGCGCATCCCGCTGCAGCGCATCGATTTCGCGTGCCCGAGCCCCGACCAGCGCAGCGACTATCACCAGTTCTTCGGCGTGCCCGTGCATTTCGACCGCCCCGACAGCCGGCTCGCGTTCAACGCCGCGTACCTCGCGCTGCCGACGATCCGTTCCGCGCAGGCGCTGAAGACCTTCCTGCGCGGCGCACCCGGCAACCTGCTGGTCCGCTACCGGCACGACACGGGCTGGGTCGCGAAAACGCGCGCGCACCTGAAGGGGCTGCCGGCCGCCGAGTGGCCCGACTTCGATTCGCTGGCCGTGCGCCTCGGCACGACGCCCGCGACGCTGCGGCGGCGTCTGCGCAGCGAAGGGCAAAGCTTCGCGGCGATCAAGGACGAACTGCGCGGCGCGCTGGCCCAGTCGCTGCTGCGCGGGCACGCGCTCAGCGTCGCAGAGATCGCAGCCGAGCTCGGCTTCACCGAGCCGAGCGCGTTTCATCGCGCGTTCCGGAAATGGACGGGCACGAGCCCCGGCGCGTTCCGCCGCGACGTGCATGCGGCGAATCCGGAGCCTTGAATCGCGCGCGGATGATGCGGGTCGTACGCAGCGGATACTGAGATCCCCTCGCACGATGCTGATAACGATACGAAGCGCCGGCGGCTGTCCGTGACCGATGCATGATGGCAAACGACCGACCAACCACCACCGCTCCGGCTCCGATGCAAGGTTGTTTCTATTCATTCAGCCGTCGCGCAGTGGGTGCTCCGGCCTGTGCCGTTTGATTGCGTTTGATTGCGTTTGTTTGCGGTTGACCGCATCGGTCGCCGGCATCGGCATTCCGGTGCGACGCACCGCGCGAATGAGCGCAACCCTGCCCTGCGCGGCATTGCGCCCCGGCTCTTCCGACCACATACTGGTCGGCCTGTACCGACAGGGTTGCGTCAATGGTGAGTGTCGATCAGGGTGCCGCTTCGATCTTTGGCGTGATCGGAACTGCCGTGTCTTTGCTGGCAGCGATTCCGTACGCGCTCGCGATCTACCGGCGCACCGTTCGTCCGCATCTGTTCACGTGGCTCGTGTGGTCGGTCGTCACGGCGATCGCGGCCGCCGGCCAGTTCGTTGCGGGTGCGGGGCCTTCCGCATGGTGCACGGCGGCGATTGCCGTCACATGCTTCCTGATGTTGGTAGCCAGCATTTTTCGCGGCGAACGAGGCTGGACAACCATCGACTGGCTTTTCTTGTGTGCAGCCCTTTCGGCTATTCCGCTGTGGATGCTGACCGACGATCCGACGGTCTCGATCTGCCTGGTCACGCTGATCGAGCTTGCCGGCCTCGGCCCGACTCTCCGCAAGACGATCCACGATCCGTGGAGCGAGAGCCTCGCCTATTTCGCGCTGTGCGTGCTCAAGTACGCGCTGGCGTTGCTGGCACTGAGCACGTGGAGTATCGCGGTCGCGTTTTATCCGGCCGTCAATATCATCGCGTCGATCGGCATCTGCCTGGTCATGCTGGTCCGGCGTCAATCGCTGTCGAACGCGCGGTAGGCTCTTTCCGTCGCCGCTGTGTTCGGAATGCGTTGCGTGCTGCAACAGGACACAGCCGATGAGCGAAACCACCAATCTTCAAAGACGATGCGAGGTCCCGATATGGACGCAATCCAGACAGTCATCGAACCCTACGAAACCGCGCTCCGGGCCGCGATGCTGGCCAACGATGTCGACGCGCTCGATGCGTTGCTGGACGACGATCTGGTGTTCACCGTCCCGACCGGACAGATCATCTCGAAGGAGGACGATCTGTCCGCGCATCGCGCAAAGCTTCTGCGTCTCGACAGGCTCGATTTCCGCGAAACGCGGGCATGCTCGGTTGGCGAGATGATCCTGACCACGACGAAGGCGACGCTTGTCGGTCGTTTCGATGGCGCTGCATTCGACGGCACGTTTGCCTATACGCGCCTGTGGCGTCGATCGGGCGCCGGCTGGCGCGTCGTCGCCGGGCATGCATCGCAGGTCATGTAGCCGCGCAAGGCGTGGCTTTTGAACGATGTCGCTCGACCGTGTGCTGTGGAAGGAGATCCGAGGAGAAGCAGCTGCGAGAGGGATCAGAAGCTTCGTGATCGCAGCGGATCCCGATGCTGTTCCGTTCTATCTGACACTCGGGGCTAAAAAATCGGTGACAAGGAATCGAGCGTCATCCCGGGCAGGTTCGTCCCGATCTTGCGGATCACGATCTGACAGGTGACGGAGAAGCGTGCAATGTAACTCACCGCGGCGTTGTGCTCGAGAGAACCGAAGCGACCGACGGTTGCGAGTGAAGTTGCAGCGGAGCAGTGGCCGGGTGTTTGATCGGTCCGACTGTCGACTTGGACGCCGTTGGCGCCCCGGCTCCGACTACGCTGCCCCGTCTTCGCCGGCCTGCATTTCGTCCGCCCCAATGCAAAAACCCCCGCCTTTTCGGGCGGGGGTTTCTGGCTTAGGGAGCCTGACGATTACCTACTTTCACACGGGAATCCGCACTATCATCGGCGTAGAGTCGTTTCACGGTCCTGTTCGGGATGGGAAGGGGTGGGACCGACTCGCTATGGTCATCAGGCAAAGAGGGTTGTCGCGTTGCTTCGCAACGCGACCAATCGGGAAGAAGCAGTAATTTTGAGTTGTGAGCTGTATCTCACACGTACGCGGTACTTCAACCGTCGTACGTCGAGTGCGCTGCACTCGACGCTCGATGTCCGTAAGCGCTAAAGCGCTAACGGGCATCGAGACAGACTTGTTATAGGATCAAGCCTTACGGGCAATTAGTATCAGTTAGCTGAACGCATTACTGCGCTTACACACCTGACCTATCAACGTCCTGGTCTCGAACGACCCTTCAAGGGGATCTAGTCCCCAGGGATATCTCATCTTAAGGCGAGTTTCCCGCTTAGATGCTTTCAGCGGTTATCTCTTCCGAACATAGCTACCCGGCGATGCCACTGGCGTGACAACCGGTACACCAGAGGTTCGTCCACTCCGGTCCTCTCGTACTAGGAGCAGCCCCCTTCAAATATCCAACGCCCACGGCAGATAGGGACCAAACTGTCTCACGACGTTTTAAACCCAGCTCACGTACCTCTTTAAATGGCGAACAGCCATACCCTTGGGACCGGCTACAGCCCCAGGATGAGATGAGCCGACATCGAGGTGCCAAACACCGCCGTCGATATGAACTCTTGGGCGGTATCAGCCTGTTATCCCCAGAGTACCTTTTATCCGTTGAGCGATGGCCCTTCCATACAGAACCACCGGATCACTATGACCTGCTTTCGCACCTGCTCGACTTGTCGGTCTCGCAGTTAAGCACGCTTATGCCATTGCACTATCAGCACGATTTCCGACCGTACCTAGCGTACCTTCGTACTCCTCCGTTACGCTTTGGGAGGAGACCGCCCCAGTCAAACTGCCTACCATGCACTGTCCCCGACCCGGATCACGGGCCAAGGTTAGAACCTCAAACAAACCAGGGTGGTATTTCAAGGACGGCTCCACCGAAACTAGCGTTCCGGTTTCATAGCCTCCCACCTATCCTACACAGATCGGTTCAAAGTCCAATGCAAAGCTACAGTAAAGGTTCATGGGGTCTTTCCGTCTAGCCGCGGGTAGATTGCATCATCACAAACACTTCAACTTCGCTGAGTCTCGGGAGGAGACAGTGTGGCCATCGTTACGCCATTCGTGCAGGTCGGAACTTACCCGACAAGGAATTTCGCTACCTTAGGACCGTTATAGTTACGGCCGCCGTTTACCGGGACTTCAATCAAGAGCTTGCACCCCATCATTTAATCTTCCGGCACCGGGCAGGCGTCACACCCTATACGTCCACTTTCGTGTTTGCAGAGTGCTGTGTTTTTATTAAACAGTCGCAGCCACCAGTTTATTGCAACCCCTTCACCCTCCTGGCGCAGGCCAGTCAAGCTACAAGGGCGTACCTTATCCCGAAGTTACGGTACCAATTTGCCGAGTTCCTTCTCCCGAGTTCTCTCAAGCGCCTTAGAATACTCATCTCGCCCACCTGTGTCGGTTTGCGGTACGGTCATCGTTAGACTGAAGCTTAGAGGCTTTTCTTGGAACCACTTCCAATTGCTTCGCTCCCTAAGGAGCTCGCGCCACACCCTTGAATTGCGCACCCGGATTTGCCTAAGTGCCTTCTCCAATGCAGCGACCGGGACTTCCAACACCCGGACAACCTTCCGCGATCCGTCCCCCCATCGCATCTAACAATGGTGCAGGAATATTGACCTGCTTCCCATCAGCTACGCATTTCTGCCTCGCCTTAGGGGCCGACTCACCCTACGCCGATGAACGTTGCGTAGGAAACCTTGGGCTTACGGCGAGGGGGCCTTTCACCCCCTTTATCGCTACTCATGTCAGCATTCGCACTTCCGATACCTCCAGCACGCTTTTCAACGCACCTTCGCAGGCTTACGGAACGCTCTCCTACCATGCGAGCATAGCTCGCATCCGCAGCTTCGGTATATAGCTTAGCCCCGTTACATCTTCCGCGCAGGACGACTCGATCAGTGAGCTATTACGCTTTCTTTAAAGGGTGGCTGCTTCTAAGCCAACCTCCTGACTGTTTTAGCCTTCCCACTTCGTTTCCCACTTAGCTATATTTGGGGACCTTAGCTGGCGGTCTGGGTTGTTTCCCTCTTGACACCGGACGTTAGCACCCGATGTCTGTCTCCCGTGATTGCACTCTTCGGTATTCGGAGTTTGCTATGGCGGGGTAATCTGCAATAGACCCCCCAACCATGACAGTGCTCTACCCCCGAAGGTGAGACACGAGGCACTACCTAAATAGTTTTCGGAGAGAACCAGCTATTTCCAAGTTTGTTTAGCCTTTCACCCCTATCCACAGCTCATCCCCTAACTTTTCAACGTTAGTGGGTTCGGACCTCCAGTACGTGTTACCGCACCTTCATCCTGGCCATGGATAGATCACTTGGTTTCGGGTCTACGCCCAGCAACTGAACGCCCTATTCGGACTCGCTTTCGCTACGCCTGCCCTATACGGTTAAGCTTGCTACTGAACGTAAGTCGCTGACCCATTATACAAAAGGTACGCCGTCACCCCTTACGAGGCTCCGACTGTTTGTATGCATGCGGTTTCAGGATCTATTTCACTCCCCTCCCGGGGTTCTTTTCGCCTTTCCCTCACGGTACTGGTTCACTATCGGTCGATCACGAGTATTTAGCCTTGGAGGATGGTCCCCCCATCTTCAGACAGGATTTCACGTGTCCCGCCCTACTTGTCGCACACCTAGTTCTTTCATACTGTTTTCGCCTACAGGGCTATCACCTGCTATGGCCGCACTTTCCAGAGCGTTCGGCTAACAATACAAATAAAGAGTGCAAGGCTCATCCCATTTCGCTCGCCACTACTTTGGGAATCTCGGTTGATTTCTTTTCCTGCGGTTACTTAGATGTTTCAGTTCACCGCGTTCGCTTCACTAGACCTATGTATTCAGTCTAGGATGACCCAAAAGGGCCGGGTTTCCCCATTCGGACATCTACGGATCAAAGCTCGTTTGCCAGCTCCCCGTAGCTTTTCGCAGGCTACCGCGTCCTTCATCGCCTGTGATCGCCAAGGCATCCACCACATGCACTTGTTCGCTTGACCCTATAACGAGTCTGTCTCTCCGACAGTCGTTACAGGTTGAGTTTTCGCGTTGTGCCGTATTCCAATTGATGTCGGTCCGGCGTTAGCGCTTTAGCGCTTACGCTGGCCCCACTCCCGAAGGGAGTAGACCCGAATCATCTTGAGATACATCGATACAATCACAACCCGGATAGTTTTCACGTCCATCTCAAGACGCTTCCGCTATCCAAATTACTTACTTCTTCCAGATTGTTAAAGAACGACAGCCGATACGTACTACGTATCACTCTGACTGGCTCAATCGCCAATGGCAAATGCTCGTCTCACACGTCACTTTCGTGTGATCCAAACGCTTCCCATTGAAGATTGGTGGAGGCAGACGGGATCGAACCGACGACCCCCTGCTTGCAAAGCAGGTGCTCTCCCAGCTGAGCTATGCCCCCATGTACAGAATATTCTCAGGTATGAGCCTGTCGGCTTGAGGTACTCGTAAGCGCTAAAGCGCCAACGATCATCGACACGCCAGACAATGGTGGGTCTGGTTGGATTCGAACCAACGACCCCCGCCTTATCAAGACGGTGCTCTAACCGACTGAGCTACAGACCCCTGAGTCTGTCTTTAATTTACAGCCGATAAGCGTGAGCGCTCAACTTCGCGAGATAGCTCTGGAAAGGAGGTGATCCAGCCGCACCTTCCGATACGGCTACCTTGTTACGACTTCACCCCAGTCATGAATCCTACCGTGGTGACCGTCCTCCTTGCGGTTAGACTAGCCACTTCTGGTAAAACCCACTCCCATGGTGTGACGGGCGGTGTGTACAAGACCCGGGAACGTATTCACCGCGGCATGCTGATCCGCGATTACTAGCGATTCCAGCTTCATGCACTCGAGTTGCAGAGTGCAATCCGGACTACGATCGGTTTTCTGGGATTAGCTCCCCCTCGCGGGTTGGCAACCCTCTGTTCCGACCATTGTATGACGTGTGAAGCCCTACCCATAAGGGCCATGAGGACTTGACGTCATCCCCACCTTCCTCCGGTTTGTCACCGGCAGTCTCCTTAGAGTGCTCTTGCGTAGCAACTAAGGACAAGGGTTGCGCTCGTTGCGGGACTTAACCCAACATCTCACGACACGAGCTGACGACAGCCATGCAGCACCTGTGTATCGGTTCTCTTTCGAGCACTCCCGCCTCTCAGCAGGATTCCGACCATGTCAAGGGTAGGTAAGGTTTTTCGCGTTGCATCGAATTAATCCACATCATCCACCGCTTGTGCGGGTCCCCGTCAATTCCTTTGAGTTTTAATCTTGCGACCGTACTCCCCAGGCGGTCAACTTCACGCGTTAGCTACGTTACTAAGGAAATGAATCCCCAACAACTAGTTGACATCGTTTAGGGCGTGGACTACCAGGGTATCTAATCCTGTTTGCTCCCCACGCTTTCGTGCATGAGCGTCAGTATTGGCCCAGGGGGCTGCCTTCGCCATCGGTATTCCTCCACATCTCTACGCATTTCACTGCTACACGTGGAATTCTACCCCCCTCTGCCATACTCTAGCCTGCCAGTCACCAATGCAGTTCCCAGGTTGAGCCCGGGGATTTCACATCGGTCTTAGCAAACCGCCTGCGCACGCTTTACGCCCAGTAATTCCGATTAACGCTCGCACCCTACGTATTACCGCGGCTGCTGGCACGTAGTTAGCCGGTGCTTATTCTTCCGGTACCGTCATCCCCCGGCTATATTAGAACCAAGGATTTCTTTCCGGACAAAAGTGCTTTACAACCCGAAGGCCTTCTTCACACACGCGGCATTGCTGGATCAGGCTTTCGCCCATTGTCCAAAATTCCCCACTGCTGCCTCCCGTAGGAGTCTGGGCCGTGTCTCAGTCCCAGTGTGGCTGGTCGTCCTCTCAGACCAGCTACTGATCGTCGCCTTGGTAGGCCTTTACCCCACCAACTAGCTAATCAGCCATCGGCCAACCCTATAGCGCGAGGCCCGAAGGTCCCCCGCTTTCATCCGTAGATCGTATGCGGTATTAATCCGGCTTTCGCCGGGCTATCCCCCACTACAGGACATGTTCCGATGTATTACTCACCCGTTCGCCACTCGCCACCAGGTGCAAGCACCCGTGCTGCCGTTCGACTTGCATGTGTAAGGCATGCCGCCAGCGTTCAATCTGAGCCAGGATCAAACTCTTCAGTTTAAACCTGTTACTGTTTTCGGTTCTTTCGAACCGGTCGCTCACTCAAAGCTGACAGGAATATGAATTGCTTCATAAACCTGACTTACTTTAGTGTGAGACTCTTGATACTTTCGCTATCTGATCCGAGGATCAGCTCGCTTCCATCAAGCGCCCACACTTATCGGCTGTTAATTTTTAAAGAGCATTTCTGCGAGGAACATCGTGTTTCCCAGCAGCGCTGCGTTTTCAGCAGCAGAGAAGCGAGATTATGAACCGTGTTTCGCAGATCGTCAACAACTTTTTGAACTACTTCGTTGCGACTGCGGGGTCCATCTTCCTGCGCCAGCCGTGCGCGGCAACTGCTGCACACCACCGACTTCGCTTCCCCTCTTCCGCGCCGCGTTTCCGTTAGCGCGAAAGAGGCGTGATTCTATGCACCCGCCCGCATCTCCGCAAGCCCCTTTGTGAAATTATTTTGAGCAAGCCTCCGTGCGCTGCCGCGCACGGAGGCTTGGGGCTCGACGGGCCGCGCATCGCAACGCGAACCGCCGGCCATAAATACCGGACAAGCCTCTCTTTCCTCATATATATACGAGGCCAACGGCATGCCCTTCGCAGGCGCGCTCCGGGTTCGCATCCGCGCCCATCAACGGGCCGCCGAACCCGATGTCGCGCCGCTCAGCTGCAACGTCGCGCGTTCGTGCCTTCATGGGTTTCGCAACCCTGTCCTGCGGATCGGACAAGGGGGCTCGCGCCGTCGAGTATCATGCCGCGACCGAACCACGCACTCACATCGACGATGGACAGCACCACTCAACCCGACGACGCCGATCTTCGCGACGAATATGCAGCGCTGCGCGAGCGCGCCATCCTGCTCGAAGAACAGGCCCCGCCACTTCTGCAACGCATCTCGGATGTATTGCCGCGGATCAGCGGCGAATCCGAACTCGCGGACGACCACCGCGAACGGCTCATCGGTGCACGCAATGCGGCGCTGGTTTCGATCGAAAACTATCAGCAGGCGATACCTTTCCTGCAGACGGCCGACTCGATCATCGAGCAGATGGACAAGACGCCCGAGCGCGACGAGGACATCGAGTGGCGTGAATCGCTGCTGCAACGGCTCGACGAACTGATCGACGTCGCGGTCGTGATGATCGACGATGCGGAAGACTACTTCGACCAGGCGCAAGCCTGCGATCTGTCCAGCGTGCCGAAATCCATCCTCGAGGATTGAGCAGTGCCGCTGGGGATCGCGCGGCGCACCGGCTTCATGTCGAGTGCGTCCGCCATCCATATGTTTGCCGGCCGACAATCACTGCCTGACTCCGTCGACGTCCGGCAGACCGCGCCTCTCCCGCAAAAGCTCACCTCGTCGTGGCAACTGTCCTGCGGCCGCCGCGCGCCGCCACTACAGTGAATCGAGCACGATCGTCTCGCTCACGATCGGCACACGGATATATCCGCCCTCCGCATCGCCATACGCGTGCGCGTTCCCGTCGATCACGTATTGCGCCGTCAGTGCGCACAGAGTTGCATCTCGCGCATCGACGGATTGCAGCGTCGACACGTCGATCCCCAGTCGCTCCAGCAATTGCCGGCGCTGGTTGCGCTTCTGCTTCGCCGACGCAACCGCCTTGCCCAGCATCGCGCAGGTAATCGCGTAAGGATAGGTTTCGAAGCTCGCGCGCCCGCCCGCATAGCGCGCGCCTGTCAGCAACGGATAGGCGTCCGCCAGCGCCCGGTATACGCGCTCCCCGATGAACATCCAGTCGAAGAAGCCCGACGTGCTCGCGACGGCCTGCTCCCGCGACGGCGTCGGAAAGCACGAGATCCGTTCGCGCGCGAGCGCCTGTTCGGCGGCCCGGCGTCCGACACCCGCCCACCAGAGACTCGGTGCGTCAACACCGACGGCCACGACGTCATGGGCGAGACACAGCACAGGCAACGCCTCCGGCGCGATCCGCCGTTCGCGACAGACGACCATCGACCCGCGCAGGATCACGAGATCGCATAACTTCTTGTCGCCCCCGACGTCGACACCCGCCACGGCAAGCGATTGCCGCGCGGCGGATTCGATGGCTCGGGCCGATCGCATGGGGGCGCCTCAGTCCGCGGGCCGTGCGTCGTACGCGGCGTCGAAGATCGCCTCGAGGCCGGGATGCACGCCGCGCATCGGGTCGACGACCGACTTCGCCCAGTCGAAGTACGCCTGCTTGCGCTCGAGCGGCCAGTCCGCGGGCGGATGCCGCGCGATGTCGCGCAGGTTGCAGATCTTGTCGGCCAGCTTCACGAGCTTCGCGCGCCGGCTGATGGTCGCCGCATGCTCGACCTGCAGGCGCTTGCGCTCGTCCTTCGGCAATGATTTGTCGTCGGTGACTTCCATCACGATGTCCGCCACATCCTTGCCGAACAGCCGCAGCAACTCCTGCTCGGTCGTCTCCGTATCCTCGACCGTGTCGTGCAGCACGGCCGCGACGATCACGCGCTCGTCCTCGACGCCGGCTTCATTGGCCAGCACGTCGGCGAGTGCGATCGGATGATTGATGTACGGCGACGCTTCTTCGTCCTTGCGCCGCTGATTGCGATGCTTGTCCGCCGCGAACGCGATGGCGGCTACCAGTTTTTTCATATTCCCCCCTCGTGTGGCCAGTCCCGCGACCGGCAAGACCGGCCGCGTGCCTTTCGGAACCGCACATACTACCTGCACGCGATGACCCTTCCCGCGCACCGGCATCCCTTCGCCCCCACATCACACGCCGGCCGGCGCGCGCTGCAGTTCGACCACGTTGACCCGAGCGCCGAATACGTCCTTCACGAGCGGCAGCAGGTGGTCGTGGTGCGTCAGGAACAGCACCTGGGTTCGCGTCGACAGATCGCGCAGCGCGTCGAGCCCGGCTTTCGCGCGCGCGTCGTCGAAGTTGATGAACAGGTCGTCGGCAACGAACGGCAGCGCGGTCCTGCTGCCGAGCTGCAACTCCAGCGCCGCGATCCGCAGCGCGAGGAACAACTGGTCGCGCGTCCCTTCGCTCAACCCGGCAACCTCGACCGACGTTCCCTTCGTCCGCCGTGCATACAGCGCCGGCGGTGTCCGTTCGGTATCGACGGTCAGCCTCGCGAACTCGCCCAGCGTGAGCACGGCAAAGATCTCGCCCGCCCGCCTGAGCATCGGCCCCTGCTTCTGGTCGCGATAGCGGTCCGTCGCCCACTTCAGCAACCGGCTCGCGGTGGCCGCCTCCAGATACTGCTCGGCCGCGTCGCCCATCGCCGCCAGCGCTTCCTGCCGCTTCGATTCCGCGACGGCCGCGTTCGCCTGGCCGTCGATCGCGCCGAACGCCTGGTCGGCCACGACCTGCTGTTGCGCGAGCTCGTTCAACCGCTTGCCGACATCGCCCAGCGACTGCTTCACAGCCTCCAGACGCGCCGGCACGTCGGCGATGTCCTGTTCCGCGACCTCCGCCTCGACGGCCGAACGGGACAGCCCGTCGCCGTCGCGCACCAGCGCCTCGTGCGCGGCATCGACCGCCTGCCGCAGCTGGCGCTGCCGATCCGAACGTTCGGCCAGCGGCAGCGCCGCATCGATCGACGCCACGCCGGCCAGCTGAAGCAGCGGCTGGATGCGCGCATCGGCGCCCGCCACCGCGGCAGCCGCATCCGTGACCTTGCCGTCGGCCTGCCGCACGGCTTCGTCGGCACGCTCGATCGCGCGCGCGATTTCCCTGGCAGCCGTGAGGCGCGTCGCCAGCCTGCGTGCAACGTCCGGCCAGTCGCCGCTCGTCAGCCATTCCGGCGCAAGCGCCTCGGCGAGCCGCCGCGCACCGGCCTCGAGCGCGGCCAGCTCAGCGCGGATCGCCGCGATCCGGTTGCGCGGCGCATCGGCATCGGCCAGTTCGGCCGTCACCGCATTCGCGAGCCCGAGCGCGCCCTCCGCCGCCGCCAGCGTCACCGCGCTCGCGGAAAGTTTCGCGTCGGCCAGCGCGTCGCGCCATTGCGCTTGCCACGCATCGTAGGCTGTTTGCGCATGGCCGGCCCGCGACTGCGCCATCGCGCATCCGCGTTCGGCTTCCCGCGCGCGATCGTCGAGGCTGTCCTTCTGCGCGACCGCTTTCTCGGCCGACTGCACGAAAGCCTCGGCGATGGCGACAAGTGCCGCCAGTGCGTCCGTCTCGCCGCCTCGCGACACTGCGTGCAGCGCCGAACGCAACGCGGCTTCGGCGCCGGCCCGCGCCGCCCGAATCGTGTCGAATTCGCGGCGCTGACGGTCGAAATCGGCCTGCGCGACGAACACCGCGTCGCGCTTCGCGAGCCAGTCGCCCATCGCCGCCAGCGGCATGCCGGGCACCGCGGCCGTCGTCGCAAGTTCGGCCCATGCGTCGCGGTGTGCGGCCAGTTCGCGTTCGCGCTCGTCCAACGCAGCCTGCCTGCGCGCCGCGCCGGCTCGCGCGGATTCGACCTGCTGACGCAGCGATTGCAGCGTCGCCGCCGCCTGCGTCGCACCGAGTTGCGCATCGACAAGTTCGTCGGCGAGGCGAATTGCGTCGTCGACCGCCGGTGCGCCTGTTGCGAGGTCGACAGCACCGCTGCGGATATCGCCCCATGCGCCGTCGCGTCGCGCGCGCGCCGCCAGCACGTCGGCGGTCGTGACGACCTTGTGGTTCTCCGCGAAATGCTTCTCCTGCAGTTCAAGCCGCTCGAGCTCTTCGAGCGCGCCGTCCCGCGCGTCGCGCGCGGCAGCAGCCGCGCTGGCGCGCTCGCTGTCTTCCTTGAGCAGCGCGCCGAGCCGCGCCGCCGACGGCACGTCGAGCGCGCGCAGCGTGTCGACGGGCATGCGCCACTGGCCGAGCGCATCGAGCGCGCCGGACAGCGTGCGTTCGGCGGCGGCGATTTCGTGTTCGAGCGCCTGTTCGCGCTGGCCGCTGTTGCGAAAGCCCTGCGCATCGGCGAGCGCCGCGCGCAGCGCTTGCGGCACGTCGACGGTCGACAGGCGCGCCCGTTGCTCCTGCACCTGCGCAAGCTCGCGCGTGCGTTCGTCGAGCGATTCGCGCGCACCAGCGAGCGCCTGGTGCAGCGCGCCGTGTTCGCGCAGCAGGTTCGCGACGGTCTTCAGCGACAGCGCCGTCGGCAGCGACGCGCGCAGCGCCGCTTCGTCCGTCGGCCAGTCGAGCTGGGCGGCCGCCGAAAACGCGGCGGACAGGTGCCGCTCGACGTCGGCGCCGAGCAGCAGCAGATCCTGCGCGTGATTCATGCAGGCGCCGCGCAGCCGATCGAGCGCTTCGATATCGGCCTCGAGCGCCAGCGTGTCTGCGTCGGCATCGATCGCATCGCGCGCCTGCCGTTTCGCAAGCAGGTCGGCACGCCGTTCTTCGAGCACCTTCTGTTCGGCCGCGAGATCGCCCTGCGCCTTCAGCAGATCCGCATACGCGGTCGGCGGCAACTCGACGACCGCACCGAGTTCGGCCAGCGCCGCGTCCTTGACCGTCAGCTCCTTCAGGTATGGCGCCAGCCGCCGCACGCGTTCGAGCTTCGAGCGCAGCGATTCGAGCTGGCGCTGCTCCGCGCGCGCGTGCTCGATCTGCTGTTCGACCGCTTCGCGCGCATCCTTGCGATCGACCCAGTCGCGCGTGCGCACCTGGACCGTCTTCAGTTCGGTCACGGCTTCGTTGAACGACGTTTCGGCCAGCGCAAAGGCGCTGCCGCTACGGCGCGGCGCCCAGAGCTCGACCGAACGCGCGTCGAGCTCCTCGCGCACCGGCCCGAGACTACCGACACCGGCGGCCGATTCGAACAGCACCTGGCCGAGCTTGTCGGATGCGTCGAGAATGCTCCGGCCGCCGTCGACCAGCCGCCCGTGATCGAGCCCGAACATCTGCTCGAAGAACTCGCGCGTCGCGCCGTCGAGGATCGCGGCCAGATAGTCGTCGGGCAGCTTGTCGTCCGCAGGCGTACGCAACGGACTGCGCCCGCGCGCGCGGTGGAACGCGAGTTCGCCCGTACCGCTCTCGAGCACGCCGCCGATCCGCAGTTCTGGCGTGCTGTGCAGGAAATCGAGCGGCGTCTGCAGTTTCATCCCGAACAGCAGTTCCGACACGGCCGTGCGGATCGTCGACTTGCCGGCCTCGTTCGGCCCCACGATCACATGAAAATCCTCGCCGGCCGACGGGAACCGCAGCGTCTCGTCGGTGAACTTGCCGTACTTGATCAGATCGAGCTGGCTGATGCGCATCGCTTACTCCCCCCTTGCCAGCCGCGCGAGCAGCGCGGGCCCGACCTGCCCGACCAGCGCCGTGAGCTCGCCTGCACGCGCCATCGTCAGCAGCGGCACTTCCTCCTTCACATCGCTGCGCACCTTGCCGACGAACGGCTTCAGGTCGCGTTCGAGCAGCGCGAGGAAATCCGGATCGTGCGCGGCTTCGGCCAGGATCTGCTTCAAATCCTCCAGCGCTTCAAGCTGCTCGCTCTCGCCCTGCTGATGATCGGCAGCGGACGTCGCGAGCCGGACCTTCTCCAGCCACAGCCGCTCGTTGCCGATGATGCCGATCTGGTTCAGCACCTCTGCGCGCAACTGCGGCGCGCGGCCGAAAAAGAGCCCATGTGCGGGCGTGCGCCCCGTGACCGTCACGCGCACCGCGCGCGGCACGTGACCGTCGACGGTCAGCAGCGTCTCCAGCGACTGGCCGATCTTTCTCGACAGGTCGGCGACCGTGAAGCAATCGGATGCGTCGACCGACACGGCTTCCCAGCGCAGCACGTCGAGATACAGGCGCTCGACCTGCGTGCGGCCTTGCTCGACCGTCACGAGCACCGCGCCGCGGCGCCCCGTCTCGCGGATATGGCGCCCCTGCAGGTTGCCGGGAAACACGACGGTGGACGGCCCCGTCCATTGCTGGAATTCGTGCACGTGGCCGAGCGCCCAGTAGTCGTAGCCCTTCGCGTGCAGTTCGGCCAGCGTGCACGGCGCATAGTTCGCGTGCGCCGCGTAGCCTTCGAGCGCCGTGTGCAGCACGCCGATGTTGTAGTACCCGGGCACCGGGTCGGGATAACCGATCGCGAGATTGTCGACGACGGCCTTGTCCTTGAAGCTCTGCCCGTGCAGCGCGACGTCGAATTCCGGCAGCGTGTGGGTTTCCGGCTTGCGATGGCCGAACACGGTAACGTTGTCGGGCAGCGTCAGCTTCTTCGTCATCTCGCTTTCGGCATCGTGGTTGCCGCCGAGGACGAACGCGCGGATGCCGGCCTTGCGCAGGCGCCCCATCTGCTGGCCGAAGAAGATGCCGGTGTTGTGATCCTTCCAGTCGCCGTCATACAGGTCGCCGGCGATCACGAGGAACGCGACTTCCTCTTCGATCGCGCGATCCACGAGTTGCCGCAGCGCCTCGCGCGACGCGTTGCGCAACTGCGCGGCCGGTGCGTCGGGATACGCGCTCAGGCCGTGCAACGGGCTGTCAAGGTGAATGTCTGCCGCGTGGATGAACTTCACGAAGATTCCTCTGTTTCATGACGAAGGGCGACGCCCGACGCCGCTCGCGCGGCCCCGGCCGACGACCGCATGCACGGGGCCGGCGCAGACGTAGCCGCGCGCGTCGCCGCAGCACACGCAGCGGGCGTCCGACCGGATCACGCTGCCGGTTGCCAGCGGGTCGGGATGGTACCTGAAAGCCGGTAACGACCCGGAGTTCTCCGTCGGTCCGGATGGAGGAGGAAGCATGCGTTGCGAACTCGAACAGCCATTGTGCCGCGGCGTAACGGTACGACTGCGGAACCTCGCGCTCCGCAAACTCCCCGCTCACTAAACGACAGACGCGATGCGTTGCGCCACCGTGCGCAAGATATCCGTCACTCGCCGCGCGGCACGGGCGGCGGCGCAAAGCCATTGTCATTGCCGGGGAATGGGTTCGCGTTGCGGCGCAGCGCTTCCTCGTCGTTCTCCTTCTGCGCGAACAGCGCGACGCCGATCACGCCGACGTTCGCGGCATCGCCGTACTTCGAATTCGCGACATAGCTGTCGGGCACCGCCGCGAAGCGGAACGCGGCGACTTCGTCGCGGCTCTTGCGGAAACCCTCGATCGTCAGCGTGCGGCCCGGATACAGCACGTAACCGCCGTTCGTATAACTGCCCGGCCGCCCCGACAGCACGTCGAGGCCGTCGACGGTCGACACGACTTCGAACGTGCGACGCCCCTGGTTGCGCAACACGATCATGTAGCGCGAACCCTCGACGCCCGCCATGTGCCAGCGGCCGTTGCTGCGCGCAAGGCGCAGCGGCACACCTTTGTCGTCCGTAAACGACAGTGCGATGTCGCCGTTCGCGAGCGCGACGCGGGTCGGCAGCCGGCGCACCTGGGATGCGGGAAGATGTCCGGGCAGCGCGTCGTTGTAGTAGACCGACGCGAGATCCGTCGGCTTCGCCGGATCCGCGCGTTCGAATTCGACATTGCGGGTTTCGGATCGCACCGACTCGCCCCACGCGGTGCCGAGCCCACGGCGTTCGCTGGCGTCCGGTGCAGCGGCGGACGCGGCGGTACTGCCTGACGGCGGGGGCGGCGCCGCACAGGCGGCCAGCCAGAGCGCGCAGGCGAGCGCCAGAAGACGGAACAGGATGGTCATGACGTGATGCCTCGGAATGTTATCGGACCGCGCCGGGCCGGCCGGAACGGCGTTTTCGTGTCGTCTGTCGTCACGCTGTCGATCGGACATGCTTGCCCGCGTCGGCCGGTGCTGCCATGACGGCGGCCCGGCGACCGGGAGCCCCGCTATTTAAGCATGGCAAGCGCGCAATGGGCAGGGGCCGCGCGCGTCGCCTGCGGCGGGCTCGTGCCCGGGGCATCCGGTCGCGCGACCATGCCCATCGCGCCGTCGGATTCGCGGCGAACGCCAATGCATCGCTGTATTGCGAGGAACGTCGAACGACGCGCCGTGCGCGCCGATAAAAAAACGGCCCGGCCCGCTTCGCAGCGGGCCGGGCCGTGACGGGATGCGTGCTGCTTACAGCGCGCCGCCTTGCGCCGACGCCGAACCCTTCAGGCCGACCGATGCACCGCCCTGCACCGAGTTCGTCGCACCTTCAAGCGCTTCGCCGGCCTTCGCCTTCGCGCCGCCCGCGACGTCGCCTGCCTTCGACACCGCGCCTTGTGCGTGGCTCTTCGCCGTGCCGGCGACGTGCTTCACGTGCGACTTCGTCGAGTGTACGGCCGATGCCGCGGCATCCTTCGCCGTGCCGGCTGCCGAACCCACTGCCTGGGTCGCGCCGCCCACCGCATTGCCGGCTGCCGAGCCGACGCTGCCGACCGTCTTGCCGACGCCGTTCAGCGCGCCGCCAACGACGTTGCCCGCGCCCGAACCCGAACCTGCCGCATTCGCGCCGGCGCCAGCCTGCACGCCCACGCCTCCGCCGAGCAGCGGCGTCTGGACCTGTGCGCCGACGCCTGCGGAACCCTCTGCGCCGGTCTGGGCCGTCTGTGCGAAAGCAGCCGACGTCGCCATCGCCGTCAGTGCGGCACCCAGCAGAATCGTACGAATCTTGTTCATGGTCATTCTCCCCAAAGACGTTGTTGCTGCGGGCCGCCTTCGTGCGGCTTGTCGCATGCCTCACCGCGAAGTGCGGCAGGTGGAGCTAATGTAGCGGCGTCGACGGGCAAAACGATTGATTTGCGGGGACTGTTACTTCCGTTGCAAATGCTGACGATTGACTCACACTGTTTGACAATCGGGGGCTGGCGACGGAACGGCGGACGTATTTGCAGGCGGGCGGGCGCGAACCCGGTGGCGCGCGGCGCAGGCCGCGTCGCGATGGCGATCTGCCCGGTCGTCACGCATCGGGCAAGCAGGCAGGTGAAACGGCTAACAGGGAAACCGGCCGTTTTTATAAGCATCCCAAAGGATGTGTATTGGCCAGCCGTCGGCTCGGCCCGACAAGCGACTCCTCGCGATCAGTTCGATGTCGTCGGACACGCACGCCGCCACGCCGGCGTTGCCCGATGCGCTGAAGGCGAGCTTGTACGCCTTTTCGCGCAACGCATTCACAGCCGGCGTATCGATCGCGGCACCCGGATCGCCGTCGATTGCGTCGAATGCCGCCATCCACTGCGCATCGAACGGGTCGGCATCGCGACTGTCCAGCGCGCGGTCGCAATCGACGTCGCCGAGGAAATCGAAAAAACCCGGCGCCGACAGGATTGCGTCCATTTCAAGCAGATGCGCGTTCGTCATTGCAGTCCCCTCAAGAAACACGGCCCCGATCGCCTGTCGGTAGACACAGGCAGATCGGGGCCGTGCGCGCGTCCGCCCGGTTACGGCCGGAACGTATCGCCGAGCACGACGCCTTCGCGACGCGGATCGGTGCCGCCCTGCAACGCGGGCGACTGGCCGACCGTTACGCGCATCACGGTGTTGACGCCGCTCGCCTGTGCAGACGTCGACACCTTGTGCCCGAGTGCGAGCAGGCCCGTGATCAGCGGATCGTTCGCGCCGTTATTCGCGGTGTTGACGTTCGGATGCTCGCCGCCGATCGTGGTCGTCGGGCTGTTGCTCGCGCCGAAATCGACGAGCCCGGCGGACTGCTGCGCGTCGAGCCCCCAGTCGAGCGCACCGACCAGCGTCTTGACCACGTATTGCGGAATCGTGCCGCCACCCGGCGAACCGGTCGCCATCACGAAATCGCCGCGCGAACCGTCGGCGGCCTGCCCGAACACGATCGTCGGCGCCATCGAGCTGCGCGGCCGCTTGCCCGGCTGCAGGCGGTTGGCCACCGGATTGCCGGAGGTGTCGACCGGGTTCGCGGAAAAGTCGGTCAACTGGTTGTTCAGCAGGAAGCCGTTGGTCATGTGGAACGAGCCCATGCTCGACTCGACCGTCGTCGTCGCGCTCAGCACGTTGCCGTCCCCGTCGACGATCGTGAACTGGTTCGTGCCGTGCTCGATCAGCGTCGTGTCGACGCCGAGCGGCACCGCGCCGAGATTGCCGGGCTGCGCGGTGCCCATGCTCTTGGTCGTGTCGATCAGCGCCGCGCGCGATTTCAGGTACGGCTTGTTCAGCAGCGTATCCCACGTGCCGCCCGGCAGCGGCACGAAATCCGTATCGGCCACGTACTTGTCGCGGTCGGCATACGCGAGCCGTTCGGCCTCGGTGACGAGATGCACGCCCGCGACGGTCGGCTTGCCGCCCTCGAGATCGATCGCCGTCGGCTTCAGCGGCTTCAGGTCGAAGTTCTCGAGGATGCCGAGCGCCGATGCGACCGCGATGCCGCCCGACGACGGCGGCGGCATCCCGCATACCCAGTAGCTGCGATAGGTCGTGCACACGGGTGCGCGGCGCTTCGCCTGATACGCGGCGAGATCCGCGACGGTCGTCTTGCCCGGCGTGAGCGTCGAGCCGTCGGCCCCCTTCGTCGTCGCGATCTTCGCGACGATGTCCTGCGCGATCTGCCCCGTGTACAGCGCATTCGCACCCGACTGCGCCATCATCGACAGCGTGTGCGCATACGCGGGGTTCTTCAGCACGGTGCCGAGCGTCTTCGGCGAGCCGTCGGCATTCAGGAAATACGCGGCTGCCTCTGGGTCGCGCTTCAGGTTCGCGGCGTTCGCCGCGATCGCGTCGGCGAGCCGGCCGCCGATCGGGAAGCCGTTGGTCGCGAGCGTGATCGCATCGCCGAACAGGTTCTGCCACGGCAACCGGCCGTGATCCTGCTGCAACGCCTCGATGAGCCGCGGCACGCCGATGGTGCCGATCGAGCGGCCGCTCGCGCGCGCGTTCGGCAGCGGCACCGAATGGTCGGTCGTGTCGTCGACGTAGCGCAGGTAGTTCTCCGTCGCGGCGGCCGGCGCGGTTTCCCGGCCGTCGTACGCCTGCAGCGTCTTGCCGCGCGCATCGTAGTAGAGCAGCACGCCGCCCGACCCGAGGCCCGTCGCCTCCGGCACCGTCAGGCCGAGCACGGCCTGCACGGCGACCGCCGCGTCAGCAGCCGTGCCGCCTTTCTTCAGCACCGCACAACCGGCCGCGCTCGCGTATGCGTTGGACGTCGCCACCAGGTAGGTCTTCGCATAGACGGGCTTCATCCCGGTGCGATAGCCCGACGACGCTTCCGGCAGCGACGGATCGCCCGGCTGGTTCGAGCCCACCACGACCGTCGCGCCGCTGTTGTCGACCGCGAGGCAACTCGCATCGGTTGAAGGTGTCGGTGTGCGGCCCGCGTCGTTCTCGACGTCGCCGCCGCATGCGGTCAGCAGGGCGGCCGCGAGCAACGCGGACGCATACGGGAAAATCGCTGTTCTGTTCATTGTTCGTCGACGTTCTTTTAGGTCGTTGCGATGGGCATCACGCTGCCTGCGACCCCCTCGGTGCACCGGCAACGCGTTCGATAGTCCCATGAACAGATTTTTTTCCGCAATAAGGAAATGAAACAATGCGGCCGATCGGTAGCGCGCCTGAGCAAGTGCGACCGGCCTACATTGGTTCGTTGACGACATGCAAGACGAAGATGTTGGCTTGCGGCCGAGCCAAGCACCTGCTCGCGACCCCGAGCGGCCATTCGCCCGGCAACGACGAGGGACCACTTCCGGAGATCAATCGATCGTCGTATATGAAGGCGGCTCTTCCGACATGTCAGTCACCGCGGACGTCCGTGCTCATGTCTGCCTGAGACTCCCCCCATCAACGATGGCTTGACGAACCGTTGGCTAAAACTTGTGACGCAACGCAGCGCGGATCGCGAGTTGATGATTGTTCGATGAATCACCGAGATTGCCGATGTCGGCGACCGCAGGCGCGCCCGTCGACGACGTGCCTGATGCGCGTTGCCAGGCGCCTTCGACATAGAGGTCGGTTCGCTTCGACAGAAGATAGTCCGCCATCAGCATCACCTGGTTGTAGTGCTGGTTGCCGACTGTCTGGCCCGCAGTCGTGGTGACGGATTCACCCTTCAGGTAGTCATACGCCGCGCTGAAGCTCAGCGCCGGCGTGGCGAGCCATTTCACCGCGAAGTCGACGTTGTTGAAGTGCGCCGCGGAGCCCGCGAGTACGCCGCCAAGACCGGCATATTGCGTGTTGGACCAGGACGCCGTCAGCTTGACCGGGCCAATCTCATATCCTGCACCGACCACCGCCGTCTGATATGCCGAGGCGCTGGCGTAACCCTTGTTCAGCGACTGCGATAGCTGCGAAGCGCCATTTGCGTTTCCGGTGAAAAAGCCCGATCCGGCCGCCGCTGATGTCGGATTCTTGAAGTATTCGAATGCGCCGCCGAAGGTAAAGGGGCCGTTCGCGTAGCTGACGCCAATGGAGTAACCGCTGTTCGCCGTGCCATCCCCCGGCACACCGCCCACGCTATATTCGCCGCCGACGCTCAGGCCGCGATAGACCGGGCTCATGTAACGAATGGAATTGTTGACGCGCAGCGAATTTCCCGTATTGTCCAGATCGCCTGGATGAAGAAAAATCGCCGTGCCAGCCTGCGATCCCTGTGTCGTCACGGGTTGGGCGAAGTACAGCACCATGTCGTATTGCCGACCGAAGGTGAGCGACCCGAAAGGATCGCTGCGCAAGCCGACAAACGCCTGCCTCCCGAGGAACGTACCGCCCTGCGCAGACTGGCCACTGTTGATGTTCACCCCGGGCTCCAGCGTGAAGACCGCTTGCAGGCCCCCACCCAGATCTTCCACACCTGTGAGGCCGAAGCGGCTGCCGTTGATGCCGCTCGTCGAATCGAGGAAGATCCTCTTTCCACCCGTGGGTCCACCGACGTTGTTGACGAACATCACCCCCTCGTCGAGGATACCGTACAGCGTCACCTTGCTCTGCGCGTGCGCGGTCACCGAATGCATGCCGACCACAGTGACAAGGGCGCATACGCTTATTCCAGATTTCATTTTCCAGATCACCTTGATAAGACATGCTAATCGAATTGATTTCGCTCTGGCCGAATGTGCTGGCGAAATGGCGGTTGGTGATGCCTTCCGCGTTTAGCGGATGGAGTCCGGGTATCAATCGTCCGGCAGCGTAACGACCGTACCGCTTGCTGCGGCTGTATGGACGGCCATCGTGGCCTGGAGTGTACGCAGGCCGTCGAGTGCCGAACACACGGGTGCTTCCGTCCCGTCGATAACCGCCCGGAAATGGCGAAGCTGTTCCGTATAGGGGCAACCCGTGTGCAGCGCTGTCCGCTCTGCCGTCAACGGATCGTGCCATCCCTTGCCGGTGCGATACTCCCAGACTTCGAGCCGCGGCAGCGTGAGCGACGCATCCGTACCGGAAAGATAATGGGAGTTCACGTCCTGCCGAGGAAACCGTTCGACTTCCCCGGCAGCGAGATCGTAGTTCCACGGCGCGGCCGTCGTGTCGCTCACGCTGACCGTTGCGAGTGCGCCATTCCTGAACTTCAGCACGACCGCCGCGGTGTCCTCCACGTCGAATCCACGCGTGTCGTTCGACGTGACTGCCTGGAGGCTTTGCACATCGCCAAAGAGATGCCTGAGCAGGTCGATGTCGTGAATCAGGTTGATGAGAATCGGGCCGCCGCCTTGCGTTCGCCGCCACGCGGTATCGAAGTATTCGTCCGGCTTGAGCCACGTGCACAACACGGTCGCGCTGACGGGCCTGCCCAATCGGCCCGACGCGATGATCTCACGCGCGCGGCGCACGATCGGATTGTGGCGACGCTGGTGACCCACGAGAACCGGTACCTTGAATTCCTGCGACGCGTCGCGAATACGTCGCGCGTCTTCGACCGTGTGCGCAATCGGTTTCTCGACGATCACAGCGATACCGCGCTCGATGCAGTCCACTGCGATCGCAGCGTGCGTCACATTGGGCGTGGCGATCACGACACCTTTGGGCTTGACGGTGTCGAGCATCGAACGGTAATCAGCAAACCACGGAACGTCATTCGCGGCAGCCATCATCCTTGCCGTTTCACTCGGATCGGCGATTGCAGCGAGGCATACCTCGTCGTGGTTTGCGGCAAGGTCGATATGGACTTTGCCGATGAGTCCGGCGCCGATGACGGCAATGGGCATTTTGTTCATGATTCACACAAGCAGTTGTTTCGTTGATCAAAGGCAGCGCAGACGATTTCGTCCAGCACCCGGTGCGACGGTTCGAGGTATCAGTTGCACCGGGTGCCGGTGCGCTCTTTACGTGCTCGCTGTATCAGATCGTTCGACGCGTTGAACGCCAGCGTCAGGCGCTCCAGTACAGGCAGCGTCTTGAACGGCATTTCCGCGCTGATGGCAATGTCGTCCGGTAGCGAACACAAGAGATCGACGAGCGGTAGTGCACCCTGTCCGGGTGGCAGCCGACCTTCACGTGCCTCCCGAATAGTCGCGTCGTCGCCAATGGGCGCGACGGCGGGTGCGTCGCAGATCTGAACGGCACGCAGTCGGGAAGCAGGAAACTCGCGCAGTTCGGCCGGCGTGCTTCCCGACCGTGCGAGGTGGAGCGCGTCGACGAGGATGGCGCCGTTGGATCGTGCCGCGGCGTCGAGCACACGGCGCGCGGCGCCGATATTGCCGACGTGACGCCAGCGCATCGGCTCCAGGTCGATTCTCAGGTCGAACCCTGCTGCGAGATCGCAGAGCCTGCCCAGGCTGTCGACCAGGCGCGAGAAATCGTCGTCGTCACCCGACACGGTCACTGCTTGTGCGCCAAGACCAGCCGCAGCCTCGAACATCGTCGCGTACGACTGAACGTCGAGTTCGGGCACGATCGAAATGAATTCGACTTCCTGCACCGTCATGCCATTGTCGTCGAGCAGACGGACCAGTTCGCGGTGTTCGTCCGTTCCCGCCTTCAGCGGATAGCACGGCATGCCGGGAGCGACGGGGTTCGTACGGATTCCGACAGAGTTGAAGCCGGCGCGGGCGCTTTGCATGATGAGCGCGGCGGGCGCCAGTTCGAGCGCCGTGAGGTGCGCCACGCCGATCCGAGGTTGTTTCATTGGATTGCGTCCTTGTTTTCGATAGCGCGGGGATCGAGTTCGATCCGCTTGATGTCGCCGACCACGAAGATGTAGCAAAGCGCGCCCACGAGGGTGATCGCAGAGATGAAGGCCAGTGCATACACGAACGAGCCCGTGGCGTTGACGATCAGACCGATGACGAGCGGCGTGACGATCCCCGATGCATTTGCAGACAGATTGAAGATCCCGCCGCTCAGACCCAGCAATCCCTTCGGTGCGATATCCGAGACGATCATCCAGGCCAGCGCGGACAGGCCTTGGGAGAAATACGCAACACAGAGAATGGCGATCACCGCTGCCGTCGAATCGACGAAGTTGGCGAGCACGATGGTCGAGCCTGTCAGCAGGCCCGCCGTCACGGGCAGCTTGCGCGCCCAGTTCAGCGACATGCCCCGACGCAGCATCGCATCGGAGATCCAGCCGCCGACCAGCGTACCGACCGACGCGGCGATGAACGGCAGAACCGCCAGGACGCCAACCTTGAGCCACGGCATGTGTCGCTCGGTGACGAGATAGGTCGGAAACCAGGTGAGAAAGAAGACGTTGGTCGCATTGCTTGCGAACTGCGCGATGCAGATTCCGAGCATGCGGCGCTCCTTGAGGATGGCGGCCATATGCGACCACCTGAAGCGCACATGCATGCGGCCGCTGCTCACCACGCCGCCGCCCGCTTCGATATGCCTGAGTTCAGCCTCGTTCGCACGGCGCGACTCGTGCGGTTCATTGAAGCGTGCGAGCCACACCCAGCCGAATACGATGCCGAAGGTGCCGACGATTCCAAACATGGCGCGCCAGCCGTACCGATGTTCGAGCCAGAAAAGAAGCGGACTCAGAAAAGCCAGGCCCGCGTATTCGGCGAATGTATACACGCCGGTTGCGCGCGCCCGTTCACTTTGCGGGAACCAGGTGGCGACGACGCGGCTATTGGTCGGAAAGCACGGCGCCTCTGCCATGCCGACGAGCAGACGGAGCATCAGCAGCGTGACGAACCCCAACGCGAGTCCTTGCAAGCCGGTGAACAGCGACCAGAGCGTCAGCGCGAAGAAATACGTCCATTTCGTTCCGATGCGATCGAGCAGGATGCCGCCGGGAATCTGCGATGCGGTGTAGGTCCACGAAAACGCCGAAAAGATGACACCCATCGTGGCCGGCGTGAGCCCGAGATCGTGGCTCATGGTCGGCGCGGCGATACCGGCGACGCTGCGATCGAGATAGTTGATCATCGTGCCGACCGCTAGCAACCCGAGAATGCCGAAGCGGGCGCGCGTGCGCCGCGCCGTGACCGACGATGCGTCGGCCGTCTGAAGGCCTGAGGCATATTTCATTGCTGTCTCCACCTGTTGTTGGCGTTTTTCCACGTCTTTCGCGACGGTGAAGACGATTCTATCGACAACACTTTTTGCATCAATACCGATTCCGTTGTCTCTTCTTCAACGATCTGTTTATAATCAACACATGGATATCGACGACCTCAACGTGTTCTGCATTGCGGCGCGGCGCGCGAGCTTCGCCGCCGCCGCGAAGGATCTGGGGACAACGCCCGCCCATGTCAGCAAGCGGATCGCCATTCTCGAAGCGACGCTGTCGGTGCGACTGTTTCATCGCACCACGAGGCGCGTCGTGATTACGTCCGACGGTGAAATTGCATTCGAATGGGCGCGCCGCATCCTCGAAGACGTCGCATCGATGACCGAGACGCTGCGAACCACGAAGGGCGAACTTTCGGGCCTGCTTCGTATCAGCTCAAGCCTGCGTTTCGGGCGTCTGCACGTCTCGCCCATTCTTTCGCTGCTGGGCGAGCGCTATCCGAAACTGGACGTCTGGCTGGAAGTGCTCGACAGGCGCACTGATCTCGTCAATGAAAACATCGACATCGATCTTCGATTCGGCGACCCTGCGCAACCGCAGTTGATCGCTCATCGCATCGCCAGCAACCGCCGCATTCTGGTTGCCGCCCCCAGCTATCTCAGGCGGCGAAGTGAGCCGAAACTGCTCAGCGATCTGGCGGAACATGAATGCCTGTTGTACCGGGAGCGGGAGCAGGCTTTCGGCACCTGGCGGCTGATGGGCCCCAAAGGTATCGAGTCAGTGAAAGTCACCAGTCGCTTCGGCTCCAACATGAGCGACGTCGTGCGGAACTGGTGTCTCGACGGCAAGGGAATTTGCCTGCTGTCGGTGTGGGACATCGCGGATGCGATTCGCGCCGGGCGCGCCGTGCAAGTGCTGCCGCAGTACTGGGAGCCTGCCGATATCTGGGCGGTGTTGAGCACTCGGTCCGCGAATTCCGCCAAGGTGCGCGTCTGCCTCGATTTCCTGAAGGAACAGTTGAGCAGCGGTCCCAATGCGCTCGACATGAATCTGGAGATCGGTGGCTGAAAGGATCCGACGGGCATGCTCGACGCAAAGCGCGTCCTCATACAGGTCGGCGGTGTCGCGATCGTTGCAGGTACGACGCCATCGAACCGGCATGACGGCCACGTGCCGAACTGCGTCGCGTGCGGGTGCGCGGCCGGTATCGTGATCCGGTGTCGTTACCTTGCCGCCCGGCGGCGCTTGCCGGCCGCTCGTCCGTCACGCACGAAACCGCGCTCCATCGCGTCGATCGCGTCGGAGAAGAACTCGAGAAACATCGTCATCGCGACGGTCGCGCTCATGTCCGCACGCTGGTAGATGCAGCTGAACGAGCGCGCGCCCGCATCGGCCAGCGGGGTCCATGCGAGCCGACCGGCAGCCACGTCGTCCGCGACGTTCTCCGCGATCAGGAAACCGACGCCCGCACCTTCGGCCGCGAGGCGCCGCACCATCGGCACCGAGCCGGTCTCGACCAACGGCCGCACGTTGCGCGGCTGCCGCGCATCGACCTGGTCGAACATCGCGCGCAACTCCGTGTCGGGTGTCATCAGGATCAACGGATGCGCGAAGCAGTCGCGCAACCGCACCTTGCCGCCGGACGACGCCAGCGGATGGCCGGGCGCCGTGACGACACCCAGCGGCTGCGCGAACGCACGCACCTCGACGACACCCGCCGCCGTGCGCCGGCGCAGCGCATAACCGATGTCGGCCTCGCCCGTCTCGACCCAGCGCACGATGCTCTCGCCGTTTCCCGAACGCACGCTGTACGTGACACCCGGATAGCGCTGCAGCGCGGCGAGGATCGCATCGGGCACGAGCTTCTCGGCCGTCGACGCGGGCACTGCCAGGTTCACGTGCCCGCGTCGCAGCGCGCGCAGGTCCTCGACCTGCGTCATCGCGTTGTCGAAATCGCGCTGGCCGCGCCGCACGGCCGCGATGACGATCTCGCCGGCCAGCGTCAGCTGCATGCCGCGCGGCAACCGGTCGAACAGCGGCACGCCGACCTGCTCCTCGAGATTGCGGATCTGCTGGTGTACCGCCGCGGCGGTCAGGTGCAGCGCTTCGGCCGCCTTGCGAATCGAGCCGCGCCTCGCGACTTCGTCGAAACAGCGGAATGTCTGCGATATCGAACGCATGAAGGGTCCGTTAGATTTTTCCGAACAGGCCGTCAAGAATAATCCGATTTTACTGACTCGCCGGATCATCTAGATTCCACTGCATCCCCGTGTTCGATTCGAATGGAGACCGCAGTGACGACCGTCGACCAGATTACCCAGCGCCGCCGTGGCGTCGGCCTCATCGCCCACGATCCCGCGCTGTCCGCGGGCGGCTATACGCTCATCGCGCCGCAAACGGCCGACGGCAACGTCTATCTCGTCGGCATCGACGGCGAAGTCGTCCACCGCTGGAAAATGCCCGTGCGCCCCGGTCGCCATGCGGTCATTCTCGCGAACGGCAACCTCGGCTACAACGGCAATCATCCGCAATCCGAATCGCGCTATGCGCCGTGGTCGATGTGGCACGGCGGCGACTTCTACGAGGTCACACCGCAAGGCGAAACCGTGTGGCGCTACGAGGATCCCGCGCATCACCACGACGCGCAGTGGCTGCCGAACGGCAACCTGCTCTATGCCGCGTGCGAACCGGTCGACGCGGCGTTCGCGCGGCGCGTGCCGGGCGGCACGCCGCACGGCGACGACGAGGTGATGTATGCGGACGTGATCCGCGAGGTGAACCGGGCCGGGCAGATCGTCTGGGAATGGCATGCGCGCGAACACCTGCGGCCCGAGGATTTCCCGATCGCGGCCGGCTTCGGCCGTTATCACTGGCCGCTCGTCAACGGTCTCGCGATCGACGCGCACGGCCGCGTGCTGATGAGCCTGCGCACGACATCGGGCATCATCGGCGTGAATCGCGACACCGGCCGCGTCGACCTGCATATCGGGCCCGACGTCGTGTCGCACCAGCATGCGCCGGTGCCGCTCGCGAACGGCAACATCCTCGCGTTCGACAACGGCAATTTCCGCCACGGCGCGCACGTCGTGTTCTCGCGTGTCGTCGAGATCGACCCGTCGACGCAGCGAATCGTGTGGTCGTACGCGGACGACGTCGTGAACCTGTTCTACACGCCGTTCATGGGCAACGCGCAGCGCTTGCCGAACGGCAACACGCACGTCACCGAATCGTCGACGGGCCGGCTGTTCGAAGTGACGCCCGCCGGCGAGGTCGTCTGGGAATACGTGATCCCGTGGTTCGCCGAATACCCCGACGCAGCCGCGCGCAAGACCGGCCCCGGCCAGTTGAACAGCGTGTTCCAGACGTTCCGCTACAGCGCTGCGCAACTGCCCTGGCTGCGGACCTGACGTTTCCGTTCGCCGCCGCGTTCCAGCCATCGTCGCCGTTCGTTTCCGAGGGGCCTGCCGTGCCGCACGATCCGATCTCCCCACCCGTCGACGCACGGCTGCCCGCGTGGCAGCTCGCGCTGTTCGGGTTGCAGCACGTGCTGTCGATGGCCGCATCGCCGATCACGGCCGTGTTCCTGATCGCGAAAGTCCTCGCGCTGCCGGCCGATCTGACGGTCCAGTTGATCGGCGCGACGTTCTTTGCGTGCGGCATCGGCACGCTGCTGCAATCGCTCGGCGCCGGCCCGATCGGCGCGCGCATGCCGTTCGTGATGGTGCCGGGCGGCGCACCGACGATGCTGTTCGCGGGTATCGCCGCGCAATCGGGCCTGCCCACCGCAGCCGGCGCGGCGCTGCTCGCGAGCGCGTTCTACTGGGTGCTGCTGCCCGTCTTCACGCGCTGCCTGCGGCTCTTTCCACGCATCGTCGTCGGCGCGATGCTGTTGCTCGTGTCGATCAACCTGATCCGGATCTACGCGGCGATCGTGGTCGGCCATCCCGGTTCGGCCGACTTCGCGCAACCGCGCGCGCTCGGTCTCGCGCTCGCGACGATCGTCGCCACGGTCGCCGTCGCGGGCGCGTTCCGCGGCACGCTCGGGCGCCTCGCGGTGCTGATCGGGCTGATGGCCGGCGCGACGCTCGGCTGGGCACTCGACGCGATGCCGGCGCTCGCCGACGTATGGCGCGGCCCGCTGTTCACGCATCCGGTGTGGCTGCCGTTCGGGATGCCGCGCTTCGACGTGCTGGCCGCATTGCCGCTGCTGATCTTCACCGCGATCTCGATGGCCGAGGCCACCGCGCAGACGGTCGCCGTCGGCGAAACGTGCGGCAAGGCGATCTCGCTGCCGCGCGACGTGCCGAAGACGATACGCGGCGATGCGCTGGCGTCGCTGGTCGGCGCGCTGTTCGGCACGCCGCTGATCGTGACCAGCGCGGAGAACATCGGCGTCGTGCAGACGACCGGCGTGCGATCGCGCTACGTGACTGCCGCCGCCGGCGCGATCCTGATCGTCGTCGCGCTGTTCGCGCCGCTCGCGCGGCTCGCGTATGCGATTCCGGCCGCCGTGGTCGGCGGCACCGCGCTGGTCGTGTTCGCGATGATCGGCGTGATGGGTATCCGGCTGCTCGCCAGCATCGACCTGCACGCGCGCGCCAACCAGTACACGCTCGCGGCCGCGCTCGTCGTCGGCCTCGCGCCGATCCTGGTGCCGAACCTGTATCGCCATTTCAGCGCACCGGTGCAGATCGTGCTCGGCAACGGCATGGCGGCCGGCACGCTCGCGGCCATCGCGACGCAACTGGCGTTCGGCGCGCTCGCGCGGCTGAGCGGGCAGACGCGCGCAGGCATGGCTGCGGCGCAAGCGCCTTCGCGCGACGTGTAATGGCGACGGCTGGCAACGGGGCGCGCCGGTTGCGTTGCGCGGGCCGGCCGGATGGGGATGGACATCGGGACGATTGCCGGCGTCACCGCGTCCGGCTATAAATCGTGGATGGATACGAATCGCTGGATTCACGACCCCGTCGGCGCCTTTCGCGCGTGGCAGGAAACCACCGCGACCGGCGCCGGCCGCCGGCCGTTCGCGCCGCGCTCGGTCGTGCAGCACGTCGCGATGTTCGAACGGTTCCTGCGCCATCTGATCGCGCACCGCGTTTCGCTGGCCACGTTCGGGCCCGACCACGTCGCCATCTTCCTGACGGAGCTTGAAAGCACGTGCGCGCCCGGCACATCGACGCGCGTGCGCTACGCGAAGCTGATCGACCGGCTGGGCCGTCATCTGGTCGACACCGGCGTGCGGACGATCCATCCGGCCGGCCGGACGACACGCGATCTCGCGTGGCCGGACGGCGAGCCCGAGCCGTGCTACCTGCCGCCCGACGCCGACGCGACACTGCAGCGCCACGTGCAACCACGATCGGACGACACGCCGGCCGACTGCCGGAATCGCGCGATCGTCGCGCTGCTGCTCGCGAGCGGCATCACGTCCGCCGAGATTCGCGCGACGACGCATGACGCACCCGATCTCGACGCGCTGCCGCCGGCGCTTTCCGTGCCGCGCAATCGCGCGCGGCCGGCGCGCCGGATCGAACTCGCCGCGTTCGCGCTGGCGCCGCTCGCCGCATGGCGCGCGCGCTCCGCAGACACGTCGGCATCGGCTCTGCTGTTTCCCGCGCCGCGCGGCGGTGGTGCGATGAACGACATGTTTCTGCTGCTCGTGGTGCGCGATGCGCTGACCGCGATCGGCTTCCACGCGGCGGACATGAGCCCGCGCGTGCTGCGCAATACGTATGCGCGCCGCCAGTTGCTCGCCGGTCACGCGCACGTCGATGTCAGCGCCATGCTCGGTCTCGTCAGTACACGAACCGTCACGCGCATCCGGCAGACGCTGCCGCCCGATGCGGCCGCGGATCGCGCCGAGCACGAGCGTTGAACGAGCTCACGGAACGGCCCTATTCCTTTTTGTTCCCTATTCGCCCGGCTTCGACTCGATCAGCCGCAGAATCCGGGTGTCGTACGGCGATTGCATGACTTCCGCGACGCGGACCTCGGACGCGGCAGGATGCAACGGATTCAGCAGGAAGTTGTGCGCGTGCGGCACGACGACGCTCGGGACGCGCAGCAGCGCGCTCGGCTGCGTTTGCAGCCACTCGGTGCCGGCGCTGCGGGTCCAGTCGACGTTCGTTCGCCAGTCGTCCGGCGCGTCGCCTTCCGCGATTTCGGCGACGTCCACCGATTCCGATACCTCGATACGAAGCAACTGGTATCCGCTCGGCAATTGCGCGACGGTAGCGATTTCGAAATGCACGAGCGTTTCGAGCAGCGCGAGCGCCGGATGCTCGGCGAGATACACGACGGGCTGTCCGGCAAAATGCCAGCGCCCGCCGGCGCGCAACCCGCCGATCCCTTTCAGGTCGGCGTAATTGCTGATCCGCCACAGCGTCGTCAAGCGAAGTACCCCTCGTCGATCTGCGTGAGGACCTCTTCGACGAGCCGCGCGCCATGCTCGGTGCTCGCCATGTCGAGCGACGTGCGGCCGCCGAAGCGCTGGAGCCCGTTGCGCAGCCATGCCATCGCGTTGTCCTGGTCGCCGAACGTGGCAGTCGCCTGCGCGACGATGCGCGCGAGGCGGATCGCCTTGTCGGATTCCTCCGGCGACAGGCGTTCGTGCGCCTGGCGACGATGGCTCAGTGTGCGGCGCGGAATGATGAAGGCCAGTTCATCCGATTTCAGCCCGCGCTCCGACAGCCGGTCGATCACCGAGACGTCGACGCGTGCGCTCGCCAGCTCGGCAAGATCGGCGCCCGACCGGACGCGAATCGCCAGCAGCTGCTCGAGAATCGTGAATTCGGCCTGACGCGGATGCGCGACGCCCGAAGGATGGAACGCAATGGTGCTCATGACCTCTCTCCGGCAATTTGCCCAATCATTATAGGCGTTTTGCCGGAGACTTGCGGGAGCGGGGTTGGGAGAGCGCCTGTCGCGCGTCAGCGAAGGAGGCGGCAAGGAGATAGCGGATGTGACCCGCCTGTCTGGCAGCAGATTTCGGTGGTCGCGAATCGAAGATTCGCCTGGGTGACTCGATGCAATTATTCAGTATATAAAGTCCAGAAAAACTTCTTGCGATTGTCACGTAACAACTCGTCTACTGATTCAAGTCGCTTCTGCCCGTAGCGGTGCTCGTGAAGCATTCTCGAGCACGCTTCGCCGGAGCATGGCCGCTACGCCTGCTCCGTTTTCGAGGGCACCACCTCCAAGCGGCGACGCTCCCGGGACTACACCAGCGACACCACCAGATTCCGGGGGCGTCGGTCGCGGCGCCCATGTGGCATGGCGTGGCAAAACTTCTGCTGAAACCCGATCACGTCTCCCGGAACTGACAGTCGTGTCATGAAGCGTGGAAACCATTGGAACACTCGCATCGCTTCAAAATCCGGGTGCGCAACGCCCTCCCATATGTGGGTACCTTGTCGTCGACAAGGCGGCCTCTACCGCATCGCCCGCCCGCCCCACTTACTTCTCCTCCGCAGCCAGTCGCACCAGTGCCGCCACGATGCCCGCCCCATAGGACGGATCGGCCTTCGTACAGTTATCGATGTGGCGCTGCCGAATGTCCTTCGACACCCCGGCAATCTGTCGCGCGGTATTGTCGAACAGGGTCTGCCGCTGGCCGGCGTTCATCTCCCGGAACAGGTCGTCCGGCTGTCGATAGTGATCGTCGTCGACACGGTGATCCCAGTGCGCGGCAGCACTGTCGCGTTCGAGAGGCGGTTCGTTCAACTGCGGCTGATCCGTCCACATACCCTTGCTGTTGGGCCAATACGACGGCGTGCCGCCGAGATTGCCGTCGGTATGCATCGCGCCGTCGCGGTGATAGCTGTGAAATGGACACTTCGGTGTGTTCACCGGAATGTGATTGAAATTGACGCCAAGACGATAGCGTTGCGCATCGCCATAGGAAAACAGGCGCGCCTGCAGCATCCTGTCCGGCGAGTAGCCGATTCACGGCACGACGTTCGCGGGCGTGAACGCCGCCTGCTCGGTCTCGGCGAAGAAGTTGCCCGGATGCGGTTGAGCTCGAAGTAGCCGACCTCGATCAACGGAAACTCGGCCTTCGGCCACACTTTGAACAGCGCGGGCCGGCCGTCTGGATGTTGACGTTGTCGCTGACCGGCGCACCGTTCGCATGGGTCATGCCTTCGATCGTTCTATTTGATCGTTTTCCTGAATATTTCGGAAATCGTGAATCGCATGACGCGCACGATCCCCGCTCAGCGCCAGGGATCGTACGCCATACCGATGGCGATCAGCCGGCCCACGCGGACGAGCGGATCAGGCTGCAGAAATTGCCGGCATGGAAATGCGGGTCCTTGTCCGCGATCACGTCGGCCTTCACGTTGCCGAACGTCGTGTCGGGCTTGTGCTTGATCCCGTCGTAGAACGCCTGGATGATGTCTTCCTTGAAATGCGGCGTACGCGGATGCGCACGGACGACAGCCTCGCGCTCGACGTCGCTGTACTCCGGATACGTCAGGCCCAGCACGTCCATCTCGACGCCCGCGGTGACGAGCGCGATCACCGGATGCATGTGCTGCGGAATCCCCGGCGTGGTATGCAGCGCAATCGAGGTCCACACGACATCGATATCCTGCTGCGAGATGCCCTTGCCTTTCAGAAAATCGCGGGCGGCGTTCGCGCCGTCGACTTCGAAGCGCTCGCACGCGCTGCTGTGCCGGTGTGTGAGCCCCATGTCGTGGAACATGCAGCCGCAATAGAGCAGCTCGGGATCGTACTCGAGCCCGCGACGCTGGCCCGCCAGCGCCGCGAAATAGAAGACGCGGCTGGAATGATGGAACAGCAACGGAGACGCGGTATCGCGAACGAGCTCGGTGATCTCGCGCGTCAGTTGGCTGTCGGGAATGGTGATGCCTGCAACGTTCTCAGTCATGATCGACCTCCATTGAAAACACCCTTGATTCTCCGGAGTCCGATAGTTGTCTTCAATAGATGTAGTACGTCATATCCTGCCATTTCGCGCGATGGACGGACACGAGGCCCGCGCTACGGAAAGGCGCCGGAATATGCGCGGCCGCCCCGCCCGATGCGCCGCTGGCGCCCCTATACTGCACGCGTCACGTTCGAACCAACACGCAACCGATCATGCCGAAGGTCGTAGGTATTTTCGCCGTACCGGGCGTCCAGCTGCTCGATGTCTCCGCGCCGCTCGACGTCTTCGCGCAAGCGAACGCCGAACACGGGAAGCCGTTCTACACGTTGCGGATCATCGCCAGCGAGTCCGGTCCGATCCGCTGTTCATCCGGCGCGCAACTGCTGCCTGACTGGATCGTTCCCAAGATCCCGGAGCGCATCGACACGCTGCTGGTTGCCGGCGCACCGAATGCCGGCCGGATCCCGCTGCGCACCGACGTCCTCGCATGGCTGCGGTCGGCCGCGGTGCAAAGCAAGCGCTACGGTTCGATCTGCACCGGTGCGTTCATCCTCGCGGCTACCGGCCTGCTGAAAGGGCGTCACCTGACCACGCACTGGGCCGCCGCCGACGCGCTCGCGGAAGCCTATCCGTCGCTCTCGGTCGACGCGGACGCGCTGTACGTGCGCGACGGCAAGCTGCGCACCGGCGCCGGCGTCACGGCCGGGCTCGATCTCGCGCTGGCGCTGGTCGAGGAAGATCTGGGCCGCGAGATCGCGCGGCGCGTCGCCGCGCAACTGGTGATGTTCTTCAAGCGCCCGGGCGGGCAACTCCAGTTCAGCCGAAAGGGCGAGGCACGCCCGGCCGGACGTTCGGTGCTGCAGGAAGTCCAGCGCTGGATCGCGGCGAATCCGGAACTCGAACATTCGGTGGCCGACATGGCGAAGCATGCGGGCATGAGCCCGCGCCACTTCGCGCGGCTGTTCCGCGCGGAAGTCGGCATGACGCCGGCCGCATGGGTCGAAGCGACCCGCATCTCGGCGGCCCGCCACTTGCTCGAGAACGGGCACGACACGCCGAAACAGGTCGCCGCGAAATGCGGCTTCGCGAATGTCGATACGCTCAGGCGATCGTTCACCCGGCACGTCGGGATCACGCCTGCCGAATACCGGAAGCGGCAGGCAGTTCTGGCCGAGTGACGCAGCAGTGCACGCGCGATGCGTGCATGCGCGATGCCGACCCTCACGTTCAAATACTTCGGAATACGATCCAATCGTGCGTCACGCGACCGCCGGCTGATCGATCACTGCGAGATCCGGATGGTTGCGCCTGACTGCGTCCCATGCCCCGCAAGCCGACAGGCCGTCGCGATCAACGACGCTCCAGGACGCCCCAGAATCATCAGACAAAATCGCCAATCCACGCGGATCGTATACCCAGTTGCAATAATGATTCGCTGGAACGCGTATTTCCGACCGGTAACACGATCGCTACGATGTAATCAACCGCTGAACGCAACAAGCGAAGCGCGAAATCAATGAAACCGGAGGTCATCATGAAGTCGTTCATCTACGCTGTCGTCGCCGCAACCGCCCTGTCCGCCTCGTACGGCGCATTCGCACAATCGAACCCGTCGGGCCAGTTGACGCGTGCGAAGGTGCGTGCGGAACTCGTCCAGCTCGAACAGGCCGGCTACAAGCCCGAAGTCTCCGATCAGTACTATCCGCGCGCGCTGCAAACGGCACAGGCCCGCGTGACGAATGCAGATGAAGCCGGTTACGGCGCACAGGCAGCCGCCGGCGTGCGTGCCGGCCGCACGATCGCGGTCAAGCAGAACGGCCGCGACTCCGTGTATTTCGGCCAGTAAGAGCGACGCACACGCGCGAAGTCCGATCCGCGCGCGGCAAACGAAACACCCCGCTCTGAACTGACCCCACGAAGTTGGACGGTTAAAGGCTAGGCGCCGAAGGGCTGAGTCCTGTATTGCACGGGACTCAGCCCTTTCAGTTTGAGCTTGATACGTTCGTGGTTGTAGTAATGGATGTAGCGGGTCAGCGCATCGGTCACGATGTCAGCCGTCATGCGCGGCTTGATCGACCAGCCGACGACTTCCCGATTGAACAGGTCCAGCACGATTGCAAGATACAGCCAGCCCTCATCGGTCCAGATGTACGTGATATCCGACGTGAAGACCAGATTCGGCGCTGTCGGCGTGAAGTTGCGCTCCAGCAGATTCTCAGCAACCGGCAACTTGTGCCTGGAGTCCGTCGTAACGCGATAACGGCGCTTGTGACGGGCCCGGATGCCGTTGTCACGCATGAGCCGCTCAATCCGCTCCTTGCTGGCCGGAAAGCCGCGTGCGCGAATCTCCTCGGTCATCCGTGGCGAGCCATAGGCGCCCTTGACCTCGGCATGGATAGACTGGATCAGGGCGAGCAACTGGGCATCCGTGAGACGCTTGCGACCGGGCGTGCCACCGCGCTTCCACGCCCGATAGCCATTCAGACTGACCGACAGGACCCCGCACAGCGCTGACAGCGGATAGTGCCGACGATGCGAATCAATCCAGGCGTACTTCACAGGAGGTCCTTCGCGAAGAACGCCGCCGCTTTTTTTGCGATTTCAAGTTCCATCTGCAGACGCTTGTTCTCAGCCCGCAAGCGTGACAGCTCCATCTGCTCCGGCGTGACAGCCTTTGTCCCCGGGCCATTAAGCGTGCCTGCCTCATCGGCCTTGACCCAGTTGCGCAGCGACTGGTGTGAAATTCCCAGCTCACGGGCTACATCGCGCATCCCTTGCTCGTCCTTCACGCGCTGTACCGCTAGCGTCCTGAACTCCGCGGTGTATGCCTGCTTCGGTATTTTGAACATCGATTCTTTCCTTCCTTCGGGTCGAGTTTACACACGACCTACTGGAAGGCGAAATTTCGGGGGAAGCTCATGCGGGACTGGACGTGTCTCGCGGCTTTACCGAAGGTGAGTGGCTGCTGATCCGCACGCTTGCCGATGGCCTCGAATGGTCATACGGCTGGAGTGGGCCGGCGGCGCAGCGCCTGCGGTTTCTGCTGGACTTCGGCTACGCGACCGGCCTGCGCGCGAGCGAACTGGTCAGTGCGACGCTCGGCGATATCTGCCGCGACGAGCGCGGCGATCACTGGCTGCATGTGCTCGGCAAGGGCGGCAAGCTCGGTAAGGTGGTGTTGCCATCGCTCGCTCGAACCGCGCTGGATCAATTTCTCTTGCAGCGCGGACTACCCCTCACGCCGGCGCGCTGGAACCCGGCGACGCCACTCGTCGCGAGTCTCGATGAAGATGGCGTGGGCATCGAAAGCACCCGACTGTGGCGCGTGCTGCGCCGGTTCTTCGTGCTGTCGGCTGACGCGATCCAGGACGAACGGCCGGCAACCGCTGAGAAGCTGCGGCGCGCGAGCCCGCACTGGATGCGGCACACGCACGCGTCGCACGCGCTGGCGCGGGGCGCCGAGTTGATCATGGTGCGCGACAACCTGCGCCATGCGTCAATCTCGACGACGTCGACCTATTTGCACAGCGACGAAGTGCAGCGGGCTCGCCAGTTTGATCAGGCGTTCGAAGCCCACAAGGGATAGTCCACCAACAGACCGACAACGCTAAGCTGATAAGGGCTCTGAATTTCTCCGTGAAATCATCGGGTTAAGGTGTTTTTGGCGAAAATCTCACGAATCCCGGCCGACCCTCCTATACGCGGCCCGATTCTCCATCGCGCAACCGCGCAACCGCGCATCCGCCGCGCCGATGTTCTTCTCGTGCGCAACCAGCATCAGCGACAGCGCGTGATGATGTCCGGATCCGCGAGCGTCGGCAGCAGCGTCTGCAGCTTGCGGACGACCCAGCGCTGGCCGCGGTTCAGGAACACCATGCGCTCCGCCAGATCGTCGATCGCCATCGCCTTTTCGTAGAACGCGCCGGTCGCGCGCGTCGGCGTCGCATCGAGCGACCGGGTCGCGTCGACGAGCACGCGGCACCAGTGCGCCTCGACATGTCATCTGCTCGAGACACTGCAATTTTGTCGGCTTGACATGGGCAATCCTTTCAAATAGCCTTCATTTAGAACGTTCTAAATCAAGGTACAAGTCGATGGAGATATTTGGCTATCCCCCGATCGGCGTTGACTGTTCAAGCCGGATCTGCAGGCAGCCGACCGGTTCAGTCGACACGAAGCACGGCGGTCGACTCTCGAACCCTCAAGTGCACTGGCAGGTTGAGATGCCGAAGCTCGGCGCAGGGATCGTTGGCGCGTTGCAGGAGCGTGTGGGCAGCGCGTTCGCCGATCAGCTCAAAATCGGTCGATACGGTTGTCAACGCGGGCGTCCACAAAGCGGCCTCCGCGACATCGTCATTGCCGGTCACGGAGAAATCGCGTCCTGGTTCGAGTCCCCAGCGGCGCAGCCCCAGCATCACGCCAAAGGCGACAACATCGTTCGCGCAAGCAGCCGCGGTAGGCGGCTTGGGCAACGAAAGCGCACGACCGATCAATTCCATTCCGGAGGTTCTTGTCAGCTCTCCCGGAATTTCCTGCGCAGGATCACGATCCAGCCCGTGTGCCCGCAATGCTTCCCGATAGCCCTTCAGGCGCTGTTTGCCGACCCATGTGGAGCGATTTCCGCCGAGCAACGCGATACGCCTGTGCCCGAGTGTGATCAGGTGTTCGACGGCAAGTCGCATTCCATAGCAGTGGTCATATCCTACGTAGTCCAGATCACTGCCGGGAAGGTTGCGGGATACAAGTACACACGGCAACTGCGCCGTTTTCAATTGTGCGACCAGACGCGGGATATCCGTGCTATGGGCGGGACAAAGAATCAGCCCGTCCACCCCGTGCTCACGCATTTTCTCGATGAAATGCGCTTGCCTGTCGGCATCTTCGCGGACGTCCGACAGCAGGACCGTACGGCCGAGCTGATACAGCGCCCGCTCGACTGATGAAGTCAGCCCCGCAAAATAAGGATTGGAAAGATCGTTGACTGATATCGCAACAACCCCGCTGCGTCGCGAACGCATCGAAGCTGCGCTGCGGTTGTACACATAGCCCAGTTCGTCGATCGCCGCCAGCACCTTCTGACGAGTCACTTCCGCAACCAACGGGCTTTCACGCAGCACGAGAGACACCGTTGAAACTGATACGCCGGCCCGCTCGGCGATTTCGCGAATCGTAACACTCACTTTCGGTTGCATTGAAATGGTTTTATAGATGAAACGTTCGTCCAGACACCTGGATGCCAGCAAACTTGACCTCAATCTTACAGGATCAACCTTGTGAATCATCACCGGAAAACGAGATTCGGCGTGGTCGGCATCGATCACCGTCACATCTATGATCAGGTCCGCGGCCTGCTCGACGCAGGCGCGGAATGCGCGGGCTACTGGACGTCGGCCGAAACGCCGACCGAGCCAGGATTTGTCGAGCGATTCCCGCATATCAGCCGGGTCGAGGATCGACGCCAGTTGCTCGAAGACCCCAGCATCCAGTTGATCGCCTGTGCCTCAATACCTCGAGACAGGGCAGCCCTCGCCATCGAAGCCATGCAATATGGCAAGGATGTCATGGTCGACAAACCGGGCGTCATTTCCTTTGAACAACTGGCACTGGTCAAGCAGGTTCAGCAGGAAACCGGACGCATCTATTCCGTGAATTTCACCGAGCGTTTCGAAGTACGCGCAGTCACCAAGGCGACCGAACTTGTTCGTGCCGGCGCGATCGGGCGCGTCATCCAGACTATCGGCCTGGGGCCTCACCGGCTCAACCTGCACACCCGGCCCGCGTGGTTCCTGGACGAGCAGGCGTATGGCGGCATTCTCGTCGATATCGCCTCACACCAGATCGACCAGTTTCTGCATTTTACGGGCTCGACCGATGCTGAAATCATCGCCGCGCGCTACGGCAATCTGGCCCACCCGGACGCTCCCGGACTACATGACTTCGGCGAAATCATGCTCGCGCACCGGGGGGCAAGCGGATACATCCGCGTGGACTGGTTGACTCCCGAGGGCCTCGACACGTGGGGCGACGGGCGGCTCACCCTCCTCGGCACCGAGGGCTATATCGAATTGCGCAAATACATTGATGTCGCTGGCCGCCCCGGCAAGGATCATCTCTTCCTCGTCAATCAGGACGGTACCCGCTATATCGATTGTTCCCGGGAGGCATTGCCCTACTACGCCGATCTGTTGTGTGATGTTGCCGAAAGAACCGACCGTGCGATGTCCCACGCGCATTGCTTCAAGGTGTGCGAGCTTGCATTGACGGCGCAATCCGGCGCGACACGTATCGAATCACATGGAGATTGACATGAACGGCGATAAAGACGGAACGATCGGCTTCGCCCTGATTGGCGTCGGCATGATTGCAAACTATCACGCGCAGGCGATCAAGGCGGCTCGTAGCACGAGTGATATCCGACTGGTCGGTGTGGCCGGCCTGGATGCCGAAGGTACGCGCCGCTTTGCGGAGCGACACGACGTGCCCTTCCACACAACTGACCTCGATGAGTTGCTGGCGCGCCCTGATATACACGTGGTCTGTATCGTCACACCAAGCGGCGCCCATCTCGAACCGGCGTTGAAAGCGATCGCGGCCGGCAAGCATCTCGTCATCGAAAAACCGCTCGAAGTGACGCCCGCTCGCGTCGACGCATTGATCGACGCAGCGCGCAAGGCCGACGTCAGGATCGCTCCGATCTTCCAGGCGAGGGTCGGCCTGGGCGCTCTTGCGCTGAAGCAAGCGCTCGACGCGAAGCGTCTGGGCCGGCTGTGCCTGTGCAGCGCCTACGTCAAATGGCACCGAAGTGCGGACTACTACCGCGGATGGAAAGGGACGCTCGCGCTCGACGGAGGTGGCGCCGTCATGAACCAGGCCATTCATGCGCTGGACTTGCTGCGCTGGTTCGCCGGTATGCCGGCCGAGGTCTTTGCCTGGAAGACCCGTCGCGTACACGTAGGTATCGAGGCCGAAGATACCGCGTGCGCAACCTTCCAGTTTCCGGATGGAGCACTCGGGGTGCTTGAGGCCACCACTGCCGCGTATCCGGGCTGGGAAAGACGCATCGAGATTTGCGGGGAACGCGGCTCGGTCGCGCTTGAAGACGATCGCATCGTTCGTTGGGACCTGATGGATACGCGACCGGAAGACGCGGAGTTGAAGGACCGTCTGCAGAAACACGCGACCGCGTCCGGTGCCGGCGCGCCCGATCAGATCAGTTTCCACGGACACCAGCGGCAGATAGAGGACATGGCAAGCGCCATAAGAATGAACAGGCCGCTCACCATCGACGTGCAGGAGGCGCGCAATACCGTTGCGCTCGTTCACGGAATTTACCGGTCGGCGGAACGCGGCACACCTGTCAACCTGGCCACAATCTAAGACGATTCAGGAGGAGACCAGATGTCATCGAACAAACCCATGGCGGTTCCCGCCGACACCATCCAGGACAGAGCCTGGTGGCGTTCTCTCAACCGCTCCCACTGGCTGGTATTCGCAGTCGCATCGCTTGCGTGGCTGATTGACTGTTTCGACCAGCAGATTTTCAACCTCGCTCGCGACAGCGCCGTCGAGGATCTGATCGGCAAGCAACTGGCGATTGAATACGCGCCCTATACGACATCGGTTTTTCTGGTCGGATGGGCCATCGGCGGCCTCGTTCTCGGTTCGCTGGGCGATCGCTACGGTCGCGTGAAAACGCTGCTCATCGCGGTCCTGATGTACGCGCTCTGCACGGGCTTGAGCGCATTTTCGGTAAGCATCTGGGATTTCTCCTTCTACCGTTTTGTGACCGGCTTGGGCGTTGGAGGCGTGTTTGGCCTGGCGGTTGCACTCGTGGCGGATACCGTCCCCGAACGTGCTCGGGCACCCGCGCTCGGCACATTGCAGTCACTTTCATCAATTGGCAACGTATCGGCAGGCTTGGTTGGAATCGGCGTCGGTGTCCTCGCCATTCATCAGATGCTCCCGCTAAACCTGCATGCATGGCAGATTCTCTTCATGATCGGCGCCTTTCCGGCCTTGCTGCTGGTTCCACTTTTCCTGAAGATGAAAGAGCCGGAAAAATGGGTCGAAGCCAAGGCGCGAGGAAAGAAGGACGGAATCCAGTTCGGCTCATACAGTAACCTGCTGAAGCACCCGACATGGAGAAAGCACGCCTGGCTGGGCCTGATCCTGTGCAGTGCCGGCATTATCGGGCTCTGGGGCATCGGCAATTTCCATCCGCGGATCATTCGTTCGATCATCGACGTCCATCTGGCCTCGTCGAATCTCAGCCCCGAAGCGATCTCGAGCGAGAAGTCGTACTGGAGCGCGGTGGGGTTGCTGCTGCAGAATGTCGGCGGTTTTCTCGGTATGTTGACGCTCGCGAAGATTGCCCAGTTGAAGGGGCGACGTTTTGCATTCGCACTGGCGCTCATGCTGTCGTTCCTGTCGACCATCATGGTGTTCAAATACCTGCGTGAAATCGACCAGATCTACTGGATGCTGCCGGCAATGGGCTTCGGCCAGTACTCTGTCTTTGCTGTCTACGCCATTTACCTGCCAGAACTCTTTCCGACGAGTCTGCGCAGCACGGGTACAAGCTTCTGCTACAACTTTGGCCGGCTTCTCGCCGCGACGGCACCTTTTACGATTGGTCAGATAACCCGTAGCCTGGGAGGCAACATCGAGGCGTTTCGCATGGGCGGTATCGCTGCAAGCTTCGTACTCCTGATCGGCATTCTCGTATTGCCGTTTTTGCCGGAAACAAAGGGCCGACCGCTTCCGGAGGAGTGAGTTCGCGGAACCTGTCCTGAAGCAGGATATGTGGCGGCAACTCGCAAGGTGCCGCCACAGATTGCCTTCCCGAACAGCCTCGATTTGGAGTGTTGACAGTCTTGAACAAGCGATCCGACAACGAACAGATTATTTGCAGCTGCACGTACCGACAGCCGCGAACCAGCAGCGGCACCCTAAGACTTTTCAAATTTGGATTCCAAAAACCGTGGGGCAAGCCTTAATTACGTGAATTTACGACAGTCGATAGGGCAACTAACCCGACTCATAAAATTCATAATTATTATATAAAAGGAGATATTTCGTGGACGAAAAAAAATTTCGCGCAATACAACGACTGCCTCGATTGTTTGTGCTCTTGGTGTTACTTTCGGGCTGCCACGGGATGGAAAGCCCACCCTCAATATCAAATGAGGGCGACCGTGACTTGTTGTCATGCGATGCGCCCCCTGATACCGCAACGGCGCCCAACTCTCAGCGGGTTGCCAAATCATTCGTGCCTGCGCAACCTTACGTCCTGACTGGCGATACGGTGATTCTGGACAATAGCGGCACCTCCACCGGCACCCAAGGCAAACTGGCGACAGCCCTGGCGCAGCATGGCTACAGCACTCAAGCGGACTTCGAACGCATCGGCAAACTGGTCATTCGCAACGGCACGCTCAGCAGCAAGGATAGCCCCGTCTTTTACGACGCAAGAAGTGGCTCGGGGATGAAGAATTTGCAAGAACTGGAGGTGGTCGGCACTGCAAATTTCGTCGGCAATGGTACCCGATCCTGCTACTTCCCCGACCTCTTCCCTAATGAAGATCAGTCCGGCTGTAGCCTGGAAGGGGCTCCCGTATCCAATGCCGCCTCCGATGCGGAAGCAGGTGTCATCCCGAAGAACATGTTTCAAGGGCACCCGTCGTTGCGCCGCATCACGATCCAGAACGCGAAGCAAGTGGCAAGCAGTGCATTTTCGCTTATCCCTACGTTGCAATATGTGAATCTGCCGGATGTGGAAATCCTGCAATCCCAGTCCTTTGCAATGGAAAAGTTCAGCGACAACAGCCAACTCAAAGAAGTCCACCTGCCCAGGCTCAAAACCAGCTGGGAACGGACGTTTTATTACAATGTGAACCTGAACAAGCTGGTCCTGGGCGAGAGGCCGCCCTATTTCAGCAGCCCCAGCAGCAAAGAAGGGTTGTGGTTCTCCTATGCCACTCAAGTCGAAATCTATGTACCGAGCAAAGCCAGCTATGATGCCTACTACCTGAATAGTGCATATATTTCACAAGTTGACTTTAGCGGCTTCCCTGCCCATGCCAGCAACGGCGACAGCATAACGACGCCTCCAGCGGCCAACGCCTATCAAGACAAGTGCTTTAACCATTTGCGTACGCAATATCCTGGTTCAGAGCAGTACGACGGAAACTATAAATACAGCTTGCAACTTTATTCTTTCAACTCCGCACTCAATCGTGCCATCAATGACGGCAAGACTGCAACCGGAGCGCTTTCCGATGGAAGCCCAGGATGGGGTGTCACCAATGGTAACCAGATCAACACCTACGACGCGATGACGTGGGCTAAAAACAAGGGCTTTGATCAGGTTGACATCGCGTTTTATTACTTGCCCGGATACAGCAATACCGATATGCCGCCGTTGAACCTGGCAGCGAGCTGTCGACCGGGCAACCTTGCCAACAAGCCCGGTGATTGCGTAACACAGGACACGATTCGCGCCCGTATTGACCAGTTGAGGCACTGGAGCAACGCAATAGGCATCGACATCAGCGGAACCGGTATCCAGAACAGCTTTTCCGACTCGCTGAAGGCACGCCGCGATCTCGACCTGGAACGCTCTAAGTTCTACTTGGAAATGACCGCACGCCTGGGTGCCCCGATGATGCGCATATTTACAGGGCCGCCGCCGGTGCAAATCAGCCGCGTGTCATGGAAGGATATTATGGACAGCCAAGTCATTCCAATGGCAAGGGAATTGGCGCAATATGGCATCGATCGCAACTTGCGCGACAAACACGGCAACTATGTCATGATCAGCGTACAAAACCACGGTGACATGCTCTCCACCGCCAATCAGGTGCTGTATTTCTACAGCCAGATGAAAGACTCGTCAGGCAAGCAATACCCCAATGTGCGAATGATCAACGATACGGGGTACTACCGCCCCTTCAACAGCATCGACTCATCGCAAACCAACTGGTACGACGAAATCGCGACTGCAAGCCCGGTCGGTGCGAGCCTGCAAATCAAGAAAAAGCCCGGCGGCGCCGAAACCAGCACGATGATGGACCTGCCGCGACTCTTTGCCGGGGTGCGCAGCAAGGGCTTTGGCTCTTTTCAGACACCGAATTACCAGTACAACACTGTTCAGATTGAAGTGTTATGGGCACCCGGTGACGCGGACAATCCTGAAAACATCAGCGACAAAACCAAAGTCATGGGCGCTTACTATGATCGAGTGATGGAATACACTCGTGCCGTTTGGGCAAGTGGCGGCAAGCAATAAAAGGGTGTTGCTCGGCATCCGATCCATGGACACCCCGGCAAACCCTCGCCAAAGGCGAGGGTTTGCCCCGCGAATAGGCTCTGTCGCAGTAAAAGGCCAGTTCAAAAAGGCCGCTCAGATCGGCTGAAGATGTTCCAGCAGACGAGTGAGCAGGCTAGTTTGAGGAATGCTTCGTGAATGTCAGATCGGCGTTCGAAGCGAATGCGAAGACGACGGAAACCATGGAGCCACGAATGAGTCCGTTCGACGACCCAACGGAATTTGCCGAGGCCGCTGCCGTGTTCGGTGCGGCGCCTGGCGATGACTGGTCTGATGCCGCGCTCGCGAAGTCGGCGGCGATGCGAGTCGGAATCGTAGCCACGGTCAGCGTAGATGACCTTGGGCTTGCGAAGCGGTCGGCCGCGAGTGCCGCGAATCGGCGGGATCGCGTCGACCAGCGGCAGCAGTTGCGTGACATCGTTGCGGTTCGCGCCGGTCAGGATCGCGCTGACAGGAACGCCGTTCGCATCTACGAGGACGTGGTGTTTGGACCCTGGTCGTGCGCGATCGGTGGGGTTTGGCCCAGGCAGTATGACTTTCCGTGAGGTACAGGCTGGCCCGACGTGAGGAGTCAAACGCGGGTTAGCATTGCTGCCAGATTCGCGCAGCTTGTCGAGCAGCAGCCCGTGCAGCTTGTCCCATACTCCGGCCTGCTGCCAGTCGTGCAACCGACGCCAGCAAGTCGCTCCAGAGCCGAAACCCAACCCGGTCGGCAGATGGTTCCATCGCATCCCTGTCTTCAGCACGAGCAGGATGCCATTGAGTGCTGCACGGTCCGAGACCGGCAGACGCCCAGGGTATCGCTTGCGTCGCGGTTTGGGCGGTGGAAGTAGTGGTTCGATCAGTGCCCAACAGCTCGTCATCGATGATAGGTGCCGGCATTCCTTGATCCGTTGTTCAGGCATCCAAGGTTAACCGTTTCGTCGGAAAGTAAACAGCCCTTCCGGGTTCTTTTTGAACTGGCCTTTAAGACGGTCTGGTAAGCTTGCGTGATCGAAATGTAGGCGAAGTGAGCGATGCAGCAAGGCATGAATGCGATCCTGAAGCGGGTGTTCCAGCGACCGAATTACCCGTTCGACGTGATCCTGCGATGCGTGCGCTGGTATGTTGCGTACCCCCTGAGCCTGCGCCACCTCGAGGAAATGATGGCCGAACGGGGCGTGTCGGTCGAGAAGGTCAATCCAACAATTGAAATTGCCTGCCATGACTTTGCTGCTGAGCCGCTCGGCAATCTCGACAGTCCCGAACTCGCCGTGATACGAGGCTCGCAGCCTACCGCTGGCGCCACTGTATCGCATAGTCGGCAAGTCCTTGATTTCTTTTGTTATGAAATTGCGGCCTGGACGGAAAGCGCTGCCCAGCTGAGGTGGATCTAACCGGGGAATTGTACGGAAAATAAAGGAACCCCATCTCTCCGACTGCAGGCGCGCGCCGTACCGGCGTCGCGCCCGCTCGTCCCCGCCGTCAAGCCAGGAGCTTCACCACCTGTTTGCCGTGACCGCCGCCGCCGAGCAGCGTGATGAACGCCTCGGGCGCGCGCGCGAGGCCGTCTGCCACGGACTCGTGATAGCGCAGCTTGCCGGCCGCCACCAGCGCGCCGAGTTCCTCGAGCGCGTCGAACCAGGCGTCGCCCTGGTCCGCGATGATGAAGCCTTCGAGCCGGACCCGATTGATCAGCAGCAATTGCGGCATGGTGAGCGGAATCGCCTGACCGTTGTAGCCGGCGATCATCCCGCACAGCGCCACGCGCGCGAACGGGTTGCAGCGCATCAGCACGGCGTCGAGCAGCATCCCGCCGACGTTCTCGAAATAGCCGTCGATGCCGTCCGGACAGGCGCGATTCAGCGCGGCGCTCATCGACTGGAGATCGCCGTACTGGTGATGGTCGAGGCAGGCGTCAAAGCCGAGCTCCTCCACCACGTACGCGCACTTCCTCGGGCCGCCTGCGATGCCGACCACCCGCGCGCCGCGCGCCCGCGCCAGCTGGCCGGCGGCGCCGCCCACCGCGCCGGCCGCGGAGCTGATCACGACGGTCTCGCCGGGCTGCGGCGCGATGATGCGCGCGAGGCCGTACCACGCGGTCACGCCGGGCATGCCGACGGCGCCGAGGTAGGCCGACAGCGGCGCGCGCGCCGGATCGACGTGGCGCCAGCCGCCGAGTTCGGCGCCGTCGAGCAGCGCATACTCCTGCCAGCCGCCCATGCCGACCACGAAATCGCCGGGCTTGAAACGCGCGTTGCGCGAGGCCAGCACCTCGCCCACCGTGCCGCCGATCATCACCTCGTCGAGCGGTTGCGGCGCGGCATAGCTCTTGGATACGCTCATCCGGTCGCGCATGTACGGATCGAGGCTCAGGTAGTGCTGCCGGACCAGCACCTGGTCCTCGCCCGGCTGGACGAGCGGCACCTCCTCCAGCCGGAAGTTGCCCACCTCGGGCGCCTGCTTCGGCCGCGAGGCGAGCACGATGCGGCGATTCATTGCGGTCATGGCGCGGCCCTCCCCCGACGCTCGCGGGCGGGGCTCACCAGCCACCTCCGTGCGCGGCGGCGGCATCGATCTCCTGCAGCAAGGCCAGATCGATGCGGCTCACCGAATCGACGATGCGGCGCACGCCGGTCTCCTCCATGTCGCGCTTTTGCCAGCTCCACGGCTCGTTCGACGGCACGCCGATGAATGGCGTGCCGAGCGCCTTGGCGTGCTCGGCCACGAAGTTCACGTCGTCGATGAACAGCGCCTGATGTGGCGCCAGCTTGTAGAAGTCGCGCACGATCTCGCCCACGCCGGGACGGAACTCGTTGGTGCAGATGTAGGTGGCGAAGCGCGCGGCCTGTTCGCCGAGCGCGCGGCGCATGTAGTCCTCGTCGAGGCCGCCGTAGCAGATCACCGTCACGCCGAGCGAGGTCAGCAGATCGAGGAACGCGGGCACCTCGGGCTTCATGCCGTGCGGGTGGTCGCGCATGTATTCGTCGCGGTAGCGGAAATAGCTGGCGATGCTCTCCTCGTCGCTCTGTTTGCGCTCGGTTTCGCTCATCTGCTCGCCGATCTGCCGGCGAAGGTACTCCACCACCTCGGCGCGCGAGCGCGAGAAGGTGTTGCGCTCCAGTTCGCGCGTGTAGTCGATCCGGTAATACTCGCTGCACAGCTTGTGCATGATCGGGCTGAATGTGTCGATCAGCAACGGGCCGTCGAGATCGACGGCGATCAGGCGGATCGTTTGCAGGCTGGTGGAATTCATCGGGTTTGTCTCCGCGGCAGATTTCAGTGAAATTTCAAAATGGCTCGGGGCACGCGGCGCTCAGATCGCGCGCCGTGCCCACGCTTCCTGCAAGGCGGCACTCAGGGACAAGGCGCTGGTGGAGAACCGGCCGCACGGCTGGCCGTCCGCCACGAACACGCCGTCGATGCGCAAATGCGAGGCATCGCCGACCTCGGTGACTTCGTTGCGCTCGAACACGAGCTCCACGGCGTCGTCCCAGTACAGCGGCCGATCCAGCGCGACGTGCAGCGTCTTCAGCACGTCGCGTGTGGCCTCGCCGCGCGCCGGCAGGCTGGCCGCCAGCCGGTTCTCGGCGGTGAACAGCCGCATCGACTGACGGGCGGCCTCGGCCAGCACCACGATGTCGATCCAGGGCGCCGGGAAATCGCCGAAATACGCGTTGTCCGGCTGCATCACGAGCGCGCAGCTCGGCTGGCCGGCCTCGCTGCGCGCCTCGCTGAGCAGCACGTTGGCCGCATCGAGCTTGTTGAGGCTGCGCGCGGGCGCCGGCTCGGCGCGCTCGGGCATCTCGTCGGACGCGCGCGGCGGACGCGGCGGCACCGCGCTCACCACGAATTCGGCATGCGCCATTTCGCGGTCGTTCTGGATCACCTGCGCCCGATACGCGTCGGATGTGCCGGCGGCGGCGCTCACGTGGATTGTCGCGCCGGGCTCCTTGCGGCACAGGTCGACGAAATGCAGCCGCACTTGCGAGACGAACAGCGCGGTGTCGGCCGGCAGGCCGTGCCGATGCAGATGGGCCGCCTGCACCGCCTCGCTCATCGCCGCGCCCAGATGCAGGCCGGAGACGTGGTCGAGCGGATGGTCGAAGAAGAACGCGTGCGATTCGTCCACTACCAGCTTCGCGTCGAGCCGCGCCGGTTCGACGGCCGCGATTCGCAGCGCCTCGCACAACTGGTTGCGCGGGTCGCGGCGCAGCGGCGGCTCGACGGGCTGCGTCTGCTCGCTGGCCGCGGCGGGAATCGCGTAGAGGCGCCGACGGCCCTGCTCCTCTTGCGGCTGGACGGCGGCCGGAAAATCGGCCGGGACGCCATGCGGTTCGCCCTCGGTCGCCTGCGCGGCGGTTTGCGTCGACGCGTCCGCGCCGACGGTCTGCTCGATGCAGGCCACGAGTTCGGCCGCGCTCGCGCAACGCAGCAGCGCCGCGCTCTCGAGCGTCACGCCCCGCGTCTTGAACTCGGCGATCAGCGCCGACGACAACTGCAGCAGGAACACCGAATCGAGGCCCAATTCGTGCAGCGAGTGCATGGCGAACGGCTCCGCCGGCAGGCCTGACAGCCGCCCGGCATGAGCGCACACGCGCGCCAGCAGCGTATCGCCGCCCGCCTCGGCCACTGCCGCCGCGACGGGCGCGGCCGGTGCCGGGGCCGGGCTTTGCGCCGACACCGGCGCCGACCTCACGGCATCGGCCGGCGCCGGCTCGATCCAGTAACGCTCGACCGCGAACGTGTAGCTCGGCAGATGCAGGCGCCGCGGCGGACGCGTCGGGTAGAAGATCCGCCAGTCGAGCGTGAGGCCCTTGACCCACATCGACAGCAGCCGGTCCCACTTGCCCTTGGCGATCCAGGTAGCCAGGAGTGCCGGCAGATCCTCGTCGGCCGCCAGGCTCGACACCATGTCCTTGTTGCGTTGTGCCTGACCGCGCACGCCGCTGCCGAGCCGGCCGTCCTGCGTGAACGCGCCGAGCCGCTCGCGCAGTTCGTCGAGCGAATCCACCGCCCAGGCCAGGCGTTCGTCCATCGCGTCGCGGCCCACTTGCAACGTATAGGCCAGCGCGTACAGATCCGCGTCGGGGTTGCGTTCCAGCCACGCGAGCAGCTGCGCCGCGCGTTCGGTCAGCGCCGCTTCCGTGCGGGCCGACAGCACCACCAGCGCCGGGCCGCTTGGCCGTGCCGCCTGCTCCTCCGGCGCCACGTACTCTTCGAGCACCACGTGCGCGTTCACGCCACCGAAGCCGAACGAGCTGACACCCGCGCGACGCGGCAGCGGTCGGCCCGCCTCGTCGACCGGCGCCACCCACGGACGGTTTTCACGCACCACATAGAACGGGCTGCCCGACAAACCGATATACGGATTCTCCGGCTCGCTGTGCAGGCTCTTGACCAGCGTGGCGTGCTTCATCTGCATCACCACCTTGATCACGCCGGCCACGCCCGCGGCCAGCTCCAGGTGGCCGATGTTGCTCTTGACCGAACCGAGCCCGCAGAACGGCTGCTCGCCCGACTCGACGCCGAGGTTTGCGAACGCGCTCTTCAAGCCGGTGATCTCCACCGGATCGCCGAGCTTGGTGCCGGTGCCGTGTGCCTCGATATAGCTGACCGTGCGCGGATCGACACCCGAGCGGCGATACGCGTCCGTCAGCAGGGCCGCCTGCGCCTGCGGATTGGGCGCCGTCAGCGAACTTGCCCGGCCGCCGTGGTTCTCGGCGCCACCGCGGATCACGGCGTAGATCGCATCGCCAGCCGCCTGCGCGTCGCTCAGACGCTTCAGCACCAGTATCCCCACGCCCTCGCCGCGCACGTAGCCGTTGGCGGCTTCCGAGAAGGTCTTGCAGCGGCCGTCCTCGCTGAGCATGCCGGCCTTGCTGAAGCTCACATGCGCATCGGGCGTGACGATCGTGTTGATGCCGCCGACGATCGCCATCTCGCAGGTGCCGTCGCGCAGCACCGCGATACCGCGGTTGATCGCGATCAGCGAGCTGGAGCAGGCCGTCTCGATCGGCTCGCTCGGACCGTGCAGGTTCAGGAAGTAGCTCATCCGGTTGGGGCCGATGGACGGCACCACCGAGGTCGAGGTGAAAGCCGCCTGCGCCTGCGCGGACTGCGCGAGCAGATTGCCGTAGCCGCTCAGGCTGGTGCCGACGAACAGCGCGGTGCGGCTGCCCGACAGCGCTTGCGCCGAGTAGCCTGCATCCTCGATCGCCTTCCAGACATGCGTCATCAGGAGGCGCTGCTGCGGGTCCATCACCTGCGCCTCGCGCGGCGAGATGCCGAAGAAGCGCGGATCGAACTCGTCGATGCCGTCGATGAAACCGCCCCACTTCACGCGGGTACGGCCCGCGTCGTCTGTCGGATCGCCGTAGACGGCCTGCCAGTCCCAACGCATCGCAGGAATTTCCTCGATGCAGTCGCGGCCGTCGAGCAGGTTCTGCCAGAACGCGTCGGCGTCCTCGGCCATCGGCATGCGGGCGCTCAGGCCCACGATCGCGATCGGCTCGTCGAGCGGCGCCCGGGCCGGTGCGATGGCCGCTGCCGGCGCCTCGGACGGCGCGGCGCGGCGACGCGCCGCTTTCGCCGGCGCGCGCCGGGCCGGCTGGACCGGCCGGATCACCGCCGGCGCCACCGGGCGCTCGGCCACAGCCACATCCGAGGCTTCCACCGCCGGCGCGAAGTGTTGCGCCATCGTCTCGCGATGCGCGTCGACCAGATGGCGCGTGAGCGCCGCCAGCGACGGGTGCTCGAAGAACACCGTCGGCATCAGGTCCAGGTCGTAGGTTCGGTTCAATTCGGTGGCCAGCTCGGTCAGCGAGATCGAGTCGAAGCCGTAACCGGCCAGTTCCTCGTCAAGATCGATGTCCTCCGGCTTCACTTTGATCAGCACCGACGCCTGATCCAGCAGCGCTGCGCTGACCATGCGCGACAGGTCGGCGCCGCCGGCAGCCGGCTGACGCGCGGCCGGGATCTCGGCCGTCGCCATGGCGGCCGGGTTCGCCTGATACGCGTCGTCGGCCTTCTGTTCTGCCTCGAATGCTTCGAACCCGTCGTCGGCGGGTTGGTCCACGGCCGCGCCGAGCAGTGTCAGCAGCTTCTCCCGTTCGCCCGCCGCCACCAGCACTTGCGCCGCATCGCCCGCCACCGCCTGCGCGAACGCCTCCAGCGCCGCCGCGTTCTCCAGCGGCACCAGCCCCGCCGTGCGGCGCATCAGCTCGATGCTCGCCGCGTCCGGACGCATCGCCCCTTCCGCCCACAGCGGCCAGTTCACCGATACGCTGCGCCCGCTCGCCTCGCCACGCGCTACCCGCTCGGCGCGCGCGATCACATAGTGATCCATGAACGCGTTCGCCGCCGCGTAGTCCGCCTGCCCCGGATTGCCGCCGTAACCCGCCAGCGACGAGAACGCCGCGAACAGCTCCAGCGGCACGTCGCGCGTGGCCTGATCCAGGTTCACGAGACCGGCCACCTTCGGCGCCAGCACCGCGTCCAGTTCCTCCACGCTCTTGTTCGCCAGATACGCATCGCGCAGCAGCCCGGCGCCGTGCAACACGCCGTCCAGCCGCCCGAACTCGACGACGATGCCCTTCACCAGCGCATTCACCGCCGCCGCATCCGTCACGTCCACGCGGCGATGCACGACGCGCTCGCCGAGCGCGGCGAGCCGCGCTTGCGAAGCGTCATCGAGTGCCGAGCGGCTGCTCACGATCACCGTCGCGCGCGGCGCCTGCGCCACGATCTCGCCGGCGAACACCAGCCCGATCGCGCCGGCACCGCCCGTGATCAGATATACGCCATCCTCGCGCCAGATCGGCCTGGCCGGCGCCTGCGCGAGCTCCCGCGCCACGCGAACCTCGCGCACGCCGTCGCGATAACGCAGCAGCGCGGCCGGCGCGGCCTGCTCGCCTTCCTCGCGCAGCAGATCGCCCATCACCACGCCGTTCATCTCGGCCGGCAGGCACAGCAACTGCGTCTTCAGACGCGGATATTCGAGCCGCGCCGTCTTCAGCAGGCCGGACAGGCCCGCCAGCACCGCGAGTTCACCCGTCAGCGGCACGACCACCTGCACCAGCACGTCCGACGCCGGCGTCTCGGCTGCCAGCGCCTGCAGTCGCGAGAACAGGTGGCGCGCCAGGCCGTGATAGCGCGCGCCGAGGTCGTCGCCGATTACCGGCGCCACCTCGCAGCGCGTGTCGGCCAGCACCGCCGACAGCTCGCCCAGCAATTGCCCGCCGAAACCGCACAACAGCACGACGCGGCGCGCGACCGGCACGGTCGGCGCGTCCGACGGCAGCGCCATCGGCTGCCATGCCGGTGCCAGCAACAGCGTGTCGTCGTCGTGCGCGACAGCCGCATCGACGCGGCGCGACGCGAAGCCGTTCAGCCGAACGCAGACGCGCCCCGCTTCGTCCAGCAGCGCGATGTCGAGCTTGCGCACCGCCGTGCTGCCGTCCTTGGCGGCGGCGACCCATACCCACATCTCGCGCTGGCACGGCGCCAGCACGTCCAGCTCGCGCAGCGCGAACGGCAGCATCGGGGTCGCGTCGGCGAGTTCGCCGTCGGCGCCCAGCACCAGCCCGATCGCGGCCTGCAACGCCGAATCGAGCAGCCCCGGCGCCAGCGTCATGCCGGCCGGCAGCGCCGGCAACGCCAGCCGCGCCAGCACCTCCTGCTCGCCGGCATGCAGCTCGGCCAGGCCGCGATGGCTCGGCCCGTAGACGAGCCCGAGCCGGTCGAACGCGGCATAGCACTGCGCGGCCGTGAAGCTCGCGCGCCGCATGCGCGCACGCAGCGCGTCGAGATCGAGCGTCTGCGGCGCGGCTTCGGCGTGCGGCCGTGCCTGCGCGACGCCGTGGCCATGCACGCGGCGCGCCGTACCGGTCGCATCGCCGCTGTAGACCTCGAAGCTCACGCGGCCGTCGTCCTCGGCCTGCAAGTCGATATGCACCGCCTGCGGCGTGCCCGGCTCGACCGCGAACGGCCGCGACCAGACCACCTGATTCAACTGGACGCGATCCGACGCGCGGCAGGCGCCCGAGCGCACCAGCGCGGCATGCGCCATCTCCAGATAGGCGACGCCCGGCAGCACGCGCCGGCCCTGCACCTCGTGATCGGCGAGGAACGGCTCGCTGCCGTCGAACTGCGAGCTGAAACGCTGCGCCTCCAGGTTCGAGGTGTTGGCATGCAGCAGCGGATGCAGTTGCGCCGCGCCGAGCACCGGCGCCGCGCTCGCCGCGATGCGTGCCGCCGGCTTCGTCTCGGCCCAGTAACGCTCGCGCGAGAACGGATAGACCGGCAGATGCAGGCGCCGCGGCGTCGGCGACGCGTGCAGCGTGCGCCAGTCGAGCGTGAGGCCCTTGGCCCACATCGACAGCAGCCGGTCCCACTTGCCCTTGGCGATCCAGGTAGCCAGGAGTGCCGGCAGGTCCTCGTCGGCCGCCAGGCCGGCGAGCGCGTCCTTGTTGCGCTTGACCTGACCGCGCACGCCGCTGCCGAGCCGGCCGTCCTGCGTGAACGCACCGAGCCGCTCGCGCAGTTCGTCGAGCGAATCCACCGCCCAGGCCAGGCGTTCGTCCATCGCGTCGCGGCCCACTTGCAACGTATAGGCCAGCGCGTACAGATCCGCGTCGGGGTTGCGTTCCAGCCACGCGAGCAGCTGCGCCGCGCGTTCGGTCAGCGCCGCTTCCGTGCGGGCCGACAGCACCACCAGCGCCGGGCCGCTTGGCCGTGCCGCCTGCTCCTCCGGCGCCACGTACTCTTCGAGCACCACGTGCGCGTTCACGCCACCGAAGCCGAACGAGCTGACACCCGCGCGACGCGGCAGCGGTCGGCCCGCCTCGTCGACCGGCGCCACCCACGGACGGTTTTCACGCACCACATAGAACGGGCTGCCCGACAAACCGATATACGGATTCTCCGGCTCGCTGTGCAGGCTCTTGACCAGCGTGGCGTGCTTCATCTGCATCACCACCTTGATCACGCCGGCCACGCCCGCGGCCAGCTCCAGGTGGCCGATGTTGCTCTTGACCGAACCGAGCCCGCAGAACGGCTGCTCGCCCGACTCGACGCCGAGGTTTGCGAACGCGCTCTTCAAGCCAGTGATCTCCACCGGATCGCCGAGCTTGGTGCCGGTGCCGTGTGCCTCGATATAGCTGACCGTGCGCGGATCGACACCCGAGCGGCGATACGCGTCCGTCAGCAGGGCCGCCTGCGCCTGCGGGTTGGGCGCCGTCAGCGAACTCGCCCGGCCGCCGTGGTTCTCGGCGCCACCGCGGATCACGGCGTAGATCGCATCGCCGGCCGCCTGCGCGTCGCTCAGACGCTTCAGCACCAGCATCCCCACGCCCTCGCCGCGCACGTAGCCGTTGGCGGCTTCCGAGAAGGTCTTGCAGCGGCCGTCCTCGCTGAGCATGCCGGCCTTGCTGAAGCTCACATGCGCATCGGGCGTGACGATCGTGTTGATGCCGCCGACGATCGCCATCTCGCAGGTGCCGTCGCGCAGCACCGCGATGCCGCGGTTGATCGCCACCAGCGAACTGGAGCAGGCCGTCTCGATCGGCTCGCTCGGACCGTGCAGGTTCAGGAAGTAGCTCATCCGGTTGGGCCCGACCGACGGCACCACCGAGGTCGCGCTGTAGCCCTCGCCCGCCCGCGCCTCGGCCGAGAACAGGTTCTGGTAACCGCTCAGCCCGGTGCCGACGAACAGCGCCGTGCGGCTGCCCGAGATCGACTCCGACGCATAACCGGCGTCCTCGATCGCCTTCCAGACGTAGGTCATCAACAGGCGCTGCTGCGGATCCATCACCAACGCCTCGCGCGGCGAGATGCCGAAGAACAGCGGATCGAACTCGTCGACGCCGTCGATGAAGGCGCCCCACTTCACGCGCGTGCTGCCTTCGCCGCCCGCCAGCTCGGCGGCCACCGCGCGCCAATCCCAGCGCTTCGCCGGAATCTCGGTCACGCAATCGCGGCCGTCGAGCAGGTTCTGCCAGAACGCGTCGGCATCCTCGGCCATCGGCATGCAGGCGCTCAGGCCCACGATCGCGATCGGCTCGTCGTCGGCTTCGACACGGCGACGCGGCGCCTTGGCCCGGACGCGTCGCGTCGACGGCGCGCTCGCTGCCGCGCGCAGCTCCGGCTTGGCCGCGGCGGCCGGTGCCGTGGCGGAGACGGGCGCCAGATGGCGCGCCATCGTCTCGCGGTGCGTGTCGACCAGATAGGCCGTGAGCGCCGCCAGCGTCGGATGCTCGAAGAACACCGTCGGCATCAGGTCCAGGTCGTAGGTTCGGTTCAATTCGGTGGCCAGCTCGGTCAGCGAGATCGAGTCGAAGCCGTAACCGGCCAGTTCCTCGTCAAGATCGATGTCCTCCGGCTTCACTTTGATCAACGCGGACACGCGGCTCACGAGCGCCGCGCCGACCACGCGCGACAGATCCACTCCGGCACCGGGCGCCGCCTGCGCGGCGGCTTCGCTCACGTCGGGTGCGTCGGAGGCGTCGTCCACGGCCGCGCCGAGCAGTGTCAGCAGCTTCTCCCGTTCGCCCGCCGCCACCAGCACTTGCGCCGCATCGCCCGCCACCGCCTGCGCGAACGCCTCCAGCGCCGCCGCGTTCTCCAGCGGCACCAGCCCCGCCGTGCGGCGCATCAGCTCGATGCTCGCCGCGTCCGGACGCATCGCCCCTTCCGCCCACAGCGGCCAGTTCACCGATACGCTGCGCCCGCTCGCCTCGCCACGCGCTACCCGCTCGGCGCGCGCGATCACATAGTGATCCATGAACGCGTTCGCCGCCGCGTAGTCCGCCTGCCCCGGATTGCCGCCGTAACCCGCCAGCGACGAGAACGCCGCGAATAGCTCCAGCGGCACGTCGCGCGTGGCCTGATCCAGGTTCACGAGACCGGCCACCTTCGGCGCCAGCACCGCGTCCAGTTCCTCCACGCTCTTGTTCGCCAGATACGCATCGCGCAGCAGCCCGGCGCCGTGCAACACGCCGTCCAGCCGCCCGAACTCGACGACGATGCCCTTCACCAGCGCATTCACCGCCGCCGCATCCGTCACGTCCACGCGGCGATGCACGACGCGCTCGCCGAGCGCGGCGAGCCGCGCTTGCGAAGCGTCATCGAGTGCCGAGCGGCTGCTCACGATCACCGTCGCGCGCGGCGCCTGCGCCACGATCTCGCCGGCGAACACCAGCCCGATCGCGCCGGCACCGCCCGTGATCAGATATACGCCATCCTCGCGCCAGATCGGCCTGGCCGGCGCCTGCGCGAGCTCCCGCGCCACGCGAACCTCGCGCACGCCGTCGCGATAACGCAGCAGCGCGGCCGGCGCGGCCTGCTCGCCTTCCTCGCGCAGCAGATCGCCCATCACCACGCCGTTCATCTCGGCCGGCAGGCACAGCAGCTGCGTCTTCAGACGCGGATATTCGAGCCGCGCCGTCTTCAGCAGGCCGGACAGGCCCGCCAGCACCGCGAGTTCACCCGTCAGCGGCACGACCACCTGCACCAGCACGTCCGACGCCGGCGTCTCGGCTGCCAGCGCCTGCAGTCGCGAGAACAGGTGGCGCGCCAGGCCGTGATAGCGCGCGCCGAGGTCGTCGCCGATTACCGGCGCCACCTCGCAGCGCGTGTCGGCCAGCACCGCCGACAGCTCGCCAGCGAGCTGCGCCTCGAAACCGCAAAGCATCACCTCACGGCGGGCGACCGGTGCCGACGCGCCGGCTTGCAGCGAGGCCGCTTGCCAGACCGGCGCGAGCATCAGCGTCGCGTCCTCGCCGTGGCCGGCATCGAGGTCCTCGTCATGCCACGCCTCGTCGTCGTGGCCGGACTCGCCCTGCGCGACGGTCGCATCGACGCGGCGCGACGCGAAGCCGTTCAGCCGAACGCAGACGCGCCCCGCTTCGTCCAGCAGCGCGATGTCGAGCTTGCGCACCGCCGTGCTGCCGTCCTTGGCGGCGGCGACCCATACCCACATCTCGCGCTGGCACGGCGCCAGCACGTCCAGCTCGCGCAGCGCGAACGGCAGCATCGGGGTCGCGTCGGCGAGTTCGCCGTCGGCGCCCAGCACCAGCCCGATCGCGGCCTGCAACGCCGAATCGAGCAGCCCCGGCGCCAGCGTCATGCCGGCCGGCAGCGCCGGCAACGCCAGCCGCGCCAGCACCTCCTGCTCGCCGGCATGCAGCTCGGCCAGGCCGCGATGGCTCGGCCCGTAGACGAGCCCGAGCCGGTCGAACGCGGCATAGCACTGCGCGGCCGTGAAGCTCGCGCGCCGCATGCGCGCACGCAGCGCGTCGAGATCGAGCGTCTGCGGCGCGGCTTCGGCGTGCGGCCGTGCCTGCGCGACGCCGTGGCCATGCACGCGGCGCGCCGTACCGGTCGCATCGCCGCTGTAGACCTCGAAGCTCACGCGGCCGTCGTCCTCGGCCTGCAAGTCGATATGCGCCGCCTGCGGCGTGCCCGGCTCGACCGTGAACGGCCGCGACCAGACCACCTGATTCAACTGGACGCGATCCGAGGCGCGGCAGGCGCCCGAGCGCACCAGCGCGGCATGCGCCATCTCCAGATAGGCGACGCCCGGCAGCACGCGCCGGCCCTGCACCTCGTGATCGGCGAGGAACGGCTCGCTGCCGTCGAACTGCGAGCTGAAACGCTGCGCCTCCAGGCTCGAGGTGTTGGCATGCAGCAGCGGATGCAGTTGCGCTGCGCCGAGCACCGGCGCCGCGCCTGCCGTCGTCGTCGCGCCCGGCTCCACCCAGTGCCGTTCGCGGGCGAACGGATAGGCCGGCAGATGCAGACGGCGCGGACGCGGACCCTGATAGAGCCGGTCCCACTTCACCGCGATACCCTTCGCCCACACGCCCAGGAGGCGCGTGAACTTGCCCTTCTGCTGCCAGCTTTGGAGCAGCACGGCCATATCGTCGTCGCCGGTCAGGCCGGCGAGCGCGTCCTTGTTGCGCTTGACCTGACCGCGCACGCCGCTGCCGAGCCGGCCGTCCTGCGTGAACGCGCCGAGCCGCTCGCGCAGTTCGTCGAGCGAATCCACCGCCCAGGCCAGGCGTTCGTCCATCGCGTCGCGGCCCACTTGCAACGTATAGGCCAGCGCGTACAGATCCGCGTCGGGGTTGCGTTCCAGCCACGCGAGCAGCTGCGCCGCGCGTTCGGTCAGCGCCGCTTCCGTGCGGGCCGACAGCACCACCAGCGCCGGGCCGCTTGGCCGTGCCGCCTGCTCCTCCGGCGCCACGTACTCTTCGAGCACCACGTGCGCGTTCACGCCACCGAAGCCGAACGAGCTGACACCCGCGCGACGCGGCAGCGGTCGGCCCGCCTCGTCGACCGGCGCCACCCACGGACGGTTTTCACGCACCACATAGAACGGGCTGCCCGACAAACCGATATACGGATTCTCCGGCTCGCTGTGCAGGCTCTTGACCAGCGTGGCGTGCTTCATCTGCATCACCACCTTGATCACGCCGGCCACGCCCGCGGCCAGCTCCAGGTGGCCGATGTTGCTCTTGACCGAACCGAGCCCGCAGAACGGCTGCTCGCCCGACTCGACGCCGAGGTTTGCGAACGCGCTCTTCAAGCCAGTGATCTCCACCGGATCGCCGAGCTTGGTGCCGGTGCCGTGTGCCTCGATATAGCTGACCGTGCGCGGATCGACACCCGAGCGGCGATACGCGTCCGTCAGCAGGGCCGCCTGCGCCTGCGGGTTGGGCGCCGTCAGCGAACTCGCCCGGCCGCCGTGGTTCTCGGCGCCACCGCGGATCACGGCGTAGATCGCATCGCCGGCCGCCTGCGCGTCGCTCAGACGCTTCAGCACCAGCATCCCCACGCCCTCGCCGCGCACGTAGCCGTTGGCGGCTTCCGAGAAGGTCTTGCAGCGGCCGTCCTCGCTGAGCATGCCGGCCTTGCTGAAGCTCACATGCGCATCGGGCGTGACGATCGTGTTGATGCCGCCGACGATCGCCATCTCGCAGGTGCCGTCGCGCAGCACCGCGATGCCGCGGTTGATCGCCACCAGCGAACTGGAGCAGGCCGTCTCGATCGGCTCGCTCGGACCGTGCAGGTTCAGGAAGTAGCTCATCCGGTTGGGGCCGATGGACGGCACCACCGAGGTCGCGCTGTAGCCCTCGCCCGCCCGCGCCTCGGCCGAGAACAGGTTCTGGTAACCGCTCAGCCCGGTGCCGACGAACAGCGCCGTGCGGCTGCCCGAGATCGACTCCGACGCATAACCGGCATCCTCGATCGCCTTCCAGACGTAGGTCATCAACAGGCGCTGCTGCGGATCCATCACCAACGCCTCGCGCGGCGAGATGCCGAAGAACAGCGGATCGAACTCGTCGACGCCGTCGATGAAGGCGCCCCACTTCACGCGCGTGCTGCCTTCGCCGCCCGCCAGCTCGGCGGCCACCGCGCGCCAATCCCAGCGCTTCGCCGGAATCTCGGTCACGCAATCGCGGCCGTCGAGCAGGTTCTGCCAGAACGCGTCGGCATCCTCGGCCATCGGCATGCAGGCGCTCAGGCCCACGATCGCGATCGGCTCGTTCGCGTGGGCCGTGGCGGTGCCTTGCGTCGTCGCCGCAGCGGGTGTGACCGCCGCCGCTGCCACGACCGTGGCAGCCGCCGACGGTGCCGCCACGGCGTGGCTCGCCACCGTCGCTGGCCAGACGCGCGCGAGCCGCTCGCGCTCGGTGCGCAACAGATACTGGGCGAGCGCTTGCAGCGTCGGGAATTCGAAGAACAGCGCCGGCGTCAATTCGAAGCCGAACGCCGCGTTGAGTTGGTTCGTCAGCTCGGTCAACTGCACCGAGTCGTAGCCGTATTCGCTCAGCGCCGTGCCCAGCTCGATCTGCTCGGGCGTGACATGCAGACGCCCTGCCACGTGTTCACGCAGCGCGCCGCACAGACGATCGCGCAGCTCGGCGTCGGCGCCGGCCGATGCGGCCGAAGCCGCGGCGGCCACGACCGGCTCGCGCGCCGCCATCGCTGCCTCGACCTCGACCTCGACCGCGATGGCCGATGCCGGCGTCTCATGGACCGTCGCGGCCAACGGTGCCGGCGCGAACCTGTGCGTCAGCGGCACGGCATGCGCCTCCACCAGATGGCCCGCCAGCCCTTGCAGGCTCGGGTATTCGAAGAACAGCGCCGGCGTCAGTTCGAGCCCGAGTTCGCGATTGACGCGATCGGCCAGATCGGTCAGCGAGATCGAGTCGTAACCGTATTCGCTCAGCGCCAGATCGAGGTCGATCACGTTGGTCTCGACCTTGATCAGCGCGGCCGCCTGCTCGCGCAGGTAGGCGCCGACGCGATCGCGCAGCTCGGTCGCGGAGATCGCGACGGCCGGCGCCACGGGCGCGGCGACGGCTGCCGGCACCGTCGGCGCCTCCGGGACGGCAACCGCTGCCGCCGGCGCGAGACGCGCCGCGAGCGGCGCGCGCTGCGTGGCCAGCAGATGCCCGGCCATGCGTTGCAGCGTCGGGAATTCGAAGAACAGCGCCGGCGTCAGGTCCAGGCCGAACTCGCGGTTCAGGCGATTAGCCAGTTCGGTCAGCGACACCGAGTCGTAGCCGTATTCGCTCAGCTCGGCGTCGAACTCGACGAGCGTCGGCTCGACCTTGATGAGGCTCGCCACCTGCTCGCGCAGGCGCGCCAGCAACCGGTCCAGCAGCTCGGAGTCGGCGATCGCGGCCGGCTGCGCGACGGGTACCGTCGCGCTGGCGGCCGGTGTGATGCGCGCCGCGGCGGCCGGCGCGGGCGCGCCGTTGGCCTCCTCGCGCGAGCCCGGCTTGCGGGCAACCACGCCGAAGGTGTCGATCAGGCGCCGACGCTCGCCGGTGGCGACCAGCACTTGCGCGTGACCGCTCGCGAACGCCGCGTCGAACGCGGCCATCCCGGTGGCGTCGTCCATCGTCGCGAGGCCGAAGTTGTCGAACATCAGCTTGACGCTGGTCTCGTCCGGACGCATCCCGCCGTCGGCCCACAGCGGCCAGTCGAGCGAGAGGCTGCGGCCCTGCCGCTCGCCGCTGCGCACCCGCAGTTCGCGGCCGGCCATGTAGTGGTCCATGAACGCGTTGCCGGTGGTGTAGTCGGCCTGCCCGGGATTGCCGGTCACGCCGGCCAGCGACGCGAAGGTCGCGAACACGTCGAGCGGCGCGGCGCGGGTGGCGAGATCGAGGTTGACGAGCCCCCGCACCTTCGGCTCCAGCACCGCGACGAAATCCGCCTCGGACTTCTTGAGCAGATAGCTGTCGCGCAGGAAGCCGGCGCCGTGCAGCACGGCGGTGAGCGGCCCGAACTCGGCGCTCAGGCGGTCGACGAGCGCGTGCACGGCACTTGCGTCGACCACGTCGAGCGAGCGGTAGACCACGCGCGGGCCGAGCGCCTCGAGCGCCGCCAGCCGCGCGCCATCGAGCTGCGAGCGGCCGGTCAGCACGACCGTGCTGGTCGGGCTCGCGGCCAGGATCGCGCGGGCGAACACCAGCCCGATCGCGCCGGCCCCGCCCGTGATCAGCACCACGCCGTTGTCGCGCCAGACCGGCGTGGCGGCCGGCGCGGGTGCGATCTCGACCAGCGAGGCGAGCTCGCGGCGGCTGCCGCGATAGCGCAGCAGCTGTCCGCGCGCGGGCAACTGCGCGCGCTCGGCGCGCAGCAGCCCCGCGAGCCTGGGCAGGCCGATGCCGTCGGCCACCAGCACCACCTGGGTGCGGATCCGCGGATTCTCGAGCTGCGCGGTGCGCAGCAGGCCGGACAGGCCCGCGAACGCGGCCGCCTCGCCGGTGGCCGGCAGCACCAGTTGCAGCAGCGTCTCGCCGCGGCGCTTGTCCTGCAGGATGCCGCGCACCGTCGCGAACAGCTGGCGCGACAGGCTCATGAAGCATTCGCCGGCATCGGCGCCCTCGGCTTGCAGCGTCTCGCACTGCGCGTCGCCCAGACGGTTCGCGAGCGCCGGCGCGTCGATGTCGGGCAGCGCGTACAGCAGCACGCGCTGCACGCCGCCCGTCGGCACCGTGGCGGGGAACGCCAGCGGCTGGTCGACCCATTGCGGGCGCGCCAGCAGCACGCCGTCCAGCGCGGCCGCGGCCGGCTGGGCGGCAGCGGGTACCGATACGGGCGCGCGCGGCGCGCTCACGGCCGCCGCCGGGCCGACCACCGGATCGAGCTCCACAGCGGCAGCCGGCGCCGGCTGCCCGGCTTGCAGCCCGGGCACCCAGAAGCGCGTCTTCGCGAACGGATAGCCGGGCAGGCTGAGGCGGCGCGGCCGCGCGTCGCCGTACAGCAGCGTCCAATCCATCGCCAGGCCCTGCACCCACATCGCCAGCAGCTTGTCGAACTTGCCCTTGGCGATCCAGCTGTGGATCGCGTCGCGCAGATCGTCGTCGCCGCTGAACGCGGCCAGCGTCTGCCGGCCGGTGCGCACGTTGCCGCGATGCAGATCGGCGGTGGCGTCGTCGCCGCTCAGGAACGCGTCGAGCCGCTCGCGCAGCTCGGCCACCGAGCCGACCACCAGCCCGAGCCGTTCGTCCATCGCCTCGCGGCCGGTCTGCAGCGTGAACGCGAGTTCGGCGAGTGCCGGCTCGTCGAGCGCGAGCCGATCGCGCAGGCGCCGGGCGGCCTCGCGCAACTGCTCCGGGTTGCGCGCCGACAGAACCGCCAGCGCAGGCCCGCTCGCGGCGGGCGCGGCTTGCGGCGCGCCCCGGTATTCCTCGATCAGCACGTGCGCGTTCGCCCCGCCCGCCCCGAACGAGCTGACGCCCGCGCGCAGCGGATATTCGAGCAGCTCGCCGTCCACCTCGAGGCACGGCCGCTCCCAGGCGGCAAGCTGCTGCTGCACGACGAACGGCGTGGCGGCGAAATCGATGTGCGGATTGAGCTGCGCGGAATGCAGCGACGGCACCAGTTCACGGTGACGCATCTGCAGCAGCACCTTGGTGACGCCGGCGATGCCGGCCGCGCTCTCGCAATGGCCGATGTTCGATTTCACCGAGCCGATCGCGCAGAAACCGGTATCGCGCGTCTGCCGGCGGAAGCTGTTCGACAGGCCGGTGATCTCGATCGGATCGCCGAGCGAGGTGCCGGTGCCGTGTGCCTCGATGTAGCTGATGGTGCGCGCATCCACGCCGGCGCGCTCCAGCGAGCGGGCGATCACCTCGGCCTGCGCGCCGGGGTTGGGCACCGTGTAGGCGTTGGTCTTGCCGCCGTGGTTGACGGCGCTGGCCTTGATCACGCCGTAGATGTGGTCGCCGTCGGCCTCGGCCTGCGCGAGCGGCTTGAGCAGGATCGAGCCCACGCCCTCGCTCGGCACATAGCCGTCGCCGCTGTCGCCGAACGCCTCGCAACGGCCCTTGCTCGACACGAACTTGCCCTGGCCGAGCGCGAGATACTTGTTCGGATGCAGCGTGAGATTGACGCCGCCCGCGATCGCCATCGCGCATTCGCCGTCGCGCAGGCTCTGGCAAGCCAGATGGATCGCTGTCAGCGACGACGAGCACATCGTATCGAGCGCGAGGCTCGGGCCGCGCAGGTCGAAGTAGTAGGACACGCGATTGGCGATCGACGCCTGGCTGCCGGACAGCGCCATGCGGCGCCCCTGCAGGCTCTGCTCGGCGCCGTAGAGCTGGTATTCCTCATACATCACGCCGACGAACACGCCCACCTGGCCGCCCGCGCGCGCGAGCGACTGGCGCGTGTAGCCGGCATCCTCGAAGGTATGGAACACGTTCTGCAGGAACACGCGCTCCTGCGGATCGATGATCTCGGCATCGCGCGGCGAGATGTTGAAGAACAGCGGATCGAACTCGTCGACGCCGTCGATGAAGCCGCCCCACTTGCTGTTGACCGTGCCCGGCTGCGAGCGGTCCCGGCTGTAGTACGGCGTGTGGTCCCAGCGCTCGGCCGGCACCTCGGAAACGCAGTCGCGGCCGGTGCGCAGGTTGTCCCAGAACGCGTCGACGTCGGCTGCCATCGGATAGCGGCCGGCCAGGCCGATGATCGCGATGTCGCCGCCCGCCGCCGGCTGACGCGACGGCGTCGCGGCGGCCGGAGCCGGGGCCGCGGCGCGCGCGACGGGCTTCGCCGCCGCTGCCGGCACGGCGCGCGCGGGTGCCTTCGCGGCCGGGACCGGAGCCGGCGTCGCGGCGGACCGGGCCGGCGCGGGAACGGCCGCCGCCGTGCGGCGCGAGCTGCCGAGCAGCGTGTCGAGCTGCTCGGCATGGCCCTCGACGAAGTAGCCGGCGAGTTCGGCGAGGCTGCCGTACTCGAAGAACAGCGTCTTCGACAACGCGCCGAAATGCTTCTCCAGCTCGCTGGTGAGCTTGATCACCATGATCGAATCGAGCCCGTATTCCTCGAACGGAACGTCGGGCGTGATCTGCTCGGCCGCCATGCGCGTCGCATTCGCGAGCAGCGACTTCAGGTAACGCTCGGTGCGTTCATGCAATTGCGTATCGGTAGTCAGGGGAATCTCCTCGGCGGACGCGTCCGCCACACGGTTCGATGTCACGGCCGGCTCTCCGGCCAGGGCCATGCTCGCGAATTCGGCGTCGGCGTCGGCCGGCAGGCCGGGCGCCGCCACGGCCTGCGCGGTGCCGCCCGCGGACGGCTGGCCCGCGAAGCGGCGCGCGGCGAAACCGAGAATGCGCGCGCACACGGCGCCCTGCGCGTCGCAGACCAGGAACTCGAGCTTCTGCACCGCGCTGGCGGCGGTCGAGCCCGCCTCACGGCGCACCCACACCCACATGTCGTCGACGCACGGCGCCAGCGCCTCGACGCGCGCGGCCGCGAACGGCAGCACGGTGGTGCTGTCGCGCAGCCTGCCGTCGTCTCCGAGCAGGAACGCGACGCTCGCCTGCAGCGCCGAGTCCATCACGCCCGGATGCAGCACGAATGCCGGCACCCCGCCGGGCGCGGCCACCGGCAGCGCGAGGCGCGCCAGCACGGCGTCCTCGCCCGCGTAGACGGCGGCCAGCCCGCGATGACCCGGCCCGTAAGCGAGACCCAGTTCGGCGAACGCGTCGTAGCACTGCGCCGGACTGAACTCGGCGCGGCCCATCGAGGCACGCAGCGCGTCGAGATCGAGCGTCTCGGCCACCGGCGCCGGATCCCAGCGTGCGCTGCCCTGGCTGTGCACGCCGTCGTCGCTGTGGATGCTGAACGCGAGGCGCCCGTCCTCGTGCGGCACGAGCCCGATGTGCAGGCTGGCCGGCGCGTCGTCGAGCGCGAACGGCCGCGACCACACCACGTTGCTGAGCACCGCGGCGGCGCCTTCCGGCGCGGGCGACAGCTCTGCGAGCGCGGCACGCGCCATCTCCAGATAGGCGACGCCCGGCAGCACGCGCCGGCCCTGCACGACGTGATCCGCCAGGAAGAACTCCGCGCCGCGCAGGCGCGCGCTCAGGCGCAGGCCGTCGAGATTCGAGGTGTTCGCGTGCAGCAGCGGATGCAGCACCGGTGCCGCGCGAGGCGGATCCATCGCGCCCGGACGGTACGGCAGCGTCAGCCAGAAATGCTCGCGCGCGAACGCATAGGTGGGCAGGCTCACCCGGCGCGCGCCGGGCGTGAGCGCGTAGGCGGCCCAGTCGAGCGCCGTGCCGCTCACCCACAGCGGCAGCAACGCGTCGTAGCGGCGCTCGGCGGCCCAGGCCGCGCAGCGCGCCGGCAGGCCGTCGTCGCGCGCGGCCGTGGCGCCGCGGCGCGTCTCGCGGCGGCCGAGCCAAAGGCCGGCCTCGTCGTGGCGGCCGGCCAAATAGGCGGCCAGCTTGTCGCGCGCCTCGTCGAGGCTCGCGGCCACGAAGGCCAGCCGCTGGTCGAGCGCGACCCGGCCGACCTGCAGCGTGTGCGCGAGATCGGCCAGCGCGGGCGCCTGCGGCTCGCCGAGGAAGTCGTGCAGCGCCTGGGCCATCTCGCGCAGCCGGTCGGCGTCGCGCGCCGACAGCAGCACCGCGTGCGGGCCCGCGTCGGCCACGGCCGGCGCGGCGGCCCGCTGCGCCGGCCGGTATTCCTCGACGATCACATGGGCGTTCGCGCCGCCCGCGCCGAACGAACTGATGCCCGCGCGCAGCGGCACCTCGCGGCCGTCGATCACGGGCCGCTCCCAGGGGCCGAGCGCCTGCTGCAGCACGAACGGCGTGGCGGCGAAGTCGATCTCCGGATTGACCGTCTCGGCATGCAGCGACGGCGCGATCTGGCGGTGCTTCATCTGCATCAGCACCTTGGTCAGGCCGGCGATGCCGGCCGCGCTCTCGGCGTGACCGATGTTCGACTTGACCGAACCGATCGCGCAGAAACCGGTGTCGGCGGTGTGCTCGCCGAACGCGCGCGTGAGCCCGCTGATCTCGATCGGATCGCCGAGCGAGGTGCCGGTGCCGTGCGCCTCGATGTAGCTGACGGTGCGCGGATCGACGCCGGCGCGCTCGAACGCGGTGCGCACCAGCGCGGCCTGCGCCGTGGGGCTCGGCACCGTGTAGCTGTGAGTCTTGCCGCCCGCGTTGATCGCGGTGCCCTTGATCAGGCCGTAGATGTGGTCGCCATCGGCGATCGCTCGCGACAGCGGCTTGAGCAGCACCGCGCCCACGCCCTCGCCGTCGACGAAGCCCTGCGCGCCGGCGCCGAACGAATGGCACTTGTCCGAGGCCGTCAGCATCACCATCTCGGAGAGCGTGATGTAGTGCTGCGGCACCGAGATCAGGTTCACGCCGCCCGCGATCGCGCAATCGCTCGCGCCGCTGTGCAGGCTCTCGACGGCCAGGTGCAGCGCCGTCAGCGACGACGAGCACGCGGTGTCGACGGCCAGGCTCGGGCCGGTGAAGTTGAACAGGTACGAGACGCGGTTGGCTGCCGACCAGTAGGCCGCGCTGGTAGCGTAGCGGCCGTTCATGATGCCGACGAACACGCCCATGCGCGGATGCGCGTCGGCCAGTTGCGCCGGCGTGTAGCCCGCGTCCTCGATCACCGCGTGAGCCTGCATCAGGAACAGGCGCTCCTGCGGATCCATGCGCTCGGCTTCGGCCGGCGAGATGCGGAAGAACAGCGGATCGAACTTCGAGAAGTCGTCGAGGAAGCCGCCGTACTTGCTGTACATCGCGCCTTCCTTGCCCTTCTGCTCATCGAAGTAGTCGCGCCAGTTCCAGCGCTCGGCCGGGATCTCGCCGATGCAGTGACGGCCGTCGCGCAGGTTTTCCCAGAAGCGTCGCACGTTCTCGGCCTTCGGATAGCGGCCCGACAGGCCCACGATCGCGATGTCCTCGCGCGGCACCGCCGCCGGCAGGGCCGCCGCGACGGCGGCCGGCGCGGTCCGCTGGACCGGCGGCGTGGCGACGGATGCCTCGACTGCGGCCGGGTCGGCCGCCTCGACCGGCGACGCGGTGACGGGGGCTGCCGCCTCGGCGACAGACGCCGCCTCGGCGCCGGCCAGCAGCGCGCGCAAGGCCGGCGCGTGCGTGACGAGCAGACGGTCGGCCAGCCCGGCGACGCTCGCCACCTCGAACAGCAGCGTGCCGCCGATGTTCGACAGCACGCTGCGCAATCTGGCCGTCAGTTGCACCACCAGCACCGAGTCGATGCCGTAGCTTTCCAGCGGCTCGGCCGGATCGATCTCGGCGGCCGGAATGCGGATCACCTCTGCCACCAGTCCGCGCAGGTAGTCGAGCGCGCCGGCGCGCAGCGCGGCGCCGCCATCGGCGTCGGAAGACGCGGCGGGCGCCTCGGACGCAACTGCGGCGGCCGGCTCGGCCGCGACGGGCGCCCGTGCCGCCGGCACGACGGCCTCGCTCACCGCGCCCGCCGCGTCGGCCACGACCGACGCCGCCGCCTCGGCGCCGGCCAGCAGCGCGCGTAGCGGCTCCGTATGTGTCGACAGCAGGCGCTCGCTCAGCGCGTCGATGGTCGCCACCTCGAACAGCAGCGTGCCGCCGATGTTAGGCAGCACGCTGCGCAGCCTGGCCGTCAGTTGCACCACCAGCACCGAGTCGATGCCGTAGCTTTCCAGCGGCTCGGCCGGGTCGATCTCGGCGGCCGGAATGCGGATCACCTCCGCCACCAGTTCGCGCAGATAGTCGTTCGCCGCTCCCCGCGACGGCGCCGCCTGCGCCGCCTGCGTCGAATCGACAGCGGCGGTCGCCTCCGCGCTTCGCGGCGCGACGCTCACGCTGGCACGCGCGACGCTCGACGCCGCGCTGGCGAGGAGCGGCGCCCGCCGCTGCGCGGCGCGCGCCGGCAGGCGCATCGCCACCGAGGCGCCCGGGCCGACCGGCTGACGCGCCAGGCCGTCGCCCTCGCCGACGATGATCTGCTGGGCGAGCGCGCGCGCCGAGGCGGCCGGCAGGCGCACCGAGCGGAAGCCCTCGGCTTCCATCACGGCCTGCCAGACCTCCGGATAGAGGCCGGGCGAGCCCGGCAGCCGCAGCGCGGGATCGTCGTAGAGCCACCAGCCCTCGAGCAGGCCGAAGGTCAGATGGCTGAACAGCAGGTTGTCGCTCATCTCGTTGAGCAGCAGCATGCCGTTCGGACGCAGCGTGGCCTTCACGTTGCGCAGCGTGTTCCGGATGTTCACGGTGGCGTGCAGCACGTTGGTGGCGATCACCACGTCGTAGGCCTGCGCGTCGATGCCCTGCCCGTCGAGCGGCTTGCCAGCGTCGAACAGCCGGTAGGCCAGATACGGATTGGCGGGCCCGAACTCACGCTGCGCGTGCATCAGGAACGCCTTCGACAGGTCGGTGTAGCAGTACTCGGCGATATTGTCCTGGTACGGGCGCAGCGCCGGGAACACGCGTGCGCTGGTGCCGCCGGTGCCGGCTCCCACCTCCAGGATGCGCACCCGCGCGGCCGGATCGCGCGCCACGCGCGCCTTCACCCAGGCCACCAGCGCGTCTACCAGCACGGCGTTGAAATGGTCGGAGACGGGGTTGTTCTTGTACACCCCCTCGACCAGCTTCAACGACGACTTCGGGAACATCACGGCGGTGGCCGGACGACGCTCGCCCAGAATCTCGGGCAGCGCGCGCAGCATCGCCTCGACCAGCTGCACGCGCGAGCGCCGGTTGTCGTCGGACAGCCAGCCGGCGGTGTCGCGCTCCCAGTCGGCCCAGGCCGCTCCGGCATCCACCGGCTGCAGCGCGTGATAGGCACCGTCGGCGTGCCGCGCGATCCAGCCATGGCGTTGCAGCACGGCCAGGGTCTCGTCGAGCCAGCGCTCGTACATGGCCGGCAGCCGTGCGCGCAGGCCCGCCAGCGTGGCACCCTCCGCGCCGAACAGACCGAACTCGCGCAGTTGCGCGTAGAGCAGTTTGGCGAGATGGCGGTCCATCTCCGCGGTCTGCGCGACCACGCGCTCGCACAGGCTCGTCACGCCGACGTCGGCGGCCGGGCCCGGCAGCGTCGCGACCAGCGCGGGCAGCGGCGCGGCGGCGGCCGTCACGGCCTCGCTCCGGCTGGTGCCGTCCATCGCCGACAGGCGCGTGACCTTGATCAGCGCGAGCTGCCGGCTGGGGCCGGCGAGCAGCACGTCGAGCGCCGTCATCGCCTCGGGCGGCTCGACCGAGGCGATCCCGGCGCGCGCCATGCGCGCCTGATAGTCGGCCGTCGCGGCCACCCCGACCTCGCCCCAGTAGCCCCAGTTCATGATGCGCACCGGGAAGCGGCCGGTCTGGTCGAGATAGGTCGCGAACGCGTCCTTGAACACGCAGCCGGCCGCGTAGTTGGCCTGACCCGGCATGCGCGCGAACGACTGGATCGACGAGAAGAACAGCATGAAATCGAGCGGCAGCTCGCCGAACACCTGCGCCATCCGCACGCTGACGTCCGCCTTCGCGCGATAGCTCGACAGGAACGCCTGCTCGTCCATGCGCGCGAGCGTGCGGTCCTGCAGCACGATCGCCGAATGCAGCACGCCGTCGATGCGGCCGAAGCGGCGCAGCACCTCGTCGCGCGCGGCCTGCAACGACGCGCGGTCGCCGGCGTCCGCGCTCAGGTAGAGCGGGCGCGGGCCGTGCGCCGCGAGCGCGTCGAGGCGCGCCTCGACGCGCGCGTCGGCGGCGGAGCGGCCGAGCCAGACGATCTGCGCGCGATGGTCCTGCACCAGCGCCTCGCTCCACGCGCCGCCCACTCCGCCGGCACCGCCGATCACCACGTAGATGCCGCCCTCGCGATACGGCGGCAGCGCCTCGGCCTGCGGCACCAGCGGCACGTATTGGCGCCGATACCACTGACCGCCGCGATACAGCCACGCGTCGCCGTGCGCGTCGAACGGCAGTTCGAACACCTGCTGCAACGGCGCGTCGCCTCGCGAGTCGAAATCGATCACGCGCACCGGCCAGTTCGGATATTCACGCGCGAGGGAACCGAACAGGCCGTGCAGGCCGGCGTCGGCCGGCTGCACCGCGTCGTTCGCGTCGAAGCCGTGGGTGCGCGTGGTGAGCAAGGTCCAGTGCAGCGGGTGCTCGTCGCGGCCCGCGGCCAGCAGCGCCTTGATCAACCGGAATGCGCGCAGTACGCCGAGGGGCTGACGCGCCAGCAGGGCGTCCTCCTGGCCCGGCACGGTGGGTGCCGTGTCGCCGGCCCACACCACGTGATCGAAGCCGCGCAGCGCGGCCAGCCGCGCGACCAGCGCGTCGCGGCTCTCGTCGGCCGCGAACGCGAGCGTCTGCAACTCGGGATCGAAGCGCCGCAGCGCATCGACGAGCGCCGGCTCGGCGCCGATCACGAGCAGCCGGCCCACTTGCAGCGCGGCGCTCGGCAGCGGCGTGACGTCCCACACCGGCTGCAGCAGCACCGGGAACGCCGAGTCGTCGGCGACGGCGTTCGCGCCTTGCGCCGCCGTGCCCGCCGGTGCCGCGTTGCCGCGCGCGGCGGATGCCGCGTTCGCCGCGCCGTCGGCGTCGGGACGCGGCGCGAGGATCCGCGAGCTGTAGCCGCTCAGGCGCGCGCACAGCGTGCCCGCTTCGTCGCACAGCTCGATGTCGAGCTCCTGCGAGCCCGCGCGCGGCTCGTGCAGGCGGATCGCCGCCCACAACGTGCCCACGCACGGCGCCAGCACGTCGAGCGAGCGCAGCGCGAACGGCAGCGCGGTGCGGTTCTCTCCCATCAGCAGCGCGATCGAGGCCTGGATCGCGGCGTCGAGCAGGGCCGGATGCAGCACCACGCCGCCCGCCTGCGCGCCGGCCGGCTGCACCAGCCGAGCCAGCGCGAGGCCGGCGCCGGTGCGTACCGACTCGATGGCGCGCAGGCTCGGGCCGTGATCGATGCCCATCGCGCGGATCGCGTCGTAGCAGCGCTCGCGCGAAACCGTCGCGCTCGCGCAACGCGCGTGCCACTCGGCCAGATCGAGCACGGCCGGCGCGGCCGTGCCGGCCTGCACGAAGCCCTGGGTATAGATGAACTCGGCGTCGCCGGCGGCGCGCACGCGGAATTCGTAGCGGCCCGCCGTGTCGGGCAGCAGGTCGACACAGACCTCGGGCATCGGCTCGCCGGTCACGAACGGCCGTACCCACACCACGTCGGAGATGTTGACGCCGGTCTGCTTGCCGGTGACGGCCGCGAACGCGGCGCGCGCCAGCTCCAGCGAGACGACGCCCGGCATGATGGTGCGCCCCTGCACGACGTGATCGACGACGAAAAACTCTCGCCCGCTGAAGCTGGCGCGCAGCGACGGCGTGCCGACGCCGACGGCGCCCGCCGCGAGCCACGGATGCGCGCCCGCCACCGCCTGCGTCACCGCCGAGGCCGGCGTGGGCAGCGGGACCGGCAGCGCGCCCGGCTCGATCGGACGCGCGTCGAGCGCCAGCGTCATGGCCGCCGCGTCGAGCCAGTAGCGCTCACGCGCGAACGGATAGGTCGGCAGCGGCATGCGTCGATAGCCGCCGTCGGCGTACAGCTTGCGCCACTCCGGCTCGGCGCCCTGCAGATAGGCGTCGGCCAGCGCGCCGAGCGCGGCGCGGTACTCGCCGTCGGAGCCTGCGGCGGCGAGTGCCGCCACCTGCTCCGCCCAGGCGCTCGCCGGCGCCGCGACGGCCGCGGCCTCCGTCTCGCGGCCCGCGTCGAGCGCGGTGCCGAGCGCCGCCACCAGCTCGGCGAGATCGCGCACCACCCAGGCCGCGCGGCGGCCAAAGTGCTTGCGGCCCGCCAGCAGCGTGAAGCTGAGGTTGCCGAGGTCGAGCGACGGCTTGCGCAGGCAGTGCGCGCGCAGGCGTTCGATCTGCTGGCGCAGCTGACCCGGGGTGCGGGCCGACAGCGTGACGAGCCACGCCGGCTTGTCGGCATGGCGCAGCGTGCTGGCCGGCGCGTCGCCGATCACCAGATGCGCGTTGGTGCCGCCCGCGCCGAACGAGCTGACCGCGGCCAGCCGCGGCCGCTGCGCCTCGCGTGCCCACGGCTGCAGGCGCGTGTTGACGTAGAACGGGCTGTCGGTGAAGCGGATCGCCGGATTGCCGCTACGGTAGTGCAGCGACGGCGGAATCTGCTCGTGCTCGAGCGCCAGCAGGATCTTCATCACGCCCGCCACGCCGGCGGCGTACTGGGTGTGGCCGAGATTGGTCTTCAGCGAGCCGATCGCGCAGTATTCGCGGCGCTCGGTGTCGACGCGGAATGCACGGGTGAGCGCGCCGAACTCGATCGGGTCGCCGAGCCGGGTGCCGGTGCCATGCGCCTCGACCATGCCGATCTCGCCGGCGTCGATGCCGAAGCGCTCGTAGATGCGGCGCAGCAGCGCCTCCTGAGAGCGCGCGCTGGGCGCCGTGATGCCGTTGGTGGTGCCGTCCTGGTTGACGCCCGAGCCGCGGATCACGCCGTGGACGTGATCGCCGTCGGCCAGCGCGTCGGAAAGCCGCTTGAGCACCAGTACGCCCACGCCCTCGCCCGGCACGAAGCCGTCAGCGCTGGCGTCGAAGGTGTGGCAGCGGCCGGTGGCCGACAGCATCCCGGCGCGATGGGCGGCCGTGTAGAGCTTCGGCGTGGCCTGCAGGAACACGCCGCCCGCCAGCGCCATGCGCGTGTCGCCGCTGCGCAGGTCCTTGCAGGCCAGGTCGATCGCGACGAGCGAGCTGGAGCAGGCGCTGTCGATCGCCATCGAGGGGCCCTTCAGGTCCAGGTAGTAGGCGATCCGCGACGGGATCACCGAGGCCATGTTGCCCCACAGCGATTGCGGCGACGGCTTGCCGAGGAACAGATCCTGGTAATCGCCGCCACAGCAGCCGACGTACACGCCGCAATCGGTGCCGGCCACCTGCGAGCCGGCGTAGCCGGCGTTCTCCAGCGCCTTCCAGGCTTCCTGCAGGAAGTGCCGCTGCTGCGGATCCATGTAGGTCGCCTCGAGCCCCGAGATGTTGAAGAACAGCGGGTCGAATTCCGCGATGCCCTCCACGAAACTGCCATGACGGCAGGCGGCCTCGCTGGCTTCGGCGTCGGCCGGTAGCGGCCAGCGCGTGACCGGCTCGATCAGGTCGCGGCCCTGCGCGAGGTGCTCCCAGAGCGCGTCGAGATCGTCGGAGCGGCCGAAACGGCCGCTGATGCCGACGATCGCGATGGCGTCCTCCCGCGTCGCCGCCGCAGTGACGGACGCCGCGCCGGAGGCCGCGGCCACGGCCGCCTCGCGCGGGGCCGCCGCCGCCGCGACCGGCCCCTTGTATTGCGAGACGAGGTGCTCGACGAGCCGCTGCAGCGTGCTGTAGTCAAACAGGCAGGTGGTGTCGAGATCCAGGCCGAGCGTCGCGTTGAGGCCGTCGACCAGTTCGACGCCGAGGATCGAGTCGAGGCCGTAGTCGGCGAACGACTGATCGGCGCGCACCTCGTCGGGGCGCAGGTCGAGCGAGGCGCAGAGCCGCTCCACCACGATCCGCTCGACGTACTCGCGGGTCTCGGCGGCGCTGGGCGCCGCTGCCGGCGCGACCGGTGCCGCCGGCCCGAAGGCGGCCGCCTGCGGCGCGACCGATGCGTCCGACGCGATCGACGAGGGCGCGAGGCCGCGATAGCGTTCCGCGATCCAATAGGTGTTGCGGGCGTACGGATAGCTCGGCAGATGCATGCGGCGCGGTCGCGCGTCGCGATGCAGCGCGGCCCACTCGATGCGCTGGCCGCTCACCCACAGGCTCGCGAGCGTGCCGAGGTCGCGCGCGGCCACCGCCGCTTCGACGGCGGACTGGTTGCGGCGCGCCAGCGCCTCGCGCTCCTCGCCGCCCTGCGCCGCCTGCCCGGCGTGGACGCCGGGCGCGCCGACGTCGCCGGCCAGATACTGCTCGAGGCGCGTGGTCAGTTCGGCGAGGCTGCCTGCCACGCAGGCCAGCCGCCATTCCATCGGCTCGCGGCCGACCTGCAGCGTGTAGGCGATGTCCTCCAGGCGGCCGCCGTCGACGGTGGCCGGCTGCAGGCAGGCCGCCAGCTCGGCGACGCTGCCGCAGTCGCGCCACGCATCGTCGGGCGCCACCAGCCCGGCGATCTCGGCCAGCCGCTCCAGCAGTTGCCGCAGTTCGAACTCGCCGGCCCCGTAGTCGCTGAAGCCGACATCGGCCTCGATCTGCGCCGGCGCGACGTGCAGCAGGCCGGCCAGCTGTTCGGCGATCAGCGGTTCGAGGTTGACGGCCGGCGTGCGATCGGTGCGCGACAGGTACGACAGCAGACGCCCGGTGCGCCCGCGCAGCGCCGCCTCGGTGCGCGCCGACAGCACCACCAGGCTCGGCGTGGCGGCGGCCGCACGCGCGGGCAGCGCAAGCGGCACGAATTCCTCGACGATCACGTGCGCGTTGGCGCCGCCCGCGCCGAACGAGCTGATCCCGGCGCGCAGCGGCCGTTCCCCGCGCGGGCCGGCCATCCGCCGCCATGGCGCGGAGGTGCGCTGCAGCACGAACGGCGTGCGCGCGAAATCGATGTTGGGATTGATGACATCGGCGTTGAGGCTCGGCACCAGCTGGCGATGCTTCATCTGCATCACCACCTTGGTCAGCCCGGCGATGCCGGCGGCCGCCTCCAGATGGCCGATGTTCGACTTCACCGAGCCGATCGCGCAGTAGCCGAGCGCGTCGGTATCGCCGCGGAAGGCCTGGGTCAGCCCCTCGATCTCGATTGGGTCGCCCATCTCGGTGCCGGTGCCGTGCGCCTCGACGAAACCGATGCTGCGCGCGTCGATGCCGGCGCGCTCCAGGGCGGCGCGCACCACGTCGCGCTGCGCCGACGGGTTCGGCACGGTGTAGCCGTGGGTCTTGCCGCCGTGGTTGATCTGGGTGGCGAGGATCACGGCGTGGATGGGGTCGCCGTCGGCCTGCGCCTGTGCCAGCGGCTTGAGCAGCACCGCGCCGACGCCCTCGCCCGGCACGAAACCGTTACCGCCCTCGCCGAAGCTCTTGCAGCGGCCATCGGACGAGAGCATCTGCGAGGCGCTCAGCTCGACGAAGCTCGACGGATGCAGGTAGAGGTTCACGCCGCCCGCGATCGCCAGCTCGCAGTCGCCGGCGCGCAGCGCGCGGCAGGCCTCGTGGATCGCCGTCAGCGACGACGAGCACATGGTGTCGAGCGGCAGGCTCGGGCCGTTCAGGTTCAGCGTGTAGGAGACGCGGTTCGCCACCGAGCTGAAGCTGGTGCGCGGATGCAACGTCTCGCCGTCGCGCCACAGCGCGGGGCCGTACAGGTTGAAGCCGGTCTTGGTGATGCCGGCGTAGACGCCGACCTTGCCGCCGTATTGCGTGGCGAGCGTCTCGCGGCTGATCGCCGCGTCCTCCAGCACGTCCCAGCAGGCCTGCATGAACAGACGTTCCTGCGGATCCATGCCGCTCGCCTCGCGCGGCGAGATGCCGAAGAACAGCGGATCGAAATCGGCGAAGCCGTCGAGGAAGCCGCCCCACTTGCCGTAGCTCTTGCCCTGCGCGAGCGCGAGCTTGCGGTCGGCCTCGTAGAAGCCCTCGAGCGGCCAGCGCTCGGGCGGGATCTCGCCGATGCAGTCGCGGCCGTCGCGCAGGTTGTTCCAGAATTCGGTCGGCGACGCGGCGCGCGGATAGCGGCCGCTCAGGCCGATGATCGCGATCGCGTCGTCGTGCGCCTCGGCCGCGCGGCCGGAGGCCGTGGCGGCCCGGGCCGGCCCGGCGGCGGCCACACCGGTGACGGCGCCGCGCGCCGGATCGGCCGCGTCGGCACCGGCCGCCCGCACCGACGCGGCCGGCGCGGCATCGAGCCCGGCCCAGCGCCTGCTCGCCGCCGCGTGCTGGTCGAGCAGATAGCCGGCCAGCGCGGCCAGCGTGCGGTGCTCGTAAAGCAGCGTCTTCGGCAGGCTCGCGTAGAACGCGGCGAGCCGCTGGTTCAGCCGCGTGATCATGATCGAATCGATGCCGTAGCTCTCCAGCGGCTCCAGCGCGTCGAGTTCCTCGACGCCGTAGCGCGTGCACTCGGAGAACAGCGCCTTGAGCCGCGCGAACAGCGCGGCGCGCAGCTCGGCCGCCTCGGCCTCGGGCGCGGCCGAGGCGGCGGCCCCGGCGGCCTCGAGCGCGGGTGCCGCCGTGACGGGCGCGGCGCCGTTGAAGCGCGCGGCCAGCCTCGCCAGATCGCCGCAGGCCACCAGCACCTGCGGCCGGGCGGCGGCGAGCGCCTGATAGAACGCCGCGAAGCCGCGTTCGCTGTCGATCGGCGCGAGGCCGAGGTTCTCGCGCAGCGCACGTTCGGTCTCCGCGTCGATGCGCATGCCGCCCTCGCGCCACAGCGGCCAGGCGATCGAGATGCTGCGGCGGGTCTGCAGCGCGCGGCGGTCGAGAAACGCGTTGGCGAGCGCGTAGTCGGACTGGCCGACATTGCCGAGCACGCCGGCCAGCGACGAGAAGCTTGCCAGGAACTCGACCGGCAGCGCGCGGCTGGCGCGTTCGAGGTTCAGCAGGCCGCGCACCTTGGGCGCGCAGACGGCGGCCAGATCGGCGGCCGACTTGCCGAGCGCGAAGCCGTCGCGCAGCGTGCCGGCGGCGTGGAGGATGCCGGTGAGCGTGCCGTGCTCGCGGTGCAGGTCATGCAGCAACGCCTCGACGGCGCCCGCGTCGGTCACGTCGAGCGTGCGCAGCTGCAGCCGCGGCCCCAGCGGGGCCAGCGCGGCGCGTGCCGGGTCGGGCCAGCCAGCACGCGTGGCCAGCACCACCCGCGCGCCGGGCGCGTGACGCAGGATCTCGCGCGCGAACAGCGCACCGAGGCCGCCCGCGCCCCCGGTGAGCAGATACACGCCGCCGTCGCGCCACGGCGCCGGCGCACCGGCGGCGGCCGGCAACGGCGCGTAATGCAGCACGCTGCGCGCGCCGTCGCGATGAAGGATCGCGGCCGGACCCTGGTGCGCACGCTCGGCGGCCAGCAGGGCCGCCAGGTCGGACGCGTTCACGCGTTCGGGATCGACGCCGATCACCTGCGCGCGGATCCGCGGATTCTCCTGCTCGACGCTGCGCAGCAACGCGGCGAGTCCGAACAGCGGCTCGTCCTCGGCCGCGGCGGGGATCACCAGTTGCACCCGCAACGGTGTCGACATCGGTTCGCGCAGCGGCGCCTGCAAGGCCGCCAGTACCTGCGCGGCGAGCGCCTCGTAGCGCGCGCCGAGATCGCCTTCGGGCCGCGCGAACACCTGGCAGCGCGGCGCGGCCGGCAGCGCGGCGAGCGCCGCCCGGGCCGCCGTGAACGGCTCGGTCAGCAGCACCAGCCAGTCGCCGCCGGTGGCCGCGGACTCGTGTTCGAGCGGCTGCTCGCGCCATTCGACGGCGTACAGGCCGACCTCCGCCGCCGTGCCGGCCCCGGCCGGCGCGGCCGCTTCCAGGTCGTGCGCGGCGCCGTCGCGCCGTGCCTTCAGCAAACGCAGCCCCTCGGCCTTGTCGATGCGACCACTTTTCAGATCCTGCAAGATTCGCTGCAACGCGTCCACGATCCTCTCCATTTACTCGCCGCGGCCGTGATCGGCCAGCGTCAATGCATCCATCGCCTCGTCGACGCTCAAGGTGTCGCTCAGCACGTTGTCCAGCATCCGCTCGAGCGCCGCGTCGTCGAGCGTCGGCAGCGCCGCCTGCGCGGGAATCCAGTGGCGTTGCCCCGCGAACGGATAGGTCGGCAGCGCGACGCGCCCCGGCACGTGCGCGTGGCGCGTCGCCCAGTCGATCTCGGCGCCGTCCACCCAGGCACGCAGCGTCTCGCGCATTGCGGCGCCGGCCGGCGGGACCGCCGCTGCCGCCGCGCGCCGCGTCGAGCCGCGCAGCACGGCGCCGGGCAGGTCGTCGAGGTAGTCGGTGAGCGTGGCCACCAGTTGTGCCAGCGAGGCGGCCTCGAAGCCGAGACGCTCGTCCATCGGCTCGCGACCGACCTGCAGCGTGTAGGCCACGCGCTCGATCAGCCCGGCGTGCGCGTCGCCCTCGGCCTGCTGAGCCCAGGCCAGCAGGCGACGCGCGACGACGCGCAGCTGCACGTCATTGCGCGCGGACAGTACGATCGCGTGCGGGCCCGCGGCAGCCGGCGCGGCAGCCGGCGCCAGGTACTCCTGCAGCACCAGATGCGCGTTCGCGCCGCCGAAACCGAAGCTGCTCACCCCGGCGCGGCGCGGCCGCGGCTGGCCCGCGGCATCCACCTCGCGCGGCCATGGCGTGAGTTCGCGCACGATCCGGAACGGGCTGCCGTCCAGCTCGATGTAAGGGTTGAGCGGCTCGGCGTGCAGGCTGGCCGGCAGCGCGCCGTGGCGCATCGCGAGCAGCGCCTTGAGCACGCCGGCCACGCCCGCCGCCGCCTCCAGATGGCCGATGTTCGACTTCAGCGAGCCGATCGCGCACCGGCCCGCCGCGAGCGGCGCGCCGTCCTGGGTCGGCAGCTGCGCGTAGGCCAGCTTGAGGCCGTTGATCTCGACCGGATCGCCGAGGCTGGTGCCGGTGCCGTGCGCCTCGACATAGCCGATGCTGGCCGGATCGATGCCGTGCATCGCGCGCTTGATCAGCTCGGCCTGCGCGCGCGGGTTCGGCGCCGTCAGCGAGTTGGCGCGCCCGCCGTGGTTCTCGGCGCTGCCGAGGATCACGCCGAGGATCGAATCGCCGTCACGCTCGGCCGCGCGCAGCGGCTTGAGCACCAGCGCCGCCACGCCCTCGCCGCGCACGTAGCCGTCGGCATTCGCCGAGAACGTCTTGCACTGCGCCTCGGGGCTGAGCATGCCGGCCTTGTAGGCGCCCACGAAGGTGTCGGCGCTCAGCGCAAGGTTCACGCCGCCGGCGATCACCATCTCGCACTGGCCGGCGCGCAGGCTCTCCACAGCACGATGCAGCGCCACCAGCGAACTGGAGCAGGCGGTGTCGATCGCCTGGCTCGGGCCGTGCACGTCGAGGAAGAACGAGACGCGGTTGGCCAGCATCGAGTGCGCCGTGCCGGTGGCCGTGTAGGCCTCGGTGGGCACGCCGTGGGCGGCCAGCAGCGTCGCGTAGTCGTTGCCGCTCACGCCGACGTACACGCCGGTGGCCTCCGGCAGCCGGCTCGCGCGATAGCCGGCATGTTCGACCGCGGCCCAGGCCGCCTCGAGGAACAGCCGGTGCTGCGGATCCATCAGCTCGGCCTCGGCCGGCGAGATGTGGAAGAACGCGGCGTCGAAGCGGTCGATGTCGTGCAGCACGCCCGCGCGGTGCGGGAAGTCGGCCTGCTCCATCTGCTCGCGATAGGCGCCGCGATACCGGCTCATCGGCAGCGGCACGATGGCGTTGCGGCCCTCGCGCAGGTTGCGCCAGAACGCGTCGAGATCGTCGGCGCCGGGCAGCCGCGCCGACATGCCGATGATCGCCACGGCGCGCTCGAGCAGCGGATCGGACCCGGCGGCGGGTGCCGCCGGCGCGAACGCGGGAGCCGCAGCCGGAACTGCAGCGGGTGGCGCCAGCACCGGTGACGACTGGACGAGCGGCGCGGCAGCGGCCGGCGCGACCGCCGGGGCCGGTGTCGCCTGCGCCGCGCGGCGCCGCTCGCGCAGCGTCGCAACGTGGTTCGCCATCAGATGCCCTGCCAGTTGCTCGACGTTCTCGACCTCGAAGAACACCGCCGGCGTGAGGGCCACGCCCAGGTCGGCGCCGATGTGGTTGGCCAGCTCGGTCAGCGAGATCGAATCGAAACCGAGGTTGTAGAACGGCGTGCGCAGGTTGATCGCGTCGGGCGCGAACTTCAGGATCGGCGCCATCCGCCCGAGAATGCGGGCCACCACGTCGGTGCGGATCTGCGCGAGGTCGTCGGGCGCATCGGGCGGCGCCGATACCATCGGCGCGGCTGGCGCCGCCGCCGGTGCGGCGACGAGCGCGACCGGCGCGTACGCCGCGGTGCTCGCGGCGGCGGCCTGTACCACGGCAGCCGGTCGCGCCACATCCGAGGCCGCCGGCATCGCCGCGAGCCCGAAGCGCGCGCCGCGGATCGCGCCAAGCACGCGTCCGGCGTCGTCGAGCAGGGCAACCGTATGGCGGCCCTCGAACCGTAGGTGCCGCACCGTGCCGCCGACGAATTCGAGCGCGTCGGCACCCACGAAGCCGGCGTCCGGCCAGGCCGTCTCGCCGGCCTGCCGCGCGAGGAAGTGCGCGACCTGCTGCACGGCGCCGAGCACGGCCGGCGTGAGCGCGACGCGCGCGGCGAAGTGGTGCTGCTTCGGCATCGCTTCGCGCAGCGTGACGAGGCAGGCGCCGTCGGCGCTCCAGCCGAGCCGCTCGACACTCTCCAGGTACGGCAGGTAGTCGAGCCCGCCCTCGCGCAGCGTGGCGTAGAAGGCGGCCGCATCGAGCGCGGCGGCGACGCTGCCCGGATCGAGCCCGAGCGTCGCCGGCCATTGCGGCGCGGTCGTCTCCTGCAGCGCGAAGCGCGCGAGCGGCCGGACCTCGCCGTCCTCGCCCGTGTATCGCACGCCGACTTCGTGGCTGCCGGGCGCGCGCGTGGTGAGCGCGAACTCGAGCCGCGCGGGCCCGCTCCAGTCCGGATCCGGATTCAGCGCCAGGTCGCGTACCGCGAACGGCGCGGCGAGCCCTGCGATGCCGCCCAACGCCCACGCCGCGTCGAGCACGAAGGTCGGCACGATGCGGCGCTGGCCGTCGCGGCGATACGCGTAGTCGAGCAGATCGTCGGGCCGCGCGTCGGTCTCGTACGCGATTGCGGACAAGTCCGACAGGTTGCGGCCGATGAACGGATGCAGCTTGCCGCGCGAGGCGAGCGGATCGAGCACGCTCGGCGCGTCGGGATGCACCTCGTACCAGCAGCGCACCTTCTCGAACGCGCTCGGCGGCAGCGACAGGCGATGCGGCGCCCGCTCGGGCCACAGCAAGCGCCAGTCGAGCTGCGCGCCGTCGGCCCAATGGCGCGCGAGCCGCGCCAGATCGCCGGCCGCGAGATCGCGCTCGACCTCGCCCGCGCCGGCGCTCGGATCGATCGACAGCACGTTGTCGACGAACACCGCGCCCGGCGCGAGCTGGTCGCGCAGGAACGCGTCGAGCGCCGCGACGAACTCGTCGAGGCTCGACGCCACCATCGCGAAGCGGCACGGCTGCACGTTGCGGCCCACCTGCAGCGTGTACGCCACGCGCGCCGGGTCGAGCCCGGGCTGTTCGCGCAGCCGCGCCAGCAGCCGCTGCATCCAGTCCTGCAGCAGCGTGCGCGTCATTGCCGAGAGCACGAACAGGCGCGGCGCGGCCGGCCAGTGCTCGGGCTCGGGCGCCGCGTATTCCTCGATGATCATGTGCGAGTTCATGCCGCCCGCGCCGATCGAGGTGACGCCGGCGCGACGCGGATAGGTGGTCGCGACGCCGTCGGCGCCGACAATGGTCGGGCGCCGCCATTCGGCCAGCTCGCGCTGCACGCGGAACGGCGAATCGGCGAACGGGATCGCCGGATTCAGCTCCTCGGCATGCAGCGACGGCACCAGCGTGGCGTGCTTCATCTGCAGCAGCACCTTGGTGAGGCCGACCACGCCGGCCGCCGCCAGCAGGTGCGCGATGTTCGACTTGACCGAGCCGATCGCACAGAAGTTGCGCTCGTCGGTGTGGGTGCGATACGCATGAGTGAGCGCCTTGATCTCGATCGGATCGCCGAGCTTGGTGCCCGAGCCGTGGCCCTCGACGTAGCTGATGGTGCGCGCGTCCACCCGCGCGTCGGCCAGCGCCTTCTCGACAGCCTTGGCCTGCATGGCCGGCGTCGGCACCGTGAAGCCGTTGCGCACCCCGGCGTTGTTGATCGCGGTGCCCTTGATCACGCCGTAGATGTGATCGCCGTCGGCGATCGCCTCGGCCAGCGGCTTGAGCAGCACCGCACCGAGGCCCTCGCCGAGAATCGTGCCGTCGGTGCCGAGGCCGTAGCTGCGGATCACGTCGGCGCTCTTCGACGTGAAGTGCTCCTGCGAGCTGGAGATCAGGTTCTGCGGATGCAGCAGCAGGTTGACGCCGCCGGCCAGCACCATCCGGCACTGGCGCGTGCGCAGCATCCAGACGCCCTGATCGATGCAGGTGGAGGCCGCCGAGCACATCGTGTCGAGGAAGATCGACGGGCCGGTGAAACCGTAGAAATACGACAGCATGTTCGGCAGCGTGCCGGTGTAGCTGCCGCTCGCGCGCGAACCGCGCGTGAGCATGTTCTGGAAGCCGAGCAGGTTGTAGTGGTTGCTCATGGTGCCGACCAGCACGCCGACGTCGCCGTCGTAGCGCTGGCGCATCTGCTCGCGCGAGTAGCCGGCGTCCTCGAACGCCTCCACGCCCACCTGCAGGAACAGCCGCACCTCGGGCGACATCAGCTCCGCGTCGCGCTGCGAGATGTTGAAGTAGCGCGGGTCGAACTTGTCGATGTCGTCGAGGAAGCCGCCGGTGCGGATCGTGCTCTTGCCGAGCACGTCGCGCTCGTCGTGGTAGATGCCCGCGTGCTCCCAGCGCTCCGAGGGAATCTTCTCGAACACGTGCTCGCCGTTCTTCAACAGCTCCCAGAACGCATCCAGCGTAGCCGCGCGCGGATAGCGGCCGGCCAGGCCGATCACGGCGATGTCGTGGAGATCGGCGTCGTACATCGCCACCGGTGCCGAGGCCGGCGCGCTGAAGCGGCTCGTGGTGCCGGCCGGACCTGCGGCGATCGCCGCCGGAGCCGGTGCTTGCGGCGCGTCGGGCGCGGCGCTGGTCGCCGCGGCCGCCGGGCGCCTTGCCGCCAGGGCCGCCGCGAGCGCGTCCGCGTGCTCCTCCTGCAGGTAATCGGCGATGCCTTGCAGGTCGACATATTCGAAGAACAGCGTCTTGGGCAGCGAGCCGACCAGTTCCTCCAGCTGCAAGGTCATGTCGACCGCCATGATCGAGTCGAAGCCGTATTGCTCGAACTTTTCGCCGGTGCGGATCTTGGCCGGATCGAGCTTCAGCACCTTGCCGAGCGTCTGCTTGAGCAGCACCAGCGTCTCGCCCATCAGGTCCGCCGGCGACGGCGCGGAGGCCGCGGCGGCCGCGGCGGGTTGCGCGGCCGGCACCGGCTGCGACGACGGCGCCGGTTGCGGCGCCGCCTCGACGCGCGCGTGCCCGTAGTTGACCGACACGTGGCCGACCCGCCTGGCGGCGACCACCGCCGCCAGCGCGCCGAGCCCCACCTCGCTCGGCAGCGGCTCGCCGCCGGTGCGACGGCGCATCGCGTCGATGTTGGCGGCATCCATGCGCATCCCGCCGTCGGCCCACAGCGGCCAGTCGATCGCGACCGTCACGCCGTGCGCACGGCCGGCGCGCACCTGCGCGTCGCGGTAGTCCGCATAGGCGTCGAGGAAGCGGTTGGCGACCGCGTAGTCGGCCTGGCCGGCGGCCGGATCGACCGCCGCCACCGACGAGAACAGCAGCATGAAGTCGAGCGCGAGCCCGCGCGTGGCGGCGTCGAGGTTCGCGAGCCCGCGCGCCTTCGGCGCGAACACGGCGCTGGCCTGCTCGGCCGTCTTGTTGACGATCAGGCCGTCCTGCAGCACGCCGGCGACGTGCAGCACACCGTTCAGGCGGCCGTGGCGGCGCAGGATCTCCGCCACCACGCGCTGCGTGTCCTCGGCGTTGGCGACGTCGGCGACGAGATAGTCGAGCGTCACGCCGCGCGCGCGCAGTGCGGCGTCGCGGCCGTCGGCCGGGCCGCGCCCGCTCAGCACCAGCACCACGCCCGAGAGGCCGGCCACGGCCTCGGCGATCAGGCGGCCGAGGCCGCCCAGCCCGCCGGTCAGCCAGTAGACACCGCCCGGCTTGAATACCTCGCCGAGCGAGCCGGTCGGCAGCGCGAGCGGCGCGACCACGCTCGCCTCGCGCTGTCCGGCAAGGTCGTAGCGAACCTCGTGCATCGCGCCGGGCGCGCCGAGTTCCGCGCGGACGCGCTCGGCCAGCGCGGCGGCGGGCAGCTGCGCGAGGCCGGCCACCATCATCAGCCGTCCGCGCAGACGCGAGCTTTCCTGCAGCGCGACCTGCAGCAGCGCGGCCAGCGGCGCAAAGAGGCGCCCGGCCTCGTCGTCGGGCAGCACGATGCAGACGTCTGCCTTGCGGCGCTCGCCCATCACGCGCTGCACGCCGCGCAGCACCACCTGGAAGGCCGCCTCGAGCCCCGCCGCCGCCTGTTCCGCCGGCGGCAGCGCGAGCGCCTCGACGCTCGCGCCGAGCGCCTCGGCGAGTTGCCGGTCGCGCTGCGGATCGGGCGCGGCGCCGGCCACGAACACCAGCCCGCCGGCGTTCACCGGCGCGGCCGACGCGGCCAGCGGGGCGACCCGCCATTCGCGCACGCCGTAGCTCAGCGCGGCGGCCGAGGCCGCCGCCTCGCCCGTTTCCAGCAGGCGCAGCGAGAGGCCCGCGAGCCGTACCCGGACGACGCCCTGTGCGTCGCACATGTCGATGTCGAAGGCCGGCATCGCGGCACTCCCGGCCGCGCCGGCGCTGGGGCGGATCCAGGCCCACATGCGCGTGGCGCACGGTCCGTACTGACGCAGCTCGCGCAGCGCGAACGGCAGCGCCGGACGCTCGCCGCGCAGCAGTACCACGGTGCCCTGGATCGCGGCGTCGAGCAGCGCCGGATGCAGCCGGTAGGCCTCGGCCTCGGCGTGAAGCGCCTCGGGCAGGCTCAACTCCACCAGCACCTGCCGCTCGCCCTGGTAAAGGCCGGTCATCGCCTGCAGCGACGGGCCGTGCACCATGCCGGCCGCGCGCAGCCAGCCGTGGGCCTCGTCGAGCGTCACCGGGCTCGCGCAGGCGCCGCGCAGCGCGCTCAGATCGACGGCGGCCGGCGCCGCCGCAGGCTCGGCCTGCGCCACGATGGTGCCCTGGCTGTGCACCGTGAGCGCGTCGACGGCACCGCTCGTCACCTCGTAGGCGACGTCGCCGCGCGTCTGCGGCGTGAGCTGCATGCGCGCGTCCACCGGCTCGGCGCCCACCCGCAGCGGGCGCATCCAGACCACGTTCTTCAGCGTGCAGTGCTCACCCGCCTCCAGCGCGAGCGCGGCGGCCGCGCGCGCCATTTCGAGATAGGCGACGCCGGGCAGCACCATGCGCCCGGACACGTGATGATCGGCGAGGAAGAATTCGGTGCCCGAGAAGGCGGTGCGATAGGCCTGGCGGCTCAGCGTGGAGACGTTCTCGTGCAGCAGCGGATGCAGCGTGGCGGGCGCGGTCGGGGCGGTCGCGTTCGTCGTGTCCCGAGCGGCCGTCGCGGCCGCGGGTTCGGCGTCCGGCAGCCAGTGGCGCACGCGCGCGAACGGATAGGTCGGCAGCCGCAGCCGTTGCGGACGCGCGGCGCGATGGAGCCGCTGCCAGTCCACCGGGCCGCCGCCGCACCAGTGCTCGGCCAGCTTGTCGAGGCGGCACTTCTCGATCCAGTGCGAGAGCAGCAGCTCGGTATCCTCGTCGAGCGCCGCCTGCTTCGCGTCGTGCTTGCCGCGTCGCGCCGGCACCTGCCCGCGCCAGCTGCGCTCGACCGGCGCCGTGGCCGCGCGCGCCGCGTCCAGGCGCGCCGTCAGCTCGGCCACCGAGTCCGTGACGAACGCGATGCGCTCGACCATGCCCTCGCGGCCGACCTGCAGCGTATAGGCGAGCGCGGCCAGATCGAGGTCAGGATGGGCGCGCAGGTGCGCCGCCAACTGCCGGATCTGCGCGTCGAGCCGCTCGCCGTTGCGGGCAGACAGCGGCACCAGCACCGGCGTACCGGCGACATGGGCCGCATCGGGCGCGTCGGCCTCGGCGAGGCCCGGGCCCTCCTCCAGGATCACGTGCGCGTTGGTGCCGCCGAAACCGAACGAGCTGACGCCGGCGCGACGCGGCGCCGTGCCGTTGGTCGCCCACGGCCGGCTCTGGCCGACCACGTAGAACGGGCTGCCCTCGAACTTGATGAGCGGGTTGAGCTGGCGGAAATCGACGTTGCCCGGCAGCGTGCGATGCCGCATCGCCGCGATCACCTTGACCATGCCGGCCACGCCGGCGGCTCCCTCGAGGTGGCCGATATTGGTCTTGACCGAGCCGATCCCGCAGCTCTGCGGCACCGGCTCCGAGCCAGCTTCCTGGTGCATGTCGCGGAACGCTTCCTTGAGGCCCAGCACTTCCACCGGATCGCCGACCGGCGTGCCCGGGCCATGCGCCTCGATATAGCTGACGCTGTCCGGCGCGATGCCGGCGCGGGTGTAAACCTCGCGGATCAGGCGCGCCTGCGCCTTGGCGTTGGTCACCGTCAGCGAGGTGGTGCGCCCGCCGTGGTTGGTACCGATGCCCTTGATCACCGCATACACCGGATCGCCGTCCTCCAGCGCGCGCTGCAACGGCTTGAGCAGCAGCATTGCGCCGCCCTCGCCGCGCACGTAACCGTCCGCCTCGCGATCGAACGCCTGGCTGCGGCCGCGCTTCGAGAGCATGCCGTTCTTGCCAAACGCGATGAAGTGGTTGACCGACCACGCGAGATTCACCCCGCCGGCGAGCGCCGCGTCGCATTCACCGTTGCGGATCGCGCGCACGGCCTGATAGACCGACACCAGCGAGCTCGCGCAGGCGGTGTCGTTCACGATGCTCGGGCCGGCCAGATCGTAGTAGTGCGAAACGCGATTGGCGATGATCGAATAGGCGGTGCCGGTCGGGAAGTACGCATCCACCTTCTGCCCGGTCTTCTCGAACAGCTCGGCATAGTCCCAGTGGCAGACGCCCATGTATACGCCGGTATTGGTGCCCGCGAGCTGCCCCGGCCGATAGCCGGCGTCCTCGATCGCCTTCCAGGCCAGCTCCATCGCGAAGCGCTGCTGCGGATCCATGTACTGCGCTTCGCGCGGCGAGATGTTGAAGAACTCCGCGTCGAAGCAGTCGGCGTGCTCGATGAAGCCGCCCCAGATGCTGTTGGTCTTGTCGTCTTCCTTGCGCGGATCGCCGTAGTAGACGTCCTTGTCCCAGCGCTGCGGCGACACTTCGCTGATCAGCGAGCGCTGCGCCGCCAGCTCGGTCCAGAAGTCGTCGAGCGTCTCGGCGCGCGGCAGGCGCAGCGCGAGGCCGATGATCGCGATGTCGTCGGGCTGCGGCACCGGGCCCGCCGAGGCCGCGTCGACGAGCGGCAGCGCGGCGGCGGCATGGGCGTCGACCGGGGCCGGCGCCGAATCGGCCGGGCTGCGCTTGCGAAGAAACTCAAACATGTTCCACTCCCGAACGAATTGCGCTGCGACGATCGACGACGCGGGACAGCACCCGGTCGACCCGCTCCAGCGGCATGGGCGGCAGGCCCTCGCGACGCACGTACTGGCGATGCAGCATGGCGGTGGACAGCAGATAGATGAAGGTCTGGTTCTCGCGCGTGCTGATGGTGCCGGGCTCCCCGTCGAAGATCTTGCGGGTGAGCGCCTGCGCGAAGCGGGCGTCCAGGTGAGGCACCTTCTTCAGCTCGTTCTCCGAGAGCAGCAGCTCGACGTAGTCGGCGCGGTGATCGACGAACGCGGCGCTGTCGGGAGCGCGATAGGGATGCTTCGACTTGGCGGTGATCGACGGCGGAATCACCGCCTCGAACGCCTTCTTGACCAGGTACTTCTCATTGCTGCCGTCGTCGAACTTGAGGTTGACGGCGGCCGACAGCGCGACCACCTCGGGATCGAGGAACGGGCAGCGGTTCTCGACGCTGTTGGCCATGCTCATGCGCTCGCCCTGGGTGGAAAGCAGATAGCCTGGCAGCAGCGTCTTGAATTCGAGCCATTGCGCCTTCTCGATCGGGTTCAGGCCAGCGAAGTGCGGATCCTCGGCGGTGTAGGCGAGTAGCTCGGCGAACGGGTCGGCGTCGGCGTCGCGCTTGAGCAGGCGGTTGGCGAAGCGCCCGTTCTGGAAGCGGATTTCGTGCGAGAAGAGACCCGGCAGGCGCTCCTCACTGAATTGCTGGAACAGGCCAAGCAGGCGCGTGGACTCGTCGCCGCCGAAGTGGCGCAGGTACGGATACATGCGCGAGAGCTGGCGCTTGCGTTCGTCGTTGTCGTATGCGTTCCAGTTGCTGCGCAGCAGCGTTTCCTTGAACAGGTCGTAGCCGAGAAAGGCCTCGTCGGCGCCCTCGCCGCTTAGCACCACCTTGATGCCCTTGTCGCGCACCGCGCGCGAGAGCAGGAACATCGGCACGAACGCGGTGCGGAACGCCGGGATTTCAGCGTGATAGACCGCTTCCGGAAACGCCTGCACGATGTCGGCATGGCCGATCGTGATCGCCGAGTGCCGCGTGCCGAGGAAGCGGCTGACCTCGAGCTGATGCTCCGATTCGTCGAAATACTTGTCCTCGAACGCCACCGAGAAGGTATGCAGCGGATGTTCGGACATGCCGCCCGCGAGCTGGGTGACCACCGTCGAATCGAGTCCGCCGCTCAGGTACACGCCCACCTCGACGTCGCTGCGCATGCGCAGCCGCACGCTCTCGGTGAGCGCATCACGCACCCGCTCGATCGCCTCGGCCTCCGAGCCCACCTCGTGACGCGGCACGAAATCGAGCTGCTCGTAGCGGCCCGCGCGCAGCTCACCGTCGCGCACGCGCAGGAAGCCGGCCATCGGCAGCTGGCGGATGCCGCGAAAGCCGGTCTGGTGCGGCAGCGGCGTCCACTGCGCGAAGATCGACGAGAGCTGCCCGACGTCGGGCTCGAACGAGAAGCCGTCGATTGCCAGGAACGCCTTCATCTCGGAGGCGAACATCAGCATGCCGTCGTGCTCGGCGACGAACAGCGGACGTTTGCCGAAACGGTCGCGCGCGAGGAACAGGCGGTGCTCCCGGGTATCGTAGACGGCGAAGCCGAACGCGCCGTTGAAACGCCGCAGACAGCCTTCGCCCCACTGCAGCCAGGCCTGCAGCATCACCTCGGTATCCGACTGGGTGCGGAACACCCGGCCCTGTGCCTGCAGCTCGGCGCGCAGCTCGCGGTAGTTGTACAGCTCGCCGTTGAAGCAGATCCAGTAGCGGCCGGACGCGTCGCTGAGCGGCTGTGTGCCGGACGCGAGATCGATGATGCTGAGCCGTACCGTGCCCATCGCCACGTGGTCGTCCACGAAGTAACCGACCTCGTCTGGGCCGCGATGATGGATTCGCGCCAGCATCGGCTTGATGAAATCAGCATTCGGAAGCGCCCCCGGGCGCATAGAGATGAATCCGGCGATGCCGCACATAGAATCGGTTCCTTTGCGAATTTTGGGCAAGCAGGCTCCCGCCCCCTTTCGCGAAGGGGGTTGGCGGGAAGCGGGTCGTGAGAGTGGGGTGCGGCTACGCGAGCGCGACCTTGTCGCGCACGGACTCGACGAGGCTGTCGAACGTCGTGAGGATTTGCGTGAGCATTTCCTCCTCGGTGTACTTGATGCTGAACTCGCGCTCGATGAAATGGATCAACTGCACGTAGCCGAACGAGTCGATCACGCCGGCCTTGAAGAGATCGGTGTGCTCGTCGATGTCGGTGCCGAACTGGACGAGGAACGTGGCTTCGATGAACTCGCGAATCTGGTTTTCCATGGAGATTTCCATTAACGAAGAGACGAAATGACCGGTCCGGCTCAGGCGACGGCCTCGGGCTCCGAGGCCGGAGTCGTGGCCGCCTGCCGGAGCAGCTGGGCGAAGCGGGTGTTGAGCAGCGTGGCGGTGGTCTCCATCAGCCACACGCCGATCTCGTCGACGTGGCGGTTGCGCCAGCTTTCGAGCGGCATGCCCTTCACCAAGCGGTTAAAGCCGCCGAGCGCGGGGCCGCAGTGGACCTGGAAATCCACCTTGCCGCCTGGCTCGCCCTTCAGCGCAAGCCGGTTGCTGTGGGCGAAATACCATTTGAAGACGAGCGCCATCTTCTTCTTGGGCGCCTGGTCGGCGGCGGCGATGACCTCCGCAGGGTAGTGCTTGCGGCACTCGTCGTACACGGCCTCGAAGCTGCGCTGGAAGTACTTGTCCTGGATCATGCGGGCCGTCTTCTCGTCGATCTGGTCGAGCGAATCCACGCTGCGGTAGACGTCGTAGAGCTTGTTGGCGCGCGCGGGAAAGAACACGCCGCGCTTGAGCACCTGTACGCGCGCGCCGATCTCGAACATGTCGCCGGCCGGCGCGTAATCGGTGTCCTGCACCTCCATGTCTTGCAGCATGTCCTTCACCAGATCGCTGGTGCCGGCCTCGACGGTGCATTGGTTGATCGAGCCGGTAAGAATGAAGTCCGCACCGAGCACGAAGGCGGAGGCCGCCGCCTCGGGCGTGCCGATGCCGCCCGCGCTGCCGATGCGGATCAGCTTGGCATAGCCGTGGGCGGCCATCGCCTCGTCTCGTTGCGCGATGATCACCGGGAGCAGCGCGGCGGCCACGCCGGAATCGGTATGGCCGCCGGAATCGGCTTCCACGCAGATGTCGTCGGCCATCGGCAGTTCGCGCGCCCAGGCGGCCTGCTGCGCGGTGATCGCGCCGCTTTGCAGCAGCTTGTCGACGATCGCGGCGGGCGCCGGCTTCAGGAAGCCGGCCGCCACCTCGGGCCGCGAGAGCTTGGCCATGATGCGGTTGCGCGCCACCGGCCGGCCGTCGGGGCCGGCCTGCAGGCCGCGCAGGCGATACAGCACGAGGCCCGGCGAGATCTGCATGTAGGCCGAGGCCTCCACGTTGCGCACTCCGTGCTTGAGCAGCAGCGCCACCACGGCCTCCTCGCGCGAGCCGTTCAGCAGGTTCATGCCGAACGTCGCGTCAGGCCCGAGCGCGTCGCGGATCTCGAGGATCGCGCGCTCGACGTCGGCGGGCCGGAGGCCACCCGTGCCGAAGAACGCCAGCATGCCGGCGCGCGCCATGCGCACCACCATCGCGACCGAGGCGATGCCGTGCACCATCGCGCCGCCCACGTAGGCGTACTTGAGGTTGTAGTCGGCGCGGAACGCCTCGCTCCCAAGGCTGGTGGCGCGGATCTGCGCGACGCCGGCACGGCCGCTCGCGGCTGGCGCCGCCGCGCGCGGTTGAGCGGCCGCGAGCGGCGCCGGGGTAAGCGGCGCGGCAACTGCCACGACCGGCACCGCGGCGAGCGGCGCAGCCGGCGCGGCAGCTCCCCGCGACGCCGGCTCGACTCGCGCGCTCGGGGGCGCCTCCACGAGCGGCGTGGTCTCGTTGCGGATCTTTGCGACCAGGTTGGTCAGCACGCGTCCGTGGCCGAGTTCGCGGAACGTCTCGACGCCCTGCCCCCACATGTAGCGCACCGAATCCACCCAGTTCACCGAGTGCGTGATCTGCGTGGCCAGCAGCCGCTTCGCCTCGCCCGGCTCATAGGGCCGCGCGGTGACGTTCGAGATCACCGGGATGCGCGGCGCCGCCAGCTCGAAGCCGGCCAGGAAGCGCTCGAACTCGCGCTGCGCGTCGAGCATCAGGCGCGAGTGGAACGCGCCGCTCACCGCCAGCTGGATCACGCCACGGCAACCCGGTGCCTGTTCGAGCACCGGCTTGACCGCCGAGACCGCATCGAGCGGGCCGGAGATCACGATCTGCGAGGGCGTGTTCAGGTTCGCGATGTCGATCGCCTGACCGCCGTTCGCGTCGAGCAGCGCACGCAGCGTCGCCCGGTCGAGCCCCAGCACCGCCGACATGGCGCCCGCCGTCGCCTGCGACATCAGCGTGGCGCGCTTGTGCACCAGCCGCAGCCCGGTCTCGAAGTCCACCATGCCGGCGGCGAACAGCGCCGCGTACTCGCCGAGGCTGTGACCCGCGACGAAGGCCGGCGGCACCGCCTCCTGCTCGCTCGCGTCGAGATACGACAGCGCGTTGACCACGTACAGCGCCGGTTGCGTGTAGAGCGTCTGGTCGAGCTGACCGTGCGGATCGTCGAGGCACAGCGAGGCGATCGAATAGCCGAGGATGCGGTCGGCGCTGGCCACCTGCTCCGGGTACTTCTCGAACAGCGCCGCGCCCATGCCCTTCTTCTGCGCGCCCTGACCAGGAAAAACGAATGCGTACATGTTCTGCGGTTCTCCAACGGTGGTGGCCCGCGGCGCGTCGGAACGCGGCGCGAGCGCGTGCAGGCCGTCCAGCTCGCCGGCGAACGGCGACAGGAGGGCACGGATTGAATGGGGATGCCCGGCTGGCACCAGGCGTTTGAGGAAGCCCGACAGCGTCGCGCCGGGCCCGACGTCGATGAACTCGACACCGTCGGGCTCGGCGCGCAGCAAGGCGGCCACCGCCTCGCGGAACAGGATCGGACGACGGCCGATCTGCCAGAAATAGTCGTTGCCCGGCGCGGCGGCCAGCCGGTCGCCGAACAGGCACGAGATCAGCGGGATGCGCGGCGCGGCCAAGTTTTGCGGCTCGACGGCGAGAAGCGCCGGCAGGCACGGATCCATCGCGGACGAGTGGAAGCCGTGCGAGATCGGCAGCATCAGGCAGACTACCTGCTGCGCCTGCAGGTGCGCATGCACGCGCTGCAGCGCCTCGCGCTCGCCCGACAGCACGAAATGCTGATCATGGTTTACGCCGGCCAGCGTGCTGTTGCGATGAAGCATCGGGTCGCGCTCGTAGCGCGCCGGGTCGTCGAGCACGGCGAGCATCGCGCCCGGGCTGCAATGCTGCTCGGCGAGCCGCGCCTTGTGCAGCAGCGTGCGCAGCACCTGCTCCGGCGACGCGATGCCCGCCAGCGCGGCGGCGACGTATTCGCCGAGACTCGTGCCGAGCAGGTAGTCGGGCTCGATGCCGCGCGAGAGCAGGGTCTGCGCGAGCGAGTACTGCACCATGAACAGCGCGGGGTGGGTGTGCAGCGTGCGATCGAACGGCGTGGTGCGCCTGGCGTTCTCGCCGTAGAGCACGGCCAGGAGCGAGAATCCGGCCGCCTCGGCGACCACCGCGTCGAGCGCTTTCATCGAGCGACGGAAAACCGGCTCCGCCGCATGGAGATCGACCCCCATGCGGTAGTACTGGGAGCCCTGGCCAGACATGAGAAACACGGTCTTTCGCTTCACGACGGAACCTGACGAACGAGCGACACGCATCCACCGCGCGCGCCGGTGAACGGAGCGCGCAGGCATGGACGTGCCGGATTACCGATAAGTAAGAAAGCGCCCGTCCGACGTATCGAGATGGGCGATGCAATTCAGGTAGCCGAGCTGGAGGTACCCGTCGTCGTCGACGAGCAGGCGGGTGAGCCCGCCGTTGTAGAGGCTCCAGATCAGATCGAAGATGCGCTCGTCGGGAATGCCGAGCAACCGCTGGCAGATCGCGCCGATCACGCCGCCTGACGTAAACGCCATCACGGGCCGCGTCGCGTCGTGGCGCGCCGACAGGTCCGTGAGCGTGGCCCAGCATCGATTCGCGAACGTCGCCCACGATTGCGTGTACTCGCCGTCGAACCTCCCCGACGCCCAGCGGGCCGCCGCGTCGGCGAACATCCGCTGAAACGCGCGTGGTGGATCGTCCTGCATCGCGACGTGGGCCGACAGCGCTTGCAGATCCGGGAATTGAGGCGCGGCACGCAACAAGATCTCGGTGTGATCGTATTCGTCGAAGCCGGCATCGACCAGGCAGTCCGCCGCAAGCGCCGGGCCCCATGCTTCGGCGCACGCCAGCGCGCTTTGCAGGTGACGTCGATGGCTGCCGCCCGCGAGCGCCGGCCGTTGCGGAAGCAACGAGTTCAGTCGCTCGCCGAGCCTTGCGCACTGACGCACGCCGACATCCGTCAGGCGGTCGTAGTCGTCGGAGCCGAAAGCGGCTTGCCCATGTCTTGCCAGATAAAGACTTCGCATGTATTCGATCGAGCTATCAAATGGATCGTTTCGTTAATTCGCGCAGCGCATTATAGATCGATCAATTAATTCAAGTCCATGCAACATTAAGATAAATTAATAAAATAATTTTGATTTTCAATCCAATCCCATTCGCTGTTGATGCGAAATCGTTTCCGTGGCCCGTCGATTTCAGACAGCTCGACAGCCACGCTGCATCGCACGAAAAACCAAGCCCGTCAAGGCTAAGGCGGTTGACGAACGGAGCCGGCCGGTTCGCTGCGCCGCGACCAAAAATGCCCACCGGCGCGCTTCCTCAAAAATAGTCAAGTCCAAATTCTATTAAAATCAAAATCATCATCAATCGATGAGATCATTCAATTTCGGCCCTTCTTTGAAGGGGGTTTGAAACATTCCATGAGCCAAACATTAATTTTCCCGTGATGGCGAGACTCGGATGTCGATGGGCGAGGCTGCGTATTGTTTTGAAGCAGAGATTTATTGAATTTTGGAAATTAAAATTGCGGGTTTTTCGGTTCGGCACTCCCGCGGATGTTCCGGATTGCCTTCGTTGACGACAAGCACGACTCGCGCTCGGATCGGTCCAGGCTTCCTGGAGCGGATCGCCCTAACAGGCTGTTGAAAAGCGCCTCGTTTTGACGGCCGGGGCACTGTTTAAACGGGTTTCGTATGCGATTGGCTGCTGAGTTGCGGATCAATCGTCGCGGCGGCCCTGCTGGTGAGCGGGCCAGCAGGCGCGTTGCCGCGCGACGACCACGCTTGGCCGGCCCATCGCATCGCCCCTTGTGGCACCGCCGACAGTATTCGGGCCATTCGAGTCAGGTTGCTCGCCAGCATCGTCAGCTTGCCGCCTTGATGCGCGTCGTTGCGCACGACATGCGGCGTCACCTTGCGCGCACGACAGTCCCGCACAAGGTCGCGCATGTCATAGCCCTTGTCGGCGCCGAGCGTCTTGGCGTGACGGCCCCGCACGCGATCGAGCAGGCGCAATGCGCTCGCGCGTTCGCCAACGCCATCGGCATGGCTGACCACGGCGCCAACTGTTGAAGGAAGCCGTTAAAAACGCCGGGATGCCTTCTGCCAGGACCACGTAACGTGCCGCTGTCCAATCCAGGGAAACGGTCGTTGCGCGAGGTCGTGAAATTCTCGGTTCAACAGCGCGACCCGCAACTTCACCACGCCATGCGCCCAATGCGACTCCAACGCATATGCTGGCTGTAGGAGTTCACAATCAATGCTAGCCGTGCCCAAAGAAGTGCTAGCAATGTTCACTAATACTGCTAGCGTAGTGTTTTGCTCAGCCTAAGCGGTGGGCATCGATAACGTGATATCGCCCGCAGCGAGGCGTCGAAATTCGGAGCTCTGGCGAAAATCGATTGCGGAACAGTCTCGATCTGAACCGCACCGAGAATCGTGGAGGCCGGTTGGTTTAAGTTAATGCAGGCACGTCAGCGGCATTTCTGAGTTGCCTGTAGTAGTTTGCCTCAGCCTCAGCGGGCGGGATATAGCCGAGCGGTTCCATCAGCCGATGATGGTTGTACCAGGCCACCCATTCCAGGGTCGCCAGTTCGATGGATTCCCTCGTTTTCCACGGGGCGCGCCGATGAATCAGTTCCGTCTTGTACAGACCGTTGATCGTTTCAGCCAGCGCGTTATCGTAGCTGTCGCCTCGGCTGCCGACGGACGGCTCGATGCCAGCCTCAGCCAGCCGTTCGCTGTAGCGAATGCTGACGTATTGGGCGCATTCAACCGGTCGTCGCAACACTGCATTTTTGAACGGATTTTAGGTACTCGTCCAGTGCTTCCGCAGGCGTCTTCCAGCCGAGAGTTTTCCGCGGCCTGGTGTTCAGTGTATTGGCAACTGCCTGGATCTCTTGAGCACTCCATCGGGATAGGTCAGTGCCCTTCGGGAAGTATTGTCGTAGAAGGCCATTCGTGTTTTCGTTCGTACCGCGCTGCCATGGACTATGCGGGTCGGCGAAGAAGACTTTCACGCCGGACTCAATCGTGAAGCGGGCGTGATCGGACAGCTCCTTACCGCGATCCCAGGTCAATGATCGCCACAGCTGGGCAGGCAGGTCCGCCACGGTCTTCTTGAGCGCGTTGGCCATCGTGACAGCTCCGTAGCCGGCCAGTGGGGGCCCATTTTTCGTGCGCGGAATCTGCCCATAGCCTTTTTCCCGAGGTAGGTGCACGAGCATTGTGAAACGGCTTGATCTTTCCACCAGTGTCCCAATGGCGGATCGGTTCAGGCCGATGAGCAGGTCGCCTTCCCAATGGCCCGGCACAGCACGATCCTCCGCCTCTGCAGGCCGGCTGGAAATCATCACATCCTCGCTGACATGCGCCCAAGCCTTCGCACGCGCTCTCGCTCGAGGAACGCGCAACGCGCGCCCGGTGCGCAGACAGCCCACCAACTCACGCTTGAGCGCACCGCGCCCTTGAATACAGAGCGCTTGGTAAATCGCTTCGTGAGAGATGCGCATAGATTCATCGTCAGGGAAATCTACCTGCAGTCGATTGGCAATTTGCTCGGGTGACCAGCCGTTGACCCACGTTCGGTCACCGCGATGCGGTTTATTTCGTCCCTTGAACGGCGCCTGCCTCGGTCCGGCAATTTCACGACCATCAGCGTCATATACTTTGCCCTCCAAGCGTTCCTGTACATATTGACGCAGCCGTGCATTAGTCGCCAGCTTCGATGGCTTTGGTCGTTTAGCGAATCGTTCCGCCTTCCACTGCGCGACTGAAGCACGATACTCGAGGTACCCGCCACGGGTCGCAGCATTGCGCGTGAGTTCTCGCGAAACGGTTGATGGACTGCGTCCGATACGGCGAGCGATTTCGCGCACCCCGAGGCCTTGGACAGAAAGCAATGCTATCTCTTCTCGCTCAGCGAACGACAAGTATCGACCCGCAATAGGTTTCGACATGAATAGTGGCATACCGCCACGATAGCGGAACCAGCGCGAACCTACCGCTTGAGACACGCTGACCGCCTCCGCTGCTTTCTCACTTGTAATGCCAGTCGCGATCTGTTGCCAGAACCGACGCTCGATCTCATGTCCAAGTGATGGTGCGCCCGGTGAATACATCGCCTCACGTCCTGTCAACCGATACACCTGCTTCGCACTGCGTCTCATGCAACACCTCCTCGATCAAAGGTGTTGCGACGACCGGTTGAATGCGCCTTGCCATCCTTGATCGGAGTGCAATAGCGGCCGGTCCTTTTGCCCGAGTTTGGTCAGCGCCTTCTTCAACATACCGCTGACCAATTCAAAGCTTGGCCGCTGATCCATTTGGTAGGCGACGATCTCCGCGTTGTACAGATCCATCACCGGCGACAGATATAACTTCTGGCCGCCGACGTTGAACTCGGTCACATCCGTTACCCACTTTTGATTCGGCCGCTCGGCATCGAACTGACGCTGCAGCAGATTGGGCGCAACCCGGCCGACTTCACCTCGCCAGGAACGGTATTTCTTTGGACGTACCAGCGACTTCAACTGCAACTGCTCCATCAGCCGTTGCACCGTCTTGTGGTTGATCACGTGCCCTGCCTGCCGGATCGTGGCGGTGATCCGTCGATAGCCGTAGCGGCCTTGATGATGGTCGTACACGGTCCGGATCTTCGCTTTGAGCTCCGCGTACCGATCACCGACGTCCAGCGCCTTGAGTTGGTAATAGAACGTGCTGCGCGCCAGACCTGCTGCCTTCAGGAGCGCGGCCACCGGATGGCGCTGCCTCAGTTCATGCACTATTTGCGCTTTTTCTTTGGCGCTGCCGCCTTCTTTGATTGCAGCAGCGCATCGAGTTTTTTTAGGTACGCCACCTCCGCGCGCAGATACTCGATCTCCTTGAGCAATTCCTCGCGGGGCCGCTCGTCCGGCGTGGGTTCTTCACTGACAGATTGGGGCGGCAGAGAATCGGGCATTTTCCTGGGACGCCCGCGCGGGCGGGGCGCCAAAGCGGCTAGACCGCCGTCATGATACAGGCGCTCCCATTGCCCGATGCAGTTCGGGCTGCGGATGTCGAAGACAGTTGCTACCTGCCTGTACGACAACTCGGCCCGCCACATATGGAACAGCACCGCGAGCTTGAACTGCGCATCGTACTGACTTGTCTTCCTGCGCAATCCGTCATCGCCATGCAGACGATAGGCCGCGATCCATCGGCGTATCGACGATCGATCAATACCGTGACGCTTTGCCAATCGGATCGAGCCAAGCCCTTCCGCCAGATGCTCTTGAACAACTTGCCGTCGAAGCTCTTCGCTGTACTTCGTCATGAAAAAACACCCCAAAGGTCGGATCAAATTCCAACTTTTGGGGTGCAGTTCACTCCCGTTCATCGGGAGCGGGGTGTTTGCTTTTCGGTCGTCCGCTCCGTGACCGGATCGTGACCGTCGAGCGGTACGCCCCCGCCGATCGCGCGCCGCGCGGTGCCGTTCGCGCAGGCAGCCGGCGTTTGCGCATAGAATGGCCGCGTGGTCGGCGTCGGCCGAAACGATCGCGAGCGGTACCACGACGCCCGGCATGCCGGATCGTCCCCGCGCCCGCTGGCCGGCCCGATGCCGCACTCATCGCATTTTTCGAAAAGGAGCGGTTTCATGTCTCAAGCATCCGGTTCCATGATCACGTTTCGCCGTCCGGACGGCCAGGAACTGCAGGGCTACCTCGCCAGGCCGGAAAAGACCGAAGGCGCGCCCGCGGTCGTCGTCATCCAGGAATGGTGGGGGCTGAACGACCAGATCCGCGGCGTCGCGGATCGCCTTGCGCGCTGCGGCTATTTCGCGCTGGTGCCCGACCTGTATCGCGGCAAGTCGACGGTCGAGGAAGAAGAAGCGCACCACCTGATGACCGGCCTCGATTTCGGCGACGCCGCATCGCAGGACATTCCCGGCGCCGTCACGTATCTGAAGACGCTCGCGCCGCGCGTCGCGGTGACGGGCTATTGCATGGGCGGTGCGCTGACGCTGCTGTCGCTGCAGTTCGCCGACGCGGACGCGGGTGTCACGTGGTACGGCTTCCCCCCGCTCGACTACCTCGATCCGGCAAAGCTGAAGGTGCCGCTGATGGGCCATTGGGCCACGCAGGACGAGTTCTTCGCGATCGACCAGGTCGACGCGCTGGAAAAGAAGCTGACCGATGCGAAGGTCGGTGTCGAATTCCATCGCTATCTCGCGCATCACGCATTCGCGAACGAAACGGCTGTCGGCCCCGGCCGCATCTCCGCCACGCAGTTCGATCCGGTGTGGTCGCAACTCGCGTGGGATCGCACGCTTACGTTCTTCGGCCGCACGCTCTGGGCGAAGCAGCAGTAATACGGCGGCCGGCACGCTCGCGGCAAGCCGGTGCAAAGAGAAACGCCACGGACTTTCATCCGTGGCGTTGTTGTTTTACCGATACCGTCGAGCAGCGCGGCGGCCGGCCGTGCGTGTGCCCGATTCCGGACGACGTCGCGCTGCCGTTCCGCCGTCGAGCGATTCCCCGGGATGCTGCGCCGTCACGCGAGCGCGGGTGGTGCAGCCTGACCAACGTCGACGCGTTTGGGCAGGATGCCGGCCCGGTGGAACACGTCCGCGATGCGCTGCTGGTACGCGAGCGTGTCGCGCGTGACGGGTTCGACGCCGAAACGCGCACGGCGAAACGCGAGCGCCACGGCCGGCTCCGGAATCCCCCACAACTTCGAGAATTCGGCGGCGCCCTGCGCGCGGTTCGCATCGAGCCATCGCTGAACCGTCGTCAGTTCCGACACGGCCGCGTCGAGTACGTCGGCATTGCGGTGCGCATATGAGCGCGACGCGAAGTAGTAGCCGCGATTCTCCACGAGCCCGGTGCCGTCCGCGATGATGCGCGCGCCGAACGCCTGCTGGACCACCGCGAGAAACGGATCCCAGATGATCCATGCGTCGACCGAGCGGTTCTCGAACGCGGCCCGTGCATCGGACGGCGACAGCCAGACCGGCGTGACGTCCGCATAGTCGAGCTTCGCGGTCTGCAGCAGCCGGACCAGCAGGAAGTGCGTGTTCGATCCCTTCACCAGCGCGATGCGCTTGCCGCGCAGGTCCGCAAAGGTCCTGACCGGCGAATCCTTCGCGACGACCACGGCCTCGGCCGCCGGGCCGGCCGGCGTCTGTGCGTAGTAGACGAGCGGCGCGCCGGCCGCGAGCGCGAAGATCGGCGGCGCCTCGCCGACATCGCCGAAGTCGATCGATCCGGCATTCAGTGCCTCGAGCTGCGGCGGCCCCGACGGGAACTCGGTCCACGTGACGTTCACTCCGAGTGTCGCGAGCTTGCCCTGCAGCGTGCCGCGCGCCTTCAGCAGGCTGAGCGGCCCCTTCTGGTAGCCGATGCGCAACGTGCGCGCGCCGGCCGTGCTCGCCAGCGCGAAGCCCGGATGCGCGGCAGCACCCGCCGCGATCGCGAGGCCGGCCTGAAGGAGCCGGCGGCGGGTGGTGAATAGTCGATCTGCCATGTCGTTTCGGGTTCGATGGAGAGGGTGCGGTTTCGCGCACGCAGGCTTCGGGGGCGCGGCGGCAAACATCGCCGCGCGAACGCGATGAAGCAGGTCGAACCGATTCTAGGGGGTTGGCGCCGCGCATCGAACCAACGATGTTCGATATCGAAAGCAAGCGATTTCATAAGGACGGGCCGGTTGCCGGGGCGTCGTTTCCCGGGCCGATCGCGAACACGTCGACAACGCGCACCTGAAAGGCAGGATTGCAGATTATTTTATTTCGTGGAGCAAAGCGCCGTTCACATACGGCGCCCGTGCTGCCTCAGGATTTGCAGGACGCGTTCAGCGCGGCCTCGTCGGCGGCCAGCATTTCGGGCACGCATTCGCGCAGGAAATCGACGAACGTGCGGATCTTCGCATCGAGATACTGACGCGACGCGTACAGCGTGTAGACCGTCAGCTTCTGCAACCGGTATTCGGGCAGCACGCGTACCAGCGCACCGCTCGCGAGCGCGGGCAGTGCGGACGACATCGGCAGCGAGCCGATCCCGAGGCCGGCGCGCAATGCGCCGCCCAGCGCATCGGCGATGTTCACCTGGAAATCGGGCAATGGCAGGTCGAACGTCTCGTGGCCGTCCGGGCCGTCGAGATGCCAGCGATCGCGCGGGAACACCGACGTGACGATCTGCAGGCACGCATGCCCTTCGAGCTCGCGCACCGTGCGCGGCGTGCCGCGCTCCTTCAGATACGCAGGCGACGCGCACAGCACGCTGTGCACGTCGCCGAGCCGCTGCGACACGAGCCCCGAATCGGGCAGTTCCGTCGTGCTCAACTGCAGCGACACGTCGTAGCCTTCGTCGATGATGTCGGGCACGTGCTGCGACAGCGTCAGCTCGACCGCGACCGACGGATAGCGCTGACGGTAGCGCACGACCGCGGGCACCACGTACGCCTGGCCGAAACTCGTCGTCGCATGAACGTGCAGCCGCCCGGACGGCTTCGCCTGTGCGTCCGCCGCTTCGGCTTCCGCTTCGTCGATATACCCGAGGATGCGCTGGCAACGATCGAGATAACGCTGTCCGGCGTCGGTCAGTGCGATGCGGCGCGTGCTGCGGTTGAGCAAGCGCGTGCGCAGATGCGTTTCGAGCTGCGCGACCGAACGCGATGCGTACGCCGTCGTGATATCCAGGCGCTGGGCCGCGCTCGTGAAGCTGCCCTCCTCCGCGACCCGGACGAAAATGCGCATCATCTGTAACGTGTCCATCGACCTGTCCCCGGGATTGAGATCACGTCGCGCCGGCGTGCGGCCCTGGTACCGGCCGCTCCGGCGCAGGCCGGCCTGGCGCGAATTGTGCGGAACAGTACAGCAGCGTTGCAGGCGTGTCCAGTTCGCCGTACGCGGCGTGATCCGGACGCCGAATCGTGTCGCGGCGGTGCCATGCGTGCGGTATCGGAGCCCGGCGTATACGCGATCGAACCTACCTGCATGCAAACGGCATCGGGTCGGCAAAAACTACCCGGTGACCACGATGCCGATTCGCAATTGACGCGAACAACGGCACGTTACGCGGCAGCCGCCGCATCGAATGGATTACGCAACACGATCGTGTCGTCACGCTCCGCACCGGTCGTGATCATCGATACCGGCGCGCCCGCGACCGCTTCGATGCGCGCGATGAAATCCTGTGCGGCGCGCGGCAGCGCCGCACGTTCGCGCACGCCCTTCACGGTGCCACGCCAGCCGTCGAACCGTTCGTAGACCGGCTTCGCGCGCGACTGTACATCGAGGCTCGCGGGCAGATGGTCGACCCGAGCGCCGTCGAGTTCGTAACCGACGCACAGCTCGATCGACTCGAAGCCGTCGAGTACGTCGAGCTTGGTGAGCGCCAGCGAATCGATGCCCGAGATCCTGACGGCCTGGCGCAACTGCGCGGCATCGAGCCATCCGCAGCGTCGCGGCCGGCCGGTGTTGACGCCGAATTCCTGCCCGCGCGCACGCAGCGTTTCGCCGGTTGCGTCAGTCAGCTCGGTGAGGAACGGGCCGCCGCCGACACGCGTCGCATACGCCTTGGTCACGCCCAGCACGTGGCCGAGCTTCGACGCGCCGAGGCCCGTGCCGGCCGCTGCCGCCGATGCGACGGTACCCGACGACGTCACGAACGGGTACGTGCCCCAGTCGATGTCCAGCATCACGGCCTGCGAACCCTCGAACAGGATGCGTTCGCCGCGATCGGTCGCGTCGTTGAGGTCGGCCCAGACGGGGCGCACGAACAGCAGGATCTTCGGTGCGATATCGACGAGCGTCGCCAGCATCGCGTCGCGCGAACACTCGTCGAGCCCCAGACCACGGAACCACGCGTTGTGATGGTCGACGAGCACGTCGAGCTTGTCGCCGAGCCGGCCGGGTTCCGCGAGATCGCCAACGCGCAGCCCGCGGCGCCCGACCTTGTCCTCGTAGGCCGGCCCGATCCCGCGCAGCGTGGTACCGATCGGTTCGCGACGCAGGCGCTCCTGCGCCTGGTCGATCGCGCGGTGAATCGGCAGCACCAGCGTCGCGTTCTCGGCAATCGACAGGTTGTCCGGCGTCACCGACAGCCCGAGCTCGGCCATCCGCGCGATCTCCGCGAGCAGCGCTTCCGGATCGAGCGCCACGCCGTTGCCGATCACGCCGCGCTTGCCGCGCACGATGCCGCTCGGCAGCAGCGCAAGCTTGTACGTCTTGCCGCCGACGACCAGCGTATGACCCGCGTTATGGCCACCGTTGTAGCGTGCGACGAGGTCGGCCTGTGCCGCCAGCCAGTCCACGACGCGCCCCTTGCCTTCGTCACCCCATTGGGCACCCACTACCACCACGTTCGGCATGCTCCGCACTCCATGTGAGAAATTCAGACACTCGTTCGGCCGAGCCGGCCGTTTGTGTGCCATATTGGCGGAGCTGGATCGCCCGATCAAACGATTAAACCTGAACAATCGCGTGAGAAAATATCACGCGAAACGACGCAATGGCCCGACGTCTCCCTCCGTTGAATTCGCTGCGCGCGTTCGAAGCAGCCGCACGACTCGGCAGCTTCACGCTTGCCGCCGACGAGCTGTGCGTGACCCACGGCGCGATCAGCCGCCACGTGCAGCAACTGGAGGCGTGGCTCGGCCGGCCGCTATTCGAACGCCACAATCGGCGGGTCGAACTGACCGACGCCGGCCGCGCGTATCTCGCCGAGGTCGGTGCATCGTTCGACCGGATCGCGCTCGCCACCGCGCAGCACTTCGGCCACGCGCAGCAGCGCGTGCTGCGCGTCAGCGCGCCCGCAACATTTTCGTTGCGCTGGCTCGTGCCGAAACTGTCGTCCTTCCAGGTCGCCCATCCGACGATCGAGGTGCGGCTGTCGACGTCGAACGAGCCGATCGAGAAACTGCGCGACAAGGTCGACCTGATCGTTCGAGGCGGCCCGCAGGCCATCGACGGCTACGTCGCGGAGGAATTCCTGTCCGAAGTCCGGCTGCCGGTGTGTGCGCCTAAGCTGCTGGAGGGCCGGACGTTGCTTACGCCCGCCGATCTCGCCGGCTTCACGCTGCTGCACGCGGCGACCTATCCCGGCATGTGGCCCGAATGGCTCGCGGCGGCCGGGCATCCGAACCTCGTGCCGCGGCATTCGCTCACGCTCGAGCATTTCTACCTGACGCTGCAAGGCGCACTCGACGGGCTCGGCATCGCGATGGGACCGATCGCGCTCGTCGCGGACGACATCGCCGAAGGCCGGCTCATGCAGCCGTTCAGCGAACCCGCGCTGCCGCCGTGGCGCTACTTCACGTACGTGGCATCCGCGCGCGCTGGCGACGATGCCGTGCGCGCGTTCAAGGACTGGCTGAAGGTGACAGGGAACGCAGCCGCATCGGGCGCGCGGCACTGACCGTATCGACCTGCCGGTCATGCCAGCCATGAAATGCAGGATTCCGAATCAAATGACGCAAACGCGCCGATCGGGTGCGCGGTCGTTCATGACGGGGATTCTGCTTTCGACGTGCATCGCGTGATCGCAATGCACGCGGCAAGCCGCGGATCGTACCGTGGCTTGCCGCCGAACGGCGCTTACTGGCTTGCGCCGGCGGCCTTCTTCTCCGCGTTCTGCAGGTTCTGCGGATAGTTCGGGTCGTTGGCCGCCGGCTTGTAACCGGCGTCTTCGAGTTTCTTCAGCTCGGCGGTGTTCTTCGCGCGCGCAGCCTTGCGCTCTGCCTTGTGTTGGGCCTTGGCCGCCTTGCGTGCCTGGCTCTTCGCCGCCTTGGCGTCCTGTGCAGCGGGCGCACTGGCGTCGGTCTGGGCAAATGCAGGAACTGCCGAGCCGAACAGGAACGCGGCTGCGGTAGCAGCCAGCGTGAGTTTTCTGATCTGAATTTGCATCGCTGAACTCTCTTTTCTGATGATTATCACGGATTGAAAGACCATCGAGATACCGCCCCTGTCCTGATCGGTCGTCATGTCGCGATCAGGACCTGTGCATCATAACCGCGTCGCGAAAAATGTGGCGTCAACGTGCAGACGGCATTGGGGATACACGTATGGGAGAACACGCGGACGTCGCTTCTCCGGTGCCACGCTCGTGAAGATCGTGTGGTCGACGCAGTAGAAACGTCCGATGTACGGCACGCTTCGGTAAAGTAAATCGATCACGCGGTGCGATGCGAGATGCCGATGACCGTCGTTTCCTCGTGTCTTGCTCGTATGCCAATGGCTGTTTCATAGGGGGTGTTGGCGACACGCATGTGCTCGACGTGAACTTCATCACGTGAAGCGCAATCACCGCAGCAGTTGTCAAACTGTGCGTCACGTTGGCATGTGACGCGGCTCGAGCGACGGTTTCTCCCATAAACGGTCACGATTCGATTCGTCCGACGGTCGATGCGGTCGTCTTGAATCGCCACACCGGGTGGTGAACAGTCGGGGAACCGGTCGCTGCACTGTGACGTGTATGGTTACCTTGGCTGGTGGAACTCATCGTCGTTCGGTGTGTATGACGAAAACGAGAATCGTCTTGCGTAGGGTGAAGATGCCGACCGGAACGACCTCACGAATGCGCGGACGGAGCCGGGCATGCGTTGCGTCACTTGTCCCGCAAACGTTGCGTATGGCGTTGACGTTGCCGCAGCACTTGGCGGTCGGCCCCACTCCGCCGGCGAACGCATCAGGCAACGCGCACGTGGGTCACAGATTTTTCATTCGATGATTTTGCCCTCGGGTATCCCGTGCGCGTGCCGCTGCCACACAGCTTGCATATACCTGCAAGGTCACCTTGGCGGTGAGCTTTTACGGGATCGATAAGCTTCCGAGGGTGAGAATGTTCGGGATCGTTGCTCGAATTCGACTGCGGTGAGTTTCGTCAGCGACAGCATCGTCACGTTCGCTCGTAACTTCCCCGAGATCGACCCAGGAACCGGCGAACTGTGCCGGCGATGGGGAAGGCGGCAATACTTGCATCCGGGAGGCTGTGCTGGCCTCTCGTGGCCATCCAGGGGCACAGCGTTGTTCTTCGGTTGATCCAAAGGTAGAAAGTTGCGGTACCTCAGGGCGGCGGAGCAAGCTGCATCCATTTCCTCTGTGCACAGTTCGCAGGCTGAATATGACGAGCGTCGTCGCCAGGCGATTGGCAAAAAACTTGTCCACAGACCGGGAAGCATGAGTACAAAAATCCACTCGCGTGCAGTCCTCGATGATTTCGAACTGCCGTGGGTGAAACCGACGATGTTCGTGCGTCCGGTAGCAGATCCGATTTGCCCGTCGATCACGGGAGCGTGGGCGGTCGCAGCTCCGGCCTTTTGGTCCCATAGACGGGAACCTGAACGTGGAAACCAGTGATTTCTGCCCGATTTCCTCCCATAGGTTTCTACTTTTAGGCGTTTGTGAGTAGGCGCTCACCTCTTCGGGAAGCCTTGTCGGGCCTGAAGCCTTGGTGGGACGAGGCGTCAGACAGCTGTCCAGCAGGCAAAATCGAAGGATCCAGGTGCCTGGCGGACCGCAAACGGATCCGATGGGTAGCGGTTTATGGGGCTTGTCTTTCTGTGTCAGCACACGTGTGTTTACATCTTTGGTAAACCACGTTTACTTCTTTAACTACTTTTAGACGGCTCACAGCCTTATCTGACAAGGGTTTGAGGGGTGGTCGGTACCCATTTATGGGAGCACAGGTGGAAGGGTCTGGGGTTTCAGGTCTGTGGATTTGGGGTTTCGGGTACCGTGTTGTGGGGAATCGGGGGTGTGGATATGGGGCAACCGTACCCGGTTATGGGAGATTCGCCCGGATACTCGTTGGGTAGTCGTCTATGGGAACGCCAGCAGGTAGCCTTTTATGGGGCTGTTTTCTTGATTCATGAATGCCTGCCCGCACAGTGATTTTCTTCGGGTAGTCGTTTATGGGGCGTCTCGAAGGTAACCGTTTATGGGTGGCCGGTCGGCCCGGACGTTCGCATTTCACAGAGGCCCTCTGCTGGCGTCTCCCATAGAGAGGATCGATGCTGCAGACAGGTAACCATTTATGGGGAAATCAGATGGTTACCGTTTATGGGAGCGATTTCTACCTTCAAGACCGCAAGTAACGCAATTGACGATGACGCTGCCTGTCGACAGGTACCCTTCCATGGGAGTCGACGAAGGTAGCCCGTTATGGGAGAAAAACGGACCCGTGCTGCAGGGCACCACGAATCTGCCCGCCGATCGAAATTCCGCTAGTTTGCTCCCCATGGATGGGTACCTTCCCGGGGCAAATCTCGTGCCGGGTTTCTGTGCCGGGACACGAAAGGTAGCGCCTTGTGGGAGGGATTTTGGTCAAAAGGTAGATGGATATGGGGCTTCGCGTAGATCGCTTTCTCCAGAATTTCCCTTTTGCATCTGAAGCTTAGCCGCGATAGTGCAAGTGATGCAGGAGCAAGGACGTTGCCCCGCGGCTTGAAAAGGTATAAAGTCCGCTCTCAACAAGGTCACCTTATCCGGACATCACGATGCCGCGCAAGCCCGCAAGCAAAGGCTCAGATAAACAGGTTTCGCTGTTTCAGACACCAGAGCCTCCCGACTTGCTGCGCAAGGCGGTCCAGGCGATTCATATCGCACCCAAGTCGGGAAAGATCGGTCTGCAGCAGCGCAAGATGTTCAGTTCGCTGATCAAGAACGCGCTTCGGCAGGAGGCATTCGAGCCGGGCCGGACGAGCTTCTCGATCTCGATTGCGTCGCTTTCGCACGAGAGCGGGCTGAACAGCAACAACACGAAGTACGTGAAGGATACGGTCAACTCGCTGATCAGCACCGTCGTCAACTGGGACTACCTGGCCGCCGACCGATCGACGGTCTGGAAAGCGTCGGGCCTGCTCGCGGGCGCCGAGCTCGAGCAATCGGTGCTGAAGTACAGCTTCTCCGACCAGATTCGCAGCGAGCTGCTCAATCCGGAAATCTACGCGCTGATCGATATGCGGATCGCCCGCGAGTTCCGGCGCTCGCACTCGCTCGCGCTGTGGGAAAACACGGTGCGCTACGAAGGGATCGGCATCACCGCGAAGATTCCGCTGCCGAAATTCCGTGACCTCATTCTCGGCCAGGACAAGGCGTCGCAGTCGTACAAGGAATACAAGCTGTTCAAGAGCAAGGTCCTGGTGCCGTGCATTCAGGAGGTGAACGAAGTATCGGATCACACGCTCGAGCTGATCGAACACAAGTCCGGCCGCAGTGTGGAAGCCGTTCAGTTCAAGGTGACGCGCAAGCAGAGTGCCGATACGGTCGAAGATGGCGACGTCAAGAACGAAGCGCTGGTCGAGGAGGTCGCGAAGTTCGGCATTCCGCGGTCGGAAGCGCGCCGGCTGATCACGCAATATGGCGTGCAGCGCATCAAGGCGGCGATTGCCTACACGCTCAATCGGACTACGAAGAAGAACGCAGCGCCGGTCGACAACGTGGCCGCATATTTCCGCAAGGCGCTGACGCACGGCTACACGCTGGCCGACGGGCAGGGAGCAGAGGCGGCCGCACCGGCGAAGGAATCCGCGCAGAGCAAGCAGGAGCAGATTCGCGACAAATATCTGGCGGCCAAGGTCGAGGAAGCAGGCGCGTATTTCCGCGAACTGGAGATCGACGACCAGACCAAGCTGATCGAGCGCTACAACGAGACGGTAGCGGGCTCGAAGGATCTCACGCTGTCGCCGAAGAAGAAAGCGAGCAAGCTCGCACAGACCAGCTTTTTCCGATGGCTCGCGCTGGATACCTGGGGCGAACCGACCTCGGACGACCTGCTGGAATTCCTGCTCAAGAGCAGTCTCGCAAGCAACTGAACAAGGCCTCGCAACCGGAGGGGCGTCGTGCGCCGGATTTCATCGTCCGGTTTCGCGGCGCAACGCGGATGCGAGGCCTTTTGCTTTGGTGCGTTACTTTTGCGTGGCCGCCGCCAACTCGGCGACGTAGGCATCGATGACGGTCTTGAGCTTGTCGGCGAGCGCTTCCTGGTGGGACGTGTCGACGCCCTTGAGTTGCAGGTCCAGACGCCCGTCCGGGTAGGTCTTCAACTGGCCGATCGCCTGCGATTCGAGCGCGAAGTCGTGACGAACGCTGTAACGCGTGCGTCCTGCTTTCTTGTTGCCGTCGCTCTGCGCACGCAGGAAATTCTCGAGATCGCGGACCGATTTCTTCCGGTCGATCACGGCCGTGAGCAGCCGGTCGGCCGTCGGTTCGCCCAGGCGTTCGAAGATCAGCTTCAGGAAGTACGCGGCCTGCAGGCCGACCACGTCGTTCGCGCTGGCCATCCGCTCCAGCAGCGTGTTGGGCAGTGCGTTGAGCGACAGCGTCTTGCTGATCGATGCCTTGTCCTTGCCGATCTTCTCCGCCAGCGTGTTCTGGTCGAGAAAGACCTTCTCGTCGAGGAGACGCTTCCACGCGACCGCATCGTCGAAGATCGTCTGGCGTTCGTGATCGTGGTTCGCCCGATACGCGATCGTATAGAGCTGCTCGGGCGTGTGGTCCGTGCGGAACGTGGCGTTGATGGTTTCGTCGCCGTTGATGCTCGTCGCGCGCAGCCGGCGCTGCCCGTCGATCACGACGAGCTTGCCGGGAAACTCGGGGAGCCGCGTGACCTTGATCGGCTCGATCTGCCCTTCCCGTTTCAACGTCAGTGCGAGCTCGTGCAGGCTGGACTCCGAATAGAACACGCGCGGGTTGAACGGGTTCGGAATGCAGTCCTTGACCAGCACCTTCTGCGGCGCGCCAAGATCCGGCGTGCCGGCGGGTGCGGCCGCGGCCAGGGGCACGGCGGGCGCCGCTTCGGCTGCGACGTTCGGTGCGGCCGGCGGCTCGGGCAAGCGGGTTTCCAGTGCCGCGTTTTCCTGCGCGAGCCCGCGCAACAGGCCGGCTGCGAGATGCAGGTTGCCGGTCGGTTTCTTGTCTTTCGATGTGTCCTTAGCCATGGGCGGCTCCGGTAGCGCGAGTCGACGCGATGTATTGGGCCATTTCCGTGACCAGCCTTTCGATTTCCGCGCGGGCTTCCTTCAGCCCCTTCAGGTATCGATTGTGATGATGGATCGTGGTGCCGAGTGCGAACGTCTGGCGGTAGACCTCGCGTTGCGCGATCTGGCTGTCGAGCAGATGCTCCCCTATTTCTTCAGCCCTTAGAATTTTTAAAATTTCTTCACGCATTTTAGTTTTTCCATTAACGCTATTCAGCATTAATGCGGAAGAAAGACTTGGGTTACGAACGGCTCGCATCGACTCGATCATGCGAATCATCGCGACGGTGCTGTACAGGTCCGCCGGCGACGGAGACAGCGGCACCAGGCAGAAGTCGGCTACTTCGAGCACGGACGCGATGCGCGGATCTTCGAGGTTGCCGGGACAGTCGACGACGATCACGTCGAAGTTCGCGTCCTGCTTCTTGATCTCGCCGCCGATACCGCGACCGGCGGGGGCCAGCGAAAGGACCGTCATCGGCAGCGTGTTCTCGCCGCTCGTCACCCATCGGACGGAAGTGCCTTGAGGGTCGGCATCGATCAGCGCGACCTTGTTGCCGCCGGCCTCGAACGCAGCCGCGATATTGACGGAGATGGTTGTCTTCCCCGTCCCACCTTTTTGATTACTGACGGCGATCTTGAAAGCCATTAAATTCCTCCAAGGAGTTTTGCGTAATATATGCAGATGTTATCGAAATGTCCAGAAAAGCGTTTGACTTGATACATCTCTTGACGATCTCTGTGGTTGTCACGTGACAAGTCGGTCGAATGGCTAACGAGTCATTCGTGATTAGTGATCGAGTAAAAATAAAATTGTCGGTTACGGGCATGAAGAATTTACAAACGGCGGATGAAAATTCGACTGTTTTTGGCGTCGTTGAAGATGCGTCAGCGAACCGCCGGCGTTCCGGCGCGGATCGGTTGACCGGCAGCGATCGGTCGCAGAGGCTGGTTGGATGACCGTGTCTTTGGTTCTGACAGCATCCGTTGCGAATCGGAATGGTTGATTCACCGATGTCGTCGAGATACATAGTTGTCACGTGACAAGCCGGCAGGAGTTGGTCGCATTCGATGTTGCTCTTCCACAGGAAGATCCTTATTCGATCGAGATGTGGGTTGCGGATGTGGCTACGAACGCCTGATACGCAAGCGTTCGGCTGGTTCGATTGCTTAGGCGCGGGGTGAGTTGTCACGTGACAAGCAACTCAGGGTGTAACGCAGCGGCGTTGCCAACTTCTCGAGAGCGATTGCGATCGATCAATCTTAAGACGCGACAAGCAAATCAAAGCGAAGCGAATTCATGTGGCGCTTGTTGCCAATTTCTGTGGCCACATATGGTCGCTGGGGAGTTGTCACGTGACAACAAGGACAACCGGTACCTCACGACGAAAGCAGGATGTCTCTCGTGGCTGTCGCAACGGTCAAGGACTCTTGTCCTTCTATATGACGATGGCTGGGGCTACTTTGCCTGAGTGGCCCGGCCCTTCCGCCGGAGCGACACTCCAACATTCATGTGTCGACGACCGCTTCCGGTCGCGCACCGTGTCTCACTTTGGTACCGGCAGTTATTGATGGCGATGATGCGACCCTATTTAACCCGGATGATCATCACCAGTGTTGTGCGTGTGATCTGGCAGGGGAGGGGAGCGAAGTTTCGTCGGGTCTATCCAGCGCTACAACCGGCGCGATGCCATATCTATTGGCAGCCGTGGCGGCGGAAGGCGCCGGAATGAAGGGCGATCCATACGTCAAAGGCCGCGTGCCAATACAAACGACACGGATCGTGAAACACTGACGAAAAATGGGGCATTCTCGGAAATCCTTGTCCGGCAATGGTTTGCGCGGGATTCTTCATGTTGTTTCACGCAAAACGAGCTTGATCGTGCTCCGAAATGGGGGCGCATGAGGTTTCTGACTGCTATTAACGTCTTCGGTCAGTCAGAAAGCGTGATTTGTCGCTTTTGATACGTATTTGGTGGTTTTTGATACGTTTCTCGCGTGGCGCCGCGCTGGGCAGCACTATGTGAGTGTCGGTCCGCTGCATGACGATGACCCAGCAAGTCTCTGATCTTGATGTCAGGCACGAACGTTCAACGGGAGTTGTCACGTGACAACGCAATTCACCGACCGCGCGATACATAGCGTTGTGGAACTTTCGAGAACCGACTTACGGCTCATCTGCCGTCGCAAATCGGTCGGACGGCAAAGTCCATCTATTTCTACTTCTGCGGACTTATGCCGGTGAGCTGGCGGAAGTGATGACGGAAAATCGAACCGCGCATCTGGATTTTCCTGAGAGCACATCGACTCGTAACGACTTATCGAGCAGAGGGCGGTTGAAGCGGTCGATATAAGGTAAGCACCTGCGAATTGCGCGCTTCGTGCTCTGACCCACGAGGCTGAAGCCCGATTCGACCACGCAGCTTATCGGCTGGTGCGGCGCGTCCCTTCGATGGCAACCGGATTCGGAACGGCAGTCGCGAGGCATTCATCGTCTTCGGCCGAATTTGCAGATGCGACCAACCAGCATTTGCTGAAGCCCGCTCTCGCGATTGGTCCCTCCGCGCCCCGTATTGTCGGATGCAGATATCGGGCCGCCGCCGAGTGCACCATTTCCGGTTCAAGTGATCGGGTCGGCAGACAAACCGCCAACGTGCAGATGCCCCGAGTGCGCCATGTCCGGAAACGCGGCACCGCCGCGCTCCCGAATGCACGATGTAACGACAGGAAAACCTACTTCGTCGCTTGCGTCGCGCAAAACTGCCACCGACGCGATTTCGTTGTTGCCGGTGCCTTCGCGCGCTCGTCTACCGTGCGCCACCACCGCTCGCCTCGATGCGGTTCGCACAGATCGACGCGCTCGCCCATTCTTGGCGTCGACAGTTCGACGCCGCGCACGATCGCCAACGCCGTGACGCGCTCGAACGGCTCCTGCCAGCGATGCATCGCGAGATCGAATGTGCCGTTATGGATCGGAATCAGCCAGCGCCCGCGCAAATCGATGTGCGCCTGAACGGTTTCTTCCGGTTGCATGTGCACATACGGCCATTGCGCATCGTATGCGCCCGTTTCGATCAGCGTCACGTCGAACGGCCCGAGGCGTTCGCCGATCGCCCGGAACCCGTCGAAATAGCCCGTGTCGCCGCTGAAAAACACGCGGAGTTCGTCGTCGACGATGACCCACGACGCCCACAGCGTGCTGTTGCCGTCGAACAGGCTGCGCCCGGAGAAGTGTTGTGCGGGTGTCGCGGTCAGCGTCAGGCCGGCTACGTCGACACTCTGCCACCAGTCGAGCTGACGGACCTTCCTTGCATCGATGCCCCATTTGATCAGGCGGTCGCCGACGCCCAGCGTTGTCACGAACACGTCGGTGGTGGCCGCAAGCGCGAGCACCGTGTCGCGGTCGAGGTGATCGTAGTGATCGTGCGACAGGATCACACCGCGCAACGGCGGAAGATCATCGAGCGCGATCGGCGGCGCATGGAAGCGCTTGGGGCCGACGCGCCGAAACGGTGATGCGCGTTCGGCAAACACTGGATCGGTCAGCCAGAATTCGCCGCGCAGCTTGAACAGCAGCGTCGAATGGCCAAGCCGATACAGGCTGCGATCGGGCGCCGCGTCGAGCTGTGCTCGGGTCAGCACATCAACGGGCAGTGCGCCTGCAGGCACGGTATTGCGCGGCTTGTTGACCAGCATGTTCCACGCGATTCCTAGCGTTTTGCCGATACCTTCGGCGGGACGCGGCGCGACATTGCTGAAGCGCTCACCATTGTGTTGCGGCGAACCGCCGGACAGCGCGCGGCCGCGCCTGGCGGCCGCAAAACCCAGAATACGGTGAATCAAAACGAGAGGCGATGCCATGTCGGTTCGTCCGAGGAAGAAAGTACACTAAACAGTGTAGTTTATTTCTGGGATAAGTAAACTGCCCGGTGTAAAATTTCCGTATGGATACCAGCACTCCCCCTCAGCGCCTGACCGATCGAAAGCGTGCGGCCATCATCGACGCGGCCATCGAGGAATTCCTCGCGTCCGGCTACGATGCGACCAGCATGGATCGCATCGCTGCGCGCGCAGACGTGTCGAAGCGCACGGTCTACAACCACTTTCCCGGCAAGGAAACGTTGTTCGCCGCGATCCTGCACAAGCTGTGGGATGCGACCCAAACCGGCAGTTCCCCGACTTATCGGGCCGACGTGCCGCTGCGCGAGCAACTGCTCGCATTGCTGGGTCGCAAACTGCGCCTGCTGAACGACGAAGCGTTTCTCGCGCTCGCGCGCGTTGCGATCGGCGCGGCGATCCATTCGCCGGAGCGTGCGCGCGACATGGTCGAACGCCTCGGCGAGCGCGAGGAAGACCTGATGGTCTGGGTGCGTGCGGCAGCGGCGGCCGGCCGCCTGTCGGTCACCGATCCGGTGTTCGCCGCGCATCAGTTGCATGGTGTCGTGAAGGCATTCGCGTTCTGGCCGCAAGTCACGATGGGCCAGCCGCCGCTCGCGGCGCCCGAGCAACAGAAAGTCGCGGAATCCGCGGCCGACATGTTTCTCGCGTACTACGCGCGTCCGGACGACGGCGACGCAACACGACGCACCGCGCCGGATTGACCGAACCTCGGGAAGATCATGCACGCGATCGACGCAAGCCTGGCACCGCTGAGCCGGCAAACCGACGGATCCGCAAAAGCGAATGCAGAACCGCTCCCACACACGCGATGACGGACCATCCAACGGAAACCGGCGCCGCCGCCGGTTCACCTGAAGCCGAACACGAGCGACTACGAATGAAGACGCTGTTGATCGTCTATCACACGATGACCGGAGGCACGCAACAGATGGCCGAAGCGGCCGCCGATGCGGCGCGCGAGCAACCCGGCGTCGACGTCAGGCTGCAACGTGCGGACGCGACGAGCGCAGACGATGTGCTGGCCGCCGATGCATACCTGTTTGCGACGCCGGAGAACCTCGCGGCGATGTCCGGGCTGATGAAGGACTTCTTCGATCGTTGCTATTACCCGGCGCTCGATCGTGTGAACGGCCGTCCGTACGCGGCGATGATTTGCGCGGGAAGCGACGGACAGAACGCGCTGCGCCAGATCGACCGGATCGCGACCGGATGGCGGCTGAAGAACGTCGCGCCCGGCCTGATCGTCTGTACTCACGCGCAAACGCCTGAGCGCATCCTCGCGCCGAAGACGATCGACGACGATGATCGTGCGCGCTGCGCCGAACTCGGTGCGGGCCTGGCCGCGGGACTCGCGCTGGGTGTCTTCTGAATTTCGGTGAGGCGGCGGTGCCGGTCCGCGCAGGCAACGCACGCATCCATGTGCGCTGCCGATCCTGCGGACGCCGAACCGGCCGATTGCCGAGACCCTAGCTGACTTTTGCCGTCGCCGAAGGCTGGTGATATTCGGGCCAAAGACGTTTCACGAGATCGCGCGATGCGCCATACGCATGGCAACTGTCGATCTTGAGCGGCTTGCCTTCGCTGTCGCGCGCGTCGAGCGACGACCGTCGCACGCCGACCATCGTCTGATAGGCCGTGGTAGCGACCGGGCCAAGCAATTCCTTCAGATGCGTGCACGTATCGCAGGACGGCAGGCGCTTGCGGATCTCGCTGTTCCAGCCGGCACCGATGCTCAGTCCGACGAGCGCCTGCAGCGAGTCGCCGCCGCCCGGGCACTGCGCATACGGATGCGACCGGATGAACGTGGATACGGCGCGGACGACCATGCCGGCATCGAAGACCAGCGTCACGCCGAGGTCGTGGATCGGCGACAGTGCCGCGACCGTCCGCGTGCCGCCCGGTGGCGTGAAATCGCTGGTCTTGCGGTCCGCGAGGCAGGCCGTCACTTCGAACAGGCCGTCGCTGCGCCGATAGCCGCGCATGTCGATCTGCCGATGGTGAATTTCCTCGCGCGTGATGCCGTCGCGCGGGATGTCGTGTGGGGGAACCATGTATCTGCTCCGTTTCGTACATCCGGTTCTTTTGGCAAGCAGGACGGATGTCGCCGGCTGACCGGGTGCGCAGCGAAACGGGTCGAGGTACGCTGCCGACGACGTCGACCCGGCTATGCTACGCACTTTCCGGCATCTTCGTACGCCACGCTATCGATGCGAACGCAACGAGTTGTGCACGGGGCCCGGTGTAATCGATGGGTGTCCGATATGTCGCGACAGGCTGCGTCGATCCATCGCCGCGAGCCTCCCGTCGTCACGATCGTCGATTCGCACGCAGCCGACGGCGCCGCCCGCGATCCGGAATCGTCGCCGCGGCCAGCGGTGCGCTCGCGCGGCACGATCGCTTTCGATTCCGCAAGGTGGAACACCATGCGTCGGGCGTCGGTCAGTGCTGCCGCAGAGCCGATCGTATCGCACGAGGCTGCCCCGATTTTCGATGAGGGCTGTGAACGACGTGACTTCCGGAAACGTATCCATATAATGCGCAACACGACCGCGCGGACGCATTTCTCAACCCCCGAATCGGGCAAATGCAGACCGGCGAGTCAACCGGCCGTCGCGCGTACCGGTATACTTCCACTCCTGCCTTGTCCGGCATCGTGGCCGGGTGCCTGAAAACAGAGTGGCGTGCGCGATGCGGCCCCGTAGTGTTCCGCATCGGCGGCAGACGGGGCGCACGCATGGCGGCGAAGCTTTTGCGCCGCGCGGAATGGCCGCACGAACCACACCTTATATTCCTGGTGGATTGAATTTATGGGTTTTGAACAACTTGCCGAATTGCGGGCTCAGCTCGCAGCGAAGGCCAAGCAGGAGCGCAACGCGAAGCAGCCGGCAGCGCCGACGGACGTCGGCGCGAAACCGAAGTCCGGCGACCGGCCGGCCCGCGGGGCCAAACCGGGTGCCGGCGCCAAAGCGCAGCATCGCGCGAAGCCCGCTTCGGCGAAGCCGTCGGCACCGGTCGATCCGGTCATCGTCGCGATCGGCAAACTGCAGCGGAAGTTTCCGCGCGCGTTCCCGAAGAATCCGGCCCCTAAAGTGCCGCTCAAGGTCGGCATCTGGGACGACCTCGCGCGCGAGGCACAGGCCGTGGGCCTCAACGAAGCCGAACTGCGCGAAGCGATGTCGACGTGGTGCCGCGGCAATCGCTACTGGTCGTGCCTCGTCGAAGACGCGGTGCGGGTCGATCTGCAGGGCAACGAAGCAGGGCGCGTGACGCATGACGACGCAGCTCGGGCGCGCCGGCTGAAGGCACGCCGCCCCGGCAAGGGTGCGGCGCAATCGGCCAAGGGTGCGCAGCAGCCGCCGAAGGCCGAGCAGCAGGCAGAGGCCGCCGCCGCGCCGGAATCGGCAAACGCGGAAGTGCAGACCGACGTCGCGCCGCAAGTCGAGCAGCAAGTCGAGCAGCAAGTCGAGCGGCAAACGGCAGGAAACGAGTAACACATACCGCGTCGCCGTCGACTGCACGGCGCTCGCCCACATGCACGTTGCATGCGGCGACTCACACGACAGACTGACCTGCCTCGATAGAGGCAGGTCAGGACTGCCTCCACCGGCGGTTGACCTGCCGGCGCTCCCTCCTCCAACGCCAGACAGACAACGCGACCGGACGAAGAAAGTCCGTCGATCGAGACAGCATGCGTGATGCGTCGACGTTGAGGTGTGCGCATGGCCAGTACGCATGCCTGATGGCAATGACGGTTCAATCAGATAATTCGGTTTCCTAAAATAGTGATATCGGCATCGTTGATCGGCACGTGACCGATCACCCCCGGCCATCGTGACAGATTGACGCGCGATAATCCCGGCTGGATCGTCAGACCACGCGCAGGTTGTCCTGCGATGCAGCTTGCATTTCGAAAGGTTCGGGGCGCTTGCTCCGATACGACCCGAATCCACCGCCACCGCCTTTCAACGTCAACTCAACCCGGATCATGAACTCGAGACATTCCGCGATTCTCGTCGCGCTCACCGCGGCCGCACTGTTCGGCGCCGCGACACCGCTCGCCAAGGCGCTGATCGGCGCGATGTCGCCGTTCATGGTCGCCGGCCTGTTCTATCTCGGCAGCGGCGTCGGGCTCGGCATCGGGATGCTGCTGCGCGGGCTGCACAACCGTCGCGCACCGGCCGCGGCAGCCGCGCCGCTGCAGCGCGCCGATCTGCCGTGGCTGGCGGGCGCGATCGCGGCGGGCGGCGTGGCCGGTCCGGCGTTGCTGATGCTCGGGCTGTCGAGCACGCCGGCGGCGACAAGCGCGCTGTTGCTCAATCTCGAAGGTGTGTTGACGGCCGTCATCGCGTGGGTCGTGTTTCGCGAAAACGTGGATACGCAGGTGTTCCTCGGGATGGTCGCGATCGTCGCGGGCGGCACGTTGCTGTCGTGGGCGCCGGGCCGGACCGGCGTGCCGGTCGGTGCGCTGCTGATCGTCGGCGCATGCCTGTGCTGGGCGATCGACAACAACCTGACCCGCAAGGTCGCCGCGAACGACGCGATGGTCATCGCATGTATGAAAGGGCTGATTGCCGGGCCTGTGAACATCGGCATCGCGCTGGCGACCGGCGCGACTCTGCCCGCCGTGCCGGTCACGGCTGCCGCGATGCTGACGGGGCTCGGTGGCTACGGGATCAGCCTCGTGCTGTTCGTCGTCGCGCTGCGTCATCTCGGCAGCGCGCGCACGGGCGCGTATTTTTCGATCGCGCCGCTGTTCGGTGTCGTGCTGTCGCTGCTGATCTGGCCCGCGCTGCCGCCCATGACGTTCTGGATCGCCGCCGCGCTGATGGCGCTCGGCATCTGGCTGCACGTGCGCGAACGGCACGAACACACGCATGAGCACGAGCGGCTCGAGCACACGCACCGGCATCGACACGACGAACATCACCAGCATACGCACGACTTTCCGTACGACGGCAACGAACCGCACACGCATCCGCATGTGCATCTGCCGATCACGCATAGTCACGCACATTTCCCGGACATTCATCACCGGCATCGGCATTGACTATGTCGTGAACGGTGAACGGTGAACGGTGAACGGTGAACGGTGAACGGTGAACGGTGAACGGTGAACGGTGGGCGGCCAGGCCACCTGCGATGCGCATCGCAAGGTGACCGTTTATGGGGCGTGCGTCGCATCGCGTGCCCATGCATTTCCATCGCTCGATCGCAGCGGCGACAGCGCGAACAGGCCCTAGTCTTCCGTCTGAATCAACCGGATCAGCGAACCGTCCGGATCGATCAATGCGCCGACCGTGCCGCCCCACGCTTCGCGTGTCGGCCGGTGCGCGCGCGGCCAGCCGGTCGCTTGCTCCGGAATGCCGGCGGCGAGCACGTCGTCGAAGAACGCGCCGAGATCCACGAGCCGGAAACAGCAACTGAACCAGCTCGTGGCCGGATCGAGTTCGGGGTGCGGAAAGAATTCCAGCAACAGGTCGCCGCGCTTGAGGATCATCCAGCCGTCGTCGCGCCACGTTTCGACGAACCCCAGTTTTTCGTAGAAGCGGGACGTGGTCTCGAAATCGCGCGACGGCAGGTTGGGGCTCGCGATGTCGGTCAAGGCAGTTTCTCCGGTTGGCGATGCGATGAAACGCGCGGGCAGCGCAGCCGCCGCGGTGGCTATCGCGCGTGAGGAAAGCAGAAGCCGAAATCTTCGCAGCCCGGGCATCCGGGTGCGGGGCCCGGCGGCATGCCGAGCGATGCCGCCACTTCCTGCGCGAGGAATTTTTTCCAGCGCAGATGAGCGACGTTGCGCGCGGCGAGCGCGGGGAAATAGCGATCGAGCATCGCCGATACCGCGTCGCGCCCGTCGAGCCCGAGGTCGCGCCACAGATGGTCGGGACGCAGGCACGCATGCGCGATGATCGACGCAAGACAGTCGGCGTCGTCGCGGGTAGCGGCGGGATTCGCGTTGTCCATCAGCCGCGCGTGCAGCGTCGCGACGAATGCCGCGTGGGCGGATGGCAGCAGCGCGATCGCAACCGTCGACACGAGTGCGGCGGCATCGACGGAAGGCAGGTGCGGAAACTGCCGGGCGAGCAGCCCGGCCAGTTGACCCTGAGACAGGCCGAGCAGCGCGAGTTCGTTGCGGCACGCGCGTGCCGCGACGAGAGCGCCGAACAGGCGTGCGTCGGGAGTGTCGGCGTTGGCCGCCGCGAGCAGCAGCGACTGCACCGCCGGGTCATGCGAGGACGGATCGGCGCGATCGAGTGCGGTGGTCATCGTCCGCACCCGCGTGACAGCAGCGTGACACGATCCGCGCGAATGCGCGGCACAAACCGGATCACGATCGCGCGTGTCACGCGATCACTCGACGCCGACGATCACGCTCGATGCCTTGAAGATCGCTGACGCGGCGTTGCCGCTCGCGAGGCCCAGGCGATCGACGCTGTCGTTGGTGACGATCGCGACGATCTCGGCGCCGCCGGCGGACTTGATCACGACTTCCGAATTGACCGCGCCCTTTGCGACCGACGCTACGGTGCCCGCGACGCAGTTGCGGGCCGACACCTTGCTGCTGTCGACGTCGACCATCACGATGACCGACGATGCCTTGACGAGCGCGAACGCCTTCGAGCCGGCCGCGAGGCCCAGCGAAGCCGCGCTGCCGTGGGTGATCACCGCGACGATGTCGAGGCCGTCCTGCGTGCGAAGCGTGATTTCGTCGTTGACGGCACCGGGCTTGACGACGCTGACCTGGCCGGCGAAATGGTTGCGTGCGCTGGTTCGCATGATGACTCTCCGAGTGGATGCCGCTGCCGGATCGGCAGCGGAAGATGGATGGAAATGCATCGACCAGTTTACCCTTCGACGCACGCGTTCGTCGCGCTCGGAATGCTATGACGCGAATCAGGAAAACCCGCCAGCAGCGGGCGTTTCGCGATGCTCGCGTTATGTAGTGAAGGTAATAACGTTGCGGCGATTATTCGCTGGCCGACGGTGTCGCGGCACCACGCGCGGTCGCGGGGCGCGCATCCGCTGCAGTCGCCGCGCTGTCGGGCTCCCATCCGCCACCGAGTGCGAGAAAGAGCCGCACCTGATCGGCCGCGACCTGTCCCTCGGCGGCCGCGACCTGCGCCTGCACGCTCGTCAGCGTGCGCGTCGCGTCGAGGTCGGAGATGAACGACTCGCGGCCGGCCGCATAGAGACGATGCGTTTCGTCGGCGGAATTGCGCGCCGATTCGTAGGCCGTGCGCAGCGCATCGGTGCGCTGCACGTCCGCTGCATAGGTCGCGAGACTCGACTGCGTTTCGCGCAGCGCGTTCAGCACGACACCGTCGAAGTGCGCGAGCGCGCCGCCCGTCGCAGCCTCGGCTTCGCGTACCCGCGCACGCTGGCCGTTGACGGGGAATGACCAGCTGATCAGTGGTCCGAACGACCAGCGATTGGTCGTGGACGAAAACAGGTCGGCGGCGAGGCCGACCGAGCCGGCCGACGCACCGATGCTGATCGACGGGTACAGCGCGGCGGTTGCCACGCCGATTCGCGCGGTTGCGGCGGCGAGCTGCCGCTCGGCTTCGCGAACGTCGGGGCGGCGGCGCAGCAGCGCGGCGCCGTCGCCGATCGGAATCGGCTGGCGCAGCTTCGGCAGGCGTTCGCATTCGGCGACGGCCTTCGGCAGGTCGGCCGGCGAGCGCGCGAGCAGTGCGGCGAGCTGGTATTGCGCGACCTTGCGGCGGCCTTCGAAGCGCGGGATATCGGCGGCGAGCGTGCGCACCTGCGTCACGCCGCGCGTCACGTCGGTCTGGTTGCCGCGCCCGGCATCGCGCAACCGCTGCGACAGCGCCACGCGCTGCTTCTGCAGCGCGAGCGACTGCTTCGCGATCGCCAGCTCGTCGCCGGCCGAGCACGATTCGACGTACGCACGCACGACGTCGGCGACGACCGTGATGCGCGCCAGGTCGCCGGCTGCCCTGACGGCTTCGCTGTCCGCACGGGCGGCTTCGACGCCGCGCCGCAGCTTGCCGAACAGGTCGATCTCGTACGACACGTTGATGCCGACCGTACCTTCGTTGACGACCGGCAGCTTGTTTTCGAGCAGGAATTGTTCAGCCGATTCCTGCGCGCGTTGCACGGCCGCCTCCGCGCCGCCCGAGAACCCGCCCTGTTGGTTCGCGACTTCCAGCGCCGCGCGCGAGCGCGCGAGGTTGGCCGCGGCGACGCGCAGGTCGGTGTTCGACTTAAGCGCGCTGCGCACGAGCGCGTCGAGTACGGGGTCGTCGTATAACTGCCACCAGTTGCCGGGCACGGCGTCACGCGATACGAGCGTGTCGTTCGCGTCGTCGAGCGCGTGGTTCGCGAGCGGCGCATTCACGTATGCCTGTTGCGGCAGCGTGTAATCGGGGCCGACAGACTTGCACGCGCCGAGGGCGAGCGCGAGCGGCGCGAGCGCTGCCGCGAGGCGCAGACCGTGCCGCATCATTGCGATGCTCCCGCTGAGCTGGCGGCCGCACCGGAAGCCTTCGAAACCGGCGTGACTGCGGACGTCGCGCCGGCAGTTGCGGCCGACGCACCGGCTGCCGGCTTCGCTTTGTCGTGGCGGCGCGTGTCGGATTCGCGCATCGAAACCGTCGCGGTGCGGCCTGCGATCATCCGGAAGTCGTCGGGTACCTCGTCGAGTACGACACGTACCGGCACGCGCTGCGCCAGCCGCACCCAGCTGAATGCCGGGTTCACGTTCGGCAGCAGGTTCGCGCCCTGCGTGCGGTCGCGATCCTCGATCGCGGCGACGATGCTCTGCACGTGCCCGCGCAGCGAATGCGGTTCGCCCATCACGATGATGTCGACCGGCTGGCCGATATGGATGCCGCGCAGCTTGGTTTCCTCGAAGTAGCCGTCGACGCGGAACGAATTGCGGTCGACGACCGACAGCACCGCGCGGCCGGCCGGCACGTACTCGCCGACGCGCGGCGCGCGGTCGTTCAGGTAGCCGTCTACAGGACTGACGATCGTCGTGCGCTGCAGGTTCAGCTTCGCGGTGTCGAGCGACACCTGCGCATCGGCGACGGCGGCCTCGCCCTGTTCGACGCGCGTGCGGCTTTCCTCGACCTGTTCGCTCGCGACGAGGTTGCCGAGCTGCAGGTTGCGCGCGTATTCGCGTTTCGCCTGTGCGAGGGTCGCGCGACGCTGCGCGAGCGTCGCTTCGGCGAGCCGCTCCGCGAGCGTGTAGCGGGCCTGGTCGATCACGAACAGCACCTGGCCGCGCCTGACCTCCTGGTTGTCGGCGACTTGTACCGACGTGATGAGGCCCGACACGTCCGGTGCGACCTGGATCACGTCGGCGCGCACGTGCCCGTCGCGCGTCCACGGCGAGAACATGTAGTAGTTGATGATTCGCCACAGCACGAGGCCGGCCACGACGACGACGATCAGGGTGAGCAGGATTTGTCCTGCCGAAAGCCAGGATTTTTTCACGTTAGGTAGCCACGAGATGGTGGGAAACGATCACGACGGCGGCAAGCACGAACACGTAGATGCCGAGGTCGAAGATCGAACGGTGCCAGACGAGGCGGTAGAAGCCGACGCGCTCGAGCACCGCGCGCACGACGATGTTGATCAGGTAGGCGATCAGCATCAGCACGAGCGGAGCCGGCACGAATACGCCGAAGATGTCGATTTCGCCGATCATGGTCGCGCTCGGAAAGACAGGTTGGAAAGCCGGGTCATGCGCGTGCTCCGTCCGGTGCCTGCGGCGCTTGCGCGGCCGAGGCCGGATACAGCGACAGGCGCAGGCCGACGAGCGCGTGCAGCGTATCGCGCAGCCGGCGGTGCGTCGCGGGCGTGGCCGGCGCTGCGGGTGCCGTGCCGCCGTCGGCCGGTGCGGCGCCCGGCAGGTTGCGGCCGGCCACGCGGTGCAGCGCGTCGTCGATTGACACGAGCAGCGCCGGCGGCGCGGGCTGGCGCGCGTTCGCGGCCGCGCAGCGCGCGTAGTGGTCGGTGACGCCGGCCAGTACGCGGTCGATCGCGTCGGGCACGTCGCCCGACAGCCGGCGGCGCGCGCGGCGCAGGTCGAGCGCGTTCAGCGCGATGCGCAGGTCGCGGAAGCTTTCGATCGACGGGTGACGGTGGTCGTCGGATGCGCCGAGACGCGGCAGCAGTTGCGTGACGCGATCGAGCATTCGCGATGCGTGGTTGCGCTGGTCGTCGAGCGGCTGCGTCGACGCGGAGCGCACGACGTCTTCCCAGCCCGAGCGCAGCAGGCGCCGCACCGCGAGTTCCGCGCCGAACGGCCGCGTTGCGCGTGTCCACAGGTACGCGAACAGCAGCCCGGCTACGCCGGCGAGGTTGCTGTTCAGGAACACGAAGAAGTCGGCTTCGTACGCGCTCTGGATACTGATGAAGGTGGCCGTGTTCACCGCGACGAGCATCGTCACCATGTTGAACTGCGGGCGGGGCAGCAGCGTGCCGATCAGGATGAACGGGCCCGCGAACATCAGCACGAGCATCGCGAAGTCGTGCACGTGCGGCAGCACGACGAACAGGTACAGGCCCGCGAACACGACGCTCGCGGCGGTCGACAGGAAGAACTTGAACACCAGCGGCGCGGGTTCGTCGAGCGCGGCGAAGAAGCTGCACGACACGGCCACGAGCGTGACGGCAGCCGCGCCGTCGTGCCAGCCGGACGAGATCCACAGCCAGCACGCGAACACGATGGCAAGCATCACGGTCAGCGTCGAGAACAGCATCATCCCGCGATCGAAGAAGCGTTCGGTGCCGCCGAGCCGCCAGTGCCGGTAGCGCGGCTGCCAGACGCCCGACTCGTTCGCGATCAGCGCGCGCAGCGAACGGCAGTCCTGCCAGATGTCGATGACCTGGCGCAGCCGCCACAACGCGTTCGACAGCAGCGCGCCGTCCCAGCTCGTCAGCGCGCTGTCGGCGGGCTGCAGCGCGGCGATGCGCTCGCGCAGGTTGTCCGCGACCGGGTCGTGGGCCATGTCGCCGTCGGTGCCGGATTTCACGGCCGGCAGCGGCGCGTCGAACCATTTCGCGGCGTCGGCCAGCAGTGCGTCGAGCGCGGGCGGGCGCACGTGCAGGTCGCGCATCAGCGCGATCAGCGGATCGGCGAGCGACGACATCAGCGGCAGGAACAACTGCATCCGGCCCGCGAGCGCTTGCGCGCGCGCGAGGATGCGCGGATGCGCATGGTCGTAGCTCAACTGGCTCAGCAGGAACTCGAGGCCGTTGATCGTCATCGCGAGGCGTTGCCGGCACGCCGACAGCGCCTTGCCGGCGATGTGCCCGGACAGCGTTTCGCGGCCGTAGAACGCGGCGTCCTTGAACCATGCGTCGGTGCGTTCGATCAGCGTCGGCGCGAGCCGGTTCGGGAACACGGCGCTGCCGACCACGCTCGCGCACACGATGCCGAGCACGATTTCCTCGGTGCGGGCGATCGCGACGTCGAATACCGTGGACGGATCGGTCACGGTGGGCAGTGCGATCAGCGGCATCGTGTAGCCGGCGAGCATGAACACGTAGCTGCGCGCGGTGCGATCGGAGATCGCGAGGTAGAGCAGCGTGCCGCACCAGGTGGCGACGATGATCGCGAACAGCAGCGGCGTCTCGACGAACGGCGGCACGAAGAGGATCGCGGCGGCCGCGCCGAGCGCGGTGCCGAGCGCGCGATACAGCGCCTTCGAGCGTGTCGCGCCGACGAACGGGTTCGACACGATGTAGACGCTCGCCATCGCCCAGTACGGGCGCGGCAACTGGAAATAGAGGCCGAGGTACAACGCCAGCATCGACGCGGCGAAGGTCTTGCCCGAGAACAGCCAGTCGCGAAGGCTCGGGTAGGTCATGGCGTGGAATCGGCGGCGTGGGGCGGGTGCACCGCGTCGGATGCGTTGAATGCGTTCAGCACGCGCAACGTCGTTTCGAGATCGGCGCGGGTGACGCCCTTGAGCACCTGCGCGCGCAGCACGCGCAGGTCTTCCTCCATCTTCGCGGTGACCGCGCGGCCGGCGGCCGTCAGCGAGATCGTTTTCGCGCGGCGGTCATGCGGATCCTCGTCGCGGCGCGCGAGGCCGGCCGCGCACAGCTGGTCGAGCAAGCGCACGAGCGACGGCCCTTCGATGCCGACGTGTTCGGCGAGCGTGCCTTGCCGCACGCCTTCGCCGAGGCGGCCGGCGATCAGCAGCGGCGTCGCGCAGGCTTCGGACACGTTGTACGCGTTCAGCACGCCGTCGCTGGTACGGCGCCACTTGCGCGCGGACAGCACGAGCAGGCTGCTGACGGCGAGACGGAGATCGTGCAGATTGGTCATGGGCGAGATGATAGGGGCAAAAACATTCGATAGCAAACTATCGGTTTTTGTCACCCGCCTGTCATGTCGCGCGTGGCCCGGCCGGGCCGTTTGAAGCAATTTAGGCGGCGTGCCGGCACGGGTCAAGCTGTAAGGTTGGGGGCGGGCGGCGCACGCGGCATGCGCGGCGACTATATTGAATGGTCAGACGAGATCCGTCGGGCAGGGCAGCGTGTCAGGGAAACGCGAAGCAGGGGTTCGGGAAAACTGACTTCGCGAAACGGCGCATGGCGTGCATATTAGGGCCATGGCAATCGCAACGGAGATTCCGCACGTGTCTACCTCATCCTCCCCGCCCACCGCCGCGTCGATCGACGCATGGCTCGGCAAGACCGAAACGCTTGGCGACGACATCACCGCGTTTCCACTGAACGCGCTGGCCGCCACGCTCGATCGCCCGTCGCCCGGCGATGTCGTGCCGCCGCTGTGGCACTGGCTCTACTTCTTGCCCGTCGCGCCGCTGGCCGAGATCGGCCCCGACGGCCACCCCAGGCGCGGCGGCTTCCTGCCACCCGTGCCGTTGCCGAACCGGATGTGGGCGGGCGGCCGCCTGACGTTCCATGCGCCGCTGCGCGCGGGGCACCGCGCGACGCGCGAATCGACGATCGCGAACATCGAGGACAAGACGGGCCGCAGCGGCCGGCTCGTGTTTGTGACGGTGCAGCACCGGATCGAGTGTGACGGCGAGCTGTGCGTCGAGGAAGAGCACGACATCGTCTATCGCGACGCGCCGCAACCGGGCGCGAGCGCGCCGAAGCCGATCGCGGCGCCCGTGGGCGAAACGTGGGCGCGCACCGTCACCGCCGACGCGGTGATGCTGTTCCGCTATTCGGCGCTGACCTTCAACGGTCACCGCATCCACTACGACCGCAGCTACGTGATGCAGGAGGAAGGTTATCCGGGGCTCGTCGTGCACGGCCCGCTGATTGCGACGCTGCTGGTCGATCTCGTGCACCGCGAACGGCCCGACGCGACGCTCGCGAGCTTCGCATTCCGCGCGGTGCGCCCGACCTTCGACGGGCAGCCGTTCACGCTGTGCGGCAAGCCGTCGGAAGACGGCAGCACGATCGAGCTGTGGGCGAAGGATCGCGACGGCTGGTTGACGATGCAGGCCACCGCGACGCTCGCGTGACGCGCGTCCTTCCGTTCGTCGACGAACGACCGGGCGGACGATGCAACGAGATGGCACGCATCGCAACAGCAATTCTTGCTATCGGCATGCACCTGGGCGGGCGCCGACGGCGATCATGGTAATCCCGCCAATTGGCATGGCTGATGTCATGGGACGACGTGAGGGGCGGCGTGTTGCCGTGCGGCGGATGACGGTTTGCCGGCGTGGCTGCGTAGCGCTGACGTCGACATTGAGTCGTGCGAAAGCGATCGGCGTTTCAATCGTTGACATTCACTGGCGGCAGGTGTCCGACGCAGGATGCGCTGTTCCCATGGGTCGACCTGTTCCGCACCCAATTCTTTCCAAATGCATTCTGAAATATTACAAAAACATTATAGAATGCCCGGATCGAGGGATACCGAACAACAACCATGTCGAATTCAGCACAAGACCTGAGAGGGCTGGCGCTCGAGTCCCAACGCCACCGCCTGCTGCAGTTGACGTTCCACGACGAAGCGCCTTACCGGCTCCTGCTGCCGAACGGCATTGAAGGAACGGAATCGCTGTCGCGAGATTTTCAGTTCAGGATCGAGATCCTGTCGGACAACGCGCTGCTCGAGCCGAAGGATTTCATCGGCAAGCGAGTGACGGTTCGCCTGCTGCGCAACGACGGCAGCCACCGGTATTTCAACGGCTACATTTTCACTTTCCGGCACGTCAAGACCGATGGCGGTTGCGCGTTCTACGAAGCAGTGATCGGCCCGTGGCTGCACTATCTCAAGTTTGGCCAGCACAATCGCCTGTTTCTCGACCAGAATCTGCACGACCAGACCGCAACCGTTTTCCAGGACTACGGTGTGCTGTCCGATTGGACATGGCAAGTCAGGGAAGACGATCCGCCGTTGACGATGGCCTGCCAGTTCGACGAGGACGACCACAATTACGTCCATCGGCGCTGGGAGCATGCAGGACTCGTCTACTGGTACGAACACACTGCCGACTCGCACAAACTGATTGTTTCCGATCCCACGCGGGCCGCGCCGGAGATCGACGGCAGGACTCGGGATATCCGCTTCCATAACGGCATGGGGCCGGAAGAGGCGGACAGTATCGTGAGTTGGTCCGCGCACCAGCAAACCACTCCGAACCACACCGAGTTTTCACGTTTCGACTTCAAGACGCCGACTCCCACTCATGTTCAAACCAGCCTGTCCGAGCCGGACGCCGCATTGCCGGTACTGGAATGGAACGAGTACGCAGGCGCGTACGGTTATCGGAACATGGAGCACGGTTATCAGGTCGCGAATCGTCGCATGGAAGAAATCGGCGCGACGATCAAACGATTCGATGCCAAGGGCAATAACCGCTTCGTGATGCCGGGTCGATGGTTTCGGCTGACCGACCATTACGGATCGGCGTTGAGCCGCAATCAGCAGGATGACGAATATCTGATTGTGTCGGTGCGCCACGTCGCGACGAACAATTATCTGGCTGGCACCAGTGTGCCTGCGGAGTATCGCAATGAATTCACGTGCGTTCGCAAGGCGACGCCGTGGCGACCGGGGCGCCGGTTCAACAGCGTCGATACCCGGATACTCGCGCCGCAAACGGCTACGGTCGTCGGCCAGTCGGGAACCAGCATCCATACCGACGAACATGGCCGCGTCCTCATTCAGTTCCACTGGGATCGCGAAGGCAAGTTCACGACGTGGGTGCGCGTCGCCAGCGGGTGGGCCGGTGGCAGTCAGGGGATCGCGGCGTTGCCGCGGATCGGGTCCGAGGTGATCGTGCAATGGCTGGACGGGAATCCGGACCATCCCATCATCACGGGCCGCGTGATGAACGCGCGCAATCAGCCGTCCTGGAAGCTGCCGGAGCAAAGCGCGCTGATGGGGATCCGCAGCCGGGAACTCGGCGGTGCGGACGGAAATGCATCGGCAGGCCGCAGCAACCACCTGATTTTCGACGACACCGCGAATGCCATTCAGGCGCAGTTGCGGTCCGATCATGCGTCGAGCCAGCTTTCGCTGGGCAAGATTACCCGTATCGAGGATTGGCAGGGCCGACAGGATGCGCGGGGTGAGGGTTTCGAACTGCGCACCGACGAAGTGGGCGCGATTCGGTCCGGCAAGGGCATGGTGATCAGCACCGAGGTGCGCCCGATGGCGAAGGGACATCTTTCGGACGTCGGCGAACCGGCGGCGCGCCTGATGAAGGCGCAGACGCTGCACGGACAACTCGGCAAACTGGCGCAGCACCACCAGGCGCAGGAGAACGGTGCCGACCAATCCAGAATTGCCGATGCGCTCCAGTCGCAGGTCGACGGCATTCAGGGAGCAGGAGCGAGCGGGAACGGCGGCGACGGCAGCTTTCCCGAACTGGACGAAGCGCAACTGCTGCTGGCAGGGGCTGCCGGCATAGCCGTCACGACGCCGGGTACGGCCCACGTCACCGGCGGCCAACACGTCGCCGTGACGGCCGGCGACACGCTGTCGGTCGCGACCGGCAAATCGTTCCTGGCGAGCATCTCGGACACGTTCTCGTTGTTCGTGCACAAGATGGGCATGAAGCTGATCGCGGCGAGCGGCAAGGTCCAGATCCACGCGCAAAACGATGAACTCGAGCTACTGGCAAAGAAGGTGCTGTCCATCATCAGCACAACGGACTGGATCAATATCACCGCGAAACAGGGCATTCGCCTGACCGCGGGAAACAGTCGACTCGAGGTCAGTGCGCAAGGCATCGTCGGCTACACCCCAGGAGAGAACCGGATCCACGCCGGCAGTCACGACACGGTGGGCCCGCAGAGCGTTCCTGCGCAATTCCCCGGCGCGGACCTGTGTTCATCATTGACGAACGGCGCAGCGCAGGCCGGCAGCGCGGCAGTTGCACTGTCGTAGTCGCGATGAGATCCACGACTCTACCGATGCAAGCGGTCGTCGACGTGCGTGAACCGTTGACGCACGGGTTTCTGTTGATCGAACCCGCTACGCTGATTGAAGCGCCTGCACTGGCCGAACTGGACATGCGTCCTTGTACGCCACGTGTGCTGGCGCATCGCGAGGAATTGATGCCGCGACTGATCGCGCTCGCCGAGCTGGATGAGCAAGCCCGAGCCGCAGCGACCGATGTCTGGCAGGCCGAGCCTCACGCCGAGCGCCCTCCGGTCGTTTGCGCGTGGCTCGACAGCGATGACGGCATCGACGTGCTCGCCGAGCACGTCGCCCGCTATCTCGTCGGCCCGGGTGTCGACGGCAAGCCGGTGTTCTGGCGTTACTACGATCCACGCGTGCTGACCCTGGCGCTCACGGTTCTCGAACCGGCGCAGCGACAGGCATTGCTCGGTCCGATCCGGACCTGGCAGTTTGCATGGGCCGGACATCGGTGGGCCATGCGAGGGCCGGGCATCGCGGCAGACGCGCTCGAGGGCCATGTGCCGGCATGGCCGACCGCCGAACAGTGGCTGCGCCTGAATCGTAGCGAGGTCATGACGCAGGTCCTCAACCGTTTGCCGGTGCCGTCGGTCGACGATGCCGCACTTCTGCCGTCCGAGCTGGACCGGATCTTGAGCGACGCAATGCGACACGGCCTTACCGATGACGATGCCCTGACGGACTACGCATGGCATTGCGTGAAGTACGGGCCGGCATTCGAACGACATCCGACACTCGTCGACGGATGGCCGCTCCTTGCCGCTGGCGAGATCACCTGGCCCGACATCGTGATGCGCTTCACGCCCGATGACTTCGCTTCCCTTGAACCCTCGCGCCATTCGCGAAATGCCTAACGCAGAAGGAACCGGAAATGGCGACTTGCCCCTTATGTGATCGTCAGTCGTTGCTGATCTATCCCACGCGTTACGCGGTCGCCAGTCCGCGCGGCGCGGCGAAGGCCCCGGCATTGTCGGGCAATTTCAGGATCGACGGCCGTGCGCCTCAATCGATCGGCACCGCCAAATATGCGCTTCGTGCGCTTCGCCCCGGCTACTTGTATACGTTTGATGAAAAGCGCCGGAGACTGCGCGCGTACATGGTGCTGGACAATGGCATGTTGTGGAGCTTTCCGCCCGGCTCGACACCACCGTCGGAAGGCGCGGAACAAATGCAGACGCAGGGATGCGCGTACAACGGCGACTTTCGCTTCGAGGCGCTCGGTCGCTGCGTCGACGTTGAACACACGCCCGGCGGCGACGAAGCGACCAAGCTGTGGATCGGCTGGTCGAACGTGCTATGGACCAAGGCGCTGGTCGACAAGGCGCTCGACGTACAAGCGGGCCCGGCATGGCGCAAGCAGCACATGCAGTGCATCGACATTCCCGCGATGGTCGCCGGTAGCGCTGCCGATACCGGCGAGTTCGAGGCGACACGGGGCAAGATTGCGCATCTGTCGATGGACGAATCTGCGATGAAGGCTGCGTTCGGCTTCAGCAATCGCGATCCGAAAAGCGAGACGCAGCAACGTCGCAAGGATGTCGCGAAGCGTATCGGCGAAGCCATGGCGGCATCGCCCGGCAAGAAGGGCTTCGTCGTGGCGGTCAATGATCCCGTCGGGATCACGAACGATCTGGCCGAGTTGACGGTCCCGACTCTGGACAACGGTTTCGACGAGCAGATGTACTGGAAGTGGACGTCGGCACAGCTGCTCGAGCGGGCCGAAGCCGGCATCCGCGCCAATGCAAGGGCCGTGACCGGCTTCACGTACGGCGTATCGAAAACCGTCGCGGATGCCAATATCGCGAACATGAAGGCCGGTCAGCGCGGCATTCCCGATGCGGCCGGACTCTATAACCTGGTGCGTGCGTGGGTCAAGACAGGCGATTTCGATCAGGCGGCCAAGGAGGTCTCGCGCAAGGCGGAGAACATTCCGGCTACCCAGGACGAAGCGGCGAACGACGCATGGGAGGATGCGGCGACCAAGATCGGACCCGATGGCAAGCGAACCAGCGTGCTCGACGAAGACGCGCTGAAGCGTTTCCCGCAGGAGTATCAGCAAGCGCTCGACGCGTTCAAACCGAAATGGTTGCCGCTGGTGCAAGCGCATGCCGACTGGCTGAAATCGCCGTTGCTCGCCGAATGGATGGTCGGGGTCCACGATTCCAACGATTTGCGCAGCGGCTATGCGTACAGCGAGTCGTGCGCACAGGTGATCGGTGCGGCCGTCGGCACCGAGGCTTGCACGAAAGTGCTCGACGAGTGGTTGAACGGTCAGGCCGCGAATGTCCGGAATCTGTACGTGCGCGCGCTGCTGTTCAACCAGGACGCGTTGATGAAGGCCGCGGATGCACAGGTACACAAATCGGACATCCAGTACGAGCAATTCCTGAATCTCTACAAGGAAGCTTTCAAGAAGATCGAGAAGCTTGGTAACGCGGCCAATTTGCGCGACCGGTTGATCGTGACGACCGGCAATCACATCGTTGGCGTACTCGCGAAAGGCACGCGCGGTGCCGCGCTCGGTTTCGTGACCATCCGCCTCTCGATCCAGGCCGGTGTCCGGCTCAAGCCGTCGCAGGTCAGCAAGCTCGCGATTCGCGACTGGGCGTTGCAGCAGGCGCGTGTGCTGGGCGTCAAGCTGGACGGTAACCGAACCGAACAGCGTGCTTCGGCGACCCAGGTCGGGAAGCAGGTCATGCGAACGGCACCGCCGGTCGATCCCAATGTTGTCGTATACGAGATGGACGTCGATGCGCTGGTCCGGAACGGGAAGCTGGACGCCGGCGCAATCAAGGCCGTACGCGTGCCGGGTGTCGATACGGCGAAAAAATGGCTCGGTTCGTCGACCGACTTCAACCTGGGTGTCGCGACCGTGATCTTCCAGCTCGCAACCCTTGTGCTCGCGGCTAACGATTGGCGCGGCAGCGATCAGTTCAATGAAGGGGAAACCGGCTGGAAGTCGATCGGCGCCGTCATCGCGGTCGTCGGGAGCGTCATTGAATACTCATCGGAAACGGCGTTGAAGGCGCCGGCTCATCCGTTGTCGGCCTATCTGATGAAGGGGTGGGCCGGGAAATGGGCGGGGGTGGGTGTGACGGTTGGGCGTGGCTTGGGGGCGGTCGCGGGGTTGATGTTGGCTGGGTTGGATCTACTCAAAAATGCTCCTGAGGCGTATCGCAATAAGGAGACTAACCTGTGGGTGCTTTACAACCTGAGTGGAGCGCTCGGCATATATGTTGCCGCAGCAGCACTCTTTAGTCTTCCGCTCTTCTGGCCTGCCTTGATTCTCTCCATTCTTGTAGGTATCGCGATCGCAATTTTCAAGGCGTCAGCCCTTAAGGACTGGGTGTCGCATTGCAAATTCAGTAAGGGAGAACATTATGATTCGCTGGAGGCCGAGCTCAAGGCTTTCAGTTCAGCGGCAGGAGGCTGACAGATGGATGAACGAGTAATGAAGAAATGTATTGGCAAGCCGGTGCCGGAATGGGATCTGAGTCATCGTCTGACGATTGACCGATCGGTCGGACCAGACGTCCAAGACTTCGGGTCGACGTTCTGCATTAATTCTACCTACATGGATGTGATTGAACCGTCATTTTTGAATAGGCAGTGGTTTATTACCGGGGTGTTTGTTGTATTTATGGCTGCCTTATACGGCCCATATATGTACAACTATACTCACACCGACGACGCTTCTGCTTCTATATTGTTTGTGGCCGATTTGATGGCCTTATCATTCGTACTAGTATTCGGTGGAATCGCCTGGAAACTCGGGCGCGGCCTGTTCTTCGGCTTGCGCTATCGCCCAATCCGCTTCCACCGCGAAGCACGCAAGCTTTACGCGATGCGTGCGCGGCGCTTTTTCGCGAAGGCCGGTGAAGGCGACGTGGTTTGGGAGGCACCGTGGACCGAAGAGTCGATCTTCTGCCTGCATCGCGAGGACACATCCTTCGGCACGGTCTTCCACATTCGCCACTACACGGTCGACGACCACGGTAACGTCACGCGTGTGTTCTCGATCGGCCGGGAATGGGCCGGAAAGCGGGAGGTCGAAATGGCGCTTGCGCAGTGGAATTACTGGTGCGCGTACATGAACGATGGGCCGAACGGTCTGCCCAAGCCGATGTTGTTCCACACGCAGCACGAGACGCTGCGCGAATCGTTCCTGTTTTCGCTGTATGGCTTCGGGATGCAAGCACCGATCGTGGTCCGCCTGCTGATGATGCCGCTGATTCTGGTCTTCACGATCATGCGTTTCGTGGCGAACGCTACATGCCGCGCCCCTTTATGGCCCGACACGATCAAACAAATATCGACGATTGCCTCCGACGATCCTTACGCAGAACCCCGCCCCGGTACACCAGTCGGTTGGGGCGACACGGTTCTGGCTCAGCAGCGTGGGGAGTACCCAAACGATTCCAAATCGCGGGCTCGAGGCTGGACCGGGGAAGCGGACGGCGAGCAAAACGCAGCGGTCTGGCTCGACAAACCGCCACGCGCTGTGTGAAGAAAGGAATGCAAATCAAACGGGGTCCATGCCGCCGGTTTAGCGTCGAGGACCATGGCGACTCGTTCGAGACAGCACGGACGTGTTCGATTCCGTGGCAAGAGGCTGACGCATGGACGAACGAGTAATGACGAAATGTATCGGTCAGCCGATACCGGTGTGGGACATGACACATCGACTGCCAACAAATCGTTCCGTAGGTCCGGACGTCAAAGATTTCGGATCGACGTTCAGCGTTAACTCAACCTACATGGACGTGATCGAACCATCTTTTCTCGAGAAGCAGTGGTTCGCGACCGGAGTGGCGCTAGCCCTCCTATGTATCGGGATTGGTCCGTATATTTATTTGCTGACGCATGCCGATCCGGCGCCTGCGTTTTGGATGTTTGTATTTAATTGCATAGCGCTTCTCCCGGTAATCATTTTCGGCACGATTGTCTGGAAACTCGGGCGCGGCCTATTCTTTGGCCTGTGCTATCGCCCAATCCGCTTCCACCGCGAAGCACGCAAGCTGTACGCGATGCGTGCGCGGCGCTTTTTCGGGAAGGCCGGTGAAGGTGACGTGGTTTGGGAGGCACCGTGGACCGAAGAGTCGATCTTCTGCCTGCATCGCGAGGACACATCCTTCGGCACGGTCTTCCACATTCGCCACTACACGGTCGACGACCACGGTAACGTCACGCGTGTGTTCTCGATCGGCCGGGAATGGGCTGGAAAGCGCGAAGTCGAAATGGCGCTCGCGCAGTGGAACTACTGGTGCGCGTACATGAACGACGGGCCGAACGGTCTGCCCAAGCCGATGCTGTTCCACACGCAGCATGAGACGCTGCGCGAATCATTCCTGTTTTCGCTGTACGGCTTCGGGATGCAAGCGCCGATGGCGATCCGCTTGCTGATGATGCCGTTGATTCTGGTCTTCACGGTCATGCGTTTCGTGGCGAACGCAACTTGCCGCGCCCCAGTGTGGCCCGACACGATCAAACAAATCTCGGCGGTTGCCTCCGACGATCCTTACGCAGAACCCCGCCCCGGTACACCAGTCGGTTGGGGCGACACGGTTCTGGCTCAGCAGCGTGGCGAGTACCCGAACGATCCCAAGTCGCGGGCCCGCAACTGGACCGGAGAAGCGGACGGCGAGCAAAACGCAGCGGCCTGGCTCGACAAACCAACCGCACGCACTGCATGACGATGGAGCTTCGATGAAAGACGAAAACGGGCGCGGCGTGATCCGCCTGCATGACAAGACCACCCACGGTGGCCACGTGATTTCCGCGAGCGACGACCTGAAGGCTCAGGGCATCCCCGTCGCGCAGGCGGGGGATTTGACGGAATGTCCGAAGTGCGGCGGCCAGTTCCGGATACTCCCGGAAAACAGCACACGCAATCATCACGGTACTGCGATCGCGTTCGACAACGATCCGACGGAATGCGGTGCGCGTTTGATTTCATCGATCGAATAACCGGGCACAACGGAAGGATGACAGTTCGCATGAGGAATGTGCCATGGATGGCGACAACGCATGATCGCAGTGGTGTTGTCGCGCCGAGGATACTTCGCGGTACTCGCAAGCCAACCTGCGCAGCGCGGCCCGCCAACCGCGTGCGGTGCGACCGACCGAGGCTATCGCCGGATGGATGAACTGCGGTCGCATTACGAACACGAACTCGGGTTGTTTGCGCGGGCTCTCGCCGCATTTTCCGTGCGCTATCCGAAGATCGCGGCGCGACTTGGCATCCGGGGTGGGCAAGCCGATGATCTCCATGTGGAACGACTGATCCAGACGTTCTCGTTCCTCGCCGCGCGCCTCGACTCGAAACTGGCCGACGACTTTCCGGAATTCACCGAAGCGTTGCTCGAAGTCGTTCATCCGCATTACCTGCGTGTCGTGCCATCATGCGCGATCGCCCGATTCGAACCGGCTGCGCTGGTCGGGCAGTTGACGGCGCCGCTTGTCGTCCCGCGCGGCACACCGCTGAATGCGCGCACGGCACCCGTGCGGTTCCGGTCGGCCTATGACGTGACGCTCACGCCGCTGCAGATCGTGTCGGCGCAGTATGCACCGGCGACGCTCGCGCCGTCGGCCGCCAAACTTCCCGCAGACGCGACCGGCATCGTGTCGATCACATTTCGCGCGGCAACCGGCCGGTTCACTTCCGCGATACCGGATGGCCCGGTGCGCATGCACGTCACGGGAGATCGCCCGCTCGTCGCGGCGCTGGTCGATGCGTTGCTGCTGCGCGCTGCGGCAGCGTATGTGGAGGTTGACCAGAGCCGCCGGTGGACCGCGTTGTCGAAAGTGCCATTCGAGTCAGTCGGCTTTGCCGACAACGAACGTTTGTTGCCGGCCAGTCCGGCGTCGCGCGGCGAGGCACCGGCGTTACGCTCGTTGCTCGAGTACTTCGCATTTCCCGAGATGTTCGACTTCGTCGACCTCGACATCGGTCGCGTACGTCGGGCGGCGCGCGCGCCCGAAGCCCAAGCATTGACGCTGCATGTCGTGTTGCGCGACACATCGCCGGACTCGTATACGGCGCAGATGCTCGAGTCGGTGGACGCGAACGCATTCAAGCTGTTCTGTACGCCGGTCATCAACCTGTTTCCTCGGCCCGCGACACCGATCGTATTGACGGGAGCGGCGGCATATCCCGTTCGTCCCGTGCCGCTGACTGCGCATGCTCCGCTCGATGCGTATTCGATCGAAGCCGTTTATCTGAGCGAGCAGACCAAAGATCAGGGAGACGGGAAAAGGCCGAAGCCGCTGACCGAACACGAGACACCGCGCATACCGGTCGCGCCGTATCAGGCATTCAGCCACGCCGGGCCGGCGGACCCGTCCCGGATGTATTGGGTCGCGTTCCGGGATCGCGACGTAGGACTGAACACGGTACCCGCCACGATGCTGTCTCTGGTCGGGCTGGACGGTCACTCGGCACGGTCCGCGCTGCCGCAACTCGACGTCGTGACGATCGCGACCAATCGCGCTCTGCCGTCCCGCTTGCCGATCGGCAATCCGCTTGGGGACCTGTTGCTCGAAGGCAAGACGGTGGACTGTCCGATTCAGTTGATGACACAACCGACCTTGTCAGCTCAGTTGCCGCGTGGCGATGGTGCGCTGTGGCGCGTGCTTTCCGCGCTGACATCGCATCCGATCGATCTGACGCGTGATGGACTGTCGGCGTTCAAGGCGTTCCTGCGGTTGCACGCGGTGCGCGGAACGGCGGCACAGCGTTGCATCGATGCGATCACGGACCTGACCTACAAGCCGGCGATCAGGTGGATGTCATTGCACAATCAACCGCCGTCGTTCGTACGCGGCATAGAGATCGTGTTGTCTGTCGACGAAGCAGCCATGCGGGACGCAAGCCTGATTGTGTTTGCCGCGGTGCTGGAGCGTTTCTTCTCGCCTTATGGGCAGACGAACAGTTACGTGCAACTGGTGATCCGCGCGGCCCGGACGGGCAAAGAACTGATTCGTGGCGCCGCGCTGCCGGGCACGCAGCCCGTTGTTTGACGGCACCGGTCGGGCGCGCTCTCGATCGGATCGTGCGTTTTTCCGGCGCGCATCTATAATCCGCACAACCGGCCGCGCGGCCGGCGCGGCGCATGAAGCCGGCGGAACGGCGACCTGCGTCCGATCTCCCAACCATCGCACAAGGGGTATGCATCTTGGCAACCTACATCGTGTTTACGCGGGAAAGCACACAGGATCAGCACGAACTCGACGTCTACCAGAGCAAGGTCGGCGCGACGCTTGCCGGTCATCCGGTCAAGGTACTCGCCGCTTATGGCCCGCAGGAAACGCTGGAAGGCGAAGGGCCTGAGGGTGTCGTGATCGTCGAGTTTCCGTCGAAGGAAGCCGCGCATGCGTGGTATCACGGCCCCGACTACCAGACCGTCGTCCAGCACCGTTTCAAGGGGGCGCGCTATCGCGCGGTGCTGGTCGACGGCGTTTGAACGCAACGCATCGGGCGTTGCTTTCGACGCGATCCAACGCCTGACCCATCATGAACGCGACGACTTCGTCCGCCGAATCCGCCCGCCCGCCAATGGGCCGCGCCGTCACATCGTTGCTGGCGCTCAGCGTGCTGTTCTATCTGGTCGCGATGTTCACCGCGCCGTTTCGCACGGGCGCGCCGGATCCGCATCCGTGGGCCGATGGCTGGCAGGTGCTGCTGACCGGCTGGATGGGCGTGTTCTTCGGCATCTTCGCGTGGCTCGCGAACCCGCTCGTGTTCGCGGCCTGGTGGCTGACCGTGAAGCGCCTGCGCGCGCACGCGGTCGCACTGGCCGCACTCGCGCTGCTGTTCGGGTTGAGCTTCCTGACGCAGCATCAGATCGTCGTCAACGAAGGCGGCGGGGTCGAGCCGGTGCATCTCGATGCAATCGGTTACTGGTGCTGGCTCGCGAGTTTCGGCATGGCCGCGATCGGCGCCGCGCTGTTGCCGGGACGAACCGGGACGCGCGCGGCAGGTTGATGCTGGCGGCGCGCATCGCGCGCGCCGCCACCGCTTACCGCACGTGCGGCTGCAACGCGCGCAACCAGTACGACACTGCAACGGCACCCCCATCCGGCGTGCCGATCGCCCGCTCGCCGAGATAGCTCGCACGCCCCGCGCGCGGCGTCATGCGCGCCGTTTCCTGCGCGCCGTGTTCGGCGGCCTCGACGGCTGCCGCCCATGCGCTCGCGGGATCGCGATCGCTGTCGAGTGCACGGTCGAACGCATCGGCAGCCGGCACCAGCGCATCGAGCATCGTCCGGTCGCCGGCGTGCGCGCCGCCGAGTTCGCTGATCGAATCCACCGCGTTTCGGAACGCCGCGGCCCAGTCGCGCGCCGACGGCTCGGCGATCTCGGCCAGCCGGCGCGACGCGCGCACCAGCGCGGTCGCATAGAACGGTCCCGAACTGCCTGCAATGGCACGGCGCAACGCGGCGCCAAGCGCCGCGAGCGTTCCGGCCGGCGTGCCGTACGCGGTTTCCGGCAGGTCGAGGATCGCCTGCGCGGCACGCAGCATGCTCGCGCCGAGATCGCCGTCGCCGGCCGCCGCATCGAGGTCGGTCAGCGTCTGCTCGTGATCGATCAGCGTCTGCGCGACCGCGTGCAGTGCCGGCTGCAGGCGCGCGGCCCACGCGCGGCCGGCCGCGTCGAGCGGCGGCAGCGGTGCGTCGTGCGAGTCGGCCGCGGCCACGCGGATATGCGTGTTCACGGCGCCGCCGCCCGGCCATGCACGTGCCTGCGTCGGCGCGTCGAGCAGCGCCGCGCGTTCTTCGTTCAGCCGCAGCACCGAGATCGAGCAGCCGGGCATGTTCAGCGCCGACAGGAACGTGCCGGCCCACGCGCGCGCGACGACGATGCCGCGCCGGCTCAGGTTGTCGTACGCGTCGCGCAGCACGACCGCGAGTTCCATGTCCGGCGTTGCACCGAGACCGTTGACGAACAGTGCAACGCGTTCGCCGCTGTCGAGCACGAGATCGGCGACGATGCTCGACAGCAACGTGTCGACCAGCGCGTCGGCGGGCAGCGGCGCGCGGCGTTCGACGCCTTTCTCGCCGTGGATGCCGAGGCCGAGCTCGATCTCGTGATCGGCGAGGCTGAAGCCCGATTTGTCGGCGCCCGGGATCGTGCAGCCGTCGAGCGCGACGCCCATCGTGCCGAGTTCGGCCGCCGCGTCGCGCGCGATTCCCGCGACGCGGGCGAGCGGCAGCCCGCGCGCGGCGGCCGCGCCGGCGAGCTTGTGGATCAGCACGGTGCCGGCGATCCCGCGCCGCTGGCCGCGCTCGACACGGCCGCGCAGCGATACGTCGTCGGCGACGATGACGGTCTCGACCGGAATGCCCTCCGCCCGCGCGAGCTCGGCGGCGAGCCCGAAATTGAGCCGGTCGCCCGTGTAGTTCTTCACGATCAGCAGCGCGCCGTTCGGGCCGGCACTCGCGCGAATCGCGGCGAGCACGGCGTCGGTGGACGGCGACGTGAACACTTCGCCGCACACGGCCGCGCTCAGCATCCCTTCGCCGACGTAGCCGCCGTGCGCGGGCTCGTGGCCGCTGCCGCCGCCGGAAAGGACGGCGACGGGCCGCTGCGCCGGCTCGGGCAGCGGCTGGCGGACGAGCACGTGCTCGTCGCCGAGGATCGCGAGATGCGGCGACTGCCGCGCGATGCCTTCCAGCATTTCTCGCACGACATCGGACGGGCGGTTCACAAGCTTTTTCATGGCGACGGTTCCTGACGGGTGAACGGGGCTCGGTCGGGCCCGCGCGGGCGCCGGACGGCTCTCGTGCAGCGGATGATCGTGCGGGCGCCCTGTCGCCGGCATGGCCGGCACCGCCGGCGGCACGCGGCGACGTGTACGCGCTTCGCGCCACGATACATCAGGTCGGGACGTCAATGCACGGATCGCGGGCGCGATCGTGCCGTACCACGGGCGGTGGCCCGCCCCGGATGCCGCTACTTCGCCGCCGCGATCTCCTTCGCACGAATCAGTCGCGCGCGCAGCACGTTGCGGCTGATGCCGAGCAGCCGCGCGACCTGGATCTGGCTGCGGTGGCTGAATTCGAACGCGACGCGCATCACGGTGTCCCCGATCCGTTCGAACAGGTTGCCGTGATCCTCGTCGAACAGGTCGCGCAGCGCTCGTTCGAGCGCGGCCGTCACGCCACGCCCGCCATCTTCGATGCATCGACAACCATCTGCACGCCGAGGCCGCCGAGGATGAGGCCCATTGCCCAGCGCTGCGCGAGCAGCAGCGTCGGGCGCCCGTGCAGGAACTTCGCGATGCTGCTCGAGCAGATCGCGACCAGCCCGTTTGCCGACGCGAACGCGGCGATCAGCAGTGAACCGAGAAACAGCGACTGGCCGAACACGCTGCCTTGCCGGTAGTCGATGAACTGCGGCAGCAGCGACACGAACAGCATCGCGAGCTTCGGATTCAGCACGCTGGTCGTCGCGCCCATCGCCAGCAGCCGCAGCGGCTGCTCGTTGGGCAGCGCCCGCACCTCGAACGGCGAACGCCCGCCGGGCCTGACCGCCTGCCATGCGAGGTACAGCAGGTACGCCGCACCGATCGCGCCCAGCACGCTGCCCGCATAGGGCACGCTCATGAACAGCGTCGTGATGCCGAACGCCGCGCCGAACATGTAGAACAGGTAACCGATCATCACGCCGGCCAGCGAAATGAGCCCGGCCGCGCGCCCTTGCGCGATCGAGCGCGACATCACGTAGACCATGTTCGGCCCCGGCGTGACCGCGAGCATGCCGCCGATGGCGAGAAATCCGTAGAGCGATCCGGACGTATGCATGTTTTCCGCTTCCTGCGACGAGTGCTGACGGGATTGATTGTCCAGCCGTGGAGGTGAACAGTAAAACGGGATAAACTGAATCGATTGATCAGATTTTCTGAATGAAATGAAAAAGCTCGACCTCGATGTGCTCGCGATGGTGGTGGCAGTCGCGGAATCCGGATCGTTCGCGCAGGGCGCGCAGGCCGTGCATCGGTCGCCGTCGGCGGTGAGCATGCAGATCAAGGCGCTGGAAGACGCGCTCGGCAAGCCGCTGTTCATCCGCGATACGCGCAACGTGACGGCCACCGACGACGGCAGGACGCTCGCCGAATACGGCCGCCGGATGCTGGCGATGCGCGACGAGGCGTGGGCGTCGGTCGTGCGCCCGGAGATACGCGGCCGCGTGACGATCGGCGTGCCCGACGACTACATTTCGTCGCTGCTGCCGCAGGTGCTCGGCAAATTCGCCGCGATGCATCCGCGCGTGGAATTGCGTGTGATCGGCCAGCCGAGCAGCGCGCTCGTGCCGATGCTGAAGGACAACACGGTCGACCTCGCGTGTCTCACGCGGATCAAGGGCGTGACTGGCGAGCTGATCCGGATGGAGCCGATCGTCTGGACCGGGTCGCCGAAGCGGAACGTCTGGGAGGAGCGGCCGCTGCCGGTGGCCTTTTTCACGCACGGCGGCAGCATGGCGCGCGATCACGCGATCAAGGCGCTGAACCGGCAGCACATCCCGTTCCGGATGTCATACGAAAGCCCGAGCTACCTCGGGCTGCTCAGCATGGTCGAGGCCGGGCTCGCCGTCGCGCCGCTGGCGCGCTGCTGCGTTCCCGAACACCTCGTGCAGCTTTCGGAGAGCCACGGGTTGCCGCCGCTGGGGGAACTCGAAGTCGTACTCGCGCGCAGTGCGCAGTCCGCGCGCGCACCGTGCGACTACCTCGCCGAGCAGATTCTCGACGAATGGCGCGCTTGACCGGCGATCGCCGGATCGCGGCGTTACCCGCGGCGCGTCAGCACGACTTCAGCAACCATTCGCGGAACGCGACGAGCGACGGCAGCGTATCGTTCCCCGGCGGGTAGACGAGGTAATAGCTGCGCTGGCTGGTAATCGCGTCGCCGATCGACACGAGCTCGTGGCGGCTCAACTCGTCTTCCACCAGCACCTTCGGCACCAGCCCGATCCCCATCCCGGCCCGCACGGCCTGGATCAGGTGCGACGTCAGCTCGAAGCTCGGGCCGATCCGCATCTGGCGATGATCGAGCCGATAGTGCGAGAACCACTCGGCCCACGCCTGCTGGTTGCTCGTCACGCCCAGCAGCGTCTGCTGCGCGGCCCAGGCCGGCGTGCGTGCTGCGGCCTTGCGGCGGCTGCTCGTGTCGGGGCTCGCGATCGCGATCAGGAACTCGTTGTACAGCCGATGCGCGTGCAGGCCGGGCCAGTCGTCCGCGCCGACGGTGATGGCCGCGTCGAGGTCGTCGTCGAGGAAATCGATCGCGCCGATCCGCGAATGAAGGTGGACGGTCACGCCCGGATGCGCGGCGTAGAAGTCGTGCAGGTGCGGCAGCAGCCATTTCGAGCCGAACGTCGGCAACGTCGCGAGCCGCAGCGTGCCGGCGCCCGCCTGGTGGGACATCGCCTGCAGCGTCGCGCCGCGGATGCGCCCCAGCGCGCCGCTCAGCTCGACGAAGTAGCGGCGTCCGACTTCGGTCAGCTTCACGGAACGGCCCTCGCGCCGGAACAGCGGCACGCCGAGTTGATCCTCGAGCGTCTGGACCTGCCGGCTGATCGCGCTCTGGCTCAGCGACAGTTCCTCGGCCGCGCGCGTGTAGCTTTCGTGCCGTGCGGCTGCCTCGAACACGAGCAGCAGCGACATCGACGGGGTGAGGCGACGGTAATTCATGAGTTTTATGCAATATTCGCCGGGCGAGAATTCGTTTGTTTCTCAGGGAATTTACAAAGATACTGGAATTCCCGGTCGCGTGGAAACTTGCTCAAAACTCATGTTTCCGAGCACGCGAACACACCGGTTCACCCACCTTGCGCCTTTACCCCATGTCGATCGCCCCGTTGCCCCGCCCCGCCAGCCCGCCCGCGAACGCGTACCGTGACTTTCTCGCCGCGCTGCGGGCCGCCGGATTCGCCGGGGAAATCCGCGCGGACCATGCGAACCGGACGGTCCAGGCCACCGACAACTCGATCTACCAGCGCCTGCCGCAAGCGGTGATCTGTCCCGCGCATGCGGACGACGTCCGGCTGGTGGCCCGGCTGCTCGCGGAACCCGCGTATCGCGATGTCGCGGTCGCCGCGCGCGGCGGCGGCACGGGCACCAACGGGCAGTCGCTGACCGACGGCGTGGTCGTCGACCTGTCGCGGAACATGAACCGGATCCTGGAAATCGACGTCGAGCAGCGCTGGGTGCGCGTGCAGGCCGGCGTCGTCAAGGATCAGCTCAATGCGGCGCTGAGGCCGCACGGGCTGTTTTTCGCACCGGAGCTGTCGACGTCGAACCGTGCGACCGTCGGCGGGATGATCAACACCGACGCGAGCGGGCAGGGCAGCTGCACGTACGGCAAGACGCGCGATCACGTGCTCGCGCTGGACTTCGTGCTGATGGGCGGCGAGCAGCTGCACAGCGACGCGCTCGCGAGCGACGAGCTGGAACGCCGCTGTGCGCGGCAGGACCGCATCGGCAAGGTCTACCGCACCGCGCGACGCATCAGCGACGACAAGGCGGCGCTGATCGAAGCGAAGTTTCCGAAGCTCAACCGCTGCCTGACCGGCTATGACCTCGCGCACCTGCGCGAACCCGACGGCCGCTTCAACCTGAACAGCGTGCTGTGCGGCGCCGAGGGCTCGCTCGGCTTCGTCGTCGAGGCGAAGCTCAACGTGTTGCCGATCCCGAAGGTTTCGGTGCTGGTCAACGTGCGCTATGCGGGCTTCATGGACGCGCTGCGCGATGCGCGCGCGCTGATCGAGCACGAGCCGCTGTCGATCGAGACGGTCGACTCGAAGGTGCTGATGCTCGCGATGAAGGACTTCGTGTGGAGCAGCGTGGCCGAATACTTTCCGCAGGACGACCGGCGGCCGACGCTCGGCATCAACCTGATCGAATTCAGCGGCGACGATGCGGAAGAAGTCGATGCACGCGTGCGCGCGTTCGTCGACCATCTGCGCACCGATACGAGCGTGGAGCGGCTCGGCCATACGCTCGCGGCCGGCGACGATGCGGTGAAGCGCGTGTATGCGATGCGCAAGCGCGCGGTCGGCCTGCTCGGCAACGTGCAGGGCGAGGCGCGTCCGCAGCCGTTCGTCGAGGACACCGCGGTGCCGCCGGAGAACCTCGCCGCATACATCGCGGAATTCCGCGCGCTGCTGGACGGCCACGGGCTGCAGTACGGAATGTTCGGCCATGTCGACGCGGGCGTGCTGCACGTACGCCCGGCGCTCGACATGAAGGATCCGCGGCAGGCCGCGCTGGTGCGGCCCGTGTCGGATGCGGTGGCGGAGCTGACGCAGCGTCATGGCGGCCTGCTGTGGGGCGAGCACGGCAAGGGCGTGCGCTCCGAATATGCGCCGGTCTTTTTCGGCGAGCTGTATCCGTCGCTGCAGCAACTGAAGGCCGCGTTCGATCCGCACAACCAGTTCAACCCGGGCAAGATCGCGACGCCGCCGGAGAACACGATGCGGCTGCTGAAGATCGACGAAGTGCCGACGCGCGGCGACCACGACCGGCAGATCGACGAGCGCGTGTGGCAGAGCTACGGCACCGCGATGCACTGCAACGGCAACGGCGCGTGCTACAACTTCGATCCGGACGACGCGATGTGCCCGTCGTGGAAGGCGACGCGCGAACGCGTGCATTCGCCGAAGGGGCGCGCGTCGCTGATGCGCGAATGGTTGCGCCTGCAAGGGCAGGCCGGCGTCGACGTCGTCGCGGCGGCGCGCGCGCGGCAGCCGTTCCTGAGCGGCCTTGCCGCGCGCTGGCGCAACAGCCGCGCCGCGCGCAACGGCGAGGCCGATTTTTCGCACGAGGTGTACGACGCGATGGCCGGGTGCCTCGCGTGCAAGTCGTGCGCGGGGCAGTGCCCGGTCAAGGTCAACGTGCCCGAGTTCCGTTCGCGTTTTCTCGAGCTGTATCACCGTCGCTATCAGCGGCCGCTGCGCGACTACCTGATCGGTTCGCTCGAATTCACGATGCCGTGGATGGCGCGGGTGCCTGCGCTGTACAACGGGCTGATGCGGGCGCGGTGGGTGCGCGCGCTGCTGGAGCGCCAGGTCGGCATGGTCGACAGCCCGCTGCTGAGCCGCTTCGATCTCGCGGCCGTGATCCGGCAATGGCACGTGACGCCGGCCGACCCGCACGCGCTCGCGGCGTTGAGCGACGCGCAGCGCGCGCGCAGCGTCGTCATCGTGCAGGACACGTTCACGCGCTATTTCGATACCGAGCAACTGGCGACGCTGATCGAGCTGGCGGCGCGCGTGGGCTTTCAGGTATGGCTCGCGCCGCTCGCGCCGAACGGCAAGGCGCTGCATGTGCAGGGCTTTCTGCAGGCGTTCGAGAAGGCGGCGATCCGCAATGCCGCGCAACTCGCCGCGCTCGCGCGGTCGGGCGTCGCGCTGGTCGGCCTCGATCCGGCGATGACGCTCACGTATCGGCAGGAATACCTGAAGGTGACGGGGCTCACCGATGTGCCGAAGGTCGCGCTGCCGCAGGAATGGCTGTTGCAGGTGCTGCCGGAGGCCGGCGCGGGCGGGGTGTCCGGGGCGTACCGGCTGCTGCCGCACTGTACCGAGAAGACCAATGCGCCGGACAGCGGCAAGCAATGGGAACAGGTGTTCGCGCGGCGCGGGCTGCGGTTGCAGGTTCAGGCGGCCGGGTGCTGCGGGATGTCCGGGACGTATGGGCACGAGGCGCGCAACCTGCAGACGTCGAAGACGATCTATTCGCAGTCGTGGGCTGCGCATGTCGATGCGCCGGACGATCAACGCGAAGCGCTGGCGACCGGGTATTCATGTCGCAGCCAGGTGAAGCGGATGGCGTCGACGCAGTTGCGTCATCCGCTGCAGGCGCTGCTCGATCACGTTCGTGCGGCGGGGTGACGATCGGGCGGCGCGCGTCGCGTTGCCCATGAGGTGACATCGAATGTCGAGCGGCAAGCCGTGCCGCACTCGACGCATGCCGCGTCTCACGCGTCGGCTTTCGCGGTTTTCCTTGCACGCGGCTTGTCGGCCGCGGGAAATACGCCGACGCCGCGCGGCCGTTTCGGTTCGATCCGCATCTGCCGGATCACGCGCCGGAAGTCGATCTCGTGCGCGGCCAGCGCGCCGATCAGCTTCGCGATGACCGCGAGGTGGGAGGGCACCGTGCCCTTGCTCGAATAGTTCGTGATCGAGCTTTCGTTCATCCGGATCAGTCGGGCGAACTCTCGCGCAGTCAGCTGCGCCTTTCTCAACTCCTGCTGAAATTCGGTATACGCCATTGCACACATGTTGCTTCGTCTCCGTGATTCAGAAATCGGCCCGCGCGGCGCCGGCGCCGACGGGTGGCGTTCCCGTCGTGCCGGCGCGCTGGCGGGTTACATCTTGACCTGGTCGAGGAAGGTCTTCTTGCCGGTCTTGTAGCCGTAGATCGAGATGATCCCGTGGGTCAGGTCGCCCTTCGCGTCGAACGTCGTTGTGCCGATCACGCCGTCGTACTTCGTCGCCGGCATCGCCGCGAGGATCTTCGCCGGGTCCGTCGAGTTCGCACGCTTCATCGCGTCGACCGCGATGTAGACCGCGTCGTACGCGAACGGCGCATCGAACTTGATGCCCTGGTTGAAGCGCTTCTCGTACTTCGCGACGAACGCCGCGCCGCCCGGCATCTTCTCGAGCGCGGCGCCGGCTTGGGAGCACAGCACGTTGTCGGCCGCCGGGCCGGCCAGCTCGGCCAGCGAGTCGGTGCACACGCCGTCGCCGGACAGGATCTTCGCGCGCAGGCCGAGCTGCTTCGCCTGCTTCGCGAGCGGGCCGCCGGTGGCGTCCATGCCGCCGTACATGATCGCGTCGGGGTTCTCGCCCTTGACCTTCGTGAGAATCGCGCGGAAGTCGACCGCCTTGTCGTTGGTCGCATCGTGCGACAGCACCTTCAGGCCGAGCGCCTTCGCCTTCTTCTCGAACTCGTTCGCGAGACCCTGGCCGTAGGCGGTCGAATCGTCGATCACCGCCACGCTCTTCACGCCTTTCGACTGCGCGTAGCTCGCGAGCGCCGGGCCTTGTTGCGCGTCGGTCGCGACGACGCGGTAGGTCGTCTTGAAGCCTTGCTGCGTGTAGGTCGGGTTCGTGGCCGACGGCGAGATCTGCACGATGCCGGCGTCGCTGTAGATCTTCGACGCCGGGATCGACGTGCCCGAGTTCAGGTGGCCGATGACGGCGACGACCTTGTCGTCGACGAGCTTCTGCGCGACCTGCGTGGCCTGGCGCGGGTCGGCTGCGTCATCCTGCGCGTCGAGCTGCAGCGTGACCTTCTTGCCGCCGATCGTCAGCCCCTTCGCGTTGATTTCCTCGACCGCGAGGCGCGCACCGTTCTCGTTGTCCTTGCCGAGGTGCGAGATGCCGCCCGTCGTCGGTTCGACGCTGCCGATCTTCACGAACTGGTCGGCCATTGCGCTCGACGCGGCCGCGAATGCGGCGGCGGCCAGTGCGACGGTGATCAGGGGTTTGCAGCGCATGCCGACAGTGCTTCGTTCCATCTGCCATCTCCGAATTGAATGTCTTTCTAATGACGTCTCGACCGGCCGGCTGCGGGCCGGGGCGATCGGACGAGTCTCCATACCCATCATGGGCGTCACTTGCATCACGCCCGGCCGTGTGACGGGCCGCCCGGGCGAGCGGGAGGGCTGTCGCCTGGCGCCATGCAATTCGTATGAATATATATGAAGCCGATTTTGCGCGCTGCGGCGAACCGCGCAAAGGGGCGAGCACGGCACGGTTTGCGCCCGGATTTCGACGGTTCCGGATGCCGGAAATCGTGCGCCGCAGCGGGCCACCGGCTGCAGTTCGCTGTCGATGGCCTTACGTCCGCATCCATTATTCGGCCGGTCGCAGGGGCGAAGCCATGCACACTGATGCGCGGTCAGTCGGGAACTGTTCGGTCGATTTGTCTGCACAGTTTGGGCACTCGCCATCGCGCAGCCAGGAACATGGAATAGCTTCATCGAGTTCGATATCCGTCACATGCAACTAACGGTCAAGTCCGGCGATGCCAACGAATTGGCGCAGGTCGAAAGCCCGTACAATGCACTCGGTTTTGCACATGCCGGGGCTCGCGTGGACCGGCCCGCTTCCGGATCGTCGGGCGGGTAACGTCATCCGATGCAACCGCGATCCTACGAACGCCCGCGCAATGCGACGAAGATCACGCCTGCAATCGCCAGCAGGCCGCCGCATACCGTCGCGATGCCCGGCCGTTCGCCCGTCAGCACCATCGACAGCGCTGTCGCAACCGCCGGCGTCAGGTAGAGAAAGCTGGCGGCGTGCGCCTGACGCTGGACGGGCAGTGCTTCGTCGGCCGGATCGAACAGGCGTTCGCGATCATCGACAGCGCGGCCGATCAGTGGCGCTCGCCGCGTACGCCGCGACTGGTCAGGATGAGCGTGGTGCCGGCATTCGCGCAGCTCTGGCTGCTCGAGCGGCAGCAGGCGCTCGAGAGCGAGGCACCGGCGTTGCGCATCGAACTCGGCATCGAGCTTCGCAACGTGGATATCGCCGGCGGCGAAGCGGATCTGTCGATCCGGTATGGGCGCGGCAACTGGCGTCAGCTCGAAACCCGCGCGTTCATGCCGGAACGGCTTTATCCGGTCGCGCATCCGCGGCTCGCCGCGCAACTGGCCAAGGTGCGCCGCAGGCGCGGGGATGCGGCGCTGCTCGAGATGCCGCTGCTGCACGATTCCGACCTGACCGGATGGCGCACCTGGTTCGACGCGCTGGGCATTCCGTTCAAGCCGCGGGCGCAGGATCGCCGTTTCGAGGATTACAACCTGGTGCTGGCGGCAGCCGAAGCAGGGCTCGGCGTGGCGCTGGCGCGGACGCCGCTCGCGGACACGTATCTGAAGCGCAGCGCGCTCGTTCGGGTGAGCCGCCATGAGGTCGATTCGCAGCTCCGGTATCACTTCGTGCATGCGAAGGGGGAGAATCGGCCGGAGGTGCTCGCGTTGATGGAGCGGATGCGGGCGGCGTTGGGGGAACAGAGTTAGGTTGTGGGGGCGTGCGGGCTTGCTTCGGCGGCGCGCTCGGGGCCCTGTGCCTGAGTACATACAGATGGGCCGCGGGATCGTCGACAATGCGACCGCGGAAAACGAAGAGGTTGGAGAGATGAACGTAAATCGAGCAATTTTGCAGTCGTTCGGATGCACCGGAGGGTCACGATGAACAGACCAGACAAGTCGTCGAAAGCGCGTGCCGCGCTCGATCAGTTGTTCTCGGGCATTGCGCCGGCGGACGCGAAGAGCGCGTCACGCCCGGGCAATCCGTTCGATGCGGCGGGAGACGATGCGTCCGCCGGCGCCGACGGCCGGGTCGAAGTGACGCTGTCGACCAGAATCCAGCTGCGCGGCTATCCGGGTGCGGATGCGTTCATGAAGCGCATGGCCGAAGCGTGGGGCCTCGAGTGGGGGACGTACGACAGCGTTCAGGCCATCGCGAAGCTGCCGGCCGGATGGCGATCGCGCCGGCTTCCGGAAGTCACGCAGATCGTCGACGGACACGATGTGCTGCGCGCGGAGAGCAGCCTGCAGGGCGGCGAGATGTCGTATCTGAAAGTGAACCCGCGGTACTACATCGACGCGCGCAAGGGGTTCGGCTGGGGCAAGTCGTCGAAGGCGTCCGACGATCCGGATCTCGATGGCCCCGACTGGAACTGCTTCGTGATCGATCGGGAAAAGTCCATCGAAGTGCACGAATTGACGACCTCGTCGTTGAAGGCCGATATGGACAATGCCCGCGCGACGTTGCTGAAATGGCTTGACGAGAATTATCCCAAGCACCGCGATCCGTTTGCGTACTGGACGGACTGCGAAGGGGCATCGTAACGTTGCGTGGTGGCCCGGGTCGGTATCGCGGGCACGCGTTGCCCGAGCGTAATCGCAGCGGATGGGCCGCACGCCGCTTCGATGCATCGGCCGGTCGCCATGGGGGCGCCAATTGAAACGAACCAGACCGGTCCCGATTCTCTGGGCAGCGTTTGGCGCGGCGGTCGGGTCGACCGTCATCGAGCTGCTGCTCTGGTCGATCGCCGGCGATGACGCCATCCGGAACCTGTTTCGCGACGCGCGCCTGACGGCAGCCATCGTGATGGGGCGCAGCGTGCTCGGCCCGTCTGCCGGCTTCGATCCGATCGTCATGGGTGTCGCGACACTCGTGCATGCCGTGCTCTCGCTTGCCTATGCGGCCGTGCTGGCGAAGGTGGTCCGGAACATGTCGCTCGGGGCCGCGCTTGTCGCAGGCAGCGCGTTCGGGCTCATCCTGTACGGCGTCAACCTGCACGCCTTCACGGCGATCTTCCCGTGGTTCATCCCGGTTCGCGGCGCGATCACGCTGGTGGCCCATCTGGTATTCGGGGTCACGGCAGCGGCTACCTTCCACGTCGTCAGACGCCCGGTTTGACGCTGACCGTCGCAACGATTGCCGGCGGTTCCCGCTTCCGTCATTCGCATCCCGACCCCTGGAATAACCGGGCGTGCTGCTTCGTTTAGCCGTCAGGAGACCCGATACGAAGCGGCGGCCCGTTACCGCCGCGCGATGAATCCTGCGCAAGCAAACCGGCGTGCCGGGCGCCGCCAGTGACACCGGCGGTCAAATGGTCGGGGGCTACATTGCGGGAGCCGATCATGTACAACATGTTTCGATTCGGAATAGGCATCGTGTGTCTTTGCCTTTCCGCGCCTGTCCTTGCGCAAATGGATGACGAATTGCCGGACTACGGAACAAACTGCCGCGCAGTCGTCGCGCAAGCGAACATCGACGGCACGGAGCAGCAAATCGTGGGGCGGGCGTGCCTGCAAAGCGATGGCACATGGCGGATCGTGCAAAGTGACGACGGCAGCGTGCTGTGGTACCCGGCGGCGGCCTACCCGTATCCCGACCCGTGGTATTGGGGGCCGCCGCTTTTCATCGGCGCGGGCGTGAGCTTCATCTTCGTCGATCGTTTCCATCGTTTCCACCACTTCAATCACTTCGATCACTTCAACCACTTCAACCGGATGGATCATCGCCACTTCGGCATGCCGGTGGGGGCGGGCTTTCACCATGGCCCGTTCATCGGCGGCGGCGGCGGGGGCCACGGGTTCGGCGGCATGCATCAGTTCGGCGGCATGCATCAGTTCAACGGCATGAACGGGGGTGGCGGAATGCGGCGGCATTAGGCCGGCGCTGCCGGCTGGATCGCGCGTCCTCTTGCGCATCCGTCGGGAATGCCTGTCTTTACAGGATCGACTCGAGCCTCGGCAAGCGAAGCAGGAGGCCGGCAATCAGATAACACGCCACGCAAGCGACGCAGCCGGTCACGGCGAACTTCAGGAGCGGGGCCGCCGGCACGTCTCTCCATGCGAGGGCGGTCGCCACCAGCACCGGCGGATGGATGATGTAGATGGTGTATGCACGTCGTGACAGTGGCCGCCACACGCCAGTCAGTCGATCGAAACGCCGCTGAAAAATGGCGGGCGAGAAACAGTATCGTTCCCCATGCGACCAGCGGTTCCCAAAACGCGTAGACCACTGCCTGCAGACGGCCCCGCAATTCGGGAACGTGTTTCGCGAGCAGGTAGGCGAGCGGCAAGACAGGTAGCGCCAGCAGCGCGACGCGCCACCACCGGCCGACCTGTCGCGCTGGCAGATGCTCGATCCAGTGCACGCGGGCGGTCCGGATACCGGCTGCGTACAACACGACATAGCTGGCGAAGTACCCGAGCTGAAGCCCCCATACATTGACACCCACCGGCCATCGGGACCGCAACGCCAGTGCCGCGCTACCCGTCAGCAATGCCGCGGCGGCCAGGGTCCCGTCGGACGGGAAGGGTTGCCGAACGGTTCGGTCCGTGTCGCGATCCGCGGTGCGCGGGAATGCGATGCGCCAGAGCGCTGCAGCCGCACTGAAAATCAGCAAGGCCTCGGCGAACCACATGGGACCGTTCTCGAACGTGCCTTTCCGCCACAGGCGCGCCAACGTATCGGCAAACGAGTGGCCCGCGCCCGACCGTGCCAGTGCGATCGTCGCGGGGCCGATCAGAAAGCCGTACACCAGCAAAGGCAGGCCGAGCCTGAGAAACCGGTCCGCCAGGAAACGGGCGGCACCCTTGCGATCGATGGACCCTGACGTGTAGTAGCCCGCCAGGAAAAAGAACAGGCCCATGAAGAACGCCTGGTTGATCGCACAGAAGAGCGTCAGCAGCGCGGATTCCACGGCGGGGCTTGCTGCCACCTCGTGGTAGTACCACCCGCCTATCGCGCCGTACGTGATGGCGCAGTGGTGAAATACCACCAGCAACGTCAGGCAGGCCCGCGACGCGTCCAGACCGGCGTTTCGATGTGCGGCAACCGCCTTGTCCGGCTCGAACGCGAGGTCGGCCGGGACGTCTTGAGCGTTCATCACATTGCCTGTGTGGTTGGTCAGCCATGACCCGTACCGGGACGAGATTCGTCGCGGCGATGCGTGTGCATCTATCGGGCGTACCGCTCGGAAAAATACGCTGTTGTTCTTACAACCTTCCAACAAGCGGGGCCGCTGTGCGCCCGCCTGGTAATCGAGCGGCCCGCGCAGGCCGTCGAACGGGATCATCTCGTGCGTGCGATACGCGGGCCGGGCCTTCTGCCGTTCATACCACGCTTCCACATGCGACACGTGCGGCCGCGCGATGTCGAGTTCGAAATAGCGATACAGATGCGTGCCGGCTGCGATGTCGGCCGTAAACGGCGCAGGCGTGCACCATGGTGCGCGCCTGCCCGGCTGTCGCGATGCGACTTCGCGATCAGAACTTGTGGCGAATCCCGACGATTGCGAGTTCCTGAGTATCGGTGCCGGAGTTCACGCCGTACGAGCCGACCGACGCGGCGGCCTTCACGGTCGCACCGCTCGCGTCGAGCGTGTTGCCGCTCGCCTTCTGATAGCCGAACAGTGCATACAGGTCGGTGCGCTTCGACAGCGCGTAATCCGCGCCGAGGTTCACCTGGTTGTAGTGCGCGGAAGCCGGGCCCGTCAGCGACGTGTAGTTGTAGCCGACGCCCGCGCGCAGCGCCGGCGAGAACTGCCAGTTGAAGAACGCCGAGCCGTTGTTGAACTTCGCGTTCTGGCTGAACGCCGACAGCGTGTCCGCGCCGTACTGCGTGTTCGAATACGCGAGGCCGAAGGTCGCCGGCCCGGCCACGTACTGGCCGGCCACGCGCACGATCTGGATCGACTTCGCGCTCGAGAAGCCCTGGTTGATCACGGTGTTGAACAGCGTGTCCGAGCTGCTCGACCACGTGCGCACGCCATTCGCGACCGTCGAGCCGCCGTTCGCGTAGAAGAAGCCGGCGCCGAGCGACAGCGGGCCGTTCGCGTAGCTCGCGCCGAAGCTGTACGTGCGGCCGTTGCCGGTGGCGCCCGCGACGCCGCCGAAGCCGTACAGTGCCGCGAACTGGAAGCCCGAGATCAGCGGGCTCGTGTATTTCACCGAGTTGCTGACGCGCAGGCTGTTGTCGTAGTTGTCGAGGTCGCCCGGCGTCGAGAAGACGCCGCCGAAGTAGTTGTCCTGCGTGAGGCCCTGCACGAGATCGACGATCGGATCGTACTGGCGGCCGAGCGTCACGGTGCCGTACGTGCTGCTCGCGAGGCCGACGACGGCCTTGCGGCCGAATTCGCGCTGGCCCTGGCCGAGCGCGCCGGTGCCGATGTTGAAGCCGTTCTCCAGCTGGAACAGCGCGGACAGGCCGCTGCCGAGATCCTCGATGCCGCGCAGTCCCCAGCGGCTGCCCGACAGGTTGCCGCTGCTGAACTTGACGAGGCTCGACGCGTTGCCGCCGCTCGCGTCCTGCGCGTTGTGCACGTAGGCGATGCCGGCGTCGGCGATGCCGTACAGCGTGACGCTGCTTTGCGCGTGCACGCCGGCGGCATGGAGCGCGGCCGGCAGCGCGAGCAGTGCGAATGAGCGGATTCGTTTCATGGTCGGATTCCCCCGTTGGTCGATTTGTCTGACGAGTCGGTGAACGATACGGACAGCGCATCGTCGAGGGAACCAACAAATTTTCGAATCGTTATGAGGCGGCGCGAAGATGGATGCGCGCGCAACGGACCGGCGGTCGGCGCCCGGTGCGCGGGGGGAACCTACGCGTCGTGCCGCCGCGACGCGTTTCTCAGCACGAGCGTCATCAGTTGCCTGCGCGACTCGACGCCGAGCTTCGCGAATGCGCGTTTCGCATACGTGTCGATGGTAGACGTCTTGAGCCCCATCGCCTGCGCGATTGCGGCCGACGTCATGCCCTGGATGAACGACGCGCACACATGCATCTCGCGAGCGGTCAACCGTTCCTGCCATTCCGGCAGCCATTGCGCGACGAGATCGAGATCGAGTTCGTCGCGTTGCCCTTCGTCGGCGGAGATCGCGCCGAGCAGGCGCTTGTGCGTGGACGCCATCGGCAGCACGACCTGCGACAGATGTTTCAGCAGGCTCAGCTCCTTCAGCGAAAACGGCGGCAGCCGCCGCGAACGCGCGATCGAGATCGAGTAGCGCGTGCCGCCCGTCACGCCCGCGACCACGCATTCGTCGTGAATGTCGCCGGCATCGAAGAACAAATGCCGGAGCTCGCTCGCGACGCGCTGCGACGATACCTGCAGCAACTGCACGTCGCTTTCGGTTTCGATCGCCGCGTACGTGGCGTCGTCGCTCGCATAGCTGCGGTAGTAGTGGCGCATCACCTGCGCGACCAGCTCGGGCTCGCGGCCGAAGCTGCCGATCCAGCCGACGCTGCGTCGGCCCGACGACGCGCTGCGTTCGTAGTCGAGATGCACGGCGTCGAAGTCGACGTAGCGCACGAGGGTGTCGTAGACGGCGCGCATGAACTGCGGCGTCCCGACGGCTTGCGCGATGTCGCCGAGCGTTTCGGTCACGAATGCGACGTGGCTCAGCGGGAGATCGGGGGCGGGCAGCGCAGCGCTCATGGCGTGGTGTTTCGAAGATTTCAGGTGGCGCTACAGGTATCACGAATATTTTCGACTGCCTACGCGGGAATCTACCCAAGCGGCCCCGGCCGACGTCGACGTTTGTCCCGGTTTTCGGGACTGACGCTGCAGGCCGCGATCTCTACATTGACCCTTGTGCTGAACACCGCTCGACGGCGTTGACGCGAGTCCGGACCGGACCGGGCGCAACGGCCGATCCCCATCACAAGGAGAATCCCCATGCGTATCCGTATCCGCCGTCGTCCGGCCTTCCGCGCCGCGCTCGCCACCTCGGCGGGGCTCGCCTTCGCGGCCGGCCTGTCCGCCCACGCGGGCGAGTCCAACCTGAACGTGTACAACTGGTCGGAGTATGTCGCGAAGGACACGGTGCCGAACTTCGAGAAGCAGACGGGCATCAAGGTCCGCTACGACAGCTACGACAGCGACGATACGCTGCAGACCAAGCTGCTCGCGGGCAGCTCGGGTTACGACATCGTCGTGCCGACGTCGAACTATCTCGCGCAGCAGATCCAGGCCGGCGTGTACCAGAAACTCGACAAGTCGAAGCTGCCGAATCTCGCGAACCTCGACCCGGCGCTGATGAAGATGATGGCGAAGGCCGACCCGGGCAACCAGTACGGCGTGCCGTGGGCGTGGGGCACGACGGGCATCGGCTACAACGTCGAGGCGGTCCGCAAGCGGCTCGGCGACGCGGCGCCGACCGACAGCTGGGCGTTGCTGTTCGACCCGGCGAACGCGGCGAAGCTGAAAGGCTGCGGCATCTCGCTGCTCGATGCGCCGGACGCCGCGTTCGCGGCGGCGCTGCAGTACATGGGCAAGGATCCGGAGAGCAAGATCCCGGCCGACTACCAGGCGGCCTACGACGTGCTGAAGAAGATCCGCCCGTACGTGACGCAGTTCAGCTCGGCCGGCTACGCGGACGATCTCGCGAACAACGACGTGTGCGTCGTGCTCGGCTGGTCGGGCGACGTCAGCATCGCGCGGCGGCGCACGCAGGACGCGAAGCGTTCGTATGAAATCCGCTATGTGAATCCGAAGGAAGGCGGCCTGCTGTGGTTCGACGTGATGGCAATCCCGAAGGATGCGCCGCACCCGGAAGCCGCGCTGAAGTGGATCAACTATATCGAGGATCCGAAGACCAACGCGGCGATCACGAACGAGATCTTCTATCCGAGCGCGAACAAGGCCGCGCGCGCGTTCGTGACGCCGGCGATCGCACAGGATTCGAACGTCTACCTGCCTGACGGCACGCTCGCGAAGACGTCGCTCGCGATGCCGAGAAGCGCCGACATCGCGCGGATGCAGAACCGTCTGTGGCTGCAGCTGAAGTCGGGCGGTTGAGGGCGACGACGATGATCCAGCTCCTCCCGGATGCGCCGGCCGCGACCGGCGCGCGCCACGACGCCTTCGTGCGCATCGAAAACGTCGTGAAGAAATTCGGCGACAGCACGGCCGTCGACAACGTGAACCTGACGATCGCGAAAAACGAACTGTTCGCACTGCTCGGCAGCTCGGGCTGCGGCAAGTCGACGCTGCTGCGCATGCTCGCCGGGCTGGAAACGGCGACCTCCGGCAAGATCTTCGTCGACGGCGAAGACCTCGCATCGCTGCCGCCGTACCGCCGCCCGGTGAACATGATGTTCCAGTCGTACGCGCTGTTCCCGCACATGACGGTCGAATCGAACGTCGCGTTCGGCCTGAAGCAGGAAGGCACGCCGAAGCACGAGATCAAGGAGCGCGTGGCCGACGCGCTCGCGCTCGTGCAGATGAGCAAGTACGCGAAGCGCAAGCCGCACCAGCTTTCCGGTGGCCAGCAGCAACGCGTCGCGCTCGCACGCTCGCTGGTCAAGCGCCCGAAGCTGCTGCTGCTCGACGAGCCGATGTCGGCGCTCGACAAGAAGATCCGCCAGAAGACCCAGCTCGAACTCGTGAACATCATCGAGAAGGTCGACGTGACCTGCGTGATGGTCACGCACGACCAGGAAGAAGCGATGACGATGGCGAGCCGCCTCGCGGTGATGAGCGAAGGCAAGATCGTGCAGATCGGCTCGCCCGGCGAAGTCTACGAATTCCCGAACAGCCGCTTCTCGGCCGAATTCATCGGCTCGACGAACCTGTTCGAAGGCCGCGTCGTCGAGGACGAGCCCGATCACATCTTCGTCGAGAGCGACGACCTCGAGGCGCGCATGTACGTGAGCCACGGCGTGACCGGCCCGCTCGGGATGCCGGTCGGCATCTCGGTGCGCCCGGAACGCGTGCACGTATCGCGCGACAAGCCGGGCTCGAAGCACAACTGGGCGCGTGGCGTCGTCACCGACATCGCGTACATGGGCAGCTACTCGCTGTACCACGTGCGCTTGCCGAGCGGCAAGACGGTCGTGTCGAACCTGTCGAGCTCGCACCTGATGACCGACAGTGCGCCTTCGTGGAACGACGACGTGTTCGTGTCGTGGTCGCCGGCCAGCGGCGTCGTGCTGACGCAGTGAGGACGACACGATGAGAACCTCCGCTTCCACTCCGTCCGCGCCGGTGTCGACCGGCGCATTAGCTGCTACGGCAGCAGCCTCGCACAACAACCGTTTCGCCGCACTATCGCGCTTCCTGCCATCCGGCCGCAACGTCGCGATCGGCGTGCCGTTCCTGTGGCTCGCGGTCTTCTTCGCGCTGCCGTTCGTGCTGGTGCTGAAGATCAGCTTCGCCGACCAGATGCTCGGCATTCCGCCGTACACCGCGCTCGCGCGGCTGGAGGCGGGCACGGTGCAGGTCGTGCTGTCGCTGAAGCACTACGCGCTGCTGCTGCAGGACGACCTGTACCTGAACACCTACGTCAGCTCGCTGAAGATGGCCGCTGCGTCGACGCTGATGTGCCTGCTGGCCGGCTATCCGATCGCGTACTGCATCGCGCGCTCGGCGCCGGCCCGCCGCAACCTGCTGATGATGGCCGTGATGCTGCCGTTCTGGACGTCGTTCCTGATCCGCGTGTATGCGTGGGTCGGGATCATGAAGGACGACGGGCTGCTGAATCACGCGCTGGCGGCGCTCGGCGCGATCGCGACGCCGCTGCGCCTGTATCACACCGACGCGGGCGTCTACATCGGGATGGTCTATTCGTATCTCCCGTTCATGGTGATGCCGCTGTACGCGCACCTCGTGAAGATGGACCTCACGCTGCTGGAGGCCGCCAACGATCTCGGCGCAACGCCGTGGTCCGCGTTCTGGCGCATCACGCTGCCGCTGTCGCGCAACGGCATCGTCGCGGGCAGCCTGCTGGTGTTCATCCCGGCAGTGGGCGAGTACGTGATTCCCGAGCTGCTCGGCGGCGCGAACACGCTGATGCTCGGCCGCGTGATGTGGGACGAGTTCTTCAACAACATGGACTGGCCGATGGCGTCCGCCGTGACGGTGTCGATGGTGCTGCTGCTGCTCGTGCCGATGGCGCTGCTCCATTACAGCCAGACCGAAGCGGAGGCGCAGAAATGACGCGCGCGAATCGCATCCTGTCCGCGTGCGTGCTGGGCGCGGGCTTCCTGTTCCTGTACGTGCCGATCGTCAGTCTCGTCGTTTATTCGTTCAACGAGTCGAAGCTCGTGACGGTGTGGTCGGGTTTCTCGCTGAAGTGGTACGGCGCGCTGCTGCACGACGGCGAACTGCTCGCGGCCGCGTGGCTGTCGCTGAAGATCGCGCTGCTGACGGCGACCGCGTCGGTCGCGATCGGCACGTGGGCCGGCTTCGTGCTGGCCCGCATGGGGCGCTTTCGCGGCTTCACGCTCTATGCGGCGATGATCAACGCGCCGCTGGTGATTCCGGAAGTGATCCAGGGCATCTCGCTGCTGCTGCTGTTCGTCGCGATGCAGCAGACCTTCGGCTGGCCGGCCGGGCGCGGCTGGCTGACGATCTGGATCGGCCACGTGATGCTGTGCCTGTCGTTCGTCGCGGTGATCGTGCAGTCGCGCGTGAAGGAGCTCGACCGCTCGATCGAGGAAGCCGCGCTCGACCTCGGCGCGCGGCCGTGGAAAGTGTTCTTCGTGATCACGCTGCCGCTGATCGCGCAGGCGCTGGTGTCCGGCTGGCTGCTCGCGTTCACCGTGTCGATCGACGACGTGATCCTGTCCGCGTTCCTGTCGGGCCCCGGTTCGACGACGCTGCCGCTCGTCGTGTTCTCGCGCGTGCGGCTCGGGTTGAATCCGGAAATGAATGCGCTCGCAACGGTGTTCATCACGGTCGTGACGATCGGCGTCGTCGTCGTGAACCGCGCGATGCTGGCCCGCGAGCGGCGGCACGCGCGCGATGCGCGTGCTTGGCACGCGGCGTCCGTGCCGGACGCTGCTTCATCGTCCGCATCGCCGCCTGCGCGCCCGTCGGCCGCGCACCCTCGGCACGCCCCCGCACCGCATCCCGTGAAGTGAAGAACGACAAGGAGACTTTCCATGAAGAAGAAGTATCTCTGCGCGCTGATCGCCAGTGCGCTGCCGGGGCTCGCCGCCGCGAATTCGAGCGCCGACCAGATCAGGGCGCTGCAGCAGCAGCTCGCCGTGCTGCAGCGGCAGATGAGCGCGATGCAAGCGCAACTCGCCGCGAAACCGGCGGCCGCGCCGAACGCGTCGAATGCGGCGACCGGCGCGGCCACGGCCGATGCGTCGGCGCCCGGCTACGGGCAGGCGCCGGCCGTGCTGACCAATGACGACGTGACGGAACTCCGCCAGCAGGTCGCGAACCAGCAACTGAAGGTCGATTCGCTGACCGACGCGGCGCGCACGGGCCCGATCGCGGGGCTGTCGGTGACCGGCTACCTCGACCCGACTTACGTATACAACCGCGGTGCCGGCACGTCGTCGTTCCAGTTCGCGAACCATGAGAACGCGTACACCTATTACAACAGCACGTTCGGCGACGTATTCCTCGACATCAAGAAGACGTTCGGCGTTGGCCCGACCGCGCCATCCGCGGAAATCACGCTGATGCCGAACCGCGGCGCGGGCCTGTCGATGATGACGGGCAGCGGCGCGAGCGGGCTCGACATCGTGAATACGGCGGTCGTCACGGTGCCGCTGTCGGGCACGACGGCGTTCGTCGGCGGGCTCGTGCTGGGCTTCGGCGGCTACGAGTACCAGCAGTCGAGCCAGATGCTCACGCTCACGCACAACCTGCTGTACGACTTCTCCGATCCGGGCTCGTCGATCGGCGCGGGCATCAACTACCAGAGCGCGGACGGCCACTGGGCGTGGAAGTTCTTCGTCGGCAACGAGCAGTTCCGCAGCGCGGGCGCGGTCACGCAGACGGGCGTCAACGCGCTCGGCGATCCGATCACGACGAGCAACAAGGTGCCGACCTTCACCGCGCGCGTCGACTACATGCGCGGCAGCGCGCTCGATATCGGCGGCTCGATCAACATCGGCCGCCAGACGCTGCCGAGCGCGATCGATCCGGCGACCGGCAACGTGCGCTACGGCGTCGGCGGCAACGCGCCGAGCGCGTACGGCGCGTTCTTCTTCGGCGAAGCCGACGCAACCTACACGCTCGCCGACGCGCAGTACAACGCCGAGATCGACTACGGCCAGCAGCAGCACGGCGCGTTCAACGGCGGGCTCGCGCAGTGGTTCGGGCTGTCGCTGCTCGCGCACCGCAAGTTCAATGCGCCGGTGGTCGGCCGGATGGGCGCGACGCTGCGCTACGACCTGCTCGTGAACCGGAAGAACGGCGGCGGCGGGTCGTCGATCGGCCTGAACGGCAACGGGATGGATCCGAACAACGGCTTCGGCATCGACGCGGACTGCCTCGCGCTGTCGAAGGCGAACGGCGGCGTCGGCTTCGAGTGCAAGGGCGCGACGCGTCAGGCCGCCGCGTTCGACCTGCTGTTCTATCCGACCCAGCAGGTGACGGTGAAGGTCGAATACCGGCACGACTGGGCGAGCAACAAGGTCTTCCTGCGTCACGACGGGTCGTATGCGAAGTCGAACGACCTGCTCGCGACCCAACTCATCTACGCATTCTGACGCGACGCCGTTCGCGAGTCTCACTCATGCTCAAGTTCAAAAACCAGCAACATGTTCAGTCGTACTATGCAGCGACGGCCAGCAACCTGGTGCGTCATCCGTCGCTCGACGGCGCCGTCACCGCCGATGTCTGCGTGATCGGCGGCGGGCTCACGGGCCTGTCCGCGGCGCTCGATCTCGCCGAGCGCGGTCATTCGGTCGTGCTCGTCGAGGCGTCGAAGATCGGCTGGGGCGCGAGCGGCCGCAACGGCGGCCAGCTGATCGCCGGGTACGCATGCGACATCGATACGTTCTCGGCGTACCTGCCGGACGACGACGTGCGGCGCGTGTGGGCGATGGGGCTGGAGTCGGTCGATCTTGTCAGGCAGCGGGTCGAGCGGCACGGCATCGATTGCGACCTGACGTTCGGCTACCTGACCGCCGCGAACAAGCCGCGCCATCTCGACGGGCTGCGCAAGTGGCGCGATACCGCGGCGAGCCGCTTCGGCTATCGCGGCTACGAAATCGTCGAGCGTGCCGACATGCAGCACTTCGTCGCATCGGACCGTTACGTCGGCGGGCTGCGTCACGACGGCAGCGGCCACCTGCATCCGCTGAACTACACGCTCGGCCTCGCGCGCGCGGCACGCGAGGCCGGCGTGACGATCCACGAGGACTCGCCCGCGCTCGCGCTCGAGCGTGCCGCGCCGTACCACCGCGTCCAATGCGCAAGCGGGCACGTGGACGCCCGCTACGTCGTGCTGGCCGGCAACGCGTACCTCGGGCAGCTTGCGCCGGCGCTCGCGAGCAAGATCATCCCGGTGGCGACCTACCTGATCGCGACGGAGCCGCTCGGCGACACGCGCGCGGCCGGGACGATGCCGGCCGACGCGGCGGTCTGCGACAGCAATTCGGCGCTCGACTATTTCCGGCTGACGCGCGACCGCCGGCTGCTGTGGGGCGGCAAGGCCAGCAGTTCGACCCACACGCCGCGCGGCCTCGCGGCCGCGATGCGGCGCGACATGCTGAAGACGTTTCCGCAGCTTGCCGACGTGCGGGTCGACTACGCGTGGGGCGGCCTGATCGACGCGACGATGAATCGCGCGCCGCATTTCGGCCGGCTCGAGCCGACCGTGTATTTCGCGCAGGGCTTCTCCGGGCATGGCGTCAACGTGACCGGCCTCGCGGGGCGGCTGATCGCGGAAGCGATCGACACGCAGGCCGCGCGCTTCGACCTGTTCGGCCGGATTCGCCATCGCGACTTCCCGGGCGGGCGCCTGCTGCGCACGCCGATGCTGGCGCTCGCGATGGCGTGGCACCGGACGATGGACCTGCTCTGACCCGCGCAGGCTGGCTCGCCCGGCCGCGCGGCACCGTAACGTTTCGAATCATTCTTGCCCTGGAGGCACACATGACCAACATCACAAATCTCGTGGACCTGATGCGGGCGCCGGCGAAGCTCACGCAGAGCCGCGTGCCGAGCGGGCTGCTGCTCGACGGCAACCCGATGCAGACGCTGTCGCATCACTACATCAGCCCGTGCGGGCAGTTCAGTTGCGGGATCTGGGAATGCACGCCCGGCCGCTGGACGATCGAGTACGACGAGTCGGAGTATTGCGAGATGCTGAGCGGCGTCGCGATCGTGCGCGATGCGGACGGCCGCGAACGCGTGCTGCGCGCCGGCGACCGGTTCGTGATCCCGCCGGGGTTTCGCGGCACGTGGGAAGTCGTCGAAACGTGCCGCAAGATCTACGCGTCGCACGCCCCGCAGGCCGGACCGTTGAGCGCGTAGCGCGAGGCCGGATCAATCCAACCATCGAGATCAACGAGGAGCAACCCATGACCCAGGAACTGTGGCGTCTCAGTGCGGCCGAGATGGCCGCGCATGTCGCGCGGCGCGACGTGTCGGCGACGGAACTCACGCAAAGCTGCCTGCAGCGGCTCGAACAGGTGAACCCCGTCATCAACGCGATCGTCGACGTGCTGGCCGACAGCGCGTTGCAGGCGGCGTCCGTCGCCGATGCCGCGATCGCGCGCGGCGTGCCGCTCGGCCCGCTGCACGGCGTGCCGGTGACCGTGAAGATCAATGTCGACACGGCCGGCCGTGCGACGACCAACGGCGTGCGGGCGTTTTCGGACTTGATCGCGCACGAGGACAGCCCGGTGACCGCGAACCTGCGCAAGGCGGGCGCGATCGTGATCGGGCGCAGCAATGCGCCGGCGTTTTCGTATCGCTGGTTCACCGACAACGCACTGCACGGCCGCACGTCGAATCCATGGAATCCGGCGCTGACGCCGGGCGGTTCCAGCGGCGGCGCGGCTGCCGCGGTGGCCGCCGGCATCGGCGCGATCGCGCACGGCAACGACCTGGGCGGCTCGATCCGCTACCCGGCGTATGCGTGCGGCGTCGCCGGGCTGCGGCCGAGCACCGGGCGCGTGCCCGCGTATAACCCGACGCAGTCGAAGGACCGCACGCTCGCGGTGCAGCTCGCGTCCGTGCAAGGGCCGCTCGCGCGTACGGTCGGCGATCTGCGCCTCGCACTCGACGCGATGGCGGCCGGCGATGCGCGCGACGCATGGTGGATGCCGGTCGCGCCGGCCGCGCGCGACGCGGCGTTCCCCGCGCGCGTGGCCGTGTGCCCGGCGCTGCCGGGCGTGCCGTCCGATCCGGTAGTCGTCGACGCGATCCGGCAGGCCGCGCGCTGGCTCGAGGATGCCGGCTGCGTCGTCGAGGAAGCGGAACCGCCGCGGATCGCCGAAGCGTGCGAACTGTGGGTCGACCTCGTGACCAACGAAGCGCGCAGCGGGCTCGGCGACGTGATCATGCAGCACGGCGACGCGGCGATCCGCACCGCATTCGCGAGCCAGCGCAAGCTCGCGGCGCCGCTGGATCTTGCCGGCTACATGAACGGCCTCGCGCGCCGCACCGCGCTGCTGCGCGACTGGCAGCAGTTCTTTACGCGCTATCCGCTGCTGCTGATGCCCGTATCGTGCGCGCAGCCGTTCGCGATCGACGCCGACCAGCACGGCGACGACGCGATGCGCGAGATCGTCGACCGGCAGGGGCCGCTGCTTGCGACCGCGCTGCTCGGGTTGCCGGGGCTGTCGGTGCCGACCGGCATCCGCGACGGCGTGCCGACCGGCGTGCAACTCGTCGCCGGACGCTTCCAGGAGGCGCTGTGTCTCGCCGCGGGCGAGGCGATCGAGGCGCGCGCGGGCATCTTCACGCCGATCGATCCGGTCACCGGATCGTGATGCACGACTTTTCACGGGAATACGAATGAATCAACGGACATTCGAAGACTGGCAGGCCCGCGCGGCGCTGCTGCGGATCGAAGGGCGCGCGTTCATCGACCGCGAAGCGCGCCACGCGCATTCCGGCGCGACTTTCGCCTGCGTGAGCCCGATCGATGGCTGCGTGCTCGCGCACGTGGCCGATTGCGGCGGCGACGATGTCGACGCCGCTGTCGCGGCTGCGCGCCGCGCGTTCGACGCGCAGGTCTGGGCCGGCATGAACCCGCGCGCCCGCAAGGCCGTTTTGCAGCGCTGGGCCGCGCTGATGCGCGAGCATCTCGACGAACTCGCGCTGCTCGAGACGCTCGACACCGGCAAGCCGATCGCCGATACCACGGCGATCGACGTGCCGGCGGCCGCGCATTGCGTCGAATGGTATGCGGAAGCGATCGACAAGGTCGGCGGCGAGGTCGTGCCGGCGGACCATCATCTCGTCGGGCTCGTCACGCGCGAGCCGATCGGCGTCGTCGCGGCGGTCGTGCCGTGGAATTTCCCGCTGCTGATGGCCGCGTGGAAGTTCGCGCCGGCGCTCGCTGCCGGCAACAGCGTCGTGCTGAAACCGTCGGAGAAGTCGCCGCTGACCGCGCTCCGCGTCGCGCAGCTCGCGTGCGACGCCGGTATCCCGCCCGGCGTGTTCAGCGTCGTGCCGGGCGGCGCGGAGCCGGGCAGGGCGCTGGCGCTGCATCGCGACGTCGACTGCATCGCGTTTACCGGGTCGACGCGCACCGGGCAGCAGATCATGGCGTGCGCCGCGCAGTCGAACCTGAAACGCGTGTGGCTCGAACTGGGCGGCAAGTCGCCGAACATTGTGCTGCCCGATTGCCCCGATCTCGACCGCGCCGCGCAGGCGGCAGCGGATGCGATTTTCTTCAACATGGGCGAAGTGTGTACGGCCGGCTCGCGCCTGCTCGTGCATCGCGACATCAAGGACGCGTTCGTCGCGAAGCTGGTCGACGCGTCGCGGCGTTTCGCGCCCGGGCATCCGCTCGATCCGTCGGTGACGATGGGCGCGATTGTCGATCGCGTGCAGCTCGATCGTGTGATGGGCTATATCGGCGCCGGGCGTGAAGAGGGACGTCTCGTGACAGGCGGCGCGCGCGTGCGGGAGGAGACGGGCGGGTTCTACGTCGAGCCGACCGTGTTCGAGGTGAAGGCCGATGCGAAGATCGCGCGAGAAGAGATTTTCGGCCCCGTGCTATCGGTGATCGAGTTCGACGACGTCAACGAAGCCGTGCGGATCGCCAACGACACCGAGTACGGGCTGGCCGCGGCCGTATGGTCGGCCGATCTCGCGACGGCGCACCAGGTTGCGCGGCGGCTGCGCGCGGGCACCGTGTGGGTCAACTGCTACGGCGACGGCAGCGACGACCTGAACTTCCCGTTCGGCGGCTACAAGCAGTCTGGCAACGGTCGCGACAAGTCGCTGCACGCGCTCGACAAGTACACCGAGCTGAAATCGACGATCGTGCGGTTGTAGTGTCCGGCGCGACGCGCGGCCCTGGCAACGAGGCCGCGCGTCGCACGCATCGAGATGAGCGGCCTACTGCTCCGCGCCTTCCGCCTCCGCCGTTTCGCCGAGGAACCCGCCACTCTGGTGCGCCCACAGCGCCGCATAGATGCCGCCCGCCTGCAGCAGTTGCTGGTGCGTGCCTTCCTCGACGATGCGGCCTTCGTCGAGCACGATCAGCCGGTCCATCGCCGCGATCGTCGACAGCCGGTGTGCGATCGCGATCACCGTCTTGCCGCTCATCAGGCTGTCGAGGCTGCGCTGGATCGCGACTTCGACTTCGGAATCGAGCGCGCTGGTCGCTTCGTCGAGCACGAGGATCGGCGCGTCCTTGAGCATCACGCGCGCGATCGCGACGCGCTGCCGCTGGCCGCCCGACAGCTTCACGCCACGCTCGCCGACCTCGACGTCGTAGCCGCTGCGCCCGTGGCGGTCGCGCAGCCGGTCGATGAACTCGGACGCCTCCGCGCGCACGGCCGCGTCGTGCATCTCGCGCTCGGTCGCGTCGGGGCGGCCGTACAGCAGGTTCTCGCGCATCGTCCGGTGCAGCAGCGACGTATCCTGCGTGACCATCCCGATCGCGCTGCGCAGGCTGTCCTGTGTCACGTGCGCGATGTCCTGCCCGTCGATCCGGATCGTGCCGCCGCCCACGTCGTAGAAGCGCAGCAGCAGGTTCACGAGCGTCGACTTGCCGGCGCCCGAGCGGCCGATCAGGCCGATCCGCTCGCCCGGCCGGATCGTCAGGTTCAGCCCGTCGAACACCGAGCGGTCGTTGTCCTCGTGCGCGAACTGCACGTTGTCGAACACGATCCCGCCGCGTTGCACCACGAGCGGCTTCGCATCGGGCGCGTCGACCACGCTGTGCACCTTCGTCAGCGTGTTGATGCCGTCCTGGATCGTGCCGACGTTCTCGAACAGCTCGGTCATCTCCCACATGATCCAGTGCGAGTAGCTCGACAGGCGCAGCGCCATCGCGATCACCGCCGCGACGACGCCCGCGCTCACTTCGCCGTGCATCCACAGATAGACCGCGAGGCCGGACGAGCCGACCAGCAGCAGCGTCGACAACAGGTGGTTGACGATCTCGAACGCGCTGACGAGCCGCATCTGCGCGTCACCGGTCGCCTTGAACGCTTCCATCGCGCGGCGCGCGTGGTCGGCTTCGCGCCGCGTGTGCGAGAACAGCTTGACGGTCGTGATGTTCGAATACGCGTCGGTGATGCGCCCGGTCATCAGCGCGCGCGCGTCGGCCTGTCGGCTGCCGACCTTGCCCAGGCGCGGCACGAAATACGCGCACGCCGCGCCGTAGCCAAGCGCCCACAACACGAGCGGAATCATCAGCCGCCAGTCGAAGCTGGCCGCGAGCGCGAGGATGCCGATCAGGTACGCGGCGACGCCGATCACGACGTCGACCGACATGAACAGCGCGTCGCGCACGGCGAGCGCGGTCTGCATGATCTTGGTCGTCACGCGGCCCGCGAATTCGTTCGCGTAGAACGACAGGCTCTGGTCGAGCATCAGCCGGTGAAACAGCCAGCGCAGCCGCATCGGGAAGTTGATCGCGAGCACCTGGTGCTTGACCATCGTATGCAGCGCGATCAGCAGCGTACTGCCGGCGAGGATCGCCGCGAAGCCGGCAAGCGTGCCGAAGTGGCGGCCGCCGAACGCCGCCGGCGTCGCCGCCGACAGCCAGTCGACCACGCGCCCCATCATCGCGAACAGCGCGGCTTCGTATGCGGCCAACGCGGCCGACGTCAGCGCGATCAGCAGGATCCAGCCGCGCGCGCCTTTCGTGCACGCCCAGACGAACGAGAAAAATCCCTTCGGCGGCGTGACGGGATCTTCGAGCGGGAAAGTCGGCAGGCGCCGTTCAAACCACGAGTACATCGACTGTTCTCCTTATGCGGTCCGACGAAGCGGGCGGACCGGTGATGCATGTGCAGGGCGCGACGCGATGTCGGGGCGCTGGCGCGCACATCCGACCGACGGACGATTGCGTCGTGGTCGCGTCGCCCGGCTGCGAGTGTCGCATCGATTCGATTAGGCTGCAGGCCGGTTGTAAACAGTCGCGGCCGAGCGGGACGGCGCGGGTCCGCGCCGCCGGACTTTTCAGGCTCTTCATCCCGCCCCGAAAAAAGTCCTTGACTGTCTATCTATGAGTAGATAAAGTTCGGTCCATGGAAACGAAACCGACCGTCCGCGAACAGATTCTCGACCACGCGATCACGCTGATGATGCTGCGCGGTTACAACGGCTTCAGCTATCGAGACCTGTCCGACCTGGTTGGCGTGAAGACGTCGAGCATCCACTACTACTTCCCGTCGAAGGACGACCTCGTGCTGGAAGCGGTGGCGGCGTACAGCGACGAAGTTCTCGCGGCCATGCGGGCGATCGATCCGGCGTTGCCGGCCGACGTGAAGCTGAGCCTGTACACGAAACTGTTCGGCCGGACGCTTGGCGACGGCAACCAGATCTGCCTGTGCGGGATGCTCGCGGCCGACATCGAATCGTTGCCGGAGAACGTGCGGCAGGCCGTGCAGGCGTTCTTCAAGGGTAACGAGAACTGGCTCGCGGAATTGCTGGCGCAGGGTGCGAAGGAAGGCACGCTGCAGTTCAGCGGCAAGCCCGAAATGGCGGCGCGCACGCTGTACGCGGCGTTCCAGGGCAGCGTGCTGGCCAGTCGGCTGTTTCACACGAGGGCGCGTCTCGAGGATGTCGAGGCCGTCTGGAAAACCCGGTCCTGACGGACGGGGCAAGCAGTCAGGCGGTTCGCCGCCTTTTGTTGGGTTTTGTTGTCTATCTGTTGGTAGATAGATATTCGAGGCAGGTGGATCGACCACCTGCATTTTTTGGGGATGTTTATCTATCTATGAGTAGATAAATAAGTGCGATGCCGGCGGCCATGCTGCCGGCGCGCGGTCCCGGGTTGGAAGGCTGTTTCACTCACTGATTGAAAAGGAGTCTGTCATGTCGATCGAAAAAGTGCTGTACCGCGCCCATGCAAAAGCCACCGGCGGCCGCGACGGCCGTGCCACGGTGCCCGAAAGCGGCCTGGACCTGAAGCTGACCACGCCGCGCGAACTCGGCGGCGCGGGCGGCGCAGGCGCGAACCCCGAGCAACTGTTCGCGGCCGGCTATAGCGCGTGCTTCATCGGCGCGATGAAGTTCGTCGCGGCCCGCGACAAGATCGCGATCCCCGCGGACGCCGCCATCGAAGGCAGCGTCGGCATCGGCGCGATCCCGAACGGCTTCGGCATCGAAGTCGAACTGAAGATCTCGCTGCCGGGCCTCGATCGCGATACCGCGCAGACGCTGATCGATCGCGCGCACGTCGTCTGCCCGTACTCGAATGCGACGCGCGGCAACATCGACGTCACGCTGACGCTCGTCTGATCGCACGCACTACGAACCATTCATCGCCATTCACCGGTTAAGCCAAGGAGTTTCATCATGAAGATCGTCAAGCCGCTGCTGATCGTCGCCGCTGTTGCAGCCGCGTTGTCCACCGCGTCTACCGCATTTGCCGCCGGTGCCGAAGCTGTCCGGCCCGATGTGGCGACGAGCGGGTTCCTCGCCGCGCTGAACGGCCAGAAGGGCCCCGGCCTCGAAACATTGAGCCCCGCGAAGGCGCGCCAGGTGCTCGTCGACGCGCAGAACGGCACGAAGGTCGACCTGTCGGGCATCGACGTGTCGAACCGCACGATCGAGCAGGACGGCTTGTCGGTGCCGGTCACGATCGTTCGCCCGCAGGGTGCGACGGGCACGCTGCCGGTGTTCATGTTCTTCCACGGCGGCGGCTGGATTCTCGGCGACTTCCCGACGCATCAACGCCTCGTGCGCGATCTCGTCGTGCAGTCGGGCGCCGTCGCGGTGTTCGTGAATTACACGCCGTCGCCGGAAGCGCATTACCCGGTCGCGATCAACCAGGCGTATGCGGCGACGAAGTGGGTGGCCGCGCACGGCGCGGAGATCGGCGTCGACGGCAGCCGCCTCGCGGTGGTTGGCAACAGCGTCGGCGGGAACATGGCGGCTGTCGTGTCGCTGATGGCGAAGGACAAGGGCGGCCCCGCGATCCGCTTCCAGGGCCTGATGTGGCCCGTCACGGACCACGACTTCAACACGGGCTCGTACAGCGCGTATCAGCAGGGCCACTTCCTGACACGGCCGATGATGAAGTGGTTCTGGGACGCCTATACGAAGAACGAGGCGCAACGTAACGAGATCTACGCGTCGCCGCTGCGCGCGAGCACCGCGCAGTTGAAGGGCCTGCCGCCCGCGCTGATCCAGGTCGCGCAGTTCGACGTGCTGCGCGACGAAGGCGAAGCGTACGGCCGCAAGCTCGACGCGGCCGGTGTCGACGCGACGACCACGCGTTATGACGGCACGATCCACGATTTCGGTCTGCTGAACGCGCTGGCCGCGGACGCACCGACGAAGGCCGCGACGAAGGCGCTGGCGAATGAAATCGCGACGCGGCTGAAGTAACGCGGCGGGTGGCATTCGAATGCGTTCGAATGCGAACGACGAAACGGCGGGCTCGTGCCCGCCGTTTCTGCATCCGGACGACGGGCGCGGTGAACGGCGACGCCACTGGCGTCCGGACCGGCGCGCCATCGCGCCTGCGTGTTGCCCGGTTCCGTCCGATCTCTTGCCTGATCCAGCCGGATTGAAGCGCTCGACGCGAGATCGTGCGATTGCGCCGTCGCGACCGGCCGCGGACATTGTTGATACGATCGCGCATATCGTCCACGCCGGCGCCGCAAGCCGCCGGCTTGTCGGTCGCGCGGCCGCCCGGTATCGCGGCCACCTTCTGGAGAAGCGGTTCATGCTGCAGGCGTTCGCGGTCTTGCTGGTCTTTCAGTGTCTCGGGGAAGGCGTGTCCTATCTGTTCGGCCTGCCGGTGCCGGGCCCGGTGATCGGCATGCTGCTGCTGTTCGGCTTCGTGATGCTGCGTCCGCAGGTGGCCGACGCGATCGAGCCGACCGCGCTCGAGCTGCTGCGCCACCTGTCGTTGCTGTTCGTACCGGCCGGCGTCGGCATCATGGTGTCGGCCGACCGCGTGCGCGGCGACGCGGTCGCGGTCGTCGTCGCGCTGGCCGTGAGCACCACGCTCGCGATCGCGGTGACGGCGCTCGTCACGCGTGCGCTGCTGCGGCGTCAGCGCCGCGCGGGCGGCACCGCGGAGGGTACGCAATGACGGCCTTCCCGAAACTCGGCGCGATCTGGGTCTATCTCGCCGCGAGCCCGTTGCTGGGCCTGACCATCACGCTGGTCGCGTATCTGTTCGCGCAGGCCGTCTATGCGCGGGCGCGCTTCAACCCGCTCGCGAACCCGGTGCTGATCGCCGTTGCGCTGATCGTCGGGCTGCTGACGCTCACGCATACGCCGTATCCGACCTATTTCGAAGGCGCGCAGTTCGTCCATTTCCTGCTCGGCCCCGCGACCGTCGCGCTCGCGCTGCCGCTGTACCGCCAGTGGTCGAAGCTGCGGCGCACGGCGCTGCCGTTGCTCGTCGGCCTGCTCGCGGGCTCGCTGACTGCGATCCTGTCGGCGGTCGGCATCGCCGCGCTGTTTGGCGCGTCGCACCAGACGATCGCGTCGCTCGCGCCGAAATCGGCGACGACGCCGATCGCGATGGCCGTCGCCGCGGAGATCGGCGGCATTCCGTCGTTGACCGCCGTGCTCGTGATCTCGACCGGGATTTTCGGCGCGGTGTGCGCGCGCGGGATCCTCAACGCGCTGCGGATCGACGAGCCGGCGGTGCGCGGTTTCGCGCTCGGCGTCGCGTCGCACGGGATCGGCACCGCGCGCGCGTTCCAGGTCAGCGAGGAGGCCGGCGCGTTCGCCGGGCTCGGGATGGGGCTGAACGGCGTGCTGACGGCCTTCGTCGTGCCGATCCTGCTGCCGTTGCTGTCGCGCTGGGTCTGAGCGCCGGCGGCCCCGGGGTTATCGGTTTCCCTGATGGGCGCGGATGACATGCCGGCACGACGGCGTGCCCCGCGCGCACGTATCGCTGCCGTTATCGGGAGAATTCAGGAACGCACACGGACATTTGCGCAGCGATCGGCTAACGTTGCATCGGCGCCGTCGTCGCAAGCGGTCGCGTGCGCGCCGGTGTTCGACCCACAACCAACAATCGACAAGGAGATCCGGCCATGAAGAAGTCTCGCGTGGTTTCGGTGGCAGTAGCAGTAACGGCGTCGTTCGGTCTGCTGTTGACCGCCGCGCCGGCGGCATACGCGCAGGATCAGGCGTCCGCGCCGACGCAGAAGCAGCTCGACAAGGCGCAGAAGAAGGCGGCGCGCAAGGCGGCCCGGGCGCGCCATGCGTCGGACCTGAAGGCGATCGGTACCGGCAGCGGCTACCGGCTGACCAACGACCAGAGCAACTATCCGCAGAACGCCGTGCAGAAGGCGCCCGCGACCAAGGCGGCGCCCGCCGCGCCGGCTTCCGGGCAGTAACGAACGGCCGGTAAACGCGCACGAACGGACGGCGCCGGGTCGCCCCGGCACCGTCCGTTCGTGCGCGGCTTTCCGGGAATGCCGGGCCGGGCGCGGCCGGCGACTTCCCGGATGGTGCGACGCGTTACGACGCGAGCTTGCTCGCGAGTTCCGCGACGTGCTTGCCCTGGTAGCGCGCGATTTCGAGTTCGTTCGCGCTCGGCTGGCGGCTGCCGTCCGCGCCCGCGAGCGTCGTCGCGCCGTACGGCGTGCCGCCGGTGATTTCATTCATGTTGACGAGCCCGCTGCATGCGTACGGCACGCCCACGATCACCATCCCCTGGTGCAGCAGCGTCGTGTGGAACGACGTGATCGTCGTTTCCTGGCCGCCGTGCTGCGTGCCGGTCGACGCGAACACGCTGCCGATCTTGCCGACGAGTGCGCCCTTCATCCACAGGCCGCCGGTCTGGTCGAGGAACGTGCGCATCTGGCCGGCCATGTTGCCGAAGCGGGTCGGCGTGCCGAAGATGATCGCGTCGTAATCGGGGAGTTCGTCCACGGTCGCGACCGGTGCGGCCTGGTCGACCTTCACGCCGATGGCCCTGGCCTGGTCGACAGGGATCGTTTCCGGCACGCGCTTGAGCGCAACCTCGACGCCGGGCACCGATTTCGCGCCTTCGGCAATCTGTTGCGCCATCGTTTCGACGTGCCCGTAGGACGAGTAGTAAAGAACGAGTACCTTGGCCATGTTGCGAATCTCCGATTAAAAGGGCCCCGCTTTCAGCGGAGCCCGGTTTCCCGAACGGGCGTCATGCCCACTCGGCCGTCACTTCGACCGGACGCAGGTCGAACACCAGCACTTCGGCGTCGTTGCCGTCGGCAAACGTCAGCGCCTGTTCGCCGCGGATGCGTGCGCCGTCGCCTTCGCCGAGCGTCACGCCGTTGACCGTCACGCTGCCGCGTGCAACGTGCACGTAAGCAAAGCGGTCCGGTGCCAGTTCCAGCGTAGCGCGTTCATCGCCGTCGAACAGGCCTGCGTAGATCCGCGTGTCCTGGCGGATCTTCAGCGAGCCGGCATCGCCGTTCGGCGACACGACCAGCGTGAGCTTGCCGCGCTTGTCGCCGGCCGCGACATTCGTCTGCTGATAACGCGGCTCGGCACCCTTTTCGGCCGGCCCGACCCAGATCTGCAGGAAGTGGACCGGCCTTTCAGCCGAATGGTTGAACTCGCTGTGGCGCACGCCAGTGCCCGCGCTCATCAACTGCACGTCGCCCGGCACGATCACCGACCCGGTGCCCATCGAGTCCTTGTGTTCCAGCGCGCCGTCGAGCACGTACGACAGGATTTCCATGTCGCGGTGCGGGTGCGTGCCGAAGCCGCCACCCTGCGCGACGCGGTCGTCGTTGATCACGAGCAGGTCGGAGAAGCCGACCTGCTTCGGATCGTAGTAATTCGCGAACGAAAACGTATGACGGGAGCTGAGCCAGCCATGCTCCGCACGGCCACGTTGGTTTGCTGCACGGATTTCGATCATGATTTCTGTCCTTGAAGTCGCCGGACCTCGGAAGTGGGCCCGGCCGTTCGTTGAGATGAATCTTAGGTCAATCGATTTGACAAATAAATGGCTGCGGAGATAATGACTGTCGCTATGGAGTGGACAATATGGAACTCAACGATCTGAGAATCTTCGTTGCGACGGTCGACGCGGGCAGCTTCACGGCGGCGGCCGACCAGCTGATGCTGTCCAAGCAGTTCGTCAGCCGGCGCACGATGGCGCTGGAGGCGTCGCTCGGCGTGCGGCTTCTGCACCGCAACACGCGCAATCTCGCGGTGACCGAATCGGGGCAGGAGTTTTACGCACGCGCGCAGCGGATCCTCGCGGAGATCGCCGATGCCGAGCAGGCGATGTCGGTGCGCAGCACCGAACTGCACGGCTCGCTGAAGATCAGCGCGCCGCTGTCGTTCGGGATCACGCACGTGTCGCCGCTGATCGCCGAATTCCTGTCCGCGCACCCGGCCGTGCGGCTGAACCTCGACCTGACCGACCGGCGCGTCGACCTGATCGGCGAGGGCTTCGATCTGGTGCTGCGGATCGGCTCGCTCGAGGATTCGTCGCTGATCGCGCGCCCGCTCGGCGCGTGGCGGATGATCGCGTGCGCGAGCCCCGCCTATCTGAAGCGGCAGGGCACGCCGGCGACGCCGGCCGAGCTCGCCGGCCACACGTGCCTGCTGTACGGGCGCGAGCGGCGCGTCGGCTGGGAATTCCGCGTCGACGGCGCGGCGCGCACGTTCGACGTGCAGGGGCCGCTCGTCGCGAACAACGGCGAAGTCGTGCGCGACGCGGCGATCGCGGGGCTCGGCATCGCGCTGCTGCCGCACTTCATCGTCGGCGCGGCGCTCGACAGCGGCGCGCTCGTGCCGGTGCTCGACGCGTATGCGCCGTCGCCGATCACGCTCAACGCGGTGTTTCCGCAGCATCGCGAAGGGTTCGTCACGCTGCGCACGTTCATCGGGTTTCTCGCGGAGCGGCTCGGGGAGGCTGCGCCGGCGGCGAAGGGCGGGGCGGGCCGGCGGCGGTAGCGGGCTGGTATGCGGTGAATGGGGTGGCTATTCTCCGCAGAATTTGCGGAGAATATTGAGTCATGCGGTGAATCGATGGGATAATCTCCGCATCATGAGCGGAGATTACACCTTCATCTGGGAGTCGGCCGACTGGCCTGCGTGGCGCTTCGACCTCCCGGCCCTTGCCACGTCACTCGCCGACGTCAGCCGTGCGCAGGGCATGCTGGCCGGGCGACTGGCGGATGTCGGCGTGGCGCTGCGCGACGAGGCGAGCCTGGTCGCGCTGACGGAGGACGTCGTCAAGACCAGCGCGATCGAGGGCGAAAACCTGAACGTCGCATCGGTCCGGTCGTCGATTGCACGCCGGCTCGGGGTCGATATCGGCGCGCTGGCGCCGGTCGATCCCCATGTCGAGGGCGTGGTCGACATGGTGCTGGACGCGACGACTCATGCGGCGGCACCGGTTACCGAGAGTCGCCTGTTCGGGTGGCATGCGGCCCTGTTCCCGACCGGCTATTCGGGGCTGTCGCGGATCACGGTCGGCGCATGGCGTACGGATGCAAGCGGGCCGATGCAGGTGGTGTCCGGGCCGATCGGCCGGCAACGCGTGCATTTCGAAGCACCGCCCGCCGCGCGCCTGACCGGCGAGATCGCGCGCTTGCTCGCCTGGTTCAATGCCACGCCGGTTGAACCCTTGCTGATCCGGGCCGGCCTGGCTCACCTCTGGTTCGTCACGCTCCACCCGTTCGACGACGGCAACGGCCGTATCGCGCGAGCGCTCGGGGATCTCGTCCTCGCGCGCGCCGATCGGAGTCCGCAGCGCTTCTATAGCCTGTCGGCGCAAATCCAGCGCGAGCGCAACGCGTATTACGACGTGCTGGAGCGGACGCAGCGCGGTTCGCTCGACGTCACCGAATGGCTCGCGTGGTTCTTGAATGCACTCGGCCGGGCCATCGACCATGCGCACACGACGCTCGACGCGGTGCTGATCAAGGCGCGCTTCTGGCAGCGATGTGGGGGCTTCGCGATGAACGAACGCCAGGTCAAGGTCATGAATCGCTTGCTCGACGGCTTCGAAGGGAAGCTGACGACCACCAAATGGGCGGCCCTCGCGAAGTGCTCGCAAGACACGGCGCTGCGCGACATCACGGAACTCGTCGAGCAGGGTGTGCTGCGCCGCTCGTCGTCCGGCGGGCGGAGCACGAGTTACGAGCTGGTGCCGTTCGACGGCTGACGCCGGCTCGCACTGTAACCGGCTTCGACGGTGGGTACCGCGCAGGCCGCCTGCCGCACTCGCACTCGCACCCGCACCCGCACCCGCACCCGCACCCGCACCCGCACCCGCACCCGCACCCGCACCCGCACACGCACACGCACACGAAGGCGAAGGCGAAGGCGAAGGCGAAGGCGAAGGCGCAATGGTCTTCATCGGGATCGTCGATGCTGCCGTGAACGCTGCATGGCGCGACGGCATCGTGCAATGCAGCGCGGCCAACGGGACGGTTGCGCCGACATCGAACGTCGATTGATCGGCGGCGTGCATTCGGGTTACGCTGCGGCGGGCGACGGCATGCGTCCATGCCGGGCCGGGCGCTTTTACCTCGAATATCGCGTGCAGGTAGCTTCTACAGGTGCGCGACCCAGCGACGATCCAAGCCGATGACCATCCAGAACCGATCGAACGCGCGCGGGCAAGCCGCGATTCCCGCATGTGATGCGCTGCGCACGCACCTGCGATCCGTCGCGGCGGCCGCGCTGCTGACGCTGTTGCCGATCACCGCGCATGCGGCCGGCTTCGACTGTGCGAAGGCCGCTTCGCCGACCGAGAAGACGATCTGCGCCGACGCCGCGCTGTCGCGGCTCGACGGCGACCTGTCGGCCGCGTGGAAGAAGGCGCTCGCGAAAGGCGGCGATACGGCCGCGCTGAAGTCCGCGCAGTTGAAGTGGCTCAAGCAGCGCGACCAGTGCGGCAACGATGCGCCGTGCCTCGGCGACCGCTATCGCGAACGGCTCGCGAGCCTGAACGGCACGCCGCTTGCCACCGACCGCTGGCAGCAGACGTGGTACCTGACGAGCGACAACCCGTCGTTCGGCGGCGTGCTGACGTTGACCGGCGCCGCGCCTCGCCTGCATTTCGAATTGAGCGCCAACAACGGCGCGAATACCGGCGGCCTCGACGGCGACATCGTGCTGCACGGCGACAGCGGCACCTACCGCAAGGACACATGCCGGCTCGATTTCGACCGGAAGGGCGGACGCATCCGCGTCACGCAACAGGGTGCGGATGTCGATTGCGGCGCCGGCGCGGGTGTCGTCTACGCGGGCGACTACGTGACCGCGTCGCAGTTCCAGGCCAAGCCGCAGGCCGACCTGCTGAGCCTCAAGGTCGTGACCGACGCGACGCAGAACGCGACCGCGCACAAGCTGCTCGGCGCCGACTACTCGACGCTCGTCGACATGGTCAACACCAGCGCCGACGAAAAGGATCTCGACGGGCTCAACGCGCGCGTGAAGTCGTACTGGGTGCGCGGCATCGCGACGACGAACGCGGCGATCGTGATGAGCCGCGGCGCCGATCTGTGGATCGGGCTGCTCGTGTTCGACGCGCAGAACAAGGTCCGGATGCGCTATTACTCGAACGCGCAGGCGTGGAAGAAAAACGTGCCGAAGACGATCCAGGCGTGGCACGACAATCTCGACAAGACGCTGCCGATCGACGTGATGCCGTGAGCGGGCGGGGTGGCCGCTGCTGCTCGCGGCACACATCCGCCCGACGCATCTTCATTTCTTGCGCGATGCGCGCGCCTGCTTCGGCGGCGCGGCCGATTCCCGCGTGCGCAACTCGGGCAGGACGGCACGACCGGGCCCCGTTGCGCCGTTCTCGAGCGCATCGAGCAACGCGTGCGCGGCCTGGCGCCCGATCGCATCGGTGTCGACCCACATCGTCGTCAGCGGCGGCCGGATTTCGCGCGCGAGCGCGATATCGTCGAACCCGGTGATCGACAATTGCGCGGGCACGTCGATGCCGAGCGCCTGCGCCTCGAGCAACGCGCCGAGCGCGAGCGCGTCGTTGCCGCAGATCACGGCCGTCGGCCGCGTCGCCGCGTCGCTGTCGGCGATCGCGCGCAGGCTCGCCCGCCCGAACGCGATCGTGGCCGCGCCTTCGTGCTGATGCACCGGGCGCACCGCGAGCCCGTGCGCGGCAAGCGTGTCGTGAATGCCGCGCAGGCGGGCCTGCACGCGGTCGTTGTCGGCCGACGGCTGCATGATGATCGCGAAATCGCGGTGGCCGAGGTCGAGCAGGTGCGTGGTGAGCCGCGCGAACGCCGCGCGGTTGTCGAAGCCGATGCAGCAGTGCGGGCTGTCGTCGCGATACGCGTACGTGACGACGTACGGCACGCCGTGCATCGCAAGGAGTTCGAACAGTTCCGGCGGATACGCTTCGCCGACCAGCGACACGGCTTCCACACCGCGCGACAGCATCGCGCGCACCTGCGCCAGCGCCTGCGCGGGATCGTAGTTCGAGCAGCCGAGGAACAGCGTGATGCCGTGCTCCGCCATGACCGTCTGCATGCCCGCGACCTGCGACGCGAACACCTGGTCGTCGAGCGTCGGAATGATCGCGCCGGTGATATGGGTGCGCGTGGACGCGAGCGCGCGGCCGGCCGCGTTCGGAATCCAGTTCAGTGCGCGGGCCGCGTCGCGCACGCGCTGCTGCACGTCGGCCGACACCTTGCCGGGATCGTTGTAGACGCGCGAGACGGTCGCGGTCGACACGCCGGCCAGCTTCGCGACATCGCCGAGCACCGAGCGGCCGCTGCCGCGTCGCGCACGCGACGCGCCGCCGCGGGACGGGGGCGTGCTCATCGGCCGTCTCCCGGCGTGGCGGTGTTGCCGGCGCCATGCGCTGTCAAAAGCGTCATTGTTTACCCTCGATTCATGGTGGTCCCGCTTGCATCCCGATTCGATCCTGTGAGAATGTAAGCGCTATCTTGATGCTGTTCCGTATTATGTCAGACCCATACTTCATCCGCATCGCGGAATTTTCATCGACGACGGCCTTCCGGGCCGTTTTGTTGGTCTCAAATGTAAGCGGTTACATTGCGACATGAACAGGGCTCATCCACCGTATATCGCTGTCGTCGGCAGCGTGAACATCGACCTCGTCACGCGTGCGCCGCGCCTGCCGGTGCCGGGCGAGACGCTGCTCGGCACGGCATTCCAGACCGTTCACGGCGGCAAGGGGGCGAACCAGGCGGTCGCCGCCGCGCGACTGGGGGCGTCGGTCGCGATGATCGGCTGCGTCGGCGACGACGCGTTCGGTGCGCGCCTGCACGGCGCGCTGGCGGCGGAACGGATCGACGTGACGCACCTGCATCGCATCGGCGGCGCGACGACCGGCGTTGCCGCGATCACGGTCGACGACGGCGGCGCGAACAGCATCGTCGTCGTGCCCGGCGCGAATGCGTGCCTCGATGCCGACCGGATCGACGCGGCGCACGAAACGATCGCCGGGGCGGCGCTGCTCGTATGCCAGCTCGAAGTGCCGATCGCGACCGTGGCACGCGCGATTGCGTGCGCGAGTGCGCACCGCACGCCGGTGCTGCTCAATCCCGCGCCTGCGCAGCCGCTGTTCGACGCGTTGCTGGCGCGGATCGACTACCTCGTCGTCAACGAAACCGAAGCCGAGTCGCTGACCGGCATCGCCGTCGGCGACGATGCGTCGGCCGTGCGCGCCGCCGATGCGCTGCGCGCGAAGGGCGTCGGCAACGTGCTGGTCACGCTCGGCGCGCGCGGCGTCTGCTGGCGCGGCAGCGCAGGGAACGGTCGCCATCGTGCGATGGCGGTGGTCGCGGTCGATACGACGGCGGCCGGCGACACGTTCGTCGGCGGGTTCGCGGCGGCGCGGGCGAACGGCGCGTCGATGGACGACGCGATCGGCTTCGGTCAGCGTGCGGCCGCGATCAGCGTCACGCGCTACGGCGCGCAGACCTCGATCCCGACGCGCGAAGAAGTGACACGTATGGATACCTGAATTCCGCATGAGACGGACAGGCCGGACCCGGCCGATACCGGTGACATGGAGACAAACGTTATGAGCGAAAACCAATCTGTTCCGCACGCGCCGCCGCGTATCCGGCGCGGGCAACGCATCGCGCTCGCGCTGTTGATGGCGAGCGGGATCGTCAATTATCTCGATCGCGGCACGCTGGCCGTCGCGAGCTCGGCGATCCGGGGCGATCTCGGCTTGTCGCTCGCGCAGATGGGGTTGCTGCTGTCGGCGTTCTCGTGGAGTTATGCGCTGTGCCAGTTCCCGGTCGGCGGGCTCGTCGACCGCATCGGTCCGCGCCGGCTGCTCGGCATCGGGCTGATCGTCTGGTCGTTCGCGCAGGCGTCCGGCGGCATCGTGTCCACCTTCGGCTGGTTCATCGTCGCGCGCATCGTGCTCGGCATCGGCGAGGCGCCGCAGTTCCCGTCGGCCGCGCGGGTGGTGAGCAACTGGTTTCCGCTGCGTGCGCGCGGCACGCCGACCGGTATTTTCAACGCCGCGTCGCCGCTCGGCACCGCGCTTGCGCCGTTGCTGCTGTCGATCGTCGTCGCGTCGTTCGACTGGCGCTGGGCGTTCATCGCGACGGGCGCACTCGGTCTCGTCGTGGCCGTGATCTGGTTTGCGCTGTACCGCGATCCGGTGCGCGCGCAACTGACCGCTGACGAGCGCAGCTATCTCGATGCCGATGCGCAAAGCGTCGTCGCAGCGCCGAAACTGACCTTCGGCGAATGGCGCAGCCTGTTCTCGCACGGCACGACCTGGGGGATGCTGATCGGCTTTTTCGGTTCCGTGTACCTGAACTGGGTCTACCTGACCTGGCTGCCCGGCTACCTGACGATGGAGCGGCACATGAGCCTGATCCGCACCGGATTCGCCGCGTCGGTGCCGTTCCTGTGCGGGTTCGTCGGCTCGCTGGTCGCCGGCTGGCTGTCGGACGTGGTCACGCGTCGCAGCCGCTCGCCGGTCGTGAGCCGGCGCAATGCGGTGGTGGTCGCGATGCTCGGGATGGTCGCATTCACGATCCCGGCCGCGCTCGTGCAGAGCAATGCGGTTGCGCTCGCATGCATTTCGGTCGTGATCTTTCTCGCCAACGCGGCGTCGGCCAGTTCGTGGGCGCTCGCGACGGCGGCCGCGCCGCCGAACCGCGTCGCATCGCTTGGCGCGATCCAGAATTTCGGCGGTTTCATCGGCGGTGCGCTCGCGCCGATCCTGACGGGCATCATTGCGCAGAAGTGGTCGTTCGTGCCCGCGCTGCTGACCGCCGCGGCGATCGCGTTCGCCGGCGCGATGGCCTACCTGCTGCTGGTGCGCAAGCCGATTCCCGAGCAGGCCGCGAATGCCGCGTCCGGGCCGTTGCCGGCCTGAGCACACAGCCTCGCACCACGCATTTACTGAAGGAAGGAGAAACAGATGCAACACCAGCAGCAATCGAGCGTGACCATCGAGGGGATCGTACCGGTGATGCTGACGCCGTTCGACGATGCCGGCGCGATCGACTACGCCGGGCTCGAGCGGCTCATCGAATGGTATCTGGCGCACGGCTCGGATGCGTTGTTCGCGGTCGCGCAATCGAGCGAGATGCAGTTCCTGAGTCTTGCCGAACGCGCGGAACTGGCGCGCTTCGTGGTCGAGCGGGTGGCCGGGCGCGTGCCCGTCGTCGCATCGGGGCACATCAGCGACGATCTCGACGCGCAGGTTGCCGAGCTGCGCGCGGCGGCCGAATCGGGTGCGCAGGGCGTCGTGCTCGTGACCAACCGCCTCGATCCGCAGCGCAAGGGCAGCGCCGCGTTGCTCGACCATCTCCACAAGCTGCTCGCGCGTCTGCCGTCGGATCTGCCGCTCGGCCTGTATGAGTGCCCGGCACCGTACCGGCGGCTCCTGTCGGATGACGAACTGCGCGCGTGCATCGACACGGGCCGGTTCGTGATGCTCAAGGACGTGAGCTGCGACCTCGAGACCGTGAAGCGGCGGGTCGCGCTCGCCGCGGGATCGCCGCTGAAGATCCTGAACGCAAACGCCGCGATCGCGTGGGACGCGATGAAGGCGGGGTCCGCGGGCTTCAACGGCGTGTTCACCAACTTCCATCCGGATCTCTACCGGTGGTTGCGCACGCAAGGAGACACGAACCCGGCGCTGGCCGACGAGCTCTCGACGTTCCTGGTCGTGTCGGCGGTGTCGGAGGCGCTGGGCTACCCGGCGCTCGCGAAGCTCTATCACCAGCGGATCGGCACCTTCGGGTCGATCAAATGCCGCGCGATCGATTACGACGTGCGCGAACGATTCTGGGCGCTCGACGCGGTGCTCGACAAGATCGTGGCCGGTACCGAGCATTTCCGCCGGCGAATCGCCGCGCAATAGCGGATGTGGCGCGCCGTGTGGAGCACGCGGCGCGCGATGCTCGATGCGCTGGAGCAAGTGCAGCACACCAACCTACGCGAGGTTGGTGTGCCAATTCGAGGCCCGCCCAATTTCCGTCCCGGTCTTGGTTGGAAAACGCCGGATCGGGTAATCAAAAAGGGTTCTTGACCGTCGTAGCGGGCGCCGGCGGATCGTCGGCGATTCGCTCGGGCAGCGCGGGATCGTGCTGAAGCGCCTCGACGATACTGTCGACAACTTGCTGAAGCGCCAGCGCAGCGCGGAGCCCTGCCTTGTCGCGCGTGAGCTCCAGCTCTCCCGATACGACGATGCGCTCGGGATCGTTCGTGACCGTCAGTGCGTCACCGTTGATGTTGACGACTGTCGTGTCGTCTGCAAACGCCTTAAATGCCATTCAAGCCTCCGATACGTTGATCCTTGAGGGATTCAGGGATGCCGGGAAACCGCAGGCCGCTTGTGGCCTCGAGTTCGTGCACCGTTCGCATATCGTAGCGGTTCGTCGCGACATTGTCGGCCACGATCGCGAACGCAAGCCGGCGCTGCGGCACGTAGACGACCTTGAAGATCTGCGTCGGCACGATGACGCCGGTGCTGCCGATGGCTTTCAGTTCCGTTCCATGAAACATCGGGCCGGTGACCACATAGGTGTCCGCGTATCGTTCGCCCAGGTGGCGGACAGCTTCTTCGACGTGGGCCCAGAGGCGGCGATTGTTGGTCGAATTCTGCGGAATCATGTTGGCAAGCGAAAACGATTCCGCCATCGCCTCGTCATTCCAGCGATCGCCTGCGGGCGACATGTGTCCGCGGTCGAATCCGCTCTTGCGGAAATCCGCGAGCTTTGCGCCCTCGCCAGCCGGTAGTCGCGGTTCCGCGTAGAAGCGATTGGTACGCACTTCCATCTTTGCCGCGGCGAGATGTGCGCTGGTGAGATGCTCTGCCGACCAGAGCGGGCCATGCGTGATGCCGGAGTGGAGAACCACGAAATCGGAAAAACACAGCTCGCGTGTTTTCACGGCGAGCTTCGGATTGGCAAGGACGGGTGCCTGGCTGTTCGGGCTGAACTGCGGACAGCCTGTCGACGCGTAGGTGTTGGCTGCAACTGCAAGTAGTGCACAAGAAAGAAGTTTCCGCATCGATGCTTGAGGGAGTCAATAAGCGCGTCGAGTATACGGGGAATTCGATGCGCGAATACAGGAAATGCATTTGCGTTACCACGCGGAAATTGCGCTTTCTGCACATGCGTCGCGCGCTTGACGAGTTCTGACGATTCGCGTGATTTCCGAAAGAAGAAGGACCTGACATGTCCCGACGCTTGTGCGCCAAGTCTTCCGCTGCCTTCCGCTCATGTGCGCGATGGCCCCGCGAACTCATAGTGGACACGCTGCGGTGTAGTCGGGTGGCGTCGGACCGCTATACGGCGCTGGCGAGCCAGGTGACCCTCGGGAAAATCGACGGCCTGCCGGTGGGCGCGCCCGGTGAAAAAGCCGAATGTCGTGAACTGACCTCCGCGATGAGTCCGCGACTGCCGAATCGATCGATGAATCCCCCGCGATGCGCGCCTATCAGAACTTACGCAGCGGAAGTTATTCGGCGCCTTATGTTTCGGATAACAACCCATATTTCTTTCCGAGAAATTGGCTGGAAATCATCGTCTTGACTCACTGGTCGCCTGTTGACAGGAAAAACAAGCGGTGCTCGCGATTTCAGTTCGATCAACAACATTTCCTGGTTTGGAGAAACGATGCACAAGGTTGTCCGTCCTTCACTGAAAAGAATCGTCGAGATCGGCGTCGCGGCCGGCACGCTGATGGCCGCCGCCATTCCCGTCCATGCGCAGTCGAGCGTGTCGCTCTACGGTCAGGTCGACGAATGGGTCGGCGCAACCAAGTTCCCCGGCGGCAATCGCGCATGGAACGTGTCGGGCGGCGGGATGTCGACGTCCTACTGGGGCCTGCACGGCGCAGAGGATCTGGGCAACGGCTACAAGGCGATCTTCACGCTGGAAAGCTTCTTCCGCGCGCAGAACGGCCAGTTCGGCCGCTTCCAGGGCGACACGTTCTTCGCCCGCAACGCGTACGTCGGCATCAGCTCGCCGTACGGCACGGTGACGGCAGGCCGCCTGACGACGCACCTGTTCCTGTCGACGATCCTGTTCAACCCGTTCTACGATTCGTACACCTTCTCGCCGATGGTGTACCACGTGTTCCTCGGCCTCGGCACGTTCCCGACCTATCCGAGCGACCAGGGTGCGGTCGGCGATTCGGGCTGGAACAACGCGGTGTCGTATACGTCGCCGTCGTTCGGTGGCCTGAATTTCGGCGCGATGTACGCGCTCGGCAACCAGGCCGGCGACAACCGCTCGAAGAAGTGGAGCGCGCAGTTCAACTATGCGAACGGCCCGTTCGCGGCGACGGCCATGTATCAGTACGTGAACTTCAACAACGGCCCGCAGGACCTGAGCGCACTCGTCACCGGGATGAAGAGCCAGGGCATCGCGCTGGTCGGCGCGACCTACGACTTGAAGCTCGTGAAGCTGTTCGGCCAGTACATGTATACGAAGAATGACCAGGTCGCGGGCAGCTGGCACGTGAACACCGCGCAAGGCGGCGTGTCGGTGCCGCTCGGCGTGGGCAACGCAATGGCGTCGTACGCGTATTCGCGCGATGCCGGCGGCCTCGACCAGACGCGCCAGACCTGGGCCGTCGGCTACGACTATCCGCTGTCCAAGCGCACGGACGTCTACGCCGCGTACATGAACGACCACATCAGCGGCCTGTCGACCGGCAACACGTTCGGCGCAGGCATCCGCGCGAAGTTCTGACGCGCATCCCGCCGCGACGTCCCACACGCGGCGGGGATCTTTCGCAGTCTCCGATCGACACGCATGAAGCACACTAACGCGCAGATGCCGCGCCACCCGGCGCCCCGCCTCGAACTGTCGGGCATCATCAAGCAATATCCCGCCGTGCGCGCGAACGACGACGTGTCGCTTGCCGTCGCCCCTGGGGAAATCCACGCGATCCTCGGCGAGAACGGCGCGGGCAAGAGCACGCTGATGAAGATCGTCTACGGCGCCGTGCGCCCGGACGCGGGCGAGATCCGCTGGGATGGCGCGCCCGTCGCGATCGACAGCCCGTCGGTGGCGCGACGCCTCGGGATCGGCATGGTGTTCCAGCATTTCTCGCTGTTCGAGACGCTGACGGTCGCCGAGAACATCGCGCTCGCACTCGAGGGGCCGTTCGATCTGAAGGCGCTTGCCGAGCGCATTCGCGACACGTCGGCCCGCTACGGCCTCGACGTCGATCCGAAGCGGCACGTGCACGGCCTGACAGTCGGCGAGCGGCAGCGTGTCGAGATCGTTCGCTGCCTGTTGCAGGATCCGCGTCTGCTCATCATGGACGAACCGACGTCCGTGTTGACGCCGCAGGCCGTGCAGGTGCTGTTCGCGACGCTCAGGCGCCTCGCATCCGAGGGCTGCAGCATCCTCTACATCAGTCACAAGCTCGACGAGATCAAGGCGCTTTGCGACAACGTGACGATCATGCGTGCCGGGCGCGTCGTCGCGCGCGTGACGACCCGCGACGAAACCGAGACGTCGCTCGCGCGCCTGATGATCGGCCACGAGTTGCCGGCGTTCGTCCGGCGTGCGCACACGCCCGGGCCGGTGCAGCTCGACGTGCGCTCGCTGACGGTCGCGAGCGAGGATCCGTTCGGCACATCGCTCGCAGACGTCTCGTTCGGCGTGCACGCGGGCGAGATCCTCGGCATCGCCGGCGTATCGGGCAACGGCCAGGCCGAGCTGCTCGCCGCGCTGTCGGGCGAGCAGCCGGCCGGTTCCGCCGACGCGGTCGTGATCGGCGGCACGCCGGCCGGCCGGCTCGACCCCGCCGCGCGCCGCGCGCTCGGTTTCGCATTCGTTCCCGAGGAGCGCCTCGGGCGCGGCGCGGTGCCGTCGATGTCGCTGGCGGACAACGCACTCCTCACCGCGCATCGCACGGGCATGGTGCGCTTCGGCTGGATCGACGCGCGCGCGGCACGCGCGTTCGCGCGCCGCTGCATCGACGCGTTCGACGTGCGCTGCGGCGGCGTCGATGCGCCCGCGCAAAGCCTGTCGGGCGGCAACCTGCAGAAGTACATCGTCGGGCGGGAGATCCTGCAGCGTCCGAAGGTGCTCGTCGTCGCGCAGCCGACCTGGGGCGTCGACGCGGGCGCGGCAGCGTTCATTCGCCAGCAACTGCTCGATTTGTCGGCGGGCGGTGCCGCGGTGCTCGTGATTTCCGAGGAGCTCGACGAGCTGTTCGACATTTGCGACCGCATTGCGGTACTCGCGCGCGGCCGGCTCTCGCCGGCGCGGCGCACCGGCGACACGAGTCCCGAGGAGATCGGCCGCTGGATGGCGGGCCTCTTCGATCCGGACGGCGCGATGCCGGATCTTTCTCCCGCGCTCGGCGGCTGAGCGCAGTACCGGACACGTTGCCGAGCCCATTTCTGCGAGCTTTTTCATGAAGTTTCCCTACCGACTCGAATTGCGGGCCACGCCGTCGTATCCGATGCGGCTCGCGGTGCCGCTGCTTGCGGCCGCGCTGACGCTCGCCTGCGGCGTCCTGATGTTCCGGCTGACGGGCAGCGATCCGTTGCGCGCGATGCGCGTGTTCTTCGTCGAGCCGCTGTCTTCCGTCAACGGCTGGGCGGAGCTGTTCCTCAAGGCGTCACCGCTGTGCCTGATCGGGCTCGGGCTGGCGCTCGCCTATCGCGCGAACGTCTGGAACATCGGCGCCGAAGGCCAGATGATCGTCGGCGGCATTTGCGCGAGCGGCATCGCGATCCATTTCGACCAGTCCGGCGGCTGGTGGGTGCTGCCGATCATGATGGCGGCCGGCACGCTCGGCGGGATGGCGTGGGCCGCGATTCCCGCATGGCTGCGCACCCGCTTCAATACCAACGAGATCCTGACGAGCCTGATGCTCACATACATCGCGACGCAGTTGCTGATCTATCTCGTGAGCGGCCCATGGCGCGACCCGCAGGGCATGAATTTTCCGCTGTCCGAGATGTTCGGCGACGCCGCGCTCTATCCGACGCTCGGCGGCGACTGGCACTGGGCATTCCTGCGCGGCACGCGCCTGAACGCGTCGATCTTCCTGACGATCGCGATGGTGCCGCTCGTCTGGATGCTGATGCGCAAGAGCTTCGCCGGATTCCGGATGAGCGTCGGCGGCCTCGCGCCGCAGGCCGCGCGCTACGCGGGCTTTTCGGGCAACCGGACGATCTGGAGCGCGCTGCTCGTGAGCGGCGGCTTCGCGGGGCTCGCCGGCATGAGCGAGATCGCCGGCCCGATCGGCCAGCTGCAGGCGACCTGGTCGCCCGGCTACGGGTTCACCGCGATCATCGTCGTGTTCGTCGGCCGGTTGCATCCGCTTGGCGTCGTGCTCGCGAGCCTGCTGATGGCGCTTCTCTATCTCGGCGGCGAATCGGTGCAGACGTCGCTGCAACTGCCGCAGGCGCTGTCGGGCGTGTTTCAGGGCCTGCTGCTGTTCTGCCTGCTCGGCGCCGACCTCTTCGTCGCGTACCGGCTGCGCCGGCGCACGAGCCACTGAACGCCACGGATCTTCGACCATGCAAGCACAAGAAGCCACCAGCCTGATCTCGAGTGCCGTCGTCGCGTCGGTGCCGCTGATGTATGCGGGCCTCGGCGAGCTCGTCACCGAAAAGTCAGGCGTCCTCAATCTGGGCGTCGAAGGCATGATGCTGGTCGGCGCAGTCGCCGGCTACGCAACCGTCGCGACGACCGGCAGCCCGTGGCTCGGCATCGCGGTGTCGGCCGCGGCCGGCGTCGCGATGGCGCTCGTCTTCGCGTTCCTGACGCTGACGATGCTCGCGAACCAGGTGGCGACCGGGCTGTCGCTGACGATTTTCGGCGTCGGGTTGTCCGCCTACCTCGGCAAGCCGTACACGTCGGCGGCGGTCGGCACGACCGTCGCGCCGTGGCCGGTGCCCGGCCTGTCGTCGATCCCCGTGCTCGGGCCGGCGCTCTTCAGGCTCACGCTGCTCGACTACCTCGCGTTCGCGATGTTCGCGTTCGCCGGCTGGTTCCTGTACCGCACACGCAGCGGCCTCACGCTGCGCTCGATCGGCGAGGCGCCGGCGGTCGCGCACGCGATCGGCTATCCGGTCGTCGGCATCCGCTACGCGGCCACGTTGTTCGGCGGCGCGATGGCGGGGCTCGCGGGCGGCTACTACTCGATCGTCAACCTGCATCTTTGGCAGGAGCAGCTCACGTCCGGACGCGGCTGGATCGCGCTCGCGCTCGTGGTGTTCGCGACCTGGCGGCCCGGGCGGCTGCTCGTCGGAGCGCTGCTGTTCGGCGCGGTGACGGGGCTGCAGTTCTACGGCCAGGTGATCGGCCTGCCGGTGCCGACGCAGTTCCTCGCGATGCTGCCGTATGCGGCGACGATCGTCGTGCTGGTCGCGATCTCGCGCGACCCGGTGCGCATCCGCCTCAACGCGCCGGCGTCGCTCGGCAAGCCGTTCTCCGCGTCCGCATGAGCGCCGCGCACCTGTTCATTTCACCCTCGACTACTGGAGTCTCGACAATGAAGAAGCATTCGACCACACGCATGTTCGCCCGCGGGGCGCTGTCGGCGTGCCTGATCGCCGCGTCGGCCGGCGCCGCGCATGCCGCCGACGCACCGGGCGTCGCGTTCGTCTATCTCGGCAACCCGGGCGACGCGGGCTGGACCTACGCGCACGATCAGGGCGCGAAGGAGGTCGAGTCGAAGTTCGCCGGCAAGGTGAAGGTCACGCGCGTCGAGAACGTGCCCGAATCGGCGGATTCCGAACGCGTGTTCCGCGACCTCGCGAACAAGGGCAACAAGATCATCCTCGGCACCAGCTTCGGCTATCAGGATTTCGAGCTGAAGGTCGCGAAGGATTTCCCGGACACGGTATTCCTGCATGCGACGGGCTACAAGAAAGCGCCGAACTTTGGCACCTACGACGTGCGCATGTACCAGGGCGCGTACCTCGCGGGCGTCGCGGCCGGCCACGTGACGAAGACGAATACGCTCGGCTTCGTCGCATCCGTGCCGATCCCGGAGGTAATCCGCAACATCAACGCATACACGCTGGGCGCGCGCTCGGTGAACCCGAAGGTGCACACCAAGGTCGTGTGGATCAACAGCTGGTTCGACCCGGGCAAGGAGAAGCAGGCGGCCGAGACGCTGATCGGGCAGGGCGCCGACGTGCTGCTGCAGAACACCGATTCGAGCGCGACGCTCGCGGCGGCGGAGGCGAAGCACGTGCACGCGTTCGGCTGGGATTCCGACATGAAGAAGTTCGGGCCGGACGCGCATCTCGGCTCGGTCGTCGGCCACTGGGGCGTCGTCTACACCGCGGCCGTTCAGCAGGTGCTCGACGGCAAGTGGAAGAACGATCCCGTGTGGTGGGGCATTCCGCAGAAGGCGGTCGCGCTCGAGGACCTGAACGCGGGCGCGATCACGGCCGCGGGTCTCAAGGACGTCGACGCGCAACGCGAGCTGATCGCGAGCGGCAAGCGGGATGTGTTCACGGGCCCGATCAAGGACCAGTCGGGCGCCGTCAAGGTGCCGGCCGGCAAGGTGCTCGGCGACGGCGAACTGCAGCGGATCAACTGGTACGTCGACGGGGTCGACGGCGCACTGCCCAAGTGAGCGCGCGCAGCCACTCGGCGTGCGTGGCGTTCTGGGCGATGGACACCGATGCTCGTCGCTCAGAGCGCCGTTGGGGAGACGCCGATAATGGATCGCTTAAGTTTGAACGACCTTATCGTCCAAGGCGTTCGCGCAGAAACTCGATGAACCGCTGCGTTTTCGCGGGCAGCAGGCGGGTTTCGGTGATGGCATAGACGGACTTCGGCGTGCCCTGCCATTCGGGCAGGATGCGGCGCAATGTGCCGCTGGCCAGTTCATCAGCGACGATTTCCGCCGGCGTCAGGATGATGCCCATGTCGAGCGTCGCCATCCGGCGCATCATGTTGACGCTATTGAGCGTGAAGCGACCGCTGACCTCTACGGTGGCGGTCTGCTGGCCATCGCTCAGCGTCCATGTGCCGGTGCCGCCCCGCAGCAAGCTCAGGCATTCGTGCTGCGCAAGGTCGGCGGGTCGGGAAGGTTCACCCGAGCGCGCCAGGTAGCCGGGCGACGCGTAGATACGAGGCGTAAGCGCAGCCAACGGACGCGCGATCAGTTGCGAGTCGCCGGACTCCCCCATGCGGATCGCCACGTCGAAGGGCTCGCTGACCAGATCGACCCGCCGCGGGGCCAGGTCGAAGTCGAAGGTGATGCCCGGATAGAGGTTGGCAAACTCGGCAATGATGGGCGCCAGATAAGTCACGGCGAAATCCACCGGCAAGGATACCCGCAGCACGCCGCTGGGCTGGGCCAGCATTTCGCCGAGCTGTTCGTGCGCGAGGCGGGCTTCGTCGACGATGCGCTTGCAGCGTTCGAAATAGATCTGGCCCGCCTCCGTCGGTTCGATCCTGCGCGTCGTGCGGTGCAGGAGGCGCAGACCGATCGACTTCTCCAATTCACCGATGCGCCGTGACAGCGTCGAGTGCGGCATGCCCATCGCATCCGCCGCGCTTCGAAAGCCCTTGGCTTTAACGACCTCCACGAACAAGGCCATGTCCTTCAGGTAATCGTTCATCTCCATTGTTCCAGTTTTGGACCAGTGAAGTCCAAAATATCATATTTATCTCAATTTAGAGACCGACGATGATTCCTCGTCTGGAACCAGGGGAAGTCATCATGAAACGGGACAAGGGCGTGGTTTGGCATCGCAGTGCCGCATCCACGCAGGGTGTTGAAAGCAAGCAGGTCGCCGTTATCGGCGGCACGGGCGGTATCGGCCGCGCACTGAGCCGGCATCTGGCTTCGCTCGGCGCACACGTCATCGTCGTAGGACAAACCTTCCGCGATCCGGGTACACCCGGAATCACGTTCATCCAGGCCGACCTGAGCCTGATGCGCGAAGCGCAGCGCGTGGCGGAGGAACTGCCTGCCGAGAAGCTGGACATGGTGATCTTCACCACCGGCATCTTCGCGGCGCCCCAGCGGCAGGAAACCTCGGAAGGCATCGAGCGCGACCTGGCGGTGAGCTACCTGAACCGATGGGTGATGCTGCACGGCATCGCCCCCAAGCTGGGTACGCAACGCGTCTCCCCGTCGCTGAAGCCGCGTGTCGTCGTGGTGGGCTACCCCGGCAGCGGCCAGATCGGTTCGGCAGACGACCTCAACGCCGAGAAATCCTACAAGGCGTTGCCGGCCCACATGAACACCGTCGCCGGCAATGAAATGCTGGTGCTGGACGCGGCCAGGCGCTATCCGGGCGCCACGTTTTTCGGCCTCAACCCCGGTCTCATCAAAACCAGCATCCGGGACAACTTCCTCGGCAGGGATTCGCTGAAGTCGCGCGTGGCGGAAGCGCTGATCGGGCTGCTGACGCCCACCGCCGACGCTTACGCCGAGCGCATCGTGCCGCTGCTGCTCGCGCCTGGCATCGAAGGCCACAGCGGCGCGATGTTCAACAACAAGGGCCAGGCCATCCTGCCGTCGGCGGGATTGAACGAAGCTCACATCCGCAAGTTCATGGCCGCGTCGGAAGCGCTGGTGGCGCGCACGGGCGTGCGCGTGACGCAAAACCCGTGAGGCTGCCGCCATGCGACAAACCCCTCCACACGCGCCGGCTCCCGCGTGCTGAAGAAGGCATGGCTTGTGCTGGCCGCCGTGCCGATCGGTTGCGTCGCGGGCGCGGGCAAGCTGCCGGACGACGCGGGCGGCGGCGCGCTCATCTTGTTCGACTTCGCCGCTGTTGCCCGGTAGCGGGCGCCGTTTCTTGACCGCCGCACGCGAGACACGACATGTGTGCCGTGCTCGCCTTCGCAAGGATATGCAATGAAGCTTTACTACGCCCCGTACACCTGCTCGTTGGCCCCGCACATCGCGTTGCGCGAATTCGGACAGGCATTTTCACTGGTCAAGTTCGATATGCGCAGCCGGTTGCTCGACAACGGCGCCGACCTGTTCAGCGTCAACGGCAAGGGCATGGTGCCGGTGCTCGAACTGGACGACGGGCAGCGACTGACCGAGGTCGCCGCCATCCTTCAGTACATCGCCGACCTCAACCCGTACGCGCATCCGCGCTCGGACGATCCGCTGTGGAAATACCGGGTCATGGAGTGGCTGAACTTCATCGCCACCGAGATCCACAAGATCTTCTGGCCCATTTTCCACGGCGGTTCCGACGACGAGAACACCACGGCCAGAAAGAAGCTCGCGCAGAGCTTCGAATGGGCAGCGAGTCGACTCGACGATCAGCCCTGGTTGATGGGCGAGCACTTCTCGGTGGTTGACATCTATTTCTTCGTCGTCCTGAACTGGGCGAAACCGGGCGGCGTTGATCTGAGTGCCTGGCCGGTGCTGGGCGCGCACATGCAGCGCATGCGCGAGCGGCCCGCCGTGGGCGACGCCATGCGCGCCGAAGGGCTGCTTCGCTGAGGCGCGCGTCATGACCTTCACCATCGCCCCCATTCAACGCGCCAACCACGGCGGCCACTTCCGGGCCTATGGCCTGCGCGGCGTGGCCGGGCTGATCGACCCCTTCATCAACGTCGATCACGCCTGGATGAGCGCGCCGACCTTCCCGCCGCATCCGCATGCGGGGTTCTCCGCGGTCTCCTACGTTTTCCCGGATTCGGACGCGGGTATCGAGAACCGCGACAACATCGGCACCCACAACCTGATCCGCCCCGGCGGGGTGCACTGGACGACCGCCGGTCGCGGCATTGTCCATGAGGAAATTCCGGCCGAAGCCGGCAAGACCGTGCATTCGCTGCAAATCTTCGTCGGCCTGGAGCCGGGAAAGCAAAGCATTGCGCCTTTCGCGCTGAGCCTGGAACCGCAGGACGTGCCGGTGGTGCAACTGCCTGGCGTCAACGTGCGCGTGCCTGTCGGCAGCTTCCATGGCGTGCGTTCCCCGCTGGTGCCGCCGACCGACGTGACGATGCTGGACGTATCGCTGGACGAAAGCGCGGAATTGACGGTTCCGGTGGCGGCAGGCGAATGCGCCTTCGTCATGCCGATCTTCGGAACGATGGCGATCGATGGTCGGCACTTCGATCCCAACGACCTGCGGCTTCCGGTGTTCACGGCGCAACGCGCATCCCACTTCATCACGATCCAGGCCCCCAGCGGCATGGCCAGCGTGATGGTCTTCGCGGGGCGGCCGCTGCATTCCTGATCCATCTCTCACCGTCCCGAAATGTCCGGCCGTCCGCACGCCCGTCGTCGCGACAATTGTCCACTATATAGTGACAACGAATCGCGTTTATAGGTATTGATGATTCTTGGAGGGACAGTAGACTTCATCCCGTGCTTCGCCAGAACCGTCCGGAGCGCGCCAGGAACGGCGCAACCGGACGGATTCTTCGGCGGCGGGCCGGCCGGCCCGCTGTCCGATTGCGCGAGGAGTGGTCCGGTGCCGGCCTGGCTCGCCGATACGGCGTGCATCGGCAGCGGATGCATCAAACCGTCAATTCAAGGGTGATTGCTATGCGTTACGTTTCGCTGGAGTCGAGGAAGGACGAGCTGCTGCTGGCGGCTCGCGTGCTGATGATGGTCCTGTTCGTGCTGTTCGGCTGGCAGAAGCTGAGCGGCTTCTCGGGCACGGTCGCGTACATGGCGTCGACGGGGAACCCGGCGCCCGAGCTGGCGGCCACGATCGCGGTGGCGGTCGAGCTGGCCGGCGGCGCGCTGATCGCGATCGGCTTCTATACGCGTCCGCTCGCGCTGGTGTTCGCCGCCTATACGCTCGCGACCGCGCTGATCGGCCATCGCTACTGGGCGCTGCAGGGAATGGACCAGTACATGGCGATGATCAACTTCTACAAGAACGTGAGCATCATCGGCGGGTTGCTGTTGCTCGCGCTGACCGGGCCGGGGCGTTATTCGTTCGACCGGAAGTAAAGCAGCACGAAGTTTCCGTTCGGTATGACGGGCCCGGTGCGCGGATGCGCACCGGGTCTTGTTTTTTCGGCGATGGATGGGGTGACGCGGTTTCGGAGATTGCGTGCGCGGGGCGTCGGCCACGCGGTGCGCCGACGTCGCGGGCGGAGCCGGTGTCGTGCCGAAGCGCGGTGGGCCGCGCGCCCGTGTCGCACGGCTCGATCGTCGTTTGCGGGTGATCAGTCGCGCACCTTTTCCGCTATCCTCCGAACGACCCGGTCTCGAACGCCGAACGCGACCTCACGCTTCCCCACGTCACCCGAATCACCGCCCATGCCAAGCCCAAGTTCGTCGCCCGAACTCCCGACCATTCTCGTCATCGGCGCCTCCGGCCTGCTCGGCCGAGCGGTTGCCGCGTCCCTGGCCCGCGAATCGTCGCTGACGCTGCTGGCGACCATCCGGAACCCGCACAGCGCAGGCGCAACACTTCTCGCGCTGCCACCGGAAAACATCGCCCGACTCGACGCGCTCGACCAGCCGTCCCTCGAACACCTTTTCGCAACCCGCAAGCCGGCCGCCGTCATCCTCTGCGCAGCCGAACGCCGCCCCGACGTCTGCGAACGCGACCCGGCCGCGGCGCGCGCAATCAACGTCACCGCCCCGGCCCGCATCGGCGCGCTCGCTGCGCAATATGGCGCATGGACGCTGGGCATCTCGACCGACTACGTGTTCGACGGCAAGGCCGCCCCGTACGGTGAAGACGCAACCCCGAATCCGCTGAACATCTACGGCCGCACGAAGCTGGAAGGCGAAGCAGCACTCCTTGCCGCATCGCCGTTGTCGTGCGTGCTGCGCCTGCCGTTGCTGTACGGCCCGATCGCCGACTGGAGCGAATCGGCCGTCACGAGCCTTGTCCCCGCGATCGTCGCTTCCGCGCGCCCGGGCGCCGATGCGGTCGGCATGGACGCATGGGCGATTCGTTATCCGACCTACACGCCGGACGTCGCGCACGTCGTCCGCGACCTGACGCTGCGTCATCTTGCCGGCGCGTCCGTCACGGGCATCCGTCATTGGTCGGGCGAGGAGCCGATGACGAAGTACGACATCGCGCGGCGGATCGCGGCCGCGCTCGGCATCGACGCATCGCTCGCGCCGATCGACAAGCCGACCGACGCGACGCCGCGCCCGTACGATTGTCATCTGGACGCGTCGCGCGTGCGCCAGCTCGGGATCGACTACGCGACGCCGTTCGATGCCGCGTTGCGCGCCGTGCTGCGCGATGCGCCGCAGGCGCTGTAGGATCGGGCGCTACGCGTGGCCGCGCGTCGCACGCGCGGCGCCGGCCCGCCGCCGGGTTTGACATCCTGCATTCCCGGCCATTAAAGTCCCGACGCGGGCCGGTGGGTCAAGCACACGCCCGGAACACGCAGCCGATGTTCCAGGACTACGGGGCTACCCCGTGGATGAGCTCGATACCCCGATGCGTCGCAAGAGCGTACGTTGCGCGTTGCGCAACGGCGGCTCTCGCAGCACCAGTCACGTTGGCTCATCGTCCCGCCCATCGATTTCCATGTACGCGTCCCTGTTCGATACCGTCCGCACGATTGCCGAAGCGATGCTGGCCGGATCGCCCGAACGCGATGGCGTCATCGCCCGGATGACGGCCGTGCTCGGCGCTGCGCCGCCGTGGGCGCACGAAGTCGCGGACGCCGCACTCGCACGCTTCGGCGCGAACTGGGCCGACGCCGACATCGACGCGCTGGCGGCGAACCTCGCCGATGCGCCCGGATTCGTGCGCGCGTGGTACGGCGACGATCGGCCGGCCGTGATTCGCGTCGTGCGGAGGCCGCCGGTCCAGCGGCCGTTGCCGGCGCCGCTCGCCGGCTGCGACGTGCCGCAATGGGCGACACCCGGCGATCTCGCCGGCTGGCTCGGCGTGAGCGCGGCGGAGCTCGACTGGCTGTCCGATCGCTGGCGCGTCGACGCTCGCGGCAGCGCAACGCCGCTGCATCACTACACGTACGTTGCGGTCGACAAGCGCAGCGGCGGGTGCCGCGTGGTCGAGATCCCGAAGGGACGGCTGCGCGAAGCGCAGCGCCGCATCCTGCACGGGCTGCTCGATCGCATTGCGCCGCACGGCGCGGTACACGGTTTTCGCAAGGGGCGCGGGATCGTGTCGTTTGCGGCGCCGCACGCGGATCGCGACGTGGTCGTCCGCTTCGATCTCGCGGATTTCTTCGTGTCGGTGCGGGCCGCACGGGTTCATGCGCTGTTCGTCACGCTCGGGTATCCGGCCGAAGTCGCGCGTACGCTCACCGGGCTGTGCACCAACCGCGTGCCGTCGGCGCGGCTGCTCGCGCCGGACCTGCATGACCGGCTCGACTGGATCGCCCGGCAGCGCTACCGCAACCGGCACCTGCCGCAGGGCGCGCCGACGTCGCCGGCGCTGGCGAACCTGAGCGCCTTCCGGTTCGACATGCGGCTCGCCGCGCTCGCGCGTTCGCTCGATGCGACCTATACGCGCTATGCCGACGATCTCGCGTTTTCGGGCGGCGGCGCGCTCGCGCGCGACGTCGAGCGGCTGCAGGTCAGGGTCGCCGCGATCGCGCTCGAGGAAGGTTTCGCGCTGCAGCTGCGCAAGACCCGCGTGATGCGGCGCGGCACGCGGCAGCAACTGGCCGGCGTGGTCGTCAACCGTCATCCGAATCTGGCGCGCGATGAGTTCGATCTCCTGAAGGCCATCCTGACCAACTGCATCCGGAGCGGCACGACGTCGCAGAATCGCGACGCGCATCCGGATTTCCGCGCGCACCTGGCCGGACGGGTCGCGCATGCGGCCGCGCTGAACGCGGCGCGCGGCGCGAAGCTGCGCGCGCTGTTCGACCGGATCGCGTGGGACGTCGACGGCGCAGACCGGTAAGGCCCCGGGCATCGGGTTCGGCCGGCAAACGGCACGTCGTTCCGTCAAGCATAAAGCGGTCACCTGGACAGCTTCTGTCGTATTGCTCGATGGGCCACGTCATGTCTTGTCGAACGCATCAGGGCTCGTCGATTGTCGACAATTCGACCGCAATCGTTTAGTGGTCCAAAGTCTCACATTTGCTGATTCAGCATGACGTCATGCGAAAGTGGCATGGAGCCAGGCGCTTCGTGCGTCTAAGATGAGCGGCCCGGTCCATGCACCGCGACTTGCCGCATCGTTGCCGCGGAAAACGTCGTCTGCAAGACCCACAATGTCTTCATGCAGGTTTCAAACTTGACGCCCCGGTTTTCCAATCTTCTTTTTCGACGCCTTCTCGTCACGGCGGGAATCGCTTCATGCCTGACGGCCGGAGGTGCGGCCGCGCAGCCACCGTCTGACGTCCAGGCCGTGTCATGGATGGTCGTTGACGGCGAATCCGATCAGCCCACGACGGCAGCGGACCGCACGTCGTTACCCGCACCTCTCGGCCGAGCGACGCAAAGCTGAACGGAACCTGAACGCATTGATCGCTGGTGCGCACCGGTCTTGCCCGGCCTGATGACATCCGCGCCGTGCGACGTCATCGGCAAAGGGGCCGGGCGTAGAATCCATCGATCTCGCAGACGCTACCGCCTTGTCACAGGACCCGATATGGAAATCAAGTGGATCGAGGACTTCATCGCCCTCTCGCAATATCAGAGCTTCTCGCGGGCGGCGCAATTCCGGAACGTCACCCAGTCGGGGTTCAGCAGGCGCATTCAGTCGCTCGAGCAGTGGGTTGGCGCGGATCTCATCGACCGCAGCAGCTTCCCCCCGACGCTGACGCCTGCCGGACAGCTGTTTCGGGAGGCAGCGGTGGACATACTGGGAAAGTTGTTCGATACGCGAGCCATCATTCGCAATGACCAGCGCATGGCGGGCAAGGGCCTGCGGATCGCGGCGGGTCATACGATCGCGCTAGGTTTCTTGCCCGGCTGGTTGAAAGCACTCACTGGCCGTTTCGGGGATGTCCGTGCGCGGGTGATACCCACCAATGTCCACGACTCGATCCTGATGCTCGTGAACGGCAATTGCGAACTGATGTTTGCCTATCATCACCCGGAGCTTCCCCTCCATCTCGACCCGACCAGGTACGAGCATCTCGCCGTGGGCGTCGATTTACTGATGCCAGTCTGCCGGCCAAACCCGCGTGGCGGGCCCGCGTTCCGGTTGCCTGGAACGGCGACCCATGCATTGCCGTTGATTTCGTATACGGAAACCAGCTATTTCGGCCGCTGCCTCGCACTCCTGTTGAGTCGAGTCGATACGAGCCCGGCCTTGCGGCTGCATTACGAGTCCGACATGGCGGAGGTCGTCAAGAAACTGGTCCTGGAAGGAGAAGGGGTCGCGTGGCTTCCGAAAAGCTCGATCGTCGCCGAGCTCGACGCGAGCGAACTGGTTCCGGCGGGCCGGGACGCATGGAACCTCGAGATCGAACTTCGCGTCTACCGCGATGCATCGAATCGTAACGAGTTCCTGGACGCGCTCTGGCGCCATCTTCGCGCCGCGTCGCCGGCTGCCGATTAGGGGTTATCCCGCGTTATGTGAGGTTCGCATATCCCCATGCAGGACCCGCATCGAGCCTTTTTCGATCATCTCTATCATCCGTCCCATACACAGAAACGTCGCCCCGCTGACGACGTTTTTGCCTCCTGCCAGCGTACCGTGGTCACGTCGGACCCTTGTGCGCTTTCCTCGGACTGATGGAAATGAAAAATCGCCTGACTTTCTATATTCTGGCCGGCATGGTGCTCGGCGTCGTCGTCGGTTACGTGTGCCATCGGAGTGTCGCCGGTGCTGCGGAAGCCAAGGCAATCGCAGGGTACTTCTCGATCATCACGGACATCTTTCTGCGCCTCGTGAAGATGATCATCGCGCCGCTCGTCTTCGCCACGCTGGTGTCCGGGCTCGCCGGCATGGAAGGGACGAGCGACGTGCGCAGAATCGGATTCAGGTCGGTGGGATGGTTCGTGTGCGCGTCGCTGTTCTCGCTCGCGCTTGGCCTCGTCCTCGCGAATGCGCTGCAGCCCGGTGCGGGGCTGCATATGACGCAGACCAGTGCCGATGTGGCAACCGGTCTCAACACCGCGGGCCTGAATTTCAAGGACTTCGTCACGCATGCGTTTCCTTCCAGCATCATCGATGCGATGGCTCGAAATGACATCCTGCAGATCCTCGTCTTTTCCGTGCTGTTTGGCGTCGTTCTGAGTGCGATCAAAAAGGACCCGCGTGTCACGCCGCTGATCGCCGGCATCGATGCGCTGGTCCCTGCAATGCTGAAGCTGACCGACTACGTGATGCGGCTTGCACCCGTCGGTGTATTCGGCGCCCTGGCATCCGCGATCACGGTGAACGGCCTGGATGTGCTGACCACGTACGGCAAGCTCGTCGGCAGCTTCTACCTCGGTCTGGTCTTGCTGTGGATCGCCCTCATCGTCGTCGGTTACGTGTTCCTGGGAAAATCGATCTGGAAGTTGCTGAGAGCTGTCCGTGAACCGGCGATGCTCGCCTTTTCGACCGCGAGCAGCGAGGCCGCTTATCCGCGCCTGACCGAGAAGCTCGAAGCGTTCGGTATCGACAAGAAGGTCGTTGGCTTTACGTTGCCGCTCGGCTACGCGTTCAATCTCGACGGATCGATGATGTACCAGGCATTTGCCGCGATCTTTATTGCGCAGGCATTCGGCATCGACATGCCGGTCGGCACGCAAATCATGATGTTGCTCGTCCTGATGTTGAGCAGCAAGGGCATGGCCGGTGTCGCACGAGGTTCCGTGGTGGTGGTCGCGGCAGTTGCACCGATGTTTCATCTGCCGCCGTCCGGTGTGGTGCTGATTCTCGCGATCGATCAGATTCTCGATATGGGGCGAACCGCCACGAACGTGATCGGCAACAGTATCTCGACGGCCGTCATTGCCAAGTGGGAATTGAAGCGGCTCGCCAAGCAGAACGATGGAGAGAACAGTGTTGCGTTGGGCCAACTGCAGGGCGAAACGAAATGATCGGCGCAAACGTGCTGAGCGGGAAGAAGTTCGGCGTGGTGGGCGGCCTGGGTCCGCTGGCCAGCGCGGATGTCTTTTTCAAGCTCGTCAAATCGACGCCCGCATCGAGCGATGCGGAACACGTCGACGTCATTTTCGAGCAGCATCCCTTTCGACGCGCGGCCGGCGGCGGCGAGGCGATGACTCAACGGAAGCTCTACATTTTCGACATGATCCGCGGCTTCGAGAAGCGCGGCGTGACGACCGTGGTACTCCCGTGCTTCATCAGTCATACGTTCATCGACGAGCTGAAGGCCAACTCGTCCTTGCAGATCGTCGATATGGTGGAAGCCGTCCGCAGCCATGTTCGCAGGAAGTTTCCGGCTGCGCGGCGAATCGGCGTGTTGACCTCGGACTACTCCCGTCGAAAAGGGCTCTTTGAAAAGTACTTCGCGGCGCCGGAATTCGAGGTGATTTACCCCCGCCCACGTGACGGTATCGATCTCGTCACCGACGCTGTCTACGGCGCCGACGGCGTCAAGAGCGGAAACCTGCGTGGCCGGCCTGTCGCGCTGCTGCGCGACGCGTGCGAGGACCTCATCGAGCAGGGCGCAGATATCGTTGTGCCAGGTCTGACGGAAATCGCGCTGGTGGCAGAGGAAATGGGCCCGTTTCGCGTGCCGCTGATCGATTCGAATCTTGCATATGCGCAGTACGTGATAGCGGGCAATTACGGTTTGCCCGAATCCGTTTTCAAAGTGGGTGTAGTCGGTGGCGTCGGGCCCGCGGCGACGGTGGACTTCATGCAGAAGATCGTGCGCAACACGCCGGCCAATCGCGACCAGGACCATATCAGGCTATTGATCGAACAGAATCCGCAGATTCCGGACCGCACGGAAAACCTGATCGGTAACGGTCCCGATCCGACCATTTCGCTTTATGCGACCTGCAAGAAGCTCGAGTCGGGCGACGCGGACATCATCGCCATTCCGTGTAATACCGCCCATGCATTTGTCGAACGCATTCAACCGTATCTGGGCATCCCGATCGTCAATATGCTGACCGTTACGGTTCGCCATCTCCGGGAGAGGTTTCCGCTGGTTTCCTGCGTTGGTGTGCTGGCAACCTCGGGGACGATCGCAAGCGGCGTCTACGAGAAAGCTCTGGAATCGGAAGGGTTGCGGCAAATCGTGCCGCGAGCGGAATTGCAGGCACGGGTGATGGAAGCGATCTACGGCCCGGAAGGGGTGAAAGCGGGGTTTACCACCGGACGTTGCCTCGACGATATCTCCGCTGCCATTGACGGGCTCGTTGCCGAAGGCGTCGAAGTCATCGTATTGGGATGTACCGAGCTGCCGCTTTTACTGCCGCAGAGCAGCTTCGCAGGAAGGGCAGGCACACGCGTCAGTCTTGTCGATCCGACCGATGTTCTTGCACGGCAATGCGTCGCCCTGGCGACCGCGGCGGCGGAGCGGCCGGTTACGCGGTCGGCAGGCCAACCCGGTCAGGCTCGCTGACTAACGCGACATACGCAATAAACGTAGGGTAGGGATGTTCGGCGGTCGTATCGGGCAGCCACGCGGGTCAGTCGACCTTCGCCGAACACATCGAATGGAACGTGGATCCGGTATGAAAAATAGTAGTCCGTAACGATATCAATAGGCAACGTCATTCTTCGCGCTGTTGAACCCCATCAGGAGACTGAATATGAACATCAGGACTACCCTTCGGCAAGCTGCCTGTCTGCGCAGGTCGCGCAAAACGGTTGCCGCTGCGCTGCTCGCAGGCGCCTGTTCGTTGAATGGCGCCAGCGTGTGGGCTGCGGATACGACACCGGATAACGCGACAGCAGCTGCGGCGGCAAGTCCGGCAGCCGGATCGGCGCGGATCCTTGTCCTCGCAACCGGCGGCACGATTGCCGGCACAGCCGACCCGCGTTCGGCCATTGGCTACAACTCGGGAAACGTCAAGGGCCAGGAACTGGTTCGGGCGGTTCCGGGCATTGAAAAACTCGCCAGCATCAAGTCCGAGCAGATATCCAATGTCGGGTCGCAGGATATGAGCGACGAGATCTGGTTCCGGCTTGCGCACCGGATCCAGGAGGCCTTCGATCGAAACGAAGCAGACGGGATCGTGATCACCCACGGCACGGACACGATGGAAGAAACGGCATTCTTTCTGCAGAACGTCGTGCGCTCCGACAAGCCGGTGGTACTCGCAGGATCGATGCGGCCGGGCGGATCGACGAGCGCGGATGGCCCCAACAATCTTTACGAAGCGGTGGAAGTGGCGGCAAGCCCGAAATCCCGCGATAGAGGCGTGATGGTGGTGATGAACGACCAGATTCACGCGCCGCGCTGGATTACGAAGACGAACACGACTGCCGTGCAGACGTTTGCTTCGCCGAACGCGGGTGTGATTGGCTATGTCGATCCGGCGAGCATTCGTTTTGTTGCGCCGGCGCTTGCATCGGCACGCAATGCTTTTGGCTTGCCGGCGAATGGTCGCCTGCCGCGCGTGGAAATCGTCTACGCGCACAGCAACATGGACGGCGTCCAGATCGACCATGCCATTGCCGATGGCGCGAAGGGCATCGTACTGGCGGGCGAGGGCGACGGAGATGCGTCCAGGGAAGCGCTGGACGCCCTCGACCGGGCAGCGAGAAAGGGGATCGTGGTGGTCCGCTCGACGCGTGTGATGTCCGGATTCGTCAACAGAAACGTGGAGGTCGAAGACGACAAGCGCGGCTTCGTCGTTTCGCTTGATTTGAATCCGCAGAAGGCCCGGTTGCTCACTCAGCTGCTCATCGCAAACGGCGTAACGAACCCCGGCAAGGTCCAGCAGGCTTTCTCCGGCACCTTTTGATCGCGGCTTGAGCGTGCTGTTCGACGGCGTCCGACGCTGAACGGGCAGCGCAAACCATGAAAGAGGGGGGCGGCGTGGCGATTTCACGGAAACCGCCATGCCCGGTGCCTGAATTGACGCGAATCACGGAAAACCGGCATGACGGTCGCGTCATATTTTGTCATCCTCAAGGTTCAAGAGTGTCTTCAATCCCGATCAACTTCGTTTCTGCTCGAGGAGCATGTCCATGGCTGCCGAAAATTCGTTTAGAACCGAACATGATCTGCTGGGAGATCGAGACGTTCCCGCCGACGCCTACTATGGCGTTCACACGCTACGCGCGCTGGAAAATTTTCCAATTACCGGTTCGCCGATCTCTGTTTACCCGGAGTTGATCAAGGCACTCGCCTGCATCAAGCAGGCCGCCGCACTGGCGAATCATGAGCTGGGTCTGCTCGACACGGCGCGGTGTGACGCGATCGTCGGTGCCTGTGCCGAATTGCTGGGAGGCAAGCTGCACGATCAGTTCGTGGTCGACGTGATCCAGGGTGGCGCCGGAACCTCGACCAACATGAACGCCAATGAGGTCGTCGCCAATCGCGCACTCGAACTGTTGGGGAGGAAGAAGGGCGAATACCAGTATTTGCATCCGAACGAGCAGGTCAATATTGGCCAGAGCACCAACGACGTGTACCCGTCGGCGCTGAAAATCGCGACTTGGTTCGGCATCCTGAGTCTCATCGACGCGATGGAGATTTTGCGGCACGCTTTCGAAGCCAAGGCGCTGGAGTTCAAGGACGTTCTGAAAATGGGGCGTACGCAATTGCAGGACGCGGTGCCGATGACGCTCGGTCAGGAGTTCAGCACGTACGCGGTGATGCTCGGAGAGGATGAAGAACGGCTTCGAGAGGCGGCGCTGCTGATCTGCGAAATCAACATGGGCGCGACCGCGATCGGAACGGGTATTACCGCGCACCCCGATTACGCACCGCTGGTGCTGAGGCATCTCCGGGAAATCACGGGCATTCCGCTTGTCACGGCACCCAATCTCGTCGAAGCGACGCAGGACTGTGGCGCTTTCGTCCAGTTGTCCGGCGTGCTCAAGCGCGTGGCCGTGAAGCTCTCGAAAACCTGCAACGACTTGCGTCTGCTCTCCAGCGGCCCACGCGCGGGTCTTGGAGAGATCAACCTCCCGCCCATGCAGGCCGGTTCGAGCATCATGCCCGGAAAGGTCAACCCGGTTATCCCCGAGGTAATGAACCAGATTGCGTTCGAGGTCATCGGCAACGATGTCACCGTGAGTTTCGCGGCCGAGGCCGGTCAGCTCCAGTTGAATGCGTTCGAGCCGATCATTGCGCACAGCCTGTTCAAGAGTGTGACCCACTTGCGCAATGGCTGCCTGACGCTAGCCGAGCGGTGTGTCAAGGGAATCACGGCCAACGCGGAGCGCTTGCGCGCGTCGGTCGAGAACTCGATCGGCATCGTGACGGCGCTCAATCCGTACATCGGCTATGCCAACGCGACATCCGTCGCGATGGAGGCGCATGCATCGGGCGGCCGGGTCTATGACATCGTGCTCGAGCGGGGGTTGTTGTCCAGGCAGCAACTCGACGAGATCCTCAAGCCGGAGATACTCACGCAGCCCACGCTGCTTCCTATCCCGCCGACACGGTAAGCAACCCGGTCTGCAATGGGTGGGTGGTCGTCCCTCTTACCGGGCCACGAAAGCCGACATTCGCAAGCGTCCAGTGGAACAGCCTCTTGAATCTCGAGACACGCGGCACCGCTTGAAGGACGAGGTAGTCTTGTGACGGGATTCAAGCCCGGGCAAATCGTGGAAAGCTTCGAAGTGCTGTCCAGGCCGCCGGCGCGCGTATCCGCGCGTCGTGGGAGCGCGGAAATCGTACGGGGGAGTCCGTAGGCGAAGCCGGCCGCCCGGGATGATCCTTGCCCCGATTTACGGGCTTCGACGTACCGAAATCTCGCAAATTTTGTTCGACTCGTATGGGAGCCAGCAGATTTGCTGGAGGGCGAGCATATAGGCGATTGATTATAAAGAAAATATTCTTTCGGTCATGTTGTGCTTTATTTCGTGACGTCTGGCCAAATCATGCTTGTTCGCGTCAAGGACAAACCGCCGGCAGACCTGGCGTGACGGACACGTCATGCCTTATTCTCAGGACACTTTGTGCTTAACGGCCCGACGTCGCAGAATCGCGACGCGCACCCGGATTTCCGCGCGCATCTCGCCGGACGCGTTGCGCATGCGGCCGCGCTGAACGCGGCGCGAAGCTGCGCGCGCTGTTCGACCGGATCGCGTGGGACGTCGACGGCGTCGGCCGTTGAGGCGCCCGGGCAGGCATCGGCTTCGGCCGGCAAACGTCGCGTCGTTCAGGCTCCGGGCTGCAACTCCTGCAACGCGATGCCGCGCACTGCTATCATTCGCGCCATGCCGCGCCAGTGCCATGGTGCGGCGCATGACTTGCCGCAGCCGTTCGCCGTGCGTTCGCATGCGGCGTGCCGCGCGCTGCCGGCCCGGTCTGTTTTTGACGCGCGACGTCGTTTCATGCGCGTCGCGCAAACCATGCCGGCTCAGGCAAATGATTCGCCTATGTGACAGCACCGATCGGCGGAACTTCGTGGTAGGTTCGCGCATCGGAGCTTTTTGCAAAAACATGCCCAAAGAGGATGAATACATGACCCAGGCCCTGCAGGAACTCGAAGCACAACTTCGGGACCTGAACATCAAGCTGTCGGACGCGAAACAGAAGGAGAAGCAGGCCGCGCTCGCGGCCTTCAAGGAGCAGGTCGAGCTCTTGGGAATTACGCAGCAGGAAGTGCTGAGCGCGCTCGGCTATATCGTCCAGCGAAAACGCAAGGCGCCTGCCAAGTACTACGATCCGACGACCGGCCGCTCGTGGTCGGGCCGCGGCCCGCGGCCGAAATGGCTCGAAGGCAAGGATCTCGACGCGCTCGTCGTCGACCGCGAGGCCAAGACCTGGTGGCCCGGCGACGATCAGGGCTGAAGCCCGCCGCGCCGCACGGTCGCTCGGCGCCGTCCGGTTCGCGCGCGCGGCCGGCCGGCACCACCCCGCCAGCACAGTGTCTTTCGTTCGGTGTCCGGCCTGATCGCGACATCGCCGGCCTTGCCGTCGACACCGCAGCGCCGCTTTCCCGTTCATTGCCCGCCGATTCCCGCTCTCCGTCCCGGAGGCGGGCGCGCGGCGCATCCTGAGCCATCGTCGGCAATGCGCGCCTGACGGACCGGAGCGGGCGCCGCCGCACGCCGGTACCGCGCCCGCCGGCAGGTCCGCCAGCCCGTCACGCGCGGGCACAGGCCTTAGAATGTCGCCGGACTTTCGTGGCAGGACACCATGGCAGCAAACATCAAATCCTCGGCGCTCGGCGGCCCGTCGGCGCCGCGCGTGGATCAGGTCGGCCCGTACGCGTGGAAAGCGCTGGCCGGGTCGGCGCTCGGCTATGCGATGGACGGCTTCGACCTGCTGATCCTCGGCTTCATGCTGCCCGCGATCACGGCGGCGTTGCAACTGACGCCCGGGCAGGGCGGCGCGCTGGTCACGTGGACGCTGATCGGCGCCGTCGCGGGCGGCATCGGGTTCGGCGCGTTGAGCGACCGCTACGGGCGCGTGCGCGTGCTGACCTGGACGATCCTGCTGTTCGCGATCTTTACCGGCCTGTGCGCGTTCGCGCGCGGCTTCCAGGATCTGCTCGTCTACCGCACCATCGCGGGCATCGGGCTGGGCGGCGAGTTCGGGATCGGCATGGCGCTCGCGGCCGAAGCATGGCCGGCGAGCAAGCGCGCACGCGTGTCGTGCTACGTCGCGCTCGGCTGGCAGGCCGGCGTGCTGCTGGCCGCGCTGCTGACGCCGTTCCTGCTGCTCCACATCGGCTGGCGCGGCATGTTTCTGGTCGGCGTGCTGCCCGCGCTGCTCGCGTGGATCATGCGCAACAAGCTGCACGAGCCGGAAGCGTTCGTGCAGCGCGCGGCGCAGCCGAAGTCCAACGCGTTCCGGATGCTTGTCGCGGATGGCCGCACCGCGCGCATGAGCGTCGGCATCGTGATCCTGTGTTCGGTCCAGAACTTCGGCTACTACGGAATCATGATCTGGCTGCCGACCTTCCTGTCGAAGCAGATGGGCTTCTCGCTGACGAAGTCCGGGCTGTGGACGGCGGCAACCGTCGTCGGGATGATGATCGGCGTATGGGTGTTCGGGCAACTGGCCGACCGCATCGGGCGCAAGCCGACGTTCCTGCTGTACCAGCTCGGCTCGGTCGCGACGGTCATCGCGTATGCGCGGCTGTCGGATCCGACGGCGATGCTGTGGGCCGGCGCGTTGATGGGGATGTTCGTCAACGGGATGGTCGGCGGCTACGGGACGCTGATGTCCGAAGGCTATCCGACGGCTGCACGCGCGACCGCGCAGAACGTGCTGTGGAATATCGGCCGCGCGGTCGGCGGCTTCGGTCCGCTCGCGGTCGGCGCACTGGCCGCGCGCTATTCGTTCCAGACGGCCATCGCGCTGCTCGCCGGCCTCTATGTGCTCGACATGGTCGCGACGCTGTTCCTGATTCCCGAACTCAAGGGCGTCGAACTCGAATGAGCATGGCGGGCGCGGGCCCGCCCGCAGCCGCACTCCGACGCGCTCGCGCGCACTGCAACGACTTCACCGCAAACCACGATGCTGCAACAGAAAAACAGAACGATTGGCGTGATGGGCTCGGGCAAGGAACCGTGGCTCGCGTTTTCGGAACCGCTCGGCGCGTGGATCGCGCAGGCCGGCTTCAACCTGCTGACGGGCGGCGGGCAGGGCGTGATGCTGGCGGTCGCGCGCGCGTTCGCCGGCGTGCCGGGGCGCGCCGGGCGATCGATCGGCATCCTGCCGACGCAGGCCGATCCGCTCGCGGGCTTCGTGCCGCTCGACGGTTATCCGCATCCGTTCGTCGACATCCCGATCCTCACGCCGCTGCCGCGCCGCGAGCCGGGCGCCGATCCGCAGACGATCAACCGCAACTACGTGAACGTGCTGAGCAGCGACCTGATCGTCGCACTGCCGGGCGGGCACGGCACGGCCGAGGAGATTTCGCTCGCGCGGCGCTGGGGCAAGCCGCTGGTCTGCTTCGGGCCGGACGGCGCGTTTCGGGAGCTCGCTGCCGGCGCCGCATGCACGTCGTCGCTCGATGACGTGATCCGGTTCGTGGCAGACGCGTTTGCGCCGGAGCAGGCGCAGGTGGCGCAGGCGCTGCGATAGGTCGCGCGATCGGCTTCGACGGCGCGCGTCGCGACGTCCGCGCGGCGTGGCGGGTTCTTATCGCTGCCGGTCGTCCAGCCGGTCGAGCGCCTGCGCCCAGTCGAACGGCAGCAGCGCGTCGTAATCGAGCCCGCGCGCGGCCATCGTGTCGACGAATCGATCCTGCACGCGCGCGCACGCTTCGCTCATCTCCGGCGCAATGCCGGCTTCGCGCAGCGTTTCGCAGACTTCGCGCATCTCCGCCGCGCGGCGGCGACCATGTTCGGCGACGCGGCTGATCAGGTAGCCGGGCAGGTCGGGCGACGTCGCGAACCGGTCGAACGTCTGCCGCAATGACGCGAGCACGAGTGCGTCGGCCCCGTACGCGCGGGCGGCGCCCAGGCATTCGACAGTCAGTGCCTCGATGCCCTTGATCATCACGCTGCGGCACATCTTCGCCGCCGACGCGACGCCGACCCGATCCGACACGGCCCGCGCGTTGAAGCCGAGCGCATGCAGCTCCAGCGCGACCGCGTCGGCTTGCGGGCCGCCCAGCAGCATCGGCACCGCGAGCCCGTAAGGCGGCACGGGCGCCATCACGGCCGATTCGACATAGTGGCCGCCGGCGGCTTCGATCCGCTGCTGGCCATGCTGCTTCATCGCGGGCGACACCGAGTTGATGTCGATGAAGGTCTGCCCCGGCCGGATGCACGCGGCCACGGCTGCGACGACGTCGGCATCGGACGACGCCGTGACGGCGGAGACGATCCACCGCGCAGCGCGGATCGCATCGGCGAGCGTCGGCGCGGCCTGCACGTTCAGGCGCGCGGCCTTGTCGCGCATTGCGGGCGCGGTGCGCGAATCGTCGAGCTGCCGGTCGTACATCGTCACGCGGACATTCCGCGCGGCCAGTGCGCCGCCGAGCAGGCCGCCGGCCTCGCCGAATCCGATGAACGCGATCGTCGATTCGTGCATGCGTGTCGCTCCTTCAGATGTGGGTTGGCGCGTACCGCGCGGGGCGCAGACGTGGCCGGTGCAACGGTATCCCGGTCGTTTATGACGATTTGGCGAATCAATGCCGATCCGACCGGACAACGTTGGAAATTGTCGATTGACCTCCGCTGCCCATGCAATGCGAACATGGCGTGACAGCCATGCGCTTTCTTTATCGCGCGACGGGCGCGTGCGGCGAGCGCGCGACTTCGGTCGCCACGATGCGGATCGCGTCGATCAGCGCGCGCGCGGCCGGCGACGGCGGGCTGCCGGTGCGCGTCATCAGGCCGATATCGCGCGTCGTCTCGCGCATCGGCGCGACGTCGAGGACGGCCAGCAGCCCCGCATCGCACTCGTAACGGAGCTGCTGCGCGGACAGCACCGCGAGCATGTCGGTATGCAGCAGCAGGCCGCGGATCACCGCGAGGTCGGCCGTCTCGACCGTCGGCATCGGCGGCCTGAGCTTCATGCGGCGGAACAGCGCGTCGAACAGGCCGCGCGCGGGCGAATGGCTGCGCGGCAGGATCCATTGCGCGCCGGCGAGGCTCTTGATGCCGAGGTTGCGCACGCCGGCGAGCGGATGATCGCGCCGCGCGAGCACGACGAGGCTCTCCGACATCAATCGTTCGTTCTCGAGGTCGCTCGTCGGGTCGCCGGCGCGCAGCGCGCCGAGGATGAAGTCGATGTCGCCCGCGCGCACGCCGGCGACCAGCGCTTCATACGCGCTTTCGTCGGTGATCACGCGCACCTTCGGGAAGCGCGTGACGACGCGCGCGACGGCTTCGGGCAGCATCAGCGTGCGGCCGAGCGGCAGCGCGCCGACGGTCACGACGCCCTGGATGCTGCCGTGCAGCGCCGCGACGTCGTCGGCGACGTGCCGCAACTCGTTCAGCGCGCGCCGCACATGCAGCAGGAACGTCTCGCCGTCGGTCGTCAGCAGCAGGCCGCGCGGATGGCGATGGAACAGCGCGAACCCTGCGCCGCTCTCGAGGATCCGGATCGCGCTGCTGACGGCCGGCTGCGTGACGCCGAGCGTGCGTGCCGCGCTCGGCATGTGCCGGTGCCGCGCGAGCGTCGAGAATAACTGAAGCCGTCGCGTGTTGAGCAGGTAGGCGGGCAGCCCGCCTTCGGCCGATGCGCGCCGACGCGACTGGCGTAGCGCGCACCAGTTCGCCAGCTCGCCGAGTTCGGCGAACACGCGCTCACCGCGCTTGAGCACCGCGCGCCCGACCGGCGTCGCGAGCATGCCCGACGGTTTGCGGTCGAACAGCGGCTCGCCGAGCGCCGTTTCGATTTCCTGCACGGCGCGCGTGACGGCCGACTGCGCGCGAAACAGCGTCGCGGCCGCGCGGCTCACGCTGCCGGCGTCGGCCACGCGTTGCACCGCGTACAGGCAGGCGAGGTTCGGGAGTTCGGTGTGGTCCATGAGTCGGTCAGGCGCGGACGGGCCGCATTGCATGCCGGCCGGCGTGCAGCGCGCCGGCGGCAGGTGTCGACCGACTTTACCGGAACGGCGGCGCAGCAGCTTGCGTCGTGCTTATCGGCCTATCTGTTTTGTTTATCGGGCTCGAATCGTCCGGATCGCGGGCGTCGCTGGCAGAGCGATGCGTGGCCGGGCGTGAGCGCCATATCCGGCGGGCTTTGCGGCTATCCGTCAGGTGAATGGCGTCGCCCGGGAACGTTTGACGGTCATGCCGTTTTGACGAAATTTCAGGGTTTACCCCGACTATTTTGCACCGCTACCGAATGCGTAATTTCGATCCCGGCAGCCGCTACGGCGCAGTTGCCGGCGTATCGGGCCGCCATCTGATTCATTGTTTGTCCGATTCACCCCGGGCGTCCCGTCGAACGAGGCGCCCATTCGACGAGCGAGGCAGCGCAATGGGACGACAGCACACGTTGGGAGCGGGCAAGCCGGTGGGCGGCATGCAGGCTGACGCAGCGCCGGGACGGGCCGCCGTTGCGGACACGGTGCGCGCGGGCATTCGCGGCGGCCTGACGGGCGCGGTGCTGATCTGGGTCTACGAGGCGCTGGTCTGGGTCGGCGCACAGCACCTGATGCCGCTCGCCGGCATCCCGCGCAACGCGACGGGGCTCGTGTTCGGCAAGGCCGTGCAGGACGCGCTCGGCATCGGGTCGTACTTCATCGGCACCGCGATTCATTTTGCGTTCGCGCTGTCGTGGGGCATCGTGTTCGCGGCGATCTGGCCGTGGTTCCGCCGGCGGGGCTTCGAAGCGACCTTCGTCGCGCTGTTCTTCGCGATCGTCGCGTGGATCGTGATGCACGTGCTGATCATGATCGCGTCGAACAACCACCCGAACTACTTCGATCCGAACGTGATCATCGGCGGGTTCATGTCGCACTTCGTTTTTGCCGTCCCGCTCGCGCTGGTCGTCAAGCGCAGCCTCGCGCCGCAGCCGCAGGGCCGCGCATAGGCAGCGGACGCGGCACGCATTCAATCTTTCGCGGCCGGCCACGCGGGCCGGACCGCATTCGAGCATCACGAAGGAGCACTGGCATGGCACGGATTATCGGAGGCATCGCGGCCTCCCACACGCCCACGATCGGGTTCGCGTTCGACAAGAACAAGCGCGACGACCCCGTATGGGCACCGATCTTCGAGAACTTCGCGCCGCTGGCCGCGTGGCTCGCCGACCGGCGCCCGGACGTGCTGCTGTTCATCTACAACGACCATGTCACGTCGTTCTTCTTCGATCACTATTCGGCGTTCGCACTGGGCGTCGGGCCGCAGTGGAATCCGGCCGACGAAGGCGGCGGCGCGCGCGACCTGCCGCCGATTGCCGGCGATCCGGCGTTTGCCGCGCATATCGGCCAGTCGCTGATGGCCGACGAGTTCGACATGTCGTTCTTCCAGAACAAGCCGCTCGATCACGGCTGTTTCTCGCCGCTGTCGGTGCTGTGCCCGCACCGGCCCGACTGGCCGGTGCGGCTCGTGCCGCTGCAGATGGGCGTGCTGCAGCTGCCGGTGCCGTCCGCACGCCGCTTCTACCGGCTCGGGCAGGCGCTGCGCCGGGCGATCGAAAGCTATCCTGAGGATCTGCGCGTCGCGATCGTCGCGACGGGCGGGCTGTCGCACCAGGTACACGGCGAGCGCTCCGGCTTCAATCATCCCGAATGGGACGAACGCTTTCTCGACCTGCTCGAACGCGATCCCGAACGCCTCGCCGGCATGCCGCTCGCCGAATATGCGACGCTCGGCGGTTACGAAGGAGCCGAGGTCGTGATGTGGCTGACGATGCGCGGCGCGTTGCCGGCCGGCGTCGTGTGCCGGCATCGCAGCTACTACCTGCCGTCGATGACGGGCATCGCGACGGCCGTCTACGAGCCGGCGGACACCGACCTCGACACGGCGGCGGCCGAGCGGCACCGGCAGCGGATCGCGGCCGAACTGGCCGGCGTCGAGCAACTGCCGGGCACCTATCCGTTCACGATCGCGAAGGCCGTCGACGCGTACCGGATCAACGACTATCTGCACCGGATGATCGAGCCCGCGCATCGCGCCCGGTTCCTGGGCGACCCCGAAGCGAGCTTCGACGCGGCCGGCCTCAGCGCGCAGGAGCGCGACCTGATCCGCCGGCGCGACTGGCCGGGCCTGCTGCGCTACGGCGTGATCTTCTTCCTGCTGGAAAAGCTCGGCGCGGTGACGGGCGTATCGAACCTGCACATCTATGCGGCGATGCGCGGCGAATCGCTGGAGGATTTCCAGCGCACGAGAAACGCGCCCGGCGCGTTGTATTCGGTCGCGGGCAAGAGCGCGGGGCCGCTCGGCTGGGATGGCGCACAGCAGCAGGACAACACCTGACGGCTGACGAAGGCGCGCGACATCGTGCGTCTTCGTCCTGCCGGTTCGGTTCCGTATCAAGCCATATAAACAGGATGACGAATCAATATGAAGGATCGTCGCCAAGGAGACAGGAGAAACATGATGGGAAGCGGAACGAGAGTCGACATCAAGTCGTTCATCGACGACCGGCCGGTGACGCGCTACCAGTGGCTGCTGGTCGTGCTGTGCTGCCTTGTCGTGATTGCCGACGGGATGGACGTCGCGATCATGGGTTTCGTCGCGCCGTCGATCATCCACGACTGGGCGATCTCGCGGCCCGAGTTCGGGCTCGTGATGAGCGCGGCGCCGATCGGCCTCGTGATCGGCGCGCTGGTGGCCGGCCCGAGCGCGGACCGGTTCGGGCGCAAACGCGTGCTGATCGCGTCGGTGTTCCTGTTCGGCGTGTTCACGATCGTGACCGCGCACGCGCACTCGCCGTTCGAGATGGCGATGCTGCGGCTGCTGACGGGCATCGGTCTGGGCGCGGCGATGCCGAACACGACGACGCTGCTGTCGGAGTACGCGCCGATGCGGATGCGCGCGCTGATGATCACCGTGATGTTCACGGGCTTCAACCTCGGCTCGGCGCTGATCGGCTTCGTCGCCGGCTGGCTGATTCCGCTGCACGGCTGGCGCGCGGTGCTGCTGTTCGGCGGCGCGCTGCCGCTGCTGCTGATTCCGCTGCAACTGTGGCTGCTGCCCGAATCGGCGCGGTTGCTGGCCGTCCGCGGCGCACCGTCGCAGCGTATCGCGGCATTGCTGAACCGCGTGTGCGGCGGGCAGTTCGCCGGCGACGAGACGTTCGTGTCGAACGAGCCGCCGCTGCCGACGCGCAAGCCGATCGGCGTGCTGTTCTCGCAAGGCTACGGGTTCGTCACGCTGTCGCTGTGGATCACGTATTTCATGGGCCTGCTCGTGATCTACCTGCTGACGGGCTGGCTGCCGACGCTGATCAAGGACGCAGGCCTGTCCGTCAGCACGGCCGCGAACGTGACCGCGATGTTCCAGATCGGCGGCACGATCGGCGCGATCGGTGTCGGCTGGCTGATGGACAAGGTGCGGCCTGCGCCCGTGATCGGCGCCGCGTACCTGGGCGGCGGGCTGTGCGTGGCCGTGCTCGCATGGGCCGGTGCGCTGTCGTCGTCGCTCGCGCTGCTGGTGTTCGCGGCCGGCTTCTGCATGAGCGGCGCGCAGACAGGGCTGAACGCGTATGCGCCGGGTCGCTACCCGACCGTCGCGCGGGCGACCGGCGTGAGCTGGATGCTCGGGATGGGGCGCTTCGGCAGCATCTTCGGCTCGGCGATCGGCGGCGCGCTGCTCGGGCTCGGCTGGAAGTTCGACGCGATCCTGTCGATGCTCGCGGTGCCGGCCACGCTGGCCGCGATCGCGATCATGACGTCGCAGCGCGCGAGCGCGCCCGAACCGCAGGAACTGGAAAACCCGGCGCACTGAGCGGGCCGCGCCGGGCCGGCGCGGCTGTCGTCAGGCGGCCGGACACGTTTTTACACGCAGGAGCATGCATGATCATCGATATTCACGGCCACTACACCACCGCGCCGAAGGCGCTGGAGGCGTGGCGCAATCGCCAGGTCGCGGCGATCAACAGCCCGTCGGAGCGGCCGAAAGTCTCCGAGCTGAACATCGGCGACGACGAACTGCGCGAATCGATCGAACTCAACCAGCTCCGGCTGATGCGCGAACGCGGCCTCGACCTGACGATCTTCAGCCCGCGCGCGAGCTTCATGGCGCATCACATCGGCGATTTCGCGGTGTCGAGCACGTGGGCGGCCGTGTGCAACGAGCTGTGCCATCGCGTGCACCAGCTTTTCCCCGATCGCTTCGTGCCGGCCGCGATGCTGCCGCAGAGCCCGGGCGTCGATGTCGCGACCTGCATTCCGGAACTCGTCCGGTGCGTCGACGAATACGGCAATGTCGCGCTCAACCTGAACCCCGACCCTTCCGGCGGCCACTGGACCAGCCCGCCGCTGTCGGACCGCTACTGGTATCCGGTCTACGAGAAGATGGTCGAATACGACATTCCCGCGATGATCCACGTGAGCACGAGCTGCAACGCGTGCTTCCACACGACGGGCGCGCATTACCTGAACGCCGATACGACGGCCTTCATGCAGTGCCTGACCTCCGACCTGTTCCGCGATTTCCCGACGCTGCGCTTCGTGATTCCGCACGGCGGCGGCGCGGTGCCGTATCACTGGGGGCGGTTTCGCGGGCTCGCGCAGGAGCTGAAGAAGCCGCTGCTGAAAGACCATCTGCTGAACAACGTGTTCTTCGATACGTGCGTGTATCACCAGCCCGGCATCGACCTGCTGACCGGCGTGATTCCGGTGGACAACATCCTGTTCGCGAGCGAGATGATCGGCGCGGTGCGCGGGATCGATCCCGAGACCGGCCACTACTACGACGACACGAAGCGCTACATCGAAGCGTCGTCGCTCGATGCGCACGCGCGGCACAAGATCTACGAAGGCAATGCGCGACGCGTCTATCCGCGTCTGGATGCGCAACTGAAAGCGAAGGGGCTGTGAGCATGAATGAACTTGGCGTGGTTTACCGCAAGATCCGCCGCGCGGACCCGGACGTCGCGGTGCGGCTCGGTGCGCTCGGCTCGGCGACGGTGCACGAGGCGATGGGTCGCACCGGCCTGCTGAAACCGTACATGCGGCCGATCTATCCGCGTGCGCTCGCGTCCGGCACGGCCGTCACCGTGCTGCTGCATCCGGGCGACAACTGGATGATGCATGTCGCGGCCGAGCAGATCCGGCCGGGCGACGTGGTCGTCGCGGCGATCACCGCGGACTGCACCGACGGCTATTTCGGCGACCTGCTCGCGACGAGCTTCAAGGCGCGCGGTGCGCGGGCGCTGATCATCGATGCGGGCGTGCGCGACGTCGCGGTGCTCGAAGCGATGCAGTTTCCGGTCTGGAGCAAGGCGATCTCCGCGAAAGGCACGATCAAGGCGACGCTCGGCTCGGTGAACGTGCCGGTCGTGTGCGCGGGTGCGCTCGTCAATCCCGGCGACGTGATCGTCGCGGACGACGACGGCGTGGTCGTGGTGCCGGCCGCGCGTGCTGCCGACGTGCTCGACAACGCGATCGCGCGCGAGACGAACGAAGCCGCGAAGCGCGCGAAGCTCGCGTCGGGCGTGCTGGGCCTCGACATGTACGACATGCGCGAGCCGCTGCGGCAGGCCGGCCTGCGCTACATCGACTGATGCGGGCGGCGACGATGGCGCAGACCGGCCGCGCGGCGGCTGCAGTCACCGGCATTTCGTCGATGGCGACGCGGCCGGTGCTGGCGCGGCTGGCCACCGCTTATGCGGACGAAACGGGCTGCCGCGTGTCGGTCACGTCCGTCGGTGGTGTCGAAGCGGCACGGCGAGTGCAGGCCGGCGAGCCGTTCGATTTCGTCGTGCTTGCGTCGGATGCGATCGCGCGGCTCGCGGTCGGCGGCCAGGTCGACGCGGACAGCCGCGTGGCGATCGCGCGCTCGGGCATCGCGGTTGCGGTGGCGGCAGGTGCGGCGCGGCCGGATATCGGCACCGAGTCCGGTGTCCGCGACGCGATCCTGCAGGCCGGCCGGATCGGCTATTCGACGGGGCCGAGCGGGTCGCACCTCAACGACCTGTTCGCGCGCTGGGGTATCGCGGACGCGATCGCATCGCGTGTCGTCCAGGCGCCGCCGGGCGTGCCGGTCGGCGCGTTGATCGCATCCGGCGACGTCGATCTCGGTTTCCAGCAGTGGAGCGAACTGATGCATGTGCCGGGCATCGAAGTCGTCGGCATGCTGCCGGACGCGGTTCAGGCGGTCACGGTGTTTGCCGCCGCGGTGTGCCGGACGGCGCACGATCGCGCGGCTACCGCGGCGTTTCTCGCATATCTGGCGTCGCCGCAGGCCGATCGCGTCAAGCATGAATGCGGGATGGAGCCGGCGTAACGCCGGACAGCAGCGTAGCCGCAGCGCCATGCCGGAATCGATAAACGGATCAGATGGGATTCCGCTTTCTTCGCAACGCGGGTGAGCATCGAGCTTAGTTATGCTGACCAAGAGGCGCATGACGTACCGCCTCGGTTCGACCGATCCATCGCAGGATCTTCGTGAAGTCGCCGCATCGCCTCTCGACGGCGATGCGGCATGCCAACCAGAACGACAGGAGACAGGAATGCAGACGAACTGCAGGGCAGGGTGGAGCGTGCGCGCATGGACTCGCGCGGCAGGTGTCCGGCGCGATGCGTTGATCCGGATGCTGGCGATCGGCATCGTGTGGCTGTGCGCGGCGTTGGCCGGCTGGCCGAACGCGGCAAGCGCCGCGAGCGCGGCCGGCGGCCTCGCGAATCTTCCGGCGGTGATGCCGGCGATGTCGTGTCCGGCCGTCGCGGCGCTCGACCTGAGCGGCGTGACCGACGGCACCGTCACGATTACGTCGGCGGTGCTGCTGCCTGCGGGCACGGTCGTCGGCAACAACACGCTGCCGGCACCCGTGTGCGACGTGAAAGGCACGATCGGCCCGGGTGCGTCGCTGTTCGAACTGCAACTGCCGACGCAGGGCTGGACGCAACGTTATCTGCAGACGGGATGCGGCGGACTGTGCGGCAACCTGTCGGTCAATGCGCCGATGGCGTCGACCTGCGTGCCGGTCACCAACGGGACGATCGCGATGGCCGCGACCGACATGGGCCACGAAGGCGGCAACGACGGCGCGTGGGCGCTCGACCCGAAGGCGAAGCTCGACTTCGCGTATCGCGCCGAGCATGCAACCGCGCAGGTGGCCAAGGCGATCATCGGCAAGTTCTATGCACGGCCCGCGCGCTATGCGTACTTCGACGGTTGCTCGGACGGCGGCCGCGAAGCGCTGATGGAAGCGCAGCGCTTCCCCGACGATTTCGACGGCATCGCGGCCGGCGCGCCCGCGAACGACCTGATCGTGCAGAACACGTTCCATCACGCATGGCCGGCCGCGGTCAACACCGACCCGAAGACGGGCAACGCGATCCTGCTCGCCGGCAAGCTGCCAATGCTGCATGCCACGGTGCTGAACGCGTGCGACGGGCTCGATGGCGTGGTCGACGGCGTGATCGACAACCCGCGCGCCTGCCGGTTCGATCCCGCGACGCTGGTGTGCGCGAACGGGCAATCGACCGCGACGTGCCTGACCCCGCAGGAAGCCGACGTCGTGCGCCGGATTCACGACGGCGCGACGACCGCGAACGGCACGCGTCTCGAACCGCTCGTGTCGCGCGAATGGGGCTCGGAGCTGAACTGGAACCTGTTCGTGCCGGCGACCGCCACGACGCCGAGCGGCACGATCGGCTTCGTGCTGCCGTTCCTGCGCTATCTCGACTACTACAACGCGTCGTATCCGTCTGCGACGATCGGCGACCTGAAGTTCACGCTCGACGCGTTCGCGAAGGCGGTGCCGGTGTCGAACTACCTGGCCGCGACCGATCCGGACCTCGGCCGCTTCGCCGGCCGCGGCGGCAAGCTGCTGCTGTGGCACGGCCTCGAGGACCAGCACATCTCGCCGCGTTCGAGCATCGCGTATTACGAAGCGATGAAGAAGACCATGGGCGACGCGCAGGTCGACCGCTTCGCACGCTTCTACCTGTTCCCGGGTGTCGCGCACTGCGGCGGCGGGCAGGGGCCGGACGTGTTCGACGTCCTCACGCCGCTGATGGCATGGACCGAGACGGGTGCGACGCCGGGCAGGATCGTTGCGTCGATCGTCGATGCGAACGGCAACACGACGCGCACGCGCCCGGTGTTTCCGTATCCGGCCACCGCGCGCTACACGGGCAGCGGCAGCACCGACGACGCGGCGAACTTCGTTGCCGATACACCGAAGGCCGACCCGTACGTCGACCTGCACTGGGCCGGCGAATGGCTGTACTCGCCGGGCTACGAGGCGCAGTGCCAGGTCAAGGGTTCGCAGCTCGTCTGCACGGGCGGCAACGGCTGGCGCGCATATCGCCCTTGAGCGGGCGGCCGGCCGCGATCACGACAATTCACTCACACAAGCAGGCAAGGAAGGAGACAGTTCGATGAAGAAGCAGGCATTGCGGGCGGCGCTGACGTCCGGCGTCGCGATGGCCGTCGTCGCGCCGGCGTTCGCGCAGAGCAGCGTCACGCTGTACGGGATCGTCGACAACGGCATCGGCTACCAGAGCAACGCGACGACGGTCGGCTCGACGAGCGGCGGGAAGTCGGTCGTCAGGATGAACCAGGGCGTCTGGGCCGGCAGCCGTTTCGGGCTGAAGGGCAGCGAGGATCTCGGCGGCGGCACGAAGGCGGTGTTCACGCTCGAATCGGGCTTCAATTCGGCGACGGGCGCCGCGCAGTACACCGATGCGATCTTCGGGCGCCAGGCCTGGGTCGGGCTGACGAACGCCACGTACGGCACGCTGACAGCAGGCCGGCAATATGCGTCGTACTACCAGACGATGTCGCCGTTCAGCCCGACCACGTGGATCACCGGCTACTACGGCGCACACCCGGGCGACGTCGACGGGCTCGACACCATCTACCGCGCGAACAACACGATCGAGTACACGTCGCCGAAATGGTACGGCGTGACGTTGAGCGGTTCCTATTCGCTCGGCGGCGTGGCCGGCAGCACGAACGCGGGTTCGACGTGGGCGACCGGCATTCAGTATGCGGCCGGCCCGCTCGGCGCCGGCGTCGCGTTCGAACGTGTGAACAACTCGAACACGGCCGGCGGCACGTGGGGCGCGAATTCGACGACGTCGAACGGTGGTTCGCAGATCGGCGTTTCGGCGGTCACGAACGGTTACCAGACCGCGAAGGCGCAGCAGCGGTTCGCGGTCGGCCTGAGCTACCGGTTCAGCGATGCATGGGATGCGACGGCGACGTATACCAACACCGAATACATTCCGGGCGCGGCATCGAAGTTCTTCAATACCGCGATCTTCAACACGGCCGGCGCGGTGCTGCACTGGAAGCCGTCGGCGGTGTGGGATGTCGGCGCGGGTTATGCGTACACGCGTGCGACGGAATCGAACGGCATCACCGACAGCGCGCAGTATCACCAGTTCAACCTGTCGCAGTACTACTCGCTGTCGAAACGCACGGGGCTGTACCTGCTCGAAGCGTACCAGCATGCGAAGGGCAAGACGCTCGGCACGAGCGGTGCGGGCAGTATCGTCGACGCGACCGCGACGCTGGGCGACGGCTTCAACACGGCGCCGTCGTCGACCGGCAACCAGTTCGCATTCGGCGCGGGGATCATTCACCGCTTCTGATGCGAACGCGACCGGGCGCGCGCCTCCGGCCTGGCATGCCGGAGGTGCGGCGTCGCGGGACGCCGCTCAGCGCCCGGTCTTCAACTGCGCCCACAGCCGGTTCTGCAGCCGGCGAATCTCGGGCGGCATCGGCTTGAGCAGCGTCATCCTGCTCAGCACGTCGTCGGCCGGATACACCGACGGGTCGCGCGCGATCGCGGGCTTCACGTACTGGCGCGCGGCCTTGTTTGCGGTCGGATAGAACACCGCGTTGGTGATGCCCGCGTTGACCTTCGGATCCTGCAGGTAGTTGATCCACTTCAGTGCGGCGTCGCGGTTTGGCGCATCCTTCGGGATCACCATCATGTCGAACCACAGCAGGCCGCCTTCCTTCGGATTCGCGAAGCGGATCTCGTACGGGCGTTTCGCTTCGGCGGCGCGGCGGTGCGCGATGCCGACGTCGCCCGAGTAGCCGAACGATACGCACAAGTCGTTGTTCGCGAGATCGTTGATATAGCCCGACGAGTTGAACTGCGTGATGTACGGGCGCACCTTCTTGAGCACCTCGTACGCGGCGCGATAGTCGGCCGGGTTCGTGCTGTTCGGATCCTTGCCCATGTACTGCAGCGTCGCGGCGAACACGTCGACGGCCTGGTCGAGGAACGACACGCCGCAGCTCTTCAGCTTCGCCATGTTGGCCGGGTCGAACACCAGTGCCCAGCTGTCGACCGGTGCCTTGTCGCCGAGCGCCTTCTTCACGGCCTGCACGTTGTAGCCGATGCCGTCGGTGCCGTATGCCCACGGCACGCCGTACCGGTTGCCCGGATCGGCGTCGGCGACCATCTTCATCAGCAGCGGATCGAGGTTCGACAGGTTCGGCAGCTTCGACTTGTCGAGCGGCTGGTAGACGCTCGCCTGGATCTGCTTGGCCATGTAGTTCGACGTCGGCACGACGATGTCGTAGCCGGAATTCCCCGACAGCAGTTTCGCCTGCAGCGTGTCGTCGCTGTCGTAGTTGTCGTAGCGGACGTGCAGGCCCGTCTGCTTCTGGAAGGTCGGGATCGTGTCCGGCGCGATGTAGTCGGACCAGTTGTAGATGTTCAGTTCGCCGGCCGCGTGGGCGTTCGCGCCGGCGAACGCGGCGGCCGACAGGACGGCGGCGGTTGCAATGGCGCGGCGAGGCATCGGGATTCGCATGATGATGTTTTCCATATCGGTGCGCGCGTCGATCCGCGCTTCGCGGGTCGTGGCGTGACGGTTCATCGGATGGAGCAGGCGTGCGTAACCGGCGCTCGGAGCGAGCGATGGCGGCGCACGACGATCAGGAGTCCGTCGTAACTTGAACCGGGTCGCGCAAAAAAAGCGCGAGCCGATCCCCGCACCGGTCAGGCGACACGGTGCGCGGGTCGAACGGACAAGGGGAAAGGCGGCGAAGCGCTACGGCAGCAGCGATGCGACGTCGTCGGTATGGATCGCGACGTACGCGCGTGCGGCGACGGCGTTGTGACGGCGAACGGAACGGCGGGACAGGATGGTGTAGATCGACAGCGGCAGGCGAGGACTTTGCCAGCCGTCACTGTCGTCCGGAGACGAGATCGCGGCGCGCAGGTTTCGCGCATCGCCTCGTCTCCACCGCACCAGCGGGCCACGGATTCTCACGATTACTCTCGACCGGGTTGTTGAAAGTATTGAACACCTGACGATTCGCCGACGGCTGCTGCTCCAGGCTTCGGTCACCGCGTTTGCCGCGCGGCGGCAGCGGCTTCATGACGCGAACTGAAAGCTCGGCATCGAACGGAATCGCCGAAATATGGCGCTCCTGTGAATCATCAGGTAAATCGCTGTAAGGATGTCTCCGGATTTTCCCTAGTGATTCGAATGCCGACGAGAAGGGGCAATGGCGTGCGTATCGCGCTCGTGAGACTGCCTTGGGTGGGCGGCGTACTTTCGAAGTGATGAGAATATTCGACGGCCAGCGACCTGCGCCGCTGCGCAGCGATGAACCGGGCGCGAACGTATCTGCGCGACCCGGCGTGACCTTTACGCGACCCGAATCCCGAGATTCTCGATCAGCATGGCTGCCTGGTCGTAGGAGACGGTCGCCCCGCGGAGGACTCCGGACGCGAGCAGTTTGGGCGTGCCGCTCAGATCCACGTCGCGCAGGTCGGCGCCCTCGAACTTCACATCGCTCAGATGCGCGTTGCGCAGGCTGCCGCCTTCGAACACGGCGTCGCGAAAGTCCGCACCGGCGAGATCGGCGTCCGAGAAATCGAGTGCCACGAGGCGGGTCTTCCGGAACGAAAAGCGCCGCAGGCTCGCGCCGACCAGCAACGTGTTCTCGAATTCGAGGCCGAGCGACTTGCATTCCTCGAAATCGGCCCCGGTCAGACGGCATTCCTTGAAGCGGGCCGAGCTGAGCTTGCCGCGTCGCCAGCTCGTATTGTTGAGATCGCATGACTGGAACACGGCGTCCTCGAGATCCGACGATGCAAAGCTGGCCTGGCGGCCCCGGCACCGGATCCACGATGTCTGCGCGAGCGTCGCGCCGACGAACGATGCTTCCGCGAGCGCGCATCGTTCGAAGCGCGCGCCGCGCAAATCGAGGCGCGACAGGTCCGCACCTTCGAGGTCGCAGTCCTCCAGATGAAGGGGCGTCGGCGAGTCTTCGACGAGCAGCAGCAATTCGGCGCGATCCAGCGTGCGGCCGGCGATGGAGACTCCGTGGGTCATGAGGCGATCCGTGGTCATGTGAAATGTTCGGGGCAAACATTATCCGGATTTTGCGGCAACGGCGGCAGGTGCGGTGACGGCCGCGCAGAGCGCGATGGCCGCGAGACGTTCGAGCATGCCGGGCGCCCTGGTTTGCGGGGCGGGAATTTTGCGTCGACAGCCTATAACGGCGTGGATCGGAGTGGAAACGTGTGCAACGCTTTCCAACGGCCGCTTGCGTTCTCAAGCAGGGTGACCGAACGACACGTTGCGCGCAGCGGTGGCGATGAGCGCATCCGTTTTTCGAGTTCATCCGCGGCCGTTTGCGCATGCCGTGCATCGCCATGCGCGACCGTGAGATGGGGTATCACGCTTCGATGCTCGCCTCCGTACGGCGGGAACGACGGAAAGCATTCGACAAGGGCGGCGGTCAACGCGATGAACGGCTCGGCTGGTGTCGGCGACAGATAGGTACTTTGCGGAAAGCGTCCGATGTCTGCCAGCGTGAACGTGAACGCAGCGACCGTGCTTAACGACGCTTGCGCATCGGCGAGCACGGACGGTGTGATGTCGTCGGTGGACATGAACGGGAACAGTACGGTGATGTGGGCGGGCACGCCAAGCGCGGCGCTCGCGTCGAAACGTTCGCGCAGCGGCGCGACAAGCGATTCCGCTTCGGGAACCGTGATCACGAACGCAGACTGTGCCATGCCGGGTTTCCTGTGGCTGGGGTGTCGATCCGGCGCTCAAGCACAGCCTGAGCGCAAACCGCCGTTGAAAATCAGCGTCCTGACCCAGGCCGACTGAAACGCTGCTCGACCACCTCGGTTCCCCAATGCGTGCCCGCGGACTCGCTGGTCAGCGTAAAGCCGAACGACTCGTACAGATGGCGAGCCGAATCCAGCCCCTTGAAGGTCCACAGGTAGGTTTCGCGAAACCCCCGCTCATCGACGAAGCGCATGGCTTGCGTCATGAGCTGGCGCCCGATGCCCGACCCGCGCAACGCGTCGTTCACGATGAACCAGCGCAGATGCGCGACGCCGGTCGCCGGGTCGCCGTCGATCGCGAGCGACGCGAGCGTCCGTCCGTGTTCCTGGCAGAGCCAGAGCGCCTTGCCGTCGGCCGGCAGCGCGCCCGCGAACTCGGCAAGCTCGGTCGCCACGCGCTTTTCGAAAAAGGCGCCGAACCCCCAGTGCTCCGCATGGAAGCGCGCGTGCAGGCCCGCGATGTCGCCGATGCAGCCCGGCTGGTAGCCTTCGCGGATCTGCGGCGCATCGGGTGCCGCGGCGGGCGCCTTGGCGGCGTTGTCTTGCGCGAGCGCATCGGCGTACAGCGCGAGCGAACGCAGCAGCGCCTGCTGGTCGGCCGGAATCATGCGACGCAGCGCATTCGACACCTGATCCGTCGCGAACTGGTCGATTCGTTTCCGGAGCTTTTTGCCTTCGGCGGTGAGGGTCAGCTCGGTCGCGCGCGCATCCTCGCTCGACACGCGGCGCTCGACGATACCGGCGGCCTCGAGCCGCGCGAGTTGCCGGCTCGTGTTCGATTTGTCCAGCCGCAGGATATTGCCGAGATCCCTGGCGTTGATGCCGGGCGCCATCCCGATCTCGAGGATCGCGTGAACGGCCGATGGCGCCCAATCGCTGTCGGCCAGCGTCGCGCGCATGAAGCCGAGCTCGCGAACCAGTTTGCGGGAAAAGTCTCGAAGCTCGAGGATGGTCGCTTCGCGAGGCTTGGCGGGAGCGTCGATGAGATCCATGGGGTTTGCCCGAAAAGGTTGCGTGTCGCAAGCAATAATAGTTGCGGGTCGCAACTTCATCAAGGCGGATTTTCGGTGAAGCGGTGGCCCAACTGTCGCTTTCGGAGGGGCGGCGTCGAAGCCGCTCAAGGGGCCCGAACGAGCCCGCAGTTTTGGGCGGTGAACGGTAGCGACGCGGGTGGCGAAGTGCGGTGACGTGGACGCATACTGGGCGCATCGAGTCGACCCGCAGGCAGGGGTGTCGACCGATCATCGATCCGGATGCGCGACCGCGGGCCATCGACCGGACCGGATGCGTCGTCGTCGATCGAGGTCCATGGACCACGGAGATCACCATGAACAGGCTGTTGCCGATGACGATTGCGTTGCTTGCCGGATGCGGCATCGGCGCGGAAACGCTCCACGCTGCCGGCAGCATGGATGCGCTGCCCTGCAGCGCGGCGCATGCGGCGGACCAGGGCGGTAACGCCCCGATGTCGGGCACGTCGGTCCGCAGCTTTTCGACCGCCGGTTGCTCGGGCGCGGTGCTGCAGGGCGAACGGGCCACCGCGACGGTCGACGGCGATCGGGTCGAACTGCGGGACGGCACCGTCTATGTGAACGGCCGGTCGTACGGCGCCGTCACGCCCGCGCAGACGGTCGAATACGAGGCCGCGCACGACCGGCGCATATTGAAGGTCGACGGGAAAGTCCGTACGCCGCAGCGCTGAGCGCCGATTCCGGCTTCCGTCAGCCGCGACGCGTCACGCGTCACGTCGTCTTCGGATAGCTGACTTCCATTCCCGCGCGCACGTCCTGCTGGATGCCGTACTGCGCGAACGGGTAGCGCAGCCCGTTCCGCGACAGCGCTTCCATCCCCGCAATCGCCTGTTCCAGTGCGTCCGGCGCCACCCCCTCAACACGCCGGCAGGCGGCGCGCTACGCTTGGTCGACCAGCGTCAGCCGGCCGTCGCTGAGCCGCACTTCGCGCCCGACCCACGCCGCGTCGACGCGCGGCAGCACGGCCGACGGCTTGCGCAGTTCGCGCAGCAGCGTCGCGCCGTGCGACAGCCGGCCGCCCATCCGCGCGATTACGGCGCGCGCGGCCTGGTACTGCGCGTGCCGGCCCGGGTCGAGCGTGTCTTCCAGCAGGATGTCGTGGCCGAGCACGCCCTGCGTGTCGCCCGGATAGATCATGAAGCCGGTCGCCTCGTCGGTGCCTTCGCTGCCGTCCTGCCAGAAGCTGCCGTTGCGTTCGCGGCGCTCGGGATGGGGCGCGAACCACGTGTCGCGATCGGCGGCCGGCATCGCATGATGCAGGCGGAAGAACACGCGCATCAGGTTGTCGCGATACCACTCGCGCACCTGCAGATACCAGCCGCGCATGCCCGGCGCGCCGAGCGTGTGGAGCACGCGAACCGGCAGCGGCCAGTCGGGAAACGCCTGCAGCGGCAGGTCCGTGGCTGCCGGGCGTGCGGTGCCCGGATCGGTTTCCCACGGCAAGCGGTGCGGGCTGTCGTCGAGCCGGCCATACACGGTCGGCGGGCGCCCCCACAGCGCGCCACCGCTGCTGGCGAGCGATGCGGCGATGCACAGGTTGCCCTGCACGACGAACACGTAGAAGCGCGTGAACCAGTCGGCCAGTTGCCGGCCGTCGGCGCGCTGCTCGACGAGCGTCGCGAGTTCCCGGTCGAAGCGCCGCAAGCCGTGCTCGAGCGTCGGCAGGTGCCCGCGTGCGACGCGAAGCATGCGCCAGAACACCGGCAGCGAACGCAGCAGGCGCAGCGGTCGCCAGCGCAGCGGCGGCGTCGCGCCGCCGATTTCGCCGCTGTAGTTGCCGGCCGATACGCCCCAGTCGGCCAGGCGCGCCAGGAACAGGTCGTTGTTGATGTACGACGCGCCGCCATAGAGCGCGGTGAACGGTTCGTTGTCCCGCAGCACGCGTGCATCCCAGCGCGCCATGATGGCCGGGATGCTGCCGGCCGCGCGGCGTTGCGCATACTCGACCAGCCGGCTCGGCTGCGGCGGCAGGATCTCGGCGATGTTGGCCGAGGTCAGGTGCCGGCGCCAGCCGTAGTCGCTGATCGGGCGGTACTGCAGCAGCCACAGTTGCGTGCCGTCCCACGCCCATTCGACATCGCCCGGCACGTAATGAAACGCGCGCAGTACGCGTTGCAGGAAGGTCCACAGTTGCGTCGCGGTCAGGCCGTGCGCGGTCGGGAACGTGCCGCTCCGCCAGGGCTCGCCGAGCCGCGACAGGATCGCGCGCTGCGGGCTCGCCTGCCCGTCGGCGAGCGTTTCGAGGTGACCCTGCACCCATTCGACTTCGACCGCGAGATGACGCACGAACGCGATGCCGGACAGCACGGGCGCGACGAAGCGCTGCACGACCGCTTCCTCGAGCCCGCCGTCGAGCAACTCGGCCACGCGCGCGGCCGCCTGCGGCGCCGGTACGCGCAGGAACGTCGTGTGCAGGCCGGCATTGGCCGCATCGGCCTGGTCTTCGCCATGACTCGACGAGCGGATCGCCCACTCGGCATCGGGCTGGCTCGCGAGAAAACCGGGCAGGCGCGGGTCGTCGGCGCGGGTGAGCGACAGCGCCGGCGGCACCGGCAGCCCGGCCATCGTGGCCAGCGCCAGGCGTCCGCCTTTCGTGTGCGCGACGAAGCCCGTGTCGCCCGCTTCGAGCCACTGCGCGAAGGTTGCCGGCGCATCGATCCACGGATAGTGTCCCCAGCCGGCCTGCAGCGTGACGGTGAGATCGGCGCGCGCGAGGATCGCCGACCACGCGGCGGCCTGGCGCACGCCGAGCACGTTGTCCTGGTTGCCCCACACGAGTTCGATGCGATCGGTGACCCACTCGAGCAGCGGCAGCGCGGTATCGGCGCGCACGAGATCCCAGTGCGGCAGGAACGCGCGGCAGCGCGCATAACCGGCGCCCATGCGGCGGTACTGCGCGCCCGTCCAGGCCTGGTTCGAGAACTTGCGTGCGAACAGCGTCGGGTAGTGCGCGAGCAGCCAGTGAATCGTCTTGCGCAGCGGTTTCGGCGCCATCAGTTTCGGCAGGCGCCGTTCCCACAGGAACGCGCCGACGGGCGCGAGCAGCACGCTGCGGCCGAAGTGGCCGGGGCGCCGCTGCAACGCGTGCAGCACCAGCAGCGCATTCACGCCGACCGCGATGATCGCGTGGCCCGGCTCGGTTGCGTCCAGCAGCGCTTGCGCGAAGGCGGCGAGGTCTTCGCACGGCGGCGCGGGATTGTCGCCGAAACCCGGCAGTTCCAGCGGCACGGGTCGGTAGTGCCGGAAGTGGGGCAACGCATCGTCCCACCAGTCGGCCGCGCTGCCGTTGCCGGCGAGGAGGTACAGGATCGGTTTGCTCATGGAGGCTTCGTCGGTCGACGATCGTCGCGGTTGCGCCTGGCCCGATTACGCGGCGACGTCGGCGGATGCCGCGGGGCGCTTTTGCATTGCGCCGGTGCGACTGGAATGGCAGCGTGGCCCGCTCGGGTTGATTGTTGCGGGCATTCTACGCGAGTCGATTCAATGCAATATTCAATTGGGGTTTTGGATTTTTCGATGCGCGATCAATACGCGTTACCGCGTTGTCGATTGCCCGAAATGTCCGGACCGATTCCATCCAGTCGATGGTCATGAATGACGTGTGCAAAAAGTCCTGATGCCGGCAATGCAGCCGTAACCGGTCCGGCTCACGCGTCGGCGTCCGACTCGGCGCGCGGCGTCGTGCCCGTCCAGCGTCGATATGCGTGACGAAAGCTGCGCGGCTCGCTGTAGCCGAGACGTTCGGCGATCGCCGCGACCGTCAGCGTGTGGTCGTCGAGCATCCGCACCGCCTCGTCGTGACGCACCTCGTCGAGCAGCGACTGAAACGTGATGCCGTCCTTGTCGAGCCGCCTGCGCAGCGTGCGCTCCGTCAGGTGCAGCGCATCCGCGAGCGACGTCATCGACTTGAAGCGCGACAGGTCGCGCGCCATCAGCTCCTTCGCGCGGTCGGCGAAGCGCGTGCCGACCGATGCGGCCCACTGCCGTTCGAGCGCTTCGCATTGGCCGTGCAGCGCGTTGAAGCTGACTTCGTTCGCAAGGCGCGGCATTTCCGTGCCGTCCACGGACGTGAACACGAGGCGGTTGTCGCCCGCATTGAACGCGACCTTGCAGCCGAAGTGACGCGTGTAGTCGGCCGCGTTGCGCGGCGTGCGGCGGGCGAGTTGAAGCTGCTCGGGCCAGACCGGCTTGCCGACGAGATCGGACACGATCAGGCGCAGGCTGGCCAGGCACATGTCGACCTGAAACACCTCGAGATCGGGTTCGCCGTTGTAGCGGCCGATCGTCACGCTCATGCCGTCCGCATGCGCATCGATACGCACATCGAAATACAGCCCCATGAACAGCGGAAACTGGCTCATGCACCGGAACGCCTGCATCACGGAGCCGCTGATCAGCATCGCGTAACCGGCGAGACCGAGCGTCGACACATGCAGCCGCGCGCCGATCGACAGCCCGATCGACGGCACGCCGCTGCAGCGCAGCAGGTTGCGGAAACAGCGCTGCTCCTGAGCGCGATTCACGTGCAGGTTCGGCGACGCGACTTCGTCCGCGCCGAGCCCCGTGCCTTCGAGCAGCGCGGCGCCGTCGATGTGCCGCACGCGGCACTCGTCGAGCGCGACCGCGATCGCGTGGACGGTGGCGGGAATGTCTTCCTGGCGTCCGGCCGGACGCGCGAGGCCGAGCGACGAACGCAGGCTGTGCTCGGCCCTGCTCTGGTTTCGATGGGAGCGGCTGTCCATGGTGCGGATGCGGCGACGGGATCGCGTAGAACATAGCCGGAATGTCCGCAAAACGCCAGTGCGGCACAGCACCATGCAAGACTGGCCGGCGCGACGCGCGGCGACCTGTCCGCAAATATCCCCCGATTACGTCCGCTTTTCTCATTCGTCCTCGAATTTTTGGCGCACCACACTCGTTTCCGAATCGTGCAATGCACGCGTTGCCGACGAAACGAGTGTTGACGTGATGAATGCAATCCACGCGAGGACAGCATGAACAACGACAGGCCAGGTCGATCCGCATCGGCCGCTTCGACGCATGACTCGGGGCCGCACGCGCATCGATGCGACGCAAACGGACGACGCGACGCGCATCCGCTCGGACTGTTCACGCTGGTGATCTTCGGCCTCGCATACATGCTGCCGATGACGGTGTTCACGACCTACGGGATCGTCACGAGCGAGACGAACGGGCATCTGACGGCCGCGTATGCGGTCACGCTGGTCGCGATGCTGTTCACCGCGCGCAGCTACGGCCACATGGCGCGGCTGATGCCGAGCGCCGGGTCGGCCTATACGTTCGCGAGCCGCAACTTCGGCACGTCGGCCGGCTTCATGGTCGGCTGGGCATTGCTGATGGACTACCTGTTCATCCCGATGATCAGCTACCTCGCGATCGGCATCTACATGAAGCAGATTTTTCCGGCCGTGCCGGCCAGCGTGTGGATCGTCGCGAGCATCGCGCTGATCACCGGGCTGAACATCGTCGGCATCCGGCTCGTCAACCGCGTGAACCTGATCCTGATCGCGAGCCAGCTCGTGTTCATCGCGATCTTCATCATCGCATCGGCGCGGGTCGCGAGCGGCGAAGGATTGTCGATGGCGGTCGCGTTGCCGTCGTCGGGCGATGCGCGCGCGATCTTCGCCGGGTCCGCGATCCTGTGCCTGTCGTTCCTCGGCTTCGATGCGGTCACCACGCTGTCGGAGGAAACGCGTGAGCCGCGGCGCACGGTCCCGCGCGCGATCCTGCTCTGCACGCTGGCGAGCGGCCTGCTGTTCATGCTGATCGCGTATATCGGGCAACTGGTGTTCCCCGACTGGCACGCGTTCAAGGATCTCGATTCGGCCAGCCTCGACCTGATGCGGCGCGTCGGCGGCGGCACGCTGTCGGCGCTGTTCGTCGCGGTGTACGTGGCCGGCTGCTTCGCGAGCGCGATGGCCGGGCAGGCGAGCGTGACGCGCGTGCTGTTCGCGATGGGCCGCGACCAGGTGCTGCCCGAACGCGTGTTCGGTCACCTGCATGCGCGGCTGCGCACGCCGGTGCGCGCGACGCTCGCGGTCGGCGTGGTGTCGCTGTCCGCGTTGTTCATCACGCTCGATCTCGCGTCGACGATGATCAGCTTCGGCGCGCTCGTCGCGTTCGCGATCGTGAACCTGTGCGTGATGCGCAGCTATCTGTGCCGGCCCGAGCACCGCCACGTCGCGGGCTGGATCACGATCGGCGTGATGCCTGCAATTGGTTTCGCGATGAACGTGTGGCTCTGGTCGGGGCTGTCGCGCCAGACGTTCTACGTTGGCATCGGCTGGCTCGTGCTCGGGCTCTGCCAGCTCGTGTGGCTGACGCGCGGCTTCACGCGTCCGGCGCCGGCGCTGTCGATGAATTGAATCACCGGCCGCGCACTGCCGGTTTTGAAACCCTGAAGGAGGAACGACCCATGAACGCTGTTGACGTCAATCTCGATGCGGACCTGCAGGCGCTCGGCAAGCGCCACCTGCTGATGCACTTCACGCACGCCGATGCGTATCGCGACCACGCGCTGACCGTGTTCGACCGCGGCGAAGGCTGCTGGCTCGTCGACCGCAACGGCAAGCGCTACTTCGATGCGCTGGCCGGGCTGTACTGCGTGCAGGTCGGCTACAGCCACGGCGCGGAGATCGGCGACGCGATTCGCGAGCAGATGGTCCGGCTGCCGTTCGCAACCAACTGGGGTTATGGCCACGAACCGGCGATCCGTCTCGCGCACAAGCTCGCGGCGCTCGCGCCGGACGGCCTGAACCGCGTGTTCTTCACGTCGAGCGGCTCGGAGTCGAACGAATCGGCGATCAAGCTGGTGCGCCAGTATCACCAGTCGCGCGGCGAGCCGCAGCGGCGCAAGTTCATCGCGCGGCGCGTCGCGTATCACGGCACGTCGTTCGGCGCGCTTGCGCTGAACGGGATGACGAACTTCCGCAAGCATTTCGAGCCGCTGATGTCGGGCGTGCGGCATGTGGGCAACACGAAGCGCTACGGCCGCCCGGTAGGCGAGACCGAAGCGCAGTTCACGCGCCACCTGCTCGACGAGATCGAATCGCTGATCGTGCAGGAAGGGCCGGACACGGTCGCCGCGATCGTCGTCGAGCCGCTGCAGAACGCGGGCGGCAGCCTGACGCCGCCGGCCGGCTACGCGGCCGGGCTGCGCGACATCTGCGACCGGCACGGCGTGTTGCTCGTCGCCGACGAAGTGATCTGCGGATTCGGCCGGCTCGGCGAATATTTCGGGTCGGCGCGCTACGGGCTGAAACCGGACCTCATCACGTTCGCGAAAGGCATCGCGTCGGGCTATGTGCCGCTCGGCGGCGTGATCGCGAGCGACGCGGTCGTCGATACGGTGCTCGACGGCCCGCAGCAGATGTTCCTGCACGGCGCGACGTACGGCGGCCATCCGGTCGCGTGCACGGCCGCGCTCGCGAACCTCGCGATCATGGAACGCGAAGGCGTGCTCGAGAACGTCCGCGCCAACGAAGCGGTATTCCGCCAGACGCTCGACGGCCTGCTCGAACTGCCGTGCGTCGGCGACGTGCGTGGCGACGGCTATCACTACTCGCTCGAACTCGTGACCGACAAGGCCGCGCGCCGCTGGGCGGCGGGCATCAGCGCGCAGGCGTTCGTGTCGACGCTGCTCGCACCCGCGATCTTCGACGCAGGGCTGCTGTGCCGCGCGGGCGTCGATCACGAAGGCACGCCGATCGTGCAGTTCTCGCCGCCGCTCGTGATGTCGCGCGACGAGATCGTGTGGTTCGTCGCGCAGATCCGCGACATCCTCGTCGACACCTATGCGCGTGCGATGCGCTGAGCCGGCATCTTCATAACAGGAGCATTCGATGCGAACGTCACGACAGTCCTATATCGATGGCCAGTGGCTCGATCCGGCCGACGCGCCGGCGATCGACGTGATCGACCCGGCCACCGCGCGGCCGTATGCGCAGCTCAGGATCGGCGGCGCGGCCAACGTCGACCGCGCGGTCGGTGCGGCGAAGCAGGCCTTCGACACGTACTCGCGCTGGCCGGTGGCCGAGCGCGTCGCGCTGCTGCAGCGCGTGCTCGACATCTATCGACGCCGCTACGAAGAAGTCGCGCAAACGATCAGCCAGGAGATGGGCGCGCCGATTGCGTTCGCGCGCGCGATGCAGGCCGCGGTCGGCACCGCGCACCTCGAACAGACGATCCGCGCGCTGCAGTCGTTCCGCTTCAGCACGCAGACCGATTCGCTGCTGGTATCGCACGAGCCGATCGGCGTATGCGCGCTGATCACGCCGTGGAACTGGCCGATCAACCAGATCGTGTGCAAGGTCGCGCCGGCGCTCGCGGCCGGCTGCACGATGGTGCTCAAGCCGAGCGAGATCGCGCCGTTCAGCGCGATCCTGTTCGCGGAGATCCTGCACGAAGCCGGCGTGCCGCCCGGCGTGTTCAACCTCGTGCATGGCTACGGGCATGAAGTGGGCGACGCGCTGTCGCGCCACCCCGATGTCGACATGGTGTCGTTCACGGGGTCGACGCGTGCGGGCGTCGAGGTCGCGAAGTCGGCCGCCGATACCGTGAAGCGCGTGCACCAGGAGCTCGGCAGCAAGAGCCCGAACCTGATCCTGCCCGACGCCGATATCGACGATGCGGTCACGTGCGGCGTACGCAGTTGCTTCAGCAACAGCGGCCAGTCGTGCAATGCGCCGACGCGCATGCTCGTGCACGCCGATCATCTGGCGCTGGCCGAGCAGGCCGCACGGCGCGAGGCGGAACGCACTGTCGTCGGCGATCCGCGCTCGCCGGAAACGGGCCTCGGGCCGGTGGTCAGCCGCACGCAGTTCGACCGCATCCAGCATTTCATCCGGCTCGGGATCGAAGAGGGCGCGACGCTCGTCGCCGGCGGCCCCGGGCGGCCGGACGGGCTCGGCGACGGCTTCTACGTGCGGCCGACGGTGTTCTCGAACGTCACGCCGGGCATGACGATCGCGACCGAGGAAATCTTCGGGCCGGTGCTGTCGATCATGACCTACCGGACCGAGGACGAGGCCGTCGCGCTCGCGAACGATTCGGTGTACGGGCTCGCGGCCTACGTGCAGTCGAAGGATCTCGAACGCGCGCGCCGGATCGCGGCGCGGCTGCGCGTCGGCAACGTCCACATCAACTACCCGGCGTGGAACCCGGCCGCGCCGTTCGGCGGCTACAAGCGCTCGGGCAACGGGCGCGAGTATGCGGAGTTCGGCCTCGTCGAGTATCTGGAGACGAAGGGCACGACGGGGTACGCTTGAGCGACGCGCGGATATGCTGACCGGGCGCCGGTGTCCTGCGGGACGCCGCGCCTTTTCATCGATTGCGAGGAATTCGACGATGCAGGTGATGGAGACGACCGAAGGCATGCGCGGCGCGGCCGCGAGCGCGGAGGGCCGCGCGCGATGAAGATCCTGATCGCCCGGATGAACCACGAGACCAACACGTTCTCGCCGGTGCCGACGCCGCTCGCCGCGTTCGGCCGCAACGGCCCCGACTGGGGCGACGACGCGTATCGCGCGAACCACGGGATGCGCACCGCGATGGCCGCGTTCCTCGATGCGGCCGCGCGCGAAGGCGCTGAAATCGTGACGCCGGTGTCGGCGGCCGCGAACCCGAGCGGGCCCGTCGCGGCCGATGCGTATGCGGCGATCTGCGATGCGATCGTCGCGGCCGCGCCCGGCTGCGACGCGGTGATGCTCGACCTGCACGGCGCGATGGTCGCCGAGCAGAGCGCGGACGGCGAGGGCGACCTGCTCGCGCGCGTGCGCGCGGCGCTGCCCGACGCGCCGATCGCGGTCGCGCTCGACCTGCACGCGAACGTCACGCAGAAGATGATCGACCAGGCGGATGTGATCGTCAGCTTCAAGACCTATCCGCACGTCGACATGTATGAGACCGGCGAGCACGCGGCGCGCGTGCTGCTCGACCGGCTGCATGGTCGTGCACGGCCGGTGCTCGCATGGCGGCAGCCGCCGCTGATGACGTCGACGCTGCTCAGCGCGAGCGCCGAAGGCGCGATGCGGCGCGCGGTGGACGCCGCGCGCGCGGCCGAGGCCGACGGGATGCTTGCGGTATCGGTGTTGCCCGGCTTTTCGCTCGCGGATATTCCCGCGCCATGCGTCAGCGTCGTCGTGGTCGCCGACGGCGATCGGGCCGCGGCCGATGCGGTGGCCGAGCGTATCGCGCGGCAGATCTGGGATGCGCGCGACGAGTTCGTGTACCGCAGCGCGCCGCTCGCGGTATCGGTCGCGCAGGCCGCGGCGCTCGCGCGCGGTGCGGATCGCCCGGTGCTGATGCTCGATCACGGCGACAACTGCATGTCGGGCGGCCCGTGCGACACGATGGACCTGCTCGAGGCCGCGCTCGCGCACGGGCTCGACGGGATCGTCAGCGGGCCGCTATGCGATCCGGAGGCCGTTGCGGCGTTGATCGATGCAGGCGTCGGTGCGACCGTCACGGTGCCGGTCGGCAACCGGCTGCCGTCGCACGGCGGCGTGCGGCGCGAGCCGTTTCGCGCGACGGGTGTCGTGCGCGCGCTCACCGACGGCGAATACGTGATCACCGGGCCGACGTACACGGGCCAGCGCGCATACATGGGCCGCACGGCCGTGCTCGACATCGGCGCGGCCACGCTCGTCGTCACCGAGCGCACGCAGGAGCCGTGGGATCTGGACGTGTTCGAGAGCGTCGGCGTCGATCCGCGTCGCGCGCGCTTCCTGCTGCTGAAATCGCGGATGTATTGCCGGCCGGTGTTCGTGCCGATCGCGGCCGCGCTGGTCGAATGCGACAGCCGCGGCGTGACGGGCTCGGACTACGGGCTGTTTCGCTACGAGCGGCTTGCGCGGCCCGTGTATCCGCTCGACGACATCGATCGGTGGGAGCGGGGCGTGTAACCCGGTGGCCTGACGCAACGGGGCGCGAGACGCCGGATTTGCGCGCTTTCGGGCATCATGCGATGGCATCGACCCGTCGAGCAGCAGGGTCGTGCAATCCATTGCGTCCGCAACCGATCCGGAGAACCGACCGCTCATGCATTCGAATCCTTTCCGCCTGCGCAGCGCGCGCCTGCTCGCCGCGCTGACCCTCGCCACGACGGCCGGTGCCGTGCACGCCGCCGACTGGATCGTGTCCGGCAACGACGGCAAGTACCAGCGCGTCGAGGGCCGCGACACTTTCCTCGCTTCGCCGCCCGCCGACACGCTGACGCTGCTCGACGCCAGCACGTTCCCGCCGAAGGTCGCGCTGCAGGTCGATGTCGAGAACGGCATCCAGGGGCCGCCGCAGGCCGTCGCGATCACGCCCGACGCGAAGCTCGCGCTCGTCGGCGCGCCGACGCGCTACGACACGGCCGCGAAGCAGCTCGTGTACGACACGTTCCTGCAGGTCGTGAATCTCGACGCCGCACCGCCCGCGATCACGCGCATCGAGCTCGGCACGCATCCGCAAGGGATTGCGATCGACCGCTCGGGCCGGATCGCACTTGTCGCGAACGTCGACGGCAGCGTATCGATCCTGCGCATCGACGGCACGCAAGTCACGCTCGACGGCAACCTGAAGATCGGCAAGAAGCGGCTCGCGGGGATCAGCTTCACGCACGACGGCAAGCATGCGCTCGTGTCGCTGCGCGACGAGCAAGGGGTCGCGGTGCTGAACGTCGACGACGGCAAGGTGACCGACAGCGGCACGCGCCTGAGCACGGGCGTCGCGCCTTACACGATCGACGTATCGAGCGACAACCGCTGGGCCGTCGTCAGCAACGTCGGGCTCGCGGGGTTGCCGGGCTATGCGGGCAAGCTCGCGGGCGACGCCGATTCGGTCGCGCTGATCGACGTGTCGCGCGTGCCGTTCCGCACGGTCCAGTACCTGACGGTGCCGTCGCTGCCGGAAGGCGTCGCGATTTCGCCGAACGGGAAGTGGATCGCCGTGCAGGCGATGGACGGCTCGAACCTGACGCCCGACAATCCGGGCCGCCACAAGCTCGGCAAGGTGCTGCTGTTCGAGATTCGCGACGGGCAGGCCGTGAAGACCAGCGAGTTGCCCGGCGGCGAAGCCGCGCAGGGCATCGTGTTTACCGCCGACAGCCGGCACGTGATCGTGCAGTTCAACGTCGAACGGCAGCTTGCGCTGTATACGGTGGAAGGTGGCAAGCTGCGCGATACGGGCAAGCGAATTGCGCTGACCGGCGGGCCGTCGTCGTTGAGGACGTTGCCGCGCTGACGCGCGGGGCGCCTGGTCGTTCACCTTCCTGAGTGCGTGTGGCGCCCGGATTTGCCGGGCGCCTGTCGAAGCGCATCCCTCTCCGCCGCCGCTGCAACACGACAAATGGCGGCAATTTGTTCCCGAAGCCGCTTAACCCCGATTTGTTTAGTTAAACAAACTGAAAATTCGGGAAACTTCTTGTGGTGAATAAACAGTCGTTGCGGCACTGTAAGCCCATGGGGCAGGTGGCAGTCCCGGATACAGGAGGGTGGGTGACGGTTGTGGCAGCAACGATCGTCGCCGGATCAATCGTTGTAGTTAACGGTGCCAAACGAAAAAATGAAAAATCCACGACTCTTGCTCGTCGCCGCACTGACTTGCGCAGCGCTTGCCGCGTGTGGCGGCGACGACGCGAACAGTGTCACGACTGCCAGCAACGATGCCGGAGAGACACCGGCGACCGTGCCGCCGCCGACTTCAGGGCCGTCGCAACCGTCCCGGCCCGATCAACCGGCGCCGCCCAAACGCACCAACATGCAGTTGACGCAGTTCGTCGATCCGCTCATCGGCACGCAGGTCAACGCGGACTCCGGCTACGCGGGCAACGTGAGCCCCGGTGCGATGGTGCCGTTCGGCATGGTGAACTTCGGGCCGAACACGCCGCGCTACAACTTCAACGGCTCGGGCGGCTACCTGTCGTCGGGCGGATCGGGCGGCACGATCGACTTCTTCAGCGTGACGCACCTGAGCGGCGTCGGCTGTCCGGGGCAGGGCGCGGTCGCGATGCTGCCGACCGATGCGGCGACGGCGGTTGCGTCGGGCGGCCGGCCGATCGGCATCGGTTACAACTATGCGGATGAAACGGCCGAACCCGGCTACTACAAGGTCCGCCTCGCGAACGGCATCGTGACGGAACTGAGCGCAACGCCACGTTCCGGCATCGCGCGCGTCACGTACACGAACAAGGACAAGGGCTTCTTCTCGATCGATGCGAAGCTGAACGGCAACAGCGATTCGGGCAGCACGAAGGTCACCGCCAACAACGTCGCGCTGACGATAGCCAGCGACGGCAAGTCGATGAGCGGGCAGGCCGTGGCGCCGGCGTTCTGCACGCCGTACGGCACGGTGTGGAATGCGCCCGTGTATTTCTATGCGACCTTCGACAAGCCGCTGCGCAGGCAGACGGGCACGTCGTCGGTGAATACCGCCAGCAACGGCGCGGCGACGCTGCAGTTCGACCTGACCGACGCGGACAGGACGGTGACCGTGAAGGTCGCGGTTTCGTCGGTCAGCGTCGGGAACGCGCGGCGCAACCTGCACGACGACGGCGAAAAACTCGCGTTCGACGATGCGCGCACGAATGCTGCCGGCTTGTGGAACGACCGCCTCAACACGATCCAGATCGACCAGGCCGCGCATCCCGCATCGCTGGACTCGACGCAGAAGGCGAACCTCACGAAGTTCTACACCGCGCTCTATCGCGTGTTCGGCACGCCGACGCTGTACAGCGACTCGAACGGCGAATTCCGCAGCATGCGCCAGCCGCGGAACGCGGACGGCAGCTATCCGACGTCGGTCGACCAGACCGGAACCACCCCGCCGCGCGCGACGGCCAGGGTCGGCGACTATGCGTTCCGGCGCGCCGACGGATCCGTCGGCGGCACCGGCAATCACTACACGGGCTTCTCGCTGTGGGACACGTACCGGTCGCAGGCGCAACTGCTCGCGATGCTTGCGCCGAAGGAGTCGAGCGACATGATGCAATCGCTCGTCGTCGACGCGTTGCAGTGCGGCGCCTTCCCGCACTGGGTCGACGGCAGCGACGACTCCACGCCGATGGCGGGCGACAACGCGCTGAACGTGATTGCCGGCGCGTACAAGTTCGGCGCGACCGATTTCGATCTGGTGTCGGCCGCACGGCTGACGAAGCAGTCCGCGTTCGATCCGTCGAGCGCATGCAACGACCGCACGAGCGCGGCGGGGCTTGCCCATTTCCTGACGGCCCACTACCTGTCGCAAGGCGACGACGGTCACTCGTCGTCCGCGACCATCGAGCGCGTGCTGAGCGACCGCTCGGCGGCCGCGTTCCTGCAGGCGCTGCCGGCCAGCGTGCTGAACGCGCCGTCGGTCGGCGTGACGCCGGACAACATCGGCACGCTGTACACGCGGGCGGGGTGGTGGCGCAACATCTTCGACTACACGAACAAGGTGATCGCCGCGCGCAACGCGCCGCCGGCCGGTTCGGCGCCCGGCACGCTGGGCACCCTGGTGCCGGGTTCGTTCCATGAATCGACGGAGCCGAACTACTTCTGGACCTTCGCGCAGGACTGGACCGCGTTGATCGACGCGATCGGCGGCAAGCAGGCGGCCGTCACGCGGCTGAACAACCTGTTTGCGATCGCGACGCCGTTCTCGACCGTGCCGACCACCGGCGATCTGAACGGCGGCCAATCGTCCGCCAACCTGTACATCGGCAACGAGCCGTCGTTCCAGTCGCCGTGGGGGTACAACTGGGCCGGGCAACCGAGCGGCGCACAGTACGTTCTCCCGATCATCATGTCGAAGGCGTTCACGACCGGCCGCGACGGGCTGCCGGGCAACGACGACATGGGCGCGACGTCGAGCTGGTACGTGTGGGCGGCGCTCGGCATGTTCCCGGTCATTCCGTCGGAAGCCGGGCTCGCGTTGTCCACGCCGCAGTTCAGCGGGATCACCGTCTGGCTCGGCAACGGCAAGACGCTGCGGCTCGACAGCGACAAGCAGGTGGCGATCGACGGCTCGGGGCGCCCGACGTTCGCGTATATCCGGTCGCTGCAGGTCAACGGCGCGGACTATGCGGGTTCGTGGCTGCCGCTGGGCACGATCGCCAATGGCGGAACGATGCGCTACGCGCTGTCCGCGACGCCGACGCAATGGGCGGCTGCCGACAACCTGACGCCGCCGTCCGGGCCGAACGCGGACTACACGCGTATGACGGCCGGCGTCTCGCCTGCCGAGATGCGGATGCGCGTGGCCGGCGCGCGATGAGCGCGGCCGTCGCGATCGTCACGGTCATGCGTGCCGTCGTCGCGATGCGCGCTTACGGACGCAGCAGATCGAACCCGCCGAAGACGACGACACCGCTGAGCGCGATCATCGCGACGGAATGCTGGCCGAAGTAGAGAATCGCGGCGGCAAGCCACGTCGTGATGCAGAAGGCGCCGATGCGGGCCATCGTGTGTTCCTCGAATGCGTATGAAGTAGGCGCACCGCACGGCGTTCGCCGCTCGACCCGGCGAACGGTGCACGAAGGCGGACGGAGAGGGTGACCCGCGAAGCCGCGACCGCGGCCCGGCACGCGTCACGTGCCGTACCCGGAAGGGCAGGAGTCGAAACCGACGGCCGGTGCGGTCGTGCCGTGAGGCGCTGACGACGCGCGAATCCAGCCGGCGAAGCGGCAATTTTACCAGTGCTGCTTCGCTGACAATCTGGCCCTTTCGCAACTTGAATGCTGCGATCTGTCGCAGAATCGGTCCGCCCCCGATACTCAAGTTTCGTGTGACGAATGCCGTAAACGAGTTGGAAGGGAGTTGGAAGGCTATTCACGCCACCCCGTCACGATTCGTTTACCGACACACGGACCGACACGATGCAGATCGATTTCTCTACGACCGCGCGATCCCCGCTGGCGGACGGCAGCGCCACCGCAAACACGCCGGGCGCCGCACCGGCCACGCCCGCTTCGACGTCGCCCGCTGGCGGCGCCACGGCTACCTCGGGCACCAGCGGCACAACGAATGCGGCCGGCGGCACCGGCGAAACGCTCGGCGCATCGGGCGCATCGTCCGAGAACCCGGCGGTCAGCCAGCTGAAGGCGCTGATCGAGCGGCTGCAGAAGCAGCTCGCGACGATCGAGCGACAAATAGCGAGCGCCGCGCAGCGCGCGAAGGACGACCCGGCCGCGGCGATCGAGCAGCAAGCGCTGAGCGCGGAAGCCGGCGCGATTTCGGGGGCACTGGCGACGGCGATCTCGCAGCTCGCCGCGGCGATCGAGAAGGAGGGCGGCTCGTCGGCGGGCGGGCTGGTGTCGACGCAGGCCTGATGGTTTCCGGCCGCGCTCGGCGGTCACGGCCGCGTCGGCCGCACGCATTACAATTGCCAGCTTGTCTCCCTCGAAAGGACGGCAGAACGATGCATGCGGAACTCGATGACGACGAACTCGTCCGCTTCGATGCGCACGGCGGCACGCCGCTGCCGGCGGCCGATACCGAAGGATGGCTGGAACACGACGGCGCGCGTATCTGGCACGCGTCGTTCGGCCACGGCCCGCCGGTCGTGCTGCTGCACGGCGGCCTCGGCCACGGCGGCAACTGGGGCAACCAGGTGCCGGCGCTGCTCGCGGCCGGCTACCGCGCGATCCTGATCGACAGCCGCGGCCACGGCCGCAGCACGCGCGACGATCAACCGTATTCCTACGAACGCATGGCGTCGGACGTGCTCGCGGTCCTGGACGCGCTGCACGTCGACCGCGCACGCTTGGTCGGCTGGAGCGACGGCGCGTGCATCGCGCTCGTGCTGGCGGCCCGCGCGCCGGAGCGCGTGGCCGGCGTATTCTTCTTCGCGTGCAACATGGACCCGGGCGGCACGAAGGAGATGGTGCCGAGCCCGCTGATCGACCGCTGCTTCGCGCGGCACCGGAAGGACTACGCGCAACTGTCCGCGACGCCGGACCGGTTCGACGCATTCGTCGCGGCCGTCAGCGAAATGATGCGCACGCAACCGGATTACAGCGCACAGGATCTCGCGGCGATCGGCGTGCCGGTGACGATCGTGCTGGGCGAGCACGACGAATTCATCCGGCCCGAGCATGCGGCCTATCTGGCGCGCACGATTCCCGGTGCGACGCTGACGATCCTGCCCGGCGTGAGCCATTTCGCGCCGCTGCAGCGGCCGGCGCGATTCAACGCGGCGATGCTGGCCTTCCTCGACCGGCTGCAGGGCTGATCGTTCGCACGGCACGCGCGGCCCGTCGACGGGTGCGCGCGTCGGTCGCCCGCGCTCAGACCATCGCGTTGTCGCTGCCGGGAATCTCGTGCGCCTTGATCTGCTTGCGGTGCAGCTTGTACAGCAGCTTGCCGAGCATGCCGTCCTCGTGGCACGAGCGCGTCATGTTGAGCACGTATTCGTCGTCGGGCGCGACGGCCTGTGCGCCCATGATCCAGCGCACGCTTTCGCGGTAGTTGTAGAGCGACTTGTCGCGGCTGTCGCAGAGGAAGCCCGACAGCGCGGCCATCGCCGCAGGATGCCCGCCTTCCGCATGCCGACGCAGTTCGCCGATGTAGCGATGGCGGGTCGGAATGTCGTCGAGATCGCCGATGAACATCAGAAAGCATTCAAGGCCGTCGGTGTGCCCCATCGCGTGCGCGTTGCGCGCCGCCTCGATCGCCTCGATCTTCATGCGCTGGCGTTCGGCTTCGTCCTTGCTGGCCTGCGCGATGTAGTGATACATGTAGCCGAGCTTGTATGCGCCCATGTTGCCGCCGTCGTCCATCGCCTGGCGGTAGTAGTGCGCGGCCTTGTACAGATCGGTCTCGACGTGCATGCCTTCCTCGTAGAAGCGTCCGAGCAGGTACTCGCACGAGTCGCCGCCGGCCTCGTGGCCCAGCTGGCAGATCGCGAAGGATTCCTCACGGCGCCGGCCTCCGCTGCACAGCGCGTACGCGAGCTGGTTCCACGCGAGCGAGGCCGGTTCGTTGGCACGCGCGGCCTCCAGCCAGGCTGCGCCACGCGCGTCGTCGCGGGCGAAGCCGAATGCGCCCGCGCGATGTCCGTAGCCGCGCAGGATCATGGCCGCCGTGCACGCGCGGGCGTCGGACGCCCGTTCGATCGCGCCGGTCAGCCAGCTTCCTTGCGGATCGGCATCGAGCATCAGTCGTATCGCGATCGCCATCGCGGCGTTGTCGTTGATCGGCTGATGGCGCTCGGCCTCCTGCAGGCGCGCATAACCTTGCGCGGATTCATCGCGCATGTAGTGCGCGTGGGCCAGCCAGTACAGCGTTTCCCAGCGATGAAGCGGATGCAGCGCCGCTTCGGCCCGTGCCAGCGTGTCGGCCATCGCGCGCCGTGCGTTGTCGGAGTCGTCGTCCTGCTCCAGCGTTTCGCCGTAGTAGTCGTCGCGCCAGATCTCGTGGCGCAGCCGGTCCTTCTCGACCGCGTCGAGGTGCGCGCACGCGTCGGAATCGATGAACGCGCGGACGTGGTCGTGCGAGCCGCCCCAGCGCGGCTGCATGTACCAGATGAACGTGCGCATCGAGAAGAACTGGCGCGGGTGGAGGTGCAGCGTCGCTTCCATCCAGTACCACTTGCCCTTGCGCAGCTTCTTGCCCTGGACGGGGCCGGGCAGCGCTTCCGGAAATTCCGCCGGGCACGCGACCGGTACCTCGGGCTTCAGCCCCGAACGCGCGAGCATGCCCTGCAGTTCGGCGCGCGTGGCCTCGTCGTGGGCGCCGACGTTCAGATGCAGCTCGGTCACGGGCCAGCGGCGCTGCCGCACGAGTTGCGTGAGCCACTCGGGTTCGTCGAACGACGACACGCTGGTGAAGATCACCTTCGGTGCGCTCCACATCGTCGGCGCGAGCACCAGCGCACGCAGCGCGGCGACGATCGTCATCGTGGCGCACGCATGCGCGCAGATCCAGCCGGATTCGGTCACCGTCTCGGCCCAGCCGGAGCCGCGATACTCGTACGCCCAGTGGTGCCAGTAATGCGCTTCGCACAGCCATGCATGCGCGGAGTGCGGGTTCGCGGCCTGCCAGGCGCGCAGGCGCGCGAGGCCTTCGGCGCCGGCTTCGATGCACGGCTGCACGTCGGCCGGCAGCGCGTCGACGTAGCGCGCTTCGGCCGTGCGATCGGCGAAGCTGGCGGCGAGCGCGGCGTCGAGTTGCGTGTCGAGCGCGGCAAAATCGCCCGCGCGCAGCATGGCGTCGACGTCGCAGATGAACCATCGGGACTTCGCGGGCGGAATCAGGTCGGCGGGAGCGGAGGACATGTCGGTGTCGGCGGTCATGACGTAACGGGTTGGGGATCGAAGATGCGGTAGCGCTTCCACGGCAGCGAAAGCCAGTTTCCGGACGGATTGCGCAGGTGCTCGCGCACTTCCTGCGTGGCGCGCGACGACGCGGGGCCGTCCTGGCCGCTGCCGCGCAACCAGTGCTGGCGCGCCCGCGCGTACGCGAGCCCGAAGTCTTCCCAGCTGTCGAAACTGTCCTGCGCGCGCTGCGCATTGAGCAGCAGCACGATCCACGCCTGTTGTTCGGACGCCCAGCCGAGCAGCGCGATGCAGCGCACGAGAAACGCGGTGCGAGCGCAATCGAACGCCAGCGCGTCGCGTACGCGGCCAACGGCAGCAAGCTGTTCGTAGAAGCCTTCGTGCGAGCGGCCGACGCCGCGAATCCAGCCCGCGAGGATCGGCGGCACACGTTGCACGATCTGCCACTCGGGCAGGTCGGCCGGCAGGTCGAGTTCGCGCCGCAACTGGCGGGCGAGCTGTTCGCGCTGCGTGTCGGGCAGCGTGTACACGAGGTCGTCGCAATCGCAGCGCAGCCCGTTGCGGATCAGCAGGATGTCGGCAAGCGCGAGCGCCCAGCGGCGGCGATTCGGCGGCGCCTGGTCGGCGAGCGTGCGTGCGAGCGAAACCGCGGTGGTGTGCCGGACCGGCACCGCGCGGTCGGCGCCCGCGGCCTGGTCGGCGTCGACTTCGCGCACCATCCGCGCGGCGATCCGCACCGAACGCCACACGTACCACCCGAGCCACAGCACGGCCGCGCCGATCAGCAGCTTCAGCATGACGGGCTCCCGTGCGCGGTCGCGGGCAGCGCGAACGCCGCGCACAGTGCGGAATCGATCGGGATGCCTTCGATCGCGAAGGCGGCCGTTGCCGGTAGCGCGTCCGGTTCGCGCGCGGCCGGCAGCGCATCGACCGGCAACGCGTGGCGCGCGGCTGCCGCGACGGCCGGATCGATCTGCCGGAGCTGGCCGAGCGCGTAGGGCGCGTTGCGCAGCAGCAGCCACTGCAGCACGGCCGGCGGTTGCGCGAAATGCTCGATCAGGTGGAAGTTTTCGCTCATCACGCTCAGCAGATGGTCGGGCGAGCGCACGTCGGTGACGAACGTCCATTCGCCGACGGCCGCGCCCGGCGTCTCCGGCTCGAACACGAGACCCATGCCCTCGCAATCGGGATGACGCTCGCCGCGCGGCGCGAGCGTGCGCAGGAACTGGCGCACGTCGTCGGCGTAGCGGCGCACCGGATGGCGGTTCTGCTTGCCCTTGATCTGGTCGATGCGCAGGCCGTCGCCGGTCACCGACAGGCTGATCGTCACGTGCGGCTGGTTACCCGCGCCGCGCAGCGTGAACAGGCGCAGCCGGCCGTCCTGCGCGGCTTGTGCGTACTGCTCGCCGTATCCGCCGCGCAGCCGGCGGCGATCCGCGAACTGGCCGAGACAGTGCTGCATGTAGTACGACTCGTAAGCCAGCTCTTCGCGCAGTGCCGCGTGATCGCCGGCGAATTCGAAGACGATCCCGTTCGGCGTACGCAATACCTCGCGCAGCGCGAGGCCGCTGCTCGGCACCCAGCCCTTGTCGCGGCGCGCCTGCATCCGCTGGTGCTCGCGTTCCCACATGTCGAGCGCCATCGCGCACGTGATGCGCTGCAGCTTCTGCGCGAGCCGCGTGCCGGTGCGCGAGCGCAGGAATTCGACCAGCACGCGTTCGCGGTCGATCAGCAGCATGTGCTCGGGATCGATGAAGTAGAGCGGTTTCGGTTCGGCCACGGGTTGCGGCGACGGCTCGGCCGTCGCGCCGATGGCGCCGCCGGATGCCGGTTGCGCGCGGAACCGGCGCACGAGCCAGTCGGGCGCCGGCCGGTCGGCGCCGGCGAGCGCGCGGTAGTCGGCGAGCGAATCGAGCGGCTGCGCCTGCTCGAACGCGCCGACGACCCAGCGGAAGAAATGGTTGCCGAGCCACGCGAGGACGTCGGCCGGATCGCCGCGCTCGGCGCTGCGTCGCGCGATGGCCGCCTTGATGTCGGGTGCATTGACGACATCGCGCGGCCGATAGGCGGACGCGGCCACGATTTCGGTCACGGGATTACTCTCCGGTCAGGCAGGGTATCCGCGGGCGGGACCCTGGAAGGTTTCGGCTTGCGGGCTGGAGGGCATGCGGGCGAACTTGCGCGCGAGCGATACGCGGCGGTGTCGCGGGTGCCCGCTGCAGGTCGGTCGGCGCGTGAAATTCACGCGACCATGCGGCGACCAATGACGCGGGAGCGGGCGATCGAGGAATGGCGATTCATGATTTCTCTCAGGACTTTTATTTTTTGCTTTCGCGAGTCTACTGCGATCTGTGCGGGCGAATCAATCGCGCAGTTTGCCGGTGCTTGCCAATCTGACAAGACTTATCTGTTTTTCATCGATTTCCGATGCGGCGATATTCGGCTGCCGGACTGGATGCTGTTAAAACCGCCAGGTTTTTCCGGTAAACCGTCAAGCGACTCGGGATTGCCGCGGTGCAATCCGGCGCTTCGCGTATCTCATAAGTTTTTCTTTCGGCTCGCGCAACATATCGTCGATTGTTGGCGGCGGGCCGGTAGTGGATAGTCCTGCTTCGACCGGCCGGCTGCCACGATCTTCGCGCGGCGCGGCCGGATCTGTTGTCCATGCAACCATCCGCTATCAAAGGAACCGCAACCATGCGATTCAACGCGACACGCTTCGCCGCGACCCTGTTCGTCGCCGCGTGCGCCACCGCCACGGCCGGCCGCGCGGCCACCGTCACGCAGGACGATATCCACGACACCGTGACCCGCCACGTCGCGCCGCTGATGAAGCAGTTCGCCATTCCCGGCATGGCGATCGGCATCGTCGCCGACGGCAAGCCCTACGTGTTCGACTACGGCGTGATGTCGACGCAAACCGGCAAGCCCGTCACCGGCGACACGCTGTTCGAAATCGGCTCTGTCAGCAAGACGCTGACCGCGACGCTCGCGTCCGACGCGCAGGAGGGCGGCGAGCTGTCGCTGGCGGATCCTGCGGCCAAGTACCTGCCCGCGCTGCAGGGCAAGCCGTTCGGCGGCGTGACGCTGCTCGAACTCGGCACGCACACGCCCGGCGGCATGCCGCTGCAGGTGCCGGACAGCATCCGCGACGACGCGGGCCTGATCCGCTATCTCGATGCGTGGCAGCCCGCATATGCGCCGGGCACGCGCCGCACGTATTCGAACGTCGCGATCGGGATGCTCGGGTGGCTCACCGCGAAGGCGATGAACCGCGATTTCTCGGTGCTGATGGAGCAGCGGCTCTTTCCCGCGCTCGGGATGACGCACACGTATATCAACGTGCCCGACGCGCGCACGGCCGATTATGCGCAGGGCTATACGCAGGACGGCAAGCCGATCCGGATGACGGGCGGCATGCTGTGGCAGCCGGCGTACGGCGTCCGGACCACGGCGGCCGACCTGCTGCGTTTCGTGCAGGCGAACATGGGGCTGGTCGACACGGCGCCGCGGCTGCAGCGCGCGATCGAGCGCACGCACACCGGCTATTTCCGTGCAGGGCCGATGACGCAGGACCTGATCTGGGAGCAGTATCCGTATCCGGTCTCACTGCCGACGCTGCTCGAAGGCAACGCGCCGAAGATGCTGTTCGATGCGACGCCGGCCAGCGCGATCAAGCCGCCGCTCGCGCCGAGCGCGGACACGTGGATCAACAAGACGGGCTCGACCAACGGCTTCAGCACGTATGTCGCGTTCGTTCCCGCGAAGCGGATCGCGATCGTGATGCTCGCGAACCGCAGTGTCCCGATCGAGGACCGCGTGAAGACCGCATACCGGATACTCGAGTCGCTCGGCGGCGGCCGGTAACGCTTCCGGCGGCGGACGAAGCGCCGCCGCTTATGCGGGCGGTTGCTCGTCGTACGCGACGAAGATCTTGCGCGTGCGTTCGACGACTTCCCACGTGCCGCGAAAACCCGGCGGAATCACGAAACGATGGCCGGCACGAAGGGTCTTCCTGTTCCCTTCCAGGTCGGTGATCACGGACGTGCCTTCCAGGATCTCGCAGTATTCCGCTTCGGTGTACGCGACATGCCAGCAACCGGGCGTGCTTTCCCAGATGCCGGTCGAGAAACGGCCGCACGGGCTTGCGAAGCCGGGCGTGAGCGTTTGCAGCGGGTCGCCGGAAATCAGCTTCTCGGTCGACACGCGGTATTGCGTCGGCTCGCCGCTCGGGGCGAGCGCGTCGGTGATGGATGAAACGTCGATCATGATGGGCATGCTTCGTCGAGTTGGGTGGAGTGGGGCGCGCCGGCGGCGCGCCCATGCGATTCCATGGCGGCAATCGGTTCCGATTCCGATATCTTCGCAGATCGCGGAACCGGCCCGGTCAGTTGCCGGTTCTCGAGTCGCGCGATCTCGTACGAGCGCGGCTTCGCGAGCGTCATCCTGTCGAGCGCGTCGGCGGGCAGGTCGCGCTCATCGTGTTGCCGCTTTCGGTTGCGCATCGACGGATCGTCGGTGATCGTGCGGCTGCTGCGAGCATGCGCATCGCGGCTAGCGCGTCGTCGCTCAGGCGACTGCCGTGTCGGTGGCTTCCACTGCTGCCGTACCGCGCGCGGTCGTGCCCGCCGACGACGCAGCGCCCGCCAGCCGCCGATACCGCGCAAGCGCCCACAGCGGGAAGTACGCGGTATAGCCGTGATACTTCAGGTAGAAAATGCGCGGAAAGCCCGGCGCATTGTGCGAGCGGTGCCACCAGAAGCCGTCGTCCTGCTGCACCGACTGCAGATACGCGATGCCGCGCTTCACCGAATCGGATTCGCCATCGCCGAACGCCATCTGCGCGAGCAGCGCCCACGCGGTGCAGTTCGACGTGCTCTCGCCGGAATTCGTGCCGGCGAGCGTCGGGTCGATATAGCTGTCGTTCGTTTCGCCCCAGCCGCCGTCCGCATGCTGCCGTGCGCGCAGCCAGTCGAGCGCGCGGGCGATGTACGGCTGCGACTTGTCCTCGCCGGCGAGCGCGAGGCCGGCCAGCACGCTCCATGTGCCGTACAGGTAGTTCGTGCCCCAGCGGCCCCACCAGCTGCCGTCGGGTTGCTGCGTGCGCTTCACGTAGTCGATGCAGCGCGCGAGCGACGCGCGGTCGTCGATGCGCTTCGTCACGCCGAAGCACAGCAGCACGCGGCCCGACACGTCTTCGGTCGGCGGATCGAGCAGCGCGCCGTGATCGGCGAACGGGATCGCGTTCAGGTACATGCGGTCGCAGTCGGCGTCGAACGCCGCGAAGCCGCCGTTGCGCGACTGCAGCCCGCGCATCCAGTCGAGTGCGCGCGCGACGCGCGGCGCATACGGGTTCGTGCCGTCCGCGTTGCGATGCGTGCGGCCGCGGCGGTCGAGCATCGCGGTGACGAGCGCGCTGTCGTCGATGTCGGGGTAGTACGGGTTCGCGTACTGGAATGCCCATCCGCCGGGTTCGGTATCGGCCGGTGCGTTCTCGATCCAGTCGCCGCGCAGGTCGTTCACCTGGCGCTCGGCCAGCCAGTCGTACGCGCGCGCGATGCGTGCGTCGAGTTCGCGCAGCGCGCCGGCCGGCTCGCCGGCTTCCGGCACCGCCACGCCGCGCGCCTGCTCGAGCGCCATCGCGCTCCATGCGGTGTCCCACACCGGCGACAGGCACGGCTGGCAATACACGCTGCCGTCGGGCCGCGTGACCAGCAGCTTTTCAAGCGCGTTTTCGCAATCGCGCCGCAGCGGATGATCGTCCGGGTAGCCGAGTACTTCCATCATCTGGTAGCTGTACACGATCGGCGGGAAGATGCCGCCGAGCCCGTCCTCGCCGTTCATGCGTTCCGCGCACCATGCCTCTGCATGACGGATCGCGCGCTGGCGCAGGCGCTTCGGCATCAGCGGCTCGATATGGCGGACCGTGCGGTCGACCGCGAGGAACAGCTTGCGCATGCCGCGCGCAGGCGGGAAGTAGTGGCGTTCCTGGTCCGGCGGCGTGACGAACAGCTCGCGGATCGACACGTCGCGCGGATTGCGGGCGCGCGCCTTCAGCGAGCACAGCACGAGCAGCGGCACCATCGTCGTGCGCGCCCAGTACGCGACCTTGTACATCGAGATCGGCACCCACTTCGGGAACAGCACGAATTCGATCGGCATGAACGGTGCCGCACGCCACGGCACCTGGCCGAACGTCGCGAGCAGGATGCGCGTGAACACGTTCGAGCACGCCGCGCCGCCGAGCTTCAGGATCGCGTCGCGCGCGCGGACCATGTGCGGCGCGTGTTCGCTGTCGCCGGCCGCCTTCAGCGCGAAATACGCCTTCACGCTGCACGACACGTCCGGCGCGCCGTCGACGTACAGCGCCCATCCGCCATGCGTGTCGAGCCGCTGGTTCGCGCGCAGGTAGCGCGCCATCTTCTCCTGGCGGACGTCGTCGATCTTGTCCATGAAATGCATCATCAGGATGTATTCCGCGGTGATCGTCGCATCGGATTCGAGTTCGAAACACCAGCTGCCGTCGGGCTGCTGAAGACGCACGAGCGCGTCGCGTCCACGGGCGATGGCGGTGTCGAGCGCGGACCAGGGGGATGGGGTGGGTGTGTTCATGCGGCGGATCATACCATCCAGCCGGAATGTTTATATCGAGACCCTCGGGTGCTAACATCCGCACCATGAAAAAACGCATTGAACCCGCGCCGCACGACGTGTCCGTGCCTGTCGAAACGGCCGGAACGGCCGCTGCACGGGCGTCCGAAGGAACATCGGCGCCGCTGGCTGCCGCCGCTGCCGGCGTGCGGCGGAAAAAGGCGCCGGATCAGGTGCGCGCGCAGTTGCTGGCGGCCGCATCCGAGATTGCGACGCATCACGGCGTGGCCGCGTTGACGCTCGACGCGGTGGCCGAGCGTGCCGGCGTGACGAAAGGCGCGCTGCAGTATCACTTCGCGAACAAGCAGGGGTTGCTGGATGCGCTGTTCGGGCAGGCGACCGAGCGGTTCGCCGCGCAGATGGCCGCGCGGGTGGCTGCCGATGGCAGCGGCGACGGCGCGGCGGCGCGGGCGTATCTGCATGCGGTGCTCGATGCGGCCAATCCGGCGGCGAGTACCGATGTGCTGCGCGTGCTGGTCGCGTCGATGATTACCGAGCAGGAAACGCGCGCGCGCTGGTCGGTGCCGATGCGGGAATGGACGCGGCCCGATCCCGTGCCGCTGGAGCGGGCGGCGACGCTGATGATCTGCCGGCTCGCGGCCGACGGACTGTGGATTTCGGAATTGCTCGACAGTGTCGACGTGTCGGCCGAGTTGCGTTCGGAGATCGTCCGGCAACTGGATGCGATGAGCAAAGGGGTGTTTCCGAAGGACGGTGGCGGGGCTGCGTGACGTGTGGACGCGTTGGAAGAATGACGTTGTCGCGTGGCCTTGTCTTCAAACCTGCTTGCTCGCGATCGGGCGGTTGGCTATGCTGGTGCGCATGAACCGATCGCATACCCGTTCGATTATTGGCGCCGCACTTTTGCCGGCGGGGTAGCCATCGACTGAATGCATGTGATCACAACCCGCCCGGAAGGCGGGTTTTTGCTTTCTGGGCAATCGATGGAGCGCCTGGAAATGCAGACTGAAACGACGCGTCACGCGACAGCATCGAACGACGCGGTATTGCTCCACATGGTATGCGGCAAGATCGCATCCGGAAAATCGACGCTGACCGCGACGCTCGCGAGCGCCGAGCGGACCCTGTCGATCAGCGAAGACGACTGGCTGGCTCGCCTCTATCCGGGCGAGATTCTGTCGATCGACGACTATGTCCGCTGCGCGCAGCGTATCAAGGATGTGATTGCCGATCACGTCCGCGCTGTGCTGCAGGCCGGCGTCTCGGTGGTTCTCGATCTTCCGTTCAATACCGTCGCTGCGCGCGCATGGGGGCACGCCGTTTCGCAGGCCGCCGGCTGCGACCATCGACTGCATTACCTCGATGTCGGCGATGCGGTTTGCAAGGCGCGTCTGCGCGTGCGCAATGCGCGAGGGGAGCATCCGTTCCAGGTGTCGGAGGCCGAGTTCGAGCAGATCACACGGTACTTCGTCGCACCGGATGCGACGGAAGGGTTGAGTATCGTGTCTTATGACGAGACGGGGGCCGTCGGCGCGTAGTCTCGCGTCGTGACCGCACGACCGGTTTGCCGCCGGCGCTTCGCTCTGGCCGGCGGCCGCGCAACTTCAAGCGTGTGCCGGAGAGCGGGCAAAATATGCGCCAAGTTGCGGGCGGCCTTCGTTAGAATCGGCTTTCATCAAGAAAAAAGCGAATTTGCATCGGTGCAGCGGTACCCCGTCACGGATACGGCTCGCGCTGATGCCATTGTTCATCTTTTACCGGAGACGACCATGCCAGGCTTACTTCCCGATGTCGACCGCGACGGGCTCCTCGAATACTCCGTGGTCTACACCGATCGATCGATCAATCATATGTCGCAGCTCTTTCAGGGCGTCATGCGCGACATTTCCGCTTCGCTGAAAAAGGTCTACAACGCGAAGTCGGTCGTCGTCGTCCCGGGCAGCGGGACGTTCGGCATGGAAGCCGTCGCCCGGCAGTTCGCGACGAACAAGAAGTGCCTGGTCATCCGCAATGGCTGGTTCAGTTTCCGCTGGTCGCAGATTTTCGACATGGGCAGCATTCCGTCGGAAACGACGGTGTTGAAGGCGCGCCCGGTCGAACCGGGAAGGCAGGCCGCCTATGCGCCGGCGCCGATCGACGAAGTGGTCGCCGCGATCCGGGAACACAAGCCGGACCTGGTCTTTGCACCGCATGTCGAAACCGCATCCGGGATGATGCTGCCCGATGCGTATTTGCGCGCGGTGGCCGACGCCGTGCATGCGGTCGGCGGCATGTTCGTACTGGATTGCATCGCTTCCGGTACGGTCTGGGTCGACATGCAGGCCAGCGGCGTCGATGTGCTGATCAGCGCGCCGCAAAAGGGCTGGAGCGCGTCACCCTGCTGCGCACTGGTCATGCTCAGCCCGCTCGCGCGCGAAAGAATCGATGCGACCACCAGCACCAGCTTCGCGTGCGATCTTCGCAAATGGCTGCAGATCATGGAAGCGTACGAGAACGGCGGGTTCGCGTATCACGCGACGATGCCGACGGACAGTCTCGCGACGCTGCGCGACGTGATAAAGGAAACCGACGCATACGGTTTCGACAAGGTGAGAGCGGAGCAGCTCGAGCTCGGCGAGCGCGTTCGCGCGCTGCTGGCCGACCAAGGTTTCAGGAGCGTGGCGGCTGAAGGTTTTCAGGCACCGGGCGTCGTGGTCTGCTACACGGACGACGACGGCATTCGATCCGGCAAGAAATTCGCCGATGTCGGTTTGCAGATCGCGGCCGGCGTTCCGCTGCAATGCGACGAGCCTGAAGATTTCAAGACCTTCCGCATCGGCTTGTTCGGCCTGGAAAAACTGCATGACGTCGACGGTGCCGTTGCCAGGTTCGCCGACGCGCTGGAGCGTGTTCTTTAGGTCGATTTTCCGGGGCACGTGCGCAGCAGAATCGTTGCCGGCGACGTCGAAAGAGAAGGTCGGGAGTTCGAACCGAGTGCGCAGATCGAATCGCAAGGTAGCGAATCGATCGCGCGCGATGTTCGGGCGCGCCTGGTTGTGCGCGCCTTGGTGCCTCAAACGCGTTGGGCGTCCGGTACCGGGGCGTTGCCTTTAACCGCGCGTGTCGACCCAGTTGCGTGCCCAGCGTGACGAATGCTGCAGCGCCTGCGCTTCACTCGCGAAGTAGTCGAGCGAATAGAACTGGTAGCGGCCTTCGGCGCGCGAGCTGTCGGTGCGTTCGAGCAGCAGGTTGGATGAAAAACTACCGTCGGGCAAACGATGCGCCGAGGGCTGGACGGCATAGCCGTTGTATTGCTGAATTCGTTTGGTGTGCATTTTAATTTTAATGATGTGCGAATGCGCGCGTGCCGTGCCAAATGTGCACGGATGCGCCGATTCAAAGCCATTGCGAGCTGAATCTGAAGCAGTCGGAATGCGAAAAAAGGGCCTTGCAGCCAGAGGGGAGAATGAAGTGCAACGAGGCGTGTGGCGCTTGGCAAGCTGCTGAATGAACAGATGCAGCTATAAGCGATCGCGCCAACTTTGGGAGACAACGCTCCGCGAGGATGTCGCTGCAACCCGGCGTCCGTTTCGGGAGGCCGGGTCCTTCAAACTTTACAGCGGCTTGATGTTGGCCGCTTGCAGACCCTTCGGGCCTTGCTTCGTTTCGAAGCTCACTTTCTGATTCTCAGCCAGCGTCTTGAAGCCGTCGGCCCGAATTTCGGAGAAGTGTGCGAACAGGTCGTCGCCGCCCTTGTCCGGAGTGATGAAGCCAAAGCCTTTGCTGTCGTTGAACCACTTGACGATACCGGTATCCATGAAGAATCCTTGAGAAAAAATAAGAGAATTTGCTCTGTTCAAGAGCGGGAGAAGCATCAAGGAGGGAGAGGACAACGAATACCGCTGAGGGGCGATCAATTGATGAACAGCAATCGAACTTCTTGAACTTCAGGGCCGTACACTAACCGCCGGGTGGTGTCAGCGTCAATGGTTAACTTGTAACTGTTTCACCGGGCGGGCGGTTTTGTGGGTGAGGTGATGTGGCCCTGAGTGGCTGTGCGCCATAGCTGGCATGGGGTGCAGGTGGGCAGTGCCTGTAAACCGGTCGCGGGCTTGAACGACCTATAACGGCCAACCGCCGCTATCGTCCCTGGCCAAGGACGCCGTTTACCTTCTGCGACCTGAGAATGGGCTCCCCAGACTCCGAAAAATTGGTGGCAAACGCCTCACTGCTTTCGACATCGACCCCTGACGCTTGCGCCAAGCTCAGCACCTTAGCGGCTTCCGATTGCAGGACAACAAATGCAAAATATGCGTCATTCCCGGTGTCCACATGCATTAACGTATAACCGCGCGGCACGAGCCAAGCGTTGAACGCCAGGAGCCCAACCGGACATAGCCCAACGTTTCCCCATTCCCAACGTTGCTCCATCTTCAAAGTGGAGAGGATCTCGTTTGCCTGCCATTCGATCTCATCGGACGCACGCCAATCGACTTCGATGCAGAGCGTCCAGCGTCCTTCGTCGTTGACCTCTGGCTCAACTGTATCTCTCGTAAGCGCCCAGACAAGGATGTCCGTCGCGTTTTCTCCAGGCTCTGCATCCCGAACCTTCGATACCAGTCTGTCGCGTAACGCTTCATTCAGCGGGGTCGTGATTAACTGGATCAACTCGGCCAGATGGTCGACAGTTCCGCGTGACGGGGAAAAGTATTCGCGCAGGATATCGGCATCGGTTAGTTCCGGATCACCGACTTCTACGGTACTTGGTGTCGCCGTGATTGGCTTGCTTTGAAGCAGGCGTCGAAGAAAATCACGAATTTTTGCCATGTTGACTGGTTTGTAGACGAACTTGAGATCACTCTGAGAATGATACTCTTTCAAAACCTTGGGGCTACCAAGGCCCACGTGCACAACGTTCAAACGTGATGATCGGTGATGATACTCGTGATCTACTTCAATGCTCGATCGGCAGTTCATGGCCGGCTGCCGACAAACACAATCGCCTGCTACCTCCCTTTTGCCAACCTCCGGCGCCAGGAGGACAATACCCCCGAAATCTCCTCGGAGGCCGCGCGACATGACCAACTTTCAGCCCGATGGATGGCATACCGTCACGCCCCGAATCGTGGTCCGGGATCCGGAAAACCTGATCGCATTCATCAGGACGGTGTTTCACGCGAATGGCGAATTCCGCGCCGGGCTGCCTGCCGAGATCCGGATCGGCGATTCCGTCGTGATGATCAGCGGCGGAGACGGCCTGCGCGATCCGATGCCGGCATTTTTGTACGTCTATGTCGAGGATGCCGATTTGACTTATCGGCGAGCGATTGCAGCGAATGCGCTCTCGCTCGAAGTTCCAGCCGACATGCCCTACGGCGACAGGCGCGCGATGGTGAGGGATCCATGGGGAAACACATGGCAGATTGCCACGCACCGGCGCGCCTTCCCGGTTGACGAGATCCGTTCAACGCCGGCCAACGACGGATAGCCGATCGTTGCGGCGCAAGCGCAACCCGAGGCTTTCGCTTTCCGTCCGCAGCGGCCCGAATTCCACCCACCGGGCTCCGCCAGCACGGCCTCGCCCGACAGCGAATGCACCGGCTGCACGCATCTTCCGGCCCCCCATCTGTCGCAATCGTCAAGATTCGCGTCGCGTGCAGATAAAACCTTCCCGCCGACCGCGTCGTTAACCCGTTCGTAGCCCACGTGCCGCATGTTGCGCATGTTGCGACGCAGCGCTCGTCTTTCGTGATCCGGAATCCACATCCGCCGTTGGCCGCGCGTGGTCAGCGCAAGGGAACGTCATGCGAACACAATTCACCATCCGTGGCGGACTCGTCGCGACCATTGCCGGCTATACCGTGCTGCTCGTGCTGGTGGTCGGCGCGTGCATCGCCGGCCTCTACGTGAGCAATGGTTCGCTCGAGGCGATGTACCGCGACGACACCGCGTCGCTGCTGCACCTGAAGACCAGCTCGGAGCGGATGCTCGTACTGCGCGAACGGATGAGCGACGTCGCGCAGATCATCAGCGCCGGCCAGTCGGGCAAGACGGAAATCGCGCAACTGCACACGCTCCTCAAGCAAAGCAACGACGAACTGGACGCGTACACGCGCCTGCACGCGCGCGACGCCGACGAGCAGGCGCTGTTCGACGCGCTGCAGACCCGCCGTCGCGCATTGCTCGACCGGGTGTTCCTGAAGGCACTGTCGCAGCTCGACGGCGACGACGCGTTCAACTTCCTCGATACGCAGCGCACCGCGCCACCGGCACTGTTCGCCGCGTACCAGGACGCGATCGACGCGCTCGAGTCGTTCCAGGTCGCACGCGAAAAGGCCCGCTACGATGCGGCCGGCGTTCATTTCCACCGGATCGTGTGGGGGATGGCGGCGGTCGCCGTGCTTGCGCTCGTCGTCGGCTTCTTTGCGCAGCGCGTGCTCGCGAAGGCGATCACCGAACCGATCAATCTCGCGGTCGATCAATTCGAAAAAATCTCGAAAGGCGACCTGACCGGAACGGTCGTCGTTCCCGGCGCGAACGAGATGGCCTATCTGCTGAATGCGCTGAAACGGATGCAGGACGGCCTCGTCGACACCGTGAGCCAGGTACGCGCGAGCACCGAGACGATCGTCGGCGACGTGCGCACGATCGCGAGCGGCAACGTCGACCTGTCCGCGCGCACCGAGCAGCAGGCCGTGTCGCTGCAGCAGGCGGCGGCGAGCGTCGAGCAGCTGACGGCAGCCGTGCGCCAGAATGCGGACAACGCGCGCGATGCACGCAAGTACGTCGAGGGTGCGGCCGGCATTGCGTCGCGCGGCGGCGACGCAATGCAGCGCGTCGTCGAGACGATGTCCGAGATTTCCAGTAGCTCCGCGCGGATTTCCGGCATCGTCGGCGTGATCGAGAGCATCGCATTCCAGACGAACATCCTCGCGCTGAACGCTGCCGTCGAAGCCGCGCGTGCCGGCGAGCAGGGGCGCGGTTTCGCGGTGGTCGCGACCGAAGTTCGCGGGCTCGCGCAGCGCAGTGCATCGGCGGCGAAGGAGATCAAGGACCTGATCGGCCATTCCGCGCGGCGCGTCGAGGACGGCAGCGGCCTCGTCACGCTGGCCGGCTCGGCGATGGGCGAACTCGTTGCCGCGGTCGAGCGCGTCAACGCGATCATGAGTGAAACCAGCAACGCGTTCGAGGAACAGTCGTCGGGCATCGAGCAGGTGAATGCCGCGGTCATCCAGATGGAACAGACGATGCAACGCAATGCTGCGCTGGTCGAGGAGGCGGCAGCCGCCGCGCTGTCGCTCGATGAGCAGGGCTCACGGCTGAGCGCAGCGGTCGCGCAGTTCCGGCTGCGTGACGAGGTTGTCGCGTGACGGACTGATGTCCGCGACCGCAGCCGGTTTGTCGATGTCGAATGCTTTCGTGACGCGCTGACGAACGAAGCTGTCGCTTTCGGTATTGCGCGCGAGAGGCTGGGACGCGTTACCGTCTGGCGGCGCCATTGCGAGTTGATTTACTGCGGCGATTCAGGCAACTCGTAGTCGAAGGTATAAGAGTGCTGGCCGTTGTCGATGGTGATGATCATCGAGCCGGAGAGCCCCTGCAATTCCCCCGTTCCGGAATCGGGTACGACGGTGATCGATTGCTTCGGCTGCCCGCGGGTCATGGTGGAGCTGTGCTGCAGGACAAAGCTGCCTTGGCGGCCACCCAGCGTGCCTTGCACGGTTTCCATCGCGACATAACCCGCGGAGCCCTGAACGGCGGTTCGAAACGCGAGCATCTCGCCTTGGCTGACGGCTTCCAGGTCGCCGTGAAATTGCTTGTCGAGCGACATGCGGCCGAGCCCGGTGTTTTCTGCAACGCTACTCAGGGATTCCGGATTCAGCTTCACTTCAAACGGACCGTTGGCCTGCAGTTTCATTGCGGATCTCCTCGTCGAATGGGCACTCCGCACTATAAGCCAATCGGGTTCTGCCGGCGGTAGCGGTAAGTTTTGCGCGTCGGATAGACCGCAGATCATGTGCGTCGTCGCGCTTGAGGCGATAATCGGCATCCCGTCTTTAACCACCCGCGCCCGTGACGACACCTGCGTTTGCTCCCTTTCAGGACTTGGCCGAAACCCTTCTGACTAGCTGGAACGCCGCCAATGGCGACGGCTCCCATGACACTTCACATCTGCAACGCGTGTGGAAGAACGCGGCGGCGATCCATGCCGAGGAGGGCGGAGACGCGGAAGTGCTGTTTGCGGCGACGCTGCTGCACGACTGCGTGGCGGTAGAGAAAAATTCTCCGCTTCGGGCGCAGGCATCGCGTCTGTCGGCGGAAAAGGCCCGGTTGGTGCTGAAGTCGCTGGATTGGCCGGACGCGAAGATCGACGCTGTCGCGCATGCGGTCGAAGCGCATAGTTTTTCGGCCAGTGTCGCGCCGATGACGCTGGAAGCAAAAACGCTGCAGGATGCCGACCGGCTCGATGCGATCGGCATGCTGGGTGTCGCACGTTGCTTCTATGTCGCCGGCCGGATGGGCAGCGCGTTGTATGACCCGGTCGATCCGCACGCGTCGGAACGCGAACTCGACGACACGCGATTCGCGATCGATCACTTCCACACGAAACTGCTGAAGCTGGCGTCCGGTTTCCAGACCGCTACCGGCGCTCGTTTGGCGAAGGTCCGGCACGATCGGTTGCGCCGTTTTCTCGACGAGTTTGTTGACGAGATCTGACTGTGCGATCGGTTGCGTCCGACCTGTTGCCGCCCCCGATCGATATCGTCCAATGCGAAGCGATACGATCATCCGGTTCTGCCCCGTGAATGCCATTTTGAAAGGCGTAACTTCAAAATTCGGCAACGCACGTGTTTCGACATTTCGAATCGGCCCAGCGGTCGCCAAGGTCTTGTCGCTTGCCATCGCCGCTGCGTCGCCGGCATTTGCAGCCGCATCGTCGCGCACATTCCGGTTCGCGTTGCCGGGCGGCGCGGCGATTTTCTATGGAAACGCGTCGAATCGCCAAAGGCACCGCTTCATTCATCACCTGCTCGATAAAGCGCCTTCAACTGCGACAACTCGTCGATGAATCGATCCTTGAGCGCCTGCGGCCCGAGGATTTTCAGATGCGCGCCGTACCCCAGCAGCTTCCGCGCGCCGTGCTCGATGGATTCGATGGGTATCAGGAACTCCTTCCATCCTGACGGCACCTCCGCGCTGCCGGCCTTCTGCAAGACCGGCGCGGTCTTGATCCGCGCATTGGCCAGCCAGTTCTCGGCGCGCGGCGACACGGCGATATGGGCGGTCAGCCGATAAAGATCGGTCTCGTAGCGGCTCATCGCGTCACGCCAGTGCTCGGCCAGATCGAATCGCGCAGGGCGTTTGAAACGGCGGCGCGTCGCGTTGAATTCGCAGATATTCGCCAGCCGGAACGTCAGTGCGCCGGGCTTGGCGACCACCTTGGCAATCAGGTACCAGGCGCCTCCCTTGAGCACCAGGCCGAGCGGTTCGAGTTCGCGACGGGACACACCGCGCCAGCTCCGATACTTCACGTCGATACGATACGAACCCCACACCGCATCGGCGACTTCTCGCAGGAATTCAGGCGTTTCCTGCGCCCGGTACCAATCGACGGTATCGATGTGCAGCCGGCTCGCGACGCGATCGGCCTGCTCGCGCGAGCCCGGCGGCAGGCTGGCCATCATCTTCAGCCGTGCGGACGTGGCCATGCCGTCGAGGCCCAGTTCTCTCGCGGGCCCGGGCAACCCGGCAAGAATCAGCGCATGCGCTTCGTGCTCGGTGAGCCCGGTGAGATCGGTACTCCAGCCGTCGCGCAACTGAAAGCCGCCGTTGCGGCCGCGATCGCCCCAGATGGGCACGCCGGCCGTGGAGAGCTGGTCGATATCGCGCAGGATCGTGCGCTCCGATACTTCCAGTGCTTCGGCCAGCGCCGGTGCGGTCATCCGGCCGCGCGCCTGCAGCATCATCATGATCGACAACAGGCGGCTGGCTTTCATGAGCGACACGTCACCTCAAATACCTGACATGAGGTGTCATGTTATCGGATTTATGCTTTGCGGCATGCCTGATCCGTTCAATCGAGCACAAGCTCGAACATGCGCGAGCGCATTCGAGAAAGCAAAGGAAGATCGAACCATGAAGATTATTTCCGGACCACTGAGCATGTTCGGCGCCAAGGTCGAGATTGCGGCGCACGAGAAGGGTATCGATTTCGAGCTGGTGATGGCGCCGTTCAGCCAGCTTCGCGGTTATGACCCCAAGCATCCGGATGTATTGCGCATCAATCCGAAGCGGCAGGTTCCGGTGCTGATGGACGGCACGCTGGAGATCTTCGATTCCACGCAGATATTCGAGTATCTCGAGGACCTGAAGCCCGATCCCGCGTTATGGCCGGCGCAACCGGCGGCGCGCGCCATCGCGCGTCAGCTCGAGCATTGCAGCGACGAAATCTATTTCCCGCACATCATCCGGCTGATGGGGCTTGAAGCGACGCCGGACGATCCGGCGGCGCAGGCCGCGCGCGCCGAAGCGTCGCAATACTATCGGCGCATGGAACGCGTGCTGGCGGATCGGGAATTTCTGGCCGGGACGTATTCCTATGCCGACATCGCGTTCTACATGGCGCAGTTGTTCGGCGCACGCAAGGGCGCGCCGATGACGGCAGAGACGCCGAACCTGCTCGCGTGGCGCGCGCGGATGTCCGCGCGTCCCGCCGTACGGAAAGTCGCCGGCGCGATGGGCGGCTATCTCGCGTCGATCGGAGAAGCGGTACCCGATTTTCTTCGCGAGCTTGACTAGCTGCCTTCGGTTGCGGGTAGAGGGTGGCCTTCAGCCTGAGATTTCGGCTTTCGTTGCGACGGTTCCCGTGTCTGCTCCGGGTTGATGGGCCGGCTGCGCGATCACGGCGTGGTTTCGAAACGCGGCAAGGGCCGTCGCGCGACCGCCAGATGATTCGACCGCAACGCGATTGCCGGCAAGCCGCGTAACCGAAGACCGACTCGCTCCTCTATTCGGATCCTTGACCTTAAAGTTGACTTCAATCTTAGAGTGCTTGCTGACGGCAGTGAGTCGGCAGGCTTCGGGTGTTGCCTGCGACGGTCGATCATTGACGAGAGGCGACGCACATGGACAGGCGGTTGACACAGGTTGAATTCGGGCCGCATACGGTCGACGTACCCGAAGGCGGGTACTACGACCGGTTCCGGATGAATCCGGACCTGGACGAGGTGGCGCGCGATCCCGCCGCGGGGAACATCGATTTTTTCCGCCGGATTCCGAAGCGTCAGGTCGCGTCGCGGGTTGGCCCGACCTGGGCGCCGAACTTCTACTACCGTTCCAGCAGCATCCAGCTGTTGTTCCTCGCGCCGCTCGAACGTCTGCGGACCATGCTGCCGGCGCCGCTCGAACCGCTGCGTGCGTTTCCCGGGCAAGGGCTGGTTGCGCTGACCTTCTTTTCGTATTCGGTCTGCGATAACGATCCGTATGACGAAGTTTCCGTCGCGGCGGTGATCCGCCGGCCCGGCGCGCGCGGGTCGCATGCGCGGGAGCTGATCGACTCGATGCGGCGCCGGAGCTTCTTCGCGCATGTGCTGGCGCTGCCGGTCACGACGGAAATCGCGCGGGTTCGCGGCGTACACGGCTATCAGTTGCCCAAGTGGCTCGCCGATATCGACGTGAACCTCGGCGCCACCGCCAGCGCACGCATTGCCGGCCCGGGAGGCGGGCCGGATCTGAGCCTGAGCGTGCCGCTGCCTGCGCTGACCCACGTCGCATCCCAATCGCGAATGAGCACGACGACGATGATCAATCGCATCGACGGCGAATGGCACCAGACGTCGGTGCAATCCAATACGCTATCGTTCGCCCAGCGCCTGTTGCCGCGCGATGTCGAGCTGGTGCGGCACGGCGGCCCGCTGAGCCAGTTGCTCGACGGGCTCGGCGCCTCCACCATCATGCGTCTCGACGTGGTAAAAGACGCACAACTGGTCCTGAACCTGCCGACGCCTTTGAGGGCCTTCGATGAACCCGGAAAGCAACGCTAACGGCACGGATGCTCGCGACACACCCGCGCCGAAGGAACCGTCCATGACCCAGCCGACCCATGATCTCGTCGTATTTGGCGCCACCAGTTTTGTCGGGCAGATCCTGACCCGCTACCTGTCCGATTACCTGTCGGGCGCCGGCGAGACGCTGAGCTGGGCGATCGCCGGCCGGTCCGAAGCGAAGCTCAGGCAAGTGAGGGATGCGCTCGGTGCGGCGGGGCAATCCGTGCCGATCATCGTCGCCGACGCAGCCGACGAAGCGCAATTGCGGGCGCTTTGTGCGCAAACGCGAGTGGTCGTGTCGACGGTCGGGCCCTACGCGCTTTACGGGGAGCCGCTGGTCAGGGTCTGCGCGGAAACCGGCACCGACTACTGCGACCTCACCGGCGAGACGCAGTGGATCAAGCGGATGATCGAGAGATACGAGCCCGCGGCCCGGCAATCGGGTGCGCGCATCGTTCATTGCTGCGGGTTCGATTCGGTTCCGTCGGACATGGGCGTGTTCTTCCTGCAGCAACAGGCAACGCAGCAATGGGGCGCGCCGGCCGGGCAGGTGAAGATGCGCGTCCGAACGCTGAAGGGCGGCGCGTCGGGCGGTACGGTGGCGAGCGTGATCAACGTCGTCCGGGAAGCCGCGGCCGATCCCGCGTTGCGCAGGGAACTGCTCGATCCGTATTCGCTGTGCCCGAAAGGTCATGGCTTCACGGTGCGGCAGCACGCGGTCCGATCGGCTGAATTCGATCGCGACTGCGACGCGTGGATCGCGCCCTTCGTGATGGCGGCAATCAACGAGCGTGTCGTGCATCGCTCCAATGCGCTTGCGGGCAATGCATACGGCACCCGGTTCACCTACGACGAAGCCGTCATGACCGGCACGGGCCTCAAGGGCCGCCTGGCCGCGCTGACGATGGTGGCCGGCCTCGGCGCGTTCATGGTGGGCATCGTCATCAAGCCGGTGCGCAGCCTGATGGAGCGCTTCCTGCTGCCGAAACCCGGCGAGGGGCCGAGCGCCGCGGCCCAACTGGCCGGCCACTACGACTTGCGTTTCTTCGGCCGCGCCGACGACGGCCGAACCTTGCGCGTGAAAGTCACCGGCGACCGCGATCCGGGTTATGGCTCCACCGGCAAGATGCTGGGCCAGGCCGCGATCGGTCTTGCACTGGATTGCGGCGGGGACGGCGTCAAGACCGGACGCGGCGGCGGTTTCTGGACGCCCGCGACGATGTTCGACGAGCGCTTCGCCGAACGTCTGGTTCGACACGCGGGGTTGCGTTTCGAGGTGATTTGAGCGCGATTCCTGTCCGCGATTCGAAAGGAACAGATAAGGATCGGATTGCGAATCAACGTGAGGAGACAACTCACTTTCACGGCAGGTCAAATGGTCGGATGCGGTCCGGCCGGGGCGTCTCGGAATCAGCGCCTTCTCATAGCGCGCGCCACGCTGCTTCATCCGCTGCTCGACGTTACAGGGCACTTTCTTCGCGACGCCGGCCGGGACATCAAGCGCGAAGGTGGCTCGCTACGGCCTGTTGCGCTGGCCGGCTCCCGCGCGAACCGCGGTTTCATCGAAAATCGTCGCGGCGAATTCGACGGCAGCCGGCATCCGGGCGTCATGCATCATCACGAATTCCGTGTCCGGCAGTTCCGGCAACCCTTCGGATCCAGCCAGTTCGCGAAGCGTGTCGTCGATCGCACTGCGTGGCACCGGCGCGATCGCGATGCCGGCGCGCGCGAACGTCAGGATGCCGGTGACGCTCGGGCTTTCGCATGCGATCCGGTAGCGCATTCCGGCGAGCGCGAGCGCCTTGATGGCGGCCTCTCGGTACGGACACGGATCGGGGAAGCACGCGAGCGGGACATCGCCTTCCGGAAGCGGTTCGTGGCGCGCAAACGCCCAGACGAGCGGTTCCTGCCACAACGTCGCGCCCTGGCTCGTGTGCGAACACCGGCTGCCGATCACGAGATCGAAATCGCCGTTTGCGTGCCGTCGAAACAAACTGTCGCCGATGTCGACCGTCAGGGCGAGCCGCAAGCCGCGTCGCGCGGCGCTGTAGCGGCGCATCACGTCGGGTAGCCAGCCTCCCGCGAAATCCTCCGATGCGCCGATACGCAGCTTGATGTCGACTGCGTCGCCGGGCCCCAGCCTGGACCGCGCTTCCTCGCTCAGGTTGAGCATCGCGCGAGCATATCCGAGCAGCGTCTCGCCATGCTCGGTGAGCGAGACGCTGCGCGTATTGCGCACGAGCAGCGCACGGCCGACCTGTTCTTCAAGACGAACGACCTGGGCGCTGACCGCGGATTGGCTGAGATTCAGCCTGCGACCGGCGCCGGTAAAACTCCGCATGTCGGCGACCGCCACAAACGTATGAAGAAGGGCCGTGTCGAGAGGGTTGCTCATTGATCGTCAATCCGGGTTAATTCAATCAATTAATAGCGTTTCCAAATTATAGGCCGACTCGATAGGCTGCGAATTGCAGTGGGCGACCGCGCATCCCGCGCGTCGCCGTCACTCCTGGCGAGGACAGGCTCCATGACACGCGTGCTCTATATCGAAGGCTCACCCAACAAGGCATACTCGGCGTCCATCGAGGTGTGCAGTGCATTTCTCGATGCGTACCGGCACGCCCATCCCGATCACGAGATACGGAAGCTCGACATCTGGGATCTGGCGATGCCTGAATTCGACGAAGCCGCGCTGGCCGCGAAATACGCCGGACTGAGCGGGGCGCCATTGACGCCGGCGCAGGCCGCGGCGTGGCAGCAGCTCGAGCAGCTCGCGGCGCCGTTCCACGAAGCGGACAAGTTCCTGTTCGGCGTGCCGCTGTGGAATTTCAGTATTCCGTACAAACTCAAGCACCTGATCGATGCGATCTCGCAGAAGGACGTGCTGTTCACGTTCGACGGTTCGGGTTTCGCCGGCAAGCTGGCCGGGAAAAAAGCGGCGGTCGTCTACGCGCGCGGGCTTAGCTACGAATCACCGGGTTCGTTCACGCCGGCCGCCGAGTTCGACCTTCAGCGTCCGTACATGGAAACCTGGCTGAAGTTCGTGGGCGTGAAAGACGTCACCGGCATTGTCGTCGAGCGCACGTTGTTCGGTCCGGACGGAAAGGTCGATCGCAGTCGTGCGATCGACGAAGCCCGTGCGATTGCGCGCGCGTTCTGAATCGGCATGCCGCGCTTCGCATCCGGCGCGTCGGCGGAACATGCCCGGCGGTCGCCGGGAAGCGCGGACCGGGCACACGAATCAGCGACCGCCGCGTGCGATGGCGAGCGCGACGCCGAAGCCCACGAGCAGGCCTCCGAAGGAGCGGTCGATCCAGTGACGCAGCGACAGCAAGCGGTCGCGGACGGCAGTGGCGGAGAAACAGACCGCTACCAGGCTGAACCAGCCGGCATGCGCGAGCGCGATGAAGGCGCCGTAACCGATCTGCACGATCAGCGGCGTGTCGGGCCGGACTGCCTGCATGAACAGGCTGACGATGAACACCGTGGTTTTGGGATTCAGCACATTGGTCAGGAAACCGGTGCGCAGTGCCGCCAGATCGGACAGCGGTGCCGCCTGCACGTCGGGTTGCCCGCCACCCGCCTTCGTCATGAGCATCTTCGCGCCCAGATAGATCAGATAGATCGCGCCGACGAGCTTGACGACATTGAAGAGCCACAGAGACTGGCGGATCAGCAGGCCCACGCCCAGCAGCGTGTAGCTCACGTGGACCGTCACGCCGAGCCCGATGCCCAGCGCGGTGAGCAGGCCCGATCGGCGTGACAGCATCAGGCTGTTGCGCGTGACCATCGCGAAGTCTGGCCCCGGGCTGATGACGGCCAGCAGCGTAATGGTGACTACAAGTATCAATTCCGTCATCGCATTGTCCTTTCGATTGATGTCGACATGGCACAATCCTAAGAGCCCTAGCCCATCGGGAAAAGCGATGATTTCTGACCAGAATGGTGAGATCGACTCACAACAAATGCGCGCGAAGCTGCCGTCGCTGATGGCGTTGCGCTGTTTCGAGGCGGCCGCGCGTCACGAGAATTTCAGCCGCGCGGCCGACGAACTGTGCTTGACCCACGGCGCGGTCAGCCGTGCGGTGCGCCTGCTCGAAGAGGACCTGGGCGTCGCGCTGTTTCAACGGCGCAGTCGTCGTGTCTTCCTGACCGACGCGGGCCGCAAGCTGGCCCAGGCGGTACACGACGGTCTGGGTCTGATGCGTCACGCCGCGCACGAATTGCGTACCGAGGCTGCCCGCGCGCGGCGTTGGGTTCTGTCGTGCGAGCCCACGCTGTTGATGCGTTGGCTGATCCCGCGCTGGCCGGACTTCCAGGCGCGGTATGCGGGCGTCGACATTCACCTTGTCGCTGCGGGCGGTCCGTTCTCGTTCGACAGCGGCATCGACATGGCCATTCGCCGCAATGACTTCGCGTGGCCAGCGGGATATCACGCCGAGCTTCTGTTCGCCGAGCGGGTGGGGCCGGTTTGTCGGCCGGATAAAGTCGATGCGTGGTTTTCCGGTGGTCGTGGGGGTTGCTTGCTGAAGCCGGATGCTCCGCGATTGCATACGCGGACCAGGCCGGACGCGTGGAAGGAATGGGCGGTGGCGGCGAATCAGCCGACGGCGAGCGGGCGGGCGCAGATGTTCGACCATTTCTATTTCAGTCTGCAGGCGGCTGTCGCGGGGCTGGGGGTTGCCATCGGCCCCTGGCATCTCGTGCGCGACGATCTGGAAAGCGGTGTGCTGGTCGCGCCGATGGGGTTTGTGGAAGACGGCTCGCACTACTGTTTGTTGACGCCGGAAGCCGTGGCGGCTGCAAGCGCGCAGGCGGATCTGCTTGCGTGGTTGAAGACGATGGCTTGATGGGGCGAAAGGGCGGTTGAGTGATCGTTCGAATGCGCTGCAAAGGGCAGGCCAAGTTCATCGGAGCAGGCTGGTTACGATGAGCGGGATCGGTTGCTGCCGATTTCGACTGCCTCTACCGGGCCATCGGCCCCGGATCGGATGACAAAATTCGTCGACATTGCGAAGCCGAGCGCGAGAACGGTAGAATTCGTGTCGCCGAAAATAGAGTGGCAGGTTGGTATCTCCTGCGCCCCACCAGGGGTTCTATACATGCCGCGGCGTCAACCTTGCTTTCGCAAGTCAAGGGGGGCGCACTGTGGACATGGCCCTGCGCGCCCCCCCATATATGGGGATTTGCACCGATGCGCACAAACGTAAAAGATCCGTCGACCGGCAACGGGGCGGTGTTCAGCGAGACGAGCTTCAGCCGGGACGAATTAGCCCGTGTACTTCGGCAATCCGGTGACGGGCCGACCTTCGAGCGCTGCAACTTCGACGGCCAGGACCTTTCCCACCTTGATTTTCGTGCGGCACGATTCGCACAGTGCAACTTCGAGCGGACTCGCCTCGAGCACAGCGATCTTGCGAACAGCCGCTGGCTGGCTTGCAAGGGTGCCACCGCAAATTTCCGGTATTCAAATGCGACTGATGCGCGCTTCTGCCGGAGCGATTTAAACAATACCGATTGGACTGGCGCCAAGCTTGCATCGACCGTCTTTACGGAGGTCAGGCTGACTGGAGCCCGTTTCACGGACATCCGGGCGTTGGGGCTCAGCTTCCACGATTCCCTGTTGGTTGGTGCCAGTCTTGGAGGGTTGTCATTCCGGAAGCAGACCCTCGAAGCATTAAATTTCTCCGAGGCAGACCTGTCCGATTGCGATTTTCGCGATGCTGTCTTCGATGGCGGCAGCCTCGGTAATGCTCGCCTGCTAAACACCCGGTTCGACGGCGCGGACCTGCGCTCTGTAGACCTGAGTGGTCTGCGGCTATCCGATGTCTTGCTCCATCTCAAAGGAGCGATACTCTCCGTCGATCAAGCGGTTGCGTTGATCGGCGATTGCGGCGTTCGCGTGATGTGAACCTCGTCAGGCGCGCGGTCAAGCTCGCTTGCGCGCCTGACTTCAGTTACGCGTCGGCAAACGCAGCGCTTGATCGCGGCGGGGGAAGGGCCGTCTCCGCCCGAATCGTCGAACAACGCGCTATTTGGTTCAAAGTGATGGAGGCATGTTCACGTCGATGAAATCGGCGAGCACGGACAGTGCGATCAAGAACGACAAGTCGTTCCCGCGCAATGCGTTCGGCAGTGTGCAGATTCAATTCGACACGCATTATTCAATGCAGCGCGTTCCAGCAGGATGAATACCCGAATGGGAATCCCCGACCAGGAGGCATTGAATGCATGGCAACCGGACGCACTCGCTCGACGATTGAGCGAGATCCATTTGCCCTGGTGCATCGTCGGCGGGTGGGCCATCGATCTTTGGCACGGCACCCGGACGCGCGAACATGACGATCTTGAATTCACGAATTTGCGGGAAGATTTCGGCAGATTCCGTCAGGCGTTCAGCGATCTGGCGTTCTACACGGCGCACGCCGGCGTTGTCGAAAAACTGCCCGAAAATCAGCCGCCGCCGCCCGAGGTCATGCAATTCCGGGGATTCGACCGCGCTGCCGAAAGTTGGCGGATCGATATGATGATCGAGCCTGGAGCGCCTGAATGGTGGGCCTACAAGCGAGATCCGTCGTTCACGCGACCGCGTGCCGGAATGGTGATGAGAACCGCCGGCGGCATCCCGTATCTGAATCCGGCCGCCGTCCTTCTGTTCAAGGCCCGGGATCGACGCCCCAAAGACCAGCAGGATTTCGACCGGGCATTGCCGAAACTGCCGGTCGGCGAACGCGTGTGGCTAAAAGACTGTCTCGACGCGCTTCATCCCGGTAATGAATGGGCACAGGCGCTGTAACGGCCATTCATCATCTTATTGCGTGCATTCATCAACGCGCTTGTCAACAATGGCGTCCGTTGGACTACAGTGAACATTTCCCGGCACTTTTGAACCCGCTCCTTCATGCGAAGGTCAACGACGAGGTCGAGCCATGCAACTTCAAACCGGTAACCTGTTCAGCGTCGAAGGCCAGCGCGGCGGCGGCGAGCGGATCGACATCCTTGTCACGGGGCAGCGCCTGAACGTCGAGCGGATCGTGTCGATGGGGCACGCGAGCCCCGACGGGTTCTGGTATGACGACTCGCGCGCCGAATGGGTCGTGTTGCTGTCGGGGGCGGCCGTGCTCGAATTCGAAGAGGGTTCGACGCGGCACGACATGCGCCCGGGCGACTACGTGCTGATCGAGCCGCATTGCCGCCATCGCGTCGCATGGACGCACGAAAACGAGCCATCCGTGTGGCTTGCGATTTATTACGAACGCTGAAGAAAGTATCGGCGCGCGACGCGATTCGCCGATTAATCGGCAGCGCCACGCACCGAACAGGACAAAACGCCGTCAACCCGGAGCGGTGTTTGGATACCGCCGGTATCGATGCCCCATATCGCCGGACAGCGCGCTGAATCGCGCGCCGGTGCGCGTCGAGAACCTTATTCCTGGATCAGGAATCGATTGCGATTCTTCGCATCCTTGATCCATGCGGGCGCGCGACCGCGGCCGGACCAGGTCGCACCGGTCTTCGGATCGCGATACTTTGCCTGCACGGGTGCCGACGCCTGTTTGGCCGGGCGACCGCGGCGCGCACCGAAAATGTCCTTCTCGGTAATGCCGAATTCCGCGACCTTGGCGCGAATGTCGTCGACGATCGACTGGAATTCCGCAGCGCGCGCTGCTTCGGCTTTCTCGGCCAAAGCTTCCATTTGGGCTTTCAATTCCTTGTAAGTCGCCATATATCACTCTTCAGGTTGTATCCATACATGATAGCGCTTTCAGCCGGGATTCATGCAGAAATTCTCTTCAATTGTCGTCTCGCGCACAAAGCGGCGACGCACGACTGATTCGAACACCTGAAAGATGCACCGCTTTGGCGGTTTAAGGCACGCGGATTCAACGCATCGAACGGCCTGACGACGATTCTTCGCAGCCGATCTTCTCTTTTGGGACAAGTACCGAAGACTCAATTATTCTTTATCTTTTTTCAGAAGGATCGGGGATTTCACCGATGAACAGAGACGAAAAGCTGAGACAGGTCGCGGCCGAATTCGGATTCGATCCGGACGAGGAAATCAGGATCGGCGGAAAGTACACGCCCGTTCTGGTCGACGGGAGTACGGCCTATATTGCCGGCCAGATTCCGCGCGTGGGGGACGTGGTGCACTTCGTCGGCGTGGCGGGTGAATCCGTTTCGCTGGACGACGCTCGCCGCGCGGCCGGAATATCGGCGCTGCGAGCGCTGTCGCTGATTCGCAAGCACTGCGGCACGCTCGATGCAATCGCGACGGTGCCCCGCATCACCGTGTACGTGCGGAGCGCACCCGGCTTCACGATGCAAAGCGAAGTGGCCGACGGCGCCTCCGACGTCTTGTATGCCGTGCTCGGCGATGCGGGCATCCATACGCGTTCGTCGGTCGGCGTGCTGCAATTGCCCAAAGGCGCTTCGGTGGAAGCGGATTTCATTTTCGGGTTGAACGGCGGCAATGCCGGTCGCTGACGCCTGCGCGCATGGGTACGGCGGAAGGTCGGACGGGCAGCGCTGCGTCGAGCGTCAGCGTGTCGTGCGCGAGCGTGCGGCTTCGGGTGTCATGCCGGTCCATTCGTTGAACGCACGGAAGAACGAGTTCGGGTCCTGGTAGCCGAGCAGGAAAGCGATCTGGGCGCAGGGCAGATCCGAGCGATCGAGGTAGTGCCATGCGAGCTTTTCACGGACCTCCGCGAGGATGGCCTTGAAGCTCGCGCCTTCGTCGCCGAGTCGCCGCTGCAGCGTGCGCTTGCTGATCGCAAGCATGCGTGCGACATCGTCCACGGTGGCGACGCCGCCGGGAATCAGTTCGAGCAGCGCAGCACGCACGCGCTCGGCGATGCCGGCGTCGGCCGACAATGCTTCGAGGCGGCGGCGCAGGTCGGGCTCGAAGATCTGCCACATCGCGTTGTTTGCCGTCACGAACGGACGTCGCACACCTTGCAGCGCGAGACTCACGGAGGGCGTGTCGCCGTATTGCGGCGTCACGCCGAAAAACTGCGCGTAGCCGTGATCGGGCCTGAGGTCGCGCGGCAGCGTGACGGCTCGCGCGGACATGCGGGTGCGGGTGGCGAGACGCGCCACTTTCACGAAGAAACCGAGCTCGGTGGCGAGCAGCGTGCCGGGTGGCGGCGGGTCGCGTTCCAGGAAATCGACGGTGAGCGTCAGTACGTCGGACTCGCGCGCGATGTGCAAACGGATCGGGCCGATCAGCGGCTTGAACTGGGCGATGCGCCGTATTGCGACCTCGAGGTTCGGGCTGCACAGCGCCGCGAAGATCGGCGGATCGAACGTCTCGGCCGTGAGGAGATCGAGTACGCGCAGCGCGATGGCGGGCGTATCGACCATCTCCTCCATCGCGCGCCACATGCGGAAATACTCGCGGGTCGTCAGCCCGCCCTCCGGGCGCGCGAACAGATCGGCGGGCAACTGCGCGCACCGCAGCAGCTCGTCGACTCGCAGGCCGAGGTCGATGATCATGACCTGCCAGCCGGGTGAAATCGCGAAGCGATTCATCGCCGCAATTGCCCGGTCTCGACAAGCTGTTGAAAGAATTCATTCATCGATTCGGCGAGCGGACGGTAGCGAATGCCGAGTTCGTTGCGGCTGCGGCTGTTGTCGGCGCGCCAGGGAAATCCGACGTTGCGTGCGATCACGCGGCGCGTCACATCCTTGTTCGCCAGCGGGCCGAACAGCCACACGAGCCACTTCGGCAGGATGCGCCGCGGAATCGGGTAGTCGGCGCCGTACCGGTCGAGCAGTGTGGCCGCCATCGCCGGCAAGCTCGTGTCGTGGCCCGAGACGATGTAGCGGCCGTTTGCGTCCGGCAGGAATGCCGCCCGCAGATGGGCATCGGCCACGTCGCGCACGTCGACCGCACCGATGCCGAGATCCGGCGCGCCCATTTTCATCGTGCCGTTGCCCATTTGCCGCACGATCTCGAAGCTTTCCGACGTGGCGTACGGGTTGATGCCCGGCCCGATGACGAGCGACGGATTGACGGTCACGAGATTCCAGCGGTCTTGCCCGCCGGCGATTTTCCACGCTTCGCGCTCGGCCACGGTCTTCGAATACGAATAGGGCTGGTGAGTCAGCGACGAGCTGGTGTTCCAGATGGCCTCGGTGAACACGCCGTTCGGTGTCGCGGCGAGATCGGCATTGTCGCCGTAGATGGCGGCGCAACTGCTGGTCAGCACGACGCGCCGGACCGACGGCGTGCGGTTGGCCGTTTCGAGCACGTTGCGCGTGCCGAGCAGCGCCGGATCGACCAGTTCCTTCTGCGGATCGCGTACATGGACATTGAACGGCGACGCGGTATGGAACACGATCGCGCAACCGGCCATTGCGTCCGCGTACGATCCGGGTTCGAGCAGATCGGCGCGGAAATAGCGGATCGTGCCGGGCGCGCCGGCCGCGATGCGCTGCAGATGCTTCAGCTTGTCCGGGCTGTCGGGGTCGCGGACGGCCGCATGGACCGTCAGGCCCGCGGCGAGCAGCTGCTGCACGAGCTGGCCCGCGACATACCCGGTTGCGCCGGTCACCATGACGGGGAGGTCGGTATCGATTTGCATCTTCGTGGATTCCGTGACGGATGGTGTTCGACATGATGCCGATTTTTCGCGGGGAGATGACTCGCAAAGTGCGCCAATCGACCGGCGAAGCGCGACAGGTGCAGCCTTGTCGGCATCGCGTGCCGGTGCGGTGGATCATGGGCCGGCCGGACGGCCTGGCCGTTCGCCGATTCATGCGCGACGCGCAAGTCATTGACGCGTCGCCCCGCGCCCGATTACGCTCCGCGGATCGCACACGGAGGAAGATCGATGAACGACGACGCGACGGAACGGGTGATCGAATTCGCCAAACAGGTCATTGGCTACATGCAAGACACCTTTCCCGGCTGGAACGAAGTTTACGTCCGTTTCGATGCGCCGAGCGATGTTCAGTACGGCGTACGTGCTTCATACGCGACGGCGGCCGGCATCGAGTTGATCTCCACGATGCAGCATCGCGGTCTGGTCGACGGCGTCATGCACATCGGCGCGCAATTGCGCGACGCGCTGGCGAATGACGGAAGGAAATTCCGCGTCGCGCTCTTTCGTGCCAATTCCCGGTTTTCCTATCGAATGGATTACGAATGGAGCGACCACGCGCGCTGGAACATCACGAAGCTCGGTGGTGCATCCGGCCTTCCGGACGGACTGGAAGCGCTTGAACCGCTGGACTGACGGTCGCTCCGGGCGTGGCCGCTTCGGCCATCGCTGCAACGGCTGCGTCACCGATTCGTCACATTGACGGAATACCAACGATACGTATCGCCGCGAGGGCGGAGGCCTGCAATGCCGAAAGCAAAAAAGAAGCTGCTGCCGAAGGACTTCGAATCGTTGCTCGACGAAGGCGACCTCGCGAAGCTGCAGGCCGTGTTCGACGCCCGCGACGTGGATGCGCGTGGCGGGGTCAGCAAACGGACGGCGCTGTCGTTCGACCGTTGCCCCGACGATCTCGCGCGCTGGCTCGTCGCGCAGGGCGCGGACGTCGGTGCGGCCGACGCATACGGCAACACCGCGCTGCATGTGCGCGCCCGCGGCCGCCGCAGCCGTTTCGACGTGCTGTTCGAACTCGGCGCGGACGTTCACGATGACCGCGCATCGATCGGCACCGCGCTGCACGCGGCGGCCGACTCGCGCAACGCGCAGTCCGCCCGCGTGCTGCTCGACCACGGCGCCCGCGTCGATGCGTTGAATCGCGACGGGCAGACGCCGCTCGAGCGCGCGCTGCGCACCTGCGGCAATGCGGACCTGGAGCACATGGTCGCGCTCGCCGACGTACTGCTCGACGCCGGTGCGGCGAGGACGCCGTCCATGCAAACCAGCGTGACGGAGATCGGCGAACGTTTCGAGTTCATGCGCGAGCGCTTCAACCCGGAATCCGTCGATGCAGCCAGCGCCGCGCTGGAGCGGCTGTACACGCTGTTCGACGTGCCGCCGGTGCCGCGCCGTCAACTGCACGACGCGCGGTCGCCGATCGTCGTCGCGGCCGGCACGTGGCAGGAGCAGCATCAGGCGTTGTGGACGCAACTGGTGCCGGGGACCGGGCATGCGGCGACGGTGCAGGGCGAAATCGTCCGCATCTCGGGCCGCATTGCGTACGAGCTCGACAACAACGGAGGCTGCAACTGGGATGCGGACTTCCGGAAGATGGCCGATGCGTTCGCGGCATTCGTGCGCACCGGGACGTCGCTGCCGTCGGCCGATTTGTCTGACGTGGAAGCGCTCGTGCACGACGTCAAGCGCCAGTCCGGCGATCCGGCGCAACTGTGCCGGTTCGCTGTCGCATGGGTGCGCCTGAACCCCGAGCCGGTCAAACTCGAGCCGCCGCCTTATCGGCGGTAACCGTGCTCCGGCGCGCACGGAGCGACGCCTGTTCGTGCGCGCTGCAGATCCCTGTTTCCGGTTTCCTCGGCTGCCGTGTGCCGGCGGCGGGCCGTTCAAGTCGAGCGCGATCCCGCCGTAGCGCCGGCGGGCAAGCACGTGCTCGCCGGCCATTCCACTCCCCGTAATTTCCGGAAACCGTCACTTCCCCGAATTCTGCCGGCATCCCCACTTTTGGGGATGCCGGCGCCGGACAGTCCGCCTACGATTGGCAACAGCGCATCGGGGATGGATGTAACCGGAACGCGCGGACACGCTTGCCGCTCCGTGTCGAACGCCGGGACTGCCCGTGCAGTCGACTGACACAGTCCTTGCGTATGCTGACAGGCAACGTGTGCGGTGCGTCGTTTGCGTCGCAGCACGATGGCGCGTTGATGACGGAAGGCCTGATGTCGCACTTCGGGGAATTTCAATCGATATGCTGGCACGAGACTATGTAGAACGAGAGCTCGCTCACATACAGAGAATGGTGGCTCTCCTGGACAGCGAGACGATCGCTGACGGCGTATCGATGTCGGGCGCGGGGCGCGTGAGGCATCCGAGCTACTGGCGCGGGCGGATCGAGGCACTGCTGTCGACGCCGGATGTGCCGCGTCACCTCGGGAAGCTCTGCGAAGCGATGCTCGTGAAGATCGACGAGATGGAATCGCGATACGTGGCGATGAAGTAACTGCGCCGTCGGACCTGCCGCCGAAACGTGCGTGACGCGGCGGGCGGCTCGATCGGCACGGCGCGCCTGCACGGCCGCGGTCCCGAAGCGTCGCATTCCAGCGCGTCGTCGTTGCTCATTCATGCGCGATCACCGCAAGCAACGCCGCGCGAAACGCGGCCATCTCCGCAGCGGTGCCGATGGACACGCGCAGGTATTCCGGCGGGCCGGACTCGCGAATCAGAACCCCGTGGCGCAGGAGTCCGCTCCAGATCCGGTGGCGATCGGCAAACTTGCCGAACATCACGAAGTTGGCATCCGAATCGGCTACCGCGAGGCCCTGGCTGCGCAGCCAGCAAACGGTTGCGTCACGCTCGGCCTTGATCGCGTCGACCTGCGACAGCATCTCGTCACGCGCGACCAGCGCCGCGCAGGCGGCTGCCTGCGTAAAGGCGGACAGGTGATAGGGCAGCCGAACCAGCTTCAGGGCTTCGACGATCGCAGGCGCGCAGGCGCAATACCCGACGCGGCCGCCCGCGAACTTGAACGCCTTGCTTAGCGTGCGGGTCACGACAAGCCGCGGATGGTCGGGCAGCAGCGTCACCGCGCTGCGGACGCCGTGGCGCCGGAACTCCGCATAGGCTTCGTCCACGACGACCACGCCCGGCGCGATGTCGAGAATCGCGCGGATAGCGTCGACGGGAAGTGCGGTTCCGGTCGGGTTGTTCGGCGACGTCAGCAGAACCACGCTCGGCCGATGCTCGCGGATGCTGTCGATCGCCTGATTCGGATCGAGCGCGAAATCCTCGGTACGCGGCAACGTATGCAGCCGAGTGAAGGTCGTGCGGCAGTATTCGTCATACATCGGATACGCGGGCGTAAAGGCCAGCGCCGCTCGCCCCGGCCGCCGAACGCCTGCAGAACCTGCTGGATCACTTCATTCGAGCCGTTGGCGGCCCAGACGCTCGATGCGTCGACCGTCACGCCGGTGTCGTGCGTCAGATAGGCGGCCAGATGCGCGCGCAGCTCGGCAAAGTCGCGGTCGGGATAGCGGTTCGCCTGCCGCGCGGCGTCGGCCACGGCAGCCGCGATGCGCTCGACGAGCGATGGCGACGGCGGATACGGGTTCTCGTTGACGTTCAGGCAGACCGGCACATCGAGCTGCGGCGCCCCGTACGCGTGCTGCAACCTGAGGTCCTCCCTGAGCGGCAAATCCGACAAGGACATTTCCTTCCACGGTCGTTGCATTGAAAACACTCCGTACGTTATCGATCGATCAGCGGGGCATGGTCTTTCAAGGCGGCCAAAAACAAAAAAGGCGCCGGAGGCGCCTTGGTCGTTGTCTTGATCGGGAATGCTCCCGATTCGATGACTAGATGCGAAACGAACCACGGCGCAACAGCGGGCGTCCGTGGTGATGGTGCAGGTGGGTCGTGGCGTTTCGGATCATCATGCGCTGCATCATGACATACGCCGACCCTGATGAAAAGCCGGCGTCGCGATGCATTCCGCGGATGTGCGCTGCCATCACGATCGGCGCCGTCGAACGCAAAGGCCCCGGTCTTTTGTACCGAAAGGAACCGAAAGCTTGTCGAGAATGGCCGTTACGTCTGACGAAAAACGGTATTAAACGTGGTATTTCAAATCAAATGAACAGAGGCAATTGAACAATGCCGCCGATTGAGTAAGATTCGCGCAAGACGTTCAACAAAAACGCACGGCGCGGGGTAGCCAGATGCAACGGAACGGATTGATTCCATCGGCATGGATCGATGACATCTACGCTGCGGCGCTGGGCGATCAACGATGGGAAGCGGTGCTGGACGGGCTGCGATCGACGGTCGGCGTGCGCATGGCCACGCTGCTGTCGTTCGACGACGCGGCGAGGGTGCCGGCGATCGAGCAGGCAGCCGGCGACGACCCGTCATGGCTCGCCGCGTGTTACCACACGTACAACACCGAGTTCTACCGGTACGACCCGGTCGTGCCGATCGCCGGCAACTGGCCGGCGGGCCGCTGGTTCGAGGACGTCAAGCACTTGTCCCCGCAACAGCGCACGCACAGCGTGTTCTATCAGGAGTTCCTGCGTCCTTACGGGCTCGGCAGCATCTCGGGCCTGTATATCCATCGCGAAGCCGGGGCCGGCGCATTCCTCAGCGTCCAGAGCGGCCCCGAATCGCAAGGGCTTTCCGACGATCAGCGCCGCACGATCGAAATCATGGGCACGCATATCGCCCGTGCGCTGCAGATCCAGACACGCATCGGCGAGCTCGAGGCGCGCGTGGCCGCCGCGGAATCGGCGCTCGACGCGATTCCGGTGCCGGTGTTCCTGCTCGGCGCGCAACGCGAACTGCGTTACACGAATCGCGCAGCCGATCAACTGATCGCGGCGGAACCGGCGATGCGGATCGTGAACGGGCGCTTCGCGCCGGAAGGCTGCGTCGACGATGCGCAATGGCGGCACGCGTTCGCACGTGGCGGGTTGTTGCTGCGGCGCGCGACGGGCGAACCGTTGTCGCTCGCGCTGATGCCGATCCCCGAACAGTCTCGCCTGCTGCATGAACGGCCCGGCGTCGCGGCACTGATGACCGCCGCCGACCTGCGTTCGCCGTCGGCGCGCGCGCAGCGGCTGCGCGTGTTCTACGGGCTGTCGTCGGCCGAAGCCGATCTCGCGGTGCTGCTGTGCTGCGACGGGCTGTCGCCGCAGGAATGCGCGGCGCTGCGCGGCGTGTCGATCGGCACGGTCCGCGCGCAGATCAAATCGATCTACGCGAAGACGGATGTGGCGCGCGCGGCGCAACTGACGTCGCTGGTCATGCAGACGTGACGGTGCGGCGAGCGCCCGCGCTCGCACGGCGTGCTTCTCGAATCTTCGCGGTTCCGCCGCGCGCGATGCGTGGCCGGCGCGTGCTCGTGGCTGCGCGCGGGCGTGTCTGCTTCGTGGTCAGTCATCCTATAACGATGGCAAACGAAGCGGAAGACTGCTTTTCGGCGTCGGAAAACGGCTACACATGCGCCCGGTTCAAATGCCGCCCGGTTTCCGGAAAACGTTTCGCGAAGAATCGCCGGAACGGAGAATGCAATTCCACGAATCGCACTCGGAACCCCTGATGACAGCGATCATAGGCGTATGCACCAAGTGAGTTAAACGATTAACCGACGTACATTCGCGTCAACACGTCATACGACGTATGACTCTGCGGTTCCGGGGAGTGCATCGCCGACGAGTGCGCATGCCGACGGATCGCCGCACAACAACGATCGACCATCAAGGAGACTCACCATGAAGCACCGATTCCCCGGTTCCCGTACCGCGCTCGCCGTCGCGCTGCTGGCTGGCTTCGCGATGTCCGCGCAGGCGCGCGTGTTCCGCTCGGCGGACGTGCACGGCGACAACTTCCCGACCAACATGGCGGTGAAGTTCATGGGCGACGAGCTGTCGAAGCAGACGGGCGGCAAGGATTCGATCAAGGTGTTCGGCAACAGCGCGCTCGGCTCCGAGAAGGACACGGTCGACCAGGTCCGGATCGGCGCGATCGACATGGCGCGCGTGAACGGCGCGTCGTTCAACGAGATCGTGCCGGAATCGCTGATCCCGTCGTTCCCGTTCCTGTTCCGCGACGTCGACCATTTCCGCAAGGCGATGTACGGCCCGGCCGGCCAGAAGATCCTCGATGCGTTCACGGCGAAGGGGATGATCGCGCTGACGTTCTACGAGAGCGGCGCGCGCTCGATCTACGCGAAGCGCCCGGTGCGCTCGCCGGCCGACATGAAGGGGCTGAAGGTGCGCGTGCAACCGTCCGACCTGATGGTCGACGAGATCAAGGCGATGGGCGGCACGCCGACGCCGATGCCGTTCGCCGAGGTGTACACGGGCCTGAAGACGGGCCTCGTCGATGCGGCGGAAAACAACATGCCGTCGTACGAGGAAACGAAGCACTACGAAGTGGCGCCCGATTACTCGGAGACGCAGCACGCGATGACGCCGGAAGTGCTGGTGTTCTCGAAGAAGATCTGGGACACGCTGTCGCCGCAGGAGCAGGCGGCGATCAGGAAGGCGGCGGCCGATTCGGTGCCGTACTACCAGAAGCTGTGGACCGCGCGCGAGGCGTCCGCGCAGCAGGCGGTGACGAAGGGCGGCGCGAAGGTCCTGCCGGCCGCGCAGATCGACCGCGCGGCGTTCGTGAAGGCGATGCAGCCGCTGTGGACGAAGTATGAAAAGACGCCGCAGATGAAGCAGATCGTCGACGAGATCGAGGCGACCAAGTGACGCGTCGCACTTCCCTGAACAGCGCGGCGGCCGCGGGTGCGGCGGCCGCCGCCCCGGACGGCGCGGCGCCGGCGCGGCCGCACGCGGCGCCGTTCCTGCGCTGCGTGAACGACGTGCTGTTCCGCGTGCTGGCCGTGATCGCGTCGGCCTGTCTCGCGGTGCTCACGGTGCTGGTGTTCTACGCGGTCGTGATGCGCTACGTGTTCGAGAATGCACCGGATTTCGTGGAGCCGATCGCGCTGCTGCTGGTGATCGTGATCGCGATGTTCGGCGCGGCGATGAAGGTGCGCGACGGCGGCCATATCGGCCTCGATTCGCTCGTGCGCCGGCTGCCGCCGAAGGCGAGCACCGTGGTCGTCGCGATCCAGCACCTGAGCCTGATCGCGTTCGCGATCATGATCATGGTCGGCTGCGGCAGCATGGCCGCCGAGACGATGGGCGACCACATTCCGATCATCGGGCTGCCCGAAGGCGTGCGCTACCTGATCGCGATGCCCGCGGCGATCGCCATCATCCTCTTCTCGCTCGAGCATCTGCTCGCGCTTCGTCGTTCTTCGTCGGGACAATAACGCCATGGAACTCGCGATCCTGTCCGTCAGTTTTCTGATTTTCCTCGTGCTCGGCGTGCCCGTGTCGTTCGCGCTCGGGATAGCCTGCGTGCTGACCTATATGGTCGAAGGCCTGCCGATCGCGACCGCGATGCAGGCGATGATCTCGGGGATGAACGCATTCTCGTTCCTCGCGGTGCCGTTCTTCATCTTCTCCGGCGAACTGATGCTGCACGGCGGCATCGCGGACCGGATCCTGCGCTTCGCGCAGGCGACCGTCGGCCATTTCCGCGGCGGCCTCGGGATGGCGAACGTCGTCGCGTGCACGCTGTTCGGCGGCGTGTCGGGCTCGCCGACCGCCGATACGTCGGCAATGGGCGGCGTGGTGATCCCGCTGATGAAGCGCGAAGGCTACAGCGCCGCGTACGCGGTCAATGTGACGACGCATGCATCGCTCGCCGGCGCGCTGATGCCGACGTCGACCAACATGATCATCTACGCGTTCGCCGCGCAGGGGATCACCGGGATGCTGCACGGCCAGCCGGTGAGCGGCGTGTCGATCGGCGACCTGCTGTTCTCGGGGCTGCTGCCCGTGCTGTGGGTGATGGGCTTCGTGCTCGCTGCCGCGTACTGGCAGGCCGTGCGTCACGGTTATCCGCGCCGTCCGGACGGCTCGTCCGCGCTGCCCGCGTTTCCCGGCTGGTATGCGGTGCTGCGCAGCTTCGTCGGCGCGGTGCCCGGGCTGATGGTGATCGCGATCATCCTCGTGTGCGTCGCGAAGGGGATTGCGACCGCGACCGAAGCGGCCGCGATCGCCGTCGTGTACTCGCTCGTGCTGACCGCGATCGTCTACCGGACGCTGACGGTCGCGAAGCTGCGCCGCGCGCTGTCGCATGCGGCCCGCACGACGGGTGTCGTGCTGCTGCTGATCGCGGTGTCCAACATGCTGCGCTTCCAGATGTCGTACCTGGAGATTCCGGATGCGATCGAAGGGCTGCTGAAGCAGTCGACCGCGGCGCCGTGGCTGATGCTGCTGTATATCAACATCATCCAGGTGTTCCTCGGCACGTTCGTCGACATGGCCGCGCACATCCTGATCACGACGCCGCTGTTCCTGCCGATCGCGATGGCGTGCGGCGTCGGGCCGGTGCAGTTCGGGATCATGCTGCTGCTGAACTGCTCGCTCGGCCTCGTGCACCCGCCGATCGGGTCGGTGCAGTTCGTCGGGTGCGCGATCGGCAACGTGTCGATCGGCGAGACCACGAAGATGGCGTGGCCGTACTACCTCGCGATCTTCAGTGCGATCAACATCGTCACGTACCTGCCGTTCTTCTCGACCTGGCTGCCGAGCGTGATCAGCGGGCACGCGGTGTTCTGATCGCGCGCTTCGCCTGTCGCGGCGCCGGACGACCGAGGTTGTCCGGCGCCGCAGTCGCATGTGCTGCCCTTTCACCGACATCAAGACACATGAACACGAAAACACTCTGGCGAACCGTTGCGGCGGCCGCTTTCGGGATGGTCGCGTCGCTCGCGCACGCGGCGACGTATGCGTATGTATCGAACAGCGACAGCCGCGACATCTCGGTGTTCGGCGTCGATCCGTCGAACGGTTCGCTGACCGCGATCGAGACCGTGCCGGTCGGCGGCACCGTGATGCCGATGACGCTGTCGCCCGATCATCATCGCCTCTATGCGGCGCTGCGCTCGACGCCGTATCGCGTCGTCAGCTTCGCGATCAACCCGCTCGACGGTCGCCTGATCGAGCTGGGCCGCGCGCCGCTCGCGGACAGCATGGCCTACGTGTCGACCGATGCGTCCGGCCGCTATCTGTTTTCGGCGTCGTATGGCGGCAACCTGCTTGCGGTGAACCGGATCGGCGAGAACGGCGTCGCGGGCGACGTGCAGCAGACGGTGAAGACCGGCCCGATGGCGCACGCGATCCGCCAGTCGCCGGACGGCCGCTACGCGTTCGCGTCGGTGCTCGGCGCGGATGCGTGGCTGCGGCTGCCGTTCGATGCGTCGACGGGGACACTGACCGACATTGCGACGCCCGCATATCGGCTGCCGGACAAGTCGGGCCCGCGCCATTTCGTGTTTTCGCCGAATGGTCGCTTCGCGTACCTGATCGACGAGCTCGACGGCAAGCTGCACGTGCTCGTGCTGTTGCACGGCGGGGCCGATGCGCGGCCGATCCAGACCGTGTCGATCGTGCCGCCGGATTTCCATGGCGACAAGCCGTGGGGCGCGGACCTGCACCTGACGCCGGACGGACGATTCCTGTACGCGTCGGAGCGCACGTCCAGCACGCTCGCCGCGTATCGCGTCGATGCCGCGTCGGGCAAGCTCGAGCGGATCGGCACGTTCGCCACCGAGAAACAGCCGCGCGGCTTCGGCATCGATCCGTCGGGCAACTATCTGCTCGCGGCCGGGCAGTTGTCGCCGACGCTTGCCGTGTACCGGATCGACCGCAACACGGGCCGCCTCGACGCGATCGGGAAGTATCCGGTCGGCAACGGTGCGAACTGGGTGGAGATCGTGTCGTACGACGGGACGAACTGACTGGCGACGCAGCGGGCGGCATCGTGCGCATGCCGCTCGTTTCGCGCTGTTGCGTATCGCAACGCGCGACGCATCATCGCATCAAGTTGACGCAACGCATGCCGTTAACCGATAAGGTAAAACTTAAAAAAGCGATCCATCATGCGTGATCTGAAGGTAAAAAACAGTTTGCTCGCCGTGCTCGCTGCTTTTGCAACGATGATCATCATCGGCGGCATCGTCGGAATCGCTGCGCTCGGAAACGCGAACGCGAACGCGAAGCGCCTGCATGAAATCGCCGCCCAGACGTTGCTGGTCAACGACGCATACAAGGACAGCACCCGGACGCGCTCGGCACTCGTGCGCGTGTACGCGGCGCTGAAGGAGCACAACGACCCGGCGCAGCGCGACTCGGCGCTGCAAAGCGCGCAGCGGACGTTCGATTTGTCCGCGAAGGAAACGCAGGCGTTTCAGGGCGCTCCGTCGGCTGTCGGTATCGATACCGACCTGAAACGGGCACTGGTCGAATCGTCGACGCAACTGGCCGCCGTCCTCGCACGCGCGACCGACGCGCTTCGCAACGGCGATACCGCTGCGTATGCAACGATCAACGACAAGGAGATCACGATCGCCGGCCAGGTCTATTCGGCGAACGTCGAGAAATTCCAGCGCCTCGCGAACCGCCTGTCGGAAGAAACGATCGGCGACGACAACGCCGCTTACACGCGCATCGTCGCGATGGTGGGCATCGGCGTCGCGCTTGCGCTCGCGCTGATCGTCGCGACGCACTTCGCGCTGCGCCGGATCGTGTCGCGGCCGCTCGCGAACGTGGCCGCGTTGCTCGACCGGATCGCATCGAACGACCTCACCGTGAACGTGCCGGACGCCGGCAGCAATGAAATCGGCCAGTTATTCGTGGCGATGAAGCGGATGCAGCGCGGTCTCGCGGCGACCGTTGCCGGCGTGCGCGATAGCAGCGATGCGATCCACACGGCCGCGCGCGAGATCGCCGCGGGCAACCTCGATCTGTCGAGCCGCACCGAACAGCAATCCGCGTCGCTCGAAGAAACGGCCGCGAGCATGGAGCAACTGACGTCGACGGTCCGCCAGAACGCGGACAACGCACAGCAGGCGAGCACGCTTGCCGCCGGCGCGGCGAACCTCGCGCAGCACGGTGGCGAACTGGTGGGCCGCGCGGTCGACATGATGGGCGTGATCAATGCAAGCTCGCAGAAGATCGCGGAGATCACCGGGATGATCGACGGGATCGCATTCCAGACCAATATCCTCGCGCTCAACGCGGCGGTCGAATCGGCGCACGCAGGCGAGCACGGGCGAGGTTTCGCGGTCGTGGCGGGCGAGGTGCGTACGCTCGCACAGCGCAGCGCGACCGCCGCGCGCGAGATCCGCGAACTGATCGGCGCGTCGATCGACGATGTGCGTGACGGCAACGCGCTCGTCGCGCAGGCGGGGCATGCAATGGGCGAGATCGTGTCGTCGGTGCGACGCGTTGCGACGATCATGACCGAAATCACGACGGCGACGGTCGAGCAGAGCGCCGGCATCGACCAGGTCGGCCAGGCCGTCACCCAGATGGACCAGATGACGCAGCAGAACGCGGCGCTGGTCGAACAGGCCAGTGCCGCCGCGACAGCGCTCGAGCATCAGGCCAGCGCGATGCAGGTTGCGATGTCGGTCTTTCGTGTGGCGCACGCCGGCTGATGCCGCGCCCGAACGCGATTGCGCGGATCGCCATGCGAAAGGGCAGGCGCGTCAGCTGGATGGAGATCGTTTCGTGCGACGTAACGAACCGAAAGCCGGTCGGGCGGCAGGATGCGATCCTGCGCTGAACCACGCACGGGCCGGGCACGTTCGACACCTGCTTGCCGGTCGCCCGCGCATCGGTCGGGCCGCGAGCGATCAATCGTGTTGCGTGTCAGGCGCGCTGCCGTCGCCCGATGCGTCATCGCCCGACCGATCGTCGCGCCATTGCGCAAGATCGCGCCACAACGCCGGACGCGCGTGGTCGCGCGGCGGCAGCCTGATCACGTACGCGACGCCGCGCACGTTGACCACGACACCCGAGTCGGGCAGCGTGGCCGGGATACCGGAGAACGGTTGATCGGCGTCCGGCTCGGAAACGGGGCCCAGCGCAAGCGGGCGTCGAAACATCATTCGAATTCTCCGTGGCGCCGCGATACGGCGCGTCAGTAGCGAACACGCCCGATCAACCCGAGCGGGTCGATCGCGTGCTGGACGGCGGCGGCGACCTGCCGTTGGGCGGCCGGCACGTGCTTGCGGTAATACGCGACGTTGACCGGCCCGACGCCATGTTCGGCGCTGAAGCAGCCGCCCGCGCGCACGACGCGCTCGTACAGCGCGCCACGCAGCGCGACCTGCTGCAGCGGGCCGTATCGTTCCGCACCGGCGTGCGGGATCGACACGACGAGATGGCAGCCGCCGTCGCCGAAATGGCCGAACGCGTGACAGCGCAGCGACGGATGCGCGTCAGCGATCCACTGCTCGGCGCCGGTCACGAACGCCGCAAGCGCACCGCGCGGAAACGACACGTCGAACGACAGCGGAATGCCGTCCTGCGCGACCGCAGCCGGCAGCGCGTCGCGGACCCGCCAGAACCGTTCCGCCGGCGCGCAGGCCGCGTCGAGCACCGCGCGTTCGTTCGCGAGCGCGTCGAGCGTCGCGAGTGCGCGCTCCTCGAGCAGCGCATCGAGCCCCGGCATGCCGGTTGCGATCTCGACGAGCGCGTAGCACGCGGCATCGCCGGGCGCGAACGGAATGCGCAACGCCGGAAACGCGGCCGCGACGCAGCCGACCGCGGCGGCCGACATGAATTCGAACGCCGACAGCAGTTCGCCGAACGCGCGCTCGAACGCGAGCAGGCCGGCGAGCGCGGCATCGTACGACGCGAACGCGACGAACGCGGCGCACGACGACCGTTCGAGCGTGGCGAGCGCGAACGACACGGCTGTCACGAGCCCGTTGGCGCCGTTCGCGCCGATGAAGCACTGCGTGACGTCGAAGCCCGCGTTGCGCTTGCGCAGCGGCGCGAGCGCGTCGATCACGGTGCCCGCCGCGTCGGCGAGCACGACTTCGACGCCGAGCACGTTGCGGCGCACGTCGCCGTACTTGATGAGGCGGCTGCCGCCCGCGTTGGCGGCGACGAGGCCGCCGGCCGCCGGATCGCTGCCGAGATCGATCGGCAGGCAGAGGCCGGCTTCGGCCGCCACGCGATTGATGTCGGACAGGCGCGCGCCGGCCTCGACCGTGATGCTGCGGTTCGCCGGATCGAACGCGCGAATGGCGCGCATCCGGTCGAACGACACCACGCATTGCGCGCCGCTGCGATCGGGCACGGCGGCGCCGACGAGCCCGGTGCGCGCGCCCTGCGCGACGAGCGCGATCCGGTGCGCAGCGGCGACGCGCGCGAGCGCGCTCGTGTCGGCGGTCGATGCCGGCCGCGCAACGCCGAGCGCAACGCCGCCATACAGCGCCGCATCCGTTGCGTACGGCTCGCACGACGCGCCTTCGAGCCAGCCGTCGCTGAGCGTCGCGGCGAGCGCGTGCCGCTGCGTGGCGCGTTCGGGCAGCGCGCTCATCGTCAGCTCGCCCGCACCAGCTGCTTGCGCAGGCGGCCACGCACGACGACCAGCGCGATCAGCGGCACGACGCCGCCCCACAGCGGGCTGTGCCGCATCGCGATCGAGACCGCGAGCGCGACGGCGGTGACGGCGAGCAGGACGAGCGACAGCGAACGCGCCCGCGCATGATCGACGAACGTGCCGTCGACGAAACCGCCGTCCGACCACGCGGTATGCACGATACCGACCACCAGCACGCAGACGAGCATCGCGGCCGGCCCGAGTTCCTCGCCCCACAGACGGCTACCCGTCGGCGACACGATCGCGAGCACGGCGCCGATCACGAGGAACAGGTCGACGCCGATCGCGATGCTGTTGCGGTTCGCGCGGCGGATCAGCCATGCGCCGTGCACGATCGCGAGCACGCCGCCGATCAGGAACGCGTGGGTCCAGCGCACGTCCGGCTGTTCGGGCCCGAGCCGGCCGTAGAACAGGAACACGATCGCCGGCAGGAAATTGCTGGCGTGCAGAAGGTAGTCGGTTATGGGATTGGTCGATTTCATCCGGGTTTTCTCCTTCGTCGAAACAGCGGGCGACGCGTCATGCGTCATGCCAGCGGAACAGCCGCGCGGCGGCGAACAGGAACAGCGCCGTGCTCGCGGCCATGCCGAGCAGTTGCGGCGCGAGTTGCGCGTACGGCGCGCCGTCGACCAGCGCGCCGCGCAGCGCGACGGCGAACTGGTTGGTCGGCAGGAACGCGAGCACGGCCTTCAACCATGCCGGTGCGTCGTGCATCGGAATCGTCAGGTCGCTGAAGAACAGCAGCGGGTAGTAGGTGACGTTGCACGCGAGTTCGGCGGCCGCCAGCGATCGGGTCCGGCTCGCGAGCAGCACGCCGATGCTCAGCACCATCGCCGCGCCGAGCAGCACGATCGGCAACGCACGCAGCCCGTCCGGCGTCGCGATCGGCAGCGCGATGCCAAACGCGACGCGCGCGACCGTCAGCAGCACGAGCGCCGACAGCGCCATCATCGCCATCCGCGCGACGATCAGCGCGGCGAGGAACACGCCGCGCGAGACCGGGAAGCACACGTACAGCTTGAACGTATTGCGCTCGCGCAGCGACGCGATCGCGGTCGTCGTCGAGTTGAGGCCGATTGCCATGAACGCCATCACCAGGATGCCGGTCGCGAAGAACGCGCCATAGTCGAACGGGCGGCGCGCCGGCACCGCGTTCTCGAAGCGCGCCTGCGCGGCTGGCAGCCCGAGCCGCTGCGCGGCGCAGCGCGCGAGCGCGATCTCGACGACCCGCGAGGCGGCCTTGACCGCGAGCGAGCCGTTGAAGTCGTAGCGGATCGTCGCCGGCGTGCGTTCGTCGGCGCCGAGCACGACGGTGACGCGATCGGCCGCCGCTGCGTTGCCGCCAAAAGTCGCCTTCACCGTGTCGCTGTGCGACAGGCTTGCGACGATCTGTGCTTCGCACGCGCGGCTGTACGGTGTCGGGCCGCCGGGCACGGCGAACGCGATGTCGGCCGTGCCGAGCGAGCCCGAGCCGCCGAACGCGAACAGCATCACGCTCAGCAGGAACACCGGGAACACGAGCGTCCAGAACAGCGACGAGCGGCTGCGCAGATAGCCGAGTAGCTCGTTGCGCACGAGAATCAGGAAGACCTTAGTCATGGGCAGGGCCCTCGGTGCAGAGGCGCAGCAGGTCGCCCGGCGTGCTGGGCGCGAGCGCGAGATGCTGGATGCCCTGTTCGCCGACGATCCGGTGCACGTTCGGATGCAGCGTCGCATCGCCGAACGCTTCGACGACGTGCGACGCCGACACGCGCACGCAGGTCACGCCGGGCAGCGCCGCGAGCCGCTTGCGCAGCGCGCGCGCATCGGCTTCGTCGCGGCAATGCAGGACCGCGCGCGCGTCGCCGACGAGCTCGGCGCGCAACGCGTCCTTGTCGCCCTGGTAGCGCACGCCGCCGTCGCGCACCCACACGAGATCGTCGACGACGGCCAGTTCCTCCTCGGCGTGGCAGATCATCGCGACGCTCGTGCCGCGCGCGCGCTGGCGCAGCAGGTCGATCACGACGCCCGCATAACGACGGTCGAGGCCGGTGAACGGTTCGTCGAGCACGGCCAGTTCGGGCCGGTGCGCGAGCGCGACGTACAGGTCGACGCGCTGGCGCTGCCCCTTCGACAGCGCGCGGCACGGCTTGTCGAGCAGCTCGGCGATGCCGAGCGCGCCGGTGATCGCCGCATCCGCGTGCACGTACATCGCGCGGTGCAGCGCGACGATCTCCGACACGCGCAGGTGGTCGGGATACTCGACCTTCTGCAATTGCGCACCGAGCCGCCGCAGCGACCGCGTATCGCGCATGAAGCGCTCGGCCGGCACGTCGAGCACGCGCACGTCGCTGCCGCCGCGCCGGAAGCCGAGCAGCGTTTCGAGCAGCGTGGTCTTGCCGGAGCCGTTCGGCCCGACGATCGCGGTGATCGCGCCGAGCCGGAATCGCACGTGCCGCGCGGAGAAGCGGAAATCGCCGGCCGCGACGTCGATCGCGCGCGCGCCGAGCGCCGCGCCCGGCGCATGCGCATCGGGCAGCGGCTGCGTGCCCGAGCGCTGCGGCCGGTCGAACGCGGTGTGCGGGCCGAACATCGCGCGCACGGAGGCGAGGAAGGAGACGCTCATCGTTGCATCCTGTCAGTCGAACAGCATGACCTGCGTATCGCGCGCGCCCCGGTACGGGTTGCGGCCGTGCGCGACCAGCATGTTGTCGACGACGAGCACGTCGCCGGTTTGCCACGGGAACGACAGTTCCTCGTCGTCGAGCGCGTCGTAGATCGCGGCGAGATCGTCGTACGGCATCGGCGCACCGTCGCCGTAGCGGATCTCGTACGGGAACGCCGCGCGTTCGCCGTACATGCGCTGCAGGTAGCGGTAGCTGAGCTCGCCCATCGAGCGCGGGTTCGGGTGCTGCGCACTCGCCTGGTTGAACCAGACCGTCTCGCCGGTGCGCGGATGCGCGCGCAGCGCGCTGCCGACGTGCGACACGGTCACGCTGCCGTCGTCGAGCCAGCGGCAGCCGACGCCGCGCTCCGCGCACAGCCGCTCGACTTCGTCGCGCTCGGCGGTGCCGAACGCGTCGTCCCACGGCCGGTGGTACGCGGCGAACGGCAGGTTCGGGTTGGCGGCGGGCCCGTCCGCACGATCGCCGGGCGCCGCGAAATTGCGCAGGTACATCACGCCGCGTGCGGCGAAGCGTTCGCGCAGCGCGGCCGGCACGCGTGCCGTCACGCGCCGCATGTCGCAGATCGGCGTTTCGCCGCCCGCGTCGGCCGGCTGCCGGCAATAGAACGCGACGAGGCGCGGGAACGCGGGCATGTAGGCCATCTCCTGGTGCAGCCCGATCTTGAACGGCGGCGGCATGCGCGTCGATTCGTACACCTGGCCATCGATCTGCCGGCGCGGCGCGGCGCCCGCCGTATAGCCGTTCGCGTGCGCCGGATACAGCGCGCCGAGGCGGCCGAACGCGGCGGTATCGGGCACCGCGAAGCCGCGCCACAGCAGCGCGCCGCACGCGTCGAGCAGCGTGTCGATCGTGTCGAGCCGCGAGCGGTACCACGCGACGAACAGGTCCGGCGAGTTCGCGAGTTCGGCGTTGCGCGGCGTCACGCACAACGGCAGCGTCGCACCGGGCGCGACCGCCGCGCAGTGGACGTCGTCGGCGCCGAGCCGTACGGCGGCATGCGCGGCGAGGAAGGCGAGGTCGGTCATCGCTCAGGCCAGCGCCGGTTTCTTCAGCAGGATTTCGAAGCCGAGTGCGCCGAGCCCCGCGCTCGGGCTGTAGATCGACGCGACGTCCGCGAGGCCGGCTTCGGCGACGAGCGCATGCGCTTCGTCGAGCGTGATCTTTTCCTCGACGTGGGTCGGCGGATAGTCGGCGGCGGCGCGCATCTCGGTGAAGCGGTCGAGCAGGTGCTGCGGCGCATCGCGGCGCATGTCGTGCACGAGCGCGATGCCGCCCGGTTCCAGCACGCGATACATCTCGGTCAGGCTGAGTGCCTTGTCGGGCAGGTGGTGCAGCGTCGCGCGGCCGACCGCCATCGTCAGCGTGCCGTCGTCGAACGGCAGCGCGAGCGCATCGCCGACGCGCATCTCGACCGTGTCATCGAGGCCGAGCTCGCGGATGCGCGGGCGGCCTTCATCGAGCATCGCCGGATCGAGGTCGATGCCGACGTAGCGCCAGCCGCGCATCGCCGGATCGGTCGCGAGCCGCACCGGCACGACGCCGGTGGCCGTGCCGATGTCGGCGATCACGCCGGGCGTCATCCCGCGCGCCAGCTGGCGGATGCGGCTGATGAACAGCAGGTCCCACGGTTCGAGCGTTTCGGTGGCGAAGCGATCGTAGTCGTTCGCCGGGCGCAGGTTCTTGAGCAGCATGACGTTCCTTTTGCGGAAGGGGGAGGGATCACAGCCAGCCGACCGGCACGGCGGCCAGCAGCCGTCGCGCGGTCGCGCTGTTGACGCCGAACGCGGGGCGGCGGCGGCGTTCGACCGCATGCGCGGCCATCGCCGCGATGCGGGCGCCGAGCCCGACGCCGACGCCCCACGACGGCGCGGCGACACCGAGTTCGAGCAGCGTCGCGGCGGTCAGGAAATCGATGTTCGGCTGAAGCGCGCGGCGCGCGTCGGCCTGCGCGCAACACGCGTCGAACAGCGTCACGTACGCGCCGTCGAAGCCGTGCGCCGCGAACAGGCGACGCATGTGCGGCGGACGCGGATCGGCGACGAACAGCGGATGGCCGAAGCCGTACAGCGTGCGTTTCGCATCGAGCGCCGCATCGATCGCGGTACGACCGGCCTCGTCGAGTGCGGTGGCTGGTGCGCCGGCGCCACCCGGCACCGACCGCGCGAGCGCGCCGAGCCAGTTCATCGCTTCGAGCGCGGCGCCGACGTGCGACGGCCCGCTTGCAAGGAAGCCGGCCGCGATCGCCTGCGTCAGCGTGACGCCGGTGCCGATCGCGACGCGCGGCGCGAGCACGGTCGGCGTGATGTAGCCGAAGCCGGCATGCCACGCGACGAGCAGCATGTCCATCGCGGCTTGCGCCGCTGCGTTGGTGCGCGTCGCGCCGGTCAGCACGAGCATGCGTTGCGCTTGCGTTGTGGCCGCGCCGAGCGATGCGCCGGCGCCGGCAGCGAACGGCCGGCCCTCGATCGCCGCGTGCAGCAGGAACGGCGTGGCGGCCGCGCACAGCAGCATCGCGTCGAGATCGGCGTCGTCCGGCTCGCCGCCGTGCACGCGTGCCTGTACGTCATCGAGGCCGCGCAACAGGCCCGACGCGGCCGCGAACACCGGCGCGACGCCCGCCGCGCCGGTGTTCGCGGCGACGAACTGCGCGGCCGAACCGGGCGCCAGCGCGTCGGCGAACGCAGCCAGCCTCGCGCGGATCGCCACCTCGTGTGCTTCGTGCTCACTGCTGCCCGGCGCGACGTCGAACCACAGGTGCGCGAGCGCACCTTCGAACGTCGTCGCGCCGATCAGCGCGTTCAGGTCGAGATCGCGCACGCGCAGCGCTTCGGGTTCGAGCGTCGCGCCGTCGATGTCGGTGCCGCGATGGCGGGTCGCCGGGCGGCCGAGCAGGTTGCGCGGGGCGTCGCCGTTCGTGACGGCCGCGCCGGAATCGAGTGGGGTGTTCATGTCATTCCACCTGCGCGAGTTCGTCGCTGCTGACGCTGATTGCCGCCTGCGCCATCGCGGCGATCACCGCCGCGTGCTGGTCGACGACGGGCAGCACGTTCGCGAAGTAGTAGCGCGCGCTTTTCAGCTTGCCGCGATAGAACGCGAGTTCGGCGGGCGTGTCGGCCGTGTCCGGCGCGTCGAGCCGGCGCGCGGCGATCGTCGCCGATTCGAGCAGCACCCACGCCGACGTGACGACACCGAACATCTCGAGAAAGCGCGTGTAGAACTGGCTGCTGCGGTGCGTGTGGCCGTCCTGCACGTCGCGCGCGATGTCGTCGAGCGCGGCGGCGATCCGGTCGGCGCCCGCGCGCAGCGCGTCGAACAGCGGGCGCAGTTCCGCGTGCGTGCCCGCGTGATGCTGGCGTGCAAGAAACGCGTCGAGCTCGACGCGGTAGTACTGGATCAGCCGCGAATGGCGGCCGAAGCCGAGCTTGTCGCGCACGAGGTCCTGCGCCTGGATGTAGTTCGTGCCTTCCCAGATCGACAGGATCTTCACGTCGCGCGCGTTCTGCTCGACGGGGCTCGCGTCGGTATAACCGAGCCCGCCGTGCACCTGGATCGCGGTTTCGCAGATCCGCCACGCCTGGTCGGAGATGAACGCCTTGCAGATCGGCGTGAGCAGCAGCTGGAGCTTGCGATGGCGCTCGATCTCGGCCGGGTCGGCATCGGGTGTCGCTTCGAGCATCGCCGCGCGCGTCGCGGTCGCCGCGAGCTTGCCGAGCAGGCCGCGGCAGCCGTCGACGCGGCTTTTCATGTCGACGAGCATGCGCTGCACGTCCGCGTGCTCGACGATCGCGACGCGTGCGGCGTTCGTGTTCGACGCGCGCTCGATCGGCCGGCCCTGCAGCCGGCGGCCCGCGTACTCGACCGCGTGCAGGTACGCGCTCGACGCGACGCCGACGCCGAACATCCCCGTGCTCATCCGCGCCTGGTTCATCAGCGGCATCAGCTGCAGCAGGCCGACGTTGCGCCGGCCGCCGAGCAGCCAGCCCTTGGTCGTGCCGTTCGAGCCGAACACCAGGTGCGTGTTCGCGCAGCCCTTGAGCCCCATCTTGCGCGGCAGGCCGATGCAGTCGACATGGTTCGGCTGCAGCTCGCCGGTTTCCTCGTCCGGCCAGAAGCGCGGCACGACGAGGCACGACAGCGAGAACGAGTCCGGCGACGCGGTATCGATGCGGCCGAGCACGAAATACAGCGTGTTCTCGGTCAGCTCGTGCATGCCGGCCGAGATGTAGACCTTCTCGCCGTCGATCGCGTAGATGTCGCGTTCGAGCGGCGTCGCGCGCAGCGCGACCGCGGTCAGGTCGGTGCCGGCCTGCGGTTCGGTCGCGCAGAAGCATGCGTCCCAGCGGTACGCCTCGAGCGGTGCGATCAGCGCCTTCTGGTGCGGCGTGCCGTGCATCTGCAGCAGCTTGATCGCGGGGCGCGTGAAGCCGCCGTACGTCATGAACGACGGATTCGCGCCCATGAACATCTCGTAGATCATCTGCGTGACGATCGGCGGCAACCCGTGCGCGGTGCCGAACAGCGTGTTCGACCATTCGTCGCGAAAACGCGCCCACAGCGCGTGGAAATGCGACGGAATGCGCACCTGGCCGTCGTCGAGCAGCGTGCAGCCTTCGACGTCCGCCTGCTGGTAGCTGCGGCCGAGGTCGAGCGCGAAGTCCCGCGCGCGTTCGAGCAGCGCGTCGACCGACGCGCGATCGTGCGTGCTGTACGGCCCGTGCTCGAGAAAGTGCCGATCCGCTTCGAACAGCTCCCACAGAAAAAAGCGCAGTTCGCGCAGGCTCACCTTGTAGGCGCTCATCATGCATCTCCTTCGATATCGAGCGCGGCGTCGAAGCCGCCGGCGAGGTCGACGACGGCGGCTGCCGCCGCGCCATGCAGTGCCGCGTCCCACACGAGCACCGTGCGGCGCTCGCCTTCGTCGAGCGCGCCCGCGAGCCGGATCAGCGCGGCCGCCGATTCGGCCGACGACAGATGGCCCGACCCGTCGTGCTGGATCCGCGCGCCGAGCGGAATCGACGCGGCGTCGGCCACGCGTGCCGCGAAGCCGGGATCGAAGCCGGGCGGCACGCACCAGTCGATCTGGTTCGCGCGCAGGTTCGCCTGATCGAGCGCGCGGCGGATCGCACGCGCGGCGACCGGCGCGAGCGTGTCGCGCAGCGCGGCCGGCGCGTCGGCCCACGGATCGGCGATCGATGGCCCGAATTCGACCGCGACGGACCGCACGCCGCCCCATGCGTCCAGCTCGGGCGCCGGCCCGACGCGCGACACGAGCAATGCGGCGGCTGCGTCGCCGTAGCCGACCAGGTCGCCGAACTGGCGGAAGAACGGGTAGAGCCACTTGTCGCTCAGGATCACGAGCGCCTGGTCGCCTTCGTCGAGCAGCCCGTCGAGCAGCATCAGCGCCGAATACCAGCCGAGCGTGCCGTTCTGGCCGAGTGCGAACGGCGTCACGCGCTGCAGGCCGAGTTCGTACTGCATGCGGCCGACGACCGAGTCGCCGATGCCTTCGTTGAGCGCGCAGCTCGCGACGATCACGTGGGTCGTGCGCGCGAGTTGCCCGGAGCCGAGCTGGTCGCGCAGGTCGAGCGCGGCATCGGCGGCGAGATCGGCGAGGCTGCGCCCGGGCGGCGCGACCCGCAGCGCGGGCCGGCCGCCCGGCGCGAGGCGCGTGCCTTCTTCGGGCGTCAGCGCGCCCGTTCCGCGCGGCCGCGCAAAGCGCGCCTGCGGCAACAGCAGGTGCCGGTAGCCGGGATGGCGCTCCTGCGCCTGGATCGCGCTGAACACGACGGCGGGCGGCAGCACCACGACGCCGCCGGACAGCGCGAGCGTGCCGGGTGCGGCGACGCGGCGCGCGTCGAGGCAGGTTTCATCGAGCGTCGACAGGGTCATGCGGCGTTCTCCTCGAGGTTCGGGCGCGCGAACGCGTCGCGATACTGGGTTTTGAGCGCCGGGCGGTCGATCTTGCCGTTCGGGTTGCGCGGCAACGCCGGCAGCGGCTCGACGACGAGCGGGCTCATGTAGGTCGGCAGCGCGTCGCGGCAGGCGCGCGCGATGTCGGCACGGCACGCGTCGGCGTCGAGCGTCGACACGACGCATGCGGCGATCGCTTCGCCGAGCGCCGGGTGAGGGACGCTGAATACCGCCGCTTCGCGGATGTGCGGCAGCGCGAACAGCACGTCCTCGATCTCGGTCGGGCTCACGCGATAGCCGGACGTCTTGATCATGTCGTCGCCGCGCGCGACGAAGTACAGGTAGCCGTCCGCGTCGCGCCGCACGATGTCGCCGGACCACACCGCGACGTCGCCGCGCGGGATCTCGCCGTGCCGGCGCGGCAGCGCGCGGAAGCGCTGCGCGGTCAGCTCGGGCCGGTTCCAGTAGCCGAGCGTGACGAACGCGCCGCGATGCACGAGTTCGCCGGGCTCGTCGGCCGCGCATTCGCTGCCGTCCGCGCGCAGCACGAGGATTTCCGCGTTCGGCACGGCCTTGCCGATCGACGTCGGGCGCAGCGCGGCGTCGGCCGGCGCCAGGTACGTCGAGCGGAATGCTTCGGTCAGCCCGTACATCAGGTACGGCGCGGCGTTCGTGAACAGCGCCTGCAAGCGGTGCAGCAGCGGCGTCGCGAGGTGGCCGCCGGTGTTCGCGAAGCGGCGGATCCGCGCGCGCGCCGTGTCGCTCCAGCCGGCGGACGCGAGCTGCATCCACAACGGCGGCACGCCGGTGATCGACGTCACGCCGAGCGTGTCGCAATGGCGCGGCACCTCGGCCGGCTGCAGGAAGTCGAGCGGCGCGTAGCACGCGCCGGACGCCAGCGCGGTCGTGAGCTGGCTCAGGCCCGCATCGAAGCTGAGCGGCAGCACGCCGAGCACGACATCGTCGTCGGCCAGCCCCTGGTATGCGGCCACGCTGAATGCGCCCGCTACGAGGTTGCGGTGCGACACGACGACGCCTTTCGGCTTGCCGGTCGAGCCGGACGTGTAGAGCAGTGCGGCCGGATCGTCGTCGACCGGCCGGCCCGCGGGGGCCGGCGCCGGCGCGTCGCCCGGCGCGGCGATCGCATCGGCCAGTTCCTCGATCAGCAGCACGCGCGTACCGACCAGCGATGCGAGTGCCGGCAGACGCTTGAGCCGCTGCGCGCCGGTCACGAACAATGCCGCGCCGCTGTCGGCGACGATGTGTTCGATCTGCGCTTCCTTCAACTGCGGATTGACCGGCACGAAGATCGCGCCGAGTGCGTTGGCCGCGAGCATCGCGACCACGGTCTCGATGCGCTTCGGCGCGTAGATGGCGACGCGCTCGCCGGGCAGCACGCCGCGCGACGCGAGCGCGGCGGCCGCGCGGCGGACCGCGCGCGCGAGCTGTTCGTAGGTCATCGCGCCGCCGCCGTCGGCATACGCGAGATGCTGCGGCCAGCGCTGTGCGCCGTGCTCGAGCAGGTCGGCGACGCTGATCAGTGCGTTCATGATCGGCTCCTCTCTCTGGATGTGTCAGGCGGGCCGCACGTACACGTGCGCGGCGTCGTGGGACAGGAAATGCGCCATCGAGTACGTGCGGTGATACGCGCCGCAGCGCGCGAACACGGCGATGTCGCCGACCTGCGGCGGTGCGCCGGTGTCGTCGCGGCCGATCACGTCCGCGCGGCTGCAGGTGCTGCCGGCGTAGATCGTCGGCACGCCGCGCGATGGCGGCGCAGGCGTGCGGCGCACGAGCGACGGCGCGGCAAGGCGGCGCATCACCGATTCGGTCTGCGCGAGCAGGAACGCATGCGACAGGCCGCCGTCGCAGACGGCGATCGTGCGGTCCTGCCACGCCTTGACCGCGACGACGCGGGTCGCGAACACGCCCGCGTCGGCAAAGATTGCGCGGCCGGCTTCGTGCGCCAGCGCGTAATCGCCGGCCAGCGGCGCGAGCGCGGTCGCATAGCGCGCGAACGCGGCATCGCCCGGATGATCGTCGGCAAAGCCGCCGCCGAGGCTCAGAGAGCCGAGCGGCGCGCCGTTGGCGGGCGCGAGATCGCGTGCGAGCGCCGCGAGCCGTGCGGGCAGCACGAGCGTGTCGGGTTGCGTCGCATCCTGGCGGATGAACGAATGCGGGCCGGAGAACACGTGCAGCCCGGCTACGGCCAAGCCGGCGGCGGCGAGCGTGCGCACCGCGTCGTGCGCTTCGTTCGGCGTCATCCCGAAGTGGTCATGCCACAGCGCGCGCGCGTCGTCACCGGCGAGCGCGCCGGCGTTCAGGCGCAGCAGGACCGGGCCCGGCGTGCTGCCGCCGGCCGCCGCCTCGCGCGCCAGCGGCACGAAGCGCGCGACCGCGTCCGGGTTGTCGAGCACGAAATGGCAGCGCGACGCGAGCCCCGCACGCATGAACATCTCGTCCATCGACGGATTGTTCAGGTAGCGCGGCGTCTTGATCCGGCCGATCACCGCGTCGAGTTCGCCGCGGCTCGCGAGCTCGACGCCGTCCTCGTACGCATGCGCGCAGCGCGCGAGCATGTCCTGGTTCGGGTTCGCCTTCAGCGACACGATCAGCTTCGTACCGAGATGCGCCTTCAACGATCGATAGCGCGCGATCGCGACTTCCGGCTCGTACACGTAGCACGGCGTGCGCAGGTCGGCGATCCATGCGTGATCGCCGGCGGGCGGAAGCGGGCGTTCACGCGTCATGGCGATCCACCGGATGGAGCGTGGCGGCCGCATACGCGCCGCAGTTCGACTGCATCACGCCGAGCACGCGCTTGCCGTGCGCGACCGCATCGAGCCCGACGTCGGCCAGGTTGATCGGGAAATCCGAACAGCATGCGTGGCCGCGCGCAAAGATATTTTCTGCATACAGTCGCTCGGCCGGCACGCGCATCGCGCGGCACAGCGCGTTCCAGCCGGGCAGGTCGGCGTTGTGCGGCAGCACGAGTTCGTATGCATCGAGCGCGTGCGGCTCGAGCGCGACCGCCGCGTCGATCGCCTTGCGCGTGTACGGCCACTCCATCATGATCAGGTCGGCCTCGTTCGCGGCGACGGTATCCGAGCCGCGGTGCCATTTCGCATGCGTCTCGATCGCGATGCCGCCGAGCCGGTTCTTCGTGCTGTTGCGCGCGATCAGCATCGCGGCCGCGCCGTCGCACTGCACGCCCGTCATCTGCCGCATCCGGTAATCCTCGCCGTACACGCGGTCGGACGATACGACGAGCGCCGCGTCGAGCTGCGGATGGCTGCGCATCAGCGCGCGGACCGTCTCGATGCCGGCCGCCACCGACACGCAGTTCAGTTGCGCGACGGAGCCGAGCCACAGCGGCTCGATGCCGAAATGCGCGGCGAGTTCGTGCGGCAGGCTGCGCGGCGCGGGCGGCACGCTGAACTGCTGCGTGTGCACGTGCACGATCGCGCCGATGTCGGACGGCTGCACGCGGGCCGTGTCGAGCAGGCGGCCGGCCGCCGCGATCGCGAGATCGGTCTCGCTCGTGTCGAGCGCCATATGGAAATAGCGGCTGCCCGACTGCGCGATCGCCGCGGCCCGCTGCGCGGGGTAGTCGCGTTCGGCGGCCCAGGTCTCGATATCGACGGGCAGGCCCGGCAGCTCGTAGGCCACCGCGTCGATGCCGATCCAGAAGCCGGCGTCGCGGGATGCGTGGGAGGTGGGCATCGTCATGTCAGTTGAGCGGCATCGCCGCGTAGTCGAGGACGTCGAGTTTTTCGAAGGTCGCCTGCACGGTCGGCGTGAGCAGGCCCATCTCGCGGATCGTCGGCACGAGGCGCCGGAAGATCGAGCGGCGGATCGAGCTCGACACCGGGGATTCGCGCACCATCGCGCTGCATTCACGCTTCGACAGCCCCATCGGTTCCCAGATGTCGTCCGCGCACAGGTGCTCGTACAGCACGGCCGCACCTTCGCAGACGAACTGCTCGCGCTCGCGCAGCTCGTGCGAGCTCATCTCCGCGTACACGCGGCACAGCGTGATCCGGCCGACCGCGAAATGACGCGATTCGTCGCGCTGGATCCGCATGAACAGATCCTTGATGAACGGATCGGTGCTGTACGCGACGACGCTCTGGAAGATCGACAGCGCGATGCCCTCGACGAGCACCTGCATCCCGAGGTTCGTCATGTCGAGCGCGCTGCTCGTGATCGTGTCGTGCAGCAGCCCCTTCAGCGAGCGGCTCATCGGGTAGCTGACGTCGAGCTTTTCGTTGACGAGCTTCGCGTAGGCCTCGACGTGGCGCGCTTCGTCCATCATCTGCGCGGCCGCGCACAGGCGTGCGCTCAGGCCGGACTCGGCCGATGCGAGCTTCGACGCGCAGATCAGCGCGGCCTGCTCGCCGTGCAGGATCTGCGACAGCAGCCAGCCCTGCGCGTGATGGCGCACCTCGCGCTTGTCGGTGTCGGACAGCTTGCCCCACAGCTCGGTCCCGTAGATCAGCAGCGTCGGGTCGGGCATGCCGAGCGGATTCGCCGGGTCGAGGTCGTGGCTCCAGTCGACGTCGGTCGCGACGTCCCACTGCGACGCCTTCGCCTTTTCGTACAGCCGGTTCAGCGCCTCTTCGCGCAGCGCGTAGTCGTTCGACATCAGCGCGTCGACGGGCATCGACCAGCGGATATCGGCGGTGTCCTGCATAACGGTGAGCGTGTGAGTCATGTCAAGGTCTCCCCGGCCGCGCGGCGGCGCCGGAATGATGGGCGGAATCGGAAAACGTGACGGCGGCGCGCGACGCGCCCGGATGCGGCACGAGCCGGATCGCATACGACGGCCACGGGCCGCGCAGTTGCGCGTCGAACGCGTCGGCGAGCCGCGCGGGCCAGATCGCGCAGCACACGCGGTTGTCGCCGGCGAACTCGGCATCGCGCAGGATCCGGTCGCCGATCCATACGACGGGCGCGCCGCGCGCGGCATCGCGCAGCGCTTCGTCGTACAGGTGCACGCCGAGCAGCACGTGCGGCGCGAGCAGTTCGGCCGGCAGCGCGCCGAAATACGGCGCGCAGACTTCGATGAACACGCGGGCGTCCGGATGCACGGCGTCGCGGATTCGCACGGTGGTTTCGGCGAGGAATGCGAAATACTGGACATGGTCGAGCAGCACGCGGCGTTCGCCGCCGGATGCGTCGCCGGCGTCGTACGCGTTGCAGGCCGCTTCCGCGAGCGCGGCCCGCGCATAGTCGGCGGGCGTGTCGAGCGGCATCCGGTACGCGCTCGCCGCGACCGCGACGGGCCGCTGCGCATCGCGTTCGATCCGGTAGGTGAAGTGAACGGGTCGCACCATGTCACGCCTCGCCTTCGAGAGAGAACATCGCGTCCGGCGCGAACGCGACGTCGGCGATCGCGTAATAGCCGTTCAGCGCGAGCGAGCAGACGGCCGCGCGGCGCGGCGTGTCGCCGTCGCGGTGCGCGAGCAGCACCGACAGCCACGGATCGCTGCCGAACGCATGACCGAACAGCCCGTGGCCGTCCGGCAGCAGCGGCGTCTTGCCGACGGACGCCAGCAGCGCGCGGCGCGACGTGGCCGGAAAGAACGGCAGCGCCGCGTGCACGCCGGGGCGCGCCGCGCAGAAGGTGCGGATGTCGCGACCCAGCCGCACGACCGCGCTGGCCGGCGGCGCGGCGTCGGCCAGCACCGACTGCGCGGGTGCGCGGCCGACATCGACGAGCAGCGTGCAGACGCCGAAGCCCGAGCGTCCCCATGCGGGGTTGCCGTGCCAGTACGTATAGCCGTGCACGTCGATGTCGACGATCTGCAGCAGCAGCGTGCGCGGCCCGGTCTCGGCCGCGGTCGCGAGCGTGCGGCGCAGCACATGGCCCCAGCCCGCGCATTCGTACGAGCAGGTCATCCAGTCGGGCGTGTAGTCGTTCGCGCCGGCGAGTGCCTTCGCGAATACGCGGTGCTGCGGCGAATCGTTCATCAGCAGCATCGACAGGATCGTCGAGCTGACCACGTAGTCGTCCGCGCCGATCGCGCCGCACAGCCGCTCGCGTTCGGCGCACGCGAGCGTGCCGATCGCGTGTGCCGTGTCGTCGAGCGGCACGGCCGCGCCGTCGCGCGACGGCGCGACGCGCCGGTACGCGAGCGCCTGCACGGTCAGCGCGGTCGCCGGGGCCGGCTGGACGGCGGCTGCCGCCACGGTGGCAAGAGGCGCGAGCATCGTCGTGTCAGGCGGCGTGCTGCTGGCGGCGCAGCTGCGCGTCGAGCTGCTGAAGCGTCGTGTACTGCGTGATGTTCAGCGCTTCCGGGTCGATCGACCCGTAGAGCTGTTCGCAGAACACGATCAGCTCGACGATGTTCAGCGAATCGATGCCGAGTTCGCCGATGCCGGCGTCGGTGTCGACGGTTTCGACGTTGAGGATCTTCGCGACTTCGCGTGACAGGATGTCGAGCGCGTCGGCCGGAACGTTCTGGGTCGTCATGAGAGGAGCTCCTTGGTCTGAAGTGGGTTGATCGGGATCGATCGGCCTGTCGCGTGGGTCAACTACCGGCTTCGCAGCGCAGGCTCTTGCGAAGCTCGTGATAACAACGGTACGAACTGCCTTCCATCTTCGAAAACGCCAGCAGGTCGCGCTGGTCGTCGAAGGCCGCCACCTTGCCGTCGCGCACGAGTGCCGTCAGGAACTCGTTCGACAGCAGCTTGATCGCGAGCACGCGCTGCACCTTGCCGAAGCTGTAGTGCGCGTCGTCGGTCTGGCTGCGCGCGGCGTCCGCGATGAAGCGGTGCACGGCGCGCGCGTCGGCGTCGAGTTCGACACGGCCGGTCCGTTCGAGCCAGCCGACGTGCGCCATCAGCGCGCGGACGAAGTACGGCCGCACGACGGTCAGGTATTTGTTGAACACGGTCGGGCCGCCGATCCGCAGGCGATCCTCGGCGCTGACGCGCACCTGGCCGCCGACGTTCGCCAGCTGCAGGTTGCCCGCGAGGAACGGCGCGCCACAGGTCGCGCGCTTCAGCTTGCGATACTCGTCGGGCCACACGAGATACGCGGCCGGGAACATCACGCCCGGCAAGCGCGCCGCGACGACCGCCATGCAGTCGCGGTGCGCCTCGATGCCCCACACCTTGTCGACGGTGAGCGCGAGGCCGCTGTCGTCGCTGCGCACGACCGTGCGCCACGCGGCAAGGGTCGGGCCGCCGCCGTCGCTCATCAGGAACGCGAAGTTGTGACCGGCGTCGATGCAGTCGCACGCACGGCGGTTCTGGTCGTCGGAGAAGAACAGTCCGAACATGATGCGGATGAACGCGCGCATGAACGGCTTGAACAGGTGGTGGAAGCCTTCGCGGCCGATCTGTTCGAGCAGCGCTTCGGTGAGCGGCGCCTCGTCGTGCCGCAACGGCGTCGATGCGGACGAATCGGGCAGCACGTCCGGCGTGGCGGCGCGCAGTCCGATCACCATCTCGCTGTCGAGCAGCCGCACCGCAGCGGCTTCGACGAGCCGGGCCGCGGCGTGCGGCGGCGTGCCGAGCGTGCCTATCGTGTCGAGGTGGCGCAGCACCGGATACGCGGCCTGGTCGGCCACGCGCAGCAGCGGGGGCGACATCGGGCCGGCGGACGGAGCGGGGACGGAAAGCGTGGACATGGCAGGGTTCCTGTCAGAAGCGCACGCGCACGGCGGCGTCGATGCGAGTGCCGAGACCGACCATCCGGTACTCGGAGTTGCTGTCGGAGAATGCGTGCGAGAGCGCGACATCGACGCTCACGCGCTGGTTCACGTCGGCGACGACCTGGGCGATCGCGAGCAGGCCCTTGTCCTGCGGCGAATAGACGCCGCGCAACGAATATTCGATACGGCCGACTTTCTTGCCGAGCCGCGCGAACAGGTAGTCGCGCAGGTTGCCGTCGACGCTCACGAAATCGGCCGTGCCGCCGAGGCCGGCCAGCGCGGCGCCGGGCGCGACGGGCAGCAGCGCGTTGTTCGCGCGGACCGCGCCGACCATCTGGCGCCACTGGTTTGCGTCGTAGCGCGCCTCGTCGTGCGACCACTCGACGATCAGCGACAGGTTGCCGGGCAGCGCGCTCTGCATCCCGACCGCGCTGCGCCACATGACCTGGCGGTCGTTGCGGCGATCGACCGCGTCGTAGGCCGCCGCCGAATCGAGCGGCGTGCCGTTCGCGATGAACGCCGGCAGCGGCCGCGTCGTGCCGCGTTCGAGCCACGCGCTCGCGTAGACGGTGTTCGAGCGCGCGACGTCGAACGACAGCGTCGCGCCGGCGCCGCCACGGCCCGCGTGACGGCCGGCCAGCAACGCGGCGGAGCCGCCCGACCAGTTGTACGCGCCGCGCACGAGCTGCGTCGCGCCCTGCACGTCGCGGTTGTCGACGTCGTTGCGCAACGTGCGGTTCTCGCCGGCGATGAACTGCAGCGTGGTCTGTTCGCCGGCCCATTTCGCCTCGACGAGCGGCGTGCCTTCGACGTCGCCGTAGCGATCGTAGATATCCGCGGTCGCGGCCCGCTTCTGGAAGAAGCCGAGCGGAAAGAACGCCTGCGACGTGTCGAGCGGGTCGATCCGCTTGCCGGCCGTGACCGTGATGCCGTTGTCGAACGCGTAGCGCACGCCGGCCTCGTTGAAGCGGCTCGCCTGTGCGCCGAGCGAGTGATTGCTGGCCACGACACGCGCATTCATGAACAGGTTCTCGCCATCGATGCGGGCGAGCAGGCCGGCTTCCTGCTGGTTGCGCGGTTGGTCGCCGATCAGGTTGCCGAGCAGCGCATGGCCGTCCATGCTGTCGACGGAGCGGGTGTACGCGATGCCGTTCAGCGTGCTCAACTGGTTCATCAGCGATTCTCCATGCGCGAACGTGCAGCCGAGCACGAGCGGGACGGCGAGCGCGGCGCGATGCCATGCGCGGTTTGCGCGGTCGGGCGACGGACGGAAGCGGTCACGATGGGCATCGGCGCGGGCCTCGTTGTCACTGGCCATCGGCAAGCGTGTCGGGATTGAACCAGCCCGACGGAATCTTGCGCGGCTGGCCGTCGAGGATGTCGACGACGCTCGCGCGCTGCTTTTCGATCTCGTTGCGGTACGTGATCTTGCGGATCACCTTGCGTCCGTTCGCATCGACCGGCGTGGAGAAATCGGCGCTGCGGAACAGCAGGCCGCTCGCCAGGAAGAACTGCGCGCGCACCGGCACGTCGCTGTCGGGCGTGACCCACAGCTTGATCGTCGGATAGACGTTGTCGGGATCGGTCGCGGTCAGGTCGAGCTCGGTGGCCGGCTTGCCGGCGATCGCCGTCGTGCCGGGCGCGGCCGTCGCGCGGTAGCTGTCCGCCCAGTGCGTGCGCGTGATGTCGCTGATCACGACTTCACCCTGCAGCCGCTGCATTCCGTTGATGCGCACCGCGCTGCGCGTGTTCGGCACGTAGAACCAGTGCCCGCGCGTCGTTGCGAGGTACTTCTGGCCGTCGTTCTCGCCGCTGCGGGTCAGCGCGAGCGTGTCGCCGTTGCCGCGCGTATAGACGAGATAGCGCGTCGCGTCGCCGGATTGTCCGCCGACCAGGTTCGTGATCTCGATGTTCGTCTGCGTATCGGCGGCCGTGCTGCGATACGCGTCGGCACGGGCGAGCATGGTCTGTGCTGTCGGTGCGTCGGCCGCGTGGGCGGCCGGCGCGCACGCGACGAGCGCGGCGAAAGCGGCGTTCATGATGCGAATGCGGATCATGGGGCGAGTCCTTCGAGGATGTTGCGTTTGGCGAGTCCGAGCGTCGCGAGCAGCGCGGCGGCCACGCCGAGCACGACGAACGCGCCTTCGACGGCGGCCACGGCGGCCGGCGATACCGTGAATTCGAGCAGGATCGGCTTCACGCGGCCCGGCGGCGCGGGCAGGTGGATCTGCGCGTGATTGAGCGCGACCATCGTCAGCAGCGCCACCGCGATGCCGGCGGCCGCGCCGAGCAGGCCGAGCAGCGCGGTCTCCTGGATCAGCACGCCGCGCACCGTGGCGGCCGGCACGCCGAGTGCGCGCAGCGTCGAGATCTCGCGGCGGCGCTCGACGATGCTCATCAGGATCCAGTTGCTCATCGACAGCAGGATCGTCACGCTGAGAATCGCGCCGAATACCGAGAACTGGTTCTTGTACAGCGCGACGACCTGGTGATAGAGCGACACGAGCTGGTCCCAGGTCTTCACGTCGAGCGATGGCAGCGCGGCGCGCAGCGTCGCGGCGGCGGCCGGCGTGTGCGACGTATCCGACAGGAACACCGCGATGCGCGACGCGCGGTCGGTGCGCAGCAGCGCCTGCGCGGCGGTGAACGTCACGTTGACGATGCGCTCGTCGACGTCCTTGTTGCCGGTGCTCATCACGCCGACGATCTGCGCGTCGGTCGCGTTGATGCCGCCGTGCGCGGTCGATGCCATCAGTTGCACGACCGAGCCCACGTGGACGCCGAGCTTGCGCGCGAGCTCGGCGCCGACGACGACTTCGGTGCCGGCATTCGTCGGCGACAGGTAGCGGCCCGACAGCACCGTGTGATAGTCGAAGAAGCCGGGCGGCTCGCGATTCGGCTCGATGCCTTCGCCGACGAAGCCGTAGCTAAGATCGCCGTTCGAGACCAGCCCGTCGAAGTCGATGCCGCGCGCGGTCGTCGCGACGTCGTGCAGCGTGGCCACGGCGCGCGCCGCGGCGGCCTGCTCGTCGGCGGTCAGCCCGTATTGCAGCGGCCGCTCGCCGATCAGGTCGAGGTAGCCGTGATGCAGCACCTGCACATGACCGACGCCGCTGTCGATCGACCCTTCGCGCACCGCGTCGAAGGTCGCGATCACGTAACCGAGCGCGAGGCTCGACGCGAACGCGGCGACGCCGATCATCGCCATCGTGAGCACGGTGCGGCGCCGGTTGCGCCAGAGGTTACGCCACGCAAACGTCGACCAGTTCACGGTTCACTCCCGGTACGCCGTCGCGCATCTCGATGCGGCGAGGCAGGCGCGCGCACAGACGATCGTCGTGCGACGCAATCAGAAAGGCGGTTCCCAGCGTGCGGTTGGTGTCGAGGATCAGCTCGGCGACCGCCAGCGCGTTGGTGCTGTCGAGGCTCGCGGTCGGCTCGTCCGCGATCACGATGGCCGGTTCCTTGGCCAGCGCGCGGGCCAGCGCGACCCGCTGCTGCTCGCCACCGGACAGTTCGCCGGGGCGATGGCGTTCGCGCGCGGCGAGCCCGACCGCGTCGAGCATCGCGCGGGCACGCTCGCGGCGTGTGCGCGGCGTGCCCCATGCGAAGCAGCCGAGCTCGACGTTCTCGAGCGCCGACATCACCGGAATCAGGTTGAACTGCTGGAACACGAAGCCGATGCGTTCGCGGCGAATCCGTTCGAGCGTGTCCGGCGCATCGTCGATCCGGCGGCCTTCGAGCCAGCGTTCGCCGGTGCTCGGCACGTCGAGAAAACCCGCGAGGTTGAGCAGCGTGCTCTTGCCGCTGCCCGACGGGCCGACGAGTGCGACCACGTCGCGTTGGCCGATCGAGATCGTCGCGCCGCGCACCGCGACGACGCGGCCCGCGCCCTCGTAGACGCGTGAGACGTCGCGCAGCTCGAGCACCGGCGGGAGCGATGCGGATGTCATGCGTACGCTCCCTGACCGACTTCAACGGCAGCCGGCGCATGGATCACGGGCAGCGCGCCGTTTGCATAGAGGTCGCGACACTTCAGGCGCTGCAGCTTGCCGCTCGTCGTGCGCGGCAGCGAGCCGGGTTCGACGAAGCACAGATCCTGCGCGGCGAACCCGATGCGCGACGCGAGCAGTTGCTGGCACTCGGTGCGAGTTTGCGGCGTCGCGTCGACCGGCCGCGCTTCGATCGCGACGACCAGCCGCTCGGTGCCCGTTTCGGGATCGGGCAGTCCGAACGCGATGCAGGTGCTCTTGCGTAGCGCACTGTGCGACGCAAGCGCCTCCTCGATCTCGTGCGGGAAGTAGTTGCTGCCGCGAATGATGATGACTTCCTTCTTGCGGCCGAGGATATGAAGCTGACCGTCGGCGACGTAACCGATGTCGCCGGTGCGGAACCAGCCGTCGGCCGTCAGCGGCGCGGCGATCGTGCCGTCGTCGGGATTCAGGTAGCCGAGCATCACCGACGTGCCGCGGATCGCGACTTCGCCGACGGCGCGGCTCGGCAGTGCGTGGTCGCTGTCGTCGAGAATGCGGAATGCCATCCCGTCGATCGGCGTGCCCATCGCGAGCACGGTTTCGGTTTCCTTGGCGTCGCCGTCGTTCGAGGCGACCGGTTGCGCGTCGCGGCGCTCGATCAGCGCGCGACGGTCGAGCGTGTCCGCGATCACGTACGGCGCGCCGTCGACCGCACCTTCATGCCAGGCACGGTGCATCGACACCGCGAGCGTCGACTCGGCCATTCCGTAGCACGGCTGCAATGCCGACGCCGCGAGCCCGTACGGCGCGAACGTGGCGGCGAAATCGCGCAGCGTCGTGTCGTCCACGCGCTCGCCGCCGATGAAGATGTTGCGGCATGCGGACAAGTCGACGCCGTCCATCGCGGCGGCATTGAAACGGCGCACGCAGTAGCGCAGCGCAAAGGTCGGCACCGACGTCGTCGTCGCGCGCGCCGATGCGATGCGCTTCAACCAGCCGAGCGGATTCCGGATGAAGCTGTTCGGCTGCATCATCAGCAACGGCGCACGGTAGTGCAGGTTCGACAGCAGGGTGAGCAGCCCCATGTCGTGATAGAGCGGCAGCCACGACGCGGTGCCGTCGCCGGCCGCGATGTCGAAGCGGACCGATCCGCCGATGCCGAGCACGTTCGCAATCACGTTCTCGTGGCTGAGCACGGCTGCCTTCGGATGCGACGTCGAGCCGGACGTGAGCTGCACGTGATGCGGATCACGGCCGCTCTTCGCGCTGATCAGCGCGCGCGTGCCGGCATCCGCGGCGATCGACAGCGTCGCGAGATCGACGACGCGGGTGGACGCAGCGGGAAACGCGTCGTCGCGCCACGCGGCGGACTGCGCATCCGCGGCGACGACGACGCGCGGCCGGTACAGCTCGCATGCGACGTCGACCACCTGCCGCCCGGCGGCGGCGCGCCGCACGGGGACGGGCACGGTGCAGGGCAGTGCGCCCGTCATCACGCAGGCCATCATCGCGGCCGCGAGCTCGACCGATGCGGGCAGCGCGAGCATCACCATGTCGTTCTCGCGGACGCCAAGCTCGCGCAGCGCGCCGGCCTGGCGAAACACCTCTTCCGCGAAGCGCCGGTACGTGATGTCCGCTTCGCGGCCCGCATCGTCGACGAACGTCATGCGATGCGTGGCGCCCGCGACGTCCTCGAGCGATTCGATCAGGCGATGAATGGTGGATGCGCACTTCGTCACGAGGATCTCCCGTTGAGGAACACGGCCGCTCGCGCCACGGTGCCGGCGGCGCCGTTCGTCGAGTGAGGGGGATTCTTGCCGGATCGATGCAACGCGACAAACGGAATCTACGCAGGCTATGCATGCGCGGCACGCATCCACCAGCGCAAGCCCGTTATTAGCGTGAACAGGCCCGAGGTGAACGGTCGATACGCATTCGACCGGTCGTCTAGTTCACGATGTGGTGCGCTCATGCGCGGGCGTCATGCAATGCGTTCGGAAAATTCGTTTGTCCGAAACATCGACTCACAGAAGAATTGCAACCCGGCAGCGCGCCAGCGTCGTCAATGTCCACGGTGCCGGGCGAGGGTCCGGCCAAGGAGAGCGTTTTGTCCGTCACCTCATCGCTTGTCGCCCGCCCGAAACCGGTTGCAGACCTGAAGAGCCGCCCGAGCGGCGTGGTTTTCTCGCTGAAGCTGGCGGTCTACGTCGCGCTCATCGCGCACGGCATGATGTTCGCGCTATCGGCGTCGGTATTCCTGAAGATCGTCGGCGTCGTGCTGATCGGCGCGATGTATGCGCACGGCGTCGAGCTGCAGCACCAGGCGCTGCATTACCAGGGGTTCAGGAGCAAGCGCCTCAACATGGTGTTCGGCGTGCTGGTCGGCATGCCGATGCTCGTGTCTTTCCATGCGTACCAGGATAGCCACTTGCGCCATCACCGCTTGCTCGGCACGCCCGAGAACAAGGAATTCTTCGACTACGGCGACCAGTACGGCGCCAGCCCCGTCGTCAACCTCGGCCTGTGGGCATGGCGGTTGTCGATGGCCGCGCACTATATCCAGTTCGCGAAGAACGTCGCGAAACTCGTCGTGCCGGGCGCGCGCTTCGGCGACAACCCGCTCGTGTCGCGGGCGATCCGCCGCGATCACCTGCTGATGGTCGCGGCGATCGCGCTGCTGGCCGGCCTGTCGTTCGCGCTGCACACGTGGTTCGTCGTGTGGGTGTGGGTCGTGCCGCTCGTGTTCGTCGCGGCGCCCGTGCATGCGCTGGTCGAGATGCCGGAGCACTATCGCTGCGACCTGACGAGTACCGATCCATTCCGCAACACGCGGACGATCGAGAGCAACGCATTCATGACGTGGTTCACGAACGGCAACAACTATCATGTCGAGCACCACATGATGCCGAACCTGCCGATCGAGCGGCTGCACGACCTGCATGGCGCGATCGCGCCGCGTATCCGCTACTACCACCGCACGTACCGGCAGTTCTATTCCGCGTTGCTGCGCGGCAAGCTGTCGCCGCGCACGGTGGACGACGATGCGGACGATCGCGCGCCCGACGCCGAAGCGGCCGCACCGGCGTCCACGCAGTCGGCATGACTGCGCCCGGCCCGAACGCCTTTCGACGACGGTGACGACGATGCTCTATCCGGAACTTTTCAGGTCGCTTGAAGCGGTCCGCTGGGACATGGAGAAGGACATTCCGTGGAACCGGTTCGACGCCTCACTGCTCAGCGACGAGCAGGCGGAGACGATCAGGATGAACGCGATCACCGAATGGTCGGCGCTGCCCGCGACGGAAATGTTCCTGCGCGACAACCGGCACGACAGCGACTTTTCCGCGTTCATGAGTGTGTGGTTCTTCGAGGAACAGAAGCATTCGCTCGTGCTGATGGAATACCTGCGCCGCTTCCGGCCGGAGATGGTGCCGACCGAAGCGGAACTGCACGCGGTGCGCTTCGAGTTCGACCCGGCGCCGCCGCTCGAAACGCTGATGCTGCACTTCTGCGGCGAGATCCGCCTGAACCACTGGTATCGCTGCGCAGCCGACTGGCACACCGAGCCCGTCATCAAGCAGATCTACGAAACGATTTCGCGCGATGAAGCGCGCCATGGCGGCGCGTACCTGCGCTACATGAAGAAGGCGCTGAACGACTGCGGCGACGTCGCGCGTGCCGCGTTCGCGAAGATCGGCGTGCTGATGGCGTCGGCGCGCCGCACCGAGAAGCCGCTGCACCCGACCAACCTGCACGTGAACCAGGCGCTGTTCCCGCGCGACACCGTGCAGTCGCGCCTGCCCGATCCGGAATGGCTCGAGCGCTGGCTCGACGAGCAGATCCGTTTCGACGGCGAGTGGGAAAAGAAGGTCGTCGAGCGCATCCTGCACAACCTGTCGATCCTGTTCGAGCGCCCGTTCGCGACCGCACAGGAACTGAACCGCTATCGCCGCGAGGTGACGACGCGGATGAATGGGGCGGTGGACGGCGGGTAACCGGCCCGTGCCGCTCGCTCCACGCGGGAACTGGCCGGACGCGCCGGCCGGAACGAAGGTGGAAAAAAACCGATCGCGGATCGCGACCGGCGGGCTATTCATTTCCGGAAATAATCGGTTCGCCAGTTTCTTGAATGCGCGCAAAAGAAGGCGCAATTCCATGTGTTTAGTCTGCCGCAATAAACACTGAATTCATGATTTATATGCATTCGGCATGCATGCCGGAATTTTGCATGTTTTCGTAATGCGATAAATCAAATCAAAAGACAGGTAATTGAAATTTATTTGTAGGTTTAAGTCGATCGTTCTGTCTGAGCGTGAAAACCGTCAATGCAGCGCCTCAGTTTGCCGAAACTGCCTGAAATAGCGGAGATTATCGATCAATTGTGGCGTGGTGTCGTTCGCAAATTAACTTACAAAATCTCTACTTTAAAATGTTTGTGTAAGAAAAAGGGTGCTCGGAAAATTGGTAGATAAATACAAGTGTCATGATTGAAAATAAGAATGAGATGCATGTATGCTTCAATATAAAATCGTTTCCGAATTCAAATGAAAGGAAGCGCTCGGGGAGACAAATAGCGACTTGTCTGCGATGGATGCAACTTTGAGGCGGCAGTATGGCTAATGTGAGATTGGCAAAGCGATTGAGAAGTCTGCCTTCGCTGGATTTCCTGAGGGGCTTCGAATGCGCGGCGCGTCATTTGAGCTTCACGCGTGCGGGGCAGGAACTGAACGTCACGCAATCTGCCGTGAGTCGCCAGGTCAAGGCGCTCGAAGAGCAACTTCGGATCGAACTCTTTCACCGGCACATCCGTTCGCTGACGCTGACCGACAAGGGGCGGGAACTGTACGACGCGATCTCGTTCGCGTTGTCCGACCTGGAATCGGTGATCGGCAAGCTGTCGTCGAGCGTGGGCCAGCGCTCGATCTCGTTGTCGACGACCGTGTCGTTCGCGGCGCTGTGGTTGATTCCGCGCCTCGGTTCGTTCCGCGCAAGCTATCCGGACATCGACGTGCGCGTGTCTGCCACGAGCGAAATTGAAGATCTTAAACGCAAACGTTTGCACTTGGCCGTACGCTATGCCGGGCCGTGTACGTCGACGGACGACACGGATGTGCTGTTTCGCGAGCGTGTCGTGGCTGTCTGCAGCCCGAGCCTGGTGGCCGCGGCGGGCGACGTTGCGTCGATGACGCCGGCGGACCTCGACAAGCACGTGCTGCTGCATCTCGACGATCCGCGCGGCGAGTGGCCATGGCACGCGTGGAGCCATTTCCTGAAGGAACTCGGCGTGCCGCGCCTGCGGCCTGCCGGCGCATTGCACTTCAGTCAGTACGACCAACTGGTCCAGGCCGCGGTCGACGGGCACGGCATTGCGATCGGACGGCGGCCGCTGGTCGACGGGCTGCTGAAGCAGGGCCGGCTCGTCGAGCTGTTCTCGTACTGCACGGTTGCATCGGGCAGCTACGTGCTCGTGCAGAACCCCGATGCGTGCAACGAGTTCGATATCGCGGTGCTGACCAACTGGCTGCTCGAACAGGCCCGCCATCCGCTCGTGTCGAACCAGGACGACGCCGGCAGCAACGTGCTGCCGCTGTATCGCGTCGGATAGCGCGGCCGCGTCGTGTCGTCGCGGGCGCGGCGACACGCATCGCGCCGCGTTGACTGGCGGGCGTTCGTGCGCTCCTCGATGCATATCGTCCGCAACCTGTGCGATGATGCGCCGCTTCGCGTTCGTTGCAGAACGCCTCTGATTGCGGCGCCCGTTTCCGGGCCGCTGCCGATCGTGCCGACGCCCGGAGACGACATGCCCGCACACACCATTCACGGCAGTACCCTGCATTACCAGGATCACGGCACCGGATTTCCGGTGCTGCTCGGACACAGCTATCTGTGGGACTCGGCGATGTGGGCGCCGCAGATCGACGCGCTGTCGCGCAAGTATCGCGTGATCGTGCCGGACCTGTGGGGGCATGGCGCATCGGGCGCATTGCCCGAAGGCACGCAGACGCTCGACGATCTCGCCGCGCACGCGAGTGCGCTGCTCGACGCGCTGGACATCGAACAATGTGCGGTCGTCGGGCTCAGCGTCGGCGGCATGTGGGGCGCGCGGCTCGCGTTGCGCGAACCGCAGCGCGTCCGCTCGCTCGTGCTGATGGATGCGTCGCTGGAGGCCGAGCCCGACGCGACGCGCCTGCGCTACTTCGGCATGCTCGATGCGATCGCCGCCGCGGGCTGCATCGTGCCGCCGCTGCTCGACGCGATCGTGCCGCTGTTCTTCCGGCCGGACGTCAATCTGGCGGACCCGGTGCCGACCGCGTTTCGCGACGCGCTGGCGAACCTGCCCGCCGACCGGCTGCGGCAATCGATCGTTCCGCTCGGCCGCTTGATCTTCGGCCGGCCCGACACGCTGTCGGCGCTGGCCGACCTGGATGCCGAACGCACGCTGCTGATGTGCGGCGCGGGCGACATGGCGCGCCCGCCGTCGGAAACCGTGAAGATGGCGAGCGTGATCGGTTGCGCGCATGCACTGGTGCCGGACGCCGGCCACATCTCGAATCTGGAGAATCCCGCGTTCGTTACGCGCGCGCTGCTCGACTGGTTCGACGCGCAACGGTTGCCGTCGAACTGAAGCACGCGCGGGCGACGCCGGCGGCACATGCCGCGCGGCGTCGCGTCACGCCGAACCGCGTCATGCGCGCTCGCCGACCGGCGTGAACTTCCTGCCTTGCACGCGGGCTGCTTCGGCACCGCCGCGCACGATGCTCAGCGCTTCCGCGCGGCTCGACACGCACGGCCCGGAACCGGGCAGCGGCTGGCGCGCGGTCTCGCGCAGCGCGAGCACCGACACGATGCCGACGAACGACGCGCCCATCAGGTAGTACGCGGGCATCATCAGGTCGCCGGTGCGATCGACGAGCCATGCGGTGACGAGCGGCGTCGTGCCGCCGAACAGCGACACCGACACGTTGAAGCCGATCGCGAGCGCGCCGTAGCGGATCCGCGTCGGGAACAGCGCCGGCAGCGCCGACGGCATCACGCCCGTGAACGTCGACAGCAACGTGCCGTAGATCAGCATCCCGCCGAACACGGGCAGCATGCCGCCGGTGCGGATCAGCATCAGCGCCGGCACCGACAGCACGAGCAGGCCCACGCAGCCGGCCATCATCACCGGCTTGCGGCCGACCTTGTCCGACAGGTGTCCGGAGTACAGCGTCATCGGCATCATCAGCACCATCACGAGCAGCACCATGAACAGGCCGTGCGATTCGCGCACGTGCAGCGTCGCCGACAGGTAGCTCGGCAGGTACGACAGCGCCATGTAGTCGGTCACGTTGAAGATCAGCACGAGGCCGACGCATTGCAGCAGCGGCTTCCACTGTTCGACGAGCAGCGTCGCGAAGCGTTGCTTCGGCCGCGCGCGTTCGTCCGCTTCGCGTGCTTCGGCTTCCTTCTTGAATGCCGGCGTTTCCTCGAGCTTCAGCCGGATGTAGAGGCCCACGAGGCCGAGCGGGCCGGCGATGAAGAACGGCACGCGCCAGCCCCACGACAGCAGCGCTTCCTGCGATAGCGTCGCGGTGAGCAGCGCGACCGTCGCCGCGCCGAGCGTGTAGCCGATCAGCGTGCCGAACTCGAGGAAGCTGCCCATGAAGCCGCGGCGCTTGTCGGTCGAGAATTCGGCGATGAAGGTGGCTGCGCCGCCGTATTCGCCGCCGGTCGAGAAACCCTGCACGAGACGCGCGACGAGCAGCAGCACGGGCGCCATGATGCCGATCGATGCGTAGCTCGGGATCAGGCCGATCGCGAAGGTGCCGACGGCCATCATGATCATCGTCGCGGCGAGCACGCGCTGGCGGCCGATGCGGTCGCCGAGCGGGCCGAACACCATGCCGCCGAGCGGGCGCACGAGGAACGCGGCCGCGAACGTGCCGAAGGTCGCGAGCAACTGCGCGGACGGGCTGCTGGACGGGAAGAACACCTTGCCGAGGGTGACGGCGATATAGCTGTAGACGCCGAAGTCGAACCATTCCATCGCGTTGCCGAACGCCATTGCACCGACCGCGCGCTTGAGGACGGCAGGATCGACGATCGTGATGTCATCCAGCTTGACGGACGTGCGCGAAGACCGGGCTTTCGCGGGGTGCGCTTGCGACGGGCTCAATGAACGCTCCTGGAATTGCCTTGGCAGCCGGCCGGGCAGGCATGCGATGGAGTAGTGCGGGCCGATGGACTGCGAAAGCGGATGTCTCGGGGGTGCCTCGATGTCGGCGGCGTGACGCGCGCAGCGGGCGACACCGGGCAGGTGTGTTGTGTGAACCAGTTTAGAGAAACACGCGCAGCCGGCTATCGGTCATGCGCCCGTAATCCGGTCGTAAACGACACGGGTTCGAGCGGTGCGTGGGGTGGCGAATCGGGCGTTTGCGAGTGGGCGTCGCGACCCGGCCGCGTGCGGCACGGCGTAGCGCAAACGCGCCGTGGCAGCGGTGGGTGCATCGTCGATATCGAAGGGCCGAACGGGCCGTGCACGAACCCGCCACGCGTGCCTAGCGCGATCGTTTGGCCGGCGCGCGCCACTCGGCCGTGGCCAGCTTCGCGATGAAGAAATCGGCGAGCGCGCTGACCTTGGCCGGTCGTGCGCGCGCAGACGGCGTGACGAAGTACAGGCCGCCTTCGGGCAAGCGCCAGTCGGTCAGGATCGGTTCGAGCTGCTTCGCCGCGAAATACTGCGTCGCGACGAACTCGGGAAGCTCGGTGATCGCGAGCCCCGCTAGCACCGTCGGCAGCAATGCTTCCACGCTGGTGCCGCGCAACATCCCGCCGGGCGTGACCGCGCAGGTTTCGCCGTCCCGGCGGGTAAAGCGCCAGACGTCGCGCTGGCTGCGGTTCGCGTACGTCAGGCACGGATGGGTGCCGAGTTCCTGCGGATGCCGTGGGCGGCCATGGTGCGACAGATAGGCCGGCGACGCGACGACGAAGCGACGAACCGGCGCGATGAGCCGCGCGACGAGCGACGAGTCTTCGAGAATCGCGATCCGCAGCGCGGCGTCGAAGCCGTCGCCGATCAGGTCGGACTGCGCATCGGTCAGATGCAGATCGACGGAGATGTCCGGATAGAGCGCGAAGAACTCGGGCAGCAGCGGCGCAACCCAGCGCGCGCCGAACGACAGCGGCGCCGCCAGCTTCACGAGGCCGCGCGGGCGGCTCGACGTCTCGCGCGCGAAATCCTCGGTTTCTTCCGCATCGGTGTAGAGCTTCGCCGCGCGTTCGATCAGCGTATGGCCGTAATCGGTGAGCGCGAGCCGTCGCGACGTGCGGTTGAACAGCCGCCCGCCGAGCCGCTCTTCGAGGCGCGTCACGGCGCGCGAAACCGTTGCGACCGACACGCCCATCGCCGTCGCCGCGGCGGCGAACGAGCCTTCCTCGGCGACCTTCGCGAACATCGCGAAACCTTCAAAATCCGGCAGTCTGGACATAGACATTTCTGCAAGGATGGTTTGCAATCATTTCTGTTTCGAAAAATAGCACGGCGCCCTACATTTGTCTCACCGCAACGCAGAGATGAATCATGGAACCCAAACTCGAAGGAAAGATTGCCGCCGCCACCGGCGGACCCGATTCGGCCACGCTTGAAGTGTTCGCATTCGCGACGCCGAACAGCGTCAAGGTGCCCATCGCGCTGGAAGAGATGGGCGTCGATTATCGGCTCGTGCCGGTCGATCTGCGCCTGGGCGAACAGAAGACCGACGCGTTTCGGGCAATGAATCCCGATGCCAAGGTACCGGTGCTCGTCGACCGGTCGGCGCACGCGGATGGCCACATCGTGCTGAGCGAGTCGGCCGCGATCCTGGTCTACCTCGCGGAGAAAACCGGGCAACTGCTGCCGAAGGACGGGCCGCAGCGCGGCAAGGTGTTCGAACAACTCTTTTTCCACGCGTCAGGACTGAGCCCGGCATTCCTGCAGGCGTTCCGGGTGGCGATCCAGGCGTCGCCGGAGCCCGATGCGAAAGCGCGTGCGCTCGCGGACGTGCACCGGACGCTGGGTGTGCTCGATCAAGTGCTCGAACGCGCCCGATACGTGGCAGGCGATGCGTACAGCATCGCGGACATCGCGCACTTCGGCTGGATATGGCGCCATCAGGCGATCGGCGCGACCCTCGAACGCTTTCCGTCCGTGGCGCGCTGGTACGACGAAATCGCCGCGCGCCCGGCAGTCGTCACCGCCGTCGAAAAGACCCTGGCACTCGCGCGGTGACGCGACTGCGCGATCCGGCTATTCACTTCATTGCATTTATTCAGGAGAACGATGATGAGCGAGCGAATCCATGAACTGCTCGAGCGCAATCTGCAGGAAGTCTTCGGCGAGGGCGACGCGGTGCGCCGCCGTGCGGCGATCGAAGCGCTGTATACCGACGACTGCGTGCTCTACGTACCGCCCGGCACATTCGTCGGACACGACGCGCTCGACAAGTTCGCCGGGGATCTGCGCGCGACGCATCCTCATTTCGCCTATACCGCGCACGGCAAGCCGCAGGCGCTCCATAACGCCGGTCGGATTGCATGGGGCTCGGGCCCACGCGGCGAAGCGCCCGAATACACGGGTGTGGACGTGATCATCGTGCGCGACGGGAAGATCGCCGCGCTCTATGTGTTCCTCGATTCGGAGCCGTCGTAGGCGCGTGGCGGGCGGGTTGTTCGCCGAGTCGCGTGAAGTGTCTTGCGGATAATCCGTGAATCGCGACGTCGGCGGCGGCAGCGTCGGTGTCGTAGTGGATCGCGAACCGGACCGGATTGACGCCGTCGATGCGTGCAGCGTACCGGAACCATGCGGTGCGTGGCCGGGCGCTGTCGTTCTCCGACGACGAGGATGCCCATCTCGCCGCGATGGAAATCGGCAAGTTGATGGTGCGCGACGGCGGTGTGCCGGTCGATGCGCTCGCGCCGTGAGCCAGCAAGCTGGCCGAGGCGACGCTGGGCGCGCGTGCCGACGCCATGGCAGCCTATGGGCAGATGTGCGTCGATCAGGCGCTCAGGATCGTCGATCTCGCGGCGGCTGGCAGTTTCGGCTGCGATGCGGTGCTCGCGAGTGAGCTCGCGATGATGACGGCGGCGATGGGCTGGTTGGCCGAGCAGGAGGCGAACGGCGGCCGGGACCGTGGTCGCGGTTGACGAGCACGGCGCGGAGTTTTTTGGCGACGCGGTGGTAGAGGGCGGCGATGCGGAGTGAAAGAATGGCCTCGTAGCGGGATTCCGGGGAGCGCGATACCATTTGTCGACGTTCGGCCAGAAAGCGTTGTTCGCGCGATGCTTCCGGATTGACGGCTATCTGGTACGACGCTCCAACAGACTTCAGATACGGCTCCCCATGCACATCGCCATCCTGACCTTCCAGGGCTTCAACGAACTCGACTCCCTCATTGCACTGGGCGTCCTCAATCGAATCAAGAAGCCCGACTGGCGGGTAACGCTCTCATGCCCCGAGCATTCCGTTACGTCGATGAATGGCGTGACCGTCCAGGCGCAGTCGACGTTGGCGGATGCCAGCACGGCGGATGCCGTCATTATCGGGAGCGGCATTCAAACCCGGGAGATCGTCAACGACGCGGCACTGATGGAGCAGATCAAGCTCGATCCGGCCCGGCAGCTTATCGGGGCACAGTGTTCGGGCGCGCTGGTCCTGGCGAAGCTGGGTCTCCTCGACGGCGTGCCGGCCTGCACGGACCTTACAACCAAGCCTTGGGTCATCGAGGCTGGCGTCGAGGTCCTCAATCAGCCATTCTTCGCTCAAGGTAACGTCGCAACCGCCGGTGGCTGCTTTGCTTCGCAGTATCTGGCTGCGTGGATCATTGCACGCATGGAAGGTGAAGAAGCGGCGCAGAGCGCACTGCACTACGTTGCGCCAGTCGGGGAGAAGGAAGCGTATGTTTCTCGCGCGCTGTCGAACATCAAGCCTTATTTGCCCTAGCCTGGTAGATAAGGGCAACGCCTCCGTCGCAGTGAGCCGACGTTTGATCAGTGATTTGTCTCGTTTGCGAATGGCCGGTACGTAGAAAACCGACTGTCTCTTCAGGGGCGGCTTGAGCATGTCGCGGACGGCCTGAACGGCAACCGGGGGAGTTCGGCCAGGTCCGGTCATTCATCTCAACCCACTTGGGGACATTCGAGCGTCAGGTTTACCGCTGACAGCGGACCGTCGGCTGCTAATGGCCAGCTTCGCCGATGTGTGAAGTCGATCGGAGCGCCACGCTGATCGGCGCTCCGTCGGCGTTAAGGTATTCACAGGGCCATTGAGGCGAATGCAACAGTGGTTGTCGAAGGGTTGTCAGTTGCAACCATGCCTATTCGCGGTCCGGTAACAGGTGGTTCCGCCCGGGCCGTGAACCACGCCTTTGCCGTTCATCGTCTTCGCCTCGACGCCCCGGTTGGTCTTGGTCGTCCGCACACCATTCTGGTTCGTCTGGGACGTCCAGGCCCTACCCGTGTTCCGGTTATAGCCGCCGGCCATCTGCCCGTTGCCACAGACTGTCTCGCCACGGGCGTTCGTCGCACATTCTGCAAACGCGTTCGCGGACAGCATTACGCATGCCAGTACTATCAGAGTCTTCATGAACATTTCCCCTCGAGGGCCGTGGCAGCCGATGTACTCTCCGCGTCAATTGAATCTTGGCCCAAGGTGCCGGCCAGTATGGCAAACCGGCTGCATTGGATATTAGTTTAGGTCTTACGGGAGCATTTTCCTCCTCGAAGTAGCATTCACTCCGGCGAACTCGGGGCAAACGGCAGGCGATGCGATCGAAGCCGCAACTGCGCAGGAGCTTTGCGTGTTCGTCAGCGGATTTGTATCCCTTATTTTGATATCCGACACACGGCTGCCATGGCCCTACGGGGTGGCCGACGTGACAGCACGAGTGACCGTTGCACCTTTGGACGCGGCCCTCGAGCGATAGCAACCGCGCATGACCGGAGAGGGTCGGCAGCCGTCCGCCACATCCGGCGAGTGGCGGCCAAGAACTGCCGTTCGATCACTTCGCAATGGGAAGGGAAATGATTGCCATCGACGTCGCGTGGAAGCACGCCGTTGATACAGAACCGGTCCGTCTCGTTTCGGTGCTTGACCGTGATCGTTATGAGGTCCGCAAGCTCGAATTTTTTCGTGACGGCCGAGTCGGATTTGCCGACGAAACGAGGTCGTCGCAGGGGACGGAGCTGGGAACAGTGCCGGTGCCCTCGTTGGTCGAGATCAACGCGGATCAGGAGTTCGAGGCACGGGAGACTACGATGGAACTGTTCGAAACGCTATGGTCATGCCACGTGGCGCCTATCGACCACCTCGACTGAACTCGACAAGAAGCGGCGAGCCGATGACCTCGGCCAAATTACGATCAATCGGGCTGCCGCTGCACCGCGATGCGAGTGCAGCCAGTTGGCCCGATTCAACTGCCAGTCCGAACCATTCTGATGTCGCTACCGCTCATATTTCTCCCGGCAATGCCGTGCGATGGCCGCATGTATGCCGATCAGATCGACGCGCTCGAGGACCTTGCGTTACCGACTGTGCGGATACTGGCGCGTGCAACATTCGCCGAGAGTGCCGAGACGCTCCTGACATCGACAAGCGGCGACTTCATTCTGGCGGGTACGGCATACGGCGGGTGCTTCGCGATGGAAGTGCTCGCGAGAGCACCAGACCGCGTCCGCGGACTCTGGCTGATGAACTGTCAGCCGGGCGCTCATCCGGATCCGGATGGCGTTCGAGCGACCAGCCGGAGAATTCGCGCGGGAGAGCACGAGCGCGTCATTGCGGAGTTTGCCGAGAACGCAATTCCCGCATGCGACGGCACGTCACGGGCCGCGTTCATACAAATGGCTCGCGAAGCCGGTGCGGATCTGTTTGCCCGGCAATCGGACGCGACGCTGACACGTTCGGATCATTGGTCGACACTTGCATCAAGCAAGGTCCCCACGTTGCTCATCTGGGGCGCCGCGGATCGCTTCGTACCTGTCGACGTTGGCCGCCGCATCGCCGGCCTGATGCCACACGCGCGTTTTGAATCGATAGACGGATGCGGTCATTGCCCAACCCTGGAGCGGCCGGCGCCATGCACGGCAATCGCACGCGAGTGGTTGATCGAGTCGGTGCTTTAATCGTCGACAACCGACGCGACGGACGACGGCGACAAACGTCGACGACATTTGTTGACAAAACCGCACACGCTTGCAAACCATATTGCGGCAAGAGGCCAGATTGGCCGATTCCAGTCCGTGACGGCATCAACCATTCCGAATCGTGATCAGACTGAGCTACGAAGAATCCTGCCGCCGTCTGCAAGAACGGCACCTGGAGCCTGGCAGCGTCCCACCCATGCCCGATCGTTTGCCGCAGGCCGACGACGAACGACTTGGCGTCAGCTTCTTCCGCACCTTCCTCGGTGACGGCGAAAACATCTCGAACCTCACTTTGCCGCGGACGTTCTTTGGGCGTTCCGAAATCAATGACGTTCGCTTTTGCAACACCGATCTGACCGAATCCAACCTGTGCTGGAACGATTTCATTGATGTCGACTTTGCAGAAGCCGTGCTGGCGCGCAGCGACCTGCGCGCCAGCCTTTTCGAAAGAGTCAGATTTACCGGAGCCGACCTTTCGCACGCCGACTTGCGCGGATCCACATTCGTACGATGCGATTTCAGTCAGGCCGTCATGACCGGCGTCGTCATGACGCGGACTCAAGGGACAACGCTGGACTTGTCTGCAGCGCAGCGTCAGGAAATTGCGTGGACCGATGACGAAGGGGCCGAGCCGGCGGTTGGTTAACGCGATGTCATCAAGGGGCTGGTGTGTGACGACATGGCAACAGAAAGTCACGTTGAACCAGCCAGGGATCTCATCCGCGTTTCGATGCGTGTCGACACGTCCACTTGCAGTCAGGAAGAAGGCGCCCGTCGGATCCGCGCGTTTGTCGCGACGCAGATCGCGGCGGTCTGAAACATCGGCGCCCGGTTACCGCGCCGGTTTGGAAGGAGTTCAAAGGTAGCGCCGGGTTGGCGGTGGGTATTTGAACTTGCGCTATCCTCCAATTGCCGAGGCTTGCGATGCTCTGCCAATACGCGTGTCGTCCGTCCCGGTGCGAAACGTAGTGGCAATACTGACGCAACCGAAAAAGGGCTGACTCGAACGCGGTCATAACCATTCCAACAAAGGCAAAACAATGATGACTTCCAGCGATGGCCTGACCAGTCCGGCGCGGCTCCTGCGACTCGCCTCATGGGTGATTGCGATCGTCTTCGCCGTCTTTCTGAACATGCTCGGCAGTCTCGTGATTCGCGACATGGCGTTTGCGCCGAGCGGCGGGCCGCCCGTCATCGAGCAATTCGCCGATGCTCCGACGAAAGCGCGACTGGACGCAGCGCGGCGCGATCTGCAGGCCCAGCACGACAGGCTCGTCGAGAAGGCCGACACGATGGAGGTGGCGCGCGGACGCGCCGCGAAGGAGTACGCGGCCGAGAAAGAAAGTTTCCGCAACTGGCTGGCAACCCGCTCGGTGACGGGAGACAGTGCGAGGGACCCGGACATTCTGGCGAGAAACCACAAGCTCGATACGCTCCAGGCAGTGGTGATCAACTGGCAGCATCAGATCGATGCGATCGGTGACCAGCAGCGGGCACTGGCATCGCGGCAGGCTCAATTGGATACGCAAATCGCCGACGCGGACGCAGCAGCCGAAAAGCGCTTCGAAGCGGCGGCCCGGCATTACGAGTTGCAGGTGTTCGGACTGCGGCTTGCGCTGACGTTACCGATACTGCTGGTTGCGATCTGGCTGTTCATACGCTACCGCAAGGCACGCTACTGGCCTTTCGTGTATGGGTTTGGCCTGTTTGCACTGAGCGCGTTCTTCATCGAGCTGGTCCCGTACTTGCCGAATTTCGGCGGCTATGTCCGGGTCCTGGTCGGCATTGCGCTCACGGTATTCGCCGGCCTCTACATGATGAAGGCCTTTCAGCGTTATGCCGAACGCAAGCGGCTCGAATTGCAGCAGGACCAGGGAGAGCGCGCACGCACGATCGGATACGAAAAGGCCGTTCGTTCACTCGAAAAAAAGCGCTGCCCGTCATGCGACAAACAATGGAATCTCGGCGGTGACAACTCCACGTTCTGCGTGCATTGCGGATTGAGGCTCTTCAATGTATGCGGATGCGGCGGCCGGAATTTCTTCTTCTTCCCGCATTGCCATCAATGCGGTGCTGCGCAGGGGAATGAGGCGCCGGCGTCTTCTGATTGACGGTCAGCGTGTTTGCGGCACGCACATCGCTGGATGTACAAAAATCACGGGCTACCAAGCTGAGAAAAAGCCGGTGATAGAGAAACAGTCGCGAACATCAAGAGATTGAGTGTCTGTTTTGTGGAAAGTCGAGAGTCCGCTCCGGGTCGTCAGGCGTTTATCGCCGAGCGGGTCCTTTCGCCCGCTCCGGACGACCTTTGGCGCGACTGCGATCACGGAGGATGACGAATCGTCGAGCGCCGGATTTGCCAATACGGTCTCCCCGGCAGTTTCCCGACGTTCGTCGCACGCATGACGGCAGATCAATTCGACTGCCGGGGTTGCATCGGGAATCGTGGAGGCTAGACTGGAAGTTCCCCATGCAAACCATGGAGGGAGACATGACGACGATCTATGTCGTGAAGACCGGTGAGCAGTTCCTCTGCACCGGTGAGGATGGCGACATCGGCATGGCACCGGTGATTGACGACGCCATGTCTTTTCTATCGTATGAGGAAGCGAAAAAAGCGGCGAACGAGAACGCCGACCCCGGATACGAAATCGTGGCCGTCAACCTCACCGACCGCTGACGCGGAGTTCGTTGCTGGGCACCCGGTGACGGAGGGTCCCAGCAATTTTGCTTGCTCCGTGCGACAGGGTGTCCGGCTGGCTGCGTCCGGAATCCTCTGCTGAAAGGCTGGATCGCGCGTAAATCGGCCGCGCCGTCCCTGCTACGCCTTCTTCATATAGGCGCTGCACCAGCCTTTTGCATTGACCTGCTTGCCGCTGAAAATGGTGCACGGCGCCATCGCGACGCCGGTCTTGCCCTGGAAGAACTGGCAGTTCGCACACGCCTGGCCCGCCTGAAATTGCGGGAACTTCGCATGGTCGACCCGGCTTGCATCCGCCTTGTAGCCGAGCGCCTGGGCGTTTGCATCGGATTCCTGCACGGCACCGGCATCTGCGGCCGCCGCGCGGCGTCCGAATGCCAGCGCGGACGCCAGAACGGTGGTGGCTGCAATAAAACGTCGGCGTGAAAATTTCATCGTGTCCTCCTGCATGTGCGTATCGTTTGTCGCGTGCGGAACGGGCGGCGAAGGAATCAGTGGAAGAAGAGTTCCCGCATGCCGAACGTGTGATGCGCTTCGGCAGCCATCAGCACCATCAGCACCAGCAGGCACAGCGGCGGTATCAGGATCGCGTACACCAGCGCCAGCCGCTCCCACATCATGTGCATGAAAATCGACACGATCAGCCCGGCCTTGGCGATCATGAGCACCACGATCAGCACCCAGCGCAGCAGGCCCTGCACGTGGAAATAATCCACCATGTACGACAACGTGCTGAGGACGAACAGCAGGCCCCATATCTTCAGATAAAGGCCGATCGGATGCTGCTGGCCGTGCGCGGCGTCGGGTCGATCGGCGGAATCGGTGTGGTCCATGGCGTGCCTCACCACAAATAGAACAGCGCGAAGATGAACACCCACACCAGGTCGACGAAGTGCCAGTACAAGCCGGCAATCTCGACGATCTGGAAGTTGCCGTGCTCGGTGAAGCCCGGCCGCAGGATCTTGCGTGCGATCAGCAGCAGGTAGATCACGCCGCAGGTCACGTGAAACCCGTGGAACCCGGTGATCATGAAGAAGCACGCGCCAAACTGCGCCGCGCCGAGCGGGTTGCCCCACGGGCGGATACCTTCATGGACGATCAGCTTGGTCCATTCGAAGGCCTGCATCGACACGAAGGTCGCGCCCAGCAGCGCGGTCGCCAGCAACAGCGCGGCGGCGCGCGTGGCGTTGCGCCGGTAGCCGAAGTTGACGGCCATCGCCATGGTGCCGCTGCTGGTGATCAGCGTGAACGTCATGATGGCGATCAGCAGCAACGGCACGTCCACGCCGCCCACCGTGAGCCCGAACACCTTGGACGGATCGGGCCACGGCGCCGTGGTCGACATGCGCACCGTCATGTAGCCGATCAGGAAGCTGCTGAAGACGAAGGTGTCCGACAGCAGGAAGATCCACATCATCGCCTTGCCCCACGGCACCTTGAAGGCTTCGCGGTCGGCCGACCAGTCGGTGACGATGCCGCGCCAGCCGTCGGGCCCGGCGTCGGCGGGCGGGGGGGCAGCGGATTCGGTGGGGAGCGTGGGCGAGGTCATGGCGCGGCTCCATACAGCGGCCCGCAGATGGCGGCGACGATCGCAGGGGTGATCCACCACATCGCCGCCAGCAGCACGAGCCAGACAGCCAGCAGGAAATGCCAGTAGATCGCGCACAGCGCGATGGCGCGCTGGGCCCGGAACGGATCCGCGCGCCGCAGAAGCGCGATCGTCAGGGCCCAGGCCACCAGCCCGCCCAGCACATGCAATCCGTGCAGGCCGGTGAGCAGGTAGAGGAAGCTGTTGGAAGGATTGACGGCGACGGTCTGCCCGGCCGCCGACAGCATGCGCCAGGCGGTCAGTTGCCCGATCACGAACACGGCCGCCAGCACGCCGCCGGACACCAGCCACGCCGCACGGTGCAAGGTCATCTGCCGCGCGCGCTGCATCGCAAGGCTGGCCAGCACCAGCGCGCCGGTGTTCCACCACAGCAGCGCCGGATGCGGGATCGGCTGCCAGTCGGGCTCGCGCATGCGCATGCCATACGCGAGCAGCAGCAGCGAAAACAAGGTCGTCGCCACCGCCATGAAGACGATCAGGCCGATGCGGTTCGGATTCGGCACCACCGGTGGCGCACCGGGACCGAACGGGCGTGGCAGGGTGGTCATTCGCGTGCCTCGCCGGGTTGAAGCGTCGGGTGGGCCGTTTCAGGCGCCGTGTCGGGCGGCTGGTTCTGCGGGATGAAGTCTTCGTCGTGCCCCGGCGGGCTGTATTCGTATGCCCAGCGGTAGACGACGGGCGGCGCGGCGCCCCAGTTGCCGTGCACGGGCGGCGTTTGCGGCGTCTGCCATTCGAGCGTGGTAGCCCGCCACGGGTTGCCGTCGGCGCGCTTGCCGCGCACGAGGCTCCACGCGAGGTTGTACAGGAACAGCAACTGCGCGACCCCGACGAACAGCGCAACGACGGTGATGAACGTGTTGAGCGTCTGCGCCGAATGGGGAATGAAGCTGTAGCCCTCGTACGCGTAATACCGCCGCGGCATGCCCAGGATGCCGAGATAGTGCATCGGGAAGTAGATCGCATAGGTGCCGACGAAGGTGATCCAGAAGTGCGCGCGCCCGAGCGTATCGTCGAGCATGCGGCCCGTCACCTTCGGATACCAGTGGTAGATGCCGCCAAAAACGACGAGGATCGGCGACACGGCCATCACCATATGGAAGTGCGCGACCACGAAATACGTGTTCGACAGCGGAATGTCCACGCTCACGTTGCCGAGGTAGAGCCCGGTCAGCCCACCCAGCACGAAGGTACTGATGAAGCCGATGGCAAACAGCATCGGCACGGTCAGGTGGATATCGCCGCGCCACAGCGTCAGCACCCAGTTGTAGACCTTGAGGGCGGTCGGGACGGCGATGATGAGCGTGGTGGTGGCAAAGAAGAAGCCGAAGTACGGGTTCATGCCGGCGATGAACATGTGGTGCGCCCAGACCACGAAGCTCAGCACACCGATGATGATGATGGCCCACACCATCATCCGGTAGCCGAAGATGTTCTTGCGCGCGTGCGTGCTGATGAGGTCCGACACGATGCCGAAGGCCGGCAGCGCGACGATGTAGACCTCCGGATGCCCGAAGAACCAGAACAGGTGCTGGAACAGCAGCGGGCTGCCGCCGGCATGCTTGAGCGTCTGCCCCATCGACACCACGGCCGGTATGAAGAAACTGGTGCCGAGCGTCCTGTCGAGCAGCATCATCACCGCCGACACGAACAGCGCCGGAAATGCCAGCAGCGCCAGGATGGTCGCGATGAAGATGCCCCACACCGTAAGCGGCATGCGCATGAGCGTCATGCCGCGGGTGCGCGCCTGCAGCGTGGTGGTGACGTAATTCAGGCCGCCCATCGTTGCCGCGACGATGAAGATCGCGAGCGACACGAGCATCAGCACGATGCCCCATTCCACGCCCGGCGTACCCGGCAGGATGGCCTGCGGCGGATACAGCGTCCAGCCCGCGCCGGTCGGTCCGCCCGGCACGAAGAAGCTCGCGGTCAGCACCAGCACGGCCAGCAGGTAGACCCAGTAGCTCAGCATGTTGAGGAACGGGAACACCATGTCGCGCGCGCCCAGCATCAGCGGGATCAGGTAGTTGCCGAAGCCGCCCAGGAACAGCGCCGTCAGCAGGTAGATCACCATGATCATCCCGTGCATCGTGACGAACTGATAGTAGTGGTTGGCGTCGATGAAACTGAACTTGCCCGGAAAGCCGAGCTGCAACCGCATCAGGTCAGACAAGACGAGGCCGACCAGGCCGATGGCGATGGCCGTCAGCGAATACTGCACGGCGATGACCTTGTGGTCCTGGCTCCAGACATAGCGGGTCCAGAAGCTCTGCGGGGCGTGGTCTGTGTGCGTGTAGGGCATTGCGTGTGCTCCGCCGGGGATTCGCTAGGGATTCGTTGCGCTGCTGGCGGCCGGACCGCCCAGCGACTTGATGTAGGTCACCAGCGCACCCAGTTCCTGCTCGCTCAGGTCGAAGGTCGGCATGATGGGCGAGAAGCCCTTCACGACGCGTGCCTTCGGGTCGCGGATGAATGCGCGCAGATAGGCTTCGTCCACCTTCGCGGTGCTGCCGTCGGCCATCGTTTCGGTCTTGCCGTACAGGCCTTTCCAGGTGGGGCCCACGCGCGGACTGCCGTCCACGGTATGGCAGGCGATGCAGCCCTTGGCCGCCGCGAGCGTCTTGCCCTGGTCGGCAAGCGCCTGGGCGCTGCCGCCGGTCGCGGCTGCGGCCGCCTGCACCTTGGCCTGCTGTCGCTGCGCGAACGTGCTCTGCTGCGCCAGCCAGCGCGAGAACGATGCCTGGTCTTCCACCACCACCACGCCGCGCATGTCGGAGTGCCCGATACCGCAAAGCTGGGCGCACAGGATGTCGTACCGTCCTGCCTTGGTCGGCGTGAACCAGAAGGTGGTCACCATGCCGGGCACCATGTTCATGCGCGCACGGAACGGCGGGACGTAGAAGTCGTGCAGCACGTCGCGCGACCGTGCGAGGACCTGGATCGGCTGGTTGAGCGGCAGGTGTACCTCGGGCGTCTCGATCAGGTAGTTGTCACGGCCGTTGGGGTCGCCGGGGTTCAGGCCAAAGGGGTTGTCGTTGCTGATGTAGCGCACGTCCGTCGTGCCCAGCTTGCCGCCGGGGCCGGCAAAGCGGAAACGCCATTGCCATTGCTGGCCGAGCACCTCCATCTGCAGCACGTTGCGCGGCGGCCGGACGTAGTCCGCGTAGACGAATAGCCCCGGCGCCAGCAACGCGGCCACGCCCACCGAGGTCAGGCCGATCAGCCACCACTCCAGCCGTTTGTTGTGCGGCTCGTAAGCAGCACGATGTCCGCTGCGGTGGCGGTAGCGCAGCAGTGCGATCACGATGAACAGGTTGATTGCGATGAAGAGTGCGCCGGTAATGACGAGCGTGATCGTCAGCATGTCGTCCATGCGCACCCAGTTCGACGCGATCGGCGTGATCCACCAGGGACTGGCAAAGTGAAACCCCACCGCCAATATGATGATCAGGGTCAGGGCAATCGCAAGCGCCATTAGCCGCCTCGCTGCGTGTCACTCGTCGGAGCCGCCAACATGCGTTCCTGGCGTCGTGGTGCCGCGCTGCCGTATTTCTTATTGTTTTTGCCGGCAGTCTGCCAGGACCGATTCGCCAGTCGTCGTAAGCGGTTCTAAGGAAAAGGTAGTCCTCTCCTCTGCATCGTGCAAGGCAGCGCAACGGGGACGCGCGCCCCGTGGACGCATCGCGCGAATGGAGGAGTCACTTGTTGCGATGCAATGCAGAACGACTGCCTCCAGCATGCGTTGTCGAGGCCGCCGTTTCGCAAGGGCACCGGGTGTTCCGGGTCTGTTCACGTGTGCGACGTGCGTACGTCGCACACGTGAACAGACCCTGTCGGAGCGGCGTAAAAAAACCGCGCGTCAGTTCATCGCGTCCTGCTTGCCATGCTTGCGCCGTTCAAGCATGCCGTAGGCGACGGCGGTGACCACACCGAACAGCAGGTTTGCCAACAAAGGTCCGGAACCCCGCTCCGAGACGAACCATGGGAACACGGCTGTCATCACATAGAAGTTCCACACGTACATGACGATCCCGAAGGCCAGCCCGATGGCAGCCTCCATGCCGACACTCGAGTCGAAGCGGAACGGTGCAATGATCACGGCGAGAATCATCCCCATGATGGCGCCGAGCACGTAGTGCAGTACCAGTGCCGTCCCCACGATGCCGACGCTGAAGACCGACATCTGTTCGAGCGCACTGCGGCCCAACACCATCGCCGCGATCTTGTGGGTCGGTTGCCACGGGCTTTCATCGAGCACCATGGTCGACCAGAAGAATTCGAGCACGATCACCAGCGCGCCGCCCGCAAGACCGGCCACGGCAGCGGCGACCCAGTCGGGCGTACGCCGTTGCCAATGGTGTGATTGAATGTTCAGTTCCATACGACCTCCTCGCGGACAGTTCAGCTTCGGCATTCAGGGTAGGAGGGCGCCACGTGCGTCACAAGTACGTCCCTTCTGCGATTCAGAATGGCAGATATGGGTGCCAATGCAAGGTGCAAAAACCCTGCGCGTGGCATGGCTCCATGGCGTTCTGCGATGCGTTCCGGCGAGCGCGCCGGCGGGCGCCGGTGCGACATGGAACGGAGGGTGTGGCGCCGCGCGGTTGCGGGCGTCTGGCCGGGTGCGCCGCAAAAGGGCGCGGGATGTCACGGCATCGCCGTTGTACCGGCGTGCCGCGGCAGCGGACGTACCGCGGCAATTCTCCTGCGTGGACGTATGCCGATTCGTATGCCGATTCGTATGCCAATTTCGCACTGGCCTGAAGCCGGCACGCTCGATGCCGAGCCAGCCTCGGGTGTCGCGTATTCCGGTTTTCGAGTTTCAGGGGAAGATCGGCGTCGTAGGCTCGGCGCCCTCCAGATCCGCCTTCGGAAAATGCTGGGCGACCATCTCCTCGATTTCCTGCTCTCGCAATGCCGGCACGTCGGCCATGATCAGGATCTGGCCTTCGCGTATCGCGTCACGAAATCGCTGGAGTCGCGCGTTCGGCTCGGCGATGCCGATCATCGCGGCCGTCCACGCCCCGAAGCCCGCTCCCGCCAGCGTCAATGCGACGACTGCGCCGCCCGCGATCACGAGCTCCGCAGGGGGGAACACGAGCGCGACGAGGCCGATCAACGCGCCCGTCGCGCCGCCGAACGCGACGCCGCGCTCGAGCGCGTGCACGACATCGCTGCTTTGCAGCAAAGACGCTTCGGGTAACTGATCGAGCGTGACACTGTGATCGGCGAGGACGTGGATATGGCGCCAGATGATGCGCGCGCGCAGCAAGTCATCGACGATCGCTTTCGCCATCTGCGTATCGGGGACGAGGAAATAAAGGCGTCTCATGTTGGCACTCCTTCTTTTGCCATCGACTCATCGTCAACGGAGGATTTTCTATTCTATGTCAGCATCGGCCGCGCAGTACGTGCGAGCGTACGAGTGTTGGGGCCGCAATGATCCCGGAGTTTGTCGACGAGCGTTCGCTCACCTTCCCGGTGAAGCCGGCCTTCGCCGCGACGGCCGGATCCGGCTTGCAGATCGACGGGAGGGCCGCGTGCGGCCGCGTGTTTTTACCTGCCTGCCGGCGGTGATGCGCGACCCATTCCTGCCGCTTCCGCCAGCGGCGGCCATCCCGGTAGCGGCCGCCGTGCCGGCCGAGCGGGATGCCGACCGTCGGCACCATCACGGGCGCGGCCACGACGGCCGGTGCGGTCGGCGCGTACGCGACGGGCAGCGCCGGCCGGCACGACATCCGGCCGTCGGCGCGTGGTTGGAAACATGCCGGGATCAATTGCCGGTCGATGCCGTCGCGGTCGGCATCGCGTCGTGATGCTGGATCGCATAGAGCTGGCGATTGCGCGCGATTTGCGAGGCCGACGGCGGATAGTCGTTGCGGTTCGACGGCAGCATGCCGTCGGCTTCGGCATCGATCAGTTGCTGGCGCACTTCGGCGCGCGTGATCGGCGCCTGGGTGGACTGGGCGAAGGCCTGCGTGCCGAACGGCAGGCTCAGCGTGGCAACGACGAAAGCGGCGATGAGTTTCATGATGGCTCCTGGGCGGATGAACGAACGGGCGAGTGGGGATGGGCCCACGCTTCGAATTCTGGTCGCCGCGGCAGTCGCCACACTGACCCGCCGATTACAGTTTCGTAATCAGGCCGTGTCGCGCGGGCGCGACGCGGTGCGCCTGCACCGTTTCCCGGTAACATCGGCGCATATCACCACCGAATGCGATGGAACCGATCATGCGGATCCTGATTGTCGAAGACGAACCGAAGACCGGCGCGTACCTGAAGAAGGGGCTCGAGGAATCCGGCTTCAGCGTCGATCTCGCGAAGGACGGCGGCGAGGGGCTGACGCTCGCGCAGGAAGAGCGCTACGACGTGATCGTGCTCGACGTGATGCTGCCCGTGCTCGACGGCTGGAGCGTGCTCAAGCGGCTGCGCGACACGCACGCGACGCCCGTGCTGTTCCTGACCGCGCGCGACGACGTGCAGGACCGCGTGCACGGGCTCGAACTCGGCGCCGACGACTACCTCGTGAAGCCGTTCGCGTTCGTCGAACTGCTCGCGCGGATCCGCACGCTCGCGCGCCGCGGGCCGCCGCGCGAGACGGAGCGCATTTCGGTGGGCGACCTGGAGATCGACGTCGTGCGCCGCCGGGTGAAGCGCGGCACGGTGCGGATCGACCTGACGCCGCGCGAATTCTCGCTGCTGCAACTGCTCGCGCGCCGGCAAGGCGAGGTGCTGAGCCGCACGCAGATCGCGTCGTACGTGTGGGACATGAATTTCGACAGCGATACCAACGTCGTCGAAGTCGCGATTCGCCGGCTGCGCGCGAAGATCGACGACGATTTCGCGGTCAAGCTGATTCATACGGTGCGCGGCGTCGGTTACGTGCTCGAACCGAAGGACGCCGCATGACGCTCGGCCGCTCGCTCGGCGCGACGCTCGCGCTCGCGTTCGGCGCGACCACGCTCGCCGTCTTCGCGCTGGTCGGCGCGTATGTGTACACGGGCCTCCAGCGGCAGGTGAGCGCGCAGGACGATCTCGATATCGTGCTCGCCGCGCGGCATACGCGCCGGCTGGCGGGCGAACTCGATTCGGTCGACGCGGTACGCACGCATGCGGACCGTCTGACGAGCCAGGTGCTCGGCAACGCGGCGCTGTCGCTGGCCGTCGTCGACGGGCAGGGCAACGTGCTCGCGCGCCACAACGTCGAGCGGACCGAGTTCGAGTATCTGCCGGAGACGGCCGCGGGTGCATCGTCGCCCGCGCCGCCGGCGCTACCCGATGCCGAACTGTTTCCGCCGCACGCGACACCGGTGCCCGCGAACGAGCGGATTACCGCCGACCGGATCGCGACGTGGACTGCCGACGGCGCAACGCCGGTGCGCGGCGTCGTCGCCGATGCGGAGTTGCGCGACCACACGAAGATCCGGATCGCGATCGCGCGCAACATGAGCGATCGCGCCGAACTGCTCGACGGCTACCGCGACAAGCTGAAGATCGCCGGCGGCCTGGGCGCGCTGTTCGCGATGCTGCTCAGCTACTGGCTGATCCGCAAGACGCTCGCGCCGCTGCGCGAGATCGTCGCGAACACGGGCCGCATCACCGTCGACAAGCTCGATACGCGGCTCGATGCATCGCGCGCGCCGCGCGAGCTGACGGCGCTGGTCGACGCGCAGAACGCGATGCTCGGCCGCCTGCAGCAGGCGTTCGGGCACCTGTCGCAATTCAGCGCGGATCTCGCGCACGACCTGCGCACGCCGCTGAACAACATGCGCGGCGCGACCGAGGTGGCATTGGCGCGGCCGCGTTCCGTCGACGAATACCAGGCGCTGCTCGAATCGAACCTCGAGGAATACGACCGTCTCGCGCGGATGATCGAGAACGTGCTGTTTCTCGCGCGTGCCGAGCATCCCGGCTTCGTCACGCGACAACGCGCGTTCGACGTGCACGACGAACTGGAGCGCATCGCCGGCTATTTCGAAGGGCTCGCCGACGAAGCCGGTTCGACGCTGCGCGTCGACGGGCGCGGCCGGCTGACCGCCGATCTCGAACTGTTCCGCCGCGCGGTCAGCAACCTGCTCGCGAACGCGCTGCGCTATACGCCGGCGGGCGGCGTGATCTTGCTGCGGGTCGACGAAACGGCGGACGCGGTGTACGTGGTCGTGTCGAACCCGGGCGAACCGATCGATCCCGCGCTGCTGCCGCGCATCTTCGACCGCTTCGTGCGCGGCGACCCGGCGCGCAGCGGCGGCGTGCCGGGCGGTACGGCCGGGCTCGGCCTCGCGATCGTGCGTTCGGTGATGGAACTGCACGGCGGCACCGCACGCGCCGAAAGCGACGCGGACGGGACGCGCTTCATCCTGACGTTCATCAAGACGCCGACGGCGTAGCGGCCGGGTGGCCGGCGGCGGTTGCATCCGCACCCGCATTCGCCCCCGTGTACCAGCCGCCGCCCAGCGCCGTCAGCAACCCGACCGCGGCTTCCATCCGGCGCGCGGCGATCTGGTCGGCCAGGCGCCGGTTGGTCAGCGCGATCGTCTGCGCGGTCACGACATCGAGGTAGCTGACCGCGCCGGCGTTGAAGCGGTTGGTGGTCAGCCGCAGCGACAGGCCGGCCGCATCGGTCGCGCGCTGCTGGCTGCCGGCCTCCGACGCGAGCGCATCGAGCGCGGAAAGCTGATCCTCGACCTGCTGGAACGCGACGAGCACCGTCTGCCGATAGTCGGCGACCACGCCGTCGTATTGCGCATGCGCGCCGCGCAGCGACGCGCTGCGGCGGCCGCCGTCGAACAGCGTGCCGGCGAGCTGCGAGCCGAGCGACCAGAACAGGCTCGGCGCGGTGAGCCACGGCGCGAAGAAGCCGCTTTCGAGCCCGGCGCTCGCCGACAGCACGAGATCGGGAAAGAACGCGGCGCGTGCCTCGCCGATCTGCGCGTTCGCGGCCGCGACGCGGCGCTCGGCCGCGGCGATGTCGGGCCGCCGTTCAAGCAGTTGCGACGGCACGCCGGCCGGGATCGTGGGCACGTCGAACGCTTGCACGCGCGGCGGCAGCGCGAACGTCGATGCGCTTTCGCCGACGAGCGTCGCGATCGCATGCTGGAGCTGCGCACGCGACGCATCGATGTCGGTGTCCTGCGTGCGCGTCGCTTCCAGTTGCGTCGTGGCCTGCGCGACGGCCGACGCGTCGATCGCGCCGGCCGCGAGCTGCTGTTTCAGCAGCTTCAGCGCGTCCGCATACGCACGCACCGTATCGTCGAGCAACTGCTTCTGCGTATCGAGCGAGCGCAGCGCGAAATAGTCGGTCGCGAGCGTGGCCGTGACCGACAGCTTCACGGCCTGCAGGTCGGCCGCGCTTGCGTCGGCGTTCGCCTGCGCGCCGGTCACCGCGTCGCGCACGCGGCCGAACAGGTCGGGTTCCCAGCTCGCGGCCACGCCGGCCTGGTAGTCCGGGGTCGTCTTGCCGGCGAGCGACGAGCCGAGCCTGTTCTGCGACAGGCGCGCGCGGCTCTGCGCAACGCCGGCCGTGACGGTCGGCATGAACCCTGCGTGCTGGTAGTCGACCATCGCGCGCGCCTGCTGGAGATCGGCGACGGCTTTCTTCACGGTCTGGTTCGAGATGTCGACACGCGCTTCGAGCGCGTTCAGGTCGGCGTCGTCGAAGACGGTCCACCATGCGCCGCGCGGTGCGGCATCGGCCGGTGCAGCGACGTTCCAGCCCGGCCGGGCAGCGGGGGCGCCGGAAGCCGGTATGCCCGAAGCCGGTACGCCCGCAGCCGGTACGCCCGCAGCCGGTACGCCCGCAGCCGGTACGCCCGAAGCCGGTACGCCCGAAGCCGTTACGCCCGAAGCCGGTATGCCCGCATAGTGCGCCGGCACCGCGACGGTGGGCGGCGAATAGGGCGGCAATGTCGAGCACGCGGACAACGCAGCCAACGCGGCGGCGATGCCGAGCGCGACGACGCGGCGGGCGAACGGAAGCGGACGAACGTGGCGCATGACGGATATCTCGCGGGTTTTCATGGGCGGATCAGCCTCGGGCGTGCGTTGAAGCCGCTGCTGTCGGCATCGAAGCCGGCGCCGCGACGGCGGCGGGCGTCGATGCGGCTGCGCCGGACGCTGCCGTCGCACCGGTTGCCGGGCCCGTCTGCACCGTCGGCGCGGCCGACACGATCTTCACGGTCTCGCCGGCGGTTATCGAATCGCCCGGGTTGTCGATCACGCGATCGCTCGCGGCGAGCCCCGACACGATCTCGACCCGCGTGCCGAAATCGCGCCCGATCTGCACGGTCTTCAGCGCGGTGGTGCCGTTCGCGGCGACGGTCGCGACCGTCACACCGTTCGGCCGGAACAGCAGCGCGCTGACCGGCAGCTCGAACGCCGGAGCCGCGCTCGGCACGAGCAGGTGCGCTTGCGCATACGCGCCGGGCATCAGCGCGCCGTCGCCGTTGTCGACGTCGATCTCGACGCGCAGCGTGCGCGTGACCGGATCGATCGCGCCCGCACTGCGCGCGACGCGCGCGGCGAAGCGCCGCCCCGGATACTGCTGCGTGGTCAGGTAGACCGACGTCCCGGTCGTCACGCCGGCCGCGCTGTCCTGCGGCACGTCGACGAACACGCGCAGCGTGCCGGTCTGTTCGAGATGGAACAGCTCGCCGGACAGGCCGGGGCTGCCCGGCGTGCCGCCCGCGGTGACGAGCGTGCCGACGTCGACGTTGCGCGCGGTGATCACGCCGTCGAACGGCGCCGCGACCGATTCGTACGACACCAGCTCGGTCAGGTGCGCGACGTTCGCCTGCGCGGAGGCCAGCATCGCGCGCTTCGCGTTCATGTCGGCGACCTTCGTGTCGGTGTCCTGCTGCGACACCGATTGCGTCTTCAGCATGTCCTGCCAGCGCTGCGCGGTCGATTTCGCGTAGTCGTAGTTCGCCTGTGCGGTCGACGCGTCGGCGCGCGCCTGCCGCAATTGCGCGTCGAGGTCGGGCGCCGTGATTTGCGCGAGCGTTTGCCCGGCTTTCACGTGCGCGCCGATGTCGGCGCTCCAGTGCGCGATATAGCCGCTCGTGCGCGCATAGATCGACGCCTCCGCGTACGGCATCACCGAGCCCGGCAGCGTGAGCGTCTGGTCGGCCGGCGCGAGACCCGGCAGGATCACCGAGACCGGCAGCGCATGCTGCGCGGCGACCTGCACGCGTTGCGCGGCGCGCGCGTCGATGCGCGGCACGATGCCGGCGGCCAGCAGCGCGGCGGCCACCACGATCGCGACGAGCGGGACCGTCAGCTTGCGGCCGCGACGGGGCGGCGATGTGTCGCGCGCCGTGTCGCGTGCGGTGGACGGTGCCGTGTCCGCTTCGGCGGCCGGCGGCGGGGCGAGAGGTTCGGTCGTGTCGTTCATGATGGTTCGAGGTCGGGCGAGTCGAAGGAAGGCGAGATGAAGCCGCGATCAGCGCAGCGCCGGTGTGTGCTGCGCGCGGCGCGCGGCGGCCGCATCGCGGCGCCGGTCGAGCCACGCATGGACGAAGCCGAACACGACGGGCACGAACAGCAGCGTCGACAGCGTGCCGAACGCGAGCCCGCCGATCACCGCGCGGCCGAGCGGCGCGTTCTGTTCGCCGCCGTCGCCGAGGCCGAGCGCCATCGGCAGCATGCCGATCAGCATCGCGAGCGCGGTCATCACGACCGGGCGGAAGCGGCTGAACCCCGCGTCGAGCGCGGCCTGCCACGGCGGCGCGCCGCCCGCGATCAGCTCGCGCGCCGCGTTGACGACGAGGATGCTGTTCGCGGTCGCGATGCCGATGCACAGGATCGTGCCGGTCAGCGCGGGCACCGACAGCGTCGTGCGCGTGACGAACAGCATCCATGCGATGCCGGCGAGCGACGCGGGCAGGCCGCCGACGATCACGAGCGGGTCGAGCCACGACTGGAAGTTGACGACCATCAGCAGGTAGACGAGCGCGATCGCGAGCGCGAGGCCGCCGAGCAGCCCGGCAAACGATTCGTGCATCGCCTGCACCTGGCCGCGCAGCACGATCGACGAACCAGGCGGCAACTGCGCGCGCGCAGCGTCGACGAGCCGGGTCACGTCGGCCGTGGCGCCGCCGAGATCGCGCCCCTGCACCGACGCGAAGAGGTCGAGCACCGGCTGCACGTTGTAGTGCGATACGACCGCCTGCTGCGTCGCGCGCGAGAAGCTGCCGAGCGCGCCGAGCAGGTTCTGCGCGGGCGCGCCGGCGGCCGGGCCGCCGGCCGGCGTCTGCGGCGAACGCGCGGTGCCGGCCGGCAGCGGCACGTTCGCGAGTGCCTGCAGCGAATCGACCGAATACTGCGGCGTCTGCACCAGCAGCGGATAGCTGACGCCGTTGCGCGGGTCGAGCCAGAAGTTCGGCGTCGTCTGCGAGCTGCCGGACAGCGCGATCAGCAGGTTCTGCGCAACGTCGCGCTGTTCGAGGCCCGCCTGGATCGCCTTCGTGCGGTCCACGTTCACGTTGATGGCCGGCTCGTCGCCGGGCTGCTGGATGCGCGCGTCGACGAGACCGCGCACGCCGCGCAGTTTCGCGAGCAGCGCGTTCGCGACCGCGCGGTTCTGGTCGAGCTTGTTGCCGACGATCTGGATGTCGAGCGGCGCGGGCAGCCCGAAGTTGAGGATCTGGCTGACGATGTCGGCCGGCAGGAACGCGAACGTCACGCCGGGGAACGACTGCGCGAGCAGGTTGCGCAGCTTCGCGACGTAGGCCGCGGTCGGCGCATGGTTCGGCTTCAGCGTGATCATCACGTTCGCGTCCTCGGTGCCGATCGGGTCGGACGAGTCGTACGTGAGGTTGATCCCGCTCACCGGCACGCCGATGTTGTCGAGCACGCTCGCGATGGCGTTCGCGGGAATCACGTCGTGGATGCGCGCTTCCACTTCGTCGGTCAGGCGCGCGGTTTCCTCGATCCGCGTGCCGGTCGGCGCGCGCAGGTGCAGGCGGATCTCGCCCGTGTCGACCGACGGGAAGAAATCCTGGCCGGCGAACGCGAACAGCGCGGTCGACGCGACGCACGCGAGCAGGAAGGCCGCCGCGAAACGGCGGCGGCGCGCGATCGCCGCCGACAGCAGCGCGCGATAGCGCAATCGTACGGCCTCGAAGCGATGTTCGAACGCGGCCTGGAAGCGCGCGACCCGAGCGAACACGCCGCGCGGCGGCCGGCCGTGCCCCTTCGCGCGCATCAGCGCCATCGCGAGCGTCGGCACCAGCGTGCGCGAGAAGAAATACGACGCGACCATCGCGAAGATCACCGCTTCGGCCATCGGCACGAACAGGTAGCGCGCGACGCCCGTCAGCAGGAACATCGGCACGAACACGATGCAGATCGACAGCGTCGACACGAAGGTCGGCACCGCGATCTCGCCCGCGCCGGTCAGGATCGCGTCTTCGAGCGGCGCGCCGCGTTCGAGGTGGTGCGTGATGTTCTCGATCGCGACGGTGGCATCGTCGACGAGAATCCCGACCGCGAGCGCGAGCCCGCCGAGCGTCATGATGTTGATCGTCTGGCCGAGCGCGGCCAGCGCGAGCAGCGAGCTCAGCACCGCGAGCGGAATCGACACCGCGATGATCAGCGTCGCGCGCCAGCTGCCGAGGAACAGCAGGATCATCAGCGCGGTGAGGCACGCGGCGATCAGCGCCTCGCGCACGACGCCCTGGACCGCCGCTTTCACGAACACCGACTGATCGCCGAGCGCCGAGATATGAAGCGCCTTCGGCAGGCCGGCCGCGATCTTCGGCAGCATCGCCTTGACCTGGTCGATGATCGTCAGCGTCGACGCGCTGCCGGTTTTCTCGACGGTCAGCAGCGCCGCGCGCTTGCCGTCGGCGCGCACGATGTTGGTCTGCGGCGCGTAGCCGTCGCGAACGTGCGCGACGTCGCGCACATAGACGACGCTGCCGCCGATCGTTTTCACCGGCAGGTTGTTCAGTGCGGCGACCGTCTGCGTGCTGCCGTTCATCTGCACGTTGTACTCGCGCGTGCCGATTTTCGCGGTGCCGCCGGGCAGGATCAGGTTCTGCGCGTTGATCGCATTCACGACGTCGATCGGCGCGAGCCCCTTCGCCTGCAGCGCGCGCGTATCGAGATCGACGACGATCTGGCGGATCTTGCCGCCGAACGGCAGCGGCACGGCCGCGCCCTGCACGGTCGCGAGCTGCGTGCGGATGAAGCTGTTGCCGAGGTCGTAGAGCTGCTGCTCGGCGAGCGTGTCGCTCGACAGCCCGAGCTGCAGGATCGGCACCGTCGACGCGTTGTACGTGATGATGTTCGGCGGCAGCGTGTCGGGCGGCAGGATCCGCAGGATCGATGCGGAGTTGCTGGCGGCTTCCGCGATCGCGCGATTGATGTCCGCGCCGGGGTGGAAGAAGATCTTCACGACCGACACGCCGTTCAGCGACTGCGATTCGATGTGCTCGATGTCGTCGACGTCGGACGTGAGCGCGCGCTCGTAGTTCGACGTGATCCGCTTGGCCATGTCCTCGGCGGAGAAGCCGTTGTAAGACCAGACGATGCTGACGACCGGGATGTCGATGTTCGGGAAGATGTCGGTCGGCGTGCGCAGGAGCGCGAGCGGTCCCGCGATGAAGATCAGCAGCGCGAGCACGACGAACGTATAGGGCCTGCGCAACGCGAGCCGGACGATCCACATGATGTTGTTCCTCGAAGCAGGACAGGGGTGCCGCATGCGATGCGGCGAGCGTGCAGTCTGACGATGCCGCGTTGACCCGGCCCTGACTCGAAGATTACGAAGCTGTTATCTGCGTGCGGCGCCGCAGATTTCAGGATTGTCATCCGGCGGTCAGCGTCGCGCCGGCCGCGATCACCAGAATGAACGGGTCAGGCGGCGAATCGCATCCGCGGTTCCGCCGGCGGCGCATCGACGATGCGTCCTCATCGAACCGTACTGGGGAGTTTCATCATGAATCGCAGACTGATCGCAGCCGCCGCGCTGCTCGCACTCGCAATCGGCACGCCGGTCGCCGCTTTCGCACAGACGTCGTCGTCGGGCCCGACCCGCGCCGACGTGATCGCCGAGCTCGTCCAGGCGCAGCGCGACGGCACCGTGCCCACGTCGAACTGGGACTATCCGCCGAGCACGCGGACGATCGCACGCAATCGCGAGCTGTATGCGATCGCGCACGGCGAGCAGGGCACCGCGACCGCGTCGACGTCCGTGCCGGCCGTCAGCGCGCAGTGAAACGGGAGTCGGGCGATGAAGGTTCTTTCCCGACTGGCGATCGCCGCGCTGCTCGCGGCGGCGGTCGCGCCGGCCTTTGCGCGCGGAATGCCGCAACTGCCCGATGACGATGGTGGACGCGCTAGCGTGCTGCGCGAGTTGAACCCGACGCGGGTGAACGGTGATGCGCGGCCGCATGCCGCCGGCGTCGTTTCGAATCAGGGCGGCGAGGCTGACAGGAAGGCGGCGACCCGCCGGAACTGAGTCTCGTCGAGTCTTGCCGCGATGGCCGTCATGCTGCCTGGTTGCGGGGGCGGCTGGCGCGCGTCTGGAATTCGGGCAAGCGAGCGATCGTGAAGGCGGCCGGTTCACCGGCAATACCCGGAAAGCGCGTGCCGTTTCCTCGGCTCCCGGGCTTCAATACCTCGTCAGGTATTCGGCGAAACCTCGGCCGCCGAAGGCACCGCCGCCGCCGCCGATTCATCGGCGAGCGTCCAGCGCTTCACGAGCCCTGCGATCGCGACCACGGCCACCGCACCGGACAGCGGCGCCACGGCCATGATCGGCAGAATCTGGCTGAGCCCCAGCCCCGCGCTCAGGATCGCCGCGCCGGCAAACGCGCTGCCGATGGCGCCCAGCCGCCCGAATGCATGCATCCAGCTCAATCCGGTTGAGCGCGCAACGGTCGGGTAGAAGCGCGCGGTCAGCGCGTTCATGCCGGTATTGGTGCCGGGAATGAACCATCCCCATGCAAAGGCGAGGACCTGCAACGCCCAGAAGGTCGACTGCATCCCGTGCACGGCCCACAGCGACAGTGCCGCCAGGCAGAAGCTCGCCGCGACCGTGTAATAGCGATCGAAGCGATCCATCAGCCAGCCGATCGCGATCGAACCCAGCGTGCCGCCCCAGTTCAGGAAGCCGACCATGATGGCGCCCTGCGCACTCGTATAACCGGCGTCTTTCGCCATCGTCGGCAGCCAGTTGTAAAGCAGGTAGGTGACGAACAGCCCGACGAAATAGCACAGCCAGATGAGGGCCGTGCCGGCGATGTAGCGCTTCGACAGGATCGTGCCGATCGCGCCGCCTTTCACCCTGGGCTGCGCGGGCAGGAAGAATCGCGTATCGGCACGCACATGCGTGCGGCCGATCGCGGAAAGAATCCGCGCAATCAGGTCGGGACGCTTGTTCCGAACCGTCAGGAATGCGACCGATTCGGGCAACCAGAGCATCAGAATCGGCACGCAGAGCACCGCGAGCGCACCGCCCACCGTCAGCATCGCGCGCCATCCGTAACCGGGAATGATCCATGCCGCGATGAAGCCGCACAGCGCGGCGCCGACCGTGAATCCGCTGTACACGACCGTCACGAGGAACGAGCGCCGGCGTTCCGGCACGTACTCGGACCACAGCGTCACCACGTTCGGAATCACGGCGCCCAGCCCGAGCCCGGTGACGAACCGGATCGGCAGCATCGTCGCGAGCGACGTCGCATGCGCGGTGGCGAGCGTCCCGACGCCGATGATCAGCACGCTCGCGACCAGCACGCGCTTGCGCCCGAACCGGTCGGCAATCGGCCCGCCGAGCAGCGCACCCGCGGCAAGACCGAACAACGCGGCGCTGAGCACCGGCGCCAGCGCATTCTTCGTGACGCCCCATTCCTTGATGAGCTCCGGCACGACAAAGCCGATGATGACGGTATCCCAGCCGTCCAGCGAGATCACGACGAAGGTCAGCAATCCGACCAGCCACTGAAACGGGCTGACCGGGCGCTCGTCGATGAATTCGCGAACGTTGATGGCGCTTCCTGCTACCGGCATGGTTGTCTCCTGCGTTGGGGCTCCGGGCCCTTGCATTGCGTCGGTCGGACCCCGACGCGATGCCCCGCAGTGTTCGATCGCCGAAATTCGGCGTCCAACAAGAAATTCCGTTTGCGGCGACAAGGAAACGTTATCGATCGGCAGCGCTATTCGATTGCCCGGGCAGCCCGTCGCCCAGTTTCATCAGCAGCATCGGCGGCGCTTGAGGCCCACAAATACGTCCCTACCGTCACTTCCTGCCCCGTGTTAGCCACAAACACGATCGTATGCCTACTCGTTAGTTCACGTGGCGAGTCGGTGACGCTCGGCGCTGCTCGACAAACTGAATCTATCCAATGAAGGCGGCACGGTGTGATCAATCTCTCCACTAGCCCACTTATAAGAAAGAGGGATTCATGAAGCATAAACACAGATGCTTTCGACGACTACTTTGTATCCGGCGCCTATTGATGAGAACCGAGTCGGCGCGCCCGATGGTTAACCCTTATTCGAGAAAGTCGCTTTCATAGTATTCTTGCACGTAATTTTGCGTAATAGGAGTGTATCGGTTGCGCAGATCCTATGACCGAGGGGTGCGAAAACTGAAGCTTAAGAGTGGTTCGGAAATTGGAATATGGAATGATATGCCGCCCGTTATTTTCCTGGGTCTGCATTATCTTTCGGCGAGGCAATATTTGCTTTTAATGCTTGGCATTCATTTTATTGGTGGGTTTGTTGTCAATTGCTTTCCATTCAACCCAATACAAAGCATATAAAAATGACCATTACAGATGCAGTTGTCAGAGCGGGGGCATTGGCCGCAGTGTTGTTTGCCGCAAATAGAATGAGAGAAAAAGGGATGCTGACGCGGCAACCTGCCAAATCGAAATCTGCAGCAAGACAGAGAGTCGCGGCGACTGTGGTGTCGGCATTGATATTGGTCTTCTACCTCTACATCGTCCGCCACTATATTGCAAACATATTTAAATAAAATTAATTTAATTTAGATTTAAGTAAAATAAAAAATTCTAATTTTAGGGAAAGTTTCGGGTGGCGTCGGATCGCCAATTTAATTGGCCTCCAAAGATGTGATTAATGCTGAAATGGCATCTTTCTGATTCCATATTTCTTCCGATTCATCTGGGGTGGTGAAATGCCCGGGTAAAGGGCCGACAGGCAAGCGTGCCGCTCATTGGTGGAAAAAGGGTGCTATATACGTTTCCCTTTCTTCCGCTGCCTGCCGTCATTCCGCCCACGGAATCCTGACGCGGCCGGCGCATTGCCCTAATGCGCCGGCCTTCACGCGTACAAAACGACCCGGCCGGCCCGACACCGCTGCCACGCCAGACTTCCCCACGCGCTTAGGTGTTTATACTTATGCCGATTCCGATATCGCTTCAATCCAAGATTTCATTGGAAGGTTATCGGACTTGTTCCTAGACTGGTCCGGGGTATACATGCCGGGCCGGCAGGCCCAGCCCTGAACCGCGCGCCAAGCAGAACCAGAACAGCGTCGCGGCATACAACGACATCATCGGAGACGGACCATGACATTCATCAGGAAGCTGGCGGCCGGTGCGATCGTCGCCGCGGCGACGGTACTCGCGCCCGGCGCATTCGCGCAGCAAAAGCCGATCACGCTCGGTTTCTCGCAGGTCGGCGCGGAAAGCGCGTGGCGCACCGCTAACACCGTGTCGGTGAAGGGCGCGGCGAAGGACGCCGGCATCAACCTGAAATTCTCAGACGCGCAGCAGAAGCAGGAGAACCAGATCCGCGCGATCCGCTCGTTCATCGCGCAGAAGGTCGACGTGATCGCGTTCTCGCCGGTCGTCGAATCGGGCTGGGAGCCGGTGCTGACCGAAGCGAAGGCCGCGCATATCCCGGTGATCCTGACCGATCGCGGGATCGACGTGAAGGACCCGTCGCTGTACGTGACGATGATCGGCTCGGACTTCCTCGAGGAAGGGCGGCGCGCCGGCCACTGGATGGAAGAGCACTACAAGAACGACGCGGGCCCGATCAACATCGTCGAGCTGCAGGGCACGGTCGGCTCCGCGCCGGCCAACGATCGCCGCGCGGGCCTGCTCGAAGTGATCAAGAACAACCCGAAGTTCAAGGTGATCGCGTCGCAGAGCGGCGACTTCACGCTCGCCGGCGGCAAGCAGGTAATGGAAGCGTTCGCGAAGACCTACGGCAAGCAGATCAACGTCGTCTACGCGCACAACGACGACATGGCACTCGGCGCGATCCAGGCGATGGAAGAGGCCGGGATCAAGCCCGGCAAGGACTTGACCGTCGTGTCGTTCGATGCGACGAAGGGCGGCTTCCAGGCGATGATTGCCGGCAAGATCAACGTCGATGTCGAATGCAGCCCGCTGCTCGGCCCGCAGCTGATGAGCGCGGTGAAGGACGTCGCCGCCGGCAAGCAGCTGCCCAAGCGCATCGTGACGAACGAGACGGTGTTCCCGATGAACGTCGCGGCGCAGGTGCTGCCGACCCGCAAATACTGACATGGTCCGCACGGGCGGCGGCGTGTCACGCGTGACATGCCGTCGTCCGGCAACCGCTTCGAGGGAGGGTTCATGACGAGTCAGCCGGTGGTCGAGATGATCGGCATCGACAAGTCGTTTCCGGGCGTCAGCGCGCTGCAGCGCGTGAACTTCCGGCTGTTTCCGGGCGAGATCCACGCGCTGATGGGCCAGAACGGCGCGGGCAAGTCGACGCTGATCAACGTGCTCACCGGCGTGCATGCGCACGACGCGGGCGAGATTCGCGTCGGCGGCGAGCCCGTGCGCTTCGCCGCGCCGCGCGAGGCCGAGGCGGCCGGGATCCAGACGCTTTACCAGGAAGTGAACCTGTGCGCGAACCTGTCGGTCGCCGAGAACATCTTCGCGGGCCGGCAGCCGATGCGGCGCGGCGCGATCGACTGGAACACGATCCATGCGCGCTCGCGCGCCGCGCTGGCCGAACTCGACCTGTCGCTCGACGTCACGCGCTCGCTCGACGCGTATCCGATCGCCGTCCAGCAGATGGTTGCGATCGCGCGCGCCGTGTCGGTCGATGCGCGCGTGCTGATTCTCGACGAGCCGACGTCGAGCCTCGACGACGGCGAGGTCGCGCGGCTGTTCGCCGTGCTGCGCCGGCTGAAGGCGTCGGGCATCGCGATCCTGTTCGTCACGCATTTCCTCGAGCAGACCTATGCGGTGTCCGACCGGATCACCGTGATGCGCAACGGCGAACGCGAAGGCGAGTACTTGGCGCGCGACCTGCCGGTCGATGTGCTGGTCGCGAAGATGACCGGCCGCGAACGGATGTCCGATACGCTGCAGGCGGGCGCCGCCGCGGTCGAGCGCACCGCCGGCACGGCCGCGCCGTTCCTGTCGATGCAGCAGGTCGGCCGGCGCGGGATGATGAGCCCGCTCGATCTCGATGTGCGGCCCGGCGAAATCGTCGGGCTGGCCGGGCTGCTCGGCTCGGGGCGCACCGAAACCGCGCAGCTCGCGTTCGCGGCGGAGCGCACCGACACCGGCGCGATCGAAATCGACGGCACGCGCAAGCGGCTGGCGTCGCCGCACGATGCGGTCCGGCACGGAATCGCGTATTGCCCGGAAGACCGCAAGAAGGAGGGCATCGTCGCCGCGCTGTCGATCCGCGAGAACATCATCCTCGCGCTGCAGGCGCGGCGCGGCTGGTGGCGGCTGATCGGGCGCGCACGTCAGCGCGAGATCGCCGACACGTATATCGCGCGGCTCGGCATCAAGGCGCGCGACGCGGAGCAGCCGATCGGGCTGCTGTCGGGCGGCAACCAGCAGAAGGTGCTGCTCGCGCGCTGGCTCGCGACGGACCCGAAGCTGCTGATCCTCGACGAGCCGACGCGCGGCATCGACGTCGCCGCGAAGTTCGACATCATGGAGCGCGTGCTCGCGCTGTGCGCGACCGGGCTCGCGATCCTGTTCATCTCGTCGGAGATCGGTGAAGTGGTGCGCGTGAGCCACCGGATCGCGGTGCTGCGCGACCGGCGCAAGGTCGCCGAACTGACCGGCGCCGACGCGTCGGAGGAGCAGGTTTACCGGCTGATCGCGGGAGGCCAGTCATGATGCGTGTGCGCACGCTGTTTCGTCATCCGCTTGCGTGGCCGGTGCTGACGCTTGTACTGCTGTTCGCGCTCGACGTCGCGCATCGTCCGGGCTTCCTGTCGATCGCGCTGCTCGACGGCCACCTGTTCGGCGCGCCGATCGACATCCTGAACCGTGCGGCGCCGCTCGTGATCGTGTCGCTCGGCATGACGCTCGTGATCGCGACGCGCGGGATCGACATCTCGGTCGGCGCGATCGTCGCGATCGCCGGCGCGGCCGCGGCGATCGTGCTCGAGGCCGATCCGTCGCAGGTCGGCACGGCGCTGGCCGCCGCGCTCGGCGTCGGGGTGCTCGCGGGCGCGTGGAACGGCCTGCTCGTCGCGTTCGTCGGGATGCAGCCGATCATCGCGACGCTGATCCTGATGGTGGCCGGCCGCGGTGTCGCGCAATTGCTGACGGGCGGCCAGATCATTCCGATCGGCGCGCCCGGCTATCTCGCGCTCGGCGGCGGCTATCTGGCGACGGTGCCGTGCTCGGTGTGGATCGCGGTCGCGACGATCGCCGCGACCGCGCTGCTGGTGAACCGCACGGCGCTCGGGCTGTTCATCCGCGCGATCGGCGTGAACCCGGTCGCCACGCGGCTCGTCGGGCTGCGCTCGGGCGCGGTCGTGTTCGGCGTGTACCTGTGTTCCGGCGTGATGTCGGCGATCGCGGGCATCCTCGCGAGCTCGAACGTGCGCAGCGCCGACGGCAACAACGCGGGGCTGCTGCTCGAACTCGATGCGATCCTCGCGGTGACGCTCGGCGGCACGTCGCTGCTCGGCGGCCGCTTCAGCCTCGCCGGCTCGGTGCTCGGCGCGCTGATCATCCAGACGCTCACCTACACGACCTATTCGATCGGCGTGCCGCCGGAGGCGACGCTGGTCGTCAAGGCGGTCGTCGTGATCGTCGTGACGCTGATCCAGTCGGACGTGGCGCGTGCGCTCGTCGTCCGGCACGCGTCGCGACTGCTGCCCTCCGCGCGTTCGCGCGCCACCCCTGGAGCCACGCCCCGATGACCCGATTCCTTGGCCGGCTCGCCGACCCGCGCACGCTGCCGATCGTCGTGACGATCGTGCTGTTTGCCGCGCTGTTCGGCTTCGGATCCGTGATGTACACGGGATTTTTCTCGATGCAGGTGCTGACCGGCTTGCTCGTCGACAACGCGTTCCTGCTGATCGTCGCGATCGGGATGACGTTCGTGATCGTGTCGGGCGGGATCGACCTGTCGGTCGGCTCGGTCGTTGCGCTGACAACCATATTCTGCGCGATCGGCGCCGAGCGGCTGCACTGGCCCGTGTGGGTGATCGTGCCGCTCGTGCTCGCGTTCGGCGCGCTGTACGGCGCGGCGATGGGTGCGCTGATTCACTATTTCCGGCTGCAGCCGTTCATCGTCACGCTGGCCGGGATGTTTCTCGCGCGCGGCGCATGCTTCCTGATCACGACGCAGTCGATCACGATCAACGAGCGGACGTTTCATGCGGTCGCGGGCATCAGCGTGCCGGTCGGCGGCGGCACGCTGAGCGCGGGCGCGCTGATCGCGCTCGCGACGCTGGCCGTCGCGATCTACGTCGCGCATTTCACGCGGTTCGGCCGCAACGTGTACGCGATCGGCGGCAACGAGCGTTCGGCGCTGCTGATGGGGCTGCCGGTCGCGCGCACGAAGGTCGGCGTCTACGCGCTGAGCGGCCTGTGCTCGGCGCTCGGCGGCGTGGTGTTCACGCTGTACGTGCTGTCGGGTTACGGGCTGCAGGCGCAGGGGATGGAACTCGACGCGATCGCCGCGACCGTGATCGGCGGCACGCTGCTCACCGGCGGCGTGGGCTACGTGGTCGGCTCGGTGTTCGGCGTCGGCATCCTCGGCACGATCCAGGTGCTGATCACATTCGACGGCACGTTGAGTTCGTGGTGGACGCGGATCGTGATCGGCGCGCTGCTGTGCGTGTTCTGCGTGCTGCAGCGGGTCATCGAGCGGCATGCAACGCGGCGGCGCACGGGCGGCACGGGGCTCGGCGCGCAGCAGCCGAAGCGCGACGCCGCGCAACCGCGGCCGGCCGAGCCGGGCGAGGACGCGGCGGCGCTGGTGTCGACGATGCGGCGCGTGTAGTGCGAGTAGTGGATCGCACGACGCGCGCCGCGCCGTGACGGGCAACGGAGCCGCGGCGCGCGGTGCGGCCGATGCCTGGCCGCCGGTGCCTGTAGAAGACGGCCGGCGCGCGCGTTACGCGCGAACGGCTACCCGGTACAGGGTCGTTTGACGATAGACGGCGCCCGGATGAAGGATGACGTCGTCGCGCAGGTCGGCCATGTTGACCTGATCCGGGAAGCCGCCCGCTTCGACGCACAGCGCGGCGTGTTGCGCGCACTGCGCGCCGCCCCTCACGCGCAAGCCGCCCAGATAGTTGCCGGTATAGAGCTGGAGGCCGCGCTGATCGGTCGACACGACCAGTTCGCGGCCGCTTTCGGGATCGTAGATGCCGGCGACGGGCCTGACCGAGCGCGCGCCGTCGCGCAGCACGAAGCAGTGATCGAAGCCGCGCGCCCGCGCGAGTTGCGCATGCGGCCAGTCGAGGCGCGCGCCGAGCGGCGCGCTCTGCCGGAAATCGAAAGCGGTGCCGGTCACGTCCGCGGTGCCGGTCGGGATCAGCGCGTCGTCGACTTCGAGGAACGCATCGGCGTCGATGCTCAGCACGTGGCCGCGCACGTCGCTGCCCGCGCGGCCGCTGAGGTTGAAGTAGCTGTGATTCGTGAGGTTGAGCGGCGTAGGTGCGTCGGTGACGCCGGTGTAGTCGATCGTCAGCGTGCCGTCGTCGTCGAGCGCATACCGAACCTGCACGCTCACGTTGCCCGGAAAACCCGCGTCGCCTTCGGGCGAGTCGAGCCGCAGCGTCAGGCCGCCGCAGTCGTCGACGACTTCCCAGCGCTGCCGGTGAAACCCGCTCGCGCCGCCGTGCAGCAGATTGCCGTTCTCGTTGCGATCGAGCAGGTAGTCGACCCCGTCGAGCGTGAAGCGCGCGCCGGCGATCCGGTTCGCCCAGCGGCCGACCGTCGCGCCGAGATAGGCGCCCGATTCGACATACTCGGCGGGCGTGTCGTGCGCGAGCACGATATCGGCGAAGCGTCCGGTGCGGTCGGGCGCGAGCCACGACACGACGGTCGCGCCAAGGTCGCTGACGACGACGCGCATGCCGTGCGTGTTGCGCAGCGTATAGCGCCGCACCGTGTCGCCGTCGGGCAGCGTGCCCCACGGCTCGGAAGGCACGCGTGCGACGCCGGGTGCCGGGCGGGGGGAATCGGTATCGATGTGCATGAGTGGATTCGATGTAAACGGCAGGCTTCAGTGCGCGGCGATCGCGCGCTCCTGGTATTCGCGCGGCGTGCAGCCCAGCTCGCGCCGGAACACCGCGTACATGTACTGGACCGACGTGAACCCGCAGCGGATCGCGACCTCGGCGCTCGACGCCTGCTTGCCGGCGAGCAGCGCCTGCGCCGCTTCGAGCTTGTGGCGCAGGATTTCCTGGTGCACGGTGCGCTGCAGTTCGCGCCGGAAGTGCTCTTCGAGCAGCGAGCGCGACACGCCGACGTAATCGGCGACCTGCTCGGTCTTGATGCCCTGGCACGCGTACTGGCGAATGAAGTGGCGTGCGCGCATCACATGCGGGCTCGCGACCGGCTGGTGGCGGGTCGAATCGAGCACGTTGATCCCGACCGGCGGCACGAGAATCCGCCGGTCGGGAAAACGCGCGCCGCCCAGCATCTGGTGCAGCAGGTGCGCGGCCGTGCGGCCCATTTCCTCGGTGCCCTGGATCACGGACGACAGCGGAATGCGCGTGAGCGTGCGCGTGAGCGGGTCGTTGTCGATGCCGATGATCGCGACCTGTTCCGGTACGGCGAGGCCCGCGATCAGGCACGCCTGCAGCAGGTGCCGTGCGCGCGCGTCGGTCACCGCGATCACGCCGACGGGCTTCGGCAGCGCATGCAGCCAGCCGATCAGTTGCTCGATCGCGTGGTTCCACCCCGATGCGCTCGTCGACAGCCCGCGGTAGATCGGCGCGTCGACGCCGTCCGCGCGCGCGAGGCCGTCGAACGCGAGCTCGCGCTGCTGCGCCCAGCGGTTCTGCTGCGCGACGGGCAGGCTATACATCGCGAAGTGCGGCAGCCCGGCGCCGATCAGGTGCGTGTACGCGAGCGACACGAGCTTGGCGTTGTCGGTCGCGATATACGGCACGCCGTCCGGATACTGCGCCGGATCCTCGTACGACGAACCGAGCGCGACGATCGGCAGCGGCGAGCCGGCGAGCGCGTCGGCGACGGCCGGATCGTCGAAGTCCGCGATGATGCCGTCGCCGTCGAAGCGCTCGATGCCGGCAAGCCGGCAGCGGAAGTCGTCTTCGAGGAACAGGTCCCACACCACGCGCGTCGAGCGCAGGTACTGGCCGATGCCGCTGATGATCTCGCGGTCGTAGACCTTGTTCGCGTTGAACAGCAGCGCGATGCGGTGCGGCGTCTGGGTGGAAGGGGCGCGGTTCATCTCGGTCTCGAGGCGCGCGCCGTCCGTGGCGTCGCGCCGTTGTCTCCGGGCGCGCGGGCGAAGCCGCGCGGTTGTCTGCTGTCCGGCGATTGTAGGACGGAACGCGTGCCGTGCGCAGCGCGCTGGCAAGAAACGTTAAGCGTGCTGCGCAATTTCGCAATTGCGGGCGACGGGGCGCGCGGGCACGATCCAGCCAGATCGAATTCGGCCCGCACGCCGCCGCGATGCGCGCCGCACTGCAACAAGAAACCGGACGGAGACGCCATGTCGTATTTCGAACATATTCCCGCGATTCGCTACGAAGGTCCGCAGTCGGACAACCCGCTTGCCTACCGGTATTACGACCGCACGAAGCTCGTGCTCGGCAAGACGCTCGAGGAGCACCTGCGGATCGCGGTGTGCTACTGGCACACGTTCGTGTGGCCCGGCCACGACATCTTCGGCCAGGGTGCGTTCCGGCGGCCGTGGCAGCAGCCGGGCGACCCGCTCGAGCGGGCGCGGCAGAAGGCCGATGCAGCGTTCGAGTTCTTCACGAAGCTCGGCACGCCGTTCTATACGTTCCACGACACCGACGTCTCGCCGGAAGGCGACAGCCTGCACGAGTATGTCGAGAACTTCGCGCGGATGACCGACTACCTGGGCGAGCGCCAGCAGGCGACGGGCGTCCGGCTGCTGTGGGGCACCGCGAACCTGTTCTCGCATCCGCGCTTCGCGGCGGGCGCGGCGACCAACCCGAACCCCGACGTGTTCGCATGGGCCGCGACCCAGGTGCGCCATGCGCTCGACGCGACGCATCGGCTCGGCGGCGAGAACTACGTGCTGTGGGGCGGCCGCGAAGGGTACGAGACGCTGCTCAATACCGATCTCGTGCGCGAGCGCGAGCAGTTCGCCCGCTTCCTGTCGATGGTCGTCGAGCACAAGCACCGGATCGGTTTCAAAGGGGCGCTGCTGATCGAGCCCAAGCCGCAGGAGCCGACCAAGCACCAGTACGACTACGACGTCGCGACCGTGCACGGTTTCCTCACGCAATACGGATTGCAGAACGAAATCCGCGTGAACATCGAAGCGAACCACGCGACGCTCGCCGGCCATTCGTTCCATCACGAGATCGCGAACGCGTTCGCGCTCGGCGTGTTCGGCAGCGTCGATGCGAATCGCGGCGATCCGCAGAACGGCTGGGATACCGACCAGTTCCCGAACAGCGTCGAGGAACTGACGCTCGCGTTCTACGAGATCCTGCGCCACGGCGGCTTTACCACCGGCGGCATGAACTTCGACGCGAAGGTGCGACGCCAGAGCGTCGATCCGGAAGACCTGTTCTACGGCCACGTCGGCGCAATCGACGTGCTTGCGCTCGCGCTCGAGCGCGCGGCCGTGCTGGTCGGGAACGACCGGCTCGACGCGCTGCGCCGGCAGCGTTACGCGCAGTGGGACAGCGCATTCGGCCGCGAGATCCTGTCGGGCGCCTACACGCTGGAGTCGCTTGCCGCCGACGCGCTCGCGCGCGGCGTGAACCCGCAGCATGCGAGCGGCGCGCAGGAGCGGCTCGAGAACATCGTGAACCAGGCGATCTACGGGCTGCGCTGACGCCATGTACATCGGACTCGATCTTGGCACCTCGGGCGTGAAGGCCGTGCTGCTCGACCGCGACGGTGCGGTGCGGGCCAGCGCGAGCCGGCCGCTGTCGGTGAGCCGGCCGCGGCCGCGCTGGTCCGAGCAGGCGCCGCGCGACTGGTGGGACGCGGCGTGCGGCACGCTGGCGGCGCTCGTCGCCGACGCGCGCGCGGCCGGCATCGATCCGCGTGACATCGACGCGCTCGGCCTGACCGGGCAGATGCACGGCGCGACGCTGCTCGATGCGCGCGGCGACGTGCTGCGCCCCGCGATCCTGTGGAACGACGGCCGCGCGGATGCCGAGTGCGCGGAACTCGAGCGTCTGGCGCCCACGCTGCGCGCTGTCGCCGGCAACCTCGCGATGCCGGGTTTCACCGCGCCGAAGCTGCTGTGGGTGCGCCGTCACGAGCCGGACGTGTTCGCACGGATCGCCCACGTGCTGTTGCCGAAGGATTATCTGCGCTACCGGCTGACCGGCGTGTTCGCGACCGATCCGTCGGATGCCGCCGGCACGCTGTGGCTCGATGTCGAGAAACGCGACTACGACGACACGCTGCTCGCCGCGTGCGGGCTGTCGCGCGCGCAGATGCCCGCCGTGTTCGAGGGCAACCGCATCACCGGCACACTGCAACCGGCGGTGGCGCGCGCGCTGGGGCTGCGCGAGATTCCGGTCGTCGCGGGCGGCGGCGACAACGCGGCCGGCGCGGTGGGCGTCGGCATCGTGCGGCCCGGCGATGCGTTGTTGTCGCTCGGCACGTCGGGCGTTTATTTCGCGGTGTCGGACGGTTTTCGCGCGAATCCCGAATCGGCGGTCCACAGCTTCTGTCATGCGTTGCCGCACACCTGGCACCTGATGTCGGTGATGCTGAATGCGGCCGGCTGCGTCGATTTCACCGCGCAACTGGCCGGTTACGACGGCGTTGGGGCGCTGCTCGCCGACGCCGAGACGAACGCACGCGCGGACCGCCCGTGGTTCCTGCCTTATCTGAGCGGCGAGCGCACGCCGCACAACGACGTGAACGCGAAGGGCGTGTTCTACGGACTGACGCCCGACACGCAGCGCGCGGATCTCGCGAACGCGGCGCTCGAGGGCGTCGGCTTCGCGCTGCTCGACGGAATCGACGCGCTGCATGCGGCCGGGCTCGCGCCCGACGGCATCACGGTCATCGGCGGCGGCTCGCGCAGCGCGTACTGGACACAGATGCTCGCCGACCTGAGCGGCCGCGCGCTGACGCTGCGCGCGGGCGGCGAAGTCGGCCCGGCGCTCGGCGCCGCGCGGCTTGCGCATCTCGCGCTCGAACCGGATGCGCCGCTCGACGCGGTGTGTCCGCAGCCGCCGGTGGTGGCCGTGCGCGAACCTGACATGGCGCGCCACGCGTGGTATCGCGACGCGCGGCGGCCGACGTTTCGCGCGCTGTATCGCGCGCTCGAACCGGTGTTTGCGACAAGCACGGGCCTTGCGGCATAACGCCGTGCCGTGCGGTGGCTAGACGATGGGCGGCGTGCTTCGGCGGCCGCCCGGCGTTCGTGGGGTTGTCCAATAAAGAGAGGAGTTGGAGACATGAAATCCGTAACGCGTCGTACCGTATTGAGTGCGCTGGCAGGCGCCGCTACGTTGGCGGCTCTCACGCTTGGCGCGCCGCTCGCGCATGCGAGCAAGGACAAGCCGGAGATCGGCTTCTGCATCGACGACCTGCGCGTCGAGCGCTGGTCGCGCGACCGCGACTATTTCGTGGCCGCCGCCACGCAACTCGGCGCGAAAGTGTCCGTGCAGTCCGCGGACGCGAGCGAGGCGCGGCAGATCTCGCAGATCGAGAACCTGATCTCGCGCGGCGTGGACGTGATCGTGATCGTGCCGTTCAATTCGAAGACGCTCGGCAACGTCGTCGCCGAGGCGCGCAAGGCGGGCATCAAGGTGGTGTCGTACGACCGGCTGATCCTCGACACCGACGTCGATGCGTACATCTCGTTCGACAACCAGAAGGTGGGCGAGCTGCAGGCGCAGGGTGTCTACGACGCGAAGCCGAAGGGCAACTATTTCCTGCTCGGCGGCGCGCCGACCGACAACAACGCGAAGATGCTGCGTGAAGGACAGCTGAAGGTGCTGAAGCCGGCGATCGATCGCGGCGAGATCAAGATCGTCGGCCAGCAGTGGGTGCCGGAATGGAGCGCGTCGAACGCGCTGCGGATCGTCGAGGATGCGCTGACCGCGAACAACAACAAGATCGACGCGATCGTCGCGTCGAACGACGGCACCGCGGGCGGCGCGATCCAGGCGCTTGCCGCGCAGCATCTGGCCGGCAAGGTGCCGGTGTCCGGGCAGGATGCGGACCTCGCGGCGGTCAAGCGCGTGATCGCCGGCACGCAGACGATGACCGTCTACAAGCCGCTCAAGCTGATCGCGAGCGAAGCGGCGAAACTCGCGGTGGATCTCGCGAAGGGCACGAAGCCCGCGTTCAACGCGCAATACGACAACGGCAAGAAGAAGGTCGACACGGTGCTGCTGCAGCCGACGCTGCTGACCAAGCGCAACGTCGACATCGTCGTGAAGGACGGCTTCTATACCCAGGCGCAGCTGGCGAGCCAGTAACGGCGCGGCGCGCGGACGGCCCACCGGTGCGTCCGCGCGCATACTGCGAGGCATGAGCGAATGACCGAACCCTTGCTGACGATGCGCGGCATCGTCAAGGATTTCGACGGCGTGAAGGCGCTCGACGGCATCGACCTGATGGTGCGGCCGGGCGAGTGCGTGGGGCTGTGCGGCGAGAACGGCGCGGGCAAATCGACGCTGATGAAGGTGCTGTCGGGCGTTTATCCGCACGGCACGTGGGACGGCGAGATCCGCTGGGAAGGCGCGCCGCTCGTCGCGTCAGGCGTGCGCGACACCGAGCGCGCGGGCATCGTGATCATCCACCAGGAACTGATGCTCGTGCCCGAACTGTCGGTGGCCGAGAACATCTTCCTCGGCAACGAGATCACGCTGCCGGGCGGGCGCATGCACTACGCGGCGATGGTCCAGCGTGCCGAGGAACTGCTGCACGAATTGCGGATCGACTCGATCAACGTCGCGCAGCCGGTGATGAACTACGGCGGCGGCCACCAGCAGTTGATCGAGATCGCGAAGGCGCTGAACAAGCGCGCGAAGCTGCTGATCCTCGACGAGCCTTCGTCGTCGCTGAGCGCTGCCGAAACGCGCATCCTGCTCGACATCGTGCGCGACCTGAAGCGCCGCGGCGTCGCGTGCGTGTATATCTCGCACAAGCTCGACGAGGTCGAGGCCGTGTGCGACACGGTGACCGTGATCCGCGATGGCCGCCATGTCGCGACCGAGCCGATGCGCGCACTGACGACCGACCGGATCATCGCGATGATGGTCGGCCGGGAGATCCGCGACCTGTATCCGCGCGAGCCGCACGAGATCGGCGACGTCGTGCTGGAAGCGCGCCACGTGACCTGCCGCGACGTGACGAACACGCGCCGCAAGCGAGTCGACGACGTGTCGTTCAGCGTGCGGCGCGGCGAGATCCTTGGCGTCGCCGGGCTGGTCGGCGCGGGCCGCACCGAGCTGATGCAGGCGATCTTCGGCGCGTATCCGGGCGCGTGCACGGCGACCGTGCTGATGAACGGCCGGCCGCTTACGATCCGCTCGCCGGCCGACGCGATCCGCGCCGGCATCGCGATGGTGCCCGAGGATCGCAAGCGCCACGGCATCGTGCCGCAGCTCGGCGTCGGCCACAACATCACGCTGGCGGTGCTGCGGCGCTTCGCGGCGCGCGGGCGGATCGACGCGGCCGCGGAGCTGGACGCGATCCGCACCGAGATGCAGCGGCTGTCGGTGCGCGCCGCGCACCCGTTCCTGCCGATCTCGAGCCTGTCCGGCGGCAACCAGCAGAAGGCCGTGCTCGCCAAGATGCTGCTGGCCGAGCCGCAGGTGCTGATTCTCGACGAGCCGACGCGCGGCGTCGACGTGGGTGCGAAGGCCGAGATCTACCGGCTCGTGTTCGCGCTCGCGAAGCGCGGCGTCGCGCTGATCGTCGTGTCGTCTGAAATGCCCGAGGTGCTCGGGCTTGCCGATCGCGTGCTGGTGATCGGCGAAGGCGAGCTGCGCGGCGATTTCGTCAACGACGGCCTCACGCAGGAACAGATCCTCGGCGCCGCGCTGACGCCCGCGCGGCGGCCGACCGAACCCATTGCAGCGAGTACCACATGAATTCCGAACTTTCCTCTTCTACCGCGGCAGCGCCGGATGCCGACGCGCGACGTCCAGCGAGTCGTCAACTTCGCCAGGTCTTCGTGCGCTACAAGATTCTCGCGCTGCTGTTCGCGGTCGTGGCGATCTGGGCGTTCTTCTCGGTGCTGACCGACGGTGCGTTCGTCACGCCGCGCAACGTGTCGAACCTGCTGCGGCAGATGTCGATCACCGGCATGCTCGCGTGCGGGATGGTGTTCGTGATCATCGCGGGCGAGATCGACCTGTCGGTCGGGTCGCTGCTCGGGCTGCTCGGCGGCGTCGCGGCGATCCTCGACGTGAACCGCCACTGGCCCGTCGCCGCGACGGTGCCGGCCGTGCTCGCGCTCGGCGTGCTGGTCGGGCTCTTCAACGGCTGGTGGTCGACCTACCGGCGCGTGCCGTCGTTCATCGTCGGGCTGGGCGGGATGCTCGCGTTTCGCGGGATCCTGCTCGGCGTGACGGGCGGCTCGACGATCGCGCCGGTGTCGGACGGCTTCGTGTTCCTCGGGCAGGGCTATCTGCCGCGCGTGGCGGGGGACGGCCTCGCGCTGCTGCTGTTCGCGCTCGTCGTGCTGCTGGTCGTGCGACAGCGCGGCACGCGGCGCCGCTACCGGCTCGCGGTCGCGCCGCTATGGCAGGACGTCGTGAAGATCGCGGGTGCGGGCGCGGTGCTGTTCGCGTTCGTCGCGACGCTCGACCGCTACGGCGGCATTCCGGTGCCGGTGCTGCTGCTGCTCGCGCTGCTCGGCATCTTCTCGTGGATCGCGACGCAGACCGTGTTCGGCCGCCGCATCTACGCGGTCGGCTCGAATCTCGAAGCGACGCGGCTGTCGGGCGTCGATACCGATCGCGTGAAGCTCGCGATCTTCGCGCTGATGGGGCTGATGTGCGCGTTCGCCGGCATCGTGAACACCGCGCGGCTCGCGGCCGGCTCGCCGTCCGCGGGCTCGATGGGCGAACTCGACGCGATCGCCGCGTGCTTCATCGGCGGCACGTCGATGCGCGGCGGGTCGGGCACCGTCTACGGCGCGCTGATCGGCGCGCTCGTGATGGCGAGCCTCGACAACGGCATGTCGATGCTGGACGTCGACGCGTACTGGCAGATGATCGTCAAGGGCGCGGTGCTGGTGCTGGCGGTGTGGATCGACGTGGTGTCGCGGTCGAACCGGCGGTGACGCGGGCCCGTCAACGAGAGGACGACATGAAACGGAACCCGGTTCCCATGCGCGGTAGCTCCGCGGTGGCGGCCGCGCCGCTCGCGAAGCCGGGCGTCGAACAGGACCACGGGCCGGTGCTCGGCCTGGGCGATCCGCGCGACCGCCGCGTCATCGCGGATGCGCTGCGCGCGCTGCTGCGCGAGCGCGCCGAAGCGCTCGCGTTCGCGATGCGCATGGCGGACGAGCGCAACCAGCCGAGGCCCGACGCGAACGATTTCGCGCTGACCGACATCATCCGGCTGGCGCGTGTCGTCGAGCGTGCGGAGCGATGCGGCGACGTCACGCCTGTCGCGGTGCGCTGACGCGCGCATCGGCGCGGCGCGGCGTTTCCTACGGCATCGGTACGCCCCACGCCGCTGTCACGTCGCCGCCGAGCCGCCATTCGCTGAACGGGCGGCGCGGCGCGATGATCGCCGGCAGGCGGCGATCGCCGAAGCGTGCGTAGTACGGCTCGACCCAGCTCAGTTCGTCGCGGAATGTCCACGGGAACAGGTCCTGCTTGACCGGCGTGATCTTCGTGAAGCTCGCGGGATTTTCGACGGCGTCGATCACGAGATTCGCGAGGCGGCCGATCGCGCCGCCGTTTTCGCGGTAGAGGTCGATATTGCGCCGTTGCACGAGTTCCGCCGCGAACACGAGCGGCAGCAGCGCAAAGGTGTGATAGTGCAGTGCGCGGTCGCCGCGCTTGACTTCACGCGCGAGCGAACCGTCCGGGCCGATGTCGCGAATCCCTTCGCGCACCCGCAGCAGGCCCGAATCGATCAGGCTCGCATTGTCGGTGACGGTGCCGATCGCGATCAGGTCGAGCCCCGCCCAGTACACGAGATTGTTGTGCAGGTGGTTGATCGCTTCCGCATCGCGGGTGGCGATCGCGATGCGTTCGAGCCACGGATCGATCGCGTTGAATTGCGCGCGGTTCGCTTCGCGCAAGCCGCGCGGCATGCGCAGAATCACCATTGCGAAATCGGTGCCGGCCCACGAGCGCTCGTAATAGCCTTGATAACCGGAGATATGGCCCATCAGCGCATCCGATTGCGCCCAGCTGTCGAGCAGCGTCAATGCGCACGACCAGTCGCCATGATCCGCCGCCGTGTTGAGCTTCGACACGAAATCGCGCATCGGCTTCACGGCGCGCGCATAGCCGGCGGCATCGTCGTAGTAGCCGGGCGGATCGATCGTCCGTACGGGGGCGGGCACTTCGCATGCACGCGACGGCGGCGCGGCGCCGAACAGCGCGGCTACGGTAAGCAACGTTGCGAATAGCGGTCGGATCGACAGATGGCGCATGCGGCCCTCGGTGGTAACGATTGTTTTACGATGCGTAAGCCGATTGCGCGGTGCCGGCCCGACGCGATCGGTACGACTGCAAGCGGTGGCAGTCTATCGTTTCGGTCTTTCATCCGCCTTTCCCGAATTGCAACAGGGATGGGCCGGCGCGGCGCTCGGTCCCGCGCCGGGCGGCGTCCTCGTGCGGCACTTCACTTCGGTTATCCGGCCGTCTTTGCGTCCGCACGCCGCGCGAAGGCCGCCCCGATGCCTCTGCTGACCATCTGCGCGTTCGTGGCCAATGCGGCGAGCATCGTGCTGCCAATCCCGAACCCGGCGAATCTAATGCCGTATGGCTCGCGCACGCCTGCGCCCGGCGCCTGACGCACGACGCACGACGCACGACGCACGACGCACGACGCACGACGCACGCCGCGCGACGCGCGCCGCACGCCAGGCGACCGATTCGGCTAGAACGAGTAGGCGAGCGACGCGAACAGGCTGCGCGGCGCGCCCGGCGTGACCCACAGGCTGTTGTACGAGCTGACGTAGGTCGTGCGATTGAACAGGTTGTTCAGCACGACCGACGCGCGCAGGTGCTTGTTGACCTGCATGTAGCCGTTGAGCTGCACGGTCGCATAGGCGGGCAGCTCGAAACCGTCCTGCGTGTTCGCCGTATTGCCGGCGCGGCGCCCGACATAGATCACGCCCGTACCGATGCCGGCCTTGTCCGCGAACGGCAGCGCGGTTTCGTACATGAGCAGCGCGCTGCCGCTCAGCTTCGGAATGTCGACGAGGCGCGCGCCGGGCGTCAGCACGGCATCGCGCGTGACCTCGGCATCGACGTACGCGAAGTTGACGATGCCGCGCAAGCCATGGCCCAGGTCGCCGTTCCATTCGAATTCGACGCCGCGGCTGCGCACCTCGCCGGCCGCGCGCGAGAAGCCTGCATTCGCCGGATCGGCGGTCAGCACGTTGCGCTTGTTGACGTAGAACGCCGCAACGGTCGCGAGCCAGCGCGCGCCGGCCCATTTTGCGCCGGCCTCATAGCCGTGCCCCTTCTCGGGGTCGAACGCGCGGCCGGCGGCATCGGCGCCGTTGTTCGGCCGGAACGAATACGCGGTGTTCGCATACAGCGACAGCGCGGGGCTCATTTCATAGACGACACCGACGCGCGGACTCAACGCGGTCTGCAGCTGGCTGCTCGTCACGCCTTTCAGGCGATTCTCGACCGACTGGTGGAAGCGATCCCAGCGCAGCCCGGCGAGGATTTTCCAGTGCGGCCCGAACGCCAGCGTGTCCTGCGCATAGACGCCTTGCCCGTCGTCGCGCTCGAGCAGGCTGGTCGCGGTGCGCAGCGCGGGTGCCGGCTGGCCGTAGACGGGATCGAAGATGTCGATCGCATACGGCGCGGCGGCGGTCGGCGTCGAGCGCGCGACGAACTGGTCGTAGTTGAAGCGATACGCGTCGACGCCCATCACGAGCGTGTGACCGATGCCGCCGGTGCGGAACTTGCCGGTCGTTTCGACGCGGCCTTGCAGGTCGTTCGAGTGAAACGCGACTTGCCGGTAGCGGCGCCACAGCGTGCGTCCGTCCGGCTGCAGCGCGAACGCTTCGGACGAGCGTCCGGACAGGTCGGTGTCGCGCTGCGCGAAGCCGGCGTTGATCGACCAGTTCGCATCGACGCGATGCTCGAGCGTGAACTGGTGGCCCGTGTTGCGCACGTCGTAGTCGCCGTCGCGCGGCTCGCCGAGGAAGCGCGATGCGGGAATCGCGCCGAGCTGCCCGTTGACCGCCACCACGCCGCGATCGAGCGGCGCGCGCTGGCGCGCGCTCTCGAACTCGTAGTGGAGCGTCGTGTCCGCGCCGATGTCCCACGTGAACGACGGCGCGAACAGGTAGCGTTTGCTCGACACCGTATCGCGGAAGCTGCCGTTGTTCTCGTTCATCGCGACGAAGCGGTACGCGAGCGATTTCGTGACGGGCCCGGTCGAATCGAGCGTCTCGCGCAACGCGCCGTAGCTGCCGGCCGACACGCCGACGGTGTTCGCGCGCGCGAACTGCGGCTGCTTCGTCGTGTAGCTGATGAGCCCGCCCGGATCGCCGCGGCCGTACAGCGCGGACGCGGGCCCCTTGAGCACTTCCATGCGCTCGAGGTTGGCGGTGTCGCGCGGGACGCTGATCCCGCGGTTCCACGAGAAGCCGTTGACGAGGTAGTCGGTGCCGGACGTGTTGCCGTCGCCGGCAAATCCGCGCACCGCGTAGTTGTCCCACAGGCCACCGAAGTTGTTCTGCCGCGCGACGCCCGCGACCCAGTCGTACAGGTCTTCGCCGCGCGTCGCGGCGACGGTCCGGGCCAGTTTCGCGTCGACGCTGCTGACCGCGAACGGGATCTCCATCACGTCCGTCTCGGTGCGCGTCGCGCTCGTCGATTCGGGCGCACGAAACGGCGCGGTGGCGCGCTGCCCCGAGACCTCGATGGCCGGCAGCGATACCTCCTGCGCGTCGGCGGCGCTCAGGCCGGCCGTGCCGACGACGATGGCCATCGGTGCGGCCGCCCAGTTCTTCCTGCTCATACCCCGTCCTTTGATGTGGTCTGCATTCGGGCAGGGCGGATGGCCTCGCGCCGACGTCTGTGTTCCAAACAGTACATTCGCGCCGGAATTTAATGCAAATGAGAGGCATTTGCAATCGTAAGTTGATGGGGCTGCCGCATGCGATGAGACTCGGTCGGCTACCGGGCGGCGACCTGCAACGCGTGGAGCACGTCCTCGTGCGCCAGGACGGCGGCGGTCCAGGTCTGCGGATGCTCCGCGCGGTCGCGCATGGCCGTCGCGATCGGGTCGCGTCGACTGCCGGACGGCGTGCCGACGAAGCGGGCGGGCACCGGATCGCCGGCGGTTTCCGCGATCGGTCGCGTTGGTCTTCCGAGGACGGTGTCGGGTCTGTTTTCCTGTACGTGGCCGGCTTCAAAAGAATGGAACATGTCGGTCACGGTGCGACGGCCGACGCGGCTAGGCGCCGGACGTGCCCGCTTCCAGCCGGAACAGGGATACCGACTCGGCAAGCCGGCTGCCCTGTTCCTCGAGCGACTTCGATGCGGCGGCGGCTTCTTCGACTAGCGCCGCATTCTGTTGCGTGACTTCATCCGTTTGCGTGATGGCCAGGTTGACCTGCTCGATGCCGCTGCTCTGCTCGTTCGATGCCGCCGCGATCTCGCCCATGATGTCCGTCACGCGTGCGACCGCCTGCGTCACCTGGTTCATGGTGTCGCCCGCGTTGTTCGCGAGGATGTTCGTCTGGAATGCGATGCCTTCGATCATCCCGGTGATATCGGCGATTCTCGTCGAGCTGTCGCTGATCTCCGTCATCGTTTCGACCACCAGGTCGTGCGGCGACTTCACGAGCACCAGGTTGCGAGCCGAGATGGCGCGCCGATCGACGGCAACGCTGAACTGGCACACGCCTCTGCAAATCCTTGCTCAGATTCTGGCTAACCCCACGGATCGAGTTCCTGTTCAGTAACCCGCGAGGTGTTGCACTTCGCCCTTGAAACCGCCCGGATTGAGGGTGCTTGAAAAACGCAATCGTTTGTCGGGTGAGAAAATTCGAAATGGTCAAGAACGCTCGATTTGGAGCGTTCTTGTGTGAGGTTTTTAATTCAGATGTTATGGAGTACGTGATTTATAAGGCGATACTGTCGCGAAATTGCCACTATCCGTTCGGATCGCCATGAGATCGCCGATCGACGCGGGATCGTCAGCCTGGAACGGCAGGTGTGTCGCTTTCCAGGCGCGAAGCCGCCGGATCGCCGGAGCCGGCGAGCAATACTGGCGGTACGATCTCGCAGCCGGCGATCGGTGTGCTGCGTTGCCCGGCGAGACGGATGCCGGAAGGCAAAGGCGGCAGCGGTCGAACGCAGCGCCCGTCAAGCCGGATGCACAAGCGATCCCGTGTCGCCGCGGCACACGCGGTTTCTACCGTGGCGCTTCGCTGTATACAACGCGAGGTCCGCTTGATGCGTGAGCGCGTCGATCGACGCCGGGCGGGCGCGATGCCCGGTCGCGTATCCGATGCTGACCGTGAAAGCGGGAACCGTCTCGTCGAATTCGGCGAGACGGTTGCGTTCCACTTCCGCGCGAATGGCCTCCGCGACCTTCGCGGCGCCACTTTCATCGGTGTCCGGCAGCACCGCGACGAACTCTTCGCCGCCGTAGCGCGCGGCGATGTCGCCGCGCCGCCGCGTGTGCGCACGGATGCATTCGGCCAGGAATCTGAGCGCCGTGTCGCCCCGCGCATGCCCGTATCGGTCGTTGTACTGCTTGAAGTGGTCGGCATCGATGAACAGCACGGACAGGCTGCCGTCGTTGCTGCGCTGGACTCGCTCCCATTCGTCGGCCAGTGCGGCATCGAGCGCGCGGCGGTTGTGCAGGCCCGTCAGCGGATCGGTGCGGGTGAGATCGGTCAGCAGTGTCTGCTTGCGAAGATTGTCCCGCAACGCGAATGCGAGCAGCCAGACGACGGCGCAGAAGAGCGCGCAGATAAGCGATGCCGACACGCCGACCGACCATGACATGCGCGTGAAACCGGCCAGCACGTCGCGCTCGGCAGGCGCGACGACGGCAATCAGCGGGGTGCCGGGCACCCGCTGGAACGTGTAGAGCCGCAAGGTTCCATCGATGCGCGAGTAGGCTGCATAGAATCCCGATTCCTGGTTCAGCATGCGATCGAAGGTCTTCGATCGGCTCAGGCGAACCATCTGGTGTTCGCTCAACGGCGGATTTCTGGCCAGGATGGTGCCGTCCGTGCGCAGGATCGCGCTGATGCCGTTCGGCCCGACGTTCAGTCGGGCCAGCAGCTGATCGAAGTAGGCGAGGTCGATCGCGACAACCGCGATTCCGTTGAACGCGTGGTCCGGCCGTTCGATGCGCCGGGACAGCGCGATGGACTCCGTGCCGCTGCGCGAGCGCGCGCGATAGGCCTCGGATACGTAAAGGCCGACGTTCGCCGAGTCACGATGGACCTTGAAGTAGTCGCGATCGCTGAAGTCCCAACGGTGAGTCGGGCCGCAACACCCGTCGATCAGCTGGCCGTTCCGGTCCGTCACGCCCATGCCGGTCACGTATTGCGCAGCCGCGCGCTGAAACAGCAGGTCGTGCCGCAGCTCGGCGTCCATGCGCCGGACCTCCGGCTTGCCGAGATCGGATGCGAGCGCGATCAGTGCGTTGTTGGACGTTTCGACGCTCCGCGCGATCTCGCTGACCAGCACGGCGGCGACGTTGCGCGAGGTCTCGTGCGCGTGCTCGACGACTCCGCTTCTCGTGGCCCACAGCGTCATCGCGCTGATGCTCAGCGCCGCGAGCGACATCAGTGTGCCGAGCGCGCCGACGACAAGATGGTTTCGTCCAGCCCAGTCGGCGATTTTTTCGATGGAAGTGGATGCGGACATGCTCGCGCTCGTGGGGAAAGCCCGATGCAATGACCGAGGCTGCGCTGAAATCCGGGTTAACGGCAGGTAAGCGGGGAAATCGAGGCTTGCATGCGAAGCGAATCGGCGGGGCGTTGCCGCAAACGTGTGCGGCCGCCCCGCCGGTTCCGTCGAAGCCGCTACGTCAGGCGGGCACGCCGGATTCGTCGACGAGCCGTCCGAGCCGGACGACGGTGACGCCGGGCCGCAATTGCCGCAGCGACGGCATCACGAGCACGCAATCGGGATAGGGCGTGACGACGGGGACGTCGTTCGACCAGCCGATCACGGTGCCGGCGTCCGGGAAATGTTCGAGGCCGGTATAGTCGCCCGCGAAACGGAACACGCCGTTCGTCGCGACCACGGGCTCCGTCACCTGCACGATGCGCATCGTGTCGGGCAGCGGCAGGAACCAGTCAGCGGGCAGGTCGTTTTGCTCGATCACGCCGGACGCAACCAGGAAACGGGCCGTCGAGTCGCGGGCGACGTCCACCGCGCGTGCTTCCCAATGCTGCCCGCATTCCACCAGCATCGCGCATTTCGGGCTGCCCGGTTCGCCGAAGGCCGCGTAATCGCGCATCCGCGTGCCTTCCGGGTGGCCTTCGTCGCGGATCACGGTGGCCGGCGCGCCGACCCGGCGCGCGAGCGCGACACCCTTGTCGAGCGGCCCCGCGACGATCAGCGGCGCACTGCGCTCGTGCATCGAATGCAGGTCGAGCAGCCAGTCGGCCGCATCGACGAACGGGCGCAGCGCGCGGGCGCGATCGAGTTCGACCGACCGGGCCGACAGATCGTCGAGCACGGCGGGCGTCCACACGCGGTTGAAATCCTGGTCGACGAAGCGCGCCGCGTCCGGCTGCGCGGGATCGAAGCGCGCGTAGGCCGCGACGTTCGCAAACGACAGCGTGAGCGTGCCGCGCCGCGGCCGCACGCCGAGCGCGAGCAGCGCGTCGACGACGATCGCGCCGCAGACTTCGTTGCCATGCGTGAGCGCGTTGACCATCACGTTCGGGCCGGCCTCGCCGGACGCGAAGCGGTAGACGTGGTCGACGCCGGTATTGCCCGCGCGGTGCGGCGCGAGGTCGGGAAACGAAACTTCGATCGGGTAGGGGGTGAAAGCGGTCATGGCGGCGTACCGGGTAACGAAAACGTAAGGAAGGGGCGCGCGATCAGTCGAGCCCGCCCTGGCACAGGTACTTGATCGACAGGTAGTCGTCGAGGCCGTAGCGCGAACCTTCGCGGCCGTAGCCCGATTCCTTCACGCCACCGAACGGCGCGGCTTCGCTCGCGAGCGCGCCCTCGTTGATGCCGACGATGCCCGTTTCGAGCCGCGCCGACACGCGCGCGATCCGCCGGACGTCCTGCGTGTAGAAATACGCGGCGAGCCCGAACGGCGTGTCGTTTGCGGCGGCGACGGCTTCGTCCTCGGTATCGAACGGAAACAGCGCGGCGACCGGCCCGAAGGTTTCCTCGCCACCGAGCTGCATGCCGGGGGCCGCATCGGCGAGCACGGTCGGCGCGTAATAGTTCGGCCCCAGTTCGGGCAGGCGCCTGCCGCCCGTCAGCACGCGGGCGCCGCGCTCGACCGCATCGTCGACATGGCGCGCGATCTTGTCGGCCGCGCGTGCGTTGATCATCGGGCCGATCTGCGCGGCTGGGTCGGTCGCAGGCGCGACTTTCAGCGCGCCGACCCGCGCGGCGAGCTTCGCGGCGAATGCGTCGTAGATGCGGGCCTGCACGTACACGCGATTCGGCGACACGCAGGTCTGGCCGCCGTTGCGGAACTTGGCGGCCATCAGCCCGTCGACGGCGGCGTCGAGCTCGGCATCGTCGAACACGATGAATGGCGCATTGCCGCCGAGCTCGAGCGACAGCTTCTTCAGCGTCCCGGCCGATTCGCGCGCGAGCAGCTTGCCGACGGGCGTCGATCCCGTAAACGTGATCTTGCGCACGCGGCCGTCGGCGAGCCAGTCGGCCACCGCGTCGATGCCCTGCTCGCGCGATGCGGCGATCACGTTCAGCACGCCGGGCGGCACGCCGGCTTCCTGCGCGAGGAACGCCAGCGCGAGCGCCGTGAGCGGCGTGTCTTCGGCCGGCTTCGCGACGACCGTGCAGCCGGCCGCGAGCGCGGGCGCAATCTTGCGCGCGATCATCGCGAGCGGGAAATTCCACGGCGTGATCGCGGCGACGACGCCGATCGGCTCCTTGACCGCACTCAGCCGCTTGCCGCGCTGCTGTTGCGGAATCAGGTCGCCGTACGTGCGGGTCGCTTCCTCGGCGAACCACAGCACGTACGAAGCGCCGTACGCGACTTCGCCGCGCGCTTCGGCGAGCGGCTTGCCCTGTTCGCGCGACATCAGTTTCGCGAGATCGTCGGTGTGCGCGACGATCGCCGCATGCCACGCGCGCAGGATCGCCGCGCGTTCGCGGGCCGGCGTCGCGCGCCACGCGGGCAGCGCGCGCACGGCGGCGTCGGTGGCGGCACGTGCGTCGGCCGCGCTGCTGTCGGGCGCGTCGGCCACACGCTCGAGCGTCGCCGGATCCGTGACCGCGAAGCGACGGCCGTCGAGCGCATCGCGCCACGCGCCGTCGATCAGGTTTGCACTACGAACGAGTTCGGTGCGGGAGAGGGTAAGTGACATGGCAGGTCCTTGAATGATGTCGGCTAGACGGCGGCAGGCGGGCCTGTCGCGGCGACGCGCGTCCGGCGCGCCGCTGCTGTGCTCGCGATGGCCGCCGCTGCTCGTCAGTGCCGCTCGCCGAACAGCGATTCGAGCGGGTAGTGCCGCTTGACGAACGGCGACTTGATGATCACGTAGCTGAAATATTTCTCGATGCCGATGTTCTGCTCGAGCAGCCCTTCGACGATCGACTGGTAGTGGCTCACGCTGCGCGTGACGAACTTGAGCAGATAGTCGTAGCCGCCGCTCGCGAGATGGCACTCGACGATCTCGTCGACATCGCGGATCGCCGCGACGAACCGGTCGAAGTCCTCGCGCCGGTGGTCGGCCAGCGTGACCTCGGTAAACACCACCTGCACGTCGCCGAGCTTCTCGAGCTGGATGTGCGCGCCGTACCCGGCGATGTAGCCGGCTTTCTCGAGCCGCTTCACGCGGATCAGGCACGGGCTCGGCGACAGTCCGACCGCATCGGCCAGTTCGACGTTGGTCATGCGCCCGCGCTTTTGCAGCTGGGAAAGAATGCGCAGGTCGATCCGGTCTAGCTTGCTGTCCGTCATGTTCACGTGAGAAGGCAGATATGGAATGTCCGGTTACTTTAGAGTCGAACGGTAGCCGCCACAAGCCCGGCTTTCCCTCGCCCGCTTCACGCCCGTTTCAAGCCCGCTTCACGCCGGCTGCGCATGGGCGGCGTCGAGCGCGCGCTGCACGCCCGCGTCGGCCAGCACGTCGTCGAGCGTCTTGCGCACGCGATCGAACAGCAGGTCGAACTCGCCGGCCGTGAAGCTCAGCGCCGGCGCGAAACCGAGCACGCCGTCGCCGAACGCGCGGAACACGATGCCGTTCGCGTACGCGGCCGCCGTGATCCGGTCGGGCAGGTTCAGCGCCGGGTCGAAGCGTGTCTTGCGCGCCTTGTCGGCCACCAGTTCGAGCGCGCCGAGCAGGCCCGCCGAACGCGCGTCGCCGACCAGCGGATGGTCGCGCAGCGCGTCGAGGCCCGCCGCGAAGCGCGGCGCCATCGCCTGGCCGTTCGCGAGCAGCCCGCCGTCGTGATAGAGCCTCAGCACCTCGAGGCCGATCGCGGCGCTGACCGGATGCGCGGAATACGTGTGGCCGTGCCCGACCACCGCGGTTTCGGTGCGGCTGCCCGCGATCCCTTCATAGATTTCGTCGGACATCAGGACCGCGCCCATCGGTGCATAACCGGCCGTCAAGCCCTTCGCGACGGTCATCAGGTCCGGCTCGACGCGTTCGGTTTCGCATGCGAACAGCGGGCCCGTGCGGCCGAAGCCGGTGATCACCTCGTCGGCCACGAACAGGATGCCGAGGCGGCGGCATGCGTCGCGCATCGCCTTCAGCCAGCCCGCGGGCGGCACGATCACGCCGCCGGAGCCCTGCACCGGCTCGCAGAAGAACGCCGCGACGTTGTCCGCGCCGAGTTCCGCGACCTTCGCTTCGAGCGCGGCGACGGACGAGGCGATCAGCGCCTGCGGATCGTCGCCGAGCGGGTGGCGATACGGGTAGGGCGACGGAATGTGGTGCTGGTCGGCGCGCGGCAGGTCGAAATGGCGATGGAACGCGGGCAACGCGGTGAGCCCGGCGCCGATCGACGACGAGCCGTGATAACCGCGCTCGAGCGCGATCATGTGCTTCTTCGTCGGGCGGCCGGTCGCGTTGAAATAGTGCGTGATGAAGCGCACCGCGGAATCGACGGCGTCGGAGCCGCCGAGCGTGAAGTACACGCGGTTCAGCGCCGCGGGCGCGAGTGCCGCGAGCCGCTCGGCGAGTTCGATCGCGGGCTGCGATCCGAAATGGAAGTAGCCGGTGGCATACGGCAGTTTCGCCATCTGGTCGGCCGCCGCCTTCACGATGCTGTCGCGGCCGTAGCCGACGTTCACGCACCACAGGCCGGAAAACGCGTCGAGCAGCGTGTGGCCTTGCGCATCACGCAGGAACACGCCGTCGGCGGAGTCGAGCACGGTGACGCCGCGCGCCTCGTGCGTACGGTAATTGACGACCGGATGAATCAGATGTTGGCGATCGGCTTCGATCAGCGCGGAGTAGGTCATGGCAGGGCGGGACTCTCGTCGGGTGTCAGCGATGGAGTCATGCTAACGAGCGAGACATTCTCGCGTGCCTTCAATTTGCCGGCTGAAACGTACGGGCGCGGCGTTTGCAGGGCGCGCTTCGGCATTTTCTGCTGCGCCCGCGCGCCGGCGTGCCGGCGCGCGCGAACGTTCCTCAGTAACCGCGCGCGCGATCGACGACGCCGATCATCGGCTGCCCCGCGCGATGGCGCGCGAGGTTCGCCAGCACGGCGTCGACGGCGGTGTCGGGCCGCGTCGCGCTGGCGATGTGCGGCGTGATCCGGATGCGTGGATGGGTCCAGAACGGGTGTCCGGCCGGCAAAGGTTCGGGGTCCGTCACGTCGAGGATCGCGCTGTCGAGCCGGCCGCTGTCGAGCGCCGCGAGCAGCGCGGCCGCGTCGAGCTGCGGGCCGCGACCGACCTGCACGAGCGACGCGCCGGCCGGTAGCGCATCGAACACGCGCGCGCCGAGCAGCCCGCGCGTGTCGTCCGTCAGCGGCAGCAGGCAGATCAGGATGTCGGTGCGTGCGAGAAACGCATCCAGCGCCGCATCGCCCGCATGGCATTCGACGCCGTCGAGCGCGCGCGGCGTACGGCTCCAGCCGGCGCACGGGAAGCCGAAGCGCCGCAGCATGTCGAGCACGGCCTGGCCGAGCGTGCCGAGCCCGAGCACGCCGACGCGGCGCGACGCGGCCGCGCGCACCGGCCGCTCGTGCCACACCTGCGTGCGTTGCTGCGCCGCATAGTCGAACAGGTCGCGATGGATCGTCAGCACGGCCTGCGTCACATACTCGACCATGCCGTCGACGATGCCGGGCTCGATCATCCGCACGACCGGGATGTGCGCCGGCACGCGCGACAGGTCGAACTGGTCGATGCCGGCGCCGACGGAGAACACGATCTCGAGGTTCGGCAGCAGCGCGACCGGATCGTCGGGCGGCTGCCACGCGGCGAGGTAGCGCACCGCGTGCGGATCGCCGATGTCCGGCCAGATCCGGAACGCGAGGTCGGGCGCCAGTTCCGCGAAGCGGCGCGCCCATTGCGCGCCGCGCACCGGGTCGGCCTTGTAGACGAAACTCATCGGATGCGTCTCTTAGCCGAGCGCCTGGTTCACGATCGCGAACGCGCGCAGTACCGGGTCGCGGGCGGGCGCGTCGCCGCGCACCATCGCGACGACCGTGTCGACGCGCGGCAGCCCGAGCCCCTGCAGCCAGTCGGACAGGCCGCTGTCGCCCGGCACGTCGAGCCGCACGAACATGCCCTCGTGCAGCGCGAGCCAGTGGCTGATGAGCGCCTGCGCGCGCAGCGCGTCCGGCGCGATCACCGGGCCGATCGCATGGCCGCGGCCGAAGCGGCGAAACAGCGCGAAGCCGAGCAGTTCGCCGTCGCGGTCGAGCGCGATCCCGTTGGCGACGTCGAGCAGCGCCTCGGTCACCGCGTCGCGCGGATAGCCGGCCGCGCGCGACGCGAGCGCCGCGAGTCGCGGGCCGTCGTTGGTGCCGAGCGGCCGCAGCCGTTCGCCGGGCGGCAGCGAGATCAGCGGCGGCTGGAACACGGTGCCCTGGTGCTGGTCGATCGTGCCGATCGCGTGGAAGCCGAACTTCGCGTACAGCGGCTCGCCGGCCGGCGTCGCATGCAGGAACACCGTGCGCGTGCCGAAGCCGTCGACGAGCCGCGCGAGGAGTTCGCGGCCGATGCCGCGGCCGTGGCGCTCGGGCGACACGATCACCATGCCGAGCGACGCATGCGATTCGCCGAAGCGCCAGCCGAGCGCGGTGCCGACGACGCCGGTCTCGTCTTCGGCGACGAAGCCGCTGCCGAGCTGCAGCACGAAGCGCCAGTCGTCGACCCGATGCGGCCAGTTGAACGCTTCCGACAGCCGATGCGCGGCGGGCAGGTCGCTTTCGGCGAACGGACGATAGGTAAGCGTGCGGGAAGAATTGAGGTCGGCCACGCCGGACTCCGGATCGGTAGGAATGACGCCCCACTCTGCCAGCGCCGGCGCGGTGCGGATAGGACGATTCGCCTGTTTTTCGGCGGCAGCGGCCGGTCGCGCGAAATCGACGCAAACCGGTTCGAACGGCGCGACGCAACGCGCGTTCCGTGCCGGCGCGGGCGGTCAATCCGGCAGCATCTGCTACGGGAACGCCCGTACGATTGAAGCAACGCGGCGCGCTCGCCGCCCGGCGGGATCGCGTGGCAAGTGTGCACGAGCGGCGCGTTGCCGCTACGGCGATCCCGTCGGCCGGCCGGCGCGCGCTGCGCCTGGATCGCGCCGCAGATCGTGCCGTGCACGCCCCGCAACACGCGGCGATCGTGCGTTTCGACCGGCGCCGAACGATGCGCGAAGGATTTATTGCCCTGATTCAATTGTGTTCAACCCAGCCCGTCCCCGGCCCTGCCGGGGCTTCACACCGACAGGACGTCACCATGATTCAATTTGAACCGAAATTCATCACGTTCGACTGCTATGGCACGCTGACCCGCTTCCGGATGGGCGACATGGCGCGCGAGATTTACGCCGACCGCCTGGCGCCGGTCGATCTCGAGGAATTCGTGCGTGTGTTCGCCGGCTATCGCCTCGACGAGGTGCTCGGCGCGTGGAAGCCGTATCGCGACGTGGTCGTCAACGCGATCCGCCGCACCTGCAACAAGCTCGGCGTGAAGTTCGACGAAGCCGAGGCCGAGCGCTTCTATCTCGCGGTCCCGACCTGGGGCCCGCATCCGGACGTGCCGGCCGGCCTGTCGCGGCTCGCGAAGAAGTACAAGCTGGTGATCCTGTCGAACGCGTCGGACGACCAGATCATGAGCAACGTCGACAAGCTCGGCGCACCGTTCCACGCGGTGTTCACCGCGCAGCAGGCGCAGTCGTACAAGCCGCGCATGCAGGGCTTCGAATACATGTTCGACAAGCTCGGCTGCCAGCCGCAGGACGTGCTGCACGTGTCGTCGAGCCTGCGCTACGACCTGATGACGGCCGAGGATCTCGGGATCAAGCACAAGGCGTTCGTCAATCGCGGCCACGAGCCGGGCACGCCGTTCTACAACTACACGGAAGTGTCCGATATCGGCGATCTCGCGACGCGGCTCGGCCTGTAAGCGCCACGTCGGCGGCGCGCGCACGTGTCGCGCGTCGCGCCGCCGCTCGGGCCCGCCCGGGCGAATCCACGGAGCGGCCAACCCGGCCGCTTCGTCGTGTGCGTACGATCAGCGCACGAATCGAGGGTAAATACCGATGCAGTGACATTCAAGGTGGAGCCGCCAACGCCGATATCTGTACCGAATGGTTAATATCGCGAGGCTCCCGCATGAAGTTGTCCACGAAACTGCTGATGCTCGTCGCAGCCGCGCTGCTCGGTGTCGTATTGCTTGCCGCCATGTCGCTGCACACGCTGCGCGGCGCGCTGATCGACAGCCGTCGCGAAGAGATCGTCATTCTTTTGACGAAGGCCGAACATCTGGTCAATTCGTACCGCGCGTTGCAGGCAAGCGGGACGCTCACGGCGGATCAGGCCCAGCAGCAGGCAAAAGCCGCGCTGTCGGCGCTCAACGCGGATACGAAAAGCTACTACTGGGTCACGACTGCCGACGGCGTCAACCTGGTTCATCCGAACGCGAAGTTCATCGGCACCCGGGCCAAGGGGAATCGCACGACCGATGGCCTGACCGATAGCGAGGCTTACCGCGCCGGGATGGCGGCGGCGCATTTCGCGCTCGTCGACGTGCTGGTCAAGCGCAGCCCCGACGCGGATGCGGTGCCGAAACTCCAGGGCGTGGTCGCCATTCCGGACTGGAACTGGTGGATCGGCACGGGGTTCTTTTACGACGATATCGACGCGGCCTTCACGCGGCTCGCGATGGTGCTGGGCGCGATTGCGCTCGTCATCGCCGCGACGCTGGCGGCGATCGCATGGGGCGTCCTGCGCAGCGTCAGGCGCACGCTGGGCGGCGAGCCGGCGCACGCGACGCACATCGCGGCGCGTATCGCCGCCGGCGAGCTGGACGTCGAGTTCGATGCGGCACAGGCCGCGCCGGGCAGCCTGCTCGCGGCGCTCGGCGAAATGAAGGCGCGCCTGACCGAGACGATCGCCGAAATCCAGACCACGACCCACTCGATTGCCGTCGGCACCGGCGAGATCGCGCAAGGCAACCTGGACCTGTCGCAACGCACCGAGGAACAGGCCGCGTCGCTGCAGGAAACGGCCGCCAGCATGGAGCAGATCACGTCGACGGTCAGGCAGAACGCCGAGAATGCGCGTCAGGCCAATGTGCTCGTCACCACGGCCAAGGAAGCGACCGAACTCGGCGGTGCCGCGGTGCAGGAAGTCGTCGAAACGATGCGGCAGATTTCGGACGAGTCGGTGCGGATCGCCGACATTACCGTCGTGATCGAAAGCATCGCATTCCAGACGAATATTCTTGCGCTCAACGCAGCCGTCGAAGCGGCGCGCGCCGGCGAGGACGGGCGCGGGTTCGCGGTCGTGGCGTCGGAGGTCCGCTCGCTTGCCCAGCGCAGCGCCGCGGCGGCGAAGGACATCAAGGGGCTGATCGGGGTGTCGGTCGAGAAGGTCGGCAGCGGCAGCCGGCTCGTCGAGGCGGCGGGCGCGCGCATGACGGAGATCGTCCGGTCGATCGACCGGGTTGCCGACATCATGGGCGAGATCTCCACGGCCTCGGCCGAGCAAAGTACCGGCATCGAACAGGTCGGCAAGGCGGTCGCGCAAATGGATGAAGTCACGCAGCAGAACGCCGCGCTCGTGGAGCAGGCGGCCGCGGCCGCTTCGTCGCTGGATGAACAGGCGGCACGGTTGAGGTCGGCGGTCGCGGTGTTCCGGCTGGCCGGCTGAGCGGCATGCCCGGGCGGGAAAGCGGGCGCGGCGCGCATGCGCGGCCCGCCCGCGTCAGAAGATCACATACACCTTGCGCATCGTCTCGCGCACGTCCCACAGCCCTTCGGTGTTCGCGGCGAAGAACAGCGTGTCGCCCGCGCCGAACTCGATCGCTTCCTCGCCGTCCGGCCCAAACGTGCCGGCGCCTGCGAGGAAATGCATCACCTCCGCTTCCTTCACGCCGCGCCGGTAAGTACCCGGCGTGCATTCGAACACGCCCGTGTCGAACGCCTCGCTGCCCGGAATGACCACCTGACGGCCCGACACGCGGGCGGGCTCCGTGCCGGGCAATCCGGCCGTGCCCCAGTCTTCGGGCAATGCGGTGTCGACGGAGCGGGAAATCTTCTGAACTTTCATGCGTGGGTGTCCTGGCGGTGGTGAGAAATCGCCCCGGCGCAGCGGCTGCGAGGGCGGCTCACTGTCGCACGTGCGCGCGGCCGGCGACTAGGACGTTTCGCTCGTTTCGACCCGCGCTGGCCCGCGAGCGCGCAATCGACGCAAAACATGCGGTTTGGGGTCGCCGAACGCGTTTCGGATGCCGAACGGGCAATTTTGTCGGTGAAATCTGCGGCGGCCGCCGCTTTACGATTCCCTTTGTCACGCATCTGTCGCGAGTCGAGCAGGAAGGTGCGGCGGCACACGCGAGCGCGCAGCAAATCATGCTGCGCGGCCGGCCCAAAACGGTCGAATCGTGTCGTGCAGGCGCCCCGAATCGCGATAACCGCCATTTTGGCGGTGCTTAAATGAACTCAATGCGTACGACGTTGCACTCGCTACCAGCAGGCGGGCGCGGCGGGAACCTCGAACCACGCTGGCCCCCAGGACCCACTTTCCACAGTCAGGAGCAGTTCGGATGAGCGACGATATCGACAACGGCGGAGATCACCGCGGCTTCACGCGCCGCGACATGATGCGGATCATGGCGGCGGGCGGCATGATGGCCACCGGCGCCGGCGGACTGCTGATGGGCGCGCAGCCGGCGTTCGCCGCGCCCGCGCCGAAGCGCGGCGGCAAGATCCGCGTGGCGAACGAATCCAGCTCGACGGCCGATACGCTCGACCCGGCCAAGGGCTCGACGGGCGCCGACTACATCCGCTTCTTCATGTTCTACAGCGGCCTCACGCAGCTGGATGCGAGCCTGACGCCGCAGATGAACCTGGCCGAGTCGCTGCGCACCAGCGACGCGAAGACCTGGGTCATCAAGCTGCGCAAGGGCGTCACGTTCCACGACGGCAAGACGGTCGGCCCGGCCGACGTCGTGTTCTCGCTGCTGCGCCACAAGAACGCGGCCACGGCCTCGAAGGTCAAGACGATCGCCGACCAGTTCACCGACGCGAAGGCGACCGGGCCCGACGAAGTCACGCTCACGCTCGCCAGCGCGAACGCGGACCTGCCGGTGATCCTCGCGACGCCGCAGCTCGTGATCGTGAAGGACGGCACGACCGACTTCACGACGGGCATCGGCTGCGGTCCGTACAAGCTCAAGACGTTCAAGCCGGGCGTGTCGACGGTCGGCGTGCGCAACGACAGCTACTTCAAGCCGGGGATGCCGTATCTCGACGAGATCGAGCTGATCGGCATCAGCGACAGCGCCGCGCGCCTGAACGCGCTGCTGTCGGGCGACGTGCACCTCGTGAACGCGGTCGACCCGCGCTCGACGCAGCGCGTTGCGTCAACGCCCGGCTATGCGCTCAAGGAAACCAAGTCGGGGCTCTATACCGACCTCATCATGCGCAGCGAAAGCCCGCTGACCGCGAACCCGGATTTCGTCGAGGGGATGAAGTACCTGTTCGACCGCGAGCAGATCCGTTCGGCGGTGTTCCGCGGCTATGCGGTGATCGGCAACGACCAGCCGATTCCGCCGGGCCATCGCTACTTCAACGCGTCGCTGCCGCAACGATCGCACGATCCGGACAAGGCGAAATTCCTGTTCCAGAAGGCGGGCGCGCTGGGCGTCGCGCTGCCGCCGATCTATGCGACGTCGGACGCGAACGGCTCGATCGAGATGGCCGTGCTGCTGCAGCAGGCCGGCCAGAAGATCGGACTGAACCTGCAGGTGAACCGCGTGTCGGCCGACGGCTACTGGTCGAACCACTGGATGAAGCATCCGCTCGGCTTCGGCAACATCAATCCGCGTTCGAGCGCCGACGTGCTGTTCACGCAGTTCTTCAAGTCGGATGCGCCGTGGAACGAGTCGGGCTGGAAGAACGCGAAGTTCGATCAATTGCTGCTGGCCGCGCGTTCCGAGACGGACGACGCGAAGCGCAAGCAGATGTACGGCGAGATGCAGGTGATCGTCGCGCAGCAGGGCAGGGTCGGCATCCCGGCGTTCATCAGCTTCCTCGACGGCTACGACAAGCGCCTCGGCGGCCTCGGTTCGATCCCGACCGGCGGAATGATGGGCTTCATGTTTGCCGAGAACGTGTGGTGGAACGCGTGACGCCGTTGCCTGCCGCAGCCGCGTGGCCGGTGCGGGTTGCCGCGCCGGCCACGCTCGAACCTTCCAGGAGGGCCGCGTGATGAACCGGATTCTGCTCGGACTGATCGGCCGCCGCATCGCGGTCACCGCGCTGACGCTGCTGATCGTGTCCGTGATCATCTTCGCGATCACGAACCTGCTGCCGGGCGATGCCGCGCAGGCCGCGCTCGGCCAGTCCGCGACGCCGGAAACGGTGGCCGCGCTGCGCCAGCAGTTCGGCCTCGACATGCCGGCCCACGTGCGCTACGTGCACTGGCTCGCGAGCCTGCTGCACGGCGACTTCGGCCGTTCACTGTCGAGCGACATGCCGGTGTCCGACATGATCGGCGGCCGCCTGCCGAAGTCGCTGACGCTCGCCGCGATCACGACCTGCGTATCGGTGCCGATCGCGCTGGTGCTCGGCATCCTCGCGGCGGTCAAGCGCGAGTCGGCGATCGACCGCGCGATCAGCCTCGGCACGCTGTCGCTCGTCGCGACGCCGGAATTCCTGATCGCGACGGTCGCCGTGCTCGTGCTGGCGGTGAAGCTGCACTGGCTGTCCGCGCTGTCGTACAGCGGGCCGATCGAAAGCGTCCACGATTTCCTGCGCGCGTATGCAATGCCGGTGCTGACGCTCTGCGCGGTCGTGATCGCGCAGATGGCACGGATGACGCGCGCGGCGGTCATCGAGCAACTGAGCGCGTCGTATGTCGAGATGGCCGTGCTCAAGGGCGCGAGCCCCGCGCGCGTGGTGCTGCGCCATGCGCTGCCGAACGCGATCGGGCCGATCGCCAATGCGATCGCGCTGAGCCTGTCGTACCTGCTCGGCGGCGTGATCGTCGTCGAGACGATCTTCAACTATCCGGGCCTCGCCAGCCTGATGGTCGATGCGGTCGGCAACCGCGACTTCCCGTTGGTGCAGGCGTGCACGCTGATCTTCTGCGTGGCCTACCTGACGCTCGTGCTGTTCGCCGACCTGTGCTCGATCGTGTCGAACCCGAGGTTGCGGACCTGACCGTCCCGTCCTTCTCCCGAGATGCCGAACATGGACCCGACCGAACCCGTACAACGCAGCAGCGCGCTGCCGCCGCCCGGCGATCCGCGCCCGTCGTGGGGCGACACGCCGCCTGCCGCGCCTTCTCCCGAGCAGCCGCGCAAGCGCCGCGCGATGCGCCCGGCCCTGACCACCGGCGGCTGGATCGGCCTGTCGATGGCGAGCCTGATGCTGTTCATCGCGGTGTTCGCGCCGCTCCTCGCGCCGCACGAAGTCGGCACGATCGTGACACCCGACGTGTTCGCGCCGTTCAGCGCGAAGCTGCCGTTCGGCTCGGACTTCCTCGGCCGCGACATGCTGAGCCGGATCCTGTTCGGCACGCGGCTGACCGTGCTGCTCGCGCTCGCCGCGGTGCTGCTCGCCGCGCTGACCGGCACGACGCTCGGGCTGCTCGCGACGGTGTCGGGCCGCGTGGTCGACGAGACGATGAGCCGCGTGCTCGATGCGCTCACGTCGATCCCGTCGAAGATGTTCGCGCTGATGATCGTCGCCGCGTTCGGCTCGTCGCTGCCGCTGCTGATCCTGACGGCCGCGATCAGCTACATGCCGGGCTCGTACCGGATCGCGCGCGCGCTGGCGGTCAACATCAGCACGCTCGAATTCGTGCAGGTCGCACGAGCGCGGGGCGAGAGCGCGCTGTATATCGCGTGCGTCGAGATGCTGCCGAACATGATTCACCCGATGCTCGCCGACACGGGCCTGCGCTTCACGTTCGTCGTGCTGCTGCTGAGCGGCCTGAGCTTCCTCGGGCTCGGCGTGCAGCCGCCGTATGCGGACCTCGGCTCGCTCGTGCGCGAGAACATCGCCAGCCTCGGCGACGGCTCGGCCGTCGCGATCATGCCCGCGGTCGCGATCGCGATCCTGACGGTGGGCGTCAACCTGTTGATCGACGGCTTGCCGCATCGCGGCCGCCGCAAGGGCGCGGCCGCTGCCGCGGGAGCACACTGATGCGACACGAATCGAACCCGCTCGTCGAGGTGCGCGGGCTGCGCGTGGTCGGCGGCCGGCCGGGCGGTGCGGAAACGACGATCGTCGACGGCGTCGACTTCGACGTCCGGCGCGGCGAGGTGCTCGCGCTGATCGGCGAATCCGGCTCCGGCAAGACGACGATCGCGCTGTCGCTGATGGGCCATGCGCGCGCCGGCTGCCGGATCGCCGGCGGCTCGGTCAAGCTCGACGGCTCGGACGTCTGCAAGTTGTCCTCACAGGCGCTGACTGCGCTGCGCGGCCGCAGGGTCGCGTATATCGCGCAGAGCGCGGCCGCCGCGTTCAACCCGTCGCGGACGATCCTCGACCAGGTGATCGAGAGCGCGCTGATCCACCGGACGCTGACGAAGCGCGATGCGCGGGCGAAGGCGGTCGAGCTGTTCCGCGCGCTCGCGCTGCCGGAGCCGGAGACGATCGGCAAACGCTATCCGCACCAGGTGTCGGGCGGCCAGTTGCAGCGCCTGATGGCGGCGATGGCGCTGATCACCGATCCGGAGCTGGTGATCCTCGACGAACCGACGACGGCGCTCGACGTGACCACGCAGATCGACGTGCTGCAGGCGTTCAAGAGCGTGATCCGGCGCTACGGGATGAGCGCGGTGTACGTGTCGCACGATCTGGCCGTCGTCGCGCAGATGGCCGACCGGATCATCGTGCTGAGCGACGGCGTGATCCGCGAGTCGGGCGACACCGAACAGATCCTGCATGCGCCCGCGCATCCGTACACGCAGAGCCTGATCGCGGCGGTCGCGCCGAGCGATGCCGAACCGGCGGCGAAACCCGCGCCCGCCGCGCCTGCGCCGCTGCTCGACGTGCGCGGCGCGATCGCCGGCTACGGCGGCCGCACCGCGAAAGGCTGGCCGGCCAAGGTGATCCTGCACGAAGTGGACCTGCGCATCGGGCGCGGGCAGACGGTCGGCGTGATCGGCGAATCGGGCTCGGGCAAGACGACGCTCGCGAAGGTGATCGCGGGCCTGGTGCCGGCCACCGGCGGGCAGATCCTGCTCGACGGCGAGCCGCTCGCGCTCGACATCGGCAAGCGCACGAAGGAGCAGCACCGGCGCGTGCAGATCGTGTTCCAGAACGCGGATACCGCGCTCAATCCGGTGCATACCGTCGAGCGCACGCTCGCGCGACCGCTCGCGTTCTATCACGGCATCAAGGGCGAGCGCGCACGGCGGCGCGTCGCGGAACTGCTCGAGCTCGTGCGGCTGCCGCAGGCCGTCGCCGGGCGGCGCACCGGCGAGTTGTCCGGCGGGCAGAAGCAGCGCGTGAACCTCGCGCGCGCGCTCGCGGCGGAGCCCGACCTGATCCTGTGCGACGAGGTGACGTCGGCGCTCGATACCGTGGTCGGCGCCGCGATCATGGACCTGTTGCGCGAACTGCAGGCGAAGCTCGGCGTGTCGTACGTGTTCATCACGCACGACATCGCCAAGGTGCGCGCGATCAGCGACGACATCGTCGTGCTGTATGCGGGCCGCCGCGTCGAGACGGGCAGCCGCGACGCGTTGTGCGCGCCGCCTTATCACCCGTACTCGCACCTGCTCGTGTCGTCGGCGCCGGAACTGCGCGCGGGCTGGCTCGACGATGCGGCCGAGCGTTGCCACCGGCCGCTGGTGCCGATCGGCGCGAGCGCGGACAACGCCGGGCTGTGCCCGTTCCTGTCGCGCTGCCCGATGCGGGTGGACGGCGTATGCAATCGGACGGCGCCCGTGCTGCGCACCCTCGACAACGGCGCGCAGGTGCTGTGCCATCGCAGCGAGGACGACCTGAAGCGCTTCCAGGCGGAGCCGGCGGCGGTCGTCGCGCCGGTGCAGCCGGTGCGCCTGTAGTGGGCCGCACCATCAGTTCACCGCGCTCGCGTAGGCCGGCGATCGGCTTTCCGCACAGGCTGCTGCGGCAGTCGCGAAAAACGGTGGATTGTGCGTGCGCCGTGCGCGAATACGCCGTAACTGCGCTTCTTGACGGTGATTAAATGGTTTTCAATGAGCGATCGCCGATCGCCGCCGGAGCGTTCGAGAAGGATCCGATGAAACTCGAATCGTACTGGCTGGATACTCGCCCCGCGTTTCGCACCGGCCGTGAAGAGCCCGTTGAAGGACGCGCCGACGTAGTCGTAGTCGCCATTACGCATTCGGGTTCTGCGGACATGGCTTCCAGCTCGAGCCCGGCGTCGGCGGCGCGATGGCGCAACTGATCGACGCCGGCGCGACCGGCACGCCGATCGAGTCGTTCGCGGCCGCGCAGGCGGCCGCATGAGGATGGCGAACATGGTCGCTCTGTTCCACGATTCGGTCGAAAGTGCGGTGCTCCGCGCTGCTGGCGTCGGGCGGCCCGTATCGCCGGCCATCGGCGACGTGCTGCGCACGATCGATGCGTCGTTCGCGCAGCCGCTGAATCTCGATACGCTCGCGGCGGTGGCCGGGTTGAGCGTGTCGCGTTTCACCGCGCGTTTTCGCGGCGAAATCGGGCTGTCGCCGCATCGGTATCTGTGTCTGGTGCGTGTCCGGCGTGCGCAGGACTTGCTGCGCGGCGGCGTGGCGCCGTCGGTCGTGGCGACCGAGGTCGGTTTCTTCGACCAGAGCCATCTGTGCCGGCATTTCCGGCGGGTGCTCGGGATTACGCCGCGCGATTACGTGAGCGCGCGGTCGGGTGGGGCGCAGGGGCGAACGTCGTCGGTGCGCACGCACGATGAACGCCGCGACGCGTCCTGTCACGCCGCGTAGGCGAAAGCGGAGCGGGCGCGCGGCTGCGACCGGCCCTGGCTGCTCGGTGAAGCCGCCTGCCGGCCTGTGGCTTTGTCATTAAACCGTGTTTAACGATCGCTTTTCTGGATGTTAATCAGTCGGGAAGGTCTGAGACGCATAATTGCAGGCACGAACCACCAGCCGCGCGATTGAATGATTTCGCAACGAATACGCTTTATCCAACAGATCAATACTCCTGACGGTTTCCGGAAAAGAAGTCGCGAGAACAACGATTTCCGGTACCGCCCGAGGGCATTTCAACAAGATCGTCGCGCAATGCGCAGGAGCAGAAATGACCGTAGCATTCGTGTTGCACCGTGCCGACGGCACGCCTTTGTCAACCGTCTTCCGCAGGGAGTCATTCGGCGAGAACGACCCTTTCGGGCGACATCGGGAGATCGCATGGGAAGGCCGCGACTCGATGGCCGCGGGCCGTATCGGCTTCGTGGGCGAGCTCGACGTGCCGAGCTTTCCGCACATTGAAACCATCATCGTCGTGAAGGGAGAGCTTACGCTCGAAGTGCCCGGAGCGGCGCCGTTGGTGCTCGGTCCGCAAGCGGGGGCGGTCATCGGCTGCGGCACAACGGTCCGCGTCAACGCAGCATCGCCCGTGCTTTTCATGTTCTGCGTGGCGGCTTGCAGGAATCCGACGAAACGCGGCCTCTTTGCGCTGCGCGCCGATGCCGACTTCAAGCCGTCTGCATCGCTGCCGGCCGACGTGCTGCTCGGTCCCGCTCCGCAATGCCGCAGTGACAACGTCTTCACCGACGACGGCGCAGGTTACTGCGCGGGTACGTGGGATTCGACGCCGTACCATCGGATCGTTCGCCCGCATCGGGTGAACGAGTTCATGCAGCTGCTGGCCGGCAGCGTACGGTTCGCCGCGCCTGATGGCAGCGTGCTGTCGGTCGGCGCCGGCGACGCGCTTTTCGTCCCGCAGGGTGCATCGATCGGGTGGGAAAGCAGCGATCGCGTGGCGAAGTTCTACGTCGTGCAAGACGTCCAGGTATCTACTGAGCAACATTGATCATGTCGCCTCCACTGCAGCACATACAAACTTCGCCCACGCTGCCGGCCGCGGCTGACGTCGTCGTGATCGGAGGCGGGATCATCGGCGTTTTTACCGCCTACTACCTGGCCCTGCGCGGGGTTTCGGTCGCGCTGGTCGAGAAGGGCAGGATCGGAGCCGAGCAGTCGAGCCGCAACTGGGGCTGGTGCCGGCAGCAAAACCGCGACGCGCGCGAGTTGCCGATGGCAAGCAAGAGCCTCGATCTCTGGGAACGATTTGCCGCCGAATCCGGCGAAGACACGGGTTTTCATCGTTGCGGGCTGTTGTATCTGAGCAATGACGAAGCCGAGTTGTCGCGTTGGTCCCGTTGGGGCGAGTTCGCAAAGACCGCGGGCGTGACGACGTACATGCTCGACAGCCGGCAAGCGAGCCAGCGCGGGCAGCCAACCGGGCGACCCTGGAAGGGCGGCGTCTTTTCGCCGAGCGACGGCACCGCCGACCCGGCGAAGGCCGCGCCGGCCGTGGCCGCTGCACTGATGAAGCTCGGCGGCAGCGTCAACCAGCACTGCGCGGCCCGCGGCATCGAACTCGAGGGCGGGCGGGTTGCCGGCGTCGTCACGGAAGCCGGGGTGATCAAGACCAGAACGGCCGTGCTCGCCGGTGGCGCGTGGGCGTCGTCGTTCTGCCGCCAGCTCGGCATCCGTTTTCCTCAGGCCTCGATCCGCCAGTCGATCCTGAGCGTGTCGCCTGTCGAACAGCGCTTGCCGGATGCGCTGTTCACCTCCGGCGTGTCTGTTACGCGTCGGAGCGACGGACGCTACGCACTGGCCATCAGCGGCCGCGCGCGCGTGGATGTGACGCCGCAGTTCCTGCGATTCGCCCCGCATTTCGTGCCGATGTTCGCGAAGCGCTGGCGCAGCCTTCTTCCGGGAGGCCTCGAAGGCATGCGCGGCGGCCACGAATCGCTGAAGCGGTGGCGACTCGATGCGCCGACACCGATGGAGGCGGTGCGCATTCTCGATCCGAAGCCCGATATGCCGACGGTCACCGAAACGTACCGCCGTGCCGTCGAACTGCTGCCCGAACTTCGTGAAGCGACGATCACTCACGCTTGGGCCGGGTTCGTCGACAGCACGCCGGACGGCGTCCCGGGTATCGGCGAAGTGCCGGGCGTGCCGGGCTTGATCCTGGCAGCGGGCTTTTCCGGGCACGGCTTCGGCATCGGCCCAGGCGCGGGTCACTTGATCGCGGATCTCGCCACCGGTGTGCGGCCGATCGTGGACCCGATACCGTATCGGCCCGGCCGATTCGGCGAATCCGCCTGGGGCAAGGTCGCTGATTTTTAGTTTGCGGCCGTCACGTGAAAGGCGGTGGCGGCATTTGAATGATGTGCTTTGGTTCGGATCGGTGCGGCGAATGCCCGCCGCCTTTCCAGCCTGGTGCGCCAGCTTTGGAGTGTGTGATGCGTTTCAGTTCCTACTGGCTCGATACGTCCGAGCCATTCGTGAGCAGCTCGCCGGATCTGCCTGACGGAAGTTGCGACGTGGTCGTGGTGGGCGGCGGAATCACGGGTTCGGCAGCGGCACTGGCGCTGTCGAAAAAAGGCGCCCGCGTCGTTGTCTGCGAAGCCGGCACCGTGGGGCAGGCGGCGTCGGGACGCAACGGCGGCATGTGCAACAACGGCTTCGCGCAGGATTACGCTTCACTGTCGCAGCGCATCGGCACGGAACTGGCCAACCGGTTGTATCTTGCGTTCGACGCGGGTGTCGACACGGTCGAGCGGCTGGTCCGGGAGGAGTCGATCGACTGCGATTTCGTGCGCTGCGGAAAGCTCAAGCTCGCGGCGAAGCCGGAGCACTACGACAAGCTGGTACGAAGTCAGGCGCTGCTCGCCGGGAGCGTGGATCCCGACACGCGCGTGGTGACGAAGGCGGAACTGCGCGACGAGATCGGCTCGAACCGTTATCACGGCGGGTTGATCTTCGAGAAGAGTGCCGGGATGCACGTCGGCCGCTATGTGCGCGGCCTTGCGAACGCCGCGCAAGCGCGCGGTGCGCACATCCTGGAGCGTGCGCCGGTACTCGGGTTAAAGAGGGAGCCGGGTGGCGCATACGCGTTGCGAACGCCGCTCGGTGAGATCCGTACGCGCCAGATTCTTCTGGCGAGCGGCATTTCGCAGGTGGGGCCGTTCGGCTGGATCCGACGCAGGATCGTGCCGGTCGGCGCTTTCATCATCGTCACCGAGCCTTTGCCGCGTGAACTTCTGGACCGGTTGCTGCCGACTCGCCGGATGGTCGCCGACACGAAGAACTTCGTCAACTTCTTTCGCGTCACGCCCGACAACCGGATGCTGTTTGGCGGGCGTGCGCGTTTTGCGACGTCCAACCCCCGTTCAGACGAAAAGAGCGGGCTGATCCTGCGACAGCAGATGGCCGCCGTGTTCCCAGAACTGGCCAGCGTGCGCATCGACTATTGCTGGGGCGGCATGGTCGACATGACGGCCAACCGCCTGCCGCGCGCGGGCCAGCGACGAGGTGTTTATTACTCGATGGGCTATAGCGGCCACGGCACGCACATGGCCACGCTGATGGGCACGCTGATGGCAGAGATCATGGACGGGCGAGCCGATCTCAACCCGTGGAACAGCTTCGACTGGCCCGCTATTCCCGGCCACTTCGGCAAAGCATGGTTTTTGCCGTTCGTGGGCGCGTGGTACCGACTCAAGGACACCCTGCAATGAATTCACCTGTTCATCATCTGATGCAAGCCGGAAGACTGGATCGATTCTTCATCGACGGAGACTGGGTCATGCCCGACGGCGACGATCGGTTCGCGGTCGTCTGCCCTTCCACTGAAGACAGGCTGTGCGAAATTCCGCTTGGGAACGCACGCGACGCCGACCGCGCGGTGCAGGCCGCGCGCGACGCTTTCGAACGCTGGGCCGCGACGTCGCCGCAGCAACGCGCCGCGCTGCTCGACCGCGTTCATGCGCTGATACTCGAGCGTGCCGAACTGTTTGCCACGGCGCTCACGATGGAAATGGGCGCGCCCATCAGCTATGCGCGCGGTGCCCATGTGCCGCTTGCGGCCGAACATATCCGGGTCGCGCGCGACAATCTGGCCAGCTACCCGTTCCGGACCCGGCGGGGGACGACCGCGGTCGTGCGCGAACCGATCGGCGTGTGCGCGCTGATCACGCCGTGGAACTGGCCGATCTATCAAATCACGGCGAAGGTCGGCCCGGCTCTCGCAGCGGGCTGTACCGTGGTCCTGAAACCTAGCGAGCTGTCGCCGCTCAGCGCGTTGCTGTTTGCGGAAGTGATCGCCGATGCGGGCGTGCCCGCGGGCGTATTCAACCTGGTGAGCGGCAGTGGAACGGAAGTGGGCGCGGCGCTCGCATCGCACCCGGAGGTCGACATGGTTTCGATCACGGGGTCGACGCGTGCGGGCGTACTGGTTGCGCAAGCGGCGGCTCCGACCGTCAAGCGCGTTGCGCAGGAGCTTGGAGGCAAGTCGCCGAACATCGTGTTGCCCGATGCGGACCTGTCGCGTGCCGTCGCGCCGGGCGTTGCCGCAGCGTTCCGGAACATGGGCCAGTCGTGCAGCGCGCCGACCCGCCTGATCGTACCGCGCAGCCTTCTGGGTAGCGTCGAAGAGTTGGTCGTCGCGGCAACGGAACGGATGGTCGTCGGCGATCCGTTCGCCGAAGCGACGACGCATGGCCCGCTGGCCAATCGCGCGCAGTTCGATCGCGTCGAGCAGATGATCGACGCGGGCATCGACGAACGGGCGAAGCTCATCGCCGGTGGGCCCGGACGGCCCGCGGGTTTCAATCGAGGCCTTTATGCGCGGCCAACCGTCTTTTCCGATGTCGGCACCGGCATGACGATCGCGCAGCAAGAAATCTTTGGTCCGGTCCTCGCGATCCTTCCTTACGACACCGTCGAAGAAGCCATCGCTATCGCGAACGATACGGTTTACGGGCTTGGCGCACATGTGCAGGGCACCGACAAGGAACGCGTGCGCGCGGTGGCTGCGCGCATCCGGTCGGGTCAGGTGCATCTGAACTACCCGGCATGGGACCCGCAGGCTCCGTTTGGCGGATACAAGCAGTCGGGAAACGGTCGCGAGTACGGGATCGAAGGGATGGAAGAGTACATGGAGATCAAGTCGATCCTGGGTTTCCATGATTGAAGCAGTTGCTGCGCGCGATGCGACGGCAGTACGGATTTGAATCCGTTTGCTTGGTAAAGGTGCCGAGATTGGAAACCCCCGTCATCCCCGAGGCGTCGCTGAAAACGCATCACGCGCACTGGGCGACATTGCGCCGCGATCTGCATGCGCATCCCGAGTTGCGATTCGAAGAGCACCGGACGGCCGACGTCGTCGCCCGTGAGCTTGAAGATCTTGGCTACGCGGTTTCACGTGGGATCGGAGGCACGGGAGTCGTCGCGAGCCTGACCGGTGCGAATCCGGGCCGCGGCATCGTGCTCCGTGCCGATCTGGATGCGTTGCCGATCCAGGAAGCCAATGACTTTGCGCACGCATCGTGCGCCCACGGGGTCATGCACGCGTGCGGGCATGACGGGCATACCGTCATGTTGCTGGGGGCCGCGCGAATCCTGAAGGAACTACGGCAGTTGCCGGGCACGGTTCATTTCGTGTTCCAGCCCGGAGAAGAGGGGGGCGCGGGCGCGCGAAAGATGATCGACGACGGGCTGTTCGAGCAATGTCCGACGGATGCGGTATTCGGCATGCATAACTGGCCCGGTTTGCCTGCCGGGCATTTCGGGTTGCGTACCGGCCCGATCATGGCCGCGGGCTCCCGGTTCAGGATTACGGTAACGGGCAAGGGCGCGCATGCGGCGCAGCCGCATCTGGGCGTCGACCCCGTCCCCCTCGCGTGTTCGATGGTGCTGCAGTGTCAGACCATCGCTGCGCGGCACAAGGATCCCGTGGATCCCGCCGTCATTTCCGTCTGCATGTTCCATGCGGGAACGACGGACAATGTCATTCCGGACAGCGCCGAGTTGCGCGGGACGATTCGCACGCTATCGTCGGCATTGCAGCAGAAGCTGCAGCGCGACGTCCAGCTCATGTGCGAGGGGCTGGCCCGTGCCTATGGCGCGCAAGTCGAGGTCGAGTTTTTTCAGTACTACCCCGCGACGGTCAACACGCCGGCCGAGACGGCGCTCTGCGAAACGGTTATTCGCGAGACGTTCGGCGACGAACGTCTTTACCGCGACGTGCCGCCGAACATGACATCCGAAGACTTCGGCTTCATGCTGGAGGAGCGGCCCGGCGCTTATGTGCTGATCGGCAATGCGCCGGCCGGAACGGCCGCGCCGGCTCTGCATCACCCGAAATACGATTTCAACGACGACATCATTCCGGCCGGCGTCCGGTATTGGGTCGCCTTGGCGCAGCATTACTTCGGGACCGTTTGACGCGGCGGTTCGATCCATCGTGCCCGGGATCGATTCGTCGCGCGATCGGGCGCGGTGCCCGCATCGCGCATGCGGATCAGTCGCGACAGGCGTTCGCCGGTTGATAAGCATTACGAATATATTATTTTCTATATTCGATTTCGTGAACATGCCGGTACGATGCGTGTGCCGCGAAAGCACGGGCGTAGATGCCGGCTCGTCGAACATCCGGTGAGAACGGCTCGCGCCGTCGTTCGCACCCGGTTGCGGAACGGTGCCATTTGGAAGGATCGCTTGATGAAACAGGAACTCGTGATGAACGATTCTCGCTCGATGACGGAGCTTCGCTATCGAAGGTTCACCGCGGCCGATATACCCGCGGCCCACGCTCTGTCCATGGCGCTTCGCTGGCCCTTCAGGCTGGAAGACTGGCAGTTTTCCGCCGACACGTCGATCGCGTTCGTGGCCGAGGAACGCGGCGTGGTCATTGGTACGGCGATGTGCTGGAAGTTCGGCTCGGACCGCGCTTCCGTCGGGCACGTCATCGTGTCGTCCGCACACCAGGGCAGAGGTATCGGCCGCGAGCTGATGGAGGCACTCCTCGAAGAACTGGGGCCGCGCATCACGTTCCTGCATGCGACGCCGGCCGGCCTGCCACTCTACGAGAGGCTCGGTTTCAACGTGTGCGGATCGCTGGACCAATATCAAGGGAACGTGAGTCAGCCTGCCGCGGTTGCACTGCTCGATGGCGAGAGACTGCGGGCCGGGACGCCTGCCGATTTGCGTTGCCTCGTCGAACTGGACACGCGCGCTTCCGGCCTCGAGCGCGATGCGCTTTTGTCGGCATTGTCGAAGCGCGGGAAAAGCGTCGTGCTCGAGCGCGACGGCGAAATCGTCGGATTTTCGGTGCTGCGCCACTTCGGTCGCGGTTACCTGATCGGCCCGGTGGTCGCACGGCGTTCGACCGACGACGCGCATGCAAGGGCCCTGATCGGCTATTGGATGAGCGGATTGGATAACGAATTCGTTCGCATCGACGTACCTTCGGGAACGAGTTTGCCGGACTGGCTCGGTGCTCAGGGATTGACGCGAGTGGACACCTGCTCGAAGATGGTTCGCAACGCGCTCGCGGCAGCACACGGCGGTGCGCTCGATCCGGCATGCGGGCTGTACGGGCTAATCAGTCAAGCGATGTTGTAGGCCACGGCCGCGCACCCGGCGGCAGCCGTTCGCGTCCATCAAAACCGTAATCGCGCCCTGAGGCCAGCCGGAAAACATGGAAGCCGGTGTTTCGTAAAGGCGGCCTTGATTTCAGTGCAATGTGTGCCAAGAACGCGGGCATCAACTGACCGATGCTTGCGATGCTTTACCGAAGATGAGGGACGGCCCCTCGAAGTCGGCTTGCAGGAGCAGGCTTCAAACCGCCACAAGCTGCGTGGGTAAAGAGCCCTCGTGGTGAGCGTTGTTGGAAAAGCCGGGGGCACTCCCGGCAGGTGGGAGTCAAAGAGACGAACGTGAGTGAACCGCTGATGACGTGTCGTAAAAATCATATTCGATGTCAAAACCGGGGGGATTGCATGCTCCGGGACAAGTTTGGGCGATGCCTGCTGACGGCCCATTCGGCATCCGGCATAAAGGCGGCGTGACTTTGACTCAGGCTTCGGTAAGGAACTTGGGAACCTGTCGTCCCGATGCGAAGGGAAAAATCCAAGCGGAAGGCCTCCGCAAGGATGAGAGTACCGATGCGGGACACAGGGGCGGAGACGTCCGTAGTAGGGTTGAGGGGCCCGTAATGGGACTGGACCGAAGGGGCGTCATCGTCTGGCTTTATCCTGCGGGCAACCCGCAAGGGGAGGACCCGCATGGATAAGGCAAAACCGTTTTGTATTTCCAAACGTGAGGTGTGGGAAGCGTATCAGCAGGTGAAGGCCAACCGTGGGGCGGCGGGCGTGGACGGGCAGTCGATGGCGGAGTTCGAGGTGGATCTGAAAAACAATCTGTATCGGATCTGGAATCGCATGTCTTCCGGCAGCTACATGCCGCCGCCGGTTCTGCGGGTTGACATACCCAAAGCGGGAGGTGCGGGTACGAGGCCGTTGGGGATACCGACGATCTCTGATCGCATCGCGCAGACGGTGGTCAAGCGATATCTGGAGCCGCTCGTGGAGCCTGTGTTCCACAGCGACTCATACGGGTATCGTCCCGGACGTTCGGCGCATCAAGCGCTCGACGCGACCCGGCAGCGATGCTGGGAGTACGAGTGGGTGCTGGACCTCGACATCAAGAACTTCTTCGGCAGTATCGAATGGGACTTGATGATGAGGGCGGTGCGTCGCCATACGGATTGTGCGTGGGTGCTGCTTTATATCGAGCGCTGGCTCAAGGCGCCCGTGCAAATGCCTGACGGGTCTGTGGTGCATCCGGACAGGGGCACGCCGCAAGGCGGTGTCGTCAGTCCATTGCTGGCCAACCTGTTTCTCCACTACGCGTTTGACCGGTGGATGCAGAAGCATCACCCGGGTGTGCCATTCGAACGTTATGCTGATGACGCCATCTGTCATTGCAAGAGCGAAGCGCAGGCGCGCGAGCTCAGGCAGGGACTGGAGAAGCGGCTGATCGAATGCAAGCTGGAACTGCATCCGGAAAAGACCAAAATCGTGTACTGCAAGCAGGCCAACCGGTCAGCCAGCTATCCGCTCTGTCAGTTCGACTTCCTGGGCTATACGTTCAGACCGCGAAGTGCCAGGAATCGGATGGGTAAGTTGACGGTAGGCTTCCTGCCTGCGGTCAGCAACAAGGCTGCGAAGGCGATTCGGCAGCAATTGCGTCGCCGCAGTGCATTGCACCGTCATGATCTGAGTCTGTCTGAGTTGGCGGACCGAACGCGTCCGACCTTGCTTGGCTGGATTCAGTACTACGGTCGATTTTATCGGTCCGCACTGGGCCAGGTACTCCTTGCGGTTGATGCCGCTCTGGTCCGTTGGGCTCAACGGAAATACAAACACCTCCACGGCCGGAAGGTGCGCGCCGCAGCATGGTTGAAGGACATTAAGTCCCGGCAGCCGAGCTTGTTCGCGCATTGGGTTATGGAGACTACGGTTGGACGATAGGAGCCGGATGAATCGAGAGGTTCACGTCCGGTTCTGTGAGAGCGTGCGGGTGCGATTCCCGTGCGCTACTCGACGCGTGCCAGGAATGCGGACATCAACCGACCGATGCCCGCGATGCTTTACCGAAGATGAGGGACGGCCCTTCGAAGCCGGCTTGCAGGAGCAGGCTTCAAACCGCCACGAGCTGCGTGGGGAAAGCGCCCTCGTGGTGAGCGTCGTCGGAAAAGTCGGCGGCATGAAAATCGTGATCGATGTCAAAACGGCGTTGTCACGTCATTGTCTTGCCCGCGACGAAATACCGTGCGCCGCGCGCGTTTCTCGTGCGCTGGAAATCCTCCGACGATTCGCCGCGCAGCAGGGCGTGAACCGACCCATGTCATCCGGACTCAGTCCGCTTTCCGGGTAACGACCAATCCCCGGCACGCTTGCGCCTCCGACACTTCAACTTGACAACGCCGCGGCGACCATGGCGGCATGCGTGCAGTCGGGCACGAAACCCGTCGCGCTCGCCGGCCGTGCGCGACGAAATCTTCGGGCCGGTATTGACCGTGCAGACGTTCGACGACGAGGCGCTCGCGCTCGCCGCGCACTGCGGGTGATGCGCGGCCTCGAGGCCGGCACCGTGTGGATCAACCGCTATGGCCGCACGTCGGATTTCGTGATCCCGACCGGCGGCTACAAGCAGTCGGGCATCGGCAAGGATCTCGGCCGCTACGCGTACGAGGCGAACCTGCGCTTCAAGAGCGTGCTGATCGACATGTCGGTGGAGGCGTGACGAATGGCGCCGGCGCGTTCCATCACCGGATCGGACGGCATTCGGCCGGTGCGCGCGGGCTGCCGCGCGCGGCTTGCGCATGGTGTGCTGCCGCGGCCGCGCAAAACAGCGGATGATGCGCGCGCCGCGCGCCAATACGCGGCAACTCCGCTTTTTGACGATGATTAAATGGTGTTCACCGGGCGGCCATCGCCCGATCGCGAACCTGCGGCGACAGGCGGGCCGGCGCGCCGCATGCACGTCGTGCGCGGCGCCTGAATGCTCACGAAGGATCCGATGAAACTCGAATCGTACTGGCTGGATACCCGCCCCGATTTTCGCGCCGGCAGCGAAGGGCCCGTCGAAGGGCGTGCCGACGTGGTCGTGATCGGCGGCGGTTTTACCGGATTGTCGGCGGCGCTGGCGCTCGCGCAGCGCGGCGTGTCGGTCGTGGTGCTCGAAGCCGCGCAGGTCGCCGCAGAGGCATCCGGCCGCAACGGCGGCCAATGCAACACCGGCGTTGCGCAGGACTACGCATCGCTGGCCGCGCGAATCGGCGCCGAGCAGGCGAAGCAGTTCTATCGCGCATATGAGAGCGCGGTGCGAACCGTCGAATCGATCGTTGGCGAACAGGCAATCGACTGCGATTTCCGGCGCGCCGGCAAGCTGAAGCTTGCCGCGAAGCCGCAGCATTTCGCGGGGCTCGCGAAGACCTTCGACGTATTGCGGCGCGACGTCGATCCGGACATCGAACTGATCGAGCCATCGCGGATTCGCGATGAAGTCGGCTCCGACGGCTTCCACGGCGGCCTGCTGCAGCGCAACGGCGCGCAGATGCACATGGGCAAGTTCGGCGTCGGGCTCGCGCAAGCGGCCGTGCGGGCCGGCGCGCGCATCTACGAGCGGGCGGCCGTCACGCAGCTCGAGCGGCTCGATGGCGAGCGTCACACGATCACCTGTGCGCGCGGCACGATCGTGGCCGATCGCGTGCTGGTGGCCACGGGCACATCGCAGCAGGGGCCGTTCGCGTGGTTCCGGCGGCGCATCGCGCCGGTCGGCAGTTTCATCGTCGTCACCGAACCGCTGCCCGACGAGCAACTGAACCGGCTGCTTCCGCATCGCCGCGCGTACGTGACGTCGCGCCAGATCGGCAACTACTTCCGCGTGACGCCCGACAACCGGCTGCTGTTCGGCGGCCGCGCGCGCTTCGCGATGTCGAGCCCGCGCTCCGACGCGAAAAGCGGCGACATCCTGCGCGCCGGGATGGCCGAGTATTTCCCGGCGCTCGCGGACGTGCGGCTCGACTATTGCTGGGGCGGGCTCGTCGACATCACCGCCGACCGCCTGCCGCGTGCCGGCCAGCACGACGGCGTCTATTACTCGATGGGCTACAGCGGCCACGGCGTGCAGATGTCGGTGCACATGGGCCGCGTGATGGCCGACGTGATGTATGGCGCTGCCGCGGCGAATCCGTGGCGCGAACTCGACTGGCCGGCGATACCAGGCCATTTCGGGCACGCGTGGTTCCTGCCGTTCGTCGGCGCGTATTACCGGCTGCAGGACATCCTGCACTGAATGATGAAAACGATGGAAAGACGCACGACGGGCCGGCCGGTGGGCGGCGCGCTCGCGCGACAGGAGGGTTGGATATGACAGGGCGATTCGTTCGTCTCGCCGAAACCGGGCGCCGTCCGGTGGCGTTCCGCGTCGACGGCCGTACGGTGAACGGGCTCGAGGGCGATACGCTGCTCGTCGCGATGCTGACGCAGACGGGCCACGTGCGGCAGTCCGAGTTCGGCCCCGAGGCGCGGGCCGGTTTCTGCCTGATGGGCGCGTGCCAGGACTGCTGGGTCTGGACGGCCGACGGCGAGCGCCTGCGCGCGTGCACGACCGTCGTGCAGCCGGGCCTCGACATCGTCACCCGCCAACCGGAGGCGCAATGGTCGAATCACGCGTAATCGTCGTCGGCGCCGGGCCGGCCGGCGTGCGCTGCGCGCAGACGCTGGTGGAAGCCGGTGTGCGGCCGCTCGTGATCGACGAAGGCCGGCGCGACGGCGGCCAGATCTACCGTCGTCAGCCCGACACGTTCTCGCGCCCGTACGACAAGCTGTACGGCACCGAGGCCGCGCGCGCGAAAGACCTGCACGACACGTTCGAGCGCCTGCGCGCGTCGCTGGACTACGCGCCCGACACGCTGGCGTGGAACGTGTCCGGCGGCGCGCTCTATACCGCGCACGACGGCGCGTCGGTGCGCCACCCGTACGACGCGCTGGTGCTGTGCCCGGGCGCGACCGACCGGCTGATGCCCGTCAAGGGCTGGCAGTACGCGGGCACGTACAGCCTCGGCGCAGCGCAGATCGCGCTGAAGGCGCAGGCATGCGCGATCGGCGCGAACGTCGTGTTCATGGGCTCGGGCCCGCTGCTGTATCTCGTCGCGAACCAGTACGTGCAGGCCGGCGCGAAAGTCGCGGCCGTGCTCGACACGTCGCCCGTGACGAACCGGCTGCGCGCGCTGCCGAAACTGCTCGCGCGGCCCGACGTGCTCGCGAAGGGCATCGCGCTCACGCGAGCGCTGAAGCGTGCCGGCGTGCGCATCGAGCACGGGATCGAGCCGCTCGAGATTCACGGCGATCCCGCGCAGGGCGTGTCGGCCGTCGGTTTTCGCACCGCCGCCGGCACCGCCGCGCGCATCGATTGCGACGCGGTCGCACTGGGCTACCACCTGCGCGCCGAGACGCAGCTCGCGGATCTCGCCGGCTGCGCGTTCCGCTTCGACGGCGACACGCGGCAATGGCTGCCGCAGCTCGACGACCTGGGGCGCAGCTCGGTCGCGGGCGTCTATCTGGCCGGCGACGGCGCGCGCGTCCTCGGTGCGGATGGCGCGGAAGCGGCGGGCCGCCTTGCGGCGCTCGCGCTGCTGACGGATCTCGGCCGGCCGGTCGACGCGCGCGCGGTCGCCGCGCTGCAGCGCGAACGCGCGAAGATGGACCGTTTCCGCGCGGGGCTCGCGCAGGCGTTTCCGTGGCCCGCGCAACAGGCCGCGACGCTGTCCGACGACACGATCCTGTGCCGTTGCGAGGGCGTGAGCGTCGGCGAGCTGCGCCGCGTGATCCGCGACGAAGGCGCGTGCGACGCGAATCGCGCGAAGGCGTTCAGCCGCGTCGGGATGGGGCGCTGCCAGGGCCGCTACTGCGGCCACGCGGGGGCCGAGGTGATTGCCGCCGCGGCCGGCGTGCCGCTCGAGGCGGTCGGCCGCCTGCGCGGGCAGGCGCCCGTGAAGCCGCTGCCGGTCGCGCTGCGCGCGGCGGGCGAGCCGCCCGCGCCGCGTGACGAAGCCGTGACGATGAAGGGGGACGAGTGATGCGGGCCGATGCGGATGTCGTGATCGTGGGCGGCGGCTTCATGGGCGCCGCGGCCGCGTTTTTCCTGCGCCGGCGCGGCCGCTCGGTGATCCTGCTCGAACGCGGGCTGATCGGGCAGCAGGCGAGCGGCGTCAATTTCGGCAACGTGCGGCGCCAGGGCCGTTACCTGCCGCAACTGCCCCTCGCGAACCGTTCCCGCGAGATCTGGTGCCGAATGCCCGAGCTGATCGGGCACGACGCCGAATTCCTGCAGACCGGGCACGTTCGCGTGTGCTACCGGCAGGAGCAGGACGACATGTTCGACGCCTACGCGCGCGACGCCGCGCAATACGGGCTGAAGCTCGACCTGTATCGCGGCGCGGCGATGCGCGCGAAGTTTCCGTTTCTCGGCCCGGAGGTGCTGAGCGCGTCCCATTCGGCGCTGGACGGCCACGCGAACCCGCGCCTCGCCGCGCCGGCGTTCGGCCGTGCGGCGGCGCGTGCGGGGGCGCGGATCGAGGAGAACACCGCGATCGCGACCGTCGAGAAGGACGGCGGCACGTTCCGCGCGACGAGCGTGGACGGCCGCGTGTTCTGTGCGCCGAACCTGCTCGTGACGGCCGGCGCGTGGGGCAATCAGCTCAGCACGCAGTTCGGCGAACCGGTGCCGATCGCGGTCAACGGGCCGCAGATGTGCGTGACGGAGCCCGTCCCGTATTCGATCCTGCCGGCCGTCGGCGTATCGTCGCCGCATATCGAGGAAGTCGTGTACTTCCGGCAGGTCGCGCGCGGCAACATCGTGATCGGCGGCTGCGCGCGCGCGCCGGCCTATCTCGACGAACGGCGCGCGAAGGTGCTGCCCGAGAGCACGCTGCTGCAGTTCACGCAGCTCGCGCGCGTCGCACCGGCGCTGACGCGGCTGAACATCATTCGCGTATGGAGCGGTGTCGAGGGCTATATGCCGGACGACCGGCCGATCATGGGACGCAGCGCGAAGGTCGACGGGCTGTATTACGCGTTCGGCTTCTGCGGGCACGGCTTCCAGCTCGGCCCGGGCGTCGGCGACACGATGGCGGAGCTGATCGACACGGGCGCGACGAGCACGCCGATCGAGCCGTTCGCGATCGGGCGCTTCGCGATGCCGGCCGACGCGACGCACGCGACAACCTGACGGAGCCGCGCATGGGAGACCTTTTTCATCCTGCAGGCGAACCCGCTGCGGCCCGCCCGTTCGGCGTTGCGCAGCCCGTGTCGAGTGCCGTCGGCGGCGCGCTGCGCATCATCGAGACTTCGTACGCGCAGCCGTTGAGCATCGAGGCGCTCGCGGCGGCGGTCGGGCTGAGCGTGTCGCGTTTTGCCGCGCGCTTTCGCAACGAGCTGGGCGTGTCGCCGCATCGCTATCTGTGCCTCGTGCGCGTGCGGCGCGCGCAGGACCTGCTGCGCGCGGGGCTGCCGCCGTCGGTCGTCGCGACCGAGGTCGGGTTCTTCGACCAGAGCCATCTGTGCCGCCATTTCAGACGGGTGCTCGGGCGCACGCCGCGCGATTACGTCGACCGGCCGAACGCGGCCCGACCGAACGCGGCCCGGCCGAGCGGCGCGCCGGGCTCGGCGTCGGGGCGGCGCGCGGCGCCGGCGCGCGAGCAGGGTGCAGGCAGCACGGCGGCTTCGGCCTGACGTTTCGCGCGTATCGGGGCTTCGGCGCTGGTTCGGCACCGACATGTCGGCTTGGGAGGGATCGGTCCAAGCCGACGGATGAACTCAGCGCAACCCGCCCAACTGCTCGTCGATCGTCCGTGTCAGCGGTGACTCGACGTCGCCGGTGTGCTTCGTCTGAACGGGTTCGATCAGGACGATCCAGCATTCGTCGTCAGCGACCGGATTGTGCAGCGTGCCTCTCGGCACCACGTGCATCGAACCCGCGGGCAGATCGACGATACGGCCGCCTTCATATTCGATCTTGAGGTGTCCGCGCACGACGAAGAACAGTTCATCCTCGTGCGCATGGTCGTGCCAGACGAGCTGCCCGCGTACTTTTGCAACCTTCACGTATTGATCGTTGACCTGTGCAACGACTTTGGGCGACCAGTATTCCGACACGTCGCCGAATGCGGCTTCGAGGTCGAATGATTCGGCAAACACATTGACAGGCACGGTTGTCTCCTTGCAGGGGGGCGAAACGATCCGGGCCGGGGTTCTGGCTGGCGTTGGAATCGGCCTGTTCGCCAGGGTTTCGCTTGCCGATGAACTCCGGCATCCGGACATGATCATGATTCTCGACGAATTCATCAGCGAGATGACGGATGTCAGTCTCATCTGGCCGAAACGTCGATGTGTCCCGGCGCGCGTGCGCCGGGCGACGGCGTTGTTTGCCACGGCCATTCCACCGCGCGTTCGAGTCAACGGAATCGTTTCGTGCAGGCGGCGTCGTTCGGGTGCGTCGCGACCGGCGCCGAAGCGTTCGCGTCCGCACTGTCAGGCCGGTTCGGCCGAGTCCGTCTCGGCATCGAATGACGTCTCGGCAATACGTGCGCGTTTCAGCGTGCCGGCCAGCTTCTCGATCGCGTGCAGATCGAGCGCGTCGAGGTGCTCGCGCATCGCCTGCACGAACGCCGCATGATCCGGCTCGTGCGCAAACCGATCGAGCCATTCCTCGATATCGGTGAGCCGCCCGTCGCCGGCGAGCAGGATCAGCGCGTCGAGCGCATCGTCGGACGGGCCGTGCGGCAAGGGCGCGGCGATCTCCGGTTCGGTATCGTCGGCCGGATGAAACCGCCGGACGAGTTCCGACACCGGCACGAGCGCGTGCCCGACTGCCGGCGCGACGATCGGGAACGAGAACGACGTGCCGACGCCCGGCCGGCTGGCGACGGCCAGCTCGCCGCCCATCGCGCCGACGATGCGCTGCGCGATGAACAGGCCGAGCCCGGTTCCGCCGTTCACGGCCTGCACCTGCTGGTACGCGCGGAAGATGTCGCGGGTGCCGCTGATGTCGATGCCGATGCCCGTATCGGCGACCTCGAACAGCAGGCGCCACGCATCGCCTTCCCGCGACGCATGAACCGACAGCGTGACCGTGCCGTCGCGCGTGAATTTCGATGCGTTGGACAGCAGGTTGAGCAGCACCTGCTGCAACCGCATCCCGTCGATCGACACCATGCGCGGCAACGGCGTGGCCGGCCGGTAGACGAACCGGTTGTCCTGCTGCGCGCACAGCGCGAGCGCGTAGTGCGCGATGTCGTCGAGCAGTGCGGGCAGGTCGGTCGTGTCCGGCGACACGCCGAGCGGCTGCAGCTCGGCCTTGGTGAACGCGAGCAGTTCGTCGATCAGCGCGAGCTGGTAGCGGATGCTGCGGTCGATCGACCGGATCAGCCGCGCCTGGCTGCGCGTCGCGCTTTGCAGCAGCAGCTTCGCGTAGCCGTTGATCGTGGACAGCGGCGCGCGCAGGTCGTGGCTCACATAACCGAGCGTCTCGATCTTCTGCTGCATGTGCGTCGTCACCTGCTGCAGCGCGTCGTTGAGCGCGACCGTGCGCCTCGCGACTTCGTCGCGCAGGCGATCCTGTTCGGTGAGCTGGAAATGTTCGAGCCGTTTTCTCGCCTCGGTGCGCTGGCGGCCCACGTGGTGGATCCACGCAGCCAGCACCAGCAGGTGCGTGGCGAGCCCGATGATCGCGATGACGGGGTTCGGATAGATGTCGGACTTGAGCCACAACAGGAACGGCGGCAGCGCGTCCATGCCGTCGAGCGTGCGCAGCAGCATGTTGAAGCCGGCGAGCGTAATCGCGATCAGCATCACGCGGCCTGTCGGCGTCCGGCGGATCGCGAGCGTCAGCGCGATGCCGAGGTTCACGATCCCCAGCACGGCGTTCAAGCGCAGGCAGAACCACGTGAAGGTCAGCAGGTCGCCGAACGCGGCGCCGGCCATTCCCGCGCATTCGAGGCCGAGGATCGTCAGGTAGACGGCGCGTATCGGGAGGCGCGCCTTCTCGCGATGCGCGACCAGCAGAATGAATACGATGAAGAGCGAGATCGCCAGGTACGCGAAGATCACCTCGCCGCGCGCCGACCACTCGCGCGCGCCGGGCGACAGAGCCAACGCCGTGTATCCGCGGTACGCCGCTTCGAACAGCGTCGTGCTCAGCGCCATCGCGGCCAGTACGTGGAACACGCTGCTGCGCGAAAAGAACCCGATCAGCAGCGCGCACCATACGAGTGCGAGCAGCCCGCCGAAGAAGCCGAAGTCCCACATCGCGGCGCGCACGTCCTGCGCATGCCATGCTTCGCGGGCGAACGCGGCCGGCGCGAGCCGCATTTCCTTGCGCGACGTGACGCGGATCAGCACGCGGATGCTTTCACCGGCGCGCAGCGTGACGTCGAGTGCCGGGTACCGCGATGGCGGCCGGTTTGCATCGCCGTCGGCCTCGGCGGCGGGGAAGCGGCTGGCGAGCGTCCAGTGCCCGTCCTGGTGGATATAGAAGCCGGCATGGTCGACGCGCGCGTCGCGAATCGCCAGTACCAGCGGGCGCGCCGTGCTGTCGCGGTTGGTCAGCGTTGCGCCGACCCACCATGCCGACCGGGAAAACTCGACGTTGAACGATGGCGTGGTTGCTGCGGAGCTACCGCGTGTCGGATCGGCGAGCCGGGCGTCGACCTGATCGGCGGTCAGCGTCGTGCTGGCGTCTTCGAACACCGACACGGCTTCCAGTTGCGCCGGGTCGGGCGCCGACGCGGCCCGGGCCGTCGCGCAGGTGACGGCCATCGCCATCAGAAGCAGCAGCAACGCGCGACATCCGGCTGCCCATGCCGCGTATTGCCTACGCATCGTGACGGTGCTCCCCGGGCGCGGGCGGCGCATTGACCGCATGGCGCTGGCGGCGCCAGTCGGACGGCGTGATGCCGAAGCGTTCGCGGAACGCCGTCGCGAAATTGCCGGGCGTGGAAAAGCCGATTTCCTCGGCGATGTCGCCGATTCCCATCGACGTCTCCGCGAGAAAGTGCATCGCGGCGCGCAGGCGCGTGTCGCGCAGATACTCGAACACGGTCTGGCCGAGATGGTCGCGGAACACGCGGGACAGGCGCTTTTCGTGCGTGCCGACCTGTCTGGCGAGATCCTCGAGCGCCGGCGGATGGCGCAGGTCGCGCAGCAGCACCTCGGTCGCCGCGCGCACGAGCGCCGCATCGGGTTTGTCGGGCAGTTCGGGCAGGTGCGCAAACGGCTGGCTGCGCCCTGCGCGCTTCAGGTGATTGCGGATCCGCGCAATCACTTCGGCCGGTTCGAACGGTTTGACGATGTAGTCGATCGCGCCGGTTTCGAGCCCGGCGATGCGATCCTCGAGATCGCTCGCGGCCGTCAGGATGATCACCGGAATGGATTGCGTCGACGGCGTCGACGCCAGCAGCCGGCACGCGGCGAACCCGTCCATGCGCGGCATGCGGACGTCCATCAGGATCAGGTCGGGAGAGATGGCCTGCGCGCGGTGATAGGCCTGCAATCCGTCGAACGCGACGCTGATTCGGCACCGCGCGGCACGCAGGATCTCGGTCAGGAGCCGCAGGTCGTTCGGGCGATCGTCGACGACAAGAATATGTGCGTCAGCGAGATCCGGCGTGGAGCGAAGCGATGCCGGACTGGACAAGCGGGATGACATGGTTGCGGGCGGGTAGGGAAGTAGACCTGACAGGCTGAAAGCATCGCTATGTGCACGATTGTTGCGAAAAATTATATGTCGGCAACAGCGACGATTGTGAGGATACCGTGCGGCCCGTGTGGGCATATCCGATGGGGTGCGACGCGTTTCCGGCAGCGGCGCTCCGGGGGACGGAAAAGAAGTGGAAAAACATGCCGAATTACCTTTTAATATCGGTCTTTATTTCCGGTTTATCTGATGGCCAATCTAATTGGCCCGGGCGATGAATCCGGATGCGTTGTGTCGAGGGGGCGATGGCATCCAGAGTAAATCGGGAGTGACAACTAAAGGTTATCGCGATTAATATTTTATTGATGCGCAGTCAATATTTCTTTTGCTGATAATCCCGATTTCGTGCCGGAATGTATGAATGTAAATGCCGTCCGCTCGGGAAAAGGGTTTGTCCGCTCGGGAAAAGGTTTGTTTGGACGAATGCCCGCACACTAGCCCCGGCGCGGCTGGAATCGGTTCTTCGAGGTGACCGGTTTTGCGCAAACATCCTGTCGCCGTCGCATTCCGTGACATGCAATATTCAATGTGACATTGAATGATGGAATTCCCGAAGTATGGGAATGCGGCGGCGGACGAATCACTGGCACGAGGGTAACGCAAACTTCATAATTTTCCGAATGTGTTGATATATAAGATGAAACGGAGAATTGTGGGGTTTGTCGGGGTGTGAAGCATCTGGCAAGAAGAAATCGTCAAGAAAATTCGATCGATTAATTCGGTGCAGGGGTCGTTCGGCAAGCCATCGGCTCTTTTCCGGAAATCCGGAAAGTGCGTTTGACGACCGAACGGGTAGGGGTGAGCGGCTTCGCGTTGGCAGCCTGGCGGTTTGATTCGTCCGGGCGCGATCGTGCGCGGTGCGCTATCGAATCAGGCGGGCACGAAAAATATGAGCACGACAGGCACGACAGGCATGGCAGGCCAACGCATCGGTTCGCACGAACCGGCGGCGCATGCTTCAGACCCGGGGACTACGCAGTGTCATCCTCCACCTGAATGAACCATGACGGGCCGCCCCGAGGCTGGGGCCGGCATCCGTCCATCCGGCGTCCGAACGACGCTTTCCCATGAAATTCGAAGTCGCCGCAGGTTCGGTGCGACGGCGCACGCGCGCGGATTCGCGGTGCGCGGGGCATCGCGAATCCGCCTTTCCTGCGATGTCGGCTTTCGTGAGTCGATAACTGGCGATCGTCGCCGCGTTTCGTGCCGAAGCGCACGTGCGGCGTGCGTTCGCGCGATCGCGATGGCGATCGGGAATGTCGTGCAGTGTTGTTCGAGCATTTATTTAGCTATCCAAAGTGAAGAACGGAGCGTCGCAAGACGGGCGGGAACGCAGCAGGATGCGTCGTCGCTTGTCGATGCGTTCGCTGTTGCGTCATTCAGCACATGAGAACCGAGGGAACACGAGATGAACAAGTCGTTCAAGTCGATCTGGAACGAAGCATTGGGGGCCTGGGTGGCGGCGTCCGAGCTTGACCGTGCGCGCGGCAAGCGCGTCGCGTCGTCGCGTAGCACGGCGGAACGCGCCGCGCTCGGGGGCGCGTCGACACACGCGGGAATGCCTTCCGCTCCGTCGCTACGGCGGCTGGCCGTGCTGATGGCATCGGCGTATCTCGGCTTGTTCCATGGTGCCGCGCATGCGCAGTACGCGCAGGATGGCGGGTCGGCAACCGGCGGCATCAGTTCGATCTCGATCGGCGTCGGTTCGAGTGCCGCGCAGCAGAATTCCACCGCATTGGGCAACCTGGCGACGGCGCAGGGTGTTTCGGCCACTGCGCTCGGCCCGGGTGCTCATGCGATGGGCGACGCTTCGACGTCCGTCGGCATCAACTCGCAGGCGACCGGCGTCAATAGCTCGGCGTTCGGCGTGCAGGCGATCGGCAGCGGCGATTACTCGGTTTCCATCGGCAATCTGTCGAGCGCGACCCAAAGCGGCGCGGTGGCGATCGGCAGCGGCGCAGCCGCGACCGGCGTGTCGGCCGTCGGGCTCGGCAACAATGCGCTGGCGTCCGGCCAGTATGCGGCTGCGCTCGGTCTCGGAGCGAGCGCGGTCGGGGTCCAGAGTATCGCGCTCGGCTACGCGTCGCATGCCACCGATACGGGAACGGTCGCGATCGGCAACCAGTCGACGAGTTCGGGCGCAGCCGGCGTTGCGGTGGGCAGCGGCGCGCTGGCGTCCGGCAATTCGGCCGTCGCGATGGGCGTCAACAGCGGCGCAAAGGGCGGCACGTCGATCGCGATCGGCTGGGGTGGCACGGCCGGCGTGCCCGGATCGGGCACGCAGTCGCTCGGTACCAGCTCGATCGCGCTCGGGTCCGGCACGACGGCCGGCGCCAATCAGTCGATGGCGCTCGGCCTGAGCGCCAATGCGGCGGGCGTCAGTTCGATCGCGGCAGGCGTGCAGGCGACCGCGACGCAGCAGTTCGCGGTCGCGCTCGGCAATCTCGCGCTCGGGAGCGGCATATCGGCGACGGCCCTGGGCCCGGGTGCGACGGCGTCGGCCACGAATGCAACGGCGATCGGCATCAACAGCGTCGCGGCAGCGGGTTCCACCATCGCGATCGGCGACAGCAACTCGGTCGCCGCGGCCGCGGGAGCGGGCTCGATCGCCGGCGGCAACAGCTCGAAGGTGCTGAGCGGTCTCGGCGCCGTTGCGCTCGGCCTGGGCCAGACGGTCAGCGGCAACGGCGCGGTGGCGATCGGCGACCCGAGCACCGCGATCGGCACCGGCGCGGTCACGGCCGGTTCGAACAACACCGCGAACGGCAACGGCGCGGTCGCGATCGGCAATTCGAACAACGCGCAGGGCACCGGCTCGATCGCACTCGGCAACACGTCGACGGCCGCGGCGGCGGGCGCGCTGGCGTTCGGCGCGTCGGCGGTGGCGAACAACGCGGGCGATGTCGCACTCGGCTCGGGTTCGACGACGGCCGCGCCGAATCCGACGGCAAGCGCGGTGATCGGCGGCGTCACGTACAACTTCCAGGGCACGTCGCCGACCAGCGTCGTCAGCGTCGGCGCGGCGGGGAGCGAGCGCCAGATCACCAACGTCGCGGCCGGGCGCATCAGTTCGGCGAGCACGGACGCGATCAACGGGTCGCAGCTCGCTGCGACGAATCAGGCGGTCGATTCGCTGTCGACGTCGACCGCGTCGAGCATTACGTCGTTGTCGACGGGTGTGTCGTCGCTGTCGACCGGATTGAGCTCGACCAACAGCTCGGTGACGTCGCTGTCCACGTCGACGTCGACCGGCATCAGTTCGTTGTCGACCGGATTGAGCTCGACCAATAGTTCGGTGACGTCGCTGTCCACGTCGACGTCGACCGGTATCAGTTCGTTGTCGACGGGGCTGAGTTCGACCAATAGCTCGGTGACGTCGCTGTCTACGTCGACATCGACGGGTATCAGCTCGCTGTCGACCGGCCTGAGTTCGACCAATAGCTCGGTGACGTCGTTGTCGACTTCCACGTCGACCGGCCTGTCGTCCGCGAACAGTTCGATCACATCGCTGTCCACGTCGACATCGACGGTCGTCGGCTCGCTGTCGACGGGCTTGAGTTCGACGAACAGCTCGGTCACGTCGCTGTCGACGTCCACATCGACCGTCGTCGGCTCGCTGTCCACCGGCTTGAGTTCGACGAACAGCACGGTCACGTCGTTGTCGACCTCCACGTCGACGGGTATCAGCTCGTTGTCCACCGGCCTGTCGAGCACGAACAGCGCGGTCACGTCACTGTCGACGTCGACGTCGACGATCGTCGGTTCGCTGTCCACGGGCGTCGCCTCGCTGTCGACCGGCCTGAGCACGACGAACAGCAACGTGACGTCGCTGTCCACGGCAACGTCGACGAGCATCGGTTCGCTGTCCACCGGCCTCAGTTCGACGACGAGCTCGATCTCGTCGCTGTCGACATCCACGTCGACCACCGTCGGCTCGCTGTCCACCGGCCTGTCGAGCACCAACAGCAACCTGACGTCGCTGTCCACCGCGACGTCGACGGGCATCGGTTCGTTGTCGACCAGCCTCAGCTCGATCGGAGCGAACAACACCAATCTCGGCAACAGCACGGCCGGTGCGCTCGGCGGCGGCGCGACCTACAACCCGACGACCGGGACGATCTCGGCGCCGTCGTACGTGACGTACAACAGCGACGGTTCGACGACGATCAACAACAACGTCGGTTCGGCGATCGACAACATCAACGCGCACGGCACCAAGTATTTCCACGCGAACTCGACCGCGCCGGACAGCCAGGCGCTCGGCGTCGACAGCGTCGCGATCGGCCCGAACGCGGTCGCGAAGGTGGACGGCAGCATCGCGTTCGGCGCCGGCTCGGTGGCCGATCGCGCGACGGTGCCGGCTTCCGGCATCATCCGCAACGGCAGCGCGTCGATCCCGTTCAACACGACCGACCAGACGCTGCTGGGCGCGGTATCGGTCGGCGACGCGACGAGCAGGACGTATCGCCAGATCACCAACGTCGCGGACGGCACCGGCCAGCAGGATGCGGTGACCGTGCGGCAGCTGGCCGGCGCGCTGCAGTCGTTTGCGGTCACCACCACGAGGTATTTCCATGCGAACTCGACGGCCGTGGACTCGCTCGCGGTCGGTGCGGATTCGATCGCGGTCGGCCCGACGACGGTCGTCAACGGCGATCACGGCGTGGGCATCGGCAACGGCGCGATCGTCGACGCGACCGCACCGGGCGGCGTCGCGATCGGGCAGGCGGCGAGTTCCGCGCAGGCCGATGCGATCGCGCTCGGCAGCGGCGCGACGGCCACCGGCGCGCAGTCGGTCGCACAGGGCGCCAACGCGGTCGCGGCCAGCGTCGGCAGCGTCGCGCTCGGATCGGGCGCGCGCAGCAACGCGACCGATGCGCTCGCGCTCGGTGCCGGCGCCACGGCGACGCTGGCGAACAGCGTCGCGCTCGGCGCGGGTTCGCTGACCACGGTCGGCGCGCTGACGAACTACATCGCGTACGGGCTGAGCAGCCCGCAGTCGTCATCCGGCGAAGTGAACGTCGGCAACCGGCAGATCACCGGCCTCGCAGCCGGCAAGAGCGGCACCGACGCGGTGAACGTGTCGCAGCTCGATTCGGTCGCCAACCAGCTGACGACGCTGATCACCCAGCGCACGTCCAACCTCGGCGGGTCGTACACGACGAATCCGAGCGGCACGAACGTGACGCCGGGGTCGACCGGTGCGAACTCGTCCGCGGGCGGTTCGGGCGCGGTCGCATCGGGCTCGAACAGCACGGCGGTCGGCAACGGATCGCTGGCGTCCGGCAACGGGGCGACCGCGATCGGGGTCGGGTCGACCGCGTCGGGCAGCAATTCGGCCGCGATCGGCACGGGCAGCAACGACGGCGGGCGCTCGAACGTCGTCGCGGTCGGCTCGGCGGATTCGGCGCGCCAGGTCGTCAACGTCGCGGCCGGTACGCAGGGCACCGATGCGGTCAACGTGAACCAGCTCAACGCCAGCGTCGGCAACACGCTGTCGCAGGCGAACAGCTATACGGACGGCCAGGTCGCCAGCCTGCGCAACAGCCTCGACAGCTACCGCCGCGATGCGGATGGCGGCACGGCGACGGCGATGGCCGTGGCCGGCCTGCCGCAACCGTCCGGGCCCGGCAAGAGCATGGTCGCGCTGGCCGGCAGCGTGTATCGCGGCCAGTCGGGGCAGGCGCTGGGCATTTCGACGATTTCGGAGAACAACCACTGGATCTACAAGGCGGCCGTCTCGACCAACACGCGCGGCACGTATGGCGCGGTGGTCGGTGCCGGGTATCAGTGGTGAGCCGCGGTGCGCGCCGTTTCCCTTTCATTCAGACGATGCCAAACATGAACGCACACATTGCAAAGTTCGCGGCCGCGGCACTGTTCGCCGTCGCCGGCCTGACCGGATGCGCCACGCAGCAGGGCGATCCGCCGTTCCCGTCGCCCGAGTCGGCCACGCTGCCCGAGGGCACGTATCCGAATCTCGCGAACCTCGCGCAGGTCCAGCCGGGCGTGACGAAGAACCAGTTGTACGAACTGCTTGGGCCGCCGCATTTCCACGAGTGGATCTTTCACGTGCGGACGTGGAACTACCTGTTCCAGTTCCGCGACGCCGGAAAGGTCGCGACCTGCCAGTATCAGGTTCAGTTCGATTCGGATAATCGTGTCGTGAAGACGCGGTGGGATAAGGCGGAGTGTGAAGGCTTTGGTGGGAAGGGGGGGGTAAGGAGGGCTGACGCTGTCTGACCGGCCTTCGGGTCGGTTGCGGGCGCCGATGGGCTGAGGCCATCGAGCGCCCGCAACTGCATTGCCGCCTGGTATTGCTGCACGGAAATGGAATGGGTGGGACTGTACGGTTGCTGAATTGCCGAGACTGGCCTGACTGAAGCTGTATGCGCGAGCCCGAAGGGCGGCAACCGAGCCTGAGCGGTCCTTTGAATCCGTAGAAGAATATCGGACGCGCAAACCAACTGCCATGTAGTTGGCGCGCATCCCGGCGCTCAAAGTCTCGAACCGCCGTCGACGCGCAGCGTGTCGCCCGTCACCCAACGTGCGTCGTCCGACGCGAGGAACACCGCGGCTCCGGCGATGTCCTCAGGTTGCGCGACGCGTTTGAGCGCCTGCATACCGAGGGCGAAGTTTCGACCCGCATCGGTTTTGGCGAAGTTCGACATATCGGTTTCGACGATGCCCGGCGCGATCGCATTGACGCGTATGCCGCGCTCACCAAGCGTTGACGCGAAATGCCGCACGAGTGTGTCGATCGCGCCTTTTGTCGCAGCGTAGGCCGACAGGTTATTGACCGAGGCGCGCGCCGCGAGTGACGAAAGCAGAATCACACTGCTGTTCTCGCCGAGCACGGGGAGCAACTGTTGCACGAGGAAATAGGGAGCACGCACGTTCACGGCAAAGAGGTTGTCGAAGTCTTCGATCGTCGTCTCTTCGATGCTAGCCGCCTTCGAGATGCCGGCGTTGGCCACGAGAATGTCCAGCCGGTCTCCGACGAATTCGCAGACCTGCTTTGCGAGTTCGTGCGGACCGTGCGTGGCACGCAAGTCCGCCGCGACCTTGTCGGCATGGCCACCCGCAGCGCGGATCGCTGCAACCACTTCGTCCGCGGCGTTCCCGGCACTGCCGAAATGAATCAGCACCCTCGCGCCAGCCTCGGCGAGCGCGAGAGCGATGGCGCGGCCGATTCCGCGCGATGCGCCCGTGACCAGCGCGGTTTTTCCGTTCAGATGGGTCATGATGAAACGCCTGAAATGATGTTTGGGCGAGCGGTTTCGATTGGGCTCAGCCGCGTGCCGTGACTTCGGAAAGGAACTGCTCCACGTGCGTGACGAATCGCTCGGGGTACTGATACAGCGAGCCGTGATTCGCATCGGGATAGAGGATCAACTGAGCGTCACGAATGTGTTGCTGCAAAATCCACGAGTTGATCGAGTAAATGATCACGTCGTTGTCGCCGTTAATGACAAGTGTCGGCTGGGTAATCGCCTCCAGATAGGCATAGGGGTTCTCGCGCTGGGCGCCCCACTTGGCTAGCGCGGCCAGTTGCGCGGGTGCGACCTGGTCGTTCGCCTCGGGATCGCGGTTTTCCTTGCGCAGGCGGAACCGGTCCAGGAACGCGCGTCCCGCGGCCTGGCTCGTCGCGGAGGGCGCGAAGTGAACGCGCAGCCAGAGATGGTCGGGCTCGTCGTAGCTCGCGCTGAAAATGTCCTGCGCCTCGGGCGTCAGCGACGCCATGCCTTCGCCGGAACGCGGACCCGTACCGACGAGAATCAGCCGGCGCACGAGTTGAGGCCGCGCAATCGCGAGTTCCTGCGCGATGAGACCGCCCATCGAAAAGCCGAGCACGTCGACCTGCTTCAGCCGCAGCGCGTCAATGAACGCGGCCGCGTTGGCCGCCATTTCCTCGATCGATTCCGGAACGGTGCCCGAGCTGCTGGAAATCCCGGCGTTGTTGAAGAGGATCACTTCACGGTCTTGCGCGAGTCCGTCGGTGACGGCCGGATCCCAGTGGTCCATCGTGCCGGTGAAGTGGATGTTCATTACGAGCGGCACGCCTTGCGGGTTGCCGAAGCGGCGGTACGCAAAACGGATGCCGTTCGCTTCGACGTAGTTCGTGGGGGCGGTTTGGTGGGTATCGTGGTTCATGGCTGCAATCCTTCAAATAGAGAAAACCGAAATTCAGGCCGAGACGCGTATTGCCGTTGCGTGTGGAAGTTGCGCCAGCGTGTTGCCTGCTGGATCTCAATGTAGGTGCTGCGGAACTCGGGATAAAAGACTTTCGAGGCACCGGCCCATGCCTGACAGGCATGGTGGTGAGCGCGTGTCTGTTTGTGCGCCGACCGCCAAGCGGTCGACCGCCATGAACGGAGGGCTAGCGTTTCACGCGAGTCGCCGGCAGTTCCGCGATTGCATCCACACGCTCCGGATAAAACGCGAGATAGCCCCGGATCGGTTCGACGGCTGCATACGGGTTTTCATACATCCAGACGGCGTTCTCGCCGCGATCTCCAGCGGACGGGATGGAGAAATACGCGCAGTCCCCTTTGTACGGGCAGTAGGTCGTGTGGTCGGTACGCTCGAGCCGGGTCATGTCGACGTCCGCCTGCGGAATGTAGAACACGGCCGGATAGCGAGCTTCTCGCAACGTCAACGCATCGTGCGTATCGGCGACGACGATGCCGCCCGCCGTGACCACGACGCGCGACGGATTGCGTTCGATTGTGATGGGATGGTCGGAGTCCGGAATCTTGACGGGTTTGTCGTGGGTGAGGTCGTGGTGGGACATGAGCGTGCTCCTCAAACGAAGGGTGAAAATCAGTGAACGACGCGGTCAACCGGTCGTGGTGGCGACAGTCGGAATGCGAGGCGCCAGGCAAGCCTGTTCGCGGGACAGTTCGGCACTGCCATTGATTTGAACGATTTCACCGGTGATCCAGCGCGCAGCGTCCGATGCGAGGAACGTGACGGCACCGCCAAGGCCGTCCGGCACGGTTCTCCCCGCGTTCGCCGGTTGGCCCGTCGCCGGTGCTATCAAGAGTGCATTGACACGGATGTCGCGCTCGCCGAGCGCGAGGGCAAAGTGTCTCGCCATCGTTTGCACGGCGCCGCCGATAGCCGGGACGTTCGCTCCGCGCGTGGCAGCGGCGGGTGCGACGCAGGGCAGCAGAAACACGACGCTACTGCCGTTGCACATGATCGGAAGCAACTGCTGGAAGAGGAAATACGGCGCACGGACATTGAGCGCGAACTGCCGGGTGAAATCCTCGAAGGACGTGTCACCGGCGGCCGCGTGGGTTCGAATTCCAGCGTTTGCAACGAGAATGTCGAGACGGTCGCCCACGATCCCGCGAACGCGTCGGGCGAGCCGACGCGGACCGTCGGGCGACGCAAGGTCTGCGGCAATCGCATCGGACCGGCTGCCGATTCCCCGGATCTCGGCCACCAGCGACTGCGCGTCAATTGCGCGGTGACAATAGTGAACGATGACCTGCGCGCCCGCTTTCGCGAGCGCCAGCGCCGCAGCACGGCCGATACCGCGCGAAGCGCCTGTCACGATTGCGGTCTTTCCGGCGAGCGTATTCATCGCGCCTCCTTCCGGCTTGTGTCGGACGATTGTCAGCGCGCGATTCGCGCGTCGCTGATCGAACGGAAAGATAGTCTTTGCTTGTCGGCGCAAAAAATACTTTATAAGCTGGCCACCATACTCCCGAGGCATGACTGAAAACATGGAACTGCGACACTTGCGTTATTTCATTGCGGTAGCGGAAGAAGGCAGTTTGACGGTCGCGGCTGAACGACGGCTGCACACCTCCCAGCCTTCGCTGAGCCGTCAGATTCGCGATCTCGAGTATCAGGTCGGTGCGCAGCTGCTGGTGCGCAGCGCCCGGGGCATCGAATTGACCAATGCCGGCCGGGCATTCCTCGATCACGCGCGCCTTGCTCTGGCGCAGGTCGATGCCGCACGCGATGCAGCGCGCCGGGCCGCGCGGCCGTTTAAACCTGTGTTCGCTGTCGGCTTCCTGAGCGGCCAGGAAGTGACCTGGCTCGCCGAAGCGAGCCGCGTGCTCGCGGGCGATTTGCAGAATATCGAAATGACCGTATCGAGCGAGCACTCCCCAGAGCTCGCGGAGGGGCTCTCGACCGGCCGGCTCGACGTTGCATTCATGCGGGCCGAGCCCAACCGCCCGGACGTCGAGTACATCACGGTTGCGCGCGAGCCCTTCGTCGTCGTCATGCCGAGCGACCATCGCCTCACGGCGCACAAGAAGGTCGATGTTCATGAACTTGCCAACGAAACGTTCATCGGCGGATCGGATGTCGCCGGGCCGATGCGCCGGGCCATCGAAATGTATCTGGCTGAGAACGATCTCGACATCGAACCCTCTTACCGCGTCCACAACCTGACCATGGCGATGTCTTTGATCGCGTCGACGAGGGGCGTTGCGCTGTTGCCGGCTTATGCGGAGAACTTCCTGCCCTGGTCGGTGACGAGCCGCCCACTCAAAGGCGAAGCACCGACGATCGAACTGGTGGTCGGATATAACCGGACCAATCGCTCGCCAACGCTCGAACTCTTTCTTTCGCGTATCGACCAGATCAAAAAATAAGGTCTCGAGTCAAACCGTTCGCCTCCCACCGATGCCCGGCGTGCCGCTAGCCCTTGCTGGCGGGTATCGCACGGAAGCCATGCCTCGCAGGCATGCATCCCAGCCTGGAAAGTCTTTCAACTTTTCGCCGTGAATCGCTAGATTGCCCATCAGACGGCGTCGCGACGATGAGTCTCCTCCAACGACTGTGGGGTGTTTCGTGTCCCCCATGCCTGGGGTCGATCGTCACGAATGGCGCGTCGCTACCTCCGCAACGCTCCAGGAAAAACCATGACACACTTGTTTACCCCGAAAAAACTCGGCGCATATTCGCTCTCGCATCGCGTCGTTCTGGCACCGATGACCCGCCTGCGCACGATCCAGCCGGGCGATATTCCGAGCCTGATGATGGCCGACTTCTACGGTCAGCGCGCGTCCGCCGGCGGCCTCGAAATCGTCGAAGGCGTCAGCATTTCCATGACGGCCCGTTCGTATCTCGGCGCGGCAAGCTTCTATCACGACGGCCAGGTCGAAGGCTGGAAGGCGATCGCCAACGCGGTTCACGCCAAGGGAGGCCGGGTCTTCATGCAACTGATCCACGGAGGGCGTCAAAGCCACGTCGAAATGACGGGCGGCGTCGCGCCGGTCGCCCCGTCGGTCGTGCCGTTCGAAGGCGTTGCGCTCACCAGGGACGGCTTCGTGCCGGTCTCGCCCCATCGCGCGCTCGGGATCGACGAGATTCCAGGTGTCATCGAGGAATTCCGCGTCGCGGCGCAACGCGCGCTGGATGCCGGATTCGATGGCGTCGAGTTGCACGGCGCGAACGGGTATCTCGTCGACCAGTTCATCCAGGACGGTAGCAACAAGCGCACGGACGCTTACGGCGGCCCGATCGAAAACCGTGTCCGGTTCCTGCGCGAAGCGGTTGACGCGCTGATTTCGGTGTGGGGTGCGGACCGCGTGGGCGTGCGCATCTCGCCATCGGGAGAGTGGGGCGACATCTCCGACAGCAACCCGGAAGCGACATTCGGTTATGTCGCCCGCATGCTCGATGAGTACAAGATCGCTTATCTGCACGTGATCGAACCGCGTATCAAAGGTGACGACACGCTTCATGAAGGGCACGCGCCAGTCGCAGCGAAGTACCTTCGCGAACACTTCTCCGGGCCGATCATCGCGGCCGGCGGCTTCGATGGCGAAAGCGCGGAAACCATCATTGCGTCCGGCGATGCGGATCTCGTCGCGTTCGGCCGGTACTTTTCGTCGAACCCCGACCTGCCTTATCGGCTCCAGCACAAACTGCCGCTGACGCCCTATGTCCGCGCGGCTTTCTGGGGCGGCGACGAAAAGCACTATTCGGATTTCCCCGCTTATCAGCCGGCGCAGCAGCCCGAAACGACCGTGTAATTCGCGTGGTACTCAACGATCAATCGACGCAGGAGAACGTAATGTCTCGAACAGTCAGATTTGCAAACGCAGGTGGCCCGGACGTGCTTCAGTTCGTGGACGAACCGGCACACTCCCCGATGTCCGGTGAAGTCCGCATCAAGGTCAAAGCGATCGGTATCAATCGTGCGGAATCGATGTGGCGCAACGACCAGTACATCGAGCCCGTCAATTTTCCGGCCGGGTTGGGATACGAGGCGGCGGGCATTGTCGATACGGTGGGCGCGGATGTCACCAGCTTCGCGCCAGGCGACGAGGTGAATGTGATTCCGTCGTTCTCGATGAATCAGTACTTCACTTACGGCGAAGTCATCGTGGTGCCGGAATACGCGGTCACCCGGCATCCGAAATCACTGTCGTTCGCCGAGGCCGCGTCGGTGTGGATGATGTTCGTCACCGCGTACGGCGCGCTGATCGAGGATGCAAAGGTCACCCATGGCGATTTCGTTGTCGTGCCGGCCGCGTCGAGCAGTGTCGGGCTGGCCGCGATCCAGATTGCGAATTTCGCCGGGGCGACGTCGATCGCGGTCACGCGTCACGCTGACAAGCGGCAGCCATTGCTCGATGCAGGTGCAGCGCACGTTATCGTGACGGACGAGGCGGATCTTGTCGACGAGATCATGCGCATAACCGGTGGAAAGGGTGCGCGCGTTGCGTTCGATCCCGTTGGCGGTCCCAACTTTTCCAAACTGATCTCGGCGCTGTCTTTCCAGGGCATCGCGTATCTCTACGGCGCGCTCGACGAGCGCGTGACGACGCTGCCCGTGTTGGAGATGATCGCCAAAATGATTTCGGTGAAGGCGCACAATATCTGGCTGACGAGTGGCGACCCGGCACGCCGGAAGGCCGCAATCGAATTTGTGCGAAACGGGCTCGAAAGTGGTGCGCTCAAGCCGGTCATCGACCGTACGTTCGCATTCGACGAGATAGTCGAGGCGCACCGCTACCTTGAAACAAATGGGCAGTTTGGAAAGATCGTGGTAACGGTTTGATCGGCGAGTCGACTCCGGCTGGTGGTGAGACGGGCCCTGATGTTAGCGTCCGTTATGGTGGGAGTTGCAGACGTTCGTTTGGTCAACGATGGACGTCTGCAACTGGCCGAACCCGATCGGTTGCCGTTCCGGCCGCTCGCGACGTGCTCAACCGATTGCGGATTCAACCGGTTGATGCAATAGCGAGAGGGAATCGTTCAGCCGGTGTATCGAAGTTTAGTGTCTTGCGCGGACGTTCGTTGAGCCGCCTGACTCGCAGTGAGGAAGGAACCAACGCCGGGCGCGGCCACCCCCGGGCGTCAGGGCGACACAGGCACGTTCCCCCTTTAGCAGCCTTCCCCATGCGTCGAGTTTATGATTGGCCGTGAAAGCGGCGGTCGCTGGAATCGTCCGATTGGTTGCACAACCCGCCTATTCCCTCGGGCACCGCTTTCCTTTGGGGCGCCGCCTTCCAGGCAATCCGTGAGGAGCTCCATTTATCTTGGTTGAGATGCCTCTACGCTCGCTTGAGTGAACTGCGGATATCCGGATGGCTTCCAGTCATTCAAGAACTTCAAAAAGGTTTGATCTTTTACCTTGATACTTGCCTTCCCGTAGTCAAACGCATTCAGGCGTTCCCTCATATTATTGTTGGTTACCCCATCACCCTTGAGTTCATACCAGGTCACAATATCGGGTGTTACCCAATATCGATAATGATTTTCCGGAAGCTCATTCGGCTTCGCAAAACGGAAGCAATGTGTCAACCCGCCATCCTTGTGGTAAACAAATTTAACATTATTCCCTTGCATCGGTAATTCATTGAATGGCCTTGCGTACATGTTGCCATGACAGCTATGACTCGCATGAGTGATATTTCCATTCAGAGTCCAGATTGCCACAGTCTCCCAGTCATGTCGATGCCCACCAAATGCACCGCTTCCATGCACCACCTGATCTTTTTCAAAATACATATCGTAAACGTGCGCACAATATGTGCCACCCGACCCTGGCAAGCAAGCATATCGATGCAGTGTGTTCGCAAAATTCAGGAACCCCGCGTCGTGACAGCTACCATTAATCGCCCCCGATGTTTTCAGTCCTGGATTTTGTCTGCCATCCCTGCCGATTCCCGCCGCTGGGTAACATCCATCTCCATCAAAATCAAATACCGGCTCCAGGCCATTTATAGCCCCGTTGCTCGGCAATGCCTTATCGAGCCTGGGGAGTTTATCTGCATAAGCAGAACTCAAAACCAATCCAAAAAATATCGCAACTATAATATTTCTCATTCATAACCCCGTGCAAAAAAATCATTAATGCAATCGAATATAAATGACGATCAAACAAAAGCGACAAATATTTTGATTAGTCTATGAATTCCACCTCCTGCGGATAGCTGATTTATTGGGCTCGGCGGTCATCGATGAGGTAGCCGAGGACGTTGCAGCAGAGGCTCAAGGAACGCACCCGCGACGCTGCGGCGGCAGATCCGTTTGCGGAAGCGGAAAGCGCTCGCAAGAAGCGTGTGACGAAGCGGTAGCATTTCTTAGTGAAACTAAAGAAGCCCGTGCGATGGCCGGCGTTTGCTGGCGGCCATCAAACCGTACTACCCGAAGGACAGGCGAGGCCGGCCATCGATTGGCCTCGACGAGTTGCTGTAGCGAATATTTGCAACATCCATGACGACGGATCGACGGAAAAGTCACAATTGGAGCCGGAAATTTCCGAATCTTCGCGAGGCATGCCTGCACGCGTCACCCGGGGGCACCTCGAAAAACCGCGCGGGGCGGACAGATGATCGATGCCGGCATTGTGCCGGTGCCCAGGCAGACGCTGACCAAGGACGAGAAGGACATGGTTCAGCAGGACGCGATGCCGGCCGAGTGGTCGCCATCGAAGCGGCGGTAGAAGGACGTGCAAGCGCGCTGGACCAAGAAGCACTGCAGGAGCTACTTCGGCTGCAAGCTGCTCCAGCAGCGCGGGCCGGCGCCACAAGCTGATCCGCCGTATGCACGCGAGCACGGCAAGCGAGCACGACACCTTGCACTTCGAGCGGGCGCTTGACACCGGCAGCACCAGCCGCGATGTCTGGGCCGACAACGGGTACGTCGACGGCGAGTGCGAGCAGCGCCTGGGCAAAACGGGATGGCGACTGCATATCCAGCGCAAGGGCCAGCCCGGCAAGCCGTTGTCGGAATGCCAAGAGCGGCGCAACCGGCGCATCGCCAAGCCCCGCGCCCGTGTCGAGCATGTGTTCGCCGCCGTGGGGCAGATGGGCGGCAAGATGCTGCGCTCGATGGGCTTGGCGCGGGCGACGCTACACTTGAACTGGAAGGCCGCCGTGTACAACCTGCGGCGCCTGTGCTCGCTGATGGAGGTGGGCCACCGGCCGTTCAATCCACTATCAGTCGCCAGGTGTCTTCATCGCAAAGGCTGACGGTCTTTCGATTTTCATACCACCCGGTCACCATCGGCAGGGATGCAATGACGTCTGGAATTCCCTCTGGAAATTCCACGAGGCAAATCGTTTTCCAGCCGTGCGGCACCTCCCCAAATGGCTTGGCATATTGCTGCGTTACTGCAACGATGGCGCAGCGTGTCTTTGTCACGGACTTCGGGGCGCCCGTCGGAAAGGCAACGTTGAACACCTTGCCTATTGGAATGTCGGCGTAAGCAAACGAAATAAACAGAACCTCGCAGTTTGCGGGCCGTTCCGTTGGAAGTGCGCTCTGCACGTGAAACAGGACTGTCGGTGAGGCGCGCCCCTCAACCGCGAGCACGCGCTCGCTCAAAGGTACGTCGCTTTCCTGGCGCACGCGTGGGCTCCCTGCAGATTGGACTTTTGAGCGACATCTCGTCCGGCATTGTCAACGATTCGAACGGCTGCGTCGAACGTCTCTTCCTGGCCGACCAGAGACTGCTCCCACCTCCGTCAGACTCACGATTGCCGCGTCAAGGCCCGCGCACAGTGCGACAAAACAATAGCCAACCCTTTGATTCCTGAGCATGTCGCAGTCCCACTCCCTCAGGGTCCCTTCGCCCACCTGCCCATGCCGCCCTCAGGGCTTTCATGGAAAACTGTATGAATATACAGTATAGTACCCGTCGAAATCGAGCCGCCCAGGTGCGACCCTGGGCGGCGCGTGCGCCGCGCCTGCGGGCATCCGCCGCAGCGTTCCGGCACCGTGAACTCTGGCTAACTCATTCAGACGGGCAGGCAAATTGTCATCCAGCAATCTGATCCGCATTCGCGGAGCACGTCAGCACAACCTCAAGAATCTCGATCTCGACCTGCGCACCGGCGAAATGACGGTTGTCACCGGCCCGTCGGGCTCCGGCAAGTCGAGTCTCGTGTTCGACACGCTGTACGCGGAAGGCCAGCGGCGTTACGTCGAGACGTTCAGCGCGTACGCGCGGCAGTTCCTCGACCGGATGGACCGCCCGCAGGTCGAGCGCGTCGACGGCGTGCCGCCCGCGATCGCGATCGACCAGACCAACCCGGTGCGCAGCTCGCGCTCGACCGTCGGCACGATGACCGAGCTGAACGATCACCTGAAGCTGCTGTACGCGCGCGCGGCCGAGCTGTTCGACCGCAAGACCGCGCGGCGGGTGCGGCACGACACGCCGGAGACGATCTACGCGGAACTCGTCGCGCGCACGCAGGCGGACGATCCGCGCGTCGTCGTCACGTTCCCGGTCGAGCTGCCGGAAACCGCGTCCGACGACGAAATCACGCAGTGGCTGTCCGCGAGCGGCTACACGCGCGTGCAGGCGCGGCGCGAAGTCGAGTCGCCCACCGGGCCGCGCAAGGTGCTCGACGTGGTGGCCGACCGGTTCCGCGTGCAGCAGGCCGACAAGGTGCGGGTCGTCGAGGCGATCGAGGCGTCGCTGAAGCGCGGCGGCGGGCGCGTGAACGTCTACGTGCTCGCCGCGGAACCGGAAAACGCGGTCGGCGCGGCCGCGGAGCCGCAGGTGTGGCGCTTCTCCACCGGGCTGCATGATCCCGACAGCGACCTGCGCTACGCGGAGCCGCAGGCGGCGCTGTTCTCGTTCAACTCGGCGTATGGCGCGTGCGAAACCTGCCGCGGCTTCGGCCGCGTGATCGGCGTCGATCTCGGCCTCGTGATCCCCGACGCGCGCAAGACGCTGCGCGGCGGCGCGATCAAGCCGATGCAGACGCCCGCATGGAAGGAGTGCCAGGACGACCTGATGCGCTACGCGGCGAAGGCCGACATCCGGCGCGACGTGCCGTGGGCCGAGCTGACGGACGCCGAGCGCGACTGGGTCGTCAACGGTTCGCCGGACTGGAACGGCAAGTGGCAGAGCCAGTGGTACGGCGTGAAGCGCTTCTTCGGCTACCTCGAATCGAAAGCGTACAAGATGCATATCCGCGTGCTGCTGTCGAAATACCGCAGCTACACGCCGTGCGACGTGTGCGGCGGCGCGCGCCTGAAGACGGAATCGCTGCAATGGCGGCTCGGCTCGAAAGAGAATGCCGACGGCGTGCTCGCGCCGGCCCATCGTTTCATGCCGCGCGGCGTCGACTGGAACCGCGCGCAGCTTGAAGCGCTGCCGGGCCTGACCGTGCACGACCTGATGCTGCTGCCGATCGAGCGCATCCGCCGTTTCTTCGACGAGGTCAGCCTGCCGAGCGCGCTGCTCGACGATGCGCTGAAGCTGCTGCTCGCCGAAGTGCGCACGCGCCTGAAATACCTGTGCGACGTGGGGCTCGGCTACCTGACGCTCGACCGGCAGAGCCGCACGCTGTCGGGCGGCGAGGTGCAGCGGATCAACCTGACGACGGCGCTCGGCACGTCGCTCACGAAAACCCTGTTCGTGCTCGACGAACCGAGCATCGGGCTGCATCCGCGCGATCTCACGCGGATCGTCGAGGCGATGCAGCGGCTGCGTGACGCGGGCAATACGCTGGTCGTCGTCGAACACGATCCGTCGGTGATGCTCGCGGCCGACCGGCTGATCGACATGGGCCCCGGCCCGGGCGAGCGCGGCGGCACGATCGTCTACGACGGCACGCCGGGCGACATCCGTTCGGCGCATACGCTGACCGGCGAATACCTCGGCGGCCGCAAGCATGTCGCGCACGCATCGAACTGGGCGCGCCGGCCGGTCGATGCGGATACGCCGCGCATCGTGCTCGACGGCGCGAGCGAACACAACCTGCGCGACGTGACGGTCGAGATTCCGCTGCAGCGCCTCGTCTGCGTGACGGGCGTGTCCGGTTCCGGCAAATCCACGCTGCTGCAGGACGTGCTCTATCCGGCGATGGCGCGGCACCACGGCAAGGCGACCGAGTCGCCGGGCGCGTACCGCAGCCTGACGGGCGCCGACCAGGTGGGCGATGTCGTATTCGTCGACCAGTCGCCGATCGGCAAGACCACGCGTTCGAACCCGGCGAGCTACGTCGGCGCGTTCGACGAAATCCGCAAGCTGTTCGCGAAGGCGCCGCTCGCGCTGCAACGCGGCTATGGCGCCGGCACGTTCAGCTTCAACTCGGGCGACGGCCGTTGCCCGACCTGCGGCGGCTCGGGTTTCGAGCATATCGAGATGCAGTTCCTGAGCGACGTCTACCTGCGCTGCCCGGACTGCGACGGCAGCCGCTACCGCGCCGAGATTCTCGAAGTGCGCATCGAGCGCGACGGCCGCGCGCTGAGCATCGCCGACGTGCTCGACCTGACCGTCAGCGAAGCCGCCGCGTTCTTTGCGACCGATGCCGAGGTGCTGCGCGTGCTGCAGCCGATCGTCGACGTCGGGCTCGAATACGTGAAGCTCGGCCAGCCGGTGCCGACGCTGTCGGGCGGCGAAGCGCAGCGCCTGAAGCTGGCCGGTTTCCTCGCCGAATCCGCGGCGGCGGTCAACGGCCGCCGGGTTGTCACGGAAGAGGCGCGCGTCGCGCGTGCGAAGTTGTTCATGTTCGACGAGCCGACCACCGGGCTGCACTTCGACGACATCGCGAAGCTGATGCTGGCGTTCGGCAAGCTGCTCGCGGCCGGCCATTCGCTGATCGTGATCGAGCACAACCTCGACGTGATCCGCGCGGCCGACTGGCTGATCGATCTCGGCCCGGAAGGCGGCGACGGCGGCGGCCTCGTGCTGTGCGCGGGCACGCCCGCCGACGTGAAGGCCTGCGCCGAGTCGCATACGGGCGTGGCGTTGCTGCAATACGACCGCGCGATGGATGCCGAAGCACCGCTCGCCGACGAAGGCGTGCCGTTGCAGACCGTGCTGAACGCGGCGCGCGAGCGCCGTGCGATCGAAGGCGAGGACGTCGTGCGGATCGTCAACGCGCGCGAGCACAACCTGAAGTCGCTCGACGTCGACATCCCACACGGCAAGTTCAACGTGATCACCGGCGTGTCCGGGTCCGGCAAGTCGACGCTCGCGTTCGACATCCTGTTCCACGAAGGCCAGCGCCGCTACCTCGAATCGCTGAATGCGTATGCGCGCTCGATCGTGCAGCCGGCCGGGCGACCGGAAGTCGACGCGGTGTACGGCATTCCGCCGACCGTCGCGATCGAGCAGCGGCTGTCGCGCGGCGGCCGCAAGAGCACGGTCGCGACGACGTCCGAAGTCTGGCACTTCCTGCGGCTGCTGTACGTGAAGCTCGGCCTGCAGCATTGCATCCACGACGGCACGCCGGTCACGTCGCAATCCGTCGAATCGATCGCCGCGCAGTTGCTGCGCGATCATCGCGGCGAACATGTCGGGCTGCTCGCGCCGCTCGTCGTCAACCGCAAGGGCGTGTATACCGATCTCGCGAAGTGGGCGAAGGCGCGCGGCAGCACGCATCTGCGCGTCGACGGCGAGTTCGTCACGGTCGACCCGTGGCCGAAGCTCGACCGCTTCCGCGAGCACACGATCGAGCTGCCGGTCGCCGACATCGTCGTATCGCCGGACAACGAGGCCGAGTTGCGGCGCGTGCTCGACGAGACGCTCGAACTCGGCAAGGGCGTGATGCACCTGCTCGCGCCGCTCGACGGGCTGCACGATGCGATGCAGAACGATCATTCGACCGCGCGGGTCGGCGCGGTCAAGGTGCTGTCGGTCAAGCGTGCGTGCCCGGTGTGCGGCACGAGTTATCCGGAGCTGGACCCGCGGATGTTCTCGTACAACAGCAAGCACGGCTGGTGCACCACCTGCGTCGGCACCGGCGTCACGCTCACGCGCGAACAGCGCGCCGCGTACGACGACACGGTGCTCGCCGAGGACGGCCGCGGCCGCGAACAGACGCTGCCGTCGGACGAGCAGGAACCGGAAGGCGTCGGCAACGAGCCCTGCCCGGATTGCAACGGCACTCGGCTGAACCCGTCCGCGCGCGCGGTCACGTTCGACGCGCATCCGATCGTCGAGGTCGCGCAGTGGACGGTGTCGGACACGCGGCGCTGGATCGACCAGCTGGAACTCACCGGGCGCGACGCGCAGATCGCGCGCGACATCGTCAGCGAGATCGGCAGCCGCCTCGCGTTTCTCGAGGAGGTCGGGCTCGGCTACCTGAGCCTCGACCGCGCGGCGCCGAGCCTGTCGGGCGGCGAAGCGCAGCGCATCCGGCTCGCCGCGCAGCTCGGCAGCAACCTGCAGGGCGTCTGCTACGTGCTCGACGAGCCGACGATCGGCCTGCATCCGCGCGACAACCAGATCCTGCTGGACGCGCTGCGCAAGCTCGGCGACAAGGGCAATACGCTCGTCGTCGTCGAGCATGACGAGGACACGATCCGCCGCGCCGATCACATCATCGACGTCGGCCCGGGCGCCGGCAAGCGCGGCGGCACGCTGGTCGCGCAGGGCGCGGTCGCGGATCTGGCCGCGCAGTCCGATTCGGTGACGGGGCGCCTGCTCGCGCAGCCGATGACGCATCCGCTGCAGCCGCGCCGCAGCGTGAGCCTGCCGGGCAAGAAGGGCGGTGCCATGATGCCGGAGGCGTGGCTGACCGTGCATGGTGCACGGCTGCACAACCTGCGCGACGTGACGGTCGGCATTCCGCTCGCGCGGCTCGTCGCGGTGACGGGCGTCAGCGGGTCGGGCAAGTCGACGCTCGCGCGCGATGTGCTGATGACGAACCTGCTCGACGCGGTCGGCCGCTCGGTGCTGTCGTCGCCGGCCACGCGGCGTGCGCGCAAGGCCGCGCAGCAGGACGCGCCGGCGGCCAACCGCCGCTCGAGCGTGCTCGCGCGCAGCGCGCCGCGGCCGTCGCTGAACGTCACGCATGCGTGGCAGGGCTGCGAGTCGTTGAGCGGCTGGGAGCAGATCGATCGCGTGCTCGAAGTCGATCAGGCGCCAATCGGCAAGACGCCGCGATCGTGCCCGGCTACCTATATCGGCGTGTGGGACACGATCCGCAAGCTGTTCGCGGATACGCTGGAGGCGCGCGCCCGCGGTTATACGGCGTCGCGTTTCTCGTTCAATACCGGCGACGGGCGCTGCCCCGCGTGCGAAGGGCAAGGCGTGCGTACGATCGGCATGAGCTTCCTGCCCGACGTGAAAGTGCCGTGCGACGTGTGCCACGGGCAGCGCTTCAACCCGGAGACGCTCGCGGTTACGTGGCGCGGCCGGAACATCGGCGACGTGCTGACGATGGAGATCGACGAGGCGGTGGAGTTTTTTGCACCGATCTCGAACATCGCGCATCCGCTGCAGCTGATGAAAGATGTCGGGCTCGGCTACCTGACGCTCGGCCAGCCGTCGCCGACGTTGTCCGGCGGTGAGGCGCAGCGCATCAAGCTCGTCACCGAGCTGACGAAGGTGCGCGACGACATCACGCGGCGCGGCCAGAAGGCGCCGCACACGCTGTACGTGCTCGACGAACCGACGGTCGGCCTGCACATGGCGGACGTCGCGAAGCTGATTCGCGTGCTGCACCGGCTGGTCGATGCGGGGCATAGCGTCGTCGTGATCGAGCATGACCTCGACGTGATCGCGGAAGCCGACTGGATCATCGATCTTGGGCCGGAAGGCGGCGTGGGCGGCGGCACGATCGTCGCGGCCGCGCCACCGGAAGCACTCGTGAAGGTGAGCGCGAGCCATACGGGGCAGGCGCTGAAGCCGGTGCTCGCGCGTACGGGGGCGGATGAGGGTGAAGCCGAGCGACAGGGAGAAGCGCGGGTCGGTTGAATGCGGCGCTTTGAATGAGCGGCCCCGGTGTCGAGTGAGACACCGGGGCCGTTTTTATGTCGGGTCGTTTTCGATCAGGCGGGCGGTGCGACGGATGCGCCGGTGATGCCGTGGCGTCGCAGCGAATCTTCGACGAAGCCTGACGCCTTCATTTCCTCGACGAATTCGTTCAGCACCGCTGCAGCCGCCTCGCCGCGGCTTTTCGGCACGCCCATCGCCTGCCGGATCACCATGAACCGCTCGTCGAGCAGGCGCAAGCCTGCCGTCTTCGCGGCGTCGGCTTCGAGCTGCTGCTTCACGCCGGCCGCCACTTCCAGTTGCTGTTCGACGAACGTCTGCACGACGGCCTGCGACGTCGGCGCGCGCACGATCTGCGCGGCTTTCAGTTCGCGGGTGAGGAACAGGTCGTATGCGCTGCCCTTGCCGACGGTCACGCGGTTGTGCGGCTGGTCGACGTCGGCGTTCGTGCGGATCGGCGAAGCGTCGCGCACGAGATAGAAACCCTCGATCAACACGTACGGCGCGGTGAATGCGACCGTTTCGCCGCGCAGCGGATCGACCGCGAAGAAGCCGAAATCGGCGCGCTCTTCGGTCAGCGCCTGCACCGATTTTCCGGCGGCGTCGAATACCACGAGTTCAAGCTCGGCCGACAGGCGTTCCGCGAACGCGCGCGCCAGGTCGATCGACACACCGAACGGTTCGCCTGTTGCAGGGTCGCGGTTCGCGAGGATCGGGTTGCCGAGATTGATCGACGCGCGCAGCTTGCCGGTCGGGGTGAACGCGGAGAGGATGGCGGGGGCGAGGGGCATGAGGGGGCTCGTTGGGGCGGATTGACGGTCGGGGTTGACGGGTGCACCGACGTTGAGCTTATCACCGGGCCGTTGGGGGCAGTGTGTTGCGGTGTGTGCCTGCTCCATGTCGAGCGTCGGCTGCGCCCAGATGCCGGCTATTGAAACGCAGGTTCGATCCGCCAAGTCGTCGACCCCTGCGATCCTCCGCGCAAGCGTTAGTCCGGCATCCCGTTATGGTCCCCGAGCGGTCTGTCGGGCCAGTCTACCCAGCGGTCCGCGCGGGTAAGTTCATACGCCTGGTTGAGCGGGTAGCGAATACGGTTGTCGTCGCGCGGACGTTCGCCGATCACCATCAGCCTGACTTCGTCCTGCGTATTGTTGATGAAAGTGTGGCAGATTCCGGTGCCTGCAGGAAATGCGACAGAGTCTCCTTCGGCAATGGGGTGAAGCACGCCGTCGATCCACACATCGGGCTTGCCCTCGAGCACGTACACGAACTCCTGCTCGGTACTTTCGGCATGCGGATATGACGTCCGCCGGCCTGGCAGAAGCCTTACGTGATGGATACCAATGCGCGTAATGCCGAGCGCGGCGGAAAGCGGTGCGTCCAGCGCCATGGGCTCGGTATCGCCGCGATAACAATGCGCATCCGGTTCTTCGAGCTCGGTCCAATGCTTGATGAAATCGGGGCGGTTCATCGGTGGTTCTCCTTGGCGTGGCTTTTGCAGTTATGCCTTGTCAGGCGGGCTGCAGGTACTGCTGCATCATTGGAGTGACGCCTGTCGTGCCGGTCGCTGCCGAACTCGCAGGGCTCCGCTCCGCTGATCGAAAAGGGCTGACCCATTGCTTTGATCGATCGCCGGATCCTCCACCGAACAATCGACGACTTGGAACTATACTGGGCAACCTGGAGGATTCAATGACCGATCACGAAAGCCTGCATCCACTACGTCCGTTCCTGAAAAATTGGGTTTGGGAGCATGGTCGAATCGGGACGCGCTATCTGGACTGCGTCGATGGCGAAATCAAGTTTGACGAAGGCAAGAAATCGCATTTCGCAGCCGAGGAATATGTCTACGTGCCCCTGGGCAACGGCGCTGAAGACGATGCATCCGCGGATCGTCCTGCGATCCACGACGCAGGACTTGCCCGGTTTTTGCGGGCTGCTCAGTTGGGTAAGCCAGAGGAAGCCGGTTCCGTGGCGGATGTTCAGCGCGCCGTGCAGGATTGCGTGGAGATTGGCCTGTTCAGCGCATATCAATCGGAGGCTCGAAAGGCCTTTGCTCGCTACACGCAGGAACCGATGTTCGATGACGAGATCCGCGCCGCGGTCGTCGCCGACGTCCGGCGCATTTACGTCGGCATGCGGGAGCAACTGGCGCTGTACGATTTCAGTGTGCTTTACGGCTTGCCCATGCCGCTGCTGATCGGCGACACGCCCTTCATTGACTGGCGCGTGCGCACCAGTCCGGCACTCCCGTTTGTATCGCTACCGCTGGGGCCTTACTGCCTGCTGGTAGGCGCGCCGTCGGGCAGGAAAAGCCGAATCGCCCCGGTGGTCTGGAAGGCCGCTGCCACGATGGGCCCGTTGAAGGACCACAATCGCCAGATCGAGGAGCAGGCGCGTCTGTGGCTGGTGGCGACCACGGATGACCAACTCGTCGCTGCGCAAAGCCGCATTGCTGCGACCATGGGCGCCAGGCAAGGGGATGTGAAGCCGTGACCGAAGTCGACGGAACGCAGACCGTCGGCGGTGGCTGAGTTGTCTTGGCCTTCCGGGCACCGACAGTTGCGTTGCGACGGAGTTGGCACAGGCAGTTTCGTCAATAACAAAAAACCCGCGGCCGGCCCGGAACAGCCCCTTGCCGTGCCAGTTCGAACGTCGGTTTCTGTCGCCTCATATCCCGAACGCGATCCTGCAAAGCATCGCAGTAGCACCGCGCTACTCGATCAACGGTTGTCCGCGCGCCATCGACGAGGTGTGACGCCGGTCAGGCGCGTGAATGTCCTCGTGAAGTGGCTTGGGTCCGCGAAGCCGCACAAATCCGAGATCATGTTCAGAGGCATGGGGGACGTGCGCAGGTACTTTTTGGCCAGCTCGACGCGTTGATTGATCAGCCAGCGATGCGGGGGCAGTCCCGTGGTCTGATGAAAGGATTGGACGAAATGGCTGCGGGACATGCCACAGGCTTTCGCCACATCGACAAGCGAAATTTTTCCGTTGAGGTGTTCGAACAGCAGTCCCTTTGCCTGCCGTTCCTGCCACGGCGTGAGTTTGCCGGTCTGCTTTTCCCGCTGCTCGCCGATGCCGCCGTACCGATGCGCGATATGCGCCTGGAAAGCGAGCGCGACATGGTCGATGAAGAGTTGCGACGCATACTCGGGCTGCGCCAACGCGGGCAGCAATGATTGCCCGAGGTGATGGACGATCGGGTCGGTTGCACTCAGGTGCGGCGGCAAATAAAGCTGCGGACGTCGCCGGCCGCCGATTTCATCGGCTGTCTCCTCCAGCGTTCGGCGAGGCAGATGGAAGTGGAGGCAGTCAAACGTCCCCTTCAGATCCGCCACCCACCTGCGGTCGAGGTCGTGAATCGTCACGGTCCCGGCCTTGTAGGGGACGAAGCGAGCGGCACGTCCGTCAAGCCACAAGTCCTGTTCGCCGAAAGCGCGCAATTGCAACACGATGAGATCGGCGTCTTCGAGGTCATAGGGCGCAGTCCGCCCCATATTTCTCCGCGCCGTCTTCAGCCGGCTGATACCGATCTGCGCGAATGGCAATGTCTGGGTGATGACCGTCTGCCTCACGTCGGCCGGAATGAACTCGGAAGAGGCGTTGTCCGATTGTGCAGCAGCCATAAACTCGGCGAGAAGGTCAGGGATCAGGCCGTGCAGTCTACCAAACGGAAATTCCGCTTGCCGCGACGGTGCAAGCGCTGTGCTGGTATATAGGCAAGGCCGGGATCGGCTGGATTTCGGCGCTTGCGATCGGCCGCTGCCGGCCATAACGGACATCGGGGTAGGATCCTTGAACCGACGCTTCCGCTTCGCCAACCGACATATGCGATCGATATCGCGTCCCGCCCAACGCGTTCAATCCGCCAGCGCCTTACCGGAGGCATCCTTGATTTTCGCTTTCCATTGCTTGCGGATTTCGGACACGACCGGATCCGGAAGCGAGATGTAGTCGAGATCCGTGGCGGCCTGGTTGCCATTGCGGAAGGCCCAGTCGAAGAACTTCAGCGTTTCCTTGCCCTGGTCCGCTTTCTCCTGCTTCGCGTACAGCAGCACGAACGTCGCGCCGACGACTGGCCACGCATCCTTGCCCGGCTCGTCCGTCAGGATCTGGTAGAACGACTTCGACCAGTTCGCGCCGGCGGCAGCGGCCTTGAACGTTTCCGTCTTCGGCTCGACCACCGTGCCCGTCGAGTTCTTCAGCGCGGTGTAGGTCATGTTGTTCTTCTTCGCGTACGCCCACTCGACGTAGCCGATCGCGCCCGGCAGGCGCTGCACGAAGGCCGCGACGCCGTCGTTGCCCTTGCCGCCCGTGCCCGTCGGCCAGTTGACCGCCGTGCCTTCGCCGATCTTCGACTTCCACTCGCCGTTGACCTTCGACAGGTAGTTCGTCCAGATGAAGCTCGTGCCCGAACCGTCAGCGCGGCGAACCACGGCGATGTCCGTATCCGGCAGCTTGACCTTCGGGTTCAGCGCGGCGATCGCCGGGTCGTTCCACTTCTTGATCTTGCCGAGGTAGATGTCGCCGAGCACCGGGCCCGACAGCGTCAGTTCACCGGCCTTCACGCCCGGCACGTTGACGACCGGCACCACGCCGCCGATCACCGTCGGGAACTGGAACAGGCCCGCCTTCGCGAGTTCGTCATCCTTCAGCGGCGCATCCGAACCGGCAAAATCGATCGTCTTCGCGTTGATCTGCTTCAGGCCGCCCGACGAACCGATGCCTTGATAGTTGACCTTGCCGCCGCCCGCCTTCTTGTACGCATCGGCCCATTTTGTGTAAATCGGCGTGGCAAACGTACTCCCTGCACCGGTGATGTCGGCAGCTCGAGTGGAGAGGGCAACAAGCGCGAGGGCGCAGGGAACCAGGATCCGGATGTTCATGTATCACCTCGTGTCTACGATCGGCATGCTGGTCCACGCGCTGGTTCCGATCTAGAAATCTGATTTGTCGAGCTGGATGTGGCGACCGTCGTTCGGTAATGCATGTCGATTGACCGCGACCGTGATCTTCTCGCGATTGCTTTCAAATGCGGTGAGCAACTGCTCGGGTGTCGCCGTGTTTGCGCCGAGCTTGTCGCGAATGATGTCGGCCGGGAGCTTGATCGCAACGTAGCCCCAACCGGTGCCATACGCAGAGAACGACAGGCTCAGGTCGTCGCCGACGATCGGGCATGTCAGACAAGTGGCGGAGTCCGTCATGGCGCGCGGTGAGTGGTCTCGCATCGGAGGGTGATAGGAGTATTGCATCTGGATGTGAAAACTCAAGGAGCGTGCAACTGCCGGAAACGCTCAGTTCCCGTCACTTGCCGCGATGGAGGCCAACGCTCGATCGCCGTCGCGTTGGGCAGTGTCTTCAGCGGAAAAGATGTGCTCGCTGAACGCGATCAGTTTGAAGCCGCTTCCCGTGGAGCGAGGAACCGTGATGCCCCAATGCCAACCGCCGTCTTGTTCGAATACGTGGAGCGCGGGGAGCGTCTGATTCGGTGCTGGTGAAGAAGTCGTCATGGCGTGCTCTCCCGTCATGGGGCGACTGTGGGGCAACTGCATCGAAGGTGCGAACCCAGTCTACGGGCATTTTTGCTGCGCCGCAATATCCGATTCGCGGTAAAAAATCCGAGGCGCCAAGCGTCACAATTTTGAAATACCAATATGCGTCGTGAGAGCTTGCTGGCATATTGGTGTGACGATTGTGATTCCTCGGAGGCTTCATGGACAGCGGTTCGCTTGTTTGGGCCGGAGTGCCGCACAACAGCGATGGAGTGGTCTTTCAGGTTCGCGTGGGGCGCGGGCTTCAGCGCTTTCATATTGCGCGGACGGTTCTTGAGAGGGCGCTCGATCTCGAGCGACTGGCGTCCGATGCGCGACAGCTCGAGTGCTTTTATGAACACCTGGGGCCGATCCTGGGCGCCGCCCGGAAGACGCGCTCGAGTGCCAGGGCGGATACCGTCCCGCTGAACATTTCGGATTTCGTTCGAACGGGCAAGACGCGAGCCGGGCAGGATTCCTTGGCGGCGACGCGATGAGCGCTGTGGAGAGGTTGACGAGCCGCGAGGTCTGAAGCCCGACTATGTCAGCAGCCGACCTGGAAGCACGCCTTGTAAGCATCGCACGTCAATCGACCTGGTTCTGGCCCGCACTTGTTGCTGCCCGTAGTCTGAATCTATCCTCCTGGTGTATCGGGGCCGGGGCGATACGTAACCTCGTGTGGGATGCGCTACACGCGTTTCAGACGCCATCCACACTGTCGGACATCGACGTTGCCCACTTTGACTTGACTGATTTGTCAGCCGCACGGGATGCGAGCCTCCAGCGTCGTTTGATCGACACGCTCCCTTGCGCGCCGTGGGAGGTCACCAATCAAGCGGCCGTGCACGTCTGGTTCGAGCGGACCTTTGGCTACCCGGTCTCGCCGCTCGATTCTCTGAAAGACGCCGTCGCCTCATGGCCGGAATTCGCGACTTCAGTCGGGCTGGTGCTTCGCGACGACGACTCGGTCGGCGTTATTGCGCCGCATGGATTGGACGATCTCTTCTCGATGGTGGTTCGGCGAAACCCGCAGCGGGTTAGTGTCGACACGTATCGGAAGCGTGTTGAAGAAAAACAATACCGAAAGCGCTGGCCTCGGGTAGTCGTTGTGCCGTGCTGATTGCCCCGTGGCAAACCGGCCACGAGCGGTCATGGGTTTGGTTTGACTAGCCGGAAGGCCCCCTACAGCACATCAAAGACCGAGTTTCCGTTCGCTCATCCACTTCACGATCGCCGGATCGCGATGGGAGAAGAAACTGCTCGTGCCGGTCTCCAGCGTTGCGATGGCCTGCATGTCTTCCTCGGACAGTTCGAAGTCGAACACGGCCAGGTTTTCCAGCATCCGCTCCTTTCGCACGGACTTCGCCAGCGCGACGATTCCACGCTGAACCACCCATCGCAGCACGACTTGTCCCACGGTCTTGCCGTGGCGCTGCGCAATCGCCGCGAGTTGCGCATTGTCGAACAGGTTGTTTCGCCCTTCGGCGAAAGGCGCCCAGGCCTCCGGCTGAACGCCGAGCCCGCGCATGAAATCGATGCTTTCGTCCTGCTGGTGGAACGGGTTGATTTCGATCTGGTTCACCGCTGGCACCACTTCGTTGAAACACGTGATGTCCATCAGTGTCAACCTCGGACGTAATTTCCCCAGAAGTGTCGAAGTAAAATTCCCCACCCTGTTCGGACGGTGATCAGCCGGCGACGTGATCGAATGGGTTCCTTCGGGGGCGGCCCGGGCGCCGGCGAGCCGGTTCAGTGGGCACGGGGTTCAGGGAAGACGGACGGTTGCGCAGATGGTCCGGCAGCAAATCGGCGTGTTCTCGCAGGCGGTACGATGTGCCTTCGATCTGCACGACGATCGCGTGGTGCAGCAGCCGATCGAGCAACGCCGCGGCCACCACGCTGTCGCCGAACACTTCGCCCCATTCACCGAAGCTGCGATTGGACGTCAGGATGATCGCGCAGCGCTCGTAGCAGGCGTTGACGAGTTGGAAGAACAGGTTGCCACCGTTGGAGCCGATAGGCAGGTAGCCGATCTCGTCGACGATGAGCAGGCTGTTACGGGCAAGGAAGCGCACGCGCTGCGCCAGGTTGCCTTCCCGTTCAGCCTTGGCCATCGAGTTCACGATCTCGGCTAGCGAGCCGAAGTAGACGCTCTTGCCCGCACGTACGGCTTCCACGCCCAGCGCAATGGACAGGTGCGATTTGCCCGTGCCGGGCGGCCCCAGGAAGTGAACGGTCTGCCGTCGTTCGATGAACTCGAGTTGCGCAAGCGTCATGATGCGATCGCGATCCAGGCTCGGCTGGAAGCTGAAGTCGTAGCCGGCCAGCGTCTTGATCGTGCCGAGCCGCGCGGTCTGCAGCGCCATCCGGATGCGGCGTGTTTCGCGTGTCGTAAACTCCTCGCCCAGCAACGTTTCCAGCACTTCGAGCATTGAACTGTCGCCTTGCTCGAAGCGGTTCAGGATGGCGTCCAGCGTTTCGAGAGCGCGCGGCATGCGCAGGCCGACGAGATAGCGCCGGATGCGCTCCAGTGTCGAGGCAGGCATGCTGTTCATGCGGTCCTCCCGGCTTCTGCGAGACGTCTTGCGACCTGATCATAGAACGACAGGGGCCGGCGAGCCACGGTCGCCGTCACCGATGGCACGGGGTGCCGTGCCGGCTGCTTACGCTGGTTTGCACGCCGATGACCGGGCAGCAGCGAGGTTCGTCGTCGGCCTTCCAGCACGGGATGAGCCGCCAGCAGTTCACCGTCCTCGTAGATACGGATCTCGTGAGCCAGACTGTGAACGTCGAGCACGCGCTTGCGCGTACGATCGGGCACGCTGTAGTAATTGCCACCGACCGAGACGAGACCTTCATGGCTCACGCGCCGCTCAAGCCGGATCACTCCGTTGAAGGTGCCGGCCGGCAACGCCTGCAGCGTAGGACGCTCCTCATTGAAGTGCTGAGCGACGACGCGGTGCGTGGTGCCGTGCACGCGGACATTGGCGACCGTGTCGAGCCACTCGCGCAGTTGGCGGTTCAGGTCGGCGAGGTTCTGGAAACGGCGCGCCAGGAAGAAGTCCTGCCGGATGTAGCGATACGGGCGCTCGACCTTGTCCTTGGTCTTAGCGCGATACGCCTTGCAGGCCCGCGGCGCGAAGCCGTAGTGCTGCGCAAACGCGACCAGCTTCGCGTTGTAGACGATGTGCCTCTCGACTTCGCCGAGCACGGCCGCCTTCATTCGGTCGTACAGAATCTCGCGCGGAGCGCCGCTGACCTGAGTCGGAATTTTGTGACCAATCAAGCAGTGAGTCTCGCGTCGATATTATCGGAATTCAGCCAGGCTCGACGGACCGTGGCGGGAGGTTGATAGCGGTGCGCGCTATGAGGCCGGTGTTCGTTGTAGAACTGCCGCCAGCGTTCGATGAGCACCTTGGCCTCGGCGCGGCTGCGGAACCATTCCCGGTTCAGCAATTCGTCACGTAGCTTGCCGTTGAAGCTCTCGACGAATCCGTTTTGCCACGGACTGCCGGGCGCGATGAAGGCCGGACCGATGGCCGCATCCCGCAGCCAGCGCATGACCCTGGCAGCGGTAAATTCGGCACCGTTGTCAGACCGAACGAACGCGGGCTTGCCGTACAGGCGCATCAGTCGCGACAGCGTCAGAATCACATCCTGCGACCGCAGGCTGGCGCCGACCTCGATCGCCAGGCACTCGCGGGTGTATTCATCGATCACGCATAGCATCTTCAACGCTCGGCCATCCACCAGTTGATCGTGCACGAAGTCATAGCTCCAAACCGAATTGGGCTGCGTGGCGCCTGGCAGGCGTATGTCGTTGCCGCAACGACGTCGGCGAGGACGTCGCCGCGGAATGTTGAGCTGCAGGGCTCGCCACATTCGCCGCACGCGCGATTCGCTCAACGCCAGCCAAGCCGACATCCGGCGATAGCCGAAGCGCGGCACCTCTTGCGCGGCCGCCATCAGCCTCTCGCCCAGACTCCGATCCTTCTCCGGTTGCTTGAGCGTATAGGTCGCCACTCGGCGGCTCAGTCCCAGATAGCGACATGCCTTGCGTTGCGAGAGCCCCCGCCGAGTCAGGACTTCCAGCGCTTCGCGCCGGCCCGTCGGGGTGATCATTTTTTTCGGCTGAACTCCTTCAGGCCGTCGATGACAAGCATCTGCTCGGCGATCAGCCGCTTGAGCCGATCGTTCTCCGATTCCAACTCTTTGAGCCGACGCGCGTCAGCCACGTCCATCCCGCCGAACTTGTTGCGCCAACGATAGAACGTCTGTTCCGAAATGTTGTGGCGCTTGCACAGATCCTTCACCGGCTCGTCCCGGCTCTCGGCCTCGCGCAAGATTCGAATGACTTGCTCGTCGGTAAATCGCTTCTTCATCGAGTTCTCCTTGCCTCTAGGATAAAAGAGAACTCACTTGCCAAATGGCTACAAGAAACGTCTCAGGTCAGATAACCTGTCGCGCTCTTGAATGGGAGATAACTGACGGGAAAATGGATCGCGAAATGGCTTGACTTCCAATACCCCATAGAAGTCTTACTGTGTCAATAAATTCATGCCATTATAGGAACTTCTTCATCCATGGCGTGAGGAATGATGGACTGGGAGACGTCATTCGAGACGTATCTGGAACATTTGTGCGGGGCGCTTGGGCATAACGACCGTGAATCAGGATTGAAGGGCTATTGCCAAGGGCTAATGCTGCCGATTCGGCGCAAGAGCGTTGAGCCGCTGGCCGCACATCTGGAGCCGGAGCATGTGAGCGCGCGGCACCAGTCGCTGCATCATTTCGTGGCGAAATCGGAATGGTCCGATACGGCGCTGCTCGAGCAAGTGCGGCGTTGGGTGCTGCCGCACATGGATCCGGCGGGCGGGTTGTATTGGATCATTGACGACACGGGATTTCCGGTTCTGTCGCAGTAAGTCGGTCTGGTAAGCTTGCGTGATCGGAATTGAGGCGAAGTGAGCGATGCAGCAAGGCATGAATGCGATCCTGAAGCAGGTGTTCCAGCGACTGCATTACCCGTTCGACGTGATCCTGCTGTGCGTGCGCGGGTATGTTGCGTACCCCCTGAGCCTGCGCCACCTCGAGGAAATGATGGCCGAACGGGGCGTGTCGGTGGACCATTCGACGGTGCATCGATGGGCCATCAAGGTGCTGCCGGTGCTGGAACAGGCGTTCCGTCGGCGCAAGCGGCCGGTCGGAAAAAGCTGGCGGATGGACGTGACGTATATCAAGGTCAACGGTGCGTGGAAATATCTCTACCGGGCCGTCGACAAGGACGGCAACACTATCGATTTCCTGCTGCGGGCTCGCCGGGACAAGGCCGCCGCCCGTCGGTATTTCGAAAAATCGATCGAGCAGAACGGTGCACCCGAGACCGTGACGATCGACAAAAGCGGGGCGAACCTGGCGGCGCTCAAGGACATCAACGCTACCCGTGAACCGCCGATCAAGATTCGTCAGCAAAAATATCTGAACAATATCGTCGAGCAGGATCACCGCGCCATCAAGCGCCGAACCCGGCCGATGATGGGCTTCAAAGATTTTCACTGCGCTCGCATCCTGCTCGGTGGTATCGAAGTGATGCACATGATTGCCAAAGGGAAAATGAAGGCAGTTCGCAAGAACCAGACGGCCGCCGAGCAATTCTACTCTTTGGCTGCATAAGGAATCCTATACGTTCCCGAGTTTATGCGTCTGGACATCCTTATCGCGACAGAACCAATGATTGTCGGTAAACCGGCCATGCTGCTTGACGCTATCTAGGCCAAGTTTGATGGCAAATCGTCTGATCATTGCAAATGTTAAAGCGAACGTTTACCCTTATTGACCATATAATTAGATTATTTACGATTAATGCGAAATTCACGATCATGCGGGGCCATTCTTTACAGTTCTGAAATGTTGATTCCCAAGACAAGCATTCGGCTGCCATGCCCCTGATCTGCCACTAAATTACTTTCCGGTTCTTGAGCGATGGCCCATTTGCAAATGGAGAGGAGGTGCTTGATCGTTAGCAACGTGAATAGTTATGTATACCATTAAAAGAAATTGGCAAGGCCAATCGTGCGAGGGAATCATGATCACCAGCTCCTCCTCTGGGATATTCCCGGAAGGTCCGTTTTCTCAAGGGAAAGATTATTTCACAAAGATTCTGGCTGATGCATATCGAGGGAAATTTTTGATAGATGGCCGGATAATGTTTGAGCCAAAGGCTAATGTAATTATTTCCGTCGCGTCGGCGCATGAATTCGTGATTACACCATTGTGCGCCCGACTTCTCATTATTTTTTGTATGCACCCGGGCGAAATTCTTCGCCGAGAGTTTCTTGTGGATGCACTGTGGAATAGTCAAGGAATGGTTGTTTCTGATAACGCATTAAATAAAGCGGTTTCTCATCTTCGAGTCACGATGCTTCAGGCGGACAAGATGAGGGCATACATAAAAACAATAAACAGAATTGGATACATCTTCCTCGGTGACGCATCTTTTACATTATCAGGCCGTTGAAATACTCCTGCCGACCCGTCACGATATAACCATCCGGGTTCTGTCGCGATAAGGATGTCCAGACTACGAAGCGCGTACCTCATCTGCCGCGTCGTTGCAGATACGCCCGATATTCTGCGGCGTGAAATCGACTGGAAGCGTGTCGCCCAGGCGGGTAGCAGTCGCGAGCGGCACCAAATAGGCCGAGATGGGCGGGTGCCCGGACGATGCGGCTCTCGCGACCAATTGCGTTTTTCACGATTCGGCTTGCTGCCGCTTTGAGCGCGAATGACGCTAACTAGCCGGTATGGGTGGCTCCGCCCTCATCGCCACCATTGGTGGTCAGTGACATGTACGACACGTTGAGGGTCTTGATCTCGGAATAGCGCAATACGAAGACGTCAGGTCGAATACTTTGCACAAACAATCGGACCTTGGCCCTACCTTTTCTGTGACGCACAGGCCACAGAGCCGCCACAGAAAGCGTTGGGCGAGCGCTTTCCGCAAAAAACGCCCCGACACGGAATCCTGACGACTGCCAGCGGAATTTAGAATTTGATGCCCACGCCCGCGTAAACCCCGGATGTCTTTACGTTAAAAAGAAAGCCGGATGGCTCATACTTCTGCGTGAGTACCCGGTAACCGAGTTTCGCAACGATTGTTTTCGAAAAATTGTAGTTAAGCCCCCCGTACAGTTGCCACGAATATTTGGTGCCTCCAGTCCCGGCATCCGCATAGCCGATTACCGACCACTTATCTGAAAAAGCGTACGCGGCTCGCACGCCAAGGAAAGCGTCTGCCCAGCTCGTGCTATTGCTCCGGCTGGGGCCGTTTGGCAACAGCACACTTTGCGAGAACGAGAATTCGCCGTACAGATCGGTAATCCGAACGCCAAGTAGTACGTCCACGGGCGTTACCGGAGTATCGAGTACGCGATATGCACCTGCGAGTTGAAAGATCGTCTCATCAAGTTTCAGGTTTGCGTGGCCTAGTGCGCCGCCAAGAAGAGGACGAGAATCCTTTGAGAGCTTCACGAAGACCCCATCGAATAAGACAGCCCAACGTCCGTTGCGGGCTTCAAAGCTACCCATCGCACCGATGTCAAGGTTCCGCCAGACATCGGAAAAGTTGAAGTTGAATTTCACTGTGGGCGTATTGGCGCCGATGCGTGACCATCCGCTAATGCCGGCAGCCCATAGGTACGGCGTGAACTCGAATTGCCACGCGCTCGAGGCGGGCGTTCGTGGCTGAGCGGTTTGTGGCTGAGCGACTTGTGATTGATCTGTTTGCGCGTGAGCGAATAGCGGTGTGCAAACAATGCATGCCGAAATCGCAAGCGTTCCGCTCGGATGTTTCATCATGACGCTCCTATCGACGGGATACTATTCCGGCAACATTCACGCATCGACTCCTGGCGACTCGGGTCACCCGACGATCTGGATGATCGCCGGGCCAATTCCCGTCCTGCAGACTCATGACAACTCAATGATGGGCGACGCCACCCGCATCGTCCAGTTTCCGCATCACGGCGTCGAGATTAAACGACGCAGGCTTTTGCCGCGGGGGAAACGCCTTGAGATTCTCGATCTGCGACGCCACAACCGCTTGCGTCGCGTAGATAACACGTCGTTCCAGCCCGAGAATGGTTGGTTGCCGGTAATCAGAAGGCAAAGACCATCGCCGCTATACCGGCCAAGATGATTGTCACTGTCCACCGAGATATGTGCATATCGCGCACCGGCCAGCACATCGACAGGCACGACCGCGCTGTCGTACACGCGATATGCGCCCGCGAGTTGCAGTATTGTTTCTTTCAGACCCAGTTCGGCCGTTCCCAGGGCTCCGCCGAGCAACGGATCGGTCGTATGCGAAACCTTGATGTAGATGGAATCGAATAGGATTGCCCAACGCCCTTTGCGTGCTTCGAACGAGGCCATTGCACCAAGGTCGAGGTTTCTCCACACTTCTGAAAAGCTCGCATTCAGAGGGACGGTGGGCGTATCGGCACCGATGCGTGCCCACCCGTTGAGGCCGGCGCCCCAGAGGTACGGCGTGACCTCAAACTGCCAGCCGTTCTGAGGAGGTGCTTCCACTTGCGCAGATAGCGACTCCACGGCAACGAACGCTGAAATCGCAACCACTAGCGTCGAGTGTCTCATTTGAGGTAACCGCTCCATTTGGATTCGGCGTGCGTTCGCAATGCGGATACTGTCTCGACTTCCAGTCAATAGCGAGTACAAGTGCCGCAAAGACAACGAGTGTGAATGTGCCGTTTGATATCAATTGCTCAAATGCTAGCTTGCGGGCCGCATCGTGGCGACCGCGACCCGCGTGGGTCATGCCCGAACTGCTTGGCTTCAGAGCCTGCGGACGTTAGTTGCCCGTTGGCAACGGAATCTCAATTCCTTCCTTCTGGAGTTCCTCGCGAAGCCACTGGAACTTCTGATAGTTCGAGATTGTGATTGGCCCCGAGTACGAGGCGCTCTGCAACTTGCGCGGAGGGTACTTTACATAGCTCTTCATCAGATCCTTGATCGCTGCGCTGATTGTCACCAGCGTCCAGGTTCTCTCCGTATAGTTGTTCATGAAGATATCGTAGCGCTCCTGCGGGTCCTGCCAGAGGTCAAAGATCTGCGGAACCGTGGCAACATACTTCTCACCGCCCTTCCACCCCAGGTTGCTATCGACCGCAAGGCCTCCGGTCGCCTGCCCGTCGTCCCCGCGCAGGTTGAACACCGCCTTGTAGTTCCCCACGCGGGCCGCGCCGGGAGACAATTCGTCTTCCGTAAAATAGAACCAGGATGTGCGTGCCGACTTGCCTGTCCCGAACAGGATCGGTGACATATCATAGCTGTCGAAGATAATCGGCTGACCCTCGCGATCCTTCTGCGGTAGTTTCACGCCGGCAAGTGATGCAAACGTTGCCATGAAGTCCAGGCCGCCGACGATATCGTAATTCCTCGAGCCGGCCTTGATATTCGGCCCCAAGGCGATTGCCGGAACGCGGTTTCCGCCTTCACGCACGGTCCCCTTGGTACCGCGGAACGGCGTATAGCCGGCGTCGGGGTAAACATCCTGCCACGCGCCATTGTCAGTGGTCCAGAATATGTAGGTGTTCTTGTCGAGACGAAGCTTGCGGACCTCGTCGATTATCCTGCCGATCCGCGTGTCATTCTCCACAATCGAGTCCGCGTATTTGCTCTTGGACAACGACTTGTGGATGAAGTCAGGGTGCGGCATGTTTGGCTGGTGCACCTTCATGAAGTTGATGCTCATGAAGAAGGGCTTGTTGGACTTTGCCGCCGTATCGAGGTACTCAATCGAAGCCTTCTCGACGTACTCGTCAAAGAAAGGGATGCCAACCACCCCCTTCTCGGGAGTATTCACATATTGACCGTTAATCTTGAAATCCTCTTTCGCCTTCTCACCCGCATTTCCGGACACAGCGCCTTTGGTCACCCGGGCGAACATTGCGCGTAGTTCCGGATCCATGTCAGGGAACCACGTCGGGTCGGCGTAGGTGTAAGCGTTGAGGTGGTAAAGCCCCACATACTTCATCGCGTCGTAGCCTTGGGCGTTGGGTAAAGCGTAGTCAGCCTCGCCTAAATGCCACTTGCCGGTGAAGAAGGTTTGATAGCCCGCCAGTTTCAGCACTGAGCCCAAGGTCCACTCCGCCGCCGGCAGGCCGCCACCCTGACCCTGAAACGCCACGGTGGTCATGCCGCTGCGGTTTGGGATGCGACCCGTCTGCATCGCGGCGCGGCCCGGCGTGCAACTCGGCTGGGCATAGAATGAGAAAAAGGTCATCCCCTGGTCGGCCATACGGTCAAGATTTGGTGTTGGCATGCCGCGTCCCGGGCCTCCGCCGTAGGCACCCGCATCTCCGTAGCCGAAGTCATCAGAGACGATCAGGATGATGTTGGGTTTCTGGGTGCTCGTCTGCGGGAGCGCAGTGATCGGCATTGCGGCAGACACGGCTGCGGTAAGCGCCGCGAGGACCATCTGAAATCTCGATGAATGATTCATAGGAAGGCTTCCTAAGAAATGCGGGCGATACGCCCACGATTTAGCTCACCCCGGGGATTCCTTTGCGACGCTCCACACTTAGAGACGGTTTCAGAAAGGCCCCGTTGGGCTGTTAACTTTCGCGGCAAGCTGTTAACCTCAGGCATCGGAACAACCGAGGCCGAGGAGATGGGCAAGCCGATCATCGACGACGAACTGTGGATATTGATCGAGCCGTTATTGCCGCCACCCAAGCCGCGGCGCGAGAAGAACCCAGGCCGCCTGCCTGTTTCGAATCGCGCCGCGCTGACCGGCATCCTGTTCGTTCTCAAGACGGGATTGCGCTGGCGCGACCTGCCCGCCGAGATGGGCTGCGGCTCGGGCGTGACTTGCTGGCGACGGCTACGCGATTGGCAGGCTGCGGGCGTATGGGATCGCCTGCACGAATTGCTACTCGCGAAGCTGCGAGCAGCAGACCAAATCGACTTCTCGCGAGCCGCAGTCGATTCCTCATCGATTCGCGCCGTTGGGGCGGGCCAAAAACTGGGCCAAACCCCACCGATCGCGCGCGACCCGGTTCCAAGCAGCACATCGTCACCGACGCCAATGGCACGCCGCTCGCGGCGATCCTGACCGGCGCGAACGTTCACGATGTCACGCAGCTGCTGCCGCTGATCGACGCGATTCCGCCAATTCGTGGATTGCGCGGCCACCCACTGCAGAGACCGCGTGTGGTCCACGCCGATCGCGGTTACGACTCCGAGCGACATCGGCAGGCGTTGCGCAATCGCGGTATCGAGCCGGTTATCGCCAAGCGCCGCACCGAACATGGCAGCGGCCTTGGCAAATATCGCTGGGTCGTCGAGCGCACGCATGCCTGGCTGCATCATTTCCGTCGCCTCCGTATTCGTTTCGAGCGCCGCGCTGACATTCACTGCGCGTTCCTCAAACTCGGTTGCTGCCTGATCTGCTGGAATACCCTCCGGCGCACTGAGCTGTCTTTATGAAACCGTCTCTAAGTCACTCGTCCAGAGCGCGGTAGACTCAACTCGTGCGTACGACGCCAACCGTGATCTAAGCGAGGAGACGCGTCGTAGCGAGGGTAAGCAGCCGCCTCTCGCTTTGGAAAATTTATCGATCTGTACGGTCTGTAACGCCGGCCCGCATGAGTGGTGTTCCTTTGAAAGTGGTTCGGATCGGTGGCGACTTCAGCCAGAACCTCTCGTGTCATCCCTCCGTGCGGCGGTTCCGTGGAATGCCATCGGGTGCTCGGGTAGCTGCTGTGCCTGCTTTTGCTTCTGCCACGATTCATCTGACATCGCCAGACGAAAGCCGAGATGAGACATGCTCGTGTAGGGATCGGTCCCGCGCCGCGCGCTCGGACGGTAGCTCAGGCAATACGTTTCGTTGCAGAGGAACGATCCGCCGCGCGTCACGCGCTTCGGAGCATTCGTTGGGACGCCGGGATCGTCTGGGTCGTAGCTGTCGGCTGGACCACGCGGATCCACCGGCGGATCGCCCGCAGCCGCCTCGCGCTGAAACTGGTCGGAACGATACCAGTCTGCAACCCATTGCCAGGCGTTTCCTGTCATATCGGACAGACCATAGCCATTCGGCGGAAACGTACCAACAGGACTCGTGCCCGGTAACGTCCTCGTCTTGCCGCCCGCAACTGGAAACGGCTGCGGCTGCTGTCCTTCCCAGACGTTCGCCATCTGCTTACCGTTCGGCGCAAACTCGTCGCCCCACGCGTACGTCGCCTGCTCAAGACCGCCGCGCGCGGCGAATTCCCATTCGGCCTCGGTCGGCAGGCGCTTGCCGGCCCACTTCGCATAGGCTTCGGCGTCCTCGTACGATACCTGGACGACCGGATGGTCGTCTTTGCCTTCGATCGTGCTGTCGGGGCCAGAAGGGTGCCGCCAGCTAGCCCCGGGAACGAAGCGCCACCACTGCGCGGCATTATCGAGCGCAACCGGTCCGGCCGTGCCTACGAAGACCATGCCGCCCGGTTTAAGCGTGTTGTCTGGTGGGCGGGGCGTACCTGGTGGCAATTGCGCTTTGAGGGTTTCCCAATCGGGTTTGCGCTCGGCGGTTGTTACGTATCCCATAGCATTGACGAACTTGCGGAACTCAGCATTTGTGACGTGGTGCTGATCAATCCAGAAACCGCGTACTTTTACAGGGTGCGCAGGCCGTTCATTAGGTTGAGCTTGCCGGGCATCGCTACCCATCTTGAACGAGCCACCGGCGATCCACACCATACCAGCGGGCCCGTCTTCTCCATTTCCGGCACGGACCACGGCGTACGCTAAGTGAGGTGTAGCGTTGAATAGGTGCATGCCGCCAAGACCAGCGCCAAATCCGAGGACGGCAATCAGCGCGAACATGACCCAACGTGACTTGATGACTCGCAGCATCCTGGCTCCCGAATCTGCATACGCTGGCGCCAGCGCTTCTGCTATCCTCAACCGGCGTAGATTACGGACGGTTAAATCACCACATTGTTTGCCTTGAGCAACTTGTGGATGGCGCGCAGAGCGTTGTGAAAAACTTGAAACCGGTCCGTGTGGCCACACGCTTCACCGGCATAACCTCGATCAGGCGGGAAGATCAAGTGATTTTCACGTCCGAAATGTTATCAACGGTCAGCTGCGATGGATGCGGAAAATCAACGTGCCGAAAACGACTTCTGCAGACCTTCCTTAAACGGACGCTTTCAATTTTCTACGCGCAGACCGATTCGTCGATGTTGTCAAAGCCTAGGTCGAGATGCTTGGTTGATCTATCGGACTTTAGTCTTACTGTGTCGTTCGACGCCGCGTGCAGAATGAGAAATTGAATGGGCCTCCGTGAGCGGATTTTCCAGATCGGCGCAACGACGGTTGCGGATCTTTAGGCGAAACTCTCCGCTGCTGTATCCACCGTCGGAAGAAGGTCTGTTAGCCGAGCGAAAGCCGACGTTCGAATGTCCGCAGGGGAGTGTGGTCGAATGGCTGGAGATGGCCGTTCTGCGACACCCCGGCAGCCACTTGCATCCCGCAGCTTTCGCTGCGCCGCACAATGACAAGTCAACCGCGGAATGCGGATACCCGAATTTCGGTTGATCAAGTGTCAACAAAATCGTGCCGCTCAATGGCCGTTCAAACAGAGTTGTTGACGTTTCTCAGTGACTCGGAAACCGCGATGCCTTCAACTCCCTGTGGATAATTGGGTCAACGGCTCCATTTACGCTTGACAGGTCACCATAAGCTGCACAGGCGCGTATCCGCTTCCCGGGTTCTGTCGCAGTAAGGCGGTCTGGTAAGCTTGCGAGATCGGAATGGAAGCGAATTGAGCGATGCAGCAAGGCATGAATGCGATCCTGGAGCGGGTGTTCCAGCGACTGCACTACCCGTTCGACGTGATCCTGCTGTGCGTACGCTGGTATGTTGCGTACCCGCTGAGCCTGCGCCACCTCGAGGAAGTGATGGCCGAACGGGGCGTGTCGGTTGATCACTCGACGGTACATCGATGGGCCATCAAGCTCCTTCCGGTGCTGGAAAAGGCGTTCCGCCAGCGCAAGCGGCCGGTCGGAAAAAGCTGGCGGATGGACGAGACGTATATCAAGGTCAACGGTGCGTGGAAATACCTCTATCGGGCCGTTGCCAAGGACGGCAACACCATCGATTTCCTGCTGCGGGCTCGCCGGGACAAGGCTGCCGCCCGTCGGTATTTCGAAAGATCGATCGAGCAGAACGGTGCACCCGAGACCGTGACGATCGACAAAAGCGGGGCGAACCTGGCGGCGCTCAAGGACATCAACGCCACCCGTGAACAGCCGATCAAGATTCGCCAGCAAAAATATCTGAACAATATCGTCGAGCAGGATCACCGCGCCATCAAGCGCCGAACCCGGCCGATGATGGGCTTCAAAGATTTTCACTGCGCTCGCATCCTGCTCGGTGGTATCGAAGTGATGCACATGATTGCCAAAGGGCAAATGAAGGTAGTTCACAAGAGCCAGACGGCCGCCGAGCAATTCTACGCGCTGGCTGCATGAGGATTCCTATACATTCTAGAATCGATACGCCAGGCTTGACTTCCTTATCGCGACAGAACCGTTCCAAGCACCACATCGTCACCGACGCCAATGGCACGCCGATCGCGGTTACGACTCCGAGCGACATCGGCAGGCGTTGCGCAATCGCGGTATCGAGCCGGTTATCGCCAAGCGCCGCACCGAACATGGCAGCGGCCTTGGCAAATATCGCTGGGTCGTCGAGCGCACGCATGCCTGGCTGCATCATTTCCGTCGCCTCCGTATTCGTTTCGAGCGCCGCGCTGACATTCACTGCGCGTTCCTCAAACTCGGTTGCTGCCTGATCTGCTGGAATACCCTCCGGCGCACTGAGCTGTCTTTATGAAACCGTCTCTTAGGAAAAATGGACCGGAAATGCGCGAATTGCAATTCCCCAAGGGGCGGTCAAGAAATTTCACTAAATTTCACCTTAATTCACATTGCCGGGTGCCTAGAATTTAGAACGTTGTTTGACCGGGAACTGCCCAATCGCACCGACAGTTCCCAACCATCGAACCGGCCAGCCGTGCGGGCAATGCGCATAGCGGCCCGGTTCGGCGGTTCCATCAGGATTGGTGTGCGCGGGTGCGACACGATTGGCATCGTGAAGACGGATTGCCCCGTGCACTGAGGTCTCGACATCGACCTGAACGATACCCTCCATGAGGTGCTGCCATCATGACGACCGTTTCCGATGCGGCGACCGCGGGCCGCTGCGCGGGCACGCCCACCGTCACCGTGATCGACAACCGCGGCCTGGTCGTGCGCACCGTGCAGTACAACCGCACGGCGGGCGACGATCCGCTCGATGAGCTGATCACGCGCCAGAGCTGGTCCGCGCGCAGCCAGTTGCTCAGCCGCATCGACCCGCGCCTGTTCGACGAACGGCAGCTCGATCCGGCCGTGCCGCCCAACTTCCGCTATGTCCGCGCGCTGTCCGGCCAGCCGCTCGCGATCGCCAGTCAGGACGCCGGCAACCGTACCGCGCTGTATGACGTCGAGGGCGGCGCCGTCTGGCAGCACGACAGTCGCGACCAGCAGCTGCGCCACACCTACGACCTCCGGCACCGCCCGGTGTCGGTCACCGAGCAGGCCGGCGCCGCCACACCGCGCGTGGGCGAGCGCTTCGTGTATGGCGACGCTACCGCCTCCCCCGACGCCAACCGGCGCGGTCAGTTGCGGCAGGCCTGGTCGCCCGCCGGGATGGCCGAGACATCGTCCTATGGCCTCGCCGGCCAACCGCTGGCCACCGTTCAACAGTTCCTGCGCGACGACGTGCTCGACAGCGACTGGGTCGGCGACGATCCGGCCCGCTGGACCAATGCCCTCGCGCCCGACACGTACACCACCCGCTGGGCCTACAACGCGCTCGGTCAGGAGCTCGAGCGCACCGATGCGCGCGGTGTCACGGATCGGCGTAAAGGAGCCGGGGATGATCGGCGTAATGGCGCCAGTAGAACTGGGGTAAAGCGCGGGTTCGAACGGTTTCAAGGTTGCGGTTTTTTACCGTTTTTGGCAACTGTATTTTGGGGCAGATCAGGCATGGGTTTCGGTGCGCGTCGGCTGTCGCCTTCAAGCACGAGCCGGTAGGCGCCGTGGCGTAACCGATCCAGAGTTGCTGTGCCGAGGATGCGGTTGTCGGGGAACGCGGCGCCCCATTCATCGAAGTGCAGATTCGATGTGAGGATCGTCGCCGCGCGCTCGTAGCGGGCATCCACGAGATCGTGGAAGTCCTCATCCTGCGGGGTATGCAGAGGTTTAAGCGCGAAGTCGTCAACGATCAGCAGCGGTACCTTGGCGAACTGCTGGAACCGGCGTTCGTAGGTACCGGTCGCGCGCGCGGCGTTCAGCCGCTTGAACAGCTCGGTCTGCGAGATGAACAGCACGTCGCGCCCCTGTCGGGCCGCGCAATGTCCCAGCGCTTGCGCCAGATGGCTCTTGCCCGTGCCTGTCTGCCCGGCGATCAGGATCGAGACCTTCTCGTCGAGATAGCGGCCGGCCGCGAGATCGTAGACGTAGGCGCGGTTCAAGGCGGGCAGCAGGTCGAAGTCGAAGGACTCGAGCGTCTTGCCGATGGCGAAGCCGGCACGCGAGAGGCGGATGGCGAGCTTGCGGTTCTCGCGGCGGGCAACCTCGTCGTGCAGCAGCATCGCGAGGAACTCGGTGTAGGCAAGTTGTCCGTCGATGGCCTCGCGGTTGCGCTGTTCGAGCGAGTCGAGGATGCCGGACAGGCGAAGCTGCTTGAGGATGGAATTCAGTTCGGGACTCGGATTCATGGATTCAGTGGATCAGCAGGGATTGAAGGTCACGGCCGAAGCGGCCGCCGTCCTGGTAGGTACCGCCCGGCATCGCGGTAGCGCGCGTGGTGGCCTGGCCTTCCAGGCCCTTGTCGAGGATGCCCTTGACGGTGCGATACTTCGGGCTGCTGAAGGCGAGCGCGCGCTCGCAGGCCGCTTCCAGCCGGGCGTCGCCGACCTGCTCGCGCAGCCGGATGAGGCCCTGCGCGCCGCGCAGGTTCACGAGCACCGTGTCGTTGAACAACGCGAGGATCACGCCGTGGCACGACGGCCCGATCTCCTTCGCCCGGGCCAGACACCACTGCGGATCGTGTTCGAGCCAGGCCTGAGCTTCGGGCGGCTGATGGTCCCGGACCGTATGGCGACCACCGGCCCGTTGCCGCGGGTGGGTCGCGACGAGCTGATGCTGGTGGTACAACTGGATGACCGTGTCGGTCGCCTTCAGCCAGAGGGGCTTGCCGACCAGTGCATACGGTGCCGAGTACAGCGCGTTGCGGTAGACGATGTGGCCGTCGCGGTGGACGCTGACTTCCTTCCAGACGGAGATCACCGGCGCCACGTCCGGCAACGCCGCGAGCAGCGGCTTCTCGATCGCGAAGCGCGCGAGCGGTTGCTCGTGGGTCGTGCCGTGCGTGCGTGTGCCGGCTTCCTGCAGGACCCACTCGCGAAGCTGCCGATTCGCATCGGCCAGATCCCGGAACTCGCGCAGCGGCACGAAGGACTTCTTGACGTATTTGACGCCCGACTCGACGACGCCTTTCTTCTGGGGATCGCGTGGCGGACAGGCGTCGATCTTGAAGCCGTAGGCCTCGGCAAGCGCCGCGTAGGAGCGTTGTACGGCCGGATCGTACCGGCAGGCTCGGATGATCGCGCACTTCGCGTTGTCGATGATGATCCGGCTAGGCCGGCCGCCGAACCATTCGAAGGCGCGCCGGTGGCAAGCCAGCCACGTCTCGACGGTTTGATCCAGCACGATCTCGGCGTACTGGTGACGCGACCAGCACAACGTCATCACGAAGATCCACGTCCGAACCTCAATGCTCTCGACGCTCAGCACGGGACCGGCGCCGAAGTCGACCTGCACCGCGTCGGCCGGCGCGAACTCGAGGATCGTCGTGGCAGCCACGCCGCGCTCGGCGGCAAGATGCCCAACCATACGGCGAACTGCCGAGTAGCTACCGGTGTAGCCGTGGTTGCGGCGAAGTGCGGCGTGGATCGTGGTGCCCTGAACGCCAGCCGCGAGCCAGTTGCGAATCTGCTCGCGAAACGGCTCCACAGTCGACACACAGGTACTCGGCAGATGCGGCGTGCGGCCGAAGACCCCTGCAATAACCGTATCGTCCGGCAACGGTTGCGTGGGATCGAGCCAACCCCGCGTCTGTGCTTCGCGGCGTACGCTCGTGAGCTTCTTGCGTCCCATCAGTCCGCCGCGCGCGATGTCGCGGTCGGAGTCGCCCTGCCGCATACGGACAAGGACTTGGCGATACTCAAACAATTCGAACCTCCGATTGGCCATGGACGCTCCGTTCAAAAAGAACAGAGCGTACCGACTAGGAAAGTTCGAACCGCGCCTTTGCCCCGGCGCTGCTGGCGTCTTTACGCCGATCCTGGACTGGCGCCTATGCGCCGATCATCAGGTGGCGCCTATATGCCGATCACGGATTGGCTCCATAACGGCGATCCGTGACACGCGGCAACCGTCAGCGCCAACACTACAACGTCGCCGGCCAGCTCGCCGGCAGCGACCTGCAGCTGGCCGGCCAGTCCACCTGGCAGCCGCTGCTGCGCGCGATCAGCTACAGCGCCGCCGGCCAGGTGCTGCGCGAGGAGGCCGGCAACGGCGTCGTCACCGACTACACCTACGAGCCGCAGACCCAGCGCCTGGCCGAACTCCACACCACCCGTCCGCCCCAGGCCGGGCGCACCACGCTGCTGCAGGCGCTGTCCTATCAGTACGACCCGGTCGGCAACCTGCTGGCGATCGACGACGCGGCCAAGGCCACCCGCCACACCCGCAACCAGCGCGTCGCGCCCGCCAGCCATTACAGCTACGACGCGCTGTACCAGCTCACCCGCGCCACCGGCCGCGAGAACGCCAACGCCGGCCGCCAGAGCCAGGCGCTGCCGCCGCCGATCGTGCCGCTGTTCCAGGAAATCGGTGAGCTGACCCCCTACACGCGCACCTACCGTTACGATCGCGGCGCCAACCTCACGACCCTCCAGCATCAGGGCACCCGCTCCTCCTACACGCAGCAGATGGTGGTCGCGCGCACCTCGAATCGCGCGGTGCCACAGACCGACGGCCTCACGCCCGGCGACGTGGCCAGCTATTTCGACGCCTGCGGCAACCTCAAGGCCCTGGGCGCGAGCCAGCCGCTCGCGTGGGACAGCCGCAACCAGCTGCAGCGCACCACCCAGGTCGTGCGCCGCGGCCTCGACGACGACACCGAGGTGTACTGGTATGACGGCGCCGGCCAGCGGGCCACCAAGCTCGGCACCGCCCGCACCAGCGGCACCACCCGCACCGAGCGGGTGCGCTACCTGCCCGGACTCGAGCTGCGCCAGATCGAGCAGACCCGCACCGGCGAGACCCTGCCGACGCCTGTCGAACGCCTGCAGGTGCTCACGCTCGGCGCGGCCGGCCGCCAGTCGGTGCGTCTGCTGCATTGGGAATTGGGCCAACCCTCGACGATCGAGAACGACCAGCTGCGCGTCAGCCTCGACGACCAGATCGGCTCGTCGATGCTCGAGCTCGACGCGCAGGCGGACCTCCTGACCTGGGAGGAGTACTACCCGTATGGCGGTACCGCCGTGTGGTCCGCCCGCAGCGACACCGAGGCGAAGTACAAGTACGTGCGCTACTCGGGCCAGGAGCGCGACGCCACCGGCCTGTACTACTACGGCTTCCGCTACTACGCGCCGTGGCTTGCCCGCTGGCTCAACCCTGATCCCGCCGGGCCGGTCGACGGGCTCAACCTCTTCTGCATGGTCGGGAATAATCCAGTTTCGAACCAGGACGTAGGTGGGTTGGTATTACTCACCCGTCACGTCAGTGGCAATATGCCCGTGGATGTGCGCGCACGACTTCACGCTAGTGTCCCTCATGCCCCCCACATACCAGCACCCTCATCTGGTGCTATGCCAAGGGCGGGAAACATGGCCTTGGATATCCAATCGTCAGCATTACAAGGCGAGCATTTGTTGAATGACCCAAGTCCTTCAGGTAATTATGCTGTGACGATTGCCAATCCTCTCGTCAACCAGCCCAGTACCACGGGCTCGCCATCGCCAGCGGACCAACGATCGCCGTTCGCGAACTCAAGTGCGGAGCAACAGAGCGATACAAACCGGAAAATTCTCAAATGGAGTTCCATATCCACGGTGTCCAGTGCAAGTGAGCAAGTCAGCGAAAATGCGGGGAATTCCAAAATAATTGAAGTGAAAATGGGCGAATTTGTGGTGGAGAAGATGGGGGCGATTTTGATGACTGATGCCTTGTGGGATTGTTCTGCGCTAGCTGTATTATCAGCCTTGGTAGGCGAAATCTATACCAAACGTACGCTTATCCACTTGAGGGGGAGTAGTTTGGAATTCGGTTTAACCGATGAGGATAGGATGCCTCGCTTGCTTCTCAAGCTTAAAAAACAATTAGAGGGTGGGGGAGTGGTGATTTGGGTGGGTGGAATTAACAGCCAAAGCGATACCGGACTTGAGGCTGCAATAGGGCAGAATTATGGCTCGAATGACCAGCCAATATTAAATCTAATGAAGAACGAAGGGGTTTCGGTGGTGATTGCCGGCTCTAGCGGCATATCGATTTATCCTAACGGAACTTTTACCCTGCGCGAGGGAGTTGGTAGGGGTATTTTGAGCAAGGACGAAAAGAAGCAGCTGTTTGAGGAGCTGGGCGTTGTCTGACCATGCCTCGTTTCGGCTTTGTTCGGAAGGTTAGTCGCCCAGTTGGTTGCGTACGCGACTATACTATCTAGTGACCTTGCCCCTGTTTCACGAATCCCATAGCCGAGGCAATCAGGCCGCTTGCCCTTGCTGAGCGGCGGGGAGTTGTTGCATAAATCAGTCGCGGCGTGGTGACGTTTACGCGCAACGGTCCGGGGTGCAGCCCCTGTTAACAATTCGGGTTCCTGCGTAGATTCTCGATTTTTTCCGAGAAGATGCGCAGGGACACAAGCAAGACGCGTGAGCCGAAGGCGCGCTACCGCGTCAGGAACTGGGCGGCCTATAACGCCGGCCTGATCAACCGAGGTAACGTCACGATGTGGATCGACGAAGCCGCTCTTGCGAGCATGCCCGAGGTTGAGCCGACACGCGGCCGTCCGCGCTTGTACAGCGATGCATTGATTCAGGCGTTGCTTGGCTTGAAAACCGTGTTCCGCTTGCCGTTGCGTGCCCTGCAAGGCTTTGCGCAAAGCCTGCGCGATCTGGCTTTCGCCACCTTGCCCGTGCCGAACTACACGACGCTCTGCCGTCGGGCGCAAACTCTTGCCGTCCAACTGCCGATCTTGCGCGATGGCGCCCCGATTCATCTGGTGGTCGACAGCACGGGCGTGAAGGTCTACGGCGAAGGCGAATGGAAGGTGCGCCAACATGGCTATTCGAAGCGTCGCACGTGGCGCAAAGTGCATATCGCGCTCGACACGAATACCGGTCATGTGCGTGCCACACTGATGACGCACCAGGACGTCGCCGACGGCGACGTCCTGGCCGAATTGCTCGACCAGATTCCAGCCGACGAACGGCTCGGAACCGTGGGCGGCGATGGCGCTTACGACTCCAAGTCGTGCCATGCCGCGATTGCGGTACGCGGCGCGACACCCAGTATTCCGCCGCGCGACGGCGCCGTTCACTGGAAAGCGAGCGCGCCGGGAGCCGCATGGCGTAACGAAGCGGTCGATATGATCGCCCGAGTCGGCCGCCGGGAATGGAAGAAGGGCTGCGGCTATCACCGTCGTTCGCTCGCCGAGAACGCCATGTATCGGTTCAAGACGCTCACGGGTCCATGTTTGTGGGCTCGGCGCACCGACTCGCAAGCGGTGGAAGTCTCCGTCCGTGTAGGCGTGCTCAATCGCATGACTGAGCTCGCGCGCCCGCAGTCCGTCCGCAGCGTCTGAGATCATGAACAAAGGCATTACTTCGTCCCCGTGCCTGATTTATGCAACAACGCCGAGCGGCGGCCCAGTTCTTCTCGAACGTCATGGGGCTGACGTAGTCGGACATGCAAAACGTAGTTGGGCCAAGCCCTGCAAGGGGCAATGTCAAGTTGAGCGCGTGACCGAAGCTCATCCGCTACGTCGAAAACGGCGACTGGCCGATCAGCAACAACCCCTGTGAAAACGCGATTCACCCGTTCTGCGTCGGCCGCCGCGGATGGTTGTTCAGCGATACCGTCGACGGCGCGCACGCGAGTGCCAATCTGTACTCTCTCGTCGAGACCTGCAAGGCGAATGGCATCGACCCATATCGCTATCTCACCTGGCTGTTCCAACACCTACCGCTGGCGAAGAGCGTCGACGACTACGACGCGTTGCTGCCCTGGAAAATGCCGGCCGACCCGCGCTGACGCGCTTCGTTACCACACCTCAATCGCTCCACAGCTTCGCTCTGAAGGACGTCGTTCGTGGATCGCATACACTTAACTCCAGGTAACGACATGCCTTGCGTTGTGACAGCCCCCGCCGGATCAGGACTTCCAGCGCTTCGCGCCGGCCCGTCGGGGTGCTCATTTTTTTCGGCTGAACTCCTTCAGGCCATCGATCACCAGCAGTTGCTCGGCGATCAGGCGTTTCAGCGGTTCGTTTTCCGATTCAAGCTCTTTGAGCCGACGGGCTTCGGCCACATCCATACCGCCGAATTTGTTTCGCCAGCGGTAGAACGTCTGCTCCGTGATGTTGTGCCGCTTGCACAGGTCTTTCACCGGCTCTTCACGGCTCTCGGCTTCCCGCAGAATGCGGCTGATCTGTTCGTCGGTGTGTCGCTTCTTCATCGAGTTCTCCTTGCCTCTAGGATAAGAGAACTCACTTGCCGTTTGGCTACACGATCTGTCTCAAGTCAGGAACTACGATACCTCCGATCACGCTCCACGGGCGAACGGCCGTCCCGAGCCGCTTACAGTAGAGGCTGAACTGGCCTCGCCGCTTCAGGCTCTGATTGTAGGCGCGGGCGTTCGCGATCCGATATGTCGGTTTCGGGCGTTTGCGCGGCGCACCGGATTTCAACTTGGCTTTGTAAGGCACTGAACGTTCACGAAGTGGATAGATCAATTGCCTTTCTACTCGACCTCACGCTGCCGCGCAACTACCCCTTCCGAACAAAGCAATCAGACACCTCTTCATGGCGGCCATTCTCGCCTAAATCAGTGTCCGGATTCATTAGGCCACTACAAAGCCCGCGCATCTGGCCGCCGTAATTTTCACTTTTCGGGTGATGGGTGGAAATAGTCATACTCGTGTGATTCTCCTCCGTAGAACACACCGAACTTGATCTTGCCACGTGAAAGACTGCGAGTCATCCACCGCGCGGATTCTTCTACTTCGCTATATTCGAGAGCGGTCTTGCCTTCGGGAACTGGGCCCGGGTAGTGAGCTAACGCAAATTCGACTGAAACTAATGCCGGATCCGGAAAAGGTATTTCATCTATATCGTCCATTGGGATGTGTGGGGCAAATATTAATGGGGAGGCTCCGAATTTATAGACAATACTAACATCTGGCTCATCCTCGGCTAATTTTTGAGCATTGCTTGTTTGAATGTTGTATTCAATTGCCGTATCCGAAATTAATTCGGATCCTATCGTCTTCGCTGGGAAATGAATTCCGCCCTCAATTTTCTCCATGATGGCAGACCAAACTTCCCCAAAATAATCTGGCTTTGTTAGCGCCATTACGGTGCTTGCCATGGATTCTGGGATGTTTTCCGTTAACTGGGCATCAGTTAAGAGAACTCTATTTAAAGTAACCTGTCGTTTCTCTACTGCGGATTGGAAAGTATCGACGTCCTTTCTCTCAGATACGCTGAGATCTGGAGGGGGGAGAGGCGGAATTGTGTAGAGTCCGGATGACGGTAATCCAGGCAGTGTGATTGACTCTGTTGTAGGCGGCACTAGTTCTCGCTCTTTCAACAAGCGACGAAGCCAGTCGAGCAGTCCCATGCCGAGAGCATCGCGCTGTGTAATCGGATTGTTCTTGACCATGCAGAAGAGGTTGAGCCCGTCGACCGGCCCGGCGGGATCAGGGTTGAGCCAGCGGGCAAGCCACGGCGCGTAGTAGCGGAAGCCGTAGTAGTACAGGCCGGTGGCGTCGCGCTCCTGGCCCGAGTAGCGCACGTACTTGTACTTCGCCTCGGTGTCGCTGCGGGCGGACCACACGGCGGTACCGCCATACGGGTAGTACTCCTCCCAGGTCAGGAGGTCCGCCTGCGCGTCGAGCTCGAGCATCGACGAGCCGATCTGGTCGTCGAGGCTGACGCGCAGCTGGTCGTTCTCGATCGTCGAGGGTTGGCCCAATTCCCAATGCAGCAGACGCACCGACTGGCGGCCGGCCGCGCCGAGCGTGAGCACCTGCAGGCGTTCGACAGGCGTCGGCAGGGTCTCGCCGGTGCGGGTCTGCTCGATCTGGCGCAGCTCGAGTCCGGGCAGGTAGCGCACCCGCTCGGTGCGGGTGGTGCCGCTGGTGCGGGCGGTGCCGAGCTTGGTGGCCCGCTGGCCGGCGCCGTCATACCAGTACACCTCGGTGTCGTCGTCGAGGCCGCGGCGCACGACCTGGGTGGTGCGCTGCAGCTGGTTGCGGCTGTCCCACGCGAGCGGCTGGCTCGCGCCCAGGGCCTTGAGGTTGCCGCAGGCGTCGAAATAGCTGGCCACGTCGCCGGGCGTGAGGCCGTCGGTCTGTGGCACCGCGCGATTCGAGGTGCGCGCGACCACCATCTGCTGCGTGTAGGAGGAGCGGGTGCCCTGATGCTGGAGGGTCGTGAGGTTGGCGCCGCGATCGTAACGGTAGGTGCGCGTGTAGGGGGTCAGCTCACCGATTTCCTGGAACAGCGGCACGATCGGCGGCGGCAGCGCCTGGCTCTGGCGGCCGGCGTTGGCGTTCTCGCGGCCGGTGGCGCGGGTGAGCTGGTACAGCGCGTCGTAGCTGTAATGGCTGGCGGGCGCGACGCGCTGGTTGCGGGTGTGGCGGGTGGCCTTGGCCGCGTCGTCGATCGCCAGCAGGTTGCCGACCGGGTCGTACTGATAGGACAGCGCCTGCAGCAGCGTGGTGCGCCCGGCCTGGGGCGGACGGGTGGTGTGGAGTTCGGCCAGGCGCTGGGTCTGCGGCTCATAGGTGTAGTCGGTGACGACGCCGTTGCCGGCCTCCTCGCGCAGCACCTGGCCGGCGGCGCTGTAGGTGATCGCGCGCAGCAGCGGCTGCCAGGTGGACTGATCGGCTAGCTGCAGTTCGCTGGCGGCAAGCTGGCCGGCCACGTTGAAGTGCTGGCGCTGCCGGTTGTGGCACGCATCGACGCGCTCGAGCTCCTGACCGAGGGCGTTGTAGGCCCAGCGGGTCGTGTAGGTGTCGGGCGCGAGGTCGCGCACCCAGGCGCCCGGGTTGTCGCTGGCCCAGTCGCTGTCGAGCACGTCGTCGCGCAGGAACTGTTGAACGGTGGCCAGCGGTTGGCCGGCGAGGCTGTAGGACGGCGTCTCGGCCATCCCGGCGGGCGACCAGGCCTGCCGCAACTGGCCGCGCAGGTTGGCGTTGTCGGCGGCGGTGGCGTCGCCATAGAGGAGGCGCTCGCTGATGCGCGGTGTGGCGGCGCCGGCCTGCTCGGTGACCGACACCGGGCGGTGCCGGAGGTCGTAGGTGTGGCGCAGCTGCTGGTCGCGACTGTCGTGCTGCCAGACGGCGCCGCCCTCGACGTCATACAGCGCGGTACGGTTGCCGGCGTCCTGACTGGCGATCGCGAGCGGCTGGCCGGACAGCGCGCGGACATAGCGGAAGTTGGGCGGCACGGCCGGATCGAGCTGCCGTTCGTCGAACAGGCGCGGGTCGATGCGGCTGAGCAACTGGCTGCGCGCGGACCAGCTCTGGCGCGTGATCAGCTCATCGAGCGGATCGTCGCCCGCCGTGCGGTTGTACTGCACGGTGCGCACGACCAGGCCGCGGTTGTCGATCACGGTGACGGTGGGCGTGCCCGCGCAGCGCCGCGCGGTTGCCGCATCGGAAACGGTAGCAGCACTCATGATCCTAGTACCTCGTGCAGCGTGTCGTTCAGGTCTTCCGCCACCGTAAACCATGGATAATAGCTACTCCGCTGCACGTAGCCGAGGGACGTGACCATTTCCCGCTCACGTCCCAGCGGATCATAGTACAAGGTGTCGGCATAGCCCCACTGCTGGATCGAGGCGTCGTTCACGTAACACGGTTGGTCGACAAAGTACGGCTGGTAGCGCCGCACCGGCAGTCCCTTGTTGTTGTAGTCCACTCGGCCCGACACCAGCCACCGCGAATTTGGAGCGGTATCACGAACCAGCGGCTGGCCGGTGTCGTCCAGCACGAGTTGACCGTTGTTACCGACGACATAGGCCGGCCCCGGGACGGTCTTTTGCAGGGACTGCAGGGGTCGTCCGAATCCATCGCCATACGCCAGCACGATCTGGATCTGCTGCGTCTCGGGTGTCGACGGAAGGGCGAACTGCTGGGCGGACAGCCCGGCGCCATGCACCGGGCTGCGTGGGGCCGTGTTGAACAGCGTGCGCATTGCCGCGGGGATGCCGGGAAGGTCCGGCCCGCCGCTCGCCCAGCGGCGTCCTTTGGCTAATAGATGCCCAAACGCTGTGATCAAATGATGCGCCTGAAGCGCTTGCCAAAGCGCGGTTACGGCAGACGGGTCGACGTAGGCGTACAGTTGAGCGGCAGAAATCTGCCCCATCCAACTGTACCGATCAACAAGATTGACCGTGGCCGCCTGCTGAAGCGCGCCCACGGGATCAGCCAACGCGGTGGTGATCGAATGCAGCGGCGGGGCGGCGGCGTTAAATTCGCTCACCGGTGCGAACCCGGTGAGAACGGGGGACGAATCGTCAGGTGCCAACTGAGTGCCAAAGAACGCGGTAGCCAACACTCTGCCCAGCGCATCCAGGAGAACCTGTTGCCGGTTCTCGTTCGCATCCGTTACCTCCCAAGGCGTCAAAAAGCGGTAGTCGTAGCGGGCGGTGGTGGCCAGCCCAACGGCATCCGTCACCGACGTGACGACGCAGTAGTGGTTGTCGTAGGTGAAGCTTTGAGGCCCGACAATGAGCGTACTTTTCTGGCCCCTGGGCAGCCAGAACGGCAACGGCTGGCCGTCGGCGACATAGGTGGTGTAGCTGTGCGGGATCGCCCAGACTGTGCCGGGGCTCTCGCCGGGCACCGGCAAGACGAGCGATTGCTGTCGGTAGCCGGCACTGGTCAACTCGGTGGGAAGATCCTGAATGCCTGAGTATACCTGCAGCATTTCTTCGTCGAGTTCCGCCGTTTCGATATGGTGAACCAGTGCCAATGGGGGCGGCAATGCTCCGGCCGGAAGCGCTGCTGTGCCCGCTTCATTGAAGTAGTACGTCACCCCCTGACCGGCCAGGATGCGCGTCTGGTTGGACCCGAGCACGCCATTCGGCAGATGCAAGGCCTCGTAGTCAAGGCCGCGCGCATCGGCCGGATAGCCGGTATATCCGCTCGGATTCGTGATGACATTCTGGCGCTGCTGATACGGGAGACCCAGACGCCATACCTGTGGGTCAATCAGGTTGTACACGCTCTGGCGCGTTTCAATGAGCCGCAAGTCTTGCTGGCTGCTGTCATACGTACTCGACCATTGCTCATTCGGGACAGTGGGAGGGTACGGATTCGTCGTCGGCTGGGGTCGGCGAGCATAGCTGATCGCGACGCTCGAGAGCGGGATGCAGAATGCATCCCGTTGCATAACCACCGTTTGATGAACTTGCGGATCGGATGCAATGCGGTCGTAATTCACCGACAGCTCGGCCAGCGGGCTCGTCACCGCCACGGAATACGGATGCGTCGCGCTGGAACGCTGCACCAGCCGTACCTGATACTGGCTGGTCGTGACGAGATAGGGCACGCCCTTCTGCGGACTATCGTCCACCCCATAGACTTCCATCCGCAGCTGACGCCCTGTCAGTGCACGACATAATTGATAGCGGGTCATCGCATCCACATCCCCCAGCGCGTCGTCCTGCTGCGTTGACGCATTGAAGGTCGTAAACCGCGTCGGCCCAAGCGTGAACATGGCCGGGTCCGTATACGGCGGTGTTGCCGGGTTGACTTCCGCGTCCTCCGCGCCCGTGTGATACCAAATTTTCGTTAGGGCAGGCGCGGTGTTCGGGAGGTTCTCTGCCGTGGACGCCGCCGTATTGTCGGTATCCAACTGCTGCACGAATCCAAAGCCCCGAAATTCCCGATCGGCCCCGGCATAAACGCCTTCCCGATATTCAAAGCGCTGCGTGAGTGTGTTCCCACTGACCTCATCCAGACTGACTATCCCGCTTAACAGCGGTAAGGGAAACGGCAAATGACAGACACTCACGGGATCGGCCTGCTTCTGGTCCAACCATTCCTGCGCTGAACTTCGGTAAGACAGTGTCGTTTGTGCCCCCATGTTGTTGTTAATTTGTTCCAGCAGATAGGGCTTGGTCCGCGAAAACGAATAGCACCAGTGCGACGGAACCATATGCGAGACGGTAAGCACCAGATTCACCGTGCCCGTTCCATCCATATCGGCGAAGCTGACCTGGTCCAGCCGGTCGTAGGTAATTCCGGGGGGCATCGGCAGGATGCATGGCACGGAATCAAAACCGTTGCCGGACTGATTCAGGAAGATCAGAAAGCGGTCCGACTCGGCATAGATCAAATCCGTGGCACCGGATCCGTCGATATCCGCCAGAAACACGCGGGCTGGGTCGAAGGAGCCGGGGTCAAAGGGCAGGGTCGCCAGCACGAGCGGCACCCCGAACCGCCCCCAACCCAGATCGGGCCAGCACGTCAGACTGTCATAGCGGACGCAGACGAGATGCGACTGGCCTGAGCCCAGCACATCGCTGAAGGCAACCAGCACACCCGCATCGGCATCGAATACGGGCAAGGTGTTGTCCCCACCGTGCGCCACGTTCATCGGCGGGCCGAAGCCATCGGCCCGCCGATTGGGGTAGAGTCGCACGCTTCTCGGGCCGATCAGTGCCAGATCGGCCAGCCCGCCGCCCACCAGGTTGGCCAGTTGTGCGGACGGTTGCAGAAACTCGGTCGGGAAAGCCGCGAACGGAATAAAGTGTGACCAGCTCCGATCCGGATTCAGGGTGAAATATCCAGCCAGTCCTGGTTGAGCAATGATCCAGTCCAGGCGGCCATCGCCGGTGAGATCCATCAACCGCTTCTGCTCGGGGGACGCGGATGGGACGATCGGCAGCGATTGCCAGGTGGTGTAGCCAATCGAGTCCGGGCCGTCGTTGCCGCGTTGCGGCGCCAGATAGCGCCAGTCGCCTCCGACCTGATACAGAATACCGGACACCCCTTCACCGTAGAGATCCACCAACTGATACTGGACGCCATTGTTCCAGCCGGGAAAGGCAGGCAGGCTCTGGTAAGCGGTGGTGGAGAAAACCGGATCAAACGCGGTATAGCTCAATTCCAGGGGCGGGATCGACTGCACCGTACCATTCTGCTCGTAAGCCAAACTTTGGGCGGTGACGAGACGACTGAGCCTAGGCGTTTGCTCGTAGCGCAACAACAGTCGACTGACCAGATACTCAGGCGTGCCCAACTCTGCCGGGAAATGATGGAACATCAGCACCTGATGGCACAGCCGGTGCGTGCGGACCTCAAACCCCAGCGCGTAATCGGAAAACGAATCCTTCCGGCACGGCCAAGGTTGCTGAGGGGCGTACGGCGGGGCGATCAAGGCGTTGAGGGTCCGTTCGCCATAGTCGAAGATTAACGTGAACAGCCACGTCGGCGTGTCGGCAACCGGGACGTTTCCCCACGCATAGAGTGGAGCGTAAGGACGGGCATTGCCGTACTGAACCTGTCTCAGGTAGCGATTGGTGGTTTGCGTTCGGTCAGCCTCCTGGCCGGTCATGTCGACATTTGCTTCATTCTCGCGTTGATAGACGTAGCAGATGTGCTCACCGTTTGGCGAGCACGATTCGTCAAGCAGCCATTGGCCAATCTTCGTCGAATCCGAAGGGTCGGCGATTCTGGACAACGGCGTTTTGCCCAGACAGTGCAGTTGGCCATCCACCGAGTGGATCAGCCAGAAATCGCCGCCGTCCCCGGTTCCCTGCCAATGCTCAATGCGATCGAAGCCGCTCATGACGCAAGGAAAGTAGCGGGTAACGGTATAGGTTTGATCGAGTTGCACACCACCATATCGCGCGACTTGGGTCGAAACGACACGGTTGGCGTCATCCAGTTCGGGCGTCATCACCTCATTGTTCGGCGCCAGATAGTCGTCGTTGCCCAGATAGCGGGGCACCCCTTTGCTGGTGCGCCGCCGGATCGTGAGCAACGGCACGTCCCAGCCGACACCGAAACAACCGTTGCCTTGGCCGCTGCTGTACGTCAGTGTCAGGTTCGGCGCATAGCCACGTCCTGGCGAGATCGGCAAGGGAATGGAGAGCGAGGACTGCCCAGTCGGGCCGCCGCTACCGAGTGCTTCCCCCATGCCTTGAATGGAGCCGCCACCTTTGGGTAGGGCGGGTAAGGATATGTTGAGGGGCTCCGACTGCCCGACCATGTTCATCTGCGCTCTCCTGGTTGGCCGCTCGCTTCACCGTCTATGAATCACTCATCTTTGAGCGTATAGCGCAATTGATAGATCACATCGGTCAAGCGCTCCACCAGCGCCCTCTGCGGTTCACCGACCTTGACCTGATAGATATTCAGGATCAGCGTTCCACGCTCCGTCGACATACCTTCAAACGGAAGGTAGCGGGCGCCATTTGCGTCTGAGACGAAAATTCCCATGTCGTCCAGCCCTCGCGACACCGCGATCGTCGCCTCCGGTATCGCCGCCTGTGAATCGCTGGCCAACTCGAGCGTCGCATTCACGTCCTGATACGGGCCGAGCAGCGTAGGCAAGGTGACGCTGATGCTGTAGAAGCGACCAACACTGCCAGTGCTGTTACAGGCCTCGGCAAGTTTCAGTGACGCGATGTCAAGTTCAATGCGCAGCACACCGCTGCTTTGGAATACGACGCTTACGCCGCTGGAGTTGGGAGCGGGAGGTTGGGGTGAACCTGCTGCAGCAAGGGCTTGACTGATGGCCGATGAGAGTGAGCGTGCCGGATTCGACGCGACGAGCAACGTGTTCAAGGACGCTGTTCTCTGAATTTCCAGGCCGCGCGTGTTGAATTTGAGCCACGCATTCTCCATTCTCTGCAGTTCCAGAAGCAGTCCTTCGCCAGCAAGTAGCCCCTGGTACAGATCGTTCCACATGGGCGCGGTGAACATCTGGTCGGCATTCTTTGCACCGATCTCGCGCGCCAACGCGCGTTTTGCCGTGAGGCACAGTTCCAGCGTCACGTCATACAGTTGATAGTACAGCGCCGAAAGCCGCGCCGTCATCCAGTTGTACAGTGGCTGTCCGGTAAAACGGGTGCGAAGGAAGTTGTATACTGTGTCCTGATTGGCCCGTTCAAGGTCGTTGAGTGCGATTTGCTTTCTCGCCATCTCAATTTGTTGGGACTGTGCCGCGATTTGCGCATCGAGTTGTTCGCATTCGAGACTTGAGTTTTCCTTCTGCATCTGCCACTCCTGCGTGCGGCGATCATATGCGGCGACCTGCCCCAAATTACCCGAGGTCATTTGAAGCGATTGGGCCAATGCCTGAAATGAAAAGGCTGCATTCATCATTCCCATGCCGGGCTGCGCCCCTCCATCGGCGAGACCAAAAATAGTTGGGATGTAACAAAGGCCAGTGGCCACACCCAATAATGGTACGGACACGTAGTTTGCTGAAGTTGCGGCATAACTTAAATTAATTGAATTTCTCTCATCGGCAGTCCATCCTTCCTTCAACAGCCCATCATAGTATTCCAAGCGCTTCTGCGCCGCCTCCTTTGCCTTATTTGTAGAGGTAAGCGTGTTCTCCTGGATCGACAGATTGGTGTTCTGAATACTCTGCATTTGCGTCAACACGCTCTTTTGCTGAGTCTGAAGCAACAGCGTCATGGCTTCGTTATTGCCCTTCTCGAGGGTGCCGAGCAGGCTCGCGCCGAATTGCACGACATTGCCTGCGGCGTACTTCGCTTGGTCAAGAAGAAACTGAAACCGGAACTGGCACTCAAATGCTGCCTGCGGCATCGTGTCGACGCCTGGGCCGGTCCCCGCGCTGCTTCGCAATTGCAATTCGGTCGGCGAAAGCGGTTCGGCATACATCGGCAGCGACAACGGCCGGCCATTTATGCTCAGATTGTGGCGAAGGTTATAGAAGCGGAGCTCCAGTGTGTCCCAGCAGTGCAACAGCTCTTCGTTGTACGGTGGCAAAAAATTGCCATTTTGGCCTTCGAGCCACGCGAGCAGGGCCTGACTCATCCAGGTCGACGACGTCGCGTCTGGATCATCGGCATTGAAAACCACCAGCTGTCCCGCTTCGTCACCAATCGTCGGATCGGGCCAGCTGTCGTTGTAGTCAATCGTCGGGCGCGGCCCGAGAAGCTCCGCGGCATTCAGGTAGTACATCCTGGCTCTGGTCAGTGCCTCCCTGTCCAACTGACGGTAGTAATGGTCGCCACACTGGATCAGCATCTCCACGGTTCTGAGAAAGATCGCCATCTTGAATTGCATGGGATCGTTCATTCCGATCGCGTTGGGATCGAGCGTCGGGGGAATGACCTCGTTCCATGAGTCGTCCTGCTGCAGCGGGACCACGTTCCAGTATCGAACCTCGTTGTCGTCGCCGATGGTTTCGAGTTTGCCAGCCTCGTTTCGGTATCCGGCATTGCTGAAAATATATTGGTACCACAACGCCGCGTTATCGTAGTCCTGCTGCACAAGATAGCGATCGGCGATCAAGAAGGGCGCATAGAAAAAGAGTTCCCAGAAATACAGGCCATAGGCGCTATTGAAGTTGATCGACGCTGATGGGCCGGTTGGTCCGTCGGGCGTTTCAATGGGGAACGTTTGAGTCGCATAGCTCAATAGCCGATTGATTCCTCCATTTTCGAGGGTGGCGTAAAAAAATGGGCCCGAGTTGGTTGAGGTTTGTGCTAGTGGTGCGGCTGATGCCCCCACTTTTGGCATAAACTCAAGCAGGTAGCGCGAAAATTTAAAATACGGCGCATCAATTCCAAAATAGCTTCGAAGCCACTTGCTTCTATACGCGGTGACGTTTGGCAACTTGACCCAAATGCGATAGTCCGGGTTGTTTGATCCTGCAAAAGCGATGCCGTAGGTAGGTGGGTCGGACGAATAATCCAAAGCAAAAGAATTTGACGACGACCTCTGCGCTGTTTTGGTGATTATGTTGATAAGGTACTCATTAATCAAAGTGTAGGTCATTGACGATAGCGAAGTAATTATTGTCATAGAGAACTTATCCGGATTGTCGTTCTCCACTTCGCAAAGTGTATTATTTACAAGAAATTTTTCGCCAACTCTGAACAGTTTTGGGGTGGAGTAGCCGACATCGCGAAATATAAATCCATCCGGAATATTGGCTACGTCGCCGGTAATATCTTCCCAGTCAATCTGATCAAATGTGGCGAACAGCTTTTTTCCTGAGCCACCGGAAAGCTCGAGAAACAATGCATAGCTTCCAGCCAAATAGTTTGCGCACCATACGCGATTGGGAAGATATCCGGTCGCCAACGCAGGGATCGGGATTTGGCGATATGAAGACCAGCTTTTGTCGGAACACTGGGCGTAGATATTGATCGAATAAGCCAGCGTGGCGTCGTTCGTTGCCTTGGATTGACCATTAATGGCGCTGGAAATCCAGCAAGCGTGCGGGCGGCTGTTGAACCGCGCGCATGACACAAAGTCGTTAATGGGTGAAGCGATCGGCGCGGATATCTCTTCCCATCCCGACCACGCCGTAGATGATATTTTCTTGTTCTCGCTTCTGGATGCCATATCGCAAGATCGCATATAATATTTGCACGGCTCGCTATTCGTCCTTCCAACGAAATATATCGTATCATGACTCTCTTCCGATACATCAAATCCAGCGAGATAACCACTGATGGTTTGAAGATTGGCCAACTCCTCAAAGCCAGTTACGTAAGTGGTAAATGCTTGCTCTGTCTTTTCAAGATTCATCTTTCCCTGCGAGAGATTCTGGGAAAGGTCGTCGAACAGGGGCGTTTTGTTTTGACGCAGATCAGGGGCGATATAATTCGACGCATAATATTGAAGCCGTTCTTTGGCTGACCACGTGGAATAGGCCTGATTGTATGACTTCCAGTCGTACAGGAATCCGCCAGCTCTCGATTGATCAACCATGGTCGAACCGGGGGCGTTGTTGACCTCGGGTTCGGCGCCGGAAATGCATTCATTGATATACATTTGCAGGCTTGAAATGGTCGCCCCAATCATCGTCGTATCGACTTGAGACGTGTTCATCGGGTCAATGAGCAAATATTCGTATAGCTCGTTGACCGTTTTGATCGTGTCGTTCAGTGAAACGCCATTCACCTTGGTGTCCGGTATACAATATGTGATGTAAGCGGGCACATAGGCGTTGCGCCGCGATTCCATCAGCTGATTGTAGGTTTCGACGTAGTTGGACATGATGGTACGCCTCCTCATGCGAGCTGGAGTGGACTTTGGGTGCTGGCCAGCAGCGCGTCGGCAACCGACTTGAGCAGGGCCGCTTCGTCTTCGTCTTCGTTGTTCAAGGACATCTGGTGGAGCTGGGAGATGCAGCGACTGCCGCACTGAAGTTGCTGGTCCATTGTCATCCAGGTATCCAGCCGGTTCAGTTGCTGGAATGTGCGAGGGAAATCGTGATATATCTTCGCGTTGACAAGCTCCTCGTTCATTTGGAGCGTGGTCTCCAATTTCCAACCTTGGATTGCCGCCAGCAAGGTAAGCGCCTCGACATCGGTCCGCCCCTGCTGGTTTGCGACGCTGAAATAGGTGAAGGCCTCCGCTTCGGTGGTTTTCACGCGTTTTTGCCACGCGGTCAATCGCCGCAGCATCAGCAGGACCGGAAACGACGGCGGTGGCGCTTTCTCCAGTTTTCCATCCTTGCTATCAAAAAACCGTTCAGGCGTTTGAATGAACAGCAACAGATCCTGTTCAGTCAGGCCTGCCCATCTGCTGATCATCGCATGCTGAGCCAACGCATTGCTGTAGCGCACCAGATTGGGGGCATTGAGTGTCTCCGGTGCCGAAGGCGCCCCGGAAGAAAAGACTCGATTGATTTCCGCCCAGAAGTCGTCCAGACCATACGTGCCGTCATCAAAATACATGTCCTGCCAAATAATCAACAGTGACATGACACTAGGCGTCAAGTTAAACGATCCACCAATGATTCTGTATAGCATATCGCGCACCGAATCGCCCATCGGTTTGCCTGCGCGATAACTGATGGCCGTCGAATCGTTGCCCATTGTCGAGTAGATATTGCTTAGGAAGTTGAATATGTCCGGTGTCGGTTCGCTACTATAGACGTTGGCCACCATTGACACTGCCGAAACCATATCCATTTGATTGGCCGTCATCCATGCCAGGACCGCTTCTGTTTGCCGGATAATGGACAGCGTTTCAAGGGTTTGCGTGCGAGCAATCAACTTTGCAAGATCCTGATCGGGATCGAGCAACTGCCAAAGCGTTCTGGCGACCGGGAACGTGATGCCAAGCATTCTCGGAATGAATGCCTGTCGATACAGCTTCGCGTAATCTAGTGGCCCCATGGTTACCTTGCTGGAATCGTCGAATGCGAGCTGCGCCATGGTGTATAGCTCGTTCTGTGAGACTCCGAGCCCGCCGGCAATCAGCGCCGCATTTTTGTCCGAAGTTGTCGGGTGAAAATCTACGGTTGAAAACGAATCGTTCAACGGTGGCGCGGCCCGGGCGGCCGGTGAGACGAAAACCGACTCGAACATGCTGGTTTCGTACTTTCGGGCGTAACAATTCATCGTCCCGATAAAACAGGCAAACATATCGACTGACACCCCGCGGGACGCTTTGAGTCTGCAAAACTCGGCGATCGCGTTGAGAACGGGGGTGTCGACCCGATAGTCACTCGTTGGTCTGGACAGCGCTCGGTTTGCTGATGAAATCAACCAATCAAGCTGGCTATATTCGACAGCCGCTTGGCGTTGCAACCTGATAAATCGCTCGACGCGGTCAAGCTGGTCTACTGCCAACGGGTTATTAAGACTCATCATGTAAATAGATTCGTCATTTACGTCTGGTGTAACAAACAGCAAACCATCTAGATTTCCCTGCGATTGATATCTCAGCCCGTACTCGGTCAATTCGGCCGCCGTGAGTTTTTGATAGAAATAGTACCGACTGAGTCTCTTTGTGAAGTTGTCTTTCTCGAGGTTGAGCTGCGAAGTCATGTCAATGATTTGATTGAATGTCAAATCGGTTCGATTGGAAAACATTAAGGCTGGATGCAGATCGTCAATCCTCTTCACGTGGTACCGGTCCAAAATCATGTCTTCCGTGGCCGGTTCAGAAACGAGGAGCTTGTATGCGCCCGGCATCAGCTCAAGCTGCTCCCTGGCATATGGTGATGGGGTCGAGTCATTTGGGGATGGGTCGGGGGGGCTGTCCGTGTCTTGGTATGCAATTGGGTTAAACATATTCCACTGATAATCGGCCAGGTCGGCCCATACCCGCTGCATGGGCAGCCCGATTGCCGAAAATACGCATCGAATGGTTTGCAAGTCGTCATTGTATGGTAGATTCCATGGATAACTCACCTTATTCAGTGTGACGTTATTTAATTCCAGTCCTTTTATGAGGATGCCATTCAATACTTCAAGCTCCGGAATCGCGTGGGTAAGCGACCGCTCATTGAGCACGGTCAACCGGATATCGGGCCTGCGTTTGTCGATATTTAGTGGACTGCTTGATTTATGAAGATTTTTGGAGATCTTGTACAGCTCGGTGGCATATCGTCCCGGAGAGAATAGGGACTGAATGGAGAATGCCTCGGCATAGAGGGTTGATCGAGGGGGAAATAGCTCGCTGAAATCAGGCGCGCCGTTGATGGCTCGCTGCAGTGCCTCCGATAGGGTTTCGGGCAGAGCACTCGTCTGCAGACTGCGGATGCCTTTCAGGATCGGGGCATTGCGGACCTGAATTGCGTGATACAACTGGGTGAGGGCGCGCACACGGGATGTGGCAAGTGTGTGTATTGACTTGGCGTCCGCCCCGTTCAGGGACGACAGCTTCGTAACAAATGCGCCTCGAGCTTCGGCCGCGATGTCGAAGATGCTCCTGTACCCGAGACCGATCACATCATCGATGACGTGTTGATCGTAAGATGACAGTCCGTGAATTGCCGAATCACCGCTCATGAAATCACCTCGCGAGTTTGTTGATAACGTAGGCTATTGCACCGCCAGCCCCGTATTCGGGACAGCTGGCATCGACCGCGGTCGTCCCGCTCATCCTGCAAAAGTCTCAGCCGCACGACTTTTCCACTGAGTATTGGTGGAGTCCGCAAGCGCATCGTTTCACTGCCAGATGAATCGTCAACGCGGAAATGGCGCACGATGCATGTGCATGAACTCAGCGCAGAACAAGCGAACCGAACACATACACTGTTCAGGATCGCAGTCCTAAACTTTGGCGTGACTGCCCCGTCCATTCAAGACCACGCCTTCCTGAGTGTCGGCCGATCCATGCGCCACGCTTGGTCCGGGCAGGGGGTGCTCGGGATTGCCTCCTGGGTACGCGCCAATACGTTTTAACCTTGCAATTACCCTGACCTCACTTTCAGCGGGTTATCTTCCCGTCTCGCCGTCGACGTATCGTGTTGGCCGAGCCTATTGAAATGGGAGCGGATGCAAATTTTAAGATCCAGTGCGAGAGGAGCGTGTGGTTAGGAAAGATAGGCCGGGAATGCGCGAATCGCAATTCCAAAATAGGCGGTCAAGAAATTTCACTCAACTTCACCTTAATTCACATTACCGGGTGCATAGAATTTAGAGCGACGTTGGATTGGGAATGACCCAATCGCACTGGCATCTTCCAACCATTGAAGCGCTAGCCGCGCAGGGCAAGCGCGTGACGACGCGGTTCTGCCGCTTCACCCGGACCGGTGTGCGCGGCCGCGCCGGGATCGGTAGCGTGAAGGCGGACTGACCCGTGCACGGAAGTCTCGACCTCGAGGAGCATTGAAATGAATGAGAAGACGGGCAAGCACGGCGCGAAGAGCGCCAGGGACGCAGGTTCAAGACCACTGGAACAGCTGGCCGACAGCCCGTCGCAGATCTTCACGCAAGCGGCCGGCATGACGGGGCTGTCGTATATGACCTGAATCCGCGTACCGGCCTGCTGCAGGCGTCGATGGTGCTGGGGCAACTGTCCTACGGGATTCAGGCGCCGGTCGGTTTTGCCTATGTGGTCTATCTGGGGGCGACCAACTACTACCGCTTGTCCGCCAGTGACGCGCAGTCCCCGACGCTGGCGAGGGAGGCATTCGGATTCAACGTTCCGCTGATCAATCCATGGGGCAGCGGCAAGATGCATTTGTCGGACGGGACCGTCGACACGCTCATGAATCTGGCCGGCAATGAGCCGACCCTGCAGTATCACCGGCTCAACGACATGAAGATTCAGCGTGTGAGCGGGGCAGGGCGATCCGGGTTTCAAGTGACCTATAAGAGCGGGGCCGTTGAATATTACAATGCTGATGGGGTCATTCTCCGGCGGTGCATGCCGTCCGGGTTCTGGCTGGACTTCGAGATTGAACAGAGCCCGGCGCAGAACCGGTACCGGCTCAAGTCGGTGAAAAGCAACAACGCATCGTCCAGCGCCCTGAACATCACCCATGGCGATGTCGCCGACATCAGCGGGACGGTCAAGGAGGGGCGCAGCACGATCGATGTCGTGCAAACGCTGGACGGCCAGAGTATGGCGACGCAGTGTGTGCTGCGTCATACGCAGTGGAGTCCCGCGGACAATCAATACCTGAACGCCTACGTCGAAAAGATCAGCTTGCCCAACGATCCGGATCGCTGGATCGAGTTTGCCTATCGTGACTTCGGCAGCGAGTCGAATCGCGGGATGGTGCTGGAAAAGATCGTCGCGCCAACGGGCGAGTACCTGCGCGTCAAGGCATGGGGTACAGCGAAATACTATGACGACCCGAGTGCGACGCCGCCGGTCTCGGTGACGTATCCGGTCGTCACGACGCTGGAAGAGGGCAACCAGAAAGGGACCCAGGAAGCGGATCCGCGTACGATCACGTATACATATTCTCCGGACAGCAACTGTACCGGCTACTATCCCGGGCGCAGCGCGCCGCTGCCGGATCAGGATAACTGCATCCTGATCACGAATGGCGCATACACATACTCGTCCAAGGCCAGCTATCTGGACCGAACCATTGAAACCACCTACAACCGGTTCCATTTACCGGTCAAGCAAACGACGGTGGAAAAGAAACAAGCGGACGGTAGCTGCTACGCCATCGAGGTCAGCTACACGTACCCGCTCAAGGCGGGCGACATCTCCAGCCAGCCCGCCGAGTTTGCGTTGTGGGAGAGGATGACGACCACGTACCTCGAGTACGCCACAGACGGCACCAAGAAGAATGAACGCACGGTGCTCGACCAACGCAGCTTCGATCAGTATGGGAATCCGCTGGAGTTGACTCAGTCGTCGGGTATCCAGCAGATATTCGCCTACTACCCCATCGACTCCACCGAGGCGGTCGGGTGCCCGCCCAGTCCCCTGTTTGTGCGATTTGTGAGGCAAGTGGAGACATTCCCCAATGCGGCATCCGCGATTCAACCGCCGAAGCAGACGACCGAATCGACCTATACGCGAATCAATGGCATTCCGTACACGGATTCGATAACGGGAAACCCTGTATCCCCCTATATGGTCCTGGAGAAGGAGAGCAAGGCCAATGGCGTGGTGATGGGGCAGTATCAGTATCTATCAACCGCTCCATCAAACCCTCCATCAAACCCGATGGATCCCATGCTCATTCTGAATGGTGTGCAGTCACAGAGTTCGGTCACCTCGACGCTCGGCTCGGGGGCGGACAGCGTTACCTTGACCAATACCAGCATTTCTGCTTGGTCGGTGACTTCCCAGGCCGACGGTGGGTTGCGGGTCACCTGCGAGCAACGCTCGATGGCACAAAAAGGAAACGATCCGGTCCAAGCCGCGCTTGGCGGCACGGTTCGCTTCAATCCGTCATTGGGGCGGGTGCTGGAGGAGCGCGCGCCAACCGGCGCGATCACCCGCTATGAATATAATGGCCGGAACTGGCTGATCAAGAAGACCGCCTATGCGGATACGCCGTATCAGGAAATCGAAACCTACGATTTCAAGTATTGGGCTCCGGTTTTTGCGGATGATGCGTCGACACCGGCCGTCGACCTCGGCGTGTGGGCCAACCGGTCCGAGGTGACCTATCCCAATGGCCGCAAGGAATATCAATATCTGGATCGCGATGGCCTGTTGATCTACGTGGGCCATGCCGACAGCAACCAATACAACGAAATCTCGCAGGTGACGCGGTACAACCGGGAGGGGCCGGCGCCGGTGGTCGCGGAAAGTCTGGCGATCGATTATGTCGGCGCCCTCAAAGATCAACCAATACAAAACCGCACCCTCTTTGCATACCGGCTGTTCGGCCTGGTCCGCACGCAATATGCGGATGGTACCGCAGATGTGGTCGAGAACAACCTGGCGGCGACGCCGCCCTATCAGCAGATCCGCAAGGGTGGCCAGACGGTGGATTACAAGACGGAATACAACGACTATGGTGCTGTCAGTCGGACCAGTGTGACCTATCTGGAGGACGAGTCCAAGCCGGACTCAAAGACAACCTCGGCCACGCAGCTGAACGAATATGACGGTTTCGGTCGGCTCGTGAAGACGACACAGCCCGATGCCTATGCGGTTCCGGTCTCGTTCGAGTACGATCAGTTTGACCGGGTGACCCGACAGACCTGTGGCACCGACGTGACCACGTACACGTATAGCGCGCAGATTCCGATCATGAACGAGCTGTCGCGGATCCAGGCGAGCGCGAACGGCGTCAGCGTCATGGACGCGAGCCGTGAATTTGACGGGTTCGGTCGCATCATCCAGCAGACCGAGCCGGGGCTTGACCGGTCTAATAAACCTCAACCGATAACCAAGACGTTGCGGTATCCCGACAACGAGAATCCGCAGCCCGAATCCGTGACCTGCAATATTGGGGTCATCGATTACGAATATCAGCACCTCACCCAGATGTTGCTGGGGACGGATTATACGCGCGGGACGAATGCCGAAGCCGGCCCCACGGCGCGCACGTATTCGTACAACCCTAGCACCAAGCAAATGAGTGCCTGTAACGCGGAGGCGTATGATGCCAGCGGCGCTCAGGATCAGTCTACCGGGTACAACTGGCAATATAATGCTTACGGCGTCGAAACGGAATTCGACGCAACATATAAGGATGCGAGTGAGGGATGTGCTGCGACGATAAAATATGAATATTCAAAATTCTCCAGCTTCCAGGAGAGGGCAAGCGTGCAACGCGATCGTTTTTCTCCAGGTTATACGGGTTATAATGTGGAAAGTTTCTTTGACCCCATGTGCGGGAGAATGGAGCGTCGAATATTTGATTGTAATGCCGACCCAGGATCTGGTCGGGGATTTTATGTTGTTGTGTCTTATATGCAGGATCCGAAAAAACCTGGGGCTGGCGAGGTGGAGCGTATTACGGTCTCGTATAGTCCAGCCGGGGCAATGCTCATGGATGTTGACTTCACATATGATCAATATGGAAACGAGAAATCGAGAGAATTCTTCATTTATGGCCCGAATGGGCGCACGTCTGTCGCGAGCTTCTCAAACAAGATAAGGTTTACATCGCAGATATACAGCGCTGCAAGCAAATGGGGGGTGCCGGTCGAGGGAGGGGGGGATGAAGAACTATCCTACACTTATGAATCGCAATATCAGCAACTGATTGGAGCTAGCCATACGGGGGAAACGGGCGCCGATCATGAATATGCTTTCAGTGACTATGAAATGATTGGATTTTATCGCTTCAAGGATGTGGAATTCAAGAATGCCAATGGTCACGTTGTGCGGTCGTGTGAATACAAATACATAAACGACCAGATTGTCGACGCTTACCATAAAGGAGCTGGCAACCCCACAGATAATTATCTTTCTCGTAAGCCGATTTATGATGGAAGCGGGAACGTTTCGAGCAGCACGGGGTATACCCAAGCCCCATCCTCACTCGCGGAAAGCACGAGCGAGATGTATGCCTTCGATCTGTGCCGATACAGTCCGCTGAACCAGCTGACTGGACTAGTGATCAGCGAGGTGTTCCCTCCTCCGCAGCCATTACGTTATTATGCGTACCGTTACGATGGGTTGGGTCAACTGATTCAGACGGTACCGTCTTCCGTTAACAACCGTGGCGAGGGTACGGTCACGCGGATCTACGATCAGGGCGCGCTCCTCGGCGAATTGGGCGACCCGGCGGCGGATGACGTCGTCCAGACCCTTTACCTCCAAGTCAACGGCATCCTGTTGGGCCGGTTCCTGTTGAAGCGCGACAACCGCGGAGAACTCAGCGAAGAACTCGAGTTGTTCTGCACCGAGGAGTCGGGGACAGTGCGCGCCGTCTATCGATATGTGGCCGGCGAGCCCAGCGTGCCTCTGGCCGGCGCTCGTTACGAATATTCGGACTATGGCGCCCGGTATGTTGTTGCGGCGCTCCCGAGTAGAGATATTGCGCCGTCCGGTGCGATAGCGAACGAATCCCAGAGAGCCGTGCTACCTGCAGGCGCAGAGGTCGACCCGCCGTTGGCTGACCCCGTGTCGGCAGCGGCCAAGACCAGCCTGCTCGACGCGCCGATCGGCTTTAATGGCTACCTGCGGGATCCGGTCACCGGCTGCTATGTGCTGGGCAACGGCTACCGGTTCTATAACCCGTTGCTGCGCGCCTTCCATTCCCCAGACGGGTTGAGCCCGTTTGGCGAGGCCGGCATCAACCGCTACCAGTACTGCAATCTCGATCCGGTCAATAATTCCGATCCGTCCGGGGCGGCTCCAGCAGCTGGGGCGGAATGGCAATGGTATCACTACCTTTACTCTTCGATTGTCTACGCGGCAATGGCTACACCACTCGCTGCGATCGCCGCGCCGTACGCAGTGCGAGAATCCCTTGATATCGCGGCATGGTCGACATCCGAAAGCCATCCGAAACTTTCGAGGACCTTGACGCACACGAGCGAAGGCATTGGCTTAGCCCAGTTCTTTGTGGGAAGTATGGTCGGCGCCGCCGCGGGGCCCATGATGGGGGCGTCTCGTGCAGGTGTCGGCAGCGCTGCCAGGATTGCGATGACCTCATCCCGATCCCCTTCAATGACCTCCCTCCTTTCCCGATCCACTTCAATGACCTCCGTTTCTTCCGCGAGGTCTTCCAGAGGAAGCCCGACGCGAGTACTTGGTAGATTCTTGTCTACTTCGGCTCGCCGCAGCTCGGACTCAGATAGTTTAGTGTTTGCTGGCTATCATGGCTCGACTGCCTCGAATGCTCAATCCTTAAAGGCAGGATTACGTTTGGGACCTATGGGCACGGCCTCAGGGACTGAAAGAGGGCCAGGGTTCTATTTGTCACCAATGCGGAATATGGCTCAGGATTTTGCCGATTCGGCGGCCTACTATAGTGAAGGGGTTGCGAAGGTTTTCGGAGTTTATGTACATAACTATCGTTCTGCTATGACTGGAGTAAATATGAATTGGGGCGCGCTTGGAGGCGGTGGATTTGGGAGACCCTTGGTAATGGAGGAAATTGAGGTGGTTTTAAGGCCGTCGCTATATAGAGGCGTTTCCATCAGAAGCATTCCGGAATTTATGAGAACACGAGGTATGTTGCCAACCAAATCTGTATCGACAATCTGGTAATCTTTTTGGCGGTATTGTCGTGCATGGGCGCCCCCGGTTTGCCAAGCTTTCGGGTTCTGTCGCGATAAGGAAGTCAAGGCGCATCGATTCTAGAATGTATAGGAATCCTTATGCAGCCAGCGCGTAGAATTGCTCGGCGGCCGTCTGGTTCTTGCGAACTGCCTTCATTGGCTCTGTCGCAGTAAGACGGTCTGGTAAGCGTGCGTGATCGAAATGTAGGCGAAGTGAGCGATGCAGCAAGGCATGAATGCGATCCTGAAGCGGGTGTTCCAGCGACTGCATTACCCGTTCGACGTGATCCTGCTGTGCGTGCGCGGGTATGTTGCGTACCCCCTGAGCCTGCGCCACCTCGAGGAGATGATGGCCGAACGGGGCGTGTCGGTGGACCATTCGACGGTACATCGATGGGCCATCAAGTTGCTGCCGGTGCTGGAACAGGCGTTCCGTCGGCGCAAGCGGCCGGTCGGAAAAAGCTGGAGGATGGACGAGACGTATATCAAGGTCAACGGTGCGTGGAAATATCTCTACCGGGCCGTCGACAAGGCGGGCAACACCATCGATTTCCTGCTGCGGGCTCGCCGGGACAAGGCTGCCCGTCGGTATTTCGAAAGATCGATCGAGCAGAACGGTGCACCCGAGACCGTGACGATCGACAAAAGCGGGGCGAACCTGGCGGCGCTCAAGGACATCAACGCCACCCGTGAACAGCCGATCAAGATTCGTCAGCAAAAATATCTGAACAATATCGTCGAGCAGGATCACCGAGCATCAAGCGCCGAACCCGGCCGATGAGTAAGCGCCCGAGCAGTACCGTAGTGCAGGTTGTTGACCGCGGAGCTCTGCGACGCTATCGGATGGGCTCGACGCGAGCAGTAGTAGAGACGAGGAGGCCCGCGCGCGAGCTCTACCGGTATTAGCGGGCGCTCCCGAGCAATTCGCGGTGATTATCGCCGCACTCGAGGCGGCAGCGGACGTACTTTCAGTCGAGGAAGCAGACCGCCTGTGGACCCAATTGAAAGCGATCGCGCGCACATTGAAGCGAGCTGGGCATACGCGGCCACGGGTTGCTCGCCCCCGACCGGCAGCGCTTCCCGGTCAACGAGATTTCTTTGGTGAGATCGAAGCGATCGAGAAACGGGCAGAGCAACGAGAGTCTGCTGAGCTCGAGTAGGCACGTCAGGCAACCCTGTCGCTTGGCCGGTGAAGTCGGGCTGGTTTTTTCGGCTCAGACCCGAGCACTCCTCGGCCATCTACAGCAACGACATTTGGTTCGACAGGCCTTCGGGAACGGCGTAGTCCTTTTCCGTTGCGGTCCCGTCCCGCCGTCCATTGGGGAGCGCATTACCGCTTCGTTCTGCGTTTCCGTAGTCCGGAAGATGCTTGCACAGCCAGGCGGACCCAAGCACATCGGACGAGAACACTGACCTGCCCGGTGATATTCGGACCAGTTGAAACTTGAGAGAATGGCTTCCAACGGAGAAAGGAAGTCATGAAGAAGAGCCGGTTTACCGACGAGCAGATGGTGACGATCCTGCGTGAGGCGGACAAGGCGGTTCTGTCGCAGTAAGTCGGTCTGGTAAGCTTGCGTGATCGGAATTGAGGCGAAGTGAGCGATGCAGCAAGGCATGAATGCGATCCTGAAGCAGGTGTTCCAGCGACTGCATTACCCGTTCGACGTGATCCTGCTGTGCGTGCGCGGGTATGTTGCGTACCCCCTGAGCCTGCGCCACCTCGAGGAAATGATGGCCGAACGGGGCGTGTCGGTGGACCATTCGACGGTGCATCGATGGGCCATCAAGGTGCTGCCGGTGCTGGAACAGGCGTTCCGTCGGCGCAAGCGGCCGGTCGGAAAAAGCTGGCGGATGGACGTGACTGTCACGGATCGCCGTTATGGAGCCAATCCGTGATCGGCATATAGGCGCCACCTGATGATCGGCGCATAGGCGCCAGTCCAGGATCGGCGTAAAGACGCCAGCAGCGCCGGGGCAAAGGCGCGGTTCGAACTTTCCTAGTCGGTACGCTCTGTTCTTTTTGAACGGAGCGTCCATGGCCAATCGGAGGTTCGAATTGTTTGAGTATCGCCAAGTCCTTGTCCGTATGCGGCAGGGCGACTCCGACCGCGACATCGCGCGCGGCGGACTGATGGGACGCAAGAAGCTCACGAGCGTACGCCGCGAAGCACAGACGCGGGGTTGGCTCGATCCCACGCAACCGTTGCCGGACGATACGGTTATTGCAGGGGTCTTCGGCCGCACGCCGCATCTGCCGAGTACCTGTGTGTCGACTGTGGAGCCGTTTCGCGAGCAGATTCGCAACTGGCTCGCGGCTGGCGTTCAGGGCACCACGATCCACGCCGCACTTCGCCGCAACCACGGCTACACCGGTAGCTACTCGGCAGTTCGCCGTATGGTTGGGCATCTTGCCGCCGAGCGCGGCGTGGCTGCCACGACGATCCTCGAGTTCGCGCCGGCCGACGCGGTGCAGGTCGACTTCGGCGCCGGTCCCGTGCTGAGCGTCGAGAGCATTGAGGTTCGGACGTGGATCTTCGTGATGACGTTGTGCTGGTCGCGTCACCAGTACGCCGAGATCGTGCTGGATCAAACCGTCGAGACGTGGCTGGCTTGCCACCGGCGCGCCTTCGAATGGTTCGGCGGCCGGCCTAGCCGGATCATCATCGACAACGCGAAGTGCGCGATCATCCGAGCCTGCCGGTACGATCCGGCCGTACAACGCTCCTACGCGGCGCTTGCCGAGGCCTACGGCTTCAAGATCGACGCCTGTCCGCCACGCGATCCCCAGAAGAAAGGCGTCGTCGAGTCGGGCGTCAAATACGTCAAGAAGTCCTTCGTGCCGCTGCGCGAGTTCCGGGATCTGGCCGATGCGAATCGGCAGCTTCGCGAGTGGGTCCTGCAGGAAGCCGGCACACGCACGCACGGCACGACCCACGAGCAACCGCTCGCGCGCTTCGCGATCGAGAAGCCGCTGCTCGCGGCGTTGCCGGACGTGGCGCCGGTGATCTCCGTCTGGAAGGAAGTCAGCGTCCACCGCGACGGCCACATCGTCTACCGCAACGCGCTGTACTCGGCACCGTATGCACTGGTCGGCAAGCCCCTCTGGCTGAAGGCGACCGACACGGTCATCCAGTTGTACCACCAGCATCAGCTCGTCGCGACCCACCCGCGGCAACGGGCCGGTGGTCGCCATACGGTCCGGGACCATCAGCCGCCCGAAGCTCAGGCCTGGCTCGAACACGATCCGCAGTGGTGTCTGGCCCGGGCGAAGGAGATCGGGCCGTCGTGCCACGGCGTGATCCTCGCGTTGTTCAACGACACGGTGCTCGTGAACCTGCGCGGCGCGCAGGGCCTCATCCGGCTGCGCGAGCAGGTCGGCGACGCCCGGCTGGAAGCGGCCTGCGAGCGCGCGCTCGCCTTCAGCAGCCCGAAGTATCGCACCGTCAAGGGCATCCTCGACAAGGGCCTGGAAGGCCAGGCCACCACGCGCGCTACCGCGATGCCGGGCGGTACCTACCAGGACGGCGGCCGCTTCGGCCGTGACCTTCAATCCCTGCTGATCCACTGAATCCATGAATCCGAGTCCCGAACTGAATTCCATCCTCAAGCAGCTTCGCCTGTCCGGCATCCTCGACTCGCTCGAACAGCGCAACCGCGAGGCCATCGACGGACAACTTGCCTACACCGAGTTCCTCGCGATGCTGCTGCACGACGAGGTTGCCCGCCGCGAGAACCGCAAGCTCGCCATCCGCCTCTCGCGTGCCGGCTTCGCCATCGGCAAGACGCTCGAGTCCTTCGACTTCGACCTGCTGCCCGCCTTGAACCGCGCCTACGTCTACGATCTCGCGGCCGGCCGCTATCTCGACGAGAAGGTCTCGATCCTGATCGCCGGGCAGACAGGCACGGGCAAGAGCCATCTGGCGCAAGCGCTGGGACATTGCGCGGCCCGACAGGGGCGCGACGTGCTGTTCATCTCGCAGACCGAGCTGTTCAAGCGGCTGAACGCCGCGCGCGCGACCGGTACCTACGAACGCCGGTTCCAGCAGTTCGCCAAGGTACCGCTGCTGATCGTTGACGACTTCGCGCTTAAACCTCTGCATACCCCGCAGGATGAGGACTTCCACGATCTCGTGGATGCCCGCTACGAGCGCGCGGCGACGATCCTCACATCGAATCTGCACTTCGATGAATGGGGCGCCGCGTTCCCCGACAACCGCATCCTCGGCACAGCAACTCTGGATCGGTTACGCCACGGCGCCTACCGGCTCGTGCTTGAAGGCGACAGCCGACGCGCACCGAAACCCATGCCTGATCTGCCCCAAAATACAGTTGCCAAAAACGGTAAAAAACCGCAACCTTGAAACCGTTCGAACCCGCGCTTTACCCCAGTTCTACTGGCGCCATTACGCCGATCATCCCCGGCTCCTTTACGCCGATCCGTGACACGAGACGTATATCAAGGTCAACGGTGCGTGGAAATATCTCTACCGGGCCGTCGACAAGGACGGCAACACTATCGATTTCCTGCTGCGGGCTCGCCGGGACAAGGCCGCCGCCCGTCGGTATTTCGAAAAATCGATCGAGCAGAACGGTGCACCCGAGACCGTGACGATCGACAAAAGCGGGGCGAACCTGGCGGCGCTCAAGGACATCAACGCTACCCGTGAACCGCCGATCAAGATTCGTCAGCAAAAATATCTGAACAATATCGTCGAGCAGGATCACCGCGCCATCAAGCGCCGAACCCGGCCGATGATGGGCTTCAAAGATTTTCACTGCGCTCGCATCCTGCTCGGTGGTATCGAAGTGATGCACATGATTGCCAAAGGGAAAATGAAGGTAGTTCACAAGAGCCAGACGGCCGCCGAGCAATTCTACTCTTTGGCTGCATAAGGAATCCTATACGTTCCCGAGTTTATGCGTCTGGACATCCTTATCGCGACAGAACCCTCTCGGGTCGGCCTACCGAATCAGCATGGCTGGCGGGGAAATCCTCGGAATGGACGATGCTGAAATTTGGTCAAGCACAATGAAAAATCTGATTCCTGACAAGGAGGCACGTAAATTTGTCAAATCTCTAGCTCATCAAGGGATGCGAGAATTTGCACTCGAGCAATTTTATCAAGCAACAGGAGATACATACGAGCTTGCACACCGAACAGGAGAATCCGATTTTCTCATTCAGACAAGCGGCAGGTCCGCGAATATTTTTTATCGATATTCCGTATCCTACAGCGGCTTCACCCCTCCGGGATCCGACACCCAAATAAATGCCAGTGGGCGCTTAACGCTCCAATATGCTGTTCAGCCGAATTTCAGAGATATTGAGCATCCGCTTATAGTTGGATCTAGCCAGGAGCATTCCTATGGAATAATGACAGTGCTTACCAGACCAAATTGACGCGCAATCCTCGCAACTTAAGGATGTCTAAGGGTATTGTCAACTTGTTCGATGAACGGACGAGCAGAGGTTCTGTCGCAGTAAGGCGGTCTGGTAAGCTTGTGTGATCGGAGTTGAGGCGAAATGAGCGATGCAACAAGGCATGAATGAGATCCTGAAGCAGGTGTTCCGGCGACTGCGTTACCCGTTCGACGTGATCCTGCTGTGCGTGCGCTGGTATGTTGCGTACCCCCTGAGCCTGCGCCACCTCGAGGAAATGATGGCCGACCGGGGCGTGTCGGTGGACCATTCGACGGTGCATCGATGGGCCATCAAGGTGCTGCCGGTGCTGGAACAGGCGTTCCGTCGGCGCAAGCGGCCGGTCGGAAAAAGCTGGCGGATGGACGAGACGTATATCAAGGTCAACGGTGCGTGGAAATATCTCTACCGGGCCGTCGACAAGGACGGCAACACTATCGATTTCCTGCTGCGGGCTCGCCGGGACAAGGCCGCCGCCCGTCGGTATTTCGAAAAATCGATCGCTCAGAACTGTATGCCCGAAACGGTGACGATCGACAAAAGTGGGGCCAATCTGGCGGCCCTCAAGGACCTCAACGCGACCCGCGAACAGCCGATCAAGATTCGTCAGAGAAAATATCTGAACAACATCGTCGAGCAGGATCACCGCGCCATCAAGCGCCGAACCCGGCCGATGATGGGCTTCAAGGATTTTCACTGTGCCCGCATCCTGCTCGGCGGCATCGAAGTCATGCACATGATCGCCAAAGGGCAAATGAAGGGCGATCGCAAGAACCGGACGCCAGCCGAGCAGTTCTACTCATTGGCTGCATAAGGAATCCTACCCATCTCCGCGTCCTCGCGCCTGTACGTCCTTATTGAGAGGTGGCTGCGCGAATTCGGCGTTCCCCAGTATATTTGCCGAAGTGATCTACTTGATAGGCTTCGCGGATGTTGGTGGAGGAAATCCCGCGAGGGACTGCGATCTCCTTTGCGTATTCATAGAATCGGTAACCTCGGCCATTCCATGAACCATGTTTTCTAAGCTCTGAATTTACGTCTATGCCGGTTTGCGGGTTTTCGGTTACATACACCCATCCGCCACTCCCCATTTGATTGGCATATATCCTTGCTATTTTTTCTTCCGATGTAAATGAGACAAAGATGCTGTCGATGTTTTGTTGGACATAATCGGCGAGTTTATCGGACATTCCTCGCGCCTGAAATCCGGAAGTGAATATTTCGCACGGGGGTCTGGTGTCGCCGCGGAATATGAGCTTTCCGCCTTGCGCCTCGAGTCTTATGAGCTCCTTCGTTGATGAGTGTGCGTTGTACTCGGGGTTGCCGGGATTTTTTGTTGCTGATGGAGAAAGGTTTGCGTCGCTTAGATCCTCGTTGATATTCGTGAATTCTGGGGATTTTTCTGGCGACAAGGAGAATCTATTTTTTGCATCGAAATCAAGTTCGGAGAATTCGCTTTCCGGAATGGATGGAAATAAATCTCTTAATATACTCTTGTAAGCTTCCCATGATTCGGTCGTTTCATAGGCAAGGTGGATGTTTTCTAATGGATGGCCTTCGTTTACGAGGTCGTCCACGGTAAATAATCCGTACTCGTCTAGCATTGAAATTGGATTGTTCGCGACCATGCAGAAGAGGTTGAGCCCGTCGACGAGCCCGGCGGGGTCGGGGTTGATCCATCGGCCGAGCCAGGCCGCGTAGTAGCGCAGGCCGTAGTAGTACAGGCCGGTGGCGTCGCGCTCCTGGCCCGAGTAGCGCACGTACTTGTACTTGGCCTCGGAGTCGCTGCGGGCGGACCACACCGCGGTGCCGCCATACGGGTAGTACTCTTCCCAGGTCAGGACATCCGCCTGCGCATCGAGCTCGAGCATCGACGAACCGATCTGGTCATCGAGGCTGTAACGCTGCTGGTCGTTCTCGATGGTGGGCGGTTTGCCCCTCACCCAGTGCAAGACGCGTACCGACTGGCGGCCGGCGGCGCCGAGGGTGAGCACCTGTAGGAACTCGACGAGGAAAGGTTGCCCGCCGTCGACGTAGGTCTGCTCGGTCTGACGCAACTCCAGCCCCGGCAGGTAACGCACGCGCTCGGTGCGGGTGGTGCCGCTGGTCTTTGTGGTCGCCAGCTTGGTTGCCCGCTGGCCGGCGCCATCGTACCAGTACATCTCGGTGTCGTCGTCATCGCCGCTGCGCACGATCTGGGTGGTGCGCTGCAACTGGTTGCGGCTGTCCCAGCCGAGCAGCTGGCCGGGGCCCAGTTCCTTGAGGTTGCCGCAGGCGTCGAAATAGCCGTTCACGTCGCCGGGCGTGAGGCCATGGGTCTGCGGCACGGCGTGGTTCGAGGTGCGGGCGACCACCATCTGCTGCGTGTAGGGCGTGGCGCCCTGATGGCGCATGGTGGTGAGGTTCGCACCACGATCGTAGGCGTAGGTGCGCGTGTAGTTGGTGAGCTCGCCGATTTCCTGAAAGAGCGGCACGATCGGCGGCGGCAGCGCCTGGCTCTGGCGGCCGGCGTTGGCGTTTTCCCGTCCGGTGGCACGCGTCAGCTGGTACAGCGCATCGTAGGTGTAATGGCTCGCGGGCGCGACGCGCTGATTGCGCGTGTAGCGGGTGGCCTTGGCCGCGTCCTCAATCGCGAGCAGGTTGCCGATCGGGTCGTACTGGTACGACAGCGCCTGCAGGACCGGCGAGCGGCCGGATTGAGTGGGACGGGTAGTGCGCAACTCGGCCAGCCGCTGGGTCTGCGGCTCGTAGGTGTAATCGGTGACGACGCCGTTGCCGGCGGCTTCGTGCAGCACCTGGCCGGCGGCGCTGTAGGTGATGGTGCGCAACAGCGGCTGCCAGGTGGACTGGCCGGCCAACTGCAGGTCGCTCGTGGCGAGCTGGCCGGCGACGTCAAAGCGCTGGCGCTGGCGGTTGCCACGCGCATCGGTGCGCTCAACCACCTGGCCGAGCGCGTTGTAGGCCCAGCGGCTGGTGTAGGTGTCAGGGGCGAGGTCGCCGGCCCAGGCAGCCGGATCGTCATCGGTCCAGTCGCTGTCAAGCACGTCGTCGCGCAGGAACTGCTGGCGGGTGGTCAGCGGTTGGCTGGCGAGGTCATAGGCGGGCGTGACCGTAAGGCCGGCGGGCGACCACGCTTGCAGCAGCTTGCCGCGCAGGTTGGCGTCGGGCGAGGCGGTGGCATCGCCATACACGAAGCGTTCGCTGACGCGCGGCGCGGTGAGGCCGGCCTGCTCGGTGACCGAGACTACGCGGTGCAACTGATCGTAGGTGCGGCGCAACTGCTGGTCGCGGCTGTTGTGCTGCCAGGCGATGCCGCCCATGATGTCGTGGAGCAGGGCGCGTGCGCCGGCGTCCTGGCTGTGGACCGCGAGGGGCTGACCGGAGAGCGAGCGAACGTAGCGGAAGTTGGGCGGTACGGCCGGATCGAGGCGCTGCTCGTCAAACAGGCGGGGATCGATACTGGAATCCAGGTGGCCGCGCACGGACCAGGTCTGGCGCGAGACGAGTTCGTCGATCGGATCGTCGCCGGAGGAACGGTTGTACTGCACCGTACGCACCGTCAAGCCGCGGTTGTCGACTACGGTGACGACCGGAGTGCCCTGGCAGCGATGTGCAGTCGCAGCATCGGATACGGTCGTCATGTTACCAATGCTCCCAATAAAGCGGGCGGTGGTGGTCACGCTTGTCACATACGTGACACATGCGTGACACAAACGTCAATGCAATCCCGCCGGCCACGTTGAAAAGGTAATCATTTGTGCGCTGATGAGCAACTGTCTTACCTGGCAAGCCGTGTGGATGGACTCATTCCACGGCTTTCCCGTTTTCGCGATGGCGTTGAGGATAGTCAGCAGCTTTCGCATGCGGGAAATCAGATTTTTTCATTAAAATCAGTAAATTAGATCGCGATGCGGCGGATTTTTTGGTTCTGTCGCGATAAGGATGTCCAGACGCATAAACTCGGGAACGTATAGGATTCCTTATGCAGCCAAAGAGTAGAATTGCTCGGCGGCCGTCTGGTTCTTGCGAACTGCCTTCATTTGCCCTTTGGCAATCATGTGCATCACTTCGATACCACCGAGCAGGATGCGAGCGCAGTGAAAATCTTTGAAGCCCATCATCGGCCGGGTTCGGCACTTGATGGCGCGGTGATCCTGCTCGACGATATTGTTCAGATATTTTTGCTGGCGAATCTTGATCGGCTGCTCACGGGTGGCGTTGATGTCCTTGAGCGCCGCCAGGTTCGCCCCGCTTTTGTCGATCGTCACGGTCTCGGGTGCACCGTTCTGCTCGATCGATTTTTCGAAATACCGACGGGCGGCGGCCTTGTCCCGGCGAGCCCGCAGCAGGAAATCGATAGTGTTGCCGTCCTTGTCGACGGCCCGGTAGAGATATTTCCACGCACCGTTGACCTTGATATACGTCTCGTCCATCCGCCAGCTTTTTCCGACCGGCCGCTTGCGCCGACGGAACGCCTGTTCCAGCACCGGCAGCACCTTGATGGCCCATCGATGCACCGTCGAATGGTCCACCGACACGCCCCGTTCGGCCATCATTTCCTCGAGGTGGCGCAGGCTCAGGGGGGACACAACATACCAGCGCACGCACAGCAGGATCACGTCGAACGGGTAATGCAGTCGCTGGAACACCTGCTTCAGGATCGCATTCATGCCTGGCTGCATCGCTCACTTCGCCTCAATTCCGATCACGCAAGCTTACCAGACCGACTTACTGCGACAGAACCAGAGCACCCTAGGATAAAAGAGAACTCGCTTGCCAAATGGCTACAAGAAGCGTCTCAGGTCACCCCACGCGCGCGCGAATCGGGAACCGGCCCTGCCGAGCCGCTTATGTAAATCTTTGGGTGGTTGGTTTTTCATTTGCCGGTCAACCCCACTCTGCGCGTCACCCGATTTGACATGAATATTGCTCTTATTTGAAAGAAATTTTGAAATGGTTTCTTCGTGCTCCCCTTCCACCAAGGCAGAATCGGTCTTATTGCGTACGCGCATCGTGTCCTCAATGAACTCTACGCGGCTGCTCTTCGCCGTCTTAATGGCGTTTACGCGCTTACACATCGCGTCCTCAATGCCCCCTAGGCGCATACTCACCACGTCATCAACGATCTCAGTGGCCATGCGGATTGCGGCGCCACTGAACTCTTCTATTGCCGTCAGATAAGAGGTGGCGAGGGCGGAAATTTCACCAAAAATCGCTATCTCTTTCGAGTTATTTTCGAGCAAAATTTGGGCGTCAAGCGCGATGGTTTCTTTGTTAAATGGATAATTGATTGATTTTACTGATTTCTCTGATTCGCTAATCCTTGATTCCAATTCCCCTAGCGCGCCGAGCGTATCTGCGGTGTTTTTCTGAAGAAATTTCAATATTTTTTTGTTGTAGTGGAGCTTTTGGATAACATGGGATCTCATTGGCTTCATGTGATCCTCTGTTATTCGATCTGCGTCAATTTGGAATGCATCCGTTTGCTGATGGGGGCGCAGGCAGCTTGTTACGATATTCGCCATGTTGAGAAATCCGCTATAGTGCTCTCGGCGTTCTGTTGTCAGTTTGGATGATGTCGTGCGTGTAAGCCCCTCTGGGTCGAGTAACACGATCGGATTATTCGCGACCATGCAAAAGAGGTTGAGCCCGTCGACGGGTCCGGCGGGATCGGGGTTGAGCCATCTTCCGAGCCACGGCGCGTAGTAGCGGAACCCGTAGTAGTACAGGCCGGTGGCGTCGCGCTCCTGGCCCGAGTAGCGCACGTACTTGTACTTCGCCTCGGTGTCGCTGCGCGCCGACCACACTGACGTGCCGCCAAACGGGTAGTACTCCTCCCAGGTCAGGATATCCGCCTGCGCGTCGAGCTCGAGCATCGACGAGCCGATCTGGTCGTCGAGGCTGACGCGCAGCTGGTCGTTCTCGATCGTCGAGGGTTGGCCCAATTCCCAATGCAGCAGACGCACCGACTGGCGGCCGGCCGCGCCGAGCGTGAGCACCTGCAGGCGTTCGACAGGCGTCGGCAGGGTCTCGCCGGTGCGGGTCTGCTCGATCTGGCGCAGCTCGAGTCCGGGCAGGTAGCGCACCCGCTCGGTGCGGGTGGTGCCGCTGGTGCGGGCGGTGCCGAGCTTGGTGGCCCGCTGGCCGGCGCCGTCATACCAGTACACCTCGGTGTCGTCGTCGAGGCCGCGGCGCACGACCTGGGTGGTGCGCTGCAGCTGGTTGCGGCTGTCCCACGCGAGCGGCTGGCTCGCGCCCAGGGCCTTGAGGTTGCCGCAGGCGTCGAAATAGCTGGCCACGTCGCCGGGCGTGAGGCCGTCGGTCTGTGGCACCGCGCGATTCGAGGTGCGCGCGACCACCATCTGCTGCGTGTAGGAGGAGCGGGTGCCCTGATGCTGGAGGGTCGTGAGGTTGGCGCCGCGATCGTAACGGTAGGTGCGCGTGTAGGGGGTCAGCTCACCGATTTCCTGGAACAGCGGCACGATCGGCGCCGGCAGCGCCTGGCTCTGGCGGCCGGCGTTGGCGTTCTCGCGGCCGGTGGCGCGGGTGAGCTGGTACAGCGCGTCGTAGCTGTAATGGCTGGCGGGCGCGACGCGCTGGTTGCGGGTGTGGCGGGTGGCCTTGGCCGCGTCGTCGATCGCCAGCAGGTTGCCGACCGGGTCGTACTGATAGGACAGCGCCTGCAGCAGCGTGGTGCGCCCGGCCTGGGGCGGACGGGTGGTGTGGAGTTCGGCCAGGCGCTGGGTCTGCGGCTCGTAGGTGTAGTCGGTGACGACGCCGTTGCCGGCCTCCTCGCGCAGCACCTGGCCGGCGGCGCTGTAGCTGATCGCGCGCAGCAGCGGCTGCCAGGTGGACTGGCCGGCCAGCTGCAGGTCGCTGCCGGCGAGCTGGCCGGCGACGTTGTAGTGTTGGCGCTGACGGTTGCCGCGCGCATCGGTGCGCTCGAGCTCCTGACCGAGCGCGTTGTAGGCCCAGCGGGTGGTGTACGTGTCGGGCGCGAGGGCATTGGTCCAGCGGGCCGGATCGTCGCTGGCCCAGTCGCTGTCGAGCACGTCGTCGCGCAGGAACTGTTGAACGGTGGCCAGCGGTTGGCCGGCGAGGCTGTAGGACGGCGTCTCGGCCATCCCGGCGGGCGACCAGGCCTGCCGCAACTGGCCGCGCAGGTTGGCGTTGTCGGCGGCGGTGGCGTCGCCATAGAGGAGGCGCTCGCTGATGCGCGGTGTGGCGGGGCCGGTCTGCTCGGTGACCGAGACCAGACGATGCAGCGTGTCGTAGGTGCGGCGCAACTGCTGGTCGCGGCTGTCGTGCTGCCAGACGACGCCGCCGTCGGAATCATACAGTGCGGTCTGCTCGCCGGCGTCCTGGCTGGCGATCGTGAGCGGCTGGCCGGACAGCGAGCGCACGTAGCGGAAATTGGGCGGCACGTCCGGGTCAAGGCGTTGCTCGTCGAACAAGCGCGGGTCGATGCGCGTCATGAGGTAGCCGCGCGCGGACCAGCTCTGGCGCGTGATCAGCTCATCCAGCGGATCGTCAATCGCCGTGCGGTTGTACTGCACGGTACGCACGACCAGGCCGCGGTTGTCGATCACGGTGAGCGTCGGGGTGCCCTCGCAGCGCCGCGCGGTGGCGTCGTCGAAAACGGTGGCAGCACTCATGATCTCAGCACCTCATAGAGGCCTTGTTCTGAAGGTTTGTCACCAAATTGGTTGCGTGAGCAACTATGCTGCCTTGACGCAAACCGCTTTGCCGAAGCTGTTCCACAGGTTCGCGAGGTTCGCGATGATCACGCCCTCGCGCTGCTGCGATTCGATTTGGCGCGTCAGCAGTCGCGATCCGATGCAACGCATAATCCGCGAGATCTGCGCCTATGAAGCCGGTGATCTGGCGCATCGCCCAACCGAACAACCGATAGAACGTGTAGATCAACTCGATGTACGCCCGGGTGTAGGTCTGTGCTCGCCCCGACACGCCCCGCACATAAGGCGTGTCGTTGACGAACCGCACTTTCAGATCCCCGTGTGCGCCGTAGAGGTGAGCTGTCCGCGCCACGCGCCACTTCAGGCCGACGTTGTAGGCGCGCGTTCGTAACGCGGTACGTCGGCTTCGGGCGTTTGCACGGCGCGTCGGATTTCAGCATGATTTTGTAAGATACTGAAAGCTCACGGGTTAGATATATCGATTCGTCTTTCTACACGCCCTCAGGCAGTCGCACAAGCACCCTTGGCAAACAAATCTGAACAGCTTCGGAAAAGCGGTTTGCGCCAAGATAGCATAGTTGCGCCAGCAACTAACTTCGCGACCAACTTTCAGAACAAGGCCGCGTTGGCCGAGCCTATTGAAATGGGAGCGGATGCAAATTTTAAAATCCGGCACGAGAGGCGCGTGTGATTAGGAAAAATAGACTGGGAATGCGCGAATCGCAATTCAAAAATCGGTGGTCAGGAAATTTCACTCAACTTCACCTTAATTCACATTACCGGGTGCATAGAATTTAGAGCGACGTTGGATTGGGAATGACCCAATCGCACTGGCATCTTCCAACCATTGAAGCGCTAGCCGCGCAGGGCAAGCGCGTGACGACGCGGTTCTGCCGCTTCACCCGGACCGGTGTGCGCGGCCGCGCCGGGATCGGTAGCGTGAAGGCGGACTGACCCGTGCACGGAAGTCTCGACCTCGAGGAGCATTGAAATGAACGAGAAGACGGGCAAGCACGGCGCGAAGAGCGCCAGGGACGCAGGTTCAAGACCACTGGAACAGCTGGCCGACAGCCCGTCGCAGATCTTCACGCAAGCGGCCGGCATGACGGGGCTGTCGTATGACCTGAATCCGCGTACCGGCCTGCTGCAGGCGTCGATGGTGCTGGGGCAGCTGTCCTACGGGATTCAGGCGCCGGTCGGTTTTGCCTATGTGGTCTATCTGGGGGCGACCAACTACTACCGCTTGTCCGCCAGTGACGCGCAGTCCCCGACGCTGGCGAGGGAGGCATTCGGATTCAACGTTCCGCTGATCAATCCATGGGGCAGCGGCAAGATGCATTTGTCGGACGGGACCGTCGACACGCTCATGAATCTGGCCGGCAATGAGCCGACCCTGCAGTATCACCGGCTCAACGACATGAAGATTCAGCGTGTGAGCGGGGCAGGGCGATCCGGGTTTCAAGTGACTTATAAGAGCGGGGCCGTTGAATATTACAATGCTGATGGGGTCATTCTCCGGCGGTGCATGCCGTCCGGGTTCTGGCTGGACTTCGAGATTGAACAGAGCCCGGCGCAGAACCGGTACCGGCTCAAGTCGGTGAAAAGCAACAACGCATCGTCCAGCGCCCTGAACATCACCCATGGCGATGTCGCCGACATCAGCGGGACGGTCAAGGAGGGGCGCAGCACGATCGATGTCGTGCAAACGCTGGACGGCCAGAGTATGGCGACGCAGTGTGTGCTGCGTCATACGCAGTGGAGTCCCGCGGACAATCAATACCTGAACGCCTACGTCGAAAAGATCAGCTTGCCCAACGATCCGGATCGCTGGATCGAGTTTGCCTATCGTGACTTCGGCAGCGAGTCGAATCGCGGGATGGTGCTGGAAAAGATCGTCGCGCCAACGGGCGAGTACCTGCGCGTCAAGGCATGGGGTACAGCGAAACACTATGACGACCCGAGTGCGACGCCGCCGGTCTCGGTGACGTATCCGGTCGTCACGACGCTGGAAGAGGGCAACCAGAAAGGGACCCAGGAAGCGGATCCGCGTACGATCACGTATACATATTCTCCGGACAGCAACTGTACCGGCTACTATCCCGGGCGCAGCGCGCCGCTGCCGGATCAGGATAACTGCATCCTGATCACGAATGGCGCATACACATACTCGTCCAAGGCCAGCTATCTGGACCGAACCATTGAAACTACCTACAACCGGTTCCATTTGCCGGTCAAGCAAACGACGGTCGAGAGAGCGAGGCAAGCGGACGGAAGCTACTACGCCATCGAGGTCAGCTACACGTACCCGCTCAAGGCGGGCGACATCTCCAGCCAGCCTGCCCAGTTTGCGTTGTGGGAGAGGATGGCGACCACGTACCTCGAGTACGCCACAGACGGCACCAAGAAGAATGAACGCACGGTGCTCGACCAACGCAGCTTCGATCAGTATGGGAATCCGCTGGAGTTGACTCAGTCGTCGGGTATCCAGCAGATATTCGCCTACTACCCCATCGACTCCACCGAGGCGGTCGGGTGCCCGCCCAGTCCCCTGTTTGTGCGATTTGTGAGGCAAGTGGAGACATTCCCCAATGCGGCATCCGCGATTCAACCGCCGAAGCAGACGACCGAATCGACCTATACGCGAATCAATGGCATTCCGTACACGGATTCGATAACGGGAAACCCTGTATCCCCCTATATGGTCCTGGAGAAGGAGAGCAAGGCCAATGGCGTGGTGATGGGGCAGTATCAGTATCTATCAACCGCTCCATCAAACCCTCCATCAAACCCGATGGATCCCATGCTCATTCTGAATGGTGTGCAGTCACAGAGTTCGGTCACCTCGACGCTCGGCTCGGGGGCGGACAGCGTTACCTTGACCAATACCAGCATTTCTGCTTGGTCGGTGACTTCCCAGGCCGACGGTGGGTTGCGGGTCACCTGCGAGCAACGCTCGATGGCACAAAAAGGAAACGATCCGGTCCAAGCCGCGCTTGGCGGCACGGTTCGCTTCAATCCGTCATTGGGGCGGGTGCTGGAGGAGCGCGCGCCAACCGGCGCGATCACCCGCTATGAATATAATGGCCGGAACTGGCTGATCAAGAAGACCGCCTATGCGGATACGCCGTATCAGGAAATCGAAACCTACGATTTCAAGTATTGGGCTCCGGTTTTTGCGGATGATGCGTCGACACCGGCCGTCGACCTCGGCGTGTGGGCCAACCGGTCCGAGGTGACCTATCCCAATGGCCGCAAGGAATATCAATATCTGGATCGCGATGGCCTGTTGATCTACGTGGGCCATGCCGACAGCAACCAATACAACGAAATCTCGCAGGTGACGCGGTACAACCGGGAGGGGCCGGCGCCGGTGGTCGCGGAAAGTCTGGCGATCGATTATGTCGGCGCCCTCAAAGATCAACCAATACAAAACCGCACCCTCTTTGCATACCGGCTGTTCGGCCTGGTCCGCACGCAATATGCGGATGGTACCGCGGATGTGGTCGAGAACAACCTGGCGGCGACGCCGCCCTATCAGCAGATCCGCAAGGGTGGCCAGACGGTGGATTACAAGACGGAATACAACGACTATGGTGCTGTCAGTCGGACCAGTGTGACCTATCTGGAGGACGAGTCCAGGCCGGACTCAAAGACAACCTCGGCCACGCAACTGAACGAATACGACGGTTTCGGTCGGCTCGTGAAGACGACACAGCCCGATGCCTATGCAGTGCCGGTCTCGTTCGAGTACGATCAGTTTGACCGGGTGACCCGGCAGACCTGTGGCACCGACGTGACCACGTACACGTATAGCGCGCAGATTCCGATCATGAACGAGCTGTCGCGGATCCAGGCGAGCGCGAACGGCGTCAGCGTCATGGACGCGAGCCGTGAATTTGACGGGTTCGGTCGCATCATCCAGCAGACCGAGCCGGGGCTTGACCAGTCTAATAAACCTCAACCGATAACCAAGACGTTGCGGTATCCCGACAACGAGAATCCGCAGCCCGAATCCATGACCTGCAATATTGGGGTCGTTGATTACGAATATCAGCACCTCACCCAGATGTTGCTGGGGACGGATTATACGCGCGGGACGAATGCCGAAGCCGGCCCGACGACGCACACGTATTCGTACAACCCTAGCACCAAGCAAATGAGCACCTGTAACGCGGAGGCGTATGATGCCAGCGGCGCTCAGGATCAGTCTACCGGGTACAACTGGCAATATAATGCTTACGGCGTCGAAACGGAATTCGACGCAACATATAAGGATGCGAGTGGGGGCTGTACTGCAACGATAAAATATGAATATTCAAAATTCTCGAGCTTCCAGGAGAGGGCAAGCGTGCAGCGCGATCGTTCTTCTCCAGGTTATACGGGTTATAATGTGGAAACCTTCTTTGACCCCACGTGCGGGAGAATGGAGCGTCGAATATTTGATTGTAATGCCAACCCAGGATCTGGTCGGGGATTTTATGTTGTTGTGTCTTATATGCAGGATCCGAAAAAACCTGGGGCTGGCGAGGTGGAGCGTATTACGGTCTCGTATAGTCCAGCCGGGGCAATGCTCATGGATGTTGACTTCACATATGATCAATATGGAAACGAGAAATCGAGAGAATTTTTCATTTATGGCCCGAATGGGCGCACGTCTGTCGCGCGCTTCTCAAACAAGATATTGTTTACATCGCAGATAACCAGCGCTGCAAGCAAATGGGGGGTGCCGGTCGAAGGAGGGGGGGATGAAGAACTATTCTACATATATGAGTCGCAATATCAGCAACTGATTGGATCTAGCCATAAGGGGGAAACGGGCGCCGATCATGAATATGCTTTCAGTGACTATGAAATGATTGGATTTTATCGCTTCAAGTATGTGGCATTCAAGAATGACAATAGTCAGATTGTGCAGTCGTGTAAATACGAATACGTAAACGACCAGATTGTCGACGCTTACCATAACGGAGCTGGCAACCCCACAGATAATTATCTTTCTCGTAAGCCGATTTATGATGGAAGCGGGAACGTTTCGAGCAGCACGGGGACTTATTCCCCAGCCCCATCCTCACTCGCGGACAACACGAGCGGGATGTATACCGTCGATTGGTGCCGATATAGTCCGCTGAACCAACTGACCGCGCTAACCATCGACGATGTATTTGCGCGGCCGCCGGAAAATCAGCCTCGGCGTTATTCGTACCGTTACGATGGGTTGGGGCAACTGATTCAGACGGTACCGTCTTCCGATAACAACCGTGGCGAGGGTACGGTCACACGGCTCTATGATCAGGGCGCGCTGCTTGGCGAACTGGGCGACCCGGCGGCGGATGACGTCGTCCAGACCCTTTACCTCCAGGTCAACGGCATCCTGTTGGGTCGGTTCCTGCTGAAGCAAGGTGATCGCGAAGAACTGGAGCTGTTCTGCACCGAGGAATCGGGGACGGTGCGCGCCGTCTATCGGTATGCGGCTGGCGAGTCCAGCGTGCCTCTGGCCAGCGCTCGTTACGAATACTCGGACTATGGCGCCAGGTATGTTGTTGCGGAGCTCCCGAGTGGAGATATTGCACCGTCCGGTGCGATTGCGAATGAATCCCAGAGAGCCGCGCTACCTGCAGGCGCAGAGGTCGACCCGCCGTTGGCTGACCCCGTGTCGGCAGCGGCCAAGACCAGCCTGCTCGATGCGCCGATCGGCTTTAATGGCTACCTGCGGGATCCGGCCTCCGGCTGCTATGTGCTGGGCAACGGCTACCGGTTCTATAACCCATTGCTGCGCGCCTTCCATTCCCCAGACGGGTTGAGCCCGTTTGGCAAGGCCGGCATCAACCGCTACCAGTACTGCAATCTCGATCCGGTCAATAATTCCGATCCGTCCGGGGCCTGGTCGTGGGAGGACGTCGACCGCGCAGTTAGAGTGGGTGTTTTTCTTTGGAGTTGGGCGCAGGACCCGCTCAGAATCAATTACTACGCCAGAAATCCTGGTCAGGCATTTAAGGATGTTGGGCAGAGCATAGCGCAATCCGATCCGGCCTATCAGCCGGATCCGAACCAATCGAACTATTACATTCCGAAAGTGGCGCGAGTTTTTCAGCATTTTGGTGAAGGAATCGATTTGGCTGTGTTTTTTGGGGGGAACCTGCTGAGTGCTGGCGCGCCATTGCTGTCGGGATGGGGAGCAAAAGCCGGCGTCGGCGCGGGTCGCGCAGGTTCAATGAGGATGTTGGGAAGCAATGCTTGGCGTACGCCGAGGAATACCGTTACCATTCACCGCTTTGCTTCAGATGGTAGATACGAACGTCTTGCGCGTGAGAGTTTCGTTTACGCCAGGAATGCTTCTGGTAGACGCGTATGGATGTCACGCTTTGAAGTCAGAGGCTCTTATGTTGATGATATAGTTAGGGGCGCGTATAGAAGAGGTCGAGATGTGACAATCCTATCAGGAACTCACGGGGATGAAACTGGATTTCGTTCGGCGGCTCACGTTGAGAGGAAATTTTATCGCGACGATGTTAGAAGATTTAGACCATATCCAAATGTTAGAGTTGTGAATATGGCTGGATTGTCGGAATCTCAAATTGGAAATATCGTTAACGGTCCGGATGAGGTCATAGCATCTTTTTGCTATAGCCGGAATGATAGCGTTTTAAGGAGTTCATTGCAGCTTAATCCAACGGTTTCTTATGTGTCACCGCCTGGGTCTTTCTGAGGAAATCCGCGCAACTTAGGGAGCGGTATTGTCAGGTTGCAGTCGAGGTCGGCGAGTGCAATGGGGCATGAAGAAAGCTTCCGTCTCCGTTCTGCCGTCGGCCGAGGCGCCGGTCTCGTTCAAAGGCTACCGATTTCCGCTGGACGTGATCAGTTGCGCGGTGTGGTTGTATTACCGCTTTCCGCTGGTTCTGTCGCAGTAAGGCGGTCTGGTAAGCTTGCGAGATCGGAATGGAAGCGAATTGAGCGATGCAGCAAGGCATGAATGCGATCCTGAAGCGGGTGTTCCAGCGACTGCACTACCCGTTCGACGTGATCCTGCTGTGCGTACGCGGGTATGTTGCGTACCCGCTGAGCCTGCGCCACCTCGAGGAAGTGATGGCCGAACGGGGCGTGTCGGTTGATCACTCGACGGTACATCGATGGGCCATCAAGCTCCTTCCGGTGCTGGAAAAGGCGTTCGCCAGCGCAAGCGGCCGGTCGGAAAAAGCTGGAGGATGGACGAGACGTATATCAAGGTCAACGGTGCGTGGAAATACCTCTATCGGGCCGTTGACAAAGACGGCAACACCATCGATTTCCTGCTGCGGGCTCGCCGGGACAAGGCTGCTGCCCGTCGGTATTTCGAAAGATCGATCGAGCAGAACGGTGCACCCGAGACCGTGACGATCGACAAAAGCGGGGCGAACCTGGCGGCGCTCAAGGACATCAACGCCACCCGTGAACCGCCGATCAAGATTCGTCAGCAAAAATATCTGAACAATATCGTCGAGCAGGATCACCGCGCCATCAAGCGCCGAACCCGGCCGATGATGGGCTTCAAAGATTTTCACTGCGCTCGCATCCTGCTCGGTGGTATCGAAGTGATGCACATGATTGCCAAAGGGCAAATGAAGGTAGTTCACAAGAGCCAGACGGCCGCCGAGCAATTCTACGCGCTGGCTGCATGATGATTCCTATACATTCTAGAATCGATACGCCTTGACTTCCTTATCGCGACAGAACCGTGAAACTCGCCGCCATCGCTCAACAGCCACGCCGGAATATCGCGCTTGCCGTTGAGCACGCGCCAGACCTCGACGTGGTCCTCGCGCTCAATGTAGAAGATAAGGTGCGGGTAGCGTTCGAGCGGCCACGATCGCAGGCCCGGGATGTCCAGCTCATACCCATAGCGCGGAGACCCGATGTTGGGGTGCTGCGCGAGGCGCGCGTACGCGATTTCGATCTCGTCAATGAATCCGGACGCGGCCTGCTCCGAGCCTTCATCCACAAGGTAGTGGGTCAACTCGTCTTCTACGTCCTGCTTGGCTAACTGGGTTAGGATTACAGGCTTGCCCTTCATTTGCGCGAAGTACGCACGCGGGCGCGGAGCAATTCGAAGTAGTCGGCGTCGACCGGGGCCGTGAGACCGGACGTCGCTCCTTGCAGGATAAGCGCGCGCAAATGCTTGCGCTGCTGATCCTTGCGGATCAGTTCGCGGACGTATTCGCTGCTCGTGCCGTAGCCGCACTCACCAACCTGTTCGTCGACGTAGTCCTTCAGCGAATCGGGGAGGGAAATGTTCATCGTGGTCATGCGGACCAGTCTATCATGACTTGTCAAAATTTGCCAAGATGATGATTGCTCGGCTGCCGTATTGTTATGAGGGTAAACCCCGATAATCTTGGCTTTGTTCGACAGGGTAGGCGGTCAGTTGGTTGCGGACGCAATTAGGCTGTTTTGACGCAAAGCGCTTTGCCGAAGCTGTTCCACCGGTTCACGAGGTTGGCGATGATCACGCCCTCGCGCTGCTGCGATTCGAATCTGCGTGTCAGCAGTCGCGATCCGATGCAACGCTTGATCCGCGAGATCTGCGCCTTGACCCGCGCGCGCTTGCCATACCCGTACTTGTTGTGGAACGCATCGATGCCTTTCTCTTTGATGTAGCCGACAATCTGGTCGTGCCAGCGTGTCGTCGGCTGGTCATGAATCACTGCATTCGCCGGCGGCGGTATCACGGGCAACACGCCGCAGGCCGACCCTGCTTCGGTCTGCGCGATACTGTAGTACGCGCCGTCGGCAATCACGCAGTCGACGGGCGCATCGACCGCCAGCACGGCGTGCAGCCCTGCCGCGTCGGACACCGTGGTTTCGGTGACCGAAATCGCGTGGATGTTCATTTCCGGATCGATCGACAGATGGACCTTGCGCCACGGCGTTCGGCTCGCGGCGCGGCCGTACTTCTGGCGACGCCATTCGCTGGCCCGACCGAAGCTCATGCCGGTGCTGTCGACGATCAGGCTGATCGCTTCGCCGTTGGCCAGACGGTCGGCCACCCGCTGGCAACGCTGCTGCACCGGGACCGGCAGCGTCGCGAACCGCTCGCTGAGCTGCCCGAAGCTTGGCACGGCGATCTCGAGGGTTCTGTCGCGATAAGGAAGTCAAGGCGTATCGATTCTAGAATGTATAGGAATCATCATGCAGCCAGCGCGTAGAATTGCTCGGCGGCCGTCTGGCTCTTGTGAACTACCTTCATTTGCCCTTTGGCAATCATGTGCATCACTTCGATACCACCGAGCAGGATGCGAGCGCAGTGAAAATCTTTGAAGCCCATCATCGGCCGGGTTCGGCGCTTGATGGCGCGGTGATCCTGCTCGACGATATTGTTCAGATATTTTTGCTGACGAATCTTGATCGGCGGTTCACGGGTGGCGTTGATGTCCTTGAGCGCCGCCAGGTTCGCCCCGCTTTTGTCGATCGTCACGGTCTCGGGTGCATCGTTCTGCTCGATCGATCTTTCGAAATACCGACGGGCGGCAGCCTTGTCCCGGCGAGCCCGCAGCAGGAAATCGATGGTGTTGCCGTCCTTGGCAACGGCCCGATAGAGGTATTTCCACGCACCGTTGACCTTGATATACGTCTCGTCCATCCTCCAGCTTTTTCCGACCGGCCGCTTGCGCCGACGGAACGCCTGTTCCAGCACCGGCAGCAACTTGATGGCCCATCGATGTACCGTCGAATGGTCCACCGACACGCCCCGTTCGGCCATCATTTCCTCGAGGTGGCGCAGGCTCAGCGGGTACGCAACATACCCGCGTACGCACAGCAGGATCACGTCGAACGGGTAGTGCAGTCGCTGGAACACCTGCTTCAGGATCGCATTCATGCCTTGCTGCATCGCTCAATTCGCTTCCATTCCGATCTCGCAAGCTTACCAGACCGCCTTACTGCGACAGAACCCCGGTTTCGGGCGTTTGCGCGGCGCACCGGATTTCAGGCTGGCTTTGTATGGCACTGAACGTTCACGAGGCGGATAGATCTATGGCCCTTTCTACTCGACCTCACGCTGCCGCGCAACAACCCCTTCCGAACAAAGCCGCGTTTGATGAGTCATGGGATTTTCATTCCGAGATGAGTCGCCCTTTTTAATGCGCTGGTTTTTCTATCATAAACATTTCGATTTGCCTCGTCTGTCTTCAGATCATACATCCTGCCAGGAGCGGTATATCTTGTTTTGGGGTTGTTAATGGAAAACAGTATGTTGTAAGCAAGTTGCTTTCTATCGTTGGAGGTTACCAAATATTTCTCCAGTTTATTCCCAGGGGGTGGAACGCCTAGCTTTGAAAAAAAAGATACAATATCTTTCAGGTGGGCCGGCTCCGATGCCTCGATTTCCAATGGATCGCTTCCTGGGCTGTGCCATTCTTTTATCGTTGGCATTTCATCTATTAGTGTGTTGTCCGCATCTTTCAGGCGAAAAGCAGTTGGAAAAATAGGCCAGACATCGACAACAACTGTGTCATAGATGGGATCTCTGGGGTCCCCAATAATAACGAAAGCATGATCCTCAATGTTTGACGATGCTCTACCGATGGGTTGGCCTATTTTCTCCGCGCTGAGTAAAGAAAATGCCACATCCGCATGTCCGGAGCAATTTCCCGCTTGACAGTGGATGCTCCATTTTGCGTTTGTTGAAATAGTCCCGGCTCCTTTTGCCATGGCATAGTTTGCTCGAAGAAAACTTTCACCGCCAGACGAAAATAGGTCCGCTGCCTGATTTCCGGCTCCAAATGGAAGAAGTTCGCGTGTTTGAGAGATCGTGCGGCGAGATGCGAGCAGAGCGTTCATTGTATCTTCCGAAACGCTCACTGGATTATCTTGATGTTTGTCGAATAATTTTGCGTATGCATCTTCTTTCGTTACATTAACAATGCTATCTGCTGTTCGATGATTGTTTTTTTTGAAAGGCCAGCCCATCAATCCTTTCCTATCGTTAAACGTTAGTGGATTGTTGGCGACCATGCAAAAGAGATTGAGTCCGTCGACCGGCCCGGCGGGATCGGGGTTGATCCATCGACCGAGCCACGGCGCGTAGTAGCGGAACCCGTAGTAGTACAGGCCGGTGGCATCGCGCTCCTGGCTCGAGTAGTGCACGTACTTGTATTTCGCCTCGGCGTCGCTGCGCGCCGACCACACCGAGGTGCCACCAAACGGGTAGTACTCCTCCCAGGTCAGGATGTCCGCGTGCTGATCCACTTCGAGCGTCGACGAGCCGATCTGGTCGTCGAGACTGACACGCCACTGGTCGTTCTCGATCGTTTCCGGCTTGCCCAGTTCCCAATGCAGCACCCGCACCGACTGGCGGCCGGCCGCGCCGAGCGTGAGCACCTGCAGAATCTCGACAGGCGTCGGCGTGGTGGCGTCGGTGGGGGTCTGCTCGGTCTGGCGCAGCTCCAGTCCGGGCAGGTAGCGCACCCGCTGGGTGCGGGTGGTGCCGCTGGTGCGGGCGGTGCCGAGCTTGGTGGCCCGCTGGCCGGCGCCGTCGTACCAGTACACCTCGCAATCGTCGTCGGCGCCGCGGCGCACGACCTGCGTGGTGCGCTGCAACTGGTTGCGGCTGTCCCACGCGAGCGGCTGGCTCGCGCCCAGGGCCTTGAGGTTGCCGCAGGCGTCGAAATAGCTGGCCACGTCGCCGGGCGTGAGGCCGTCGGTCTGCGGCACCGCGCGGTTCGAGGTGGGGGCGACCACCATCTGCTGCGTGTAGGAGGAGCGGGTACCCTGATGCTGGAGGGTCGTGAGGTTGGCGCCGCGGTCGTAGCGGTAGGTGCGCGTGTAGGGGGTCAGTGCGCCGATTTCCTGGAACAGCGGCACGATCGGCGCCGGCAGCGCCTGGCTCTGGCGGCCGGCGTTGGCGTTCTCGCGGCCGGTGGCGCGGGTGAGCTGGTACAGCGCGTCGTAGCTGTAATGGCTGGCGGGCGCGACGCGCTGGTTGCGGGTGTAGCGGGTGGCCTTGGCCGCGTCGTCGATCGCCAGCAGGTTGCCGACCGGGTCGTACTGATAGGACAGCGCCTGCAGCAGCGTGGTGCGCCCGGCCTGGGGCGGACGGGTGGTGTGGAGTTCGGCCAGGCGCTGGGTCTGCGGCTCGTAGGTGTAGTCGGTGACGACGCCGTTGCCGGCCTCCTCGCGCAGCACCTGGCCGGCGGCACTGTAGCTGATCGCGCGCAGCAGCGGCTGCCAGGTGGACTGATCGGCTAGCTGCAGTTCGCTGGCGGCAAGCTGGCCGGCCACGTTGAAGTGCTGGCGCTGCCGGTTGTGGCACGCATCGACGCGCTCGAGCTCCTGACCGAGGGCGTTGTAGGCCCAGCGGGTCGTGTAGGTGTCGGGCGCGAGGTCGCGCACCCAAGCGCCCGGGTCGTCGCTGGCCCAGTCGCTGTCGAGCACGTCGTCGCGCAGGAACTGTTGAACGGTGGCCAGCGGTTGGCCGGCGAGGCTGTAGGACGGCGTCTCGGCCATCCCGGCGGGCGACCAGGCCTGCCGCAACTGGCCGCGCAGGTTGGCGTTGTCGGCGGCGGTGGCGTCGCCATAGAGGAGGCGCTCGCTGATGCGCGGTGTGGCGGGGCCGGTCTGCTCGGTGACCGAGACCAGACGATGCAGCGTGTCGTAGGTGCGGCGCAACTGCTGGTCGCGGCTGTCGTGCTGCCAGACGACGCCGCCGTCGGAATCATACAGTGCGGTCTGCTCGCCGGCGTCCTGGCTGGCGATCGTGAGCGGCTGGCCGGACAGCGAGCGCACGTAGCGGAAATTGGGCGGCACGTCCGGGTCAAGGCGTTGCTCGTCGAACAAGCGCGGGTCGATGCGCGTCATGAGGTAGCCGCGCGCGGACCAGCTCTGGCGCGTGATCAGCTCATCCAGCGGATCGTCAATCGCCGTGCGGCTGTACTGCACGGTGCGCACGACCAGGCCGCGGTTGTCGACCACGGTGACGGTCGGCGTGCCCGCGCAGCGGCGTGCCGTCGCGGCATCGGAAACAGTCGTCACGATACCAATTCTCCTAACCGAGCGGGCAAAGAGGTGGCCTCACTCGTTCGGACAGTTTTCTGAGATTTTTAAGTGGAACGTCCGAGGCAATCATGCTGCCGATTTGATCGCAGGCAGCGTCGCGAAGTATGCCTCATCCGGCGTCCGATCCGCCAGGCTCGAATGAGGCCGTTTTCGGTTGTACAACTCGATGTAGTCGCCGATGGAGCGCCGGGCATGGCTGACCGACTCGTAAGCTCGCAGGTAAATCTCTTCGTACTTGACGCTGGGTTCTGTCGCGATAAGGAAGTCAAGGCGTATCGATTCTAGAATGTATAGGAATCCTCATGCAGCCAGCGCGTAGAATTGCTCGGCGGCCGTCTGGCTCTTGTGAACTACCTTCATTTGCCCTTTGGCAATCATGTGCATCACTTCGATACCACCGAGCAGGATGCGAGCGCAGTGAAAATCTTTGAAGCCCATCATCGGCCGGGTTCGGCGCTTGATGGCGCGGTGATCCTGCTCGACGATATTGTTCAGATATTTTTGCTGGCGAATCTTGATCGGCGGTTCACGGGTGGCGTTGATGTCCTTGAGCGCCGCCAGGTTCGCCCCGCTTTTGTCGATCGTCACGGTCTCGGGTGCACCGTTCTGCTCGATCGATCTTTCGAAATACCGACGGGCGGCAGCCTTGTCCCGGCGAGCCCGCAGCAGGAAATCGATGGTGTTGCCGTCCTTGGCAACGGCCCGATAGAGGTATTTCCACGCACCGTTGACCTTGATATACGTCTCGTCCATCCTCCAGCTTTTTCCGACCGGCCGCTTGCGCTGGCGGAACGCCTTTTCCAGCACCGGAAGGAGCTTGATGGCCCATCGATGTACCGTCGAGTGATCAACCGACACGCCCCGTTCGGCCATCATCTCCTCGAGGTGGCGCAGGCTCAGGGGGTACGCAACATACCAGCGTACGCACAGCGGGATCACGTCGAACGGGTAATGCAGTCGCTGGAACACCCGCTTCAGGACCGCATTCATGCCTGGCCGCATCGCTCACTTCGCTTCCATTCCGATCTCGCAAGCTTACCAGACCGCCTTACTGCGACAGAACCAGAGTTGGAGCCTCCACAAAACTCGGGGCGGTTCAGACAGAACCAAATTTTAAAATCCGGTACGAGAGGGGCATGTGATTAGGAAAAATAGACTGGAAATTCGCGAATCGCAATTCCAAAATATGCGATCAAGAAATTTCATTAAATTTCACATTTATTCACATTTCCGAGCGCATAGAATTTGGCTCTGTCGCAGTAAGACGGTCTGGTAAGCTTGCGTGATCGAAATGTAGGCGAAGTGAGCGATGCAGCAAGGCATGAATGCGATCCTGAAGCGGGTGTTCCAGCGACTGCATTACCCGTTCGACGTGATCCTGCTGTGCGTGCGCTGGTATGTTGCGTACCCGCTGAGCCTGCGCCACCTCGAGGAGATGATGGCCGAACGGGGCGTGTCGGTTGATCACTCGACGGTACATCGATGGGCCATCAAGCTCCTTCCGGTGCTGGAAAAGGCGTTCCGCCAGCGCAAGCGGCCGGTCGGAAAAAGCTGGAGGATGGACGAGACGTATATCAAGGTCAACGGTGCGTGGAAATACCTCTATCGGGCCGTTGCCAAGGACGGCAACACCATCGATTTCCTGCTGCGGGCTCGCCGGGACAAGGCTGCCGCCCGTCGGTATTTCGAAAGATCGATCGAGCAGAACGGGGTGCCCGAGACCGTGACGATCGACAAAAGCGGAGCGAACCTGGCGGCACTCAAGGACCTCAACGCGACTCGTGAACAGCCGATCAAGATTCGTCAGCAAAAATATCTGAACAATATCGTCGAGCAGGATCACCGCGCCATCAAGCACCGAACCCGACCGATGATGGGCTCCAAAGATTTTCGCTGTGCTCGCATCCTGCTCGGTGGTATCGAAGTGATGCACATGATTGCCAAAAGGCAGTTGAAGGCAGTTCGCAAGAACCAGACGGCCGCCGAGCAATTCTACTCTTTGGCTGCATAAGGAATCCTATGCATTTCCGAATTTATGCGTCTGAACGGCCTTATCGCGACAGAACCAAATAGTCCATCCCGATACGCGCGCTCGCTTCCCAAAGCTCGCCGTGCCGGCGTAGTTGATGTCATGCCTGGCTACCTGGATTCAGGTGTGCACATGTCATCGCGTCATCCTTTGGCGCGTCCATGCCGCGTTCGTGTCGTCAATCGCCCAACTTCGGCGCGGTGGTCATTTGGCACCGCCCCCGATGGCGGATGACGCAACGTATTGATCCCCCACGACACTCGAGGGTTTTGTGCACGACGGTTACTCCATCTCCGATTGCGTAGCGCCCGATCAAACACCGCCCGGCGCCGCCCCCGGCGAAGCCGTTGTGCGGCCGCTCGTCTTGCTTTCGCGTATGCCGGACGCGTCGATCGTCGAGTATTTGCGCGAACGGCACTGGCGTGTACACGTCGCGCGTTCGACTCGCGAGGCCATGCGCAGCATGACACCGAATCAGCCACAGGCGGGCATCGTCGATTTCGACGGGTTCGAGCCGCACGAGCTGCTGGCGCTTGAAGATGTCCTGCAGCAACAGCAGGTCGGTTGGGTTGCGCTCGCCGGCGACGTGCGCCTTAATGACACAAAGGTACGCCAATGGATCCGCCAGTATTGCGCGGACTATACGAAACCCTCGGTGTCGCGCGAGACGATCGAGTATCTGGTGTGCCGCGCATATCGCATGGCCGCACTCGGTGATCTCGATCTCACGATGGATATCCCCGACGTGGCAAGCGACGCCATGCTCGGTACCTGCGACGCGATGCAGCAACTGTTCCGCAGGATTCGCAAGGTCGCGGCAACCGATGCCACCGTGTTTATCGCCGGCGAATCCGGCACGGGCAAGGAACTCACCGCACGCGCGGTCCACGCACAGTCGGCGCGTCGCAACGCGCCGCTGGTCTCGATCAACTGCGGCGCGCTGCCGCCGACCCTGTTGCAGGCCGAGTTGTTCGGCTACGAGCGCGGTGCGTTCACTGGCGCGAACCAGCGCAAGATCGGTCGCGTCGAGGCGGCCAACGGCGGCACGCTGTTTCTGGACGAGATCGGCGACACGCCGCTCGAGAGCCAGGCGAGCCTGCTGCGATTCCTGCAGGAGGGCAAGATTGAGCGGCTCGGTGCACACCAGTCGATTCCGCTCGATGTGCGGATCCTCTCCGCCACGCATGCCGATCTCAACACGATGATGCGCGCCGGCCGCTTCCGCGAGGATCTCTATCACCGACTGTGCGTGCTGAAGCTCGAGGTCCCGCCGCTGCGCGTGCGGGGCAAGGATATCGACATCCTCGCGCATCATATCCTGCGCCGCTTCCAAAGCGATGGCGCTGGCCGGATACGTGGCTTCGCGGCGAGCGCGGTCGAGGCCATGCACACCTATGCCTGGCCGGGCAACGTGCGTGAACTCATCAATCGGATCCGGCGCGCGATCGTGATGTCCAATGGCCGCCTGCTATCGGCCGCCGACCTGGACCTCCGCGCGTTCGCGGCGCATCCGGCGATCACGCTCGCCGAAGCCCGCGAGCAGGCCGAGCGGCAAGCAATCGAGGCGGCGCTGCTACGGCACCCCGATCGGATGAACGCCGTGGCGGCCGAGCTGGGGGTGTCGCGGTCCACCTTGTATCGCTTGATGATCGCGCGGGACGTGGGAGCGTGAATAGTAGAGGTGACCTGCCTGATTTCTTCGGGCCATTTCAATCTTGGAGAACGGCCTTGGTGGTTCTGTCGAGATAAGAGACGGTTTCAGAAAGGCCCCGTTGGGCTGTTAACTTGGTTCTGTCGCAGTAAGGCGGTCTGGTAAGCTTGCGAGATCGGAATGGAAGCGAATTGAGCGATGCAGCAAGGCATGAATGCGATCCTGAAGCGGGTGTTCCAGCGACTGCACTACCCGTTCGACGTGATCCTGCTGTGCGTACGCTGGGGTTCTGTCGCAGTAAGTCGGTCTGGTAAGCTTGCGTGATCGGAATTGAGGCGAAGTGAGCGATGCAGCAAGGCATGAATGCGATCCTGAAGCAGGTGTTCCAGCGACTGCATTACCCGTTCGACGTGATCCTGCTGTGCGTGCGCGGGTATGTTGCGTACCCCCTGAGCCTGCGCCACCTCGAGGAAATGATGGCCGAACGGGGCGTGTCGGTGGACCATTCGATGGTGCATCGATGGGCCATCAAGGTGCTGCCGGTGCTGGAACAGGCGTTCCGTCGGCGCAAGCGGCCGGTCGGAAAAAGCTGGCGGATGGACGAGACGTATATCAAGGTCAACGGTGCGTGGAAATATCTCTACCGGGCCGTCGACAAGGACGGCAACACCATCGATTTCCTGCTGCGGGCTCGCCGGGACAAGGCCGCCGCCCGTCGGTATTTCGAAAAATCGATCGAGCAGAACGGTGCACCCGAGACCGTGACGATCGACAAAAGCGGGGCGAACCTGGCGGCGCTCAAGGACATCAACGCTACCCGTGAACCGCCGATCAAGATTCGTCAGCAAAAATATCTGAACAATATCGTCGAGCAGGATCACCGCGCCATCAAGCGCCGAACCCGGCCGATGATGGGCTTCAAAGATTTTCACTGCGCTCGCATCCTGCTCGGTGGTATCGAAGTGATGCACATGATTGCCAAAGGGCAAATGAAGGCAGTTCGCAAGAACCAGACGGCCGCCGAGCAATTCTACTCTTTGGCTGCATAAGGAATCCTATACGTTCCCGAGTTTATGCGTCTGGACATCCTTATCGCGACAGAACCCCTTGACCAGCCGATCCTGCAGCGTCAGGTGCGCACGCTCGACACGCCCCTTGGCCGAGCTACTGTTCGCGCAGAACGTGTCGATGTTCAGCTCGTACATCGCCCGGCCAAAGTGGGTCACGCTGCTGCCGGTTTTGCTCGCGGTCGTGCTGCGAAATACGCTGGCTTTGTCGCTGTAAAACGCTACCGGCTTGCCGTGGCGCTCGATGTACGCCCGCGTCGCCTCGAAGTAGCTGAAGGTCGATTCGGTTTGCGTGAAGTGCAGCATCATCAGCCGGCTCGTCGCATCGTCAACGTACACCAGCAGCGTGCAGGCCACCGCCCGCTCCTCGAACCACCGATGGTCGCTGCCATCGATCTGGATCAGTTCGCCCAGGCAGGCCCGACGCGCTCGTGGCTGATAAACCTTCGGTGGTCGCTGTCGACGTGGAATCCACAAGCCAGCGTCCGTCATCAGCCTCCTGACCGTTTCCTTGGCCAACTGAATGCCGTGGCATTCCCAGAGCTTCTCGCAGGCCAATGTCGGTCCGAAATCGGTGTAGCGATCGCGGATGATCGTCAGCGCCCGTTGGGCCAACTCCGTATCCAGCCGCCGGTTGCCGGGACCGCCACGCTTGCGCGATGCCAGACCCGCCGCACCAGACTCGCGGTATCGAATCACCAGCCGCTCGATCTGCCGGACCGTCAAGCCCAGCCGTTCTGCCGCGCGGCCAGGCTTCAAGCCCAAATCTGCCACGGCCTGGATTACCTTCAGACGGTCGAGTTCTCGCATGTTCAATGTCACCAGAGCTGTTCGGTGCATCGCCGGCTCCATGATCTGACGGGGAGCCGGCAAGCTTACCGAGGTCCAAACGCGACATTTCTAAATGGCTAGAACACGACATTTCTAAAAAGCTACTACAGTAAAAATTTCGCTAGATTCTCTTAGAGACGGTTTCAGAAAGGCCCCGTTGGGCTGTTAACTTTCGCGGCAAGCTGTTAACCTCAGGCATCGGAACAACCGAGGCCGAGGAGATGGGCAAGCCGATCATCGACGACGAACTGTGGATATTGATCGAGCCGTTATTGCCGCCACCCAAGCCGCGGCGCGAGAAGAACCCAGGCCGCCTGCCTGTTTCGAATCGCGCCGCGCTGACCGGCATCCTGTTCGTTCTCAAGACGGGATTGCGCTGGCGCGACCTGCCCGCCGAGATGGGCTGCGGCTCGGGCGTGACTTGCTGGCGACGGCTACGCGATTGGCAGGCTGCGGGCGTATGGGATCGCCTGCACGAATTGCTGCTCGCGAAGCTGCGAGCAGCAGACCAAATCGACTTCTCGCGAGCCGCAGTCGATTCCTCATCGATTCGCGCCGTTGGGGCGGGCCAAAAACTGGGCCAAACCCCACCGATCGCGCGCGACCCGGTTCCAAGCACCACATCGTCACCGACGCCAATGGCACGCCGCTCGCGGCGATCCTGACCGGCGCGAACGTTCACGATGTCACGCAGCTGCTGCCGCTGATCGACGCGATTCCGCCAATTCGTGGATTGCGCGGCCACCCACTGCAGAGACCGCGTGTGGTCCACGCCGATCGCGGTTACGACTCCGAGCGACATCGGCAGGCGTTGCGCAATCGCGGTATCGAGCCGGTTATCGCCAAGCGCCGCACCGAACATGGCAGCGGCCTTGGCAAATATCGCTGGGTCGTCGAGCGCACGCATGCCTGGCTGCATCATTTCCGTCGCCTCCGTATTCGTTTCGAGCGCCGCGCTGACATTCACTGCGCGTTCCTCAAACTCGGTTGCTGCCTGATCTGCTGGAATACCCTCCGGCGCACTGAGCTGTCTTTATGAAACCGTCTCTTATGTCAAATATTTGAGTTCAGACAGTTTGGGGTAAGCGTTCGATTTGTGCAACATCTGGCAGTTGCCAATACGGGGGCTCGCAGGGAAGGTTCTGTCGCGATAAGGATGTCCAGACGCATAAACTCGGGAACGTATAGGATTCCTTATGCAGCCAAAGAGTAGAATTGCTCGGCGGCCGTCTGGTTCTTGCGAACTGCCTTCATTTGCCCTTTGGCAATCATGTGCATCACTTCGATACCACCGAGCAGGATGCGAGCGCAGTGAAAATCTTTGAAGCCCATCATCGGCCGGGTTCGGCGCTTGATGGCGCGGTGATCCTGCTCGACGATATTGTTCAGATATTTTTGCTGACGAATCTTGATCGGCGGTTCACGGGTAGCGTTGATGTCCTTGAGCGCCGCCAGGTTCGCCCCGCTTTTGTCGATCGTCACGGTCTCGGTGACCTTACCCCGCCGAGTACACCATTCGTAAGTTAGTGGGCTCGCCGGTTTTCGGTTGATGCAGTTGCCGGAATTGGTCCGGCGCCAGTTGCCCCAAGGCACTATGCGGACGCACCGAGTTGTAGTCCGTGCGCCACGCTTCGATACGCCTGCGTGCATCGTCGAGACTGACGAACGCATGCTGATTCAAACACTCTTCGCGCAGTCGGCCGTTGAAGCTCTCAATGTGCGCGTTTTCCACCGGCTTACCCGGACGGATGAACTGCAGTTTGACGCCATGTTCGTGCGCCCATGCATCGAGCGCCTTGCTGACGAACTCCGGCCCGTTATCAACCTGAATCAGATTTGGGCACCGTCCCTGCTGACGTAGCTGCTCAAGCACGCGCGCCACGCGAACACCCGTCAACGAGAAGTCGGCCTCGATGCGCAGACACTCACGATTCCATGCGTCGATGATGGTCAGCATCCTGACGCGCCGGCCATTCGCCAGCGCATCCGCGACTAATGGTATGGTCCACCCGCTTCTTTTATCGTAGTGGCGCTACCACCCATGGAGGTCGCCATGAACTCGGTCACGTTAGGAATCGATCTCGGCAAGCGCTGGTTCCACGTCGTCGGCTGCGACGCGGCTGGCAAAGTCGTGCTGCGCGAGAAGTTGGGGCGCAATCAACTCCTGCTGCTTATGGCACAACATCCACCGTGCCTTGTCGGCATCGAAACATGCTGTGGCTCGCAGTATCTGGCCCGCAAATTTCAGGGCTTCGGCCACGACGTCAAACTTCTACCGGCACAGTACGTCAAGCCGTTCGTCAAATCGCAGAAGAATGACTTTAACGACGCTCAGGCTATTGCCGAAGCTGTCAGACTTCCGACGATGCGGTTTGTGCCGCTCAAGTCAGAGGAGCAGATGGATGTTCAGGCGCTGCACCGCGCCCGCGAACGCATGCTCCAGCAGCGCCTGGCATTGACCAACCAGATTCGCGGACTGCTGCTCGATCGGGGTATCGAGATTGCACAGGGGTTCTATGCGCTTCGCACCGTGTTGCCCTCCCTACTCGAGAAGGAGGACTCCGGCTTAACTCCCATGATGCGCGATCTTGGACGCATGCTGCTCGACATGTGGAACCGCACGGAAGCAACCATTGAACAGATGAACGATCGGCTCAAATGTCTCGCACGCGAGAGTGACCTTTGCCGGCGCCTTCAAACTATTCCAGGTATCGGTGTCCTGCTGTCGACCGCCATCGTCTCCGCAGTCGGCAACGCATCAACGTTCAGGCGGGCACGCGATCTCGCCGCCTGGGTAGGGCTGGTGCCACAACAGCATACAACCGGCGGCAAGCCACGTTTGCTAGGTATTACAAAGAGGGGAAACAGCTATCTGCGTCGCCTGTTCGTGCAGGGCGCCCGCGCGCTATGGGTATGGAAAGACAAGCATCCCAACGATCCGATCCAGCACTGGCTAATCCAACTTGCCGAACGTCGGCATGCGCACATTGCCGTCTGCGCTCTGGCAAACAAACTCGTACGTATTGCATGGGCTGTCATGCGAAGCGGCGCGGAGTTTAACCTGCACTACCACACCTGAGGCATACCAGACCGATAGCTTCCCTCGATCGCTGCTACTTTCCGCAGCTCGCGCAGCCAATCAGCATGGCGCAAACGACCATCCGTCGCTTCCCCAAACCCGTCTGGACTTCCGGCAGACATCATGCCGCGCCACTAATTGGGACGGAAGCGTGCGACTACATCATGCAGGCCAGATCCGGCTTCGATCGGATCGCTATAGGCCGGATAGATAAACGCGAGTCGTCTATCGCCACCAGTCTGCGCTTGCGGTTTGCGGGTGGACCATAGAGAAGTCCATCGCCCAACTCTCATCGGCTGCGCTGGGTGTCGGCATCTGTCACGGATCGCCGTTATGGAGCCAATCCGTGATCGGCATATAGGCACAACCTGACGCCGGCGGAGCTTGATCGATTTCTCGTCGACCGCGCGATATCGAACACCGAGCACCTCACGATGCAGAACCTGGCGCCTGTCGATCTGTTCTCGCAGGCGGCTTGAAGCCCGACACTTTGGAACCCAACCCGGTGCGTCTGCACCGGGTTTTTCTGCCTGTCGCCTCCGTTGTTGTTGGCGATAGGACTCAGTACGTGATGCCCAGCCGTGGCTACACGCCCGCGTATTAGGCGCTTACGCGGACGTCGGCCGGTCGAGGATGGCCGCGAGACTGTCGTCTGCGAGCGTAGGAGTCGCATGCGCGGTCTGCAGGCGGGCCCGGCCGACCACCAGGTCACGGGAATTGATCGAGATGCGCTCAATATGCCGGCCACGTGCGGCCGGCTGTGCGGATCGCTCATACGGATATCCGCGATGAATGTAGTCCTCGAGATCGGCTTCGACGAAGACGATGTGATGTTGGCCGGCCTCGGTCAACGCGACGCAAAGCATGTCGAACGGGACGCCCGTCAGTTCGCGATCGGCGATTCGGTTGAGGATTCCGTCGCGGACGATGTGATCGGTGATCAGGATGTCCTTGTTACCGCCGTGGTTCTCGACCTGAATGACGAGTTGCGTCGGTTCCGGCGCGAGCGCGAGCAGCCGGTAGCGGCAGACGGCGATGCCGCCGTTGGTGGAGTAGACGAGGTCCGTGTAGCGCGATACGTAGTCCATAATGAATGCTCCAATAGCGAAAAGCCAGCGAACTTGCTGGCTTTTTCAGGCTATCGAGACGGACAGGAAGTCAAGTCTGGGGTGCAGATTGAGGCCCGGTCGGGATCGTTGCCCGAATCACAGTCCGCTGGCTCGTCAGGCCCAAGAGATGCATGACGTCGTCGTTGCTTCTGCCGGCGAGCAGCAGGCGTCTGGCGAACGTGTTTCTAAGGGTGCGCGGGCTCATATCGGGGAGCCGAACATCGATCGCGAGGAGTTCGTCTCGAACGATGCGGCCGAGCATCTCGTCGGTCATTGGGCCGCCGGCACGGGGGGACGGGAACAGCAGTGGGCTGTCTGCACCCGCAGACAGATTCCGCCATCGCGCGAGCGCGGGTTCCGCAAACTCGTCAACGTTGATGCGACGTGCTTCGCGTGGGCCGCGCTTCGGTACAAGGAGGTGCGGCCGCGCCGGCGACAGGTCGAGGTCGGCGGCGGCCGCCTGCCGGATTTCCTGCGCGGTGATGCCGGTCGAGAGCAATAAGCCAACGATGGCGCGGTTCCGTAACGCGCGATCGTCGAGCCCGTCGATGGCGCGGATCGACGCCTGCAGGCGACGATCGTCGGCCTCGAGCAGGTACACCGGGACGGGTTCGTCCTCCGGCCACGTCTGCGTCAGCGTATAGGCGGCCGCAGGATTGGTCTTGCGCACGCCGACCTCGATGAGGTGCCGGCCGAGCCGGTCGAGGAGCTTCTGGTACCGCAGGCGTGTCGTGGTGCCGGGTTTGCACCGGCGATCGAGGTCAGCAAAGAATGATTCGAGGTGGTCCGGGCCGAAGGTGGCCAGCGACCGCTGGGCGGACGTGAGGTGGCGCATGAAGCGCTCGAACATGGCTTCGTGCTGGACGATCGACCGTGGCGAGAAGGCGCGCCGATCGGCGCCGGCGGCTTCGGTGCGCTGCCACTGCTGATAGGCTTCGGTCGGTGCCGACAGCCAGAGAGTCAGTTCGTCCATTCGATCTTATATACTGAATATTGGCTGCTCCAAGCATAACGCGAATCTGCGATTCGCGTCCTTTGCCAGCAGAGGGGAGGGGTATTCCTTCCCCCGGATTTGTACATCTGTCTGCCTGGGGCCGCGCCGCGGGCGTCCGCCAGTCTCGACCCACCGGGTTTCGCCATCCCCACGCCGCTGATCGGGCACGCCGCAAATTCGCGGAAGCCTGTCGCTCACGCCACTTCCTCACCAAGCTGGGACGCGGGAGCGGCGAACAGTAACTCCCGGACACATTGGTAGACGATCGGCAGTGATGGATCCGATTGACTCCAATCGATGAGTTCGCTCAGGTCGACACCGGGCATCGTCGCCGGTCCGATGCGCGGAAGGGTAATCCCCCCGTTTTCCACGGGGTTCAGAAGTAGAAACTAAGCGGCCATGGCCAGCCGCTGCTTTGGCGTGAATCCGCCCAGGGCCATGTTCGGGCGGTCGTGGTTGTAAGTCCACATTGTGGCCCGAATATGCCGGTCGGTGACAGCACCGGCAGATGTAAAGACCCAAGCCCATGCTCGAAGACGTTCCGCTTTGCCTGGGCGAGCGGCTTGCCCGCGTCAATCGATCAAAGAGCGTCGGCAGGGCTGAGCTGGCCTCGCCGCTTCAGGCTCTGATTGTAGGCGCGGGCGTTCGCGACCCGATACGCCGGTTTCGGGCGTTTGCGCGGCGCACCGGATTTCAGGCTGGCTTTGTATGGTACTGAACGTTCACGAGGCGGATAGATCAATGGCCCTTTCTACTCGACCTCACGCTGCCGCGCAACAACCCCTTCCGAACAACGCCCGCTCGACCGTCGTACACCACATTTGACATTAGCTCACAAAAAATCACCCTTTCAAGAGGGGCGGCAAGAGTATATATATTGACGCTTGTGTCACGTATGTGGCGGATCTGGACATTGCCCGCTCGATTAGGAGAATTGGTATCGTGACGACTGTTTCCGATGCCGCGACCGCCCGCCGCTGTGCGGGCACACCGACGATCACCGTGGTCGATAACCGCGGGCTGGCGGTGCGCACGGTGCAGTACAACCGCACGGCGGGCGAGGATGCGCTTGACGAACTCATCACGCGCCAGACCTGGTCCGTGCGCGGCGATCTCGCTTCCAGCATCGACCCGCGCCTGTTCGACGCGCAGCAGCTCGATGCGGCCGTGCCACCGAACTTTCGCTACGTCCGCTCGCTGTCCGGCCAGCCGCTCGCGATCGCTAGCCAGGACGCCGGCAACCACACCGCGCTGTACGACGTCGAGGGCGGCCTCGTCCGGCTGCACGACAGCCGTGACCAGCAGCTGCGCCGCGCCTACGATGTGCTGCACCGCCCGGTCTCGGTCACCGAGCAGACCGGCGCCGCCGTGCCGCGCGTCAGCGAGCGCCTCCTCTATGGCGACGCCACCGCCGCCGACAACGCCAACCTGCGCGGCCAGTTGCGGCAGGCCTGGTCGCCCGCCGGGATGGCCGAGACGCCGTCCTACAGCCTCGCCGGCCAACCGCTGGCCACCGTTCAACAGTTCCTGCGCGACGACGTGCTCGACAGCGACTGGGCCAGCGACGATCCGGCCCGCTGGACCAATGCCCTCGCGCCCGACACGTACACCACCCGCTGGGCCTACAACGCGCTCGGTCAGGAGCTCGAGCGCACCGATGCGCGCGGCAACCGTCAGCGCCAACACTACAACGTCGCCGGCCAGCTCGCCGGCAGCGACCTGCAGCTGGCCGGCCAGTCCACCTGGCAGCCGCTGCTGCGCGCGATCAGCTACAGTGCCGCCGGCCAGGTGCTGCGCGAGGAGGCCGGCAACGGCGTCGTCACCGACTACACCTATGAGCCGCAGACCCAGCGCCTGGCCGAACTCCACACCACCCGTCCGCCCCAGGCCGGGCGCACCACGCTGCTGCAGGCGCTGTCCTATCAGTACGACCCGGTCGGCAACCTGCTGGCGATCGACGACGCGGCCAAGGCCACCCGCCACACCCGCAACCAGCGCGTCGCGCCCGCCAGCCATTACAGCTACGACGCGCTGTACCAGCTCACCCGCGCCACCGGCCGCGAGAACGCCAACGCCGGCCGCCAGAGCCAGGCGCTGCCGCCGCCGATCGTGCCGCTGTTCCAGGAAATCGGTGAGCTGACCCCCTACACGCGCACCTACCGTTACGATCGCGGCGCCAACCTCACGACCCTCCAGCATCAGGGCACCCGCTCCTCCTACACGCAGCAGATGGTGGTCGCGCGCACCTCGAATCGCGCGGTGCCACAGACCGACGGCCTCACGCCCGGCGACGTGGCCAGCTATTTCGACGCCTGCGGCAACCTCAAGGCCCTGGGCGCGAGCCAGCCGCTCGCGTGGGACAGCCGCAACCAGCTGCAGCGCACCACCCAGGTCGTGCGCCGCGGCCTCGACGACGACACCGAGGTGTACTGGTATGACGGCGCCGGCCAGCGGGCCACCAAGCTCGGTACCGCTCTCACCAGCGGCACCACCCGCACCGAGCGGGTACGCTACCTACCCGGGCTGGAACTGCGCCAGATCGAGCAGACCCGCACCGGCGAGCCCCTGCCGACGCCGGTCGAACGCCTGCAGGTGCTCACGCTCGGCGCGGCCGGCCGCCAGTCGGTGCGGCTGCTGCATTGGGAATTGGGCAAACCCTCGACGATCGAGAACGACCAGCTGCGCGTCAGCCTCGACGACCAGATCGGCTCGTCGATGCTCGAGCTCGACGCGCAAGCCGACATCCTGACCTGGGAGGAGTACTACCCGTTTGGCGGCACGTCAGTGTGGTCGGCGCGCAGCGACACCGAGGCGAAGTACAAGTACGTGCGCTACTCGGGCCAGGAGCGCGACGCCACCGGCCTGTACTACTACGGTGCCCGCTACTACGCGCCGTGGCTCGGAAGATGGCTCAACCCCGATCCCGCCGGACCGCTCGACGGGCTCAACCTCTTTTGCATGGTCGCCAACAATCCCGTTAACAAGCGCGACGACGCAGGCCTGATGACCGAGGAACAGGCCGCGAGAATACTACAACGATCGTTTCGTCGACTGCTGGGCGAAACCAAAGACGCATATGCTCGCATGTTTGCTCTGGGAACAGCTTGGAAGGATGAGCGTGCGAGCACTATTGGCGAAAAAATCGATATCACCATTCTCTCCGAGGAGCATCTTAGATATACCGCCACCAACTTGGAGTATATCAATCGCTTGTTTCTCAACGAAGGGCTCGACGCGACTGAGGCTGCGTTTGCAGAAAAACTTAAGAGTCAGGATTTTTATGCCGTTCATGCAACAAATGCTTTCCCTTTGATGTCGCTCGATGGAGTTGGCCTTCTATCGAGGGAGATGCTACAACGAAAAAGTGAGCCATTTGACCAGACGCATACTCCGGATTTGGATCTCAAGCGCATCGCTGGCGACAAATTTGTATACTTCTCCTTGGAAATTGGTTCTTGGCTAAGTAAGCCAAAAAGTCGCTTTGGTAAGTATGCATACCGATTCAATATTGACGAGCACCCGATATTTGCCAGCGGAATGATTAGCTTATTCGATCCCGGCACCCATGCAGCCCCTTTGGATCCTAGGGGACACCTTGAGCAGCTATCAGAAGAAGCGGAATATTCCATTGCCCATCGGAGCATCGGCACTCGCACACAAAATATATACGCCCTCAACTCAAAGCAGGGCCGATCAGCGTCAAATGTTATATACCAAGCTTTGGTTGCGAATTTAATTTCAGAATCCAGAAAACTTCCTGACCTCGATAGGATGCGAATTCTACACTCGCGCTCACCAGAGAGCTTGAATAAGGTGATAAATGCATTTTATCGACCGCAAATACTTGTCCCGAGACATTTCTACGCGCCGGCAGGCAGCTATCAAAGATCAATATTTCCGAGGGACCAATTGTTCTGACGGTATTGGGATTTGTTATGCATGGATGCCCTGGATTTGCCACGGTTCTGTCGCGATAAGGAAGTCAAGGGCCGGCCTCAAATCTGAAGTGCAACACTCTCGCTATCCGGTAATGTCCGCGAATGGCAAAGAGAACGTACCAACAACTTCAAGCTGAAGAACGTATGCGAATCGATTTCTGGCGGGACGAGGGCTTGAGCTTGCGGGCGATCGCCCGCAAGCTCAAGCGCGCGCCGTCGACACTGAGTCGCGAGCTGGCACGCAATACGCAGACCAACGGCCTGTACTGCCCGCGTGTCGCCCAAGCGTCCCGCAACACTCGTCGGCAGGCCGCCCGGCCGACGCTGAAGCTTGCACCCGACTCGGTTCTCTGGGATGTCGTTTGCCAGCTTCTGCGCGAACGCCAGTGGTCGCCGCAGGAAATCGCGGCTACCCTGAAGCGGACCTTCCCCGACGATCCGAGCCTGAACGTGTCCCACGAAACGATTTACAACGCCATCTATGCTCAGCCTCGCGGCGAGTTGCGCCGCGAACTGATTGCCTGTCTGCGCCAGCACCGTAACAAACGCCTGCCGCGATCGCGTGGCACCGATCGGCGCGAGACGATTCCTGACATGGTCAGCATCCACGTGCGGCCGCCCGAGATCAACGATCGACTCATGCCGGGTCACTGGGAAGGTGACCTCATCAAGGGGGCGGCCAACAAGTCCTCCGTGGCTGTGCTCGTCGAGCGTATGAGCCGCGCAGTGCTGCTGGCCAAGATGCCGGACGCGACCGCTGCGTCGGCGCTGGCCGCCTTCACGACCAAACTGCAATCGCTCGTCGAGCCACTGCGCCAGACGCTGACCTACGATCAAGGCCGCGAGATGGCGCGGCATGCCGAGCTGACGGCCGCGACCAACGTGCGTGTCTACTTCTGCGATCCGCACAGCCCTTGGCAGCGCGGCACGTGCGAAAACACCAACGGCCTGCTGCGCCAGTACCTGCCCAAGGGTACGGATCTGTCCGTCTACTCTCAAAAAGACCTCGACGCGATTGCTGACAAGCTCAACACACGATCGCGGGCCACGCTGAACTGGCACACGCCTCTGCAAATCCTTGCTCAGATTCTGGCTAACCCCACGGATCGAGTTCCTGTTCAGTAACCCGCGAGGTGTTGCACTTCGCCCTTGAAACCGCCAGGTGCATCGACTCTATAATATATAGGAATCCTTATTCATCCGGCGCGTAGAATTACTCGGCGGCCGTCTGGTTCTTGCGAACTACCTTCATTTGCCCTTTGGCAATCATGTGCATCACTTCGATACCACCGAGCAGCTTAGGTTCAAGGAGTCGTCGCAACACCCATCGTTATGTTGCGGATAACAGTTCGTGGAATGCTTCCGCTGGCGTCTTCCATCCGAGCGTTTTACGTGGTCGACAGTTCAGTGTGTTCGCGACCGCGTCGAGTTCACGCTCGGTATATCGACTCATGTCTGTGCCTTTCGGAAAGTACTGTCGCAGTAGGCCGTTCGTGTTTTCATTCGTCCCGCGTTGCCATGGACTCTGGGGATCACAGAAGTAGATTTCCAGAGTCGTGTCGATTCGTAGCTGTACATGCTGGGCCATCTCTGCGCCTTGATCCCATGTCAGTGATCGGCGCAAATGCTCGGGTAGTAGCGCGATCTTTGTCGCGATAGCGTTGCGAACAGCCTCTGCCCCGTGACCTGCCAGCGCTGGCCCGTTCTTGACACGCACCCCGACTCCATGGGCTTTGTTCGACAGGGTAGGCGGTCAGTTGGTTGCGGACGCAATTAGGCTGTTTTGACGCAAAGCGCTTTGCCGAAGCTGTTCCACCGGTTCACGAGGTTGGCGATGATCACGCCCTCGCGCTGCTGCGATTCGAATCTGCGTGTCAGCAGTCGCGATCCGATGCAACGCTTGATCCGCGAGATCTGCGCCTTGACCCGCGCGCGCTTGCCATACCCGTACTTGTTGTGGAACGCATCGATGCCTTTCTCTTTGATGTAGCCGACAATCTGGTCGTGCCAGCGTGTCGTCGGCTGGTCATGAATCACTGCATTCGCCGGCGGCGGTATCACGGGCAACACGCCGCAGGCCGACCCTGCTTCGGTCTGCGCGATACTGTAGTACGCGCCGTCGGCAATCACGCAGTCGACGGGCGCATCGACCGCCAGCACGGCGTGCAGCCCTGCCGCGTCGGACACCGTGGTTTCGGTGACCGAAATCGCGTGGATGTTCATTTCCGGATCGATCGACAGATGGACCTTGCGCCACGGCGTTCGGCTCGCGGCGCGGCCGTACTTCTGGCGACGCCATTCGCTGGCCCGACCGAAGCTCATGCCGGTGCTGTCGACGATCAGGCTGATCGCTTCGCCGTTGGCCAGACGGTCGGCCACCCGCTGGCAACGCTGCTGCACCGGGACCGGCAGCGTCGCGAACCGCTCGCTGAGCTGCCCGAAGCTTGGCACGGCGATCTCGAGTCGCCAGTACTCTTCCATGAAGCCGGTGATCTGGCGCATCGCCCAACGAAACAGCCGGTAAAACGTATAGATCAGCTCGATGTAGGCGTTCGTGTAGGTCGGGGCACGCCCGGACACACCCGGCACATACGGCCGGGCATTGATGAACAGCGCCTTCAGATCGCCGCCCGGGCAGTAGAGGCTGAGCTGGCCTCGCCGCTTCAGGCTCTGATTGTAGGCGCGGGCGTTCGCGACCCGATACGCCGGTTTCGGGCGTTTGCGCGGCGCACCGGATTTCAGGCTGGCTTGGTATGGCACTGAACGTTCACGAGGCGGATAGATCAATGGCCCTTTCTACTCGACCTCACGCTGCCGCGCAACAACCCCTTCCGAACAACGCCAACATCATCGGGTTTTTGAAAGTACGCAGATCGAAGCGCGGGTCGGCCGCACCGATCGAGATCGTCGCCGCATCGCAAGCGATCGACCGATGCGCCGACGACGGCTACGCACGCGGCGACCAACGCACATCACTCGCTCGAACGTGCTGCGGGCGACCGAGAGCGGAGGGCGTTCGTCGCGAAAAGCCGGGGCCGTGTCGTACGCGTCGCCGTCGATCCACTCTGGCATTCACGCGGCCGCGCTTGCTTATCTCGCCGTCGGCAGTGGCGGCTCGCCCGCCGTCGTTGCGTTGCGCGCCCAGTCGGCGAACTCGGTGTCGTAGCGGCGGCCGATGTACGCGACGTAGTTCTCATAGCCGTCGTAATCGCCCACACGGAAGCGTGACACGATCGTGTCGACATCGGCGCGATGACGCTCGAACATGAAGCGCGTCGCCATGTAGCTCCACCGGTATGCACGCGCGACGTAGTCGCTCGACGAGTAACGCGTCTCGAGCACGTCCGAGAACCGATATGCGCCCGTCTGCGCGGCGTCGATCGATTCCTGATTGTCGTTCCTTCTAGACAGATATTCGGCGACGCCTTCGATCCACCAGACAGTCGCCTTCGCGGTGCTCGCTGTGAAGTCGCCCGCCAAATCGTAGCGCCCGTCAAGATAATGTGTAAATTCGTGCTCGAGGTTCCACACTTTGGAATCGGGTCGAAGCCACGACGCCTCGTGGGCGATGAAACGGGCCTGATCGCCGGGCGCGGACGGATCGCCTTCGAGATAGATTCCGCCGTTGTCGGTACTGATTCCGTAGATTACCGAAGCATACTTGCGATAGTTCGAGTAGTCGTCGAAAACGACGAGCTCGATCGTGTCGTTGCGATCGCCCACGACTGGCTTGCGACCGGTCTTCATCATCCGGTGGAAGTAATCGTCCTGCTGCGCGACCACCGCACATACCGACTGCAGTTGCGGCACCGTCATGTCCTGTGCGAGGATACGCACGCTCGTGTTGCACGCGTAACGATGCGTGAGCACCGCGTCGGTCAGCCACTTCTTGTAGTCGCACGTGCCGTAGTCCGCGCAGTTGCCAGGATCGCCGTAGTCGACCGCTTCCGCCGCCGCGAGCCACAGATCGCTGTCCGCGCCCGTCATGCTCGTCGAAGCGAGCATGTTCTGGATCATCTTCTTCACGCGCGGCTTCTGCGTTGGATATTGGAGAAAGCGGAACGCTTCGCGTGCCGCGTCGGCTAGCTGGTAGGCGGCGCTCGTGTTCGACAGGCTCGCGCGGTTCGCGATGGCGAAGCGATTAAGCGTCTCCGGTAACGTCGCGTCGCTGTCGAGCATTTGCTGCGCGTCGCTGCGCTGATGCGCGTAGAAGAACACCGTCAGCAAACCGGTGAAGCCGCCCGCCGCACTCCGCTGCAGCAGCGGCGCCGCCGCCTGCGGATTCGTCGCGCTCGACGTGTAGAGCGCGACGCGGCGTTGTTGCATAAATCAGGCACGGGGACGAAGTAATGCCTTTGTTCATGATCTCAGACGCTGCGGACGGACTGCGGGCGCGCGAGCTCAGTCATGCGATTGAGCACGCCTACACGGACGGAGACTTCCACCGCTTGCGAGTCGGTGCGCCGAGCCCACAAACATGGACCCGTGAGCGTCTTGAACCGATACATGGCGTTCTCGGCGAGCGAACGACGGTGATAGCCGCAGCCCTTCTTCCATTCCCGGCGGCCGACTCGGGCGATCATATCGACCGCTTCGTTACGCCATGCGGCTCCCGGCGCGCTCGCTTTCCAGTGAACGGCGCCGTCGCGCGGCGGAATACTGGGTGTCGCGCCGCGTACCGCAATCGCGGCATGGCACGACTTGGAGTCGTAAGCGCCATCGCCGCCCACGGTTCCGAGCCGTTCGTCGGCTGGAATCTGGTCGAGCAATTCGGCCAGGACGTCGCCGTCGGCGACGTCCTGGTGCGTCATCAGTGTGGCACGCACATGACCGGTATTCGTGTCGAGCGCGATATGCACTTTGCGCCACGTGCGACGCTTCGAATAGCCATGTTGGCGCACCTTCCATTCGCCTTCGCCGTAGACCTTCACGCCCGTGCTGTCGACCACCAGATGAATCGGGGCGCCATCGCGCAAGATCGGCAGTTGGACGGCAAGAGTTTGCGCCCGACGGCAGAGCGTCGTGTAGTTCGGCACGGGCAAGGTGGCGAAAGCCAGATCGCGCAGGCTTTGCGCAAAGCCTTGCAGGGCACGCAACGGCAAGCGGAACACGGTTTTCAAGCCAAGCAACGCCTGAATCAATGCATCGCTGTACAAGCGCGGACGGCCGCGTGTCGGCTCAACCTCGGGCATGCTCGCAAGAGCGGCTTCGTCGATCCACATCGTGACGTTACCTCGGTTGATCAGGCCGGCGTTATAGGCCGCCCAGTTCCTGACGCGGTAGCGCGCCTTCGGCTCACGCGTCTTGCTTGTGTCCCTGCGCATCTTCTCGGAAAAAATCGAGAATCTACGCAGGAACCCGAATTGTTAACAGGGGCTGCACCCCGGACCGTTGCGCGTAAACGTCACCACGCCGCGACTGATTTATGCAACAACTCCGCGCGACGCGGTTCTTCAGCGTCGGCAGGTAGTACGCCTCGTCCTTCATGTTCGTGATGAGCTTCATCAGCTCGTTCGCGGTGCTTGGTGCACGCGAATTCTCACGGTAGAGTGCAACACCCTCGAGGCTTTGTTTGATATACGGACGCAGCGACACCGCGAGATTCGGAATCGGATCGGCGATGCCCGATACATCATATTGGTAATAGGCGGAACGCAGATAAATCAGCAAATTGACCAGAGTCAAATTGCTCGCGTCATAGCGATATACCTCCTGCACGAAACGACTCGCGACGGCGTGCACGTTCTCGGCATTGAAAATCTGTGCAGCCAACGTTTGGTCGACCGAAAATAGGCCGTAATGGCACTCGTAATCGGGAAGATTCGCGATATATTCGGCTAGTGCCGCGCCGCGATACTCGGTCATCACCGACATGTCGCGACAATCGGCACCCGGTGCGCTGCGTTTACTGCGCTTGGCCGGCTGCATTTGCTGCGAAGGCTTAGTCAACGCCGCGAGGTCTTGCTCGCTTAGCGGCAGGTTGTACTCGGCCTGTTCCGGCGAGACCGGCAGATTCTGCGGCACGCGCGGCATGCGCGCTTGTTTTTGCTGCGCCGGCAGTGTATTGGCCCACGCCGATCCGAGCAAAGTCGCGAATGCTGACATTGCGACGACAGCGGACCAGCGAAAGGTCTTGCGAGACACCTGGGTTATTGGCATTTGACTTGTCTCCGGCTATTTTGGAAAGCCGAAGATATATTACATCGTTATTACTCGTCAATGTCAATTTTCATACATTAGAGGGTGATTCAAAAAACCATGAAGGGGATGTTTACCTTCTCGGGTGTTTTCAAATTGGCGCCGAGGTCGACGAGTATAATGGGGCACGAAGAAAGCATCCGCCTCCGATCGGCGTTGTTCGGAAGGGGTTGTTGCGCGGCAGCGTGAGGTCGAGTAGAAAGGGCCATTGATCTATCCGCCTCGTGAACGTTCAGTGCCATACCAAGCCAGCCTGAAATCCGGTGCGCCGCGCAAACGCCCGAAACCGGCGTATCGGGTCGCGAACGCCCGCGCCTACAATCAGAGCCTGAAGCGGCGAGGCCAGCTCAGCCTCTACTGCCCGGGCGGCGATCTGAAGGCGCTGTTCATCAATGCCCGGCCGTATGTGCCGGGTGTGTCCGGGCGTGCCCCGACCTACACGAACGCCTACATCGAGCTGATCTATACGTTTTACCGGCTGTTTCGTTGGGCGATGCGCCAGATCACCGGCTTCATGGAAGAGTACTGGCGACTCGAGATCGCCGTGCCAAGCTTCGGGCAGCTCAGCGAGCGGTTCGCGACGCTGCCGGTCCCGGTGCAGCAGCGTTGCCAGCGGGTGGCCGACCGTCTGGCCAACGGCGAAGCGATCAGCCTGATCGTCGACAGCACCGGCATGAGCTTCGGTCGGGCCAGCGAATGGCGTCGCCAGAAGTACGGCCGCGCCGCGAGCCGAACGCCGTGGCGCAAGGTCCATCTGTCGATCGATCCGGAAATGAACATCCACGCGATTTCGGTCACCGAAACCACGGTGTCCGACGCGGCAGGGCTGCACGCCGTGCTGGCGGTCGATGCGCCCGTCGACTGCGTGATTGCCGACGGCGCGTACTACAGTATCGCGCAGACCGAAGCAGGGTCGGCCTGCGGCGTGTTGCCCGTGATACCGCCGCCGGCGAATGCAGTGATTCATGACCAGCCGACGACACGCTGGCACGACCAGATTGTCGGCTACATCAAAGAGAAAGGCATCGATGCGTTCCACAACAAGTACGGGTATGGCAAGCGCGCGCGGGTCAAGGCGCAGATCTCGCGGATCAAGCGTTGCATCGGATCGCGACTGCTGACACGCAGATTCGAATCGCAGCAGCGCGAGGGCGTGATCATCGCCAACCTCGTGAACCGGTGGAACAGCTTCGGCAAAGCGCTTTGCGTCAAAACAGCCTAATTGCGTCCGCAACCAACTGACCGCCTACCCTGTCAAACAAAGCCATCGATAGCCCTTGAACGAGATCGACGCGTCGGCCGACGGCAGAACGGAGACGAAAGCCTTCTTCATGACCATTCTACTCGCCGACTTCTGCGACAACCTGACAATACCATTCAAGGTACTCGATGCGCGCGAACCCCGCGAAAGAATAAAGGACCAGTATAAGACCAAAGTCCAATGGCCTTCGACTGACGTGACTGCCAATATTGACACGAGTAGAAGTGAGGTTGCTGCCGCGCGCCAAGGCGCATGCGGATCGGCGAATATGTGCTCGCGCCGGCGAGCAGAACGGAGGGGGGAGGCGATGATGAAGAACATGCGTTCTCTGCTGGTGCTGGCCATGATCGCATTGGCCGCCTGCGCAGTCACAACCCAGCAACCGCTTTCAGACATCGAGAAGGAGCCGAAATCAGGGTTTCTGAGCGATTATTCCCTGCTGCAGCTAGGCAAGGAAGGCCAAGTGCGGCTTCGCTACATCAATCCGAATACAAATTGGAATTCCTACACCGCAATCTTCATCGAACCGGTGGTGTTCATCACCGATGCCGACGCACATGTCGACCCGAAGGACCAGCAGGTATTGTCGAACTATTACTACAACACGTTGAAGACGCACCTATCCGAAGTGCTGCCGATCGTCGAACAGCCAGGCCCGCAAGTTCTGGTCGTCCGCGCCGCCCTGACTAAAGTGACAACCGCGACGCCGGGACTGCGCACCTTCTCCGTGGTCATCCCACAGGCCCGGTTGCTAAATGCGGCGCAGAGCGTCGCGACCGACAGCTATGCCTTCGTCGGGTCGGCGCAGAGCGAAGGCGAGATCAAGGACGGCGGAACCGGGCAGATTCTCGCCGAAGTAGTGGATGGCCGCGCCGGCGGAATGAGCATCAAGAATGCAGGTGTCTGGAAATGGGGCGACGCAGAGAATGTGATGGACTATTGGGCGGAACTGGCGGCCAAACGCCTAAAGGAATTTAGGTCAGGCACCCCGGCCTCGTAATGTGCCATTAGTTTGGGTTCTGTCGCGATAAGGATGTCCAGACGCATAAACTCGGGAACGTATAGGATTCCTTATGCAGCCAAAGAGTAGAATTGCTCGGCGGCCGTCTGGTTCTTGCGAACTGCCTTCATTTTCCCTTTGGCAATCATGTGCATCACTTCGATACCACCGAGCAGGATGCGAGCGCAGTGAAAATCTTTGAAGCCCATCATCGGCCGGGTTCGGCGCTTGATGGCGCGGTGATCCTGCTCGACGATATTGTTCAGATATTTTTGCTGACGAATCTTGATCGGCGGTTCACGGGTAGCGTTGATGTCCTTGAGCGCCGCCAGGTTCGCCCCGCTTTTGTCGATCGTCACGGTCTCGGGTGCACCGTTCTGCTCGATCGATTTTTCGAAATACCGACGGGCGGCGGCCTTGTCCCGGCGAGCCCGCAGCAGGAAATCGATAGTGTTGCCGTCCTTGTCGACGGCCCGGTAGAGATATTTCCACGCACCGTTGACCTTGATATACGTCTCGTCCATCCGCCAGCTTTTTCCGACCGGCCGCTTGCGCCGACGGAACGCCTGTTCCAGCACCGGCAGCACCTTGATGGCCCATCGATGCACCGTCGAATGGTCCACCGACACGCCCCGTTCGGCCATCATTTCCCCGAGGTGGCGCAGGCTCAGGGGGTACGCAACATACCCGCGCACGCACAGCAGGATCACGTCGAACGGGTAATGCAGTCGCTGGAACACCTGCTTCAGGATCGCATTCATGCCTTGCTGCATCGCTCACTTCGCCTCAATTCCGATCACGCAAGCTTACCAGACCGACTTACTGCGACAGAACCCCTCCCTCCGTTTCCGCTCTCGCCCCCCGTACACCAGATCCGACATTAGCTCAAATCGGTCTTGGCGCCAGTGCGACCGCCATCCGGCCATGATGACTGATCGACAACGAATGGAATGCGTACTCGAACCCTCTATGACGCAACGCCGATATGAATCTGGACATGCTCCGGGTCACTCCAAGATTCAAAATCCGTGAGAAAACTGCGTTGCACATGCGGATGCTGTTCAAAGTATGTCCAGATGGCAGTCCATGTCTGAATAACCGCAGCGGGCATTGGCCCACGGGCTTCGAAGACGAGGTATTTGCCTTCGCGGATCTCGATGCTGCCGTAATCGGGATTCGGCGCGGCTACGGACACGCCGGCCGTCAGATCGTAGAAACCGGTAGCATCAGACTCGTAAGCGGAATACACGCCAAAGATCGGTGTGCCGGGTAACCGGTTCGGGACACTATCTGCCAGTCCACTCGAAAAAAACTGTGCCCACAAGCCCGGGATTCTTGCAGTTTCCTGATTGAACTCGTCACGGTTTGTTGTACGGACGGTCAACCCAGATACGCTGAAGTACGAAATATGCGCAACCATTGGTTCCATGCAGAAGCTCCTGTATTGAAGTTGTCAACTTGAAGCATACCCTATCCTGATGTCAGGCCGGCCATGTCACCATTGTCAGGTTAGGATCTGCTTCGGAATTTGCTGACGCCTCTGTTTCAGCGTCATAGATTTCAACCTGACACATCCACCGGAAGGCGGTCATGAACGGGCAACGCGGGGCTACGTTCGAGTCCGCACGTTCGAGCAGAACGCCGAGCGTCAGCTCGACGGCGTGAAGCTGGAGGTTCTGGTGAAAATAGGCAACGTGGTCAAGGTATTCCGTATAGATATCGATACCTTATCGATTGAACAGTACAGCACTCCAGACGGCTGGCGCAGTGGTATCTTTGAGCCCGAGAGCACGGAGATCGAACTGCCCCTTGCGAAGGCGATGCATCAACTCGATGCCTGAAATCGTGGTCGCGGCACTCCTGAACCGTTTGAAGCCGAGCATCACATGCGTTCTCGACTTGATGTTGCGATGATCTTGCTCAATCAGGTTGTTCAGGTACTTCGACGAGCGTACCTTCGTTCCCTCAGGCAACAAGCCATCAGCCATCATCTCCCGCACGGCCCGGTGTGAGGCGGCATACCCATCGAGCGTGATCGTCTCCGGTGGCTGGCCCTGATGTTTGATTGCCTTGCTGAAAAAGCCTTTTGCCGCCGCCACGTCGCGCTTTGCCCTGAGCATGAAGTCCACTGTCTGGCCGGCCCGATCCACCGCCCGATACAGGTACACCCATTTCCCGCGAATCTTCAGATAGGTTTCGTCAACACGCCATGACCGGCCTGCGGGTATGCCAAACCGATTCCAGCGCTTGACGAACTCCGGTGTGAAGCGCTTTACCCAACGCATGATCGTCGTGTGCGCCAGCGACAATCCTCGTTCGGCCATCATCTCGACCAGATCGCGCAGGCTGAGCTTGTAGCGAAGGTACCAGCGCACGCACAGAACAATGATCTCCCGATCAAAATGCCGTCCATCGAACAACCCTTCCACACCTTTCCGCTTGCTCATCACCGGCTACCTGTTCGTTAGAACTGCGACTTTAACCGATTCCAAAAGCCCAGTAACGCTCGACGGTGGATCACACTGACATACGCGGGTTGGTTACCGCATTACAGAGTTCCGTCTCATGAGCCTGCCGCTTTCTTAAAACGCAAGTCGGGGACTGCCCGTCGCGAAGTGGAAACGCGGATTGCTCGAATACCGGGCTACGCCGCCTTCAGGAAACTCTCTGCACGATCAGTTCATCGCTTATCCATATCAACGTGTCACCGGTCTCATGTGGACTGCACGCCACGCGGTGATGCAAGCGCCATCTCGAGTCGGGCGATGTCCCAGATGAAACCGGCCAATTCGCGCGCAACGGCAACGACCGCGATGTTGGCATTCTTGCCGCGGACCACGAGCTTGCGATATCGCCGGCACAGCCGCAACTGTGCATCCCACGCCCGATCGATAATCTCTTTGGGGAGCCCTTCGTGACGCCGCTGAATCTCCGGCGCGACGCGTGCCATGTGCCGATAGCTCCAGGTAGCTTCCACAAGCAGCTTGCGGGCATAGCTGTTGCCAGTCTTGGTGATGCTGCCCTGACGCCGCTTGCGGCCCGACGAATGCTCGGAGGGTGTCACGCCAAGCCACGCCATGAGTTGACGCGGATGCGTGAAACGCGACAGGTCTCCCAATTCTGAAATCATGCCGACAGCCGTAACAAACTGCACTCCGCGCATCGCCTGCAGAGCCAGCACCACTGGGTAAAAGTGCAAGCTGACGACTGCATCGCGCAACGCCGCCTCCAGTCGTCCACACTGCACAAGCCGATCCTCGATCGTGCGTCGATGCTCTTCAAATGCAAGTTGTTGCCATGCATTAGCGAACGAATACTGAGGCCGGTCGGAAAAAATGGAAGCCAACGTTTCGTAAAATCGAGAAACGGAGGCATGGACGAATCGAATTCCAAGAGCGGTCTATACGAAGGAGCTTCGCGACGAAGCGGTCAAGCTGGCGTTGACTGAGGGTGTCGGGGTATCGGAAGCTTCCCGGCGCTTGTCGATCCCAATCAAGACGCTGGCAAACTGGGTGCGCGCGGCGAAGGCCGGCAAGCTGAAAGATGTCGGCCGGCACCAGAGGCCACTGACGGAAATGGAGGCCGAGCTGGCGCAGGTCAAGCGCGAACTGGCCGAGGTCAAAATGGAGCGCGATCTGCTAAAAAAGTTCGCGACGTACTTCGCGAAAGAGTCGCGGTGAAGTACGGCGTGATTGAACAAATGCGACAGGACTATCCCGTGCCGCCGATGTGCCGCGTGCTGGGCGTATCGGTGAGCGGCTACTATGCGTGGCGCAAGCGCAAGCCGTCCGAAAGAACGCAGCAGGAGCCTCGCCTGGAAGCGGAGGTGCTCGCGGCCCACCGGCGAACCCGGGAAAGCTTCGGGCCCGAGCGCCTGCAGCAACATCTCGAGGAACGTGGCGTGCGAATCGGCGTGCACCGGATCAGGCGGCTGCGCAGAAAACTGGGACTGCGCTGCAAGCAGAAGCGCCGGCTCAAGGCCACGACGAATTCGAAGCACGACCTGCCTGTCGCGCCGAATCTGCTGAGACAGGATTTCTCGGCGACGGCGCCTAATCAAGCCTGGTGCGGTGACATCAGTGTGCCGCAGCAAGCGGCGTAGGAGATGAGGGTATGGCCCCTCGCCATCGGCTTGCAGGAGCGGGTGGCAAACCACCATGAGCGGCTTGGGTCAAAAGCCCTGGTCGTGAGCGTCATGGAAAAGGCGTCGAGAAGACGTCAGGTATGAATCAGGAAGACGAACAACCGTGAACTGCCGTTCAAGTGTCGAAACTACTCAGATGACATCAAAACCAGGGAGTGATGTTGCCCTGCGATCAGTCTGGCCGTTACCTGCTTACGGGCCAGGCGGTGTCCGGCATAGAGGCAGCGTCAGTCTGATTCGGGCTCTTACGTTGAACTGCGGGAACCTTCGGTGGCGATGCCAAGCGAAAGGCACAAGCCCGAAAGGCGAGGCCGAAAGTAGCGATGCGCCACCAAGGGGCGGAGCAGCTCGTAGTAGTGTTGAAGCCGCTGTAATGGTGGTGGAGCGAAGGGGCTGCATCATCCCGGTCTGTAGTCGTGCCAACTGCGTGAGCAGGAGGAGCACGGCGGCATGACCAGACCGTTTGACATTCCTAAAGCGTTAATCTGGAAAGCATTCCAATGTGTGAAAGCGAACGGCGGCGCCGCAGGCGTCGACCGTGAATCGATCGAGCAATTCGAAAGTCGTTTGGGCGACAACCTGTACAAGCTATGGAATCGACTCTGTTCCGGCAGTTACTTCCCGCCGCCGGTCAAAGGGGTCCCGATTCCGAAGAAGTCAGGTGGTGTGCGCATGTTGGGCGTGCCCACGGTTGCTGACCGGGTGGCGCAGACGGCGGTCAAGCTCCTGCTGGAGCCTAAGATCGACCCGATGTTCCATCCAAACTCCTATGGCTATCGACCTGGGCGATCTGCCCATGACGCGATTGCCTTGGTGAGGCGGCGAAGCTGGGAGTACGACTGGGTTGTGGAATTCGATATCAAAGGTCTCTTTGACAATATCGACCATGATCTGCTCATGCGCGCGCTCAGGAAGCACTGCCAGACCCCATGGGTTCTCCTGTACGTGGAACGCTGGCTGAAAGCGCCAATGCAGACTGCGGACGGGGTACTTCTGGAACGGACGTGCGGCACGCCGCAAGGCGGTGTCGTGAGCCCGTTGCTAGCCAACCTGTTCCTGCACTATGCCTTTGATGTCTGGGTCACCCGTAACCTCAGAAGCGTGCGGTTCTGCCGCTATGCCGATGACGGGGTGGTTCATTGCAAGAGCTTGGCGCAGGCCAAGCTGGCGTTAGACAGGATCGGCGAGCGGTTCCGCGCATGCGGGCTCGAGTTGCACCCGGGCAAGACGAGGATCGTCTACTGTCGGGACGTCAATCGGCGGGAAGCACATCCTGATGTCCAGTTCACCTTCCTGGGATACACCTTCCGGCCGCGCAAAGCGGTGGACAAGTATCAGCGGGTCTACGTGAACTTCGCCCCGGCGGTCAGCCGTGACGCCCTCAAGGCGATGCGGCAGACTATCCGGGGATGGCATCTGCAACTGATGTGCGACCGCGAATTGGGCGACCTGGCAGCGATGTTCAATCCGATTCTGAGGGGGTGGCAGCAGTACTACGGCCGCTTCCATGGCTCGGCGATGTCGGTGATCTGGAAACACATGAATGACTACCTGATGCGCTGGATGATGCGCAAGTACAAATCTCTCGCTCGCCATAAAACGCGGGCGAGACACGCCCTCGGGCGGTTGGCGCGTCGGTTTCCGACTGCCTTTGTGCACTGGGGAATGGGATGTCTTCCGGCGGTTGGATGATGGGAGCCGGATGAGTCGAGAGGCTCACGTCCGGTTCTGCGAGAGGCTGGGGGTGAAACTCCCCCGGCCTACTCACCCCTATATCGCGACCGACGAGGGCTGGCTGTATCTTGCCGGCCTGAAGGACCTGTACAGCGGTGAAATCGTCGGCTACGCGATGAGCGAACGGATGACGAAACATCTGGTCATGCAGGCGTTGTTTCGCGCAGTCGCGACCCGACGGCCGCATCCGGGTCTGATTCACCACACCGATCGCGGGTCGCAAGGCGCATTCAACCGGTCGTCGCAACACTGCATTTTTGAACAGATTTTAGGTACTCGTCCAGTGCTTCCGCAGGCGTCTTCCAGCCGAGAGTTTTCCGGGGCCTGGTGTTCAGTGTATTGGCAACTGCCTGGATCTCTCGAGCACTCCATCGGGATAGGTCAGTGCCCTTCGGGAAGTATTGTCGTAGAAGGCCATTCGTGTTTTCGTTCGTACCGCGCTGCCATGGACTATGCGGGTCGGCGAAGAAGACTTTCACGCCGGACTCAATCGTGAAGCGGGCGTGATCGGACAGCTCCTTACCGCGATCCCAGGTCAATGATCGCCACAGCTGGGCAGGCAGGTCCGCCACGGTCTTCTTGAGCGCGTTGGCCATCGTGACAGCTCCGTAGCCGGCCAGTGGGGGCCCATTTTCGTGCGCGGAATCTGCCCATAGCCTTTTTCCCGAGGCAGGTGCACGAGCATTGTGAAACGGCTTGATCTTTCCACCAGTGTCCCAATGGCGGATCGGTTCAGGCCGATGAGCAGGTCGCCTTCCCAATGGCCCGGCACAGCACGATCCTCCGCCTCTGCAGGCCGGCTGGAATCATCACATCCTCGCTGACATGCGCCCAAGCCTTCGCACGCGCTCTCGCTCGAGGAACGCGCAACGCGCGCCCGGTGCGCAGACAGCCCACCAACTCACGCTTGAGCGCACCGCGCCCTTGAATATAGAGCGCTTGGTAAATCGCTTCGTGAGAGATGCGCATAGATTCATCGTCAGGGAAATCTACCTGCAGTCGATTGGCAATTTGCTCGGGTGACCAGCCGTTGACCCACGTTCGGTCACCGCGATGCGGTTTATTTCGTCCCTTGAACGGCGCCTGCCTCGGTCCGGCAATTTCACGACCATCAGCGTCATATACTTTGCCCTCCAAGCGTTCCTGTACATATTGACGCAGCCGTGCATTAGTCGCCAGCTTCGATGGCTTTGGTCGTTTGGCGAATCGTTCCGCCTTCCACTGCGCGACTGAAGCACGATACTCGAGGTACCCGCCACGGGTCGCAGCATTGCGCGTGAGTTCTCGCGAAACGGTTGATGGACTGCGTCCGATACGGCGGGCGATTTCGCGCCCCCCGAGGCCTTGGACAGAAAGCAATGCTATCTCTTCTCGCTCAGCGAACGACAAGTATCGACCCGCAATAGGTTTCGACATGAATAGTGGCATACCGCCACGATAGCGGAACCAGCGCGAACCTACCGCTTGAGACACGCTGACCGCCTCCGCTGCTTTCTCACTTGTAATGCCAGTCGCGATCTGTTGCCAGAACCGACGCTCGATCTCATGTCCAAGTGATGGTGCGCCCGGTGAATACATCGCCTCACGTCCTGTCAACCGATACACCTGCTTCGCACTGCGTCTCATGCAACACCTCCTCGATCAAAGGTGTTGCGACGACCGGTTGAATGCGCCCAATATGGGAGCGACGATTGTTGGCGGCGTTTCTGTCGAACCAATCATCTCGAACCCAGCATGAGTCGACGCGGCAATTGCCTGGATAACGCTGTCGCAGAATCTTTTTTCAGCAGTCTGAAGAAAGAGCGTGTGAAGAAGCGGATTTACAAGAATCGATCTGTCGCGGTTGCTGACATTTCGGATTACATTGAAAATTTCTACAATCAGACTCGTCGGCACAGCTATCTTAGCAGCATGAATCCTGTGCAGTACGAAGCCGCTGCAAAGTCACATTGAAACGGTGTCTCCACGAAATCCTGGGAACTCCAGACCGCCTTACTGCGACAGAACCGTCAAGGTCGCCCAAACTTGGCCATGCCACCCAGAGTCTCAGTGTAGTTGCGTGAACCACCCGGTTTCCACGTTTCCTTGATACGCGCGCCTACCCTCGTGTAGAAGGCCTCTAGCTCATTGATGTCACGAATAATCGACCACGTGCCTTGGCTCACCATTGCGATAGGAAATTCACCCGGTTTGGCAATCGTGCCAAGAAATCCATGGCGCGTTCGAACGTCCTCAAGTTCCTTCCTCATCATGTAGCTGGGGAAATTGACCTGCGGCCCATGACGAACGACATGGTGCTCCACATTTCCGAAAGGTCTGTACACATCGACCTCGGAGACCGCGAGGTTCAATCGATCGATAATGTGGTGCTCTTCGCTTGAATCAGCTAGCACGGTACGCGGTCGGCCTGCACCCCGGAACGTAATCATATCGTGCGTATCGTAATCTCCCGTGAGTGGCAGTGCTTCCCAGTTGGGGTGTGCTTTCAGCGCGGATAGCGACTCTTCCAGTCGACTCAAGTCGATTGGGTATATGCGGCCCTGCACCTGCTCGCCGAGCCCGTGATCGTTGCTCATGTAGATGCCTGTCAGACCGTCGCTACTCCAGTGGCCGACGTAGCCTTCAATTCCCGCTGTTTGTACCACCTGGAGTACAGCACTCGCAGTTTGTGGATAAGCCTTAACAATCGAAGTCGGCTTGATGGTCTTTTCTAGGATATCGTGTCCCTTGGCAGCCGCCCCTTTTGACAGCGCCGCGAGAGTCGGAACGCCGGCCGCTCGAAAGCTGACGGCAAATCGCCCTTTACGGGATGCTTCTCCAATAGCTTCGACGTGACACTCCCAGACAAACTCCCGCGTTATCTCCTCCATAGTGGCGGCAGTAACGAGGCGTTTCGGAGCCAAGCCGCTATTGTCCCCATACGTAATGGGATTATTCGCGACCATGCAAAAGAGGTTGAGCCCGTCGACGGGTCCGGCGGGATCGGGGTTGAGCCATCTTCCGAGCCACGGCGCGTAGTAGCGGAACCCGTAGTAGTACAGGCCGGTGGCGTCGCGCTCCTGGCCCGAGTAGCGCACGTACTTGTACTTCGCCTCGGTGTCGCTGCGCGCCGACCACACTGACGTGCCGCCAAACGGGTAGTACTCCTCCCAGGTCAGGATATCCGCCTGCGCGTCGAGCTCGAGCATCGACGAGCCGATCTGGTCGTCGAGGCTGACGCGCAGCTGGTCGTTCTCGATCGTCGAGGGTTGGCCCAATTCCCAATGCAGCAGACGCACCGACTGGCGGCCGGCCGCGCCGAGCGTGAGCACCTGCAGGCGTTCGACAGGCGTCGGCAGGGTCTCGCCGGTGCGGGTCTGCTCGATCTGGCGCAGCTCGAGTCCGGGCAGGTAGCGCACCCGCTCGGTGCGGGTGGTGCCGCTGGTGCGGGCGGTGCCGAGCTTGGTGGCCCGCTGGCCGGCGCCGTCATACCAGTACACCTCGGTGTCGTCGTCGAGGCCGCGGCGCACGACCTGGGTGGTGCGCTGCAGCTGGTTGCGGCTGTCCCACGCGAGCGGCTGGCTCGCGCCCAGGGCCTTGAGGTTGCCGCAGGCGTCGAAATAGCTGGCCACGTCGCCGGGCGTGAGGCCGTCGGTCTGTGGCACCGCGCGATTCGAGGTGCGCGCGACCACCATCTGCTGCGTGTAGGAGGAGCGGGTGCCCTGATGCTGGAGGGTCGTGAGGTTGGCGCCGCGATCGTAACGGTAGGTGCGCGTGTAGGGGGTCAGCTCACCGATTTCCTGGAACAGCGGCACGATCGGCGCCGGCAGCGCCTGGCTCTGGCGGCCGGCGTTGGCGTTCTCGCGGCCGGTGGCGCGGGTGAGCTGGTACAGCGCGTCGTAGCTGTAATGGCTGGCGGGCGCGACGCGCTGGTTGCGGGTGTGGCGGGTGGCCTTGGCCGCGTCGTCGATCGCCAGCAGGTTGCCGACCGGGTCGTACTGATAGGACAGCGCCTGCAGCAGCGTGGTGCGCCCGGCCTGGGGCGGACGGGTGGTGTGGAGTTCGGCCAGGCGCTGGGTCTGCGGCTCGTAGGTGTAGTCGGTGACGACGCCGTTGCCGGCCTCCTCGCGCAGCACCTGGCCGGCGGCGCTGTAGCTGATCGCGCGCAGCAGCGGCTGCCAGGTGGACTGGCCGGCCAGCTGCAGGTCGCTGCCGGCGAGCTGGCCGGCGACGTTGTAGTGTTGGCGCTGACGGTTGCCGCGCGCATCGGTGCGCTCGAGCTCCTGACCGAGCGCGTTGTAGGCCCAGCGGGTGGTGTACGTGTCGGGCGCGAGGGCATTGGTCCAGCGGGCCGGATCGTCGCTGGCCCAGTCGCTGTCGAGCACGTCGTCGCGCAGGAACTGTTGAACGGTGGCCAGCGGTTGGCCGGCGAGGCTGTAGGACGGCGTCTCGGCCATCCCGGCGGGCGACCAGGCCTGCCGCAACTGGCCGCGCAGGTTGGCGTTGTCGGCGGCGGTGGCGTCGCCATAGAGGAGGCGCTCGCTGATGCGCGGTGTGGCGGGGCCGGTCTGCTCGGTGACCGAGACCAGACGATGCAGCGTGTCGTAGGTGCGGCGCAACTGCTGGTCGCGGCTGTCGTGCTGCCAGACGACGCCGCCGTCGGAATCATACAGTGCGGTCTGCTCGCCGGCGTCCTGGCTGGCGATCGTGAGCGGCTGGCCGGACAGCGAGCGCACGTAGCGGAAATTGGGCGGCACGTCCGGGTCAAGGCGTTGCTCGTCGAACAAGCGCGGGTCGATGCGCGTCATGAGGTAGCCGCGCGCGGACCAGCTCTGGCGCGTGATCAGCTCATCCAGCGGATCGTCAATCGCCGTGCGGTTGTACTGCACGGTACGCACGACCAGGCCGCGGTTGTCGATCACGGTGAGCGTCGGGGTGCCCTCGCAGCGCCGCGCGGTGGCGTCGTCGGAAATGGTGCTCATGATTCGATCTCGCAAGAACCATCTGCGCAAACTGAGGCCGGACGGAATTCGTGGAGGCCAACGGGTTAAGCAGCGATCTGATTCAGATAGAAGCGCTGCGTGAACGCGACAGGCGATTGATAGTTCAGACGCGCCTGCGTGCGTTGCCGGTTGTAGAAGATTTCGATGTATTCGCTGATCGAGTGCCGCGCCTGCTCGCGCGTGGCGAAGCGTTGATGATAGACCAGTTCGTTCTTCAACGTTCCCCAGAAGGATTCGATCGGGGCGTTGTCGTAGCAATTGCCGCGGCGGCTCATCGACGCCCGCATATCGAACTGGCTCACGAGCGCTTGATAAGCCAACGCACAATATTGGGCGCATTCAACCGGTGTGGTGAATCAGACCCGGATGCGGCCGTCGGGTCGCGACTGCGCGAAACAACGCCTGCATGACCAGATGTTTCGTCATCCGTTCGCTCATCGCGTAGCCGACGATTTCACCGCTGTACAGGTCCTTCAGGCCGGCAAGATACAGCCAGCCCTCGTCGGTCGCGATATAGGTGATGTCACCGCACCAGGCTTGATTAGGCGCCGTCGCCGAGAAATCCTGTCTCAGCAGATTCGGCGCGACAGGCAGGTCGTGCTTCGAATTCGTCGTGGCCTTGAGCCGGCGCTTCTGCTTGCAGCGCAGTCCCAGTTTTCTGCGCAGCCGCCTGATCCGGTGCACGCCGATTCGCACGCCACGTTCCTCGAGATGTTGCTGCAGGCGCTCGGGCCCGAAGCTTTCCCGGGTTCGCCGGTGGGCCGCGAGCACCTCCGCTTCCAGGCGAGGCTCCTGCTGCGTTCTTTCGGACGGCTTGCGCTTGCGCCACGCATAGTAGCCGCTCACCGATACGCCCAGCACGCGGCACATCGGCGGCACGGGATAGTCCTGTCGCATTTGTTCAATCACGCCGTACTTCACCGCGACTCTTTCGCGAAGTACGTCGCGAACTTTTTTAGCAGATCGCGCTCCATTTTGACCTCGGCCAGTTCGCGCTTGACCTGCGCCAGCTCGGCCTCCATTTCCGTCAGTGGCCTCTGGTGCCGGCCGACATCTTTCAGCTTGCCGGCCTTCGCCGCGCGCACCCAGTTTGCCAGCGTCTTGATTGGGATCGACAAGCGCCGGGAAGCTTCCGATACCCCGACACCCTCAGTCAACGCCAGCTTGACCGCTTCGTCGCGAAGCTCCTTCGTATAGACCGCTCTTGGAATTCGATTCGTCCATGCCTCCGTTTCTCGATTTTACGAAACGTTGGCTTCCATTTTTTCCGACCGGCCTCAGTTCTCGGCGAAGCAGGTCCGCAGCCGGTCTTCGTTCTGCTTGGCGACGATGTTCAACGGCGCGCTGGCCTTGGGGGCCTTCTTCTTGGTAGGCTTCATGTGGCGATTCTCCTTGGGTCCCTGTTCGGGAGGTTGGTCCTGGAAACCCGATTCTCTCGAATTCCCAATGGGAACCGCCGCCTTCAACCGGCGTTGTTGCATAAATCAGGCACGGGGACGAAGTAATGCCTTTGTTCATGATCTCAGACGCTGCGGACGGACTGCGGGCGCGCGAGCTCAGTCATGCGATTGAGCACGCCTACACGGACGGAGACTTCCACCGCTTGCGAGTCGGTGCGCCGAGCCCACAAACATGGACCCGTGAGCGTCTTGAACCGATACATGGCGTTCTCGGCGAGCGAACGACGGTGATAGCCGCAGCCCTTCTTCCATTCCCGGCGGCCGACTCGGGCGATCATATCGACCGCTTCGTTACGCCATGCGGCTCCCGGCGCGCTCGCTTTCCAGTGAACGGCGCCGTCGCGCGGCGGAATACTGGGTGTCGCGCCGCGTACCGCAATCGCGGCATGGCACGACTTGGAGTCGTAAGCGCCATCGCCGCCCACGGTTCCGAGCCGTTCGTCGGCTGGAATCTGGTCGAGCAATTCGGCCAGGACGTCGCCGTCGGCGACGTCCTGGTGCGTCATCAGTGTGGCACGCACATGACCGGTATTCGTGTCGAGCGCGATATGCACTTTGCGCCACGTGCGACGCTTCGAATAGCCATGTTGGCGCACCTTCCATTCGCCTTCGCCGTAGACCTTCACGCCCGTGCTGTCGACCACCAGATGAATCGGGGCGCCATCGCGCAAGATCGGCAGTTGGACGGCAAGAGTTTGCGCCCGACGGCAGAGCGTCGTGTAGTTCGGCACGGGCAAGGTGGCGAAAGCCAGATCGCGCAGGCTTTGCGCAAAGCCTTGCAGGGCACGCAACGGCAAGCGGAACACGGTTTTCAAGCCAAGCAACGCCTGAATCAATGCATCGCTGTACAAGCGCGGACGGCCGCGTGTCGGCTCAACCTCGGGCATGCTCGCAAGAGCGGCTTCGTCGATCCACATCGTGACGTTACCTCGGTTGATCAGGCCGGCGTTATAGGCCGCCCAGTTCCTGACGCGGTAGCGCGCCTTCGGCTCACGCGTCTTGCTTGTGTCCCTGCGCATCTTCTCGGAAAAAATCGAGAATCTACGCAGGAACCCGAATTGTTAACAGGGGCTGCACCCCGGACCGTTGCGCGTAAACGTCACCACGCCGCGACTGATTTATGCAACAACTCCCCTTCAACCTTCAACTACGCCTGGGACATTGCCTGGCTGCAATCATGACCTTCGAAGCATCACGACACGAAAGCTCGGCAAACCGGGGGCGTCCATGCATGACAATACCCTTAAAGTTGCGTTTCGGTATATAGGCGCTTGACGGTTGAGCTGCGAATTTCCACTTTGAAATCCACTTCGGATGCGTCGGTTGAAGTAAAAATTATATCGTCAATGACTTGCATTCTATGGGGCGCCCTGAAACTAGCATGTGCCCCATGGTATCCAGTGACTATCGCATTCTTGAAGCCTTCCGCATCAAATGAATTTTTTAGACGTTGCGCAAAAGGTTGCTTGATTAAAATTCTTCTTGACCCGCCTTGGGCATTAAAAAGTTCTGTGTAGATTGATTCGGCCGCGAGTCTAAGATGTTCGGGGTCAAACGAAGTGGGGCGTATCGTATCCGCGCTGTTGCATGAAAAGACGCGGAAATCGATGAATTCCATGTTTAGTCCTGCTTTTTTTAAATCGCGCGCAATATCGATCGCTCTGCTATATTCTTGTTCCGAGAAAATTCGGGGTTCCCCCGGATTGCCATGGCCGAGTATATAGATCTTATTGAGTCCCGGGTCCAGATTTTCCATGAGCTGGATATCTGCAACTTTGATTTCAATTTGGTCGAGGATGGGCGCGTATAATTGAGCATACATTAAATTTTCGTTCGCATATTCGATTGACCTGGCAGCTTCCCCTCTTGTAACGCGGCCCTGCAATTTGTTTTGCAAATCATTTATTAATTTTCTATGAAGCGACAATTCTACGTTTCTCGCTGCCTCGAGCGCTACCCGGCTCGACTCATCTTTTACGAGAAGCGGATAAAGCGCCGCCCCTTTTGTATACCGAGAAAAATTTATTCCCACAGCAAATTTTAACATTTCCATGTGCGAAAATGGCGTGTATATGTAGCCCTTGCGGGGCCCCAGGCCATTCAGGTCGGCGAGGGTGACCGGATTATTCGCGACCATGCAAAAGAGGTTGAGCCCGTCGACGGGTCCGGCGGGATCGGGGTTGAGCCATCTTCCGAGCCACGGCGCGTAGTAGCGGAACCCGTAGTAGTACAGGCCGGTGGCGTCGCGCTCCTGGCCCGAGTAGCGCACGTACTTGTACTTCGCCTCGGTGTCGCTGCGCGCCGACCACACTGACGTGCCGCCAAACGGGTAGTACTCCTCCCAGGTCAGGATATCCGCCTGCGCGTCGAGCTCGAGCATCGACGAGCCGATCTGGTCGTCGAGGCTGACGCGCAGCTGGTCGTTCTCGATCGTCGAGGGTTGGCCCAATTCCCAATGCAGCAGACGCACCGACTGGCGGCCGGCCGCGCCGAGCGTGAGCACCTGCAGGCGTTCGACCGGCGTCGGCAGGGTCTCGCCGGTGCGGGTCTGCTCGATCTGGCGCAGCTCGAGTCCGGGCAGGTAGCGCACCCGCTCGGTGCGGGTGGTGCCGCTGGTGCGGGCGGTGCCGAGCTTGGTGGCCCGCTGGCCGGCGCCGTCATACCAGTACACCTCGGTGTCGTCGTCGAGGCCGCGGCGCACGACCTGGGTGGTGCGCTGCAGCTGGTTGCGGCTGTCCCACGCGAGCGGCTGGCTCGCGCCCAGGGCCTTGAGGTTGCCGCAGGCGTCGAAATAGCTGGCCACGTCGCCGGGCGTGAGGCCGTCGGTCTGTGGCACCGCGCGATTCGAGGTGCGCGCGACCACCATCTGCTGCGTGTAGGAGGAGCGGGTGCCCTGATGCTGGAGGGTCGTGAGGTTGGCGCCGCGATCGTAACGGTAGGTGCGCGTGTAGGGGGTCAGCTCACCGATTTCCTGGAACAGCGGCACGATCGGCGCCGGCAGCGCCTGGCTCTGGCGGCCGGCGTTGGCGTTCTCGCGGCCGGTGGCGCGGGTGAGCTGGTACAGCGCGTCGTAGCTGTAATGGCTGGCGGGCGCGACGCGCTGGTTGCGGGTGTGGCGGGTGGCCTTGGCCGCGTCGTCGATCGCCAGCAGGTTGCCGACCGGGTCGTACTGATAGGACAGCGCCTGCAGCAGCGTGGTGCGCCCGGCCTGGGGCGGACGGGTGGTGTGGAGTTCGGCCAGGCGCTGGGTCTGCGGCTCGTAGGTGTAGTCGGTGACGACGCCGTTGCCGGCCTCCTCGCGCAGCACCTGGCCGGCGGCGCTGTAGCTGATCGCGCGCAGCAGCGGCTGCCAGGTGGACTGGCCGGCCAGCTGCAGGTCGCTGCCGGCGAGCTGGCCGGCGACGTTGTAGTGTTGGCGCTGACGGTTGCCGCGCGCATCGGTGCGCTCGAGCTCCTGACCGAGCGCGTTGTAGGCCCAGCGGGTGGTGTACGTGTCGGGCGCGAGGGCATTGGTCCAGCGGGCCGGATCGTCGCTGGCCCAGTCGCTGTCGAGCACGTCGTCGCGCAGGAACTGTTGAACGGTGGCCAGCGGTTGGCCGGCGAGGCTGTAGGACGGCGTCTCGGCCATCCCGGCGGGCGACCAGGCCTGCCGCAACTGGCCGCGCAGGTTGGCGTTGTCGGCGGCGGTGGCGTCGCCATAGAGGAGGCGCTCGCTGATGCGCGGTGTGGCGGGGCCGGTCTGCTCGGTGACCGAGACCAGACGATGCAGCGTGTCGTAGGTGCGGCGCAACTGCTGGTCGCGGCTGTCGTGCTGCCAGACGACGCCGCCGTCGGAATCATACAGTGCGGTCTGCTCGCCGGCGTCCTGGCTGGCGATCGTGAGCGGCTGGCCGGACAGCGAGCGCACGTAGCGGAAATTGGGCGGCACGTCCGGGTCAAGGCGTTGCTCGTCGAACAAGCGCGGGTCGATGCGCGTCATGAGGTAGCCGCGCGCGGACCAGCTCTGGCGCGTGATCAGCTCATCCAGCGGATCGTCAATCGCCGTGCGGTTGTACTGCACGGTACGCACGACCAGGCCGCGGTTGTCGATCACGGTGAGCGTCGGGGTGCCCTCGCAGCGCCGCGCGGTGGCGTCGTCGAAAACGGTGGCAGCACTCATGATCTCAGCACCTCATAGAGGCCTTGTTCTGAAGGTTTGTCACCAAATTGGTTGCGTGAGCAACTATGCTGCCTTGACGCAAACCGCTTTGCCGAAGCTGTTCCACAGGTTCGCGAGGTTCGCGATGATCACGCCCTCGCGCTGCTGCGATTCGATTTGGCGCGTCAGCAGTCGCGATCCGATGCAACGCATAATCCGCGAGATCTGCGCCTATGAAGCCGGTGATCTGGCGCATCGCCCAACCGAACAACCGATAGAACGTGTAGATCAACTCGATGTACGCCCGGGTGTAGGTCTGTGCTCGCCCCGACACGCCCCGCACATAAGGCGTGTCGTTGACGAACCGCACTTTCAGATCCCCGTGTGCGCCGTAGAGGTGAGCTGTCCGCGCCACGCGCCACTTCAGGCCGACGTTGTAGGCGCGCGTTCGTGACGCGGTACGTCGGCTTCGGGCGTTTGCACGGCGCGTCGGATTTCAGCATGATTTTGTAAGAGACGGTTTCAGAAAGGCCCCGTTGGGCTGTTAACTTTCGCGGCAAGCTGTTAACCTCAGGCATCGGAACAACCGAGGCCGAGGAGATGGGCAAGCCGATCATCGACGACGAACTGTGGATATTGATCGAGCCGTTATTGCCGCCACCCAAGCCGCGGCGCGAGAAGAACCCAGGCCGCCTGCCTGTTTCGAATCGCGCCGCGCTGACCGGCATCCTGTTCGTTCTCAAGACGGGATTGCGCTGGCGCGACCTGCCCGCCGAGATGGGCTGCGGCTCGGGCGTGACTTGCTGGCGACGGCTACGCGATTGGCAGGCTGCGGGCGTATGGGATCGCCTGCACGAATTGCTGCTCGCGAAGCTGCGAGCAGCAGACCAAATCGACTTCTCGCGAGCCGCAGTCGATTCCTCATCGATTCGCGCCGTTGGGGCGGGCCAAAAACTGGGCCAAACCCCACCGATCGCGCGCGACCCGGTTCCAAGCACCACATCGTCACCGACGCCAATGGCACGCCGCTCGCGGCGATCCTGACCGGCGCGAACGTTCACGATGTCACGCAGCTGCTGCCGCTGATCGACGCGATTCCGCCAATTCGTGGATTGCGCGGCCACCCACTGCAGAGACCGCGTGTGGTCCACGCCGATCGCGGTTACGACTCCGAGCGACATCGGCAGGCGTTGCGCAATCGCGGTATCGAGCCGGTTATCGCCAAGCGCCGCACCGAACATGGCAGCGGCCTTGGCAAATATCGCTGGGTCGTCGAGCGCACGCATGCCTGGCTGCATCATTTCCGTCGCCTCCGTATTCGTTTCGAGCGCCGCGCTGACATTCACTGCGCGTTCCTCAAACTCGGTTGCTGCCTGATCTGCTGGAATACCCTCCGGCGCACTGAGCTGTCTTTATGAAACCGTCTCTAAGATACTGAAAGCTCACGGGTTAGATATATCGATTCGTCTTTCTACACGCCCCCAGGCAGTCGCACAAGCACCCTTGGCAAACAAATCTGAACAGCTTCGGAAAAGCGGTTTGCGCCAAGATAGCATAGTTGCGCCAGCAACTAACTTCGCGACCAACTTTCAGAACAAGGCCGCGTTGGCCGAGCCTATTGAAATGGGAGCGGATGCAAATTTTAAAATCCGGCACGAGAGGCGCGTGTGATTAGGAAAAATAGACTGGGAATGCGCGAATCGCAATTCAAAAATCGGTGGTCAGGAAATTTCACTCAACTTCACCTTAATTCACATTACCGGGTGCATAGAATTTAGAGCGACGTTGGATTGGGAATGACCCAATCGCACTGGCATCTTCCAACCATTGAAGCGCTAGCCGCGCAGGGCAAGCGCGTGACGACGCGGTTCTGCCGCTTCACCCGGACCGGTGTGCGCGGCCGCGCCGGGATCGGTAGCGTGAAGGCGGACTGACCCGTGCACGGAAGTCTCGACCTCGAGGAGCATTGAAATGAACGAGAAGACGGGCAAGCACGGCGCGAAGAGCGCCAGGGACGCAGGTTCAAGACCACTGGAACAGCTGGCCGACAGCCCGTCGCAGATCTTCACGCAAGCGGCCGGCATGACGGGGCTGTCGTATGACCTGAATCCGCGTACCGGCCTGCTGCAGGCGTCGATGGTGCTGGGGCAGCTGTCCTACGGGATTCAGGCGCCGGTCGGTTTTGCCTATGTGGTCTATCTGGGGGCGACCAACTACTACCGCTTGTCCGCCAGTGACGCGCAGTCCCCGACGCTGGCGAGGGAGGCATTCGGATTCAACGTTCCGCTGATCAATCCATGGGGCAGCGGCAAGATGCATTTGTCGGACGGGACCGTCGACACGCTCATGAATCTGGCCGGCAATGAGCCGACCCTGCAGTATCACCGGCTCAACGACATGAAGATTCAGCGTGTGAGCGGGGCAGGGCGATCCGGGTTTCAAGTGACTTATAAGAGCGGGGCCGTTGAATATTACAATGCTGATGGGGTCATTCTCCGGCGGTGCATGCCGTCCGGGTTCTGGCTGGACTTCGAGATTGAACAGAGCCCGGCGCAGAACCGGTACCGGCTCAAGTCGGTGAAAAGCAACAACGCATCGTCCAGCGCCCTGAACATCACCCATGGCGATGTCGCCGACATCAGCGGGACGGTCAAGGAGGGGCGCAGCACGATCGATGTCGTGCAAACGCTGGACGGCCAGAGTATGGCGACGCAGTGTGTGCTGCGTCATACGCAGTGGAGTCCCGCGGACAATCAATACCTGAACGCCTACGTCGAAAAGATCAGCTTGCCCAACGATCCGGATCGCTGGATCGAGTTTGCCTATCGTGACTTCGGCAGCGAGTCGAATCGCGGGATGGTGCTGGAAAAGATCGTCGCGCCAACGGGCGAGTACCTGCGCGTCAAGGCATGGGGTACAGCGAAATACTATGACGACCCGAGTGCGACGCCGCCGGTCTCGGTGACGTATCCGGTCGTCACGACGCTGGAAGAGGGCAACCAGAAAGGGACCCAGGAAGCGGATCCGCGTACGATCACGTATACATATTCTCCGGACAGCAACTGTACCGGCTACTATCCCGGGCGCAGCGCGCCGCTGCCGGATCAGGATAACTGCATCCTGATCACGAATGGCGCATACACATACTCGTCCAAGGCCAGCTATCTGGACCGAACCATTGAAACCACCTACAACCGGTTCCATTTACCGGTCAAGCAAACGACGGTGGAAAAGAAACAAGCGGACGGTAGCTGCTACGCCATCGAGGTCAGCTACACGTACCCGCTCAAGGCGGGCGACATCTCCAGCCAGCCCGCCGAGTTTGCGTTGTGGGAGAGGATGACGACCACGTACCTCGAGTACGCCACAGACGGCACCAAGAAGAATGAACGCACGGTGCTCGACCAACGCAGCTTCGATCAGTATGGGAATCCGCTGGAGTTGACTCAGTCGTCGGGTATCCAGCAGATATTCGCCTACTACCCCATCGACTCCACCGAGGCGGTCGGGTGCCCGCCCAGTCCCCTGTTTGTGCGATTTGTGAGGCAAGTGGAGACATTCCCCAATGCGGCATCCGCGATTCAACCGCCGAAGCAGACGACCGAATCGACCTATACGCGAATCAATGGCATTCCGTACACGGATTCGATAACGGGAAACCCTGTATCCCCCTATATGGTCCTGGAGAAGGAGAGCAAGGCCAATGGCGTGGTGATGGGGCAGTATCAGTATCTATCAACCGCTCCATCAAACCCTCCATCAAACCCGATGGATCCCATGCTCATTCTGAATGGTGTGCAGTCACAGAGTTCGGTCACCTCGACGCTCGGCTCGGGGGCGGACAGCGTTACCTTGACCAATACCAGCATTTCTGCTTGGTCGGTGACTTCCCAGGCCGACGGTGGGTTGCGGGTCACCTGCGAGCAACGCTCGATGGCACAAAAAGGAAACGATCCGGCCCAAGGCGCGCTTGGCGGCACGGTTCGCTTCAATCCGTCATTGGGGCGGGTGCTGGAGGAGCGCGCGCCAACCGGCGCGATCACCCGCTATGAATATAATGGCCGGAACTGGCTGATCAAGAAGACCGCCTATGCGGATACGCCGTATCAGGAAATCGAAACCTACGATTTCAAGTATTGGGCTCCGGTTTTTGCGGATGATGCGTCGACACCGGCCGTCGACCTCGGCGTGTGGGCCAACCGGTCCGAGGTGACCTATCCCAATGGCCGCAAGGAATATCAATATCTGGATCGCGATGGCCTGTTGATCTACGTGGGCCATGCCGACAGCAACCAATACAACGAAATCTCGCAGGTGACGCGGTACAACCGGGAGGGGCCGGCGCCGGTGGTCGCGGAAAGTCTGGCGATCGATTATGTCGGCGCCCTCAAAGATCAACCAATACAAAACCGCACCCTCTTTGCATACCGGCTGTTCGGCCTGGTCCGCACGCAATATGCGGATGGTACCGCGGATGTGGTCGAGAACAACCTGGCGGCGACGCCGCCCTATCAGCAGATCCGCAAGGGTGGCCAGACGGTGGATTACAAGACGGAATACAACGACTATGGTGCTGTCAGTCGGACCAGTGTGACCTATCTGGAGTACGAGTCCAAGCCGGACTCAAAGACAACCTCGGCCACGCAGCTGAACGAATATGACGGTTTCGGTCGGCTCGTGAAGACGACGCAGCCCGATGCCTATGCGGTTCCGGTCTCGTTCGAGTACGATCAGTTTGACCGGGTGACCCGACAGACCTGTGGCACCGACGTGACCACGTACACGTATAGCGCGCAGATTCCGATCATGAACGAGCTGTCGCGGATCCAGGCGAGCGCGAACGGCGTCAGCGTCATGGACGCGAGCCGTGAATTTGACGGGTTCGGTCGCATCATCCAGCAGTCTGAGCCGGGGTTTGAACAGACCAAACCGATAACCAAGACGTTGCGGTATCCCGACAACGAGAATCCGCAGCCCGAATCCGTGACCTGCAATATTGGGGTCATCGATTACGAATATCAGCACCTCACCCAGATGTTGCTGGGGACGGATTATACGCGCGGGACGAATGCCGAAGCCGGCCCCACGGCGCGCACGTATTCGTACAACCCCATCACCAAGCAGATGAGCACCTGTGACGCGGAGGCGTATGATGCCAGCGGCGCTACGGATCAGTCTACCGGGTACAACTGGCAATATAATGCTTACGGCGTCGAAACGGCATTCGACGCAACCTATAAGAGTGGTGCGGACCACAGCGCAAGCATCCAGTATGAATATTCGAAATTCTCCAGCTTCCAGGAGCAGGCCACCGTGCAATGCGACCATCGACCTGCCCCCTATGTAACGGCCGATTTCTTTGGAAGTGACACCGGAAGGTTGGAGCGTCGACGGATTCGCCGTAACACCGATCCAGAATCCAACCGCGCCTTTTATGTCGACGTGGTCTATGAGGATGATACAAACAAGCCTGGGACTGGCGAAATGGAGATTATTTCGCTGTGGTACAACCCGGGCGGGATAATAATCATGCAAGTTGAATTCACATATGATCAATATGGGAACGAGAAATCGAGAGAATTTTTCATTTATGGCCCGAGTGGGCGCACGTCTGTCGTGGTTTTCTCGAATGAGACCTTGTTTACGGGTCTGGAATATACGGCGAGCACTCGTTGGGCAGCGAGTGCCGGAGGCGGGTCGGAATTGCTGTCGTACAATTATATGCCTCAATATCAGCAATTGGCGGAGGCCAGTCACGCTGGCGAATCGGGTGCAGATAAGGAATACGCGCTGAGCGATCACGAGTTTATTGGATTCTATCGTTTCAAGGACATAGAATTCAAGAATTCCAATGGTATCGTGCAGGAACAGGCGCTATACCAATACCAGAACGACCAGATTAGATCGGTTAATCATGTCAAAGAGGATGGCAAATCTGATTACTATCGTACGTTTGCTCCGAGTTATGATGGGAATGGGAATGTCTTGACCAACAGATTCCGCGCCTACCCATTTGCGCTATCAGTCGAGGAAGGCAGGGATGAGGCAAGTACTTACGATTCTTGCGGATACAGTCCGCTGAACCAGTTGACTTCGCTAGCGATCATCGATGGATTTGTGCCGCCGTCGGGAAAAGAGCTCCATTCGTATTCCTACTTTTATGACGGCCTCGGCCAGTTGATTCATACCGGGCCGGCTTCAGGCAGTGGCCTTGGGGCGGGCACGATCACGCGGATCTACGATCAGGGCGCACTCCTCGGCGAACTGGGCGATCCGGCGACGGATGACGTCGTCCAGACACTTTACCTCCAGGTCAACGGCATCTTGTTGGGCCGAGTCCTGTTGAAGAGGGACAACAGCGAAGAACTAGAGTTGTTCTGCACCGATGAGTCGGGGAGCGTGCGCGCCGTCTATCGATATCGAGCCGGCGACGCAAACGTTCCGCTGTCTGGCACCTATTACGAATACTCGGACTATGGGGCTCGGTACGCGGTTCAGCGGGGTGCGACTGACACTGCCGCACCGACCGATGCGGCAATCCGTGAGCCGCTGACAGCCCCGGACAGTGCACCAGTCGACTGTCCGTCGGCTGCCCATGTGACGGCCTCGGCCAAGACCAGCCTGCTTGACGTGCCGATCGGCTTCAAGGGCTACCAGCTGGACCAGCCTTCCGGTTGCTATGTACTGGGCAACGGCTACCGGTTCTATAACCCATTGCTGCGCGCCTTCTATTCCCCGGACGGGTTGAGCCCGTTTGGCAAGGCCGGCATCAACCGCTACCAGTACTGCAATCTCGATCCGGTCAATAATTCCGATCCGTCCGGGGCCTGGTCGTGGGAGGACGTCGACCGCGCAGTTAGAGGGGGTGTTTTTCTTTGGAGTTGGGCGCAGGACCCGCTCAGAATCAATTACTACGCCAGAAATCCTGGTCAGGCATTTAAGGATGTTGGGCAGAGCATAGCGCAATCCGATCCGGCCTATCAGCCGGATCCGAACCAATCGAACTATTACATTCCGAAAGTGGCGCGAGTTTTTCAGCATTTTGGTGAAGGAATCGATTTGGCTGTGTTTTTTGGGGGGAACCTGCTGAGTGCTGGCGCGCCATTGCTGTCGGGATGGGGAGCAAAAGCCGGCGGTCGCGTCCTTGTAAAGGGCGGACCGCAGACCGCCATCGGTGAAGGGCGAGGTATGAAGATTTTTATGGATTTTTGGGGAAAGAGTGGGAATTCTAAAAGGCTGAATATTAGTCCGGCACACGGCGCTAGCGATGCGCCACTCGCATTGACGCGCCGCTCTAACCCGATCAAGCAGTTTATTTTTGGATATAAGGAGCACACGGCTGATGATGTTGTTAATATGCTGCGGTCTCAATATGCGGCGCAACTTAATGATGCAAAAAGTATTAGAATTCTTTCGTGTCACTCCGCCGATTCGTTTAATGGAACCCCTTCTTTTGGCGAGCAAGTGCACAAATTAACTGGTTTGCCGGTGAAGGCATTTAGCGGTACGGTTACTACCAGAAGAGAAGTACTCTATAGTGGTTTGCCATATGAGAGCGTCGTCAAGCCAACTCCGGGCAATCCCGTTAACTGGAAGAAGGTCATTTTTGGAATGAAACCTTACTAGATGCTATGTGGGAGGGCTGTGTCAGGCGGGTACTGTCAACTTGTTCGGCAAGCGGGCGAGTAGAAAGGAGGATGAAGAAAGCTTTCGTCTCCGTTCTGCCGTCGGCCGACGGTAAGCGCTCGACATGTACCGTCTGTTCGTGAGGGCACGGCATAGGCAATCTGACTCCCATCAGATGTAATGGGGATCAGATTGATGAAGCCAGTGGTGCATGGAAGACAGCCGGGATCGGGGAACTACACGAAGGAGTTGCGGGAAGCGGTTGCTGCCGAAGCGAACGATCCGAATCGCTCGATTGCGGAAGTAGCCCGTGCGCATGGTTTGGACGCCAATATGGTCGCGCAGTGGCGGAGGAGCTTAGTACTACAGCCGTAGATTTTTTTGCTATAGCTGATTAGCACTACTACATGAGTCTAAGCCGATGCGGGCAATTGCGAAATCGTGGGAACGTGAACTATACGCATTGCATGAACGTCTCGGACACCTGTTCAGACGCCCTGAACCCCGGCAGCGCGCACTGGCATATATGAAGGGGCTGCTGGGCACAGTGGAGCGCAAGAACGGCTGGCAACTTGCCGAATGGATTGGCGAGGCAACACCGGACGGCGTGCAGCACCTGCTCGAGCGGGCGCAGTGGGACGCCGATGCCGCGCGCGATGTGCTGCGCCAATACGTGGTTGAACGACTCGGCGAGCGTGATGCAGTGCTGATCGTGGACGAAACTGGTTTCGTCAAGAAAGGTGAGCACTCGGCCGGCGTTCAACGCCAATACAGCGGCACGGCGGGCCGAATCGAGAATTGCCAGGTCGGCGTATTCCTCTGCTATGCCGGTCATGGCGGCAGTGCATTCATCGACCGCGAGCTGTATGTGCCGCGGGCATGGACCGATGACCCGGCTCGCTGCAAAGCAGCCGGCATCCCGCCGACGTTGGAGTTCGCAACGAAGCCACGGCTCGCGCGCAGCATGCTTGAGCGTGCGCTGGATGCTGGCCTGCCATGCGGCTGGGTCACAGGTGATGAGGTTTATGGTGGTGACCGTGACCTGCGGTTGTGGCTCGAGTCACGCGGGCAGGCCTTCGTGCTGGCAGTCGCAAAGAATGAGCCGCTATGGTGGCAAGGACCGAAGTACGTTCGCGCAGACAAGATAGCCGAAGCGTTGCCGTCAACGGCATGGGAGCGCCTATCGGCTGGCACGGGCGCCAAAGGCGAACGTCTGTACGATTGGGCAATGACGCCACTATGGAGGCTGCAGATCACCGCCGAGGAATGTAGCTTCGGACATTACTTGCTGGTACGGCGCAGTCTGGATGAAAAGCGCGAGCATGCCTACTATGTCGTCTACGCTCCACGCAGTAAAGCTTCACTGCAGATTCTGGTGAATGTCGCGGGACGCAGGTGGGAAATCGAAACTGGCTTCGAGGCGACCAAGGGGGAGTGCGGCCTGGATCAGTATGAGGTGCGTCGATGGCGCGGGTGGTACCGCCGCATCACCCTGGCACTTCTGGCGCACGCAGTACTCGTCACTCTTCGGATCGCGAGTAAAAAAACTCCTGACGGCATGATGCCCCTCAGCCCACAGGAAATTCGTCGACTGTTGTGCCGTCTGTTATGGCGCGCCGTCCACCCGATCAATCATGTGATTGCATGGTCAATTTGGCGACGTACTCACCAGTGGCGCGCGCAACAGTCCCATTACCGACGCCGTGGTTTTACCCCGCCTGTCGCTTAGTATCTACGGCTGTAGTACTAAATAAAGTGGTTTCTCATCTTCGAGCCACGATGCTTCAGGCAGACAAGGGGGGCATGCATAAAAACAATAAGCAGAATTGGATGCATCTTCCTCGGCGACGCATCTTTTACATTATAAAAATTCGTCTCAATAAGATGGCGTAGATAGCTTTAGGCTTGCATTTTTATTATGAACAAATTCCAATTGAATTTGGAGTCAGATGCTTCAGGTTGGCTGGAATCTTTGGCCGGTTTTGTCGGCGTGGTTGTCGTTGTTGCATAAATTCAGCGTGTGGAAGAAAAGGCGCAGTACCATCAGGCTGGTGCTGAAGTTGGCGAGTAGAATGGGGCATGAAGAAAGCTTCCGTTTCTACTTTGCCATCGGCCGACACGCCGATTTCATTCAAGGACTACGGGTATCCGCCGGACATCATCAGCTATGCGATCTAATTGTATTACCGCTCTCCATCCAATGTTTTCTGAGCCACATTGCCTTACGCATCGTGATTGACAAACTCCCGCAAGCTGACGGTGCCGCACAGACTTCGATCGAACATTCCGGAGATAGTCCTGCCGGGACAGCAAAAAATTGCCGTCGGGACTGGAATCCAGTAGTGGCGTATACCTAGAATTGATTGGTCTGCAACAGTCATTGTGACTTCCGACGCCGGCTTTCAGTCGGTATTCAGCGCGAAGCGGCATCACGCATGCAGATCGGGCGACGGTGTTGCCACATCTTGGAACGCGTGACTGATGCATGAGACTCTTACGCCTCGCCAAGGAGAAGAATAGCCATGTTTCTCCCCACGCTCGGTACCGTGGTCGTGCTTACGGTGATCGTTGCGCTATTCGCGTGGCGGTTGCATAACTTGCGCCCGCAGCGGGCATCGAGGGTCAGCCTGGCCGGTCGGTCTTTGCATCACCTTTCGCATGACCGCGATGGACCGCTTCATATCGACAGGATCGTCGCGCTGCAATGTGCAACAACCCGTCAGGAACCGCACGGCGGAGGCATCTTGTCACAAGTCGGATCGCACATCGCACCGGCGCTGCGCCGTGCGTTGGATGCGGCCGCACGCATTCGGTGGTTCGGCATACGCCTGAAAGCCGGCCGGGATCGAGAAGAAACGGCGACCCCAATGCGAGATGCGCTTGACCGCGTGCCGGTCGCGATCGTCGGTTTCAACGAGCGAACGGAAATCGCCTTTGCCAATGAACAGGCGAGGGCATTGTTCGGCTACGGTGGGGACGCGATGATCGGCGCGTCCGAGCGGCTGCTGTTTCCCGAATGTCCCGCGAGCGTCACGTACAGTGTGCCGGCGCAAGCGGTATCGAGTGCGCCGCCGCCCGGGCAGACGATGCAAGCGATGGTGGCGAAACGCAGCGACGGATCCGAATTTCCGGCCGACGTGCTGACAAGCGCATGCCGCATCGATGGCGCGCCGACCCGGCTCGCGGTGATTGTCGATCGCAGCGAGCGGAACGAGTTGCAGCGGAACCGGCAGGAACTCGCGCATCTCTCACGCATTTCGGCGCTCGGCGAACTCGCAGGATCGCTGGCGCACGAACTCAACCAGCCGTTGACTGCAATTCTGAGCAACGCGCAGGCGGTGCAGCATTTCATCGAAGCGGACTCGATCAACCTACCGGAGGTTCGCGAAATCCTGAAGGACATCGTGGCTGACAATTGCCGCGCGGGTGAAATCATCCGAAAGATGCGTGCGCTCGTCCGGAGGGGCGACGTGGAACTGCAGCCGCTCGACGTCGGTGGCGTCGTTCGCGATGTCGTGTTGCTCGTGCATAGCGATGCGGTCCTGCGCGGGATCACGACGACGCTCGACATCGACGATGAACTGCGTGCCGTGCGCGGCGACCGCGTGCAGCTCCAGCAGGTCGTGCTCAATCTCCTGCTCAACGGATTCGACGCGGTGCACGACGAGGTTGCCGCATACCGTGTCGTCGCCGTGCGCGTATGGGCCGAGCCGGATGGAACGATACGAATCCGCGTGAGCGATTGCGGGCACGGGCTGACGGTCGACCAGCTCGACAAGATCTTCAAGCCGTTCTTCACGTCGAAGCCGCACGGGCTGGGATTGGGTCTGTCGATCAGCCAGACAATCGTCGCCGCGCACGGCGGCCGCCTCTGGGCGGAAAACAATGCGGACCGAGGCGCTTCGTTCCATGTCTCGTTGCCGGCGGAGGGCAGGGCGGAATCGAACCGCGCTCGCCGGCAGCCATGAACGATCCCGCTTCCGTTGTCTTCATCGTGGACGACGACCCTCCGGTACGGCATGCGCTGTCACGGCTCGTCTGGTCAGCCGGCTACCGGGGCGAGTCGTTCGATTCGGCGCGTGCGTTTCTCGCTGCGGCCGATCCTATGAACTACCCTGCGTGCCTGCTGCTGGATCTCCAGTTGCCGGACATGAGCGGGCTCGAACTGCAGCGCGAACTGAACGCGGCGCTGCCGATCATTTTCATTACCGGACACGGCGACATCGGCACGACGGTGGACGCGATGAAGGCCGGTGCGGCCGATTTCCTGCCAAAGCCTGTCTGCGACACGGTACTGCTTGACGCGATCCGGCGTGCGCTCGAACGTTCGGCGCAGATGGGCGAGCGCCGCCGCGAGCTCGCGAGCCTTCAGGTGCGCGTCGATCGCCTGACGCCGCGCGAACGGGAGGTCATGGCGCTCATTGTGACGGGCCGCCTGAACAAGCAGGTTGCCGACGATCTCGGCATCGCCGAAAAGACGATCAAGATTCACCGCGCCCGCGTGATGGAAAAAATGGAAGCAGCTTCGCTGGCCGACCTGGTGCGATTTGCCGACAAGGTCGGTGTCGGCGCGACACAAAACGCCCGCGCGCTTCGCTGAACACACGTGAAGCGCGCGGGCAATCGCAACGGTGGACCAAAGTCGGCGTTGTCACGTTGACGTGGTGTTCGTGTAGCATAGGGTCATGAAGAAAACGAAATCGCTTTATCACGGCCATCAGTTTCCTGCGACGGTCATTAGCCACGCGGTGCGTTGGTACTTCCGTAAGCGGTAGATTTAGCACACCGAATGGAGAATCATTTGCAACTGACCGTCGAGCATAGCCGCATCGCGATGGTCGGGATCGACCGGCGATGTCCGCGACTGGGTCTCGGTAGAACGCGTGGTTCTGTCGCGATAAGGAAGTCAAGGCGTATCGATTCTAGAATGTATAGGAATCATCATGCAGCCAGCGCGTAGAATTGCTCGGCGGCCGTCTGGCTCTTGTGAACTACCTTCATTTGCCCTTTGGCAATCATGTGCATCACTTCGATACCACCGAGCAGGATGCGAGCGCAGTGAAAATCTTTGAAGCCCATCATCGGCCGGGTTCGGCGCTTGATGGCGCGGTGATCCTGCTCGACGATATTGTTCAGATATTTTTTGCTGACGAATCTTGATCGGCGGTTCACGGGTGGCGTTGATGTCCTTGAGCGCCGCCAGGTTCGCCCCGCTTTTGTCGATCGTCACGGTCTCGGGTGCACCGTTCTACTCGATCGATCTTTCGAAATACCGACGGGCAGCAGCCTTGTCCCGGCGAGCCCGCAGCAGGAAATCGATGGTGTTGCCGTCTTTGTCAACGGCTCGATAGAGGTATTTCCACGCACCGTTGACCTTGATATACGTCTCGTCCATCCTCCAGCTTTTTCCGACCGGCCGCTTGCGCTGGCGAACGCCTTTTCCAGCACCGGAAGGAGCTTGATGGCCCATCGATGTACCGTCGAGTGATCAACCGACACGCCCCGTTCGGCCATCATTTCCTCGAGGTGGCGCAGGCTCAGCGGGTACGCAACATACCCGCGTACGCACAGCAGGATCACGTCGAACGGGTAATGCAGTCGCTGGAACACCTGCTTCAGGATCGCATTCATGCCTTGCTGCATCGCTCAATTCGCTTCCATTCCGATCTCGCAAGCTTACCAGACCGCCTTACTGCGACAGAACCCTTACCGAACAAGTTGACAATACCAGGCCGGCTACATGATTATCAGAACCCCTCAGATTTGAGTCCGCCCCTACAGCTGCCAAGTTGAAAAAACCGGTCAAACAAATAGTCGCTTGACCAATGACCTCCGAGCATAGCTATTATTAATTTCCTGGGCCATATGCCCCAACCTGGGAGTCATTTGACCTTCACCGTGGTAACCGGTGACTACCGCCTTAGAGAACCCCAGTTGACGTAGCTCATCAGTATGCACTCGACACGTACCGTCTGTTCATGAGGGCGCGGCACAGGCAATCTGATTCCCATCAGATGTAATGGGAATCAGATTGATGAAGCCAGTGATGCATGGAAGACGACCGGGATCGAGGAACTACACGAAGGAGTTTCGGGGGTTCTGTCGCAGTAAGTCGGTCTGGTAAGCTTGCGTGATCGGAATGGAAGCGAATTGAGCGATGCAGCAAGGCATGAATGCGATCCTGAAGCAGGTGTTCCAGCGACTGCATTACCCGTTCGACGTGATCCTGCTGTGCGTGCGCGGGTATGTTGCGTACCCCCTGAGCCTGCGCCACCTCGAGGAAATGATGGCCGAACGGGGCGTGTCGGTGGACCATTCGACGGTGCATCGATGGGCCATCAAGGTGCTACCGGTGCTGGAACAGGCGTTCCGTCGGCGCAAGCGGCCGGTCGGAAAAAGCTGGCGGATGGACGAGACGTATATCAAGGTCAACGGTGCGTGGAAATATCTCTACCGGGCCGTCGACAAGGACGGCAACACTATCGATTTCCTGCTGCGGGCTCGTCGGGACAAGGCCGCCGCCCGTCGGTATTTCGAAAAATCGATCGAGCAGAACGGTGCACCCGAGACCGTGACGATCGACAAAAGCGGGGCGAACCTGGCGGCGCTCAAGGACATCAACGCTACCCGTGAACCGCCGATCAAGATTCGTCAGCAAAAATATCTGAACAATATCGTCGAGCAGGATCACCGCGCCATCAAGCGCCGAACCCGGCCGATGATGGGCTTCAAAGATTTTCACTGCGCTCGCATCCTGCTCGGTGGTATCGAAGTGATGCACATGATTGCCAAAGGGAAAATGAAGGCAGTTCGCAAGAACCAGACGGCCGCCGAGCAATTCTACTCTTTGGCTGCATAAGGAATCCTATACGTTCCCGAGTTTATGCGTCTGGACATCCTTATCGCGACAGAACCCTTCATGCAGCACTCCAGCAGACTCGTTCTGCCGAAGCCAACAAATCTCAGGACGGTTTACCAGAAGCACTTAAGTAAAAGCATCGACTCACTTCACTTCGTCGAATATATTGTTCGGACGAGCCTTTGATAATAGTCTGCAAATGAGTCGTATCACCGTAATCCAGGTCCGTTCGTGCGTCGCTGGTCAAAGACCGTATGGAATACATTGAACCCGCTCCGTGGTATCCAGTGACTTCCACCTGATTAAAGCCTCGCTTGCGCAGAGCATCGCGGAGAGATTGTGCAAAGGGCTGGCGGTATGTCCCCGTGCCGCGAACGCGTGTCGATTGTGCTGCGCGTGCCAGTTCAGCTGGTTCAAAGGATACAGGCTCCACCGTATTGGCGGAGTAGCAGGATAAGGCCCGGATATCTCGAAAGTCCTTGCTCAGTCCCTTCGTTGCCAGCTCACGGGCGATCCAATCTGCTGATTTACTCGTCGATCCCTCCACGTCGCCACCCAGAAAATCGAAGCCAGCGAATCCATGGCCAAGGACGTAAAGCTTGTCGGCCTCAGGTCTGAGTTTGGCTAGCGCCTTGTGTTCTTGCTGGCTTTCAATCGTCATGTTTTCATATACTTCCACCTCCTCGCGGAACTGGGACCCTTCATGTTTTGTCACGGCATACTCATACTCCTCTGATGCGTTGAAACTCCCCATGGAGAATCTGTCCCGGTGCTGTTGTAAGGCTGTTTCATAGGAAGCCGATTCGACGACAGCCGACTGAAGGAGCTGTGATCTAATCCGCTCCAGAGCCTTCCGTTCTGCTTTGGTTCCGACGATCACCGGATACGGCTCCTTGCCCTGCCTGAACCGGACGAGATTGGACGCCATTGCCAACTCCAGTATCTCCTTTGTCGAGAACGGGGTGTATATATGTCCAGCGCGCTCAGGACTCAAACCGTTAGGATCATGGAAAGTGATCGGATTATTCCCTACCATGCAGAAGAGGTTGAGCCCGTCGACGGGCCCGGCGGGATCGGGGTTGAGCCATCTTCCGAGCCACGGCGTGTAGTAGCGGAAGCCGTAGTAGTAGAGGCCGGTGGCGTCGCGCTCCTGGCCCGAGTAGCGCACGTATTTGTATTTCGCCTCGGTATCGCTGCGCGCCGACCACACTGACGTGCCACCAAACGGGTAGTACTCCTCCCAGGTCAGGATGTCCGCCTGCGCATCGAGCTCGAGCATCGACGAGCCGATCTGGTCGTCGAGGCTGACACGCCACTGGTCGTTCCCGATCGTTTCCGGCTTGCCCAGTTCCCAGTGCAGCACCCGCACCGACTGGCGGCCGGCCGCGCCGAGCGAGAGCACCTGCAGGCGCTCGACCGGTGTGGGGAGGGGCTCGCCGGTGCGGGTCTGCTCGATCTGGCGCAGCTCCAGCCCGGGCAGGTAGCGTACCCGCTCGGTGCGGGTGGTGCCGCTGGTGAGAGCGGTACCGAGCTTGGTGGCACGCTGGCCGGTGCCGTCGTACCAGTACACCTCGGTGTCGTCGCCTGCACCGCCGCGCGCGACCTGGGCGGTGCGCTGCAACTGGTTGCGGCTGTCCCACGCGAGCGGCTGGCCGGGCCCCAGCGCCCTGAGGTTGCCGCAGGCGTCGAAATGGCCGGCCACGTCGCCGGGCGTGAGGCCGTTCGTTTGCTGGACCGCGCGGTTCGAGGTGCGCGCCACCACCATCTGCTGCGTGTAGGAGGAGAGGGTGCCCTGATGCTGGAGGGTCGTGAGGTTGGCGCCGCGGTCGTAGGTGTAGGTGCGCGTGTAGCGGGTCAGCTCGCCGGTTTCCTGGAACAGCGGCACGATCGGCACCGGCAGCCGCTGGCTCTGGCGCCCGGCGTTGGCGTTTTCCCGGCCGGTGGCCCGCGTGAGCTGGTACAGCGCATCGTAGGTGTAGGCGCTGGCGGGTGCGACGCGCTGGTTGCGGGTATAGCGGGTGGCCTTGGCCGCGTCGTCGATCGCCAGCAGGTTGCCGACCGGGTCGTACTGATAGGACAGCGCCTGCAGCAGCGTGGTGCGCCCGGCCTGGGGCGGACGGGTGGTGTGGAGTTCGGCCAGCCGCTGGGTCTGGGGCTCGTAGGTGTAGTCGGTGACGACGCCGTTGCCGGCTGCCTCGTGCAGCACCTGGCCGGCGGCGCTGTAGGTGATCGCGCGCAACAGCGGCTGCCAGGTGGCCTGATCGGCCAGCTGCAGGTCGCTGCCGGCGAGCTGGCCGGCGACGCTGTAGTGCTGACGCTGGCGGTTGCCGCACGCATCGGTGCGCTCGGTTTGCTGGCCGAGCGCGTTGTAGGCCCAGCGGGTGGTGTAGGTGTCGGGCGCGAGGGCATGGGTCCAGCGGGCCGGATCGTCGCCGGCCCAGTCGCTGTCGAGCAGGTCGTCGCGCAGGCACTGCTGCGCGGCGGTCAAGGGCTGGCCGGCGAGGCCATAGGAGGGCATCTCTGCCATCCCGGCGGTCGACCAGGCCTGCCGCAACTGGCCGCGCCGGTTGGCGTCGGGGGAGGCATCGGCGTCGCCATAGAGGAAGCGCTCGCTCACGCGCGGTGTGGCGGGGCCGGCCTGCTCGGAGACCGAGACCGGGCGGTGCAGCGTGTCGTAGGTCCTGCGCAGCTGCTGGTGACGGCTGTCGTGCTGCCAGACGAGGCCGGCCTCGACGTCATACAGCGCGGTATGCTCGCCGGCATCCTGGCTGGCGATCGCGAGCGGCTGGCCGGACAGCGAACGGACATAGCGGAAGTTCGGCGGCACGGTTGGGTTAAGGCGTTGCTCGTCGAACAGGCGCGGGTCGATGCGCGTCATGAGGTGGCCGCGCGCGGACCAGGTCTGGCGCGTGATCAGCTCATCGAGCGGATCGTCGCCCGCCGTGCGGTTGTACTGCACGGTGCGCACGGTCAGGCCGCGGTTGTCGACTACGCTAATGGTCGGCGTGCCCGCGCAGCGCCGCGCGGTCGCGGCATCGGAAACAGTCGTCACGACACCAATTCTCCTAACCCAGCGGGCAATGCTTAGGTCCGCCACATACGTGACACAAACGTCAATATAGTTATACTCTTGCCGGCTCTCTTGAAAGGGTGATTTTTTGTGAGCGTCAGCGCCTCTCCGTTCGAGTCCGACACTCGTTCAGGTGCTGCGCGAGGTTCTGTCGCAATAAAAGCGTCTAGATACTATGGAAGGGCCGCGGAAGTAAGCCTCCTGGAGTAAAACGAGGATTCCAACACCCGTTTTCCGAGAGGAGTACGCAAATGAATGCGCCTCGCACGGCCCTTCATGGGCAGAATACAACCATCACCGGATCGCTGTATGTCGCCTTCGAACTGGGCGACAGGAGCTGGAAGCTCTCGCTGGGCGATGGGGCGCGCGCGCCGAGCCGCTGCACGGTGGCCGCCGGCGATACGGCCGCAGTCTTCACGGCAATTGCGAAGGCCAAGGCGCGCTGTCATCTGGCCGCCGATGCTCCGGTGTGCAGCTGTTATGAAGCCGGACGTGACGGCTTCTGGCTGCACCGCTGTCTGGAGGAACATCACATCACGAATCTGGTGGTGGATTCGGCCAGTATCGAAGTGAACCGGCGCAGGCGCCGCGCCAAGACCGACCGACTCGACAGCGACAAGCTGCTGTCGATGCTGATGCGCTACTACGGTGGCGAACGCAGGGTGTGGGCGGTCGCGCGCATCCCCACCCCCGAACAGGAAGATGAGCGGCGAGTACACCGTGAACTCGGTCGCTTGCGGCAGGAGCATACCGCCCACAGCAACCGGATCCGCTCGCTGCTGATACTCCACAACCTGCGGGTCGAGCACATCGGTGGGCGCGCGTGGACCCACTGGTGGGCGCAGAACGCCGCCCGATTGTTGCCGGGTCTGCGCGCCGAGATCGAGCGCGAATGTGAGCGGCTTTCGCTCGCTGCTAAGCAGATCAGGGCGCTCGAGGCACAGCAGCAGCACGAGGTGCGCAGCGGTGCGCAACCCGCAATTGCGCGCCTCGCGCACCTCGCGGGTATCGGAACCGGCAGTGCCTGGGTCCTGATCAGGGAATTGTTCGGTTGGCGGCAGTTTCACAACCGCCGCGAACTGGCAGGCTGCCTGGGCCTGGCCCCGACACCCTATGCCAGCGGCACCAGTGAAGTTGAGCAGGGCATCAGCAAGATTGGCAACAAGCGAGCCCGATGGCTGATGGTGGAACTGGCGTGGAGCTGGTTGCGCTTCCAGCGCAGCAGCCAGCTAAGCGACTGGTTCAACGAGCGCTTTGCAGGCGGCGGCAAGCGTATTGTCAACCTCGGACGTAATTTCCCCAGAAGTGTCGAAGTAAAATTCCCCACCCTGTTCGGACGGTGATCAGCCGGCGACGTGATCGAATGGGTTCCTTCGGGGGCGGCCCGGGCGCCGGCGAGCCGGTTCAGTGGGCACGGGGTTCAGGGAAGACGGACGGTTGCGCAGATGGTCCGGCAGCAAATCGGCGTGTTCTCGCAGGCGGTACGATGTGCCTTCGATCTGCACGACGATCGCGTGGTGCAGCAGCCGATCGAGCAACGCCGCGGCCACCACGCTGTCGCCGAACACTTCGCCCCATTCACCGAAGCTGCGATTGGACGTCAGGATGATCGCGCAGCGCTCGTAGCAGGCGTTGACGAGTTGGAAGAACAGGTTGCCACCGTTGGAGCCGATAGGCAGGTAGCCGATCTCGTCGACGATGAGCAGGCTGTTACGGGCAAGGAAGCGCACGCGCTGCGCCAGGTTGCCTTCCCGTTCAGCCTTGGCCATCGAGTTCACGATCTCGGCTAGCGAGCCGAAGTAGACGCTCTTGCCCGCACGTACGGCTTCCACGCCCAGCGCAATGGACAGGTGCGATTTGCCCGTGCCGGGCGGCCCCAGGAAGTGAACGGTCTGCCGTCGTTCGATGAACTCGAGTTGCGCAAGCGTCATGATGCGATCGCGATCCAGGCTCGGCTGGAAGCTGAAGTCGTAGCCGGCCAGCGTCTTGATCGTGCCGAGCCGCGCGGTCTGCAGCGCCATCCGGATGCGGCGTGTTTCGCGTGTCGTAAACTCCTCGCCCAGCAACGTTTCCAGCACTTCGAGCATTGAACTGTCGCCTTGCTCGAAGCGGTTCAGGATGGCGTCCAGCGTTTCGAGAGCGCGCGGCATGCGCAGGCCGACGAGATAGCGCCGGATGCGCTCCAGTGTCGAGGCAGGCATGCTGTTCATGCGGTCCTCCCGGCTTCTGCGAGACGTCTTGCGACCTGATCATAGAACGACAGGGGCCGGCGAGCCACGGTCGCCGTCACCGATGGCACGGGGTGCCGTGCCGGCTGCTTACGCTGGTTTGCACGCCGATGACCGGGCAGCAGCGAGGTTCGTCGTCGGCCTTCCAGCACGGGATGAGCCGCCAGCAGTTCACCGTCCTCGTAGATACGGATCTCGTGAGCCAGACTGTGAACGTCGAGCACGCGCTTGCGCGTACGATCGGGCACGCTGTAGTAATTGCCACCGACCGAGACGAGACCTTCATGGCTCACGCGCCGCTCAAGCCGGATCACTCCGTTGAAGGTGCCGGCCGGCAACGCCTGCAGCGTAGGACGCTCCTCATTGAAGTGCTGAGCGACGACGCGGTGCGTGGTGCCGTGCACGCGGACATTGGCGACCGTGTCGAGCCACTCGCGCAGTTGGCGGTTCAGGTCGGCGAGGTTCTGGAAACGGCGCGCCAGGAAGAAGTCCTGCCGGATGTAGCGATACGGGCGCTCGACCTTGTCCTTGGTCTTAGCGCGATACGCCTTGCAGGCCGCGGCGCGAAGCCGTAGTGCTGCGCAAACGCGACCAGCTTCGCGTTGTAGACGATGTGCCTCTCGACTTCGCCGAGCACGGCCGCCTTCATTCGGTCGTACAGAATCTCGCGCGGAGCGCCGCCGAGGTGCTCGAACGCTTCCATGTGGCAGCGCAAGACGGTCTGCAGGTCCTGATGCTCGACGAAGCGTCCCCAGAGATAGCGGCTGTGCCCGAGCACGATCGAGAACAGCCAGATCGAACGCCGCTGGCCGGGCGCGTCGTCGAACTCGACACTGAAGTGCGCGAAGTCCACTTGTGCCTGATGGCCGGCGGGCGTCTCAAAGCGCATCTCGAAGCCGCGCTGGCGGGGCGGCCGGACCTCCCGAACCAGGTCGCCCAGCGCCGTGCGACCGCCCGCGTAACCCATCGCCCGGACCTCGCGCAGCAGACGCTCGATGCTCAGGTCGGGAAACTCGCGTACGCGTTCGGTGATGTAGTGGACGAACGGATCGACCACGCACGGTCGCGGCGCACGTGGACCGTAACTCGGCGCCTGAACGCCATTCCTGATGTATTTGCGAACGGTCTTGCGGTCCATACCCAGTCGAACGGCGATGGCCGAGATACTCAGCCCTTGCCGATGCAATTCCAGAATCGTCATCACTTCCTCCAGCTCGACCACCGACACCCCCACGACGGATCTCAAGGGCAATATGGTCAGCGATCGACAGGACGGCGCCGCTACCGCGGCGCCGTCAGATAAAAAACTGGGGAAAATTACTTCGACGAAAGTGGGGAGTATCTATCCGACGCTGACAATCAGGCGATCCGGGTGGAAGTTGCTCAGGCCGATCGCACGCAGCTTGCCGGCGCGATGCGCGTCCTCCATCGCTCGCCACGCGCCGTGGACGTCCGAGAACGGTTGATGGATCAGGAACAGATCGAGATAGTCGAGGCCCAGACGCTTCAGCGACTTGTCGATGGCCACCCGAGCCTGTTCATGGCCGGCATCCTCGACCCACAGCTTGCTGGTGACGAAAAGCTGGTCACGCGGTACGCCGCAACGTTTGAGGCCACGCCCGACAGCCTCCTCGTTCTTGTAGGACGCCGCAGTGTCGATCAGGCGGTAGCCTGCCTGTACCGCGTCGACGACGCAGCGTTCGCATTCCGCGTCGTCGGCAATCTGAAAGACGCCGTAGCCGACGATCGGCATCTTCATCCCGTTGTTCAGTGTCACATCCTGCATGGCCGTTCCTTTGCGCTGAAAGTCGAGGGCGGCATGAGGCCGGCTCGGGGCGAGCCGGCTACCTTGGCCCCAAGGCGCTACTGTAGAAGGTGCAGTTTCAAGCGAATAGTCGAGTTCATGTTGCACCAGTATCAACTTCAGATTGATACTGGTGCGACGCGAACCCGCCACCCGGCCCCGACCATTCGTGTTTCAACGCAAGCATCGACCATGCCCGGCAACGACTTCAAGGCCATCGCAACCTTTGCCAAAGCCGTGGAACTCGGCAGCATCCGGAAGGCTGCGCTTGCCCAGGGCGTCACCCCTCAGGCCGCGAGTCAAGCCATCGCGCAACTGGAGCAGCGCCTCGGCGTCCGGCTATTGCATCGAACCACGCGCAGCCTCGCGCTGACCGAGGAAGGGCAGCGGTTTCTGGAGAACACGCAGCCCGCACTGGACGCACTGGACCGGGCGCTTGTGATGGCGCGGGAGTCCAAGGACGAGATCGCGGGGCCGTTGCGCATCGTCGGGCCGAAATCGTCGTTCGCGGCCATCCTGATGCCGCTGATCGACGCGTTCTGTCGCGCGCACCCCGGTATTCAGCCGGATGTCCAGTTGGATGATGGAATCGGCAACTGGGTGCTGGATCGCGTCGATGTCGGCTTCAGGATCGGGGCGTCGGCGAGCGAGGGCGTCATCGGTCGGCAGCTCTTCCCGATCCAGATGATCGTGTGCGCGGCGCCTGACTATCTCGACGCACACGGCACGCCATCGACACTGGATGACCTGGCGGCGCACCGTTGCGGCGTGTTCCGGCATCCCGGCACGGGCAAGGTGGCGCCCTGGTACCTGAGCGTCGACGGCAAGCTCGAACATCGGCAGATGTCTCCCGCATTTGCGACGAACGATTCGGAGCTCGAAGTGCAGGCCGTGCTCGCCGGGCAAGTGATGGGGCAGCTCGCGGGTTTCACTGCCGTGTCCCATATCCGGGCGGGACGACTGGTGCCGGTGCTCGTGCAGCATATGAGCACGCACATCGGCCTGCACCTTTACTACGGAAGCCGAACTGCCGTGCCGAAGCGTGTGCGGGCATTCCTGGATCTCGCGTTCGAGCGCCTGCACGACTGCAGCGATTACGTGCTCTCCGACAAAGAGCTCGAGCAGTTCAAGTCGCGGCCGAAGCGGGCTGTCCGCGCGCAGCGGAAATTCTCGTAGTACAGCTTGCCGGCGCGGCGTTCGGCGCCGCCATGTTTTTCCGTGGCGATCGACGCCGATCTTTCCGACCATGGAGGCGCGCGGTGCAATCGGCGCGGTAACCGCTAGAATTGCGGTTTTAGCCCGGAATACGTCCATGTCTTTTGCCTCGCTTGGCCTGATCGATCCCTTGCTGCGTAATGTGCAGGACCTCAATTACCAGACACCTACGCCGGTGCAGGCCAAGGCGATTCCTGCGGTGCTCAGCGGCAAGGACGTCATGGCCGCGGCACAGACCGGCACCGGCAAAACGGCGGGTTTTGCGCTTCCGCTGTTGCAACGGCTGGTGCAACACGGCCCGGCGGTGTCCAGCAACCGCGCGCGTGTTCTGGTGCTGGTGCCCACGCGCGAACTGGCCGAACAGGTGCTGCAAAGCTTCATCGAATACGGCAAGGGCCTCGACCTGCGATTGCTGGCCGCCTACGGCGGTGTGAGCATCAACCCGCAGATGATGAAATTGCGCAAGGGCGTGGACGTGCTCGTTGCCACGCCGGGCCGTTTGCTGGATCTCAATCGCCAGAACGCAGTGCAGTTCGATCAAGTACAAACGCTGGTGCTGGATGAAGCCGACCGGATGCTGGATCTGGGCTTCGCGCGCGAACTCGACGCCGTCTTTGCTGCGTTGCCCGCCCAGCGCCAGACTTTGCTGTTCTCCGCCACGTTTACCGACGAGATCCGCGCGATGGCGGCGGGCATTCTGCGCGGCCCGGTCAATATCAGCGTCAGCCCGCCCAATGTCACGGCCAGCAAGATCAAGCAGTGGGTAGTACCGGTGGATAAAAGGAACAAGCCGGACCTTTTCATGCACCTTGTGGCCGAGAACAACTGGGAGCACGCGCTGGTGTTCGTCAAGACCCGCAAAGGCGTGGATTACCTGGCGGCCATGCTGGACGAAGCGGGCTATGCGATCGACACCATCCACGGCGACAAACCGCAACCCGCGCGCCTGCGTGCGCTGGAGCGCTTCAAGACGGGCGAAGTCAATATGCTGGTCGCCACCGATGTGGCGGCGCGCGGGCTGGATATCGACGATTTGCCGCTGGTGATCAACGTCGATCTGCCGATCGTGGCGCAAGACTACGTGCACCGCATCGGCCGTACCGGCCGCGCGGGCGCCAGCGGCGTGGCGGTGTCCCTCGTGTGTGCCGACGAAGCGCCGCAACTGGCCGCGATCGAAGCGCTGATCCGGCAAACGCTGCCCCGTGAAGAAGAGCCGGGTTTTGAAGCCGAACATCGCGTGCCGGAAACCAGCGCAACGGGCCAGATCATCAAGAAACCCAAAAAGCCGAAGAAGCCCAAGGTGCCGCAAGCTGCATCGGGCGCCATCCAGGCGCCCGGCAAAAAGCCGCGCCCGCAAGGTGGCGAAAACAAACGCAAGCCTGCGGCGCAGCGCGCTGTCGCTGCAGGTAAAGGCACCGGTTTGTCCAGCGGTAACTCGTTCGGCATGCAGAAGCCACGCAGCAAACCCGCCGGCAAGCCAGCCGCGGGTTCACGCAAGCCGGCTGGCAAACCTGCTGGTGGCCGCGGCAAACGTCAACCCTGATCCGTCGGGATGCGTCACGCCTGCGCTGTAAAGCAACAGGCTGGCGGTTTGGGGCCCGCTGGCAGGCAGCGGCGCGGCTTCTCGATTGCGCACGTCAATCGCGCTCGGACGTGCATCCGGACTGCTACGAAATTCGCCTGGCGGCGCTCAGGTGTTGATCCAGACGCGCGCCTGCTCCAGTTCGTCGACGTGGAACACCTTGACTTCGGCCTTCGTAAAGAACCGCGCCAGATGCGTCGAGGCCCGGATCCAGCCTGCATCGGCCACCACGGCGGCGCGCGTGACCTTGCGGCTCACGGGGACGCCGAGCGTTATATCGGTCCACAGCGCCTTCGGCTCGATGCCGGTGAAATGCTCGATGCGTTCGAGCACGCGGGTCTTGCCGTTCAGTTCGAGATCACCACGCATGCGCTCGATGGCCTCGCGCAGTTCGTGGTCGGTGATTTTGCCTTCGACGGAAATTTCGATGACAGGGGAATCGGGCTCGGTGCGATACAGGATCATGGCAAGACCTCCTGACTTGGAGACGTTACACACTCAGGCGCGGCGCGGATGAGTCTGGCGTTCGATGATCTTTTCATCGTACGCCTTTCCATGCAGCCCGGTCAGCACCGTTCAGAGTAGGCTGACGGGCCCCCTCGTCATGGCCGGCCGTTCGGTTGGGGGACGAGCAGGACGCGCGGCCCGACTCCAGTCTCGGGGGGAAACGACAATGGCTTACCGCGTCGCGTAGGCTACGCTACGTTTGAGCACGTTTCGACACCATTGACAGGAGCGTGGCAATGGTCACTATCGAAGGATTTCGCGCACGTTCGCGACACCTGATTTCGCTTGCGCTGATCTTTCTGAGTGCGACGCTGTCACATGTCGGTTACGCGCAGGTCGCTCGAATGGAAGTTCTCCCTCTCCAGTCGACGACTTTGACCGGCCAGGAATTCCTGGTCGGACGCAAAGATGGCAAGCCGGCAAGCCTGGCTGGCGAACTCCGCCTGCCAAGTGCTGGAACCGAGCGCTTTCCCGTGGTGATTCTGCTGCACGGTTCAGGCGGCATCTCGGGCTACGTCACCGACTGGGAGCAGGACTTGCTGGCAATGGGCGTCGCCACGTTCGTCATCGATAGTTTCTCCGGCCGCGGCATCAGTAGTGTCAACAACGACCAATCCCAGATTGGCCGATTGGTGCAAATCGAAGACGCGTACCGGGCGTTTGAGCTTCTGGAGAAACATCCCAGGATTGACCCGGCGCGAATCGTGCTGATGGGTTTTTCGCGAGGCGGCGGCGCCACACTCTACGCCGCACTAGAACGATTCCAACGACTTCACGGCCCCGCATCCGGCCATCAGTTCGCAGCCTATTTGGCGTTCTATCCAACTTGCAACGTGACCTACCGGGAAGACGAGGACATTACCGCCAGGCCTGTCCGCATCTTCCACGGCGAGGCTGATGACTATGCTCCGATTGCACCTTGCCGCGCGTATGTCGAACGACTCGCTGCCACGCAGGGGGCCGATGTCAAGCTGACGGGATATCCGGATGCGTTGCACGTGTTCGATTGGCAGGCCATCAAGAAACCCATGAAGATGCCGCAAGCGCAAACGACGCGAAACTGTCAACTCGCAGAGACGGATAACGGGCAAATCATCAACATCAAAACGAAGCAACCGTTTACCTACAGTGACGCCTGTGTGGAACGGGGGCCATCGATTGGCTACAACCAGAAAGCGTCAATCGAGGTGCGAGCGGCTGTCAGGCAGTTCATCGCTACTGTGTTGAAGACCCGATAGCCCGATGGCCAGGTAGCGATCGGAAAGATGCACTGAATCAGACGAGTTTGCGTACCGAAGAAATGACGTGGGTTTCGGCAAGCTCCGGATTCGCTTCGAGCGCCGCCTCGATATTCATGCCGCTTTGCTCGCTCTGGCTGCCGCCGTCATCTGCTCTAGATTCGTGGATGACTTGTGTTAGCGACTCTAAGCCGGCACACATGGAAGGCTGCGGGAACAGATGAAATCAAGGTGTTGGCGTTCAACGAATCTTGACCGCGCGGGGCGCGGGACGGCAAAAATCTTGGACTGGTATATGCCGCAATTCCGAGACTCTTCCGGTATTCGACCGGGCACCGGCCCTTGTGCCTGTGCCCGGGACAGCCGGCTTTGAATACGCGTTCCTGTCCTTCTAGATTCGACGCTACGCGACGAACCGGATCGCGCTGTTCTCGATGGCAGCCTGGTTGCCGTATTGCCAAGTGATGTTGCGGTGTTCATGTCCGATCGGCAGACCCGAGTAGATCGGCAGGCCGAAGCCGCCCAGCACGTCGACAAGCATCTGCTCGAGCGTGAAATCCGCGCCGTCCGGGATCGGGCAGCGCGTGAATTGCCCGAGCACGAACGCGCGGGCTCCGTCGAACGCGCCGCTCAGACGCAGTTGCGTCAGGCTGCGGTCGAGCCGGTAGCCGAACTCCGTCACGTCCTCCAGCAGTACGATCGCGTCGCGTGAGCGAAGCGACCAGCGCGTACCCGCGACGCTCGCGAGTACCGTCACGTTGCCGCCGCACAGACGTCCCCGCACTGCACCAGGGGCGCCGGACAAATGCCGCAGACTCAGCGCGGCGCGTTCGTCGCCGGTCAGCACAGCGCGAATGTCGGCGCGCGTCGCGTCGTCGACCTTGGTCGCCAGACTGTGAAATGTCGGGCCATGCAGCAAACGCACGCCGGGCCGATCCGCGAGTGCGCAGAACAGTGACGTTGCGTCGGAAAAGCCGATGATTGTCTTTGGTGTTGCGATCTCGTCGGGCAAGTGCTCAAGCAAATGCGCGCAACCGAATCCCCCCCGCGCGAGCCACACGATCTCGATCGACGGATCCATCAGGGTGCGCCGCAGGTCGTCCGCGCGCTCCTCGGCGGTACCGGCGAAATAGCGGTACCGGCTGCCGAGATGCGCGCCCGCCCTGACCTCGAAGCCCCAACTTTCGACGAGCGCAATGCCACGCGCGATGCCTTCCGGATCGGGCACACCCGCAGGCGCGACCACGCCCACTGCCTTGCGTCGTGATTCCATTGAATGGCTACCTTGATGATGGAGAACCTGCTGAATATACCCGACACCGCTTGCTAACGGCTCAGCCTTGTAACGCAGCGTCGTGCGCGCGGGGATGACGATCGCCGGCGTCCGCGAAACCGCTGCGTTATGTGTCGCTTCGATCCGAGCTTGCCTCGGTCCGTCGGGTTGGGGCCGGTTTCTTGGCCCCCCGGGGGCTGGAGATGCTGGCTCCATCTAGGCTCGTACGCTCCCAATCGATCTGGTCGTGCTCTCGCAGTCGACGCAGCATCGCCAAATGCAGTCGATGCCATACGCCGGCCGCTTGCCAGTCTCGCAGACGTCGCCGGCATGTCATGCCACTGCCGAAGCCCAACTCCTGCGGAAGGTCTTCCCACGGAATGCCCGTTTGCAATACATACAAGATACCGTTCAGCGCTGCGCGATCATCGACTGTGCGCCGCCGACCACCCCTGGGCGATGGCGTGAACTCCGGAATCAGCGGCTCCAGCGCCACCCATAATTCGTTACTGATTTTGCGTCTTGCCATGCCGTAGACGATACGATGCCCGCAGCATCATGCCCAGGTTGTGTTAGCCGCTCTAAGAGGCCCGTGTATTGCCAAGTCGAGCTCGGCCATCTCGACCGCGCTGCGGATGAGCCGATGCGCGCGTAGATGGGCGGCGGCCCGGCGCTGTTCGAGGACGAGCACGGCAAGTCCCTGCGATTCCTCGCCACGCGTGCGAAAGGAATCAAGCCCCCTGAAAAGGACGTATTAGCGTTTCCCCCGATACGGAAATCGCCGCACAAAGCCGATGTTGCACGGAGAGAGGATGTAAATAATTAATCCGAGGCCAATTATGACGACATCTGCAACAAACGGGACGAACGCGGCATCGCCTGAAACGCCGGAGACGGCAGCGGCATCCGACGACACGTGTCGCGCACCGTCGATCCTGCTGGTCGACGACGAACCGAACGTGTTGTCGGCGCTCAAGCGCGTGTTCCGGCCCGCGCGCTACGACATCCTGACCGCCGACAGCGGCGAGGCCGCACTTGAAATCCTGGCGTCGACCGAAGTCGACCTGATCGTGTCCGACATGCGAATGCCGCACATGAGCGGTGCGGAATTTCTGGCGCGCGCGCGGGCGCTGTACCCGGACACGATGCGGATCCTGCTGACCGGTTATGCGGAGATCGCGTCGGTCGTGCAGGCCGTCAACGAAGGCGGCGTGTATCGCTACCTGAACAAGCCGTGGGACGATCACGACCTGCTGCTGACCATCGAACAGGCGCTGGAGCAGCGGCATTTGCGTCGCGAGGCGATCCGGCTCGCCGCGCTGACGGACGCGCAGAACGACGCGCTGCGCCGTTTCAACACGGAACTTGAAACGCAGGTGCGCGCGCGCACCGAGGAACTCGGCCAGACCGTGATGTTCCTCGAAGCGGCGCAACGCGACCTGAAAAGCAGTTTCAAGGCGATGGTCCAGGTCTGCGCGAGCATGATCGAATTGCGTTGCGGGACCGCCGGCGGACACGCGATGCGGGTCGGCGAGATTGCGCGCCGGCTCGCGCTGGCGTCGGAGATGAGCGAGCTGCACGCGCAGGACGTCTATTTCGCGGGGCTGCTGCATGGCATCGGCAAGTTGTCGCTGCCCGACGAATTGCTGCACAAGCCGCTCGCGCGAATGACGACGGACGAACACAGGCTGTTCCAGCAGCATCCGCTGCGCGCGCAGATGGTGCTGACGCCGGTCGCGCAATTGCACAAGGTCGCGTCGATCGTGCTTCACCAGTACGAGCGCTTCAACGGACGCGGCACGCCGGATGGGCTGGCCGGCGACGCGATCCCGCTCGGCTCGCGGATCGTTGCGATCGCACGCGATTTCGAGGGGCTGCGCAACGGCGAAATCGGTGTGCCGCATTCGCTCGAGCAGGCGCTCGATGCGTTGCGGTCGCAGGCCGGCGTGCGGTATGACCCGCAGCTCGTCGAGCGCTTCGTCGAGCTGATGCGGGATCCGGCGAGTCTCGGCATCGCGGCGTCCGTCGCGGAGATCAAGTCCGCCCAGCTGCGCGAGGGGATGCAGCTCGCCGACGATCTGCGCACGCATCGCGGCGTGCTGCTGATGACGAAAGGCAGCGTGATGTCGGCGCACCAGATCGAACTCGTGCGCCGCTTCGAGACGCGGGAAGGGACGTCGTTCGACATCCTCGTTCTCGCCGGTGCGGCCGCGTCGAAGCAGACGCCCGCCGCAGGCACGCCGCCCGCCTGACGTCGGATACACGGCCTGATGGCCGCGGTGCGCGCTCGAGCGCGCGTCGCGGCAACGCATTCATACCGATTCGGGCGCTCGATCATGCACGGCACCTATCACCTCCCGCTCGTCCTGCTGTCGCTCGTGATCGCGACGCTGGCCTCCTATACGACGCTCGACCTGGCCGCGTTCATTTCGCTGCTCGACAATCCGAAGCTCAAGCGTGCGTGGCTCGGCGGCGGCGCGGTTGCAATGGGCACCGGGATCTGGTCGATGCATTTCGTCGGCATGCTCGCGTTCTCGCTGCCGATCCCGCTCGGCTATGCACTGCCGGACACGGGCGCATCGCTCGCGATCGCCGTGCTCGTGTCGTATTTCGCACTGAACGTCGTCACGCGCGCACGGCTGGGCTGGCGGCGACTGTTCGCGGGCGGTGCGCTGATGGGCGGCGGGATTGCCGGCATGCACTACGCGGGGATGGCCGCGATGCACATGCAACCCGGCATTCGCTACGATCCCGCGCTGTTCGCCGCATCGATCGGCATCGCGGCGATCGCATCGACTGCCGCGCTATGGATTGCGCAGGCGCTGCGCGCGCAGCAGGCACGTCATGCGACCGCGCAACGCGTCGGCGCGGCCGTCATCATGGGCATCGCCATTACCGGCATGCACTATACGGGGATGGCGGCCGCGCATTTCGCGCCGGACGTTCGATGCGGCGCCGCGAACGGGATCGACACGCCGTGGCTCGCGACGACCGTCGCGCTGTTTACGATGGCGACGCTGATCGTCACGCTGCTGCTCAGCCGCTTCGATGCGCGCACAACCTTTCTGCGCGGGATGGCCGACACGCTCGAGCGGCTCGTGAAAATGCGAACCGCCGAACTCGAACGTGCGTTGCACCGCTACGAGCAGTCGACGGAGATGCTGCAGCGCACGCGCGAGAACATGGCGACCGAGATCGACGAACGCAAGGCGGCACAGGCACGGCTCGAACAGGAGCGGGAGGAGCAGCGGCGCCTGCTGCATGCGCTCGAGGAAACCCACGTCCAGTTGCTGCAGTCGGAAAAACTCGCGTCGATCGGCCAGCTCGCGGCGGGCGTCGCGCACGAGATCAACAATCCGATCGGCTTCGTCAGCGCGAACCTCAATACGTTGAAGACCTGGGTGCGAAGCCTGCTCGATGTGGTCGCGGCGCATGAAGCCGTGCTGCCGCAGCTCGACCCCGCCGCCCGCGACGCGCTGACGGCGATGGGCCGCGCGGCGGATCTGGACTACGTCCGCGACGAGATCGTGACGCTGATCGACGAATCGATCGACGGCGCGGTGCGGGTGCGGCGCATCGTGCAGGACCTGCGCGATTTTTCGCGCCCGGTCAGCGACGAGTGGAGCGTGGTCGATCTCCACGCGGGCCTCGAGAGCACGCTCAACGTCGTTCATAACGAACTCAAGTACAAGGCCGACATCGTGCGCGATTACGGCGACGTGCCGCAGGTCGAATGCCTGCCGTCGCAGTTGAACCAGGTATTCATGAACCTGCTGGTCAACGCGGCGCAGGCGATGCCGGAGCGCGGTGTCATCACGATCCGCACGTCGAGCGATGGCGAACAGGTGTCGATCGCGATCGGCGACACCGGAACGGGCATGACGCCCGATGTCGTCCGGCGGATTTTCGATCCGTTCTTCACGACGAAGCCGGTCGGGCAGGGAACGGGGCTTGGCTTGTCGGTATCGCACGGCATCGTCGAGCGCCATCGCGGTGCAATCGACGTGACGAGCGAACCCGGGCGCGGCACGACGTTCTGCGTGCGGCTGCCGGTCCGGCGGGCACGCGACGACGCGAACGCGGCGGCGCTGGAGCAGCGGGCATGACGACCCCAATGCCAGCCTCCGTCTCGCTCGAATACGTTCAGGACCGCAGGCGTCGGTGGACTGGTGGCCGAGAAGTCGTCATCGCGCATTCTCCCGTCGCGGACCGACTGTGAGATGACCGGGCTGCACCTGCGGATGTGAGTTTCTCGTCGGTTACACCGGTTGCATGACGCGCAGCACGGGTTTTCCGCCGACATTTTTCAGCGGGAAATACGACCGATGCGTTGCCGGATCGACTGCAACGACATGGGCGTTCGGGCCGAGTCGGCTCTCGCCGATCTCGCGGATACTGCCGGTTTCCACCTGGAACATCGATACGACGCCCGCTTCGCCTGCGACATAGAGCGTCGACAGCGCCGAATCGAAGGCGAGCACATCCGGATTCCCGCCGACGTCGAATGACTGGACCGGCCGCATCGAGCGCATATCGAGCACGATCAGTTTGTCGTTTCCTTCGCAAGCGACGAAGGCGAGCCGACTGTGCGGATCGATCAACAGCCCGTGGTTGCCCCGGGCGCCCGGGAGATCGAATCGATTGACGACGCGATCCACGGCCGGGTCGATCTCGACAAGCCGGTCGTGCGTCTGGTCGTTCACGAAGACATGGCGGGATACCGGATCGTATTGCGTATTGCCGGCTTCGCCGCCGAGCGGGATCGTGGCGATGCGTTGGCTGGTCCGAACGTCAATGACCGTCTCGGTTTTCCCGTATTCGTCGGAAACGTACAGCTTGCGCGCATCGGGCACGTAGGCCATTCCGTCCGGGTAATGTCCGCCGGGGATGCGCGCGACGATTTTCTGCGTTCGAGTATCGATCGCGACGACTTCGTCGGTTCCGGTCGCCGATGCGTAGACACGCGACAGATCGGGAACCGCCAGTACGCCATGCACTGACGACACATTGCCGATGCGCGCCACGACCGTTGACGTGCGCAAGTCGAAGACGACGATCTCCGAGTCGCCGAGGTGCGCAATGAACAGGAGATTACGGTTCGGATCGATGCTTGCGTAGTCGAAACGCGTCGTGCCGCCCGGCAGCGGGATATCGGCGACTTGCCTTAACGGCAGCAGAGCAGGTGCAGCGGCGTCGGCCGCACGGGACGGCCGGTGCGCGACAAGCCCGGCGGCAGCGATCGCGACGGCCATCGCAAGCAGCGCGGCGATGCTGGCACGTCGGTTTCTCGATGATTTCATGATGAGATCCTGCAGTGACTTGCGCCGCCATACGCGATGCGCGTTGAGTTCGGCGGCGCTTCGAGGAGAGTCGATGGCCGACGGAATCTCGCGATTCCGCCCGGTTACGGCTTGATCCCTTGATCGGGTTTGATGTGGCGGAACGCGGCAAGCAACGAGAGGTCGTAGGCGATCTTCAACGCGCCGCATGCAACGAGCGGCACGCCGAGCCACCCGAGTCCGAACAGGCTTCCCGCCAGCGTCGGCGCGACAGCGGCCGCGAGACTGCGCGGCACCGACGTGAAGCTGGCCGCGGCCGGGCGTTCCGCCGGCGTGACGACGGCCATGACGTACGCGGTGCGCGTCGGCACGTCCATCTGCGACAACGCGCTGCGCATCAGCAGGAGCGCCAGCGTTGCCGGCAGCGTGGGCGCAAAGGCCGCGCCGATCAGGCAGAGGCTCGACGGGATATGCGTGAAGACCATCGTGTTCAACAGGCCGATCCTGCGTGACAGCGGCGCGGCGACAAGCTGGGAACCGGCGGAGAGCAAGCCGGACCAGAAGAAGAATTGTCCGGCTGCCCCGATCGACAGGCCGAAGCGCTGCATCAGCCAGAGCGACAGCAGTGAATTGACGACCAGTCCGCCCGCGAACGCATCGATGCTGAACAGCAGCGCCAGGCGCGTGACGATCCGCCGTGACGGACCGAGCGGCGGAGCGGCAGTTGCCCGTCGCGACTCCGCGATCGGCAACCGGCGGTACAACGCAGCGACGGAGAGCCCGGTCAGCGCATAGACGACAAACATCGCGCGCAACGCGTCGAGGAGCGAGACGCCTGCGTGCGAAGCGAGCCAGAGCGGCAGTCCCGCCGCGAGCGAACCCAGCGCGGCCGACACCGCGCCGATCAGGCTGTAGCGTGCGAACAATGCGGTGCGCGCATTGCCGTTCGCCGCTTCGGCGAGTCTCGCCTGTTCGAGCGGCAGGAACAGGCTGACATCGCCCGAGCTCGGGTTAAGCGTGCCGACGAAGGCCACGACGAGCAACGGCCACAGCGTCGACAAGCCGGCAAAGCCGATGCCGGTGGCCGCCATCAGAACCGCGGCAAGCGTCAGCATCCGGCGCGGCGGAACGCGGCTGGCGACCACACCTGCGGCGATCGTCGCCACGGCCGAGCCTGCCAGCGTCGCGGTACTGATCAGCCCGACGTCGACTTGCGCAAAGCCGAGCAAGAGCAAGTAGGCAGGCAGCAGGACGGCAATGAAGCCGTCGCAGAAGCCGCGCAGGCCGCGGCTGACGAGAAGAATCCACGCCGTATGCTCCACGCCGGCCGGCATCAGCCAGCGTGACAAGCGAAGCGCGTACGAGACGGCCGGACTCCCGCTAGGCATGTGTATCACGTCGGCACCACGTATAAAGCGCGTCGTACATCACCATCCCGTGCCGTAGCTGCTCGTGATCGTCGGCGAAGTTTCCCGACAGGCCGATCGAAATCGCATAAAGGCCGGTCGCCTCCGGCGTCAGGTCGAGCCGGTTCGTATCCGCACCGCGCACGATTTCGGCAAGCCGGAGCAACGCGGGATCGCGGAGCCGGTACTTGTCGATGAATGCGTCGAAGCTGCAGCGGTCGCCATGGTGGCCGAATTCGACACCGGGCACGTCGTAGGGGATCCCACCCGTTTCCGCAGCGATGCGCATCACATCCGCGCCGGGCACGTAGAGAAATTCAGGTGCGTCGTCGATGAACCGGGCGATGAGCCACGGACAGGCGATGCGATCGATTTTCGGACGTTCCCGCGTAATCCATTTCATGGCGCGTCTCCTGCGTGGCGTTACGGAAACTGCATGGCGACACGGCCGGCGGGTCAGTCGTCGTCTTCGTCGTCGCTGGCCGGGCGGCTACCGACGAGCTTGCCGTCCTCGGCCAGAATCACACGTTGCTCCTGGCCGCCCTGCACGATCGTTACGGCATAGAGTGACTTGCCGTCCTTCACCCGCCGTTGAATCACCCCGACGCTGCCGCCTTGCCGTTGACGCTCGATCATCGTTCTGACCGGCGCCGGCACGTGTTCGAGCGTGACGATCTCGCCGGCCCCCTGATCGGCTCCGCTTCTGTCGCAACCGGCCTGCGCAACGGACAGCGCAATCGCCATCACGACCGGCACCATCCCGAAAGACTTTCGCATCACCTGCTCCTTGTGAATCGACCGCGGCGATTACCAGACCATGTGAACGACGGTCAGCGGGTCGCGTCGGCGAATCGCGCCGCAACGCTGGTCCAGTTGATGTTCTGCATGAACGCGTCGACATAGGCCGCTGCCTTCGCGCCGAAGTCGAGGTGATACGCGTGTTCATACATGTCGAGCGCCAGCAGCGGCGTGCCGTCGGCCAGCGTGTGCGCATGATCCGACGCCCACTGGTTGGTCAGTCGCCCGAGCCGCGGCGACCAGCTCAGCAGCACCCATCCGGAGCCACCGCCGAGCGCCTTGCCCATCGCGGTGAATTCGGTGCGCCAGCGCTCGACGCTGCCGAAGTCGCGTGCGAGCGCGGCCGCGAGTGCGCCATCGGGTGCGCCGTTCGCGCCGAGGCCGTCGAAGTAGATCTCGTGCAGGATCATCGAATTCGCGGCGATCAGTTCCTCGCGCTTCAGGCCGTTCAGTACGAACACGGGCGACGCGGCCGGGTCGATCGACGCCAGTTGATCCGCGATGGCGCCGAGGCGTTTGACGGCGCCGCCGTAGTTGTTCTCGTAGTGACTGACGATGAGCTTTTCCGACAGGCTAACCAGTCGGGAGGGATCGCAGGCAAGGGGTTTCATCTCGCAGTTCATGGCCGCCTCCTGTTGCAATAGGCAAGTGGGCGTCTTCTCGACGCCTAAAGTGGGGATTTGCGACTGCCTTGAGTTTCATGGCAAGCCAGTAGTCCACCGACCACCGGCCGCTGCCGGCTGCCAGCAAATCACCGAGAAGCAGGGCGACGGCAAGGTGCATCGCACCGCAGCTCCAATCTCCATGCGGCACGATGACGTGGTCCTCGGCATCTCGCAGCCATGCGGATGACTTGGCGAAATTGGCCAGCGCCGGAACGGCAAAAATGGCCACCATTGGATAGCCGGCCAGCCTGATACCGAATCCTGAGACGAAGCTGACGCCCGCGAGAACTTCGATCGCGCGAGGGATCATGCCAGCTGCCACCGCACCGAAAGACAAAGCGGATGGATCGCCATGATGGAAGCTGAACCGCTGCTGGATGCTGCCGTCGACGGGAAAAAGCAGCAGCACGCCGAGCGCGAGCCGGGTTGGCACCACCCATCGCGCTCCGTTCGTGCCCACCGCGGCGAGCAACGTCGATCTGGTGATAGGCCGCATGATGCCGTCCCTCGTCTATCGTCATTCATTCAGCTGCTGGAGCGGTGCGCCCGACGTCTTTTATGTCGATCTCCGGGCGGGCCGCGCCGCCTGGAGCCGAAGGGCCGCGTTGTCCCAGTTGATGATGCTGAATAGCTGGTTGACGTATTCGCTGCGCCGGTTCTGGTACTTCAGGTAGTAGGCGTGTTCGAAAACGTCGAGAACCAGAATCGGCTGGATGCCCCAGGCCGTGAGCTTCTGGTGGTTCTCGCACTGCAGGATCATCAGCTTGCCCGTAGCCGGATGGTAGCCAACGACACCCCAGCCGGATGCCTCGATGGCGACCGTTGACGCAATCAACTGGGCCTTGAATTTCGCATATGACCCAAAGTTCTTGTCGATCGCCTTGACCAGCTCGCCCTTCGGCTCGCCGCCTTTTCCCGAGACGCTCGTCCAGTAGACGGTATGCAGGATGTGACTGGACAGCTGGAAAGCGAGCTCTTTCTCGTAGAACTTCACCAGCGCAAAATTGTTCGATTCCCGTGCTTTCGCGAGACCTTCCTCCGCCTTGTTTGCGGCGACCACCGCGGGCTTATGGTGAAAGTTGTAGTGCAGCTCGACCGTGCGTGCATCGATGACCGGTTCAAGCGCGTCGTAGGCAAAGGGCAGCGGTGCCGCCGCATATTTGCCCTCCGCGTCGGTCAGTTTGTCGCTGTAACTGACCTCGTCTGCCGCATACGCGGTTCGCGCCTGGGCGAGCACGATGCCGGCACCCACAGCGGCGGTGTCGTGCAGAAAGGTTCGACGCGTTGCCATGATTGCTTTCCTCGCAGGTATGCGCACGCGCGTGCCGTCAGAAGGCGTGCAAATGGATGAGCGGATAGACGACCAGACCAATGATGGCCGCCGCAGTGACGACCACCGGTTCCTGCAGCTTCTTGAAGCGCCAGAGCAGCAGCACCGTTACGACTGCGAGAAGGGCGGTGGGGATGTCGACAATCGATCGCTTCGCAATGACGAGGACGGAGCCCGTGATCGCGCCAACGGCCGCGGCCGTGATGCCGTCGACAAACGCCTTGACGTCGGGCCGGTGGCCGTACTTCTTCACGTATGGCGCGGGAATGACGGTGAAGAGATAGCAAGGCAGGAACGTGCCGAGCGCGGCGACGCACGCACCGGGCAGGCCGGCCACCAGATACCCGATGAAGCCGACGGTGATCACGACCGGCCCGGGCGTGATCATCGCGACCGCGACGGCGTCGACGAACTGCTTGTCGTTGAGCCAGTGGTGCTCGGTAACGACCCCGCCGTACAGGAACGGCACGATCGCGAGCCCCGAGCCGAACACGAAGGCGCCGGCCTTCGTGAAGAACACGCCGATCTGCACGAGTTGTGGCATGTCGATGCCGCTCAGCCAGCCGCTGGCCGCCGGCAGGTTGGCGGCCGCGACCGCGTTCAATCCCCCCTTGTGCAGCCATTTCGGCGGGGCGCGCCACAGCCACCCGATCAGTCCGGCGGCGATGAACAGCCACGCGATTTCCGATTCCGTGATGAAGGTCACGGCGGCCAGCGTCAGGAAGATGGCCCAGAGGAGTTTGTCGTGGCCGACGGTCTTCGTCGTGAGCTTGTACGCGCTCATCGCGATGATGCCGACCACTGCGGCGCCGACGCCGTAGAACACGGCCTGCATCCACGACAGCCCGCCGAAGTGCGCATACGCGAAGCCGAGCGCGAGCACCATCAGGAACGACGGCAGCACGAACGCAAAGCCGACGAGCGTCGCGCCGAGAATCCGGTAATGGACGAAGCCGAGGTAGATCGCGAGCTGTGCGGCCATCGGCCCCGGCGCGAGCTGGGCCAGCGTGAGTCCTTCCTTGTAGTCGGCCTCGGTGATCCAGCCGCGCCGCTCGACGAGGTCGCGGCGCATGTAGCCCGCAAGCGCGACCGGCCCGCCGAACCCGAACGTGCCGAGACGCAGCATGTAGCCGACCAGTTGGCCTAGCGAATAGGTCGGCTCGGTCGTCGCGATAGCAGTAGTCATGACTTGGCCCCGGTCCCGTTCTTGTCGTTCGACGCGAAATGCACGTACAGCGAGTCGAGCACGGCGCCCATCTGATCGAGCAACTGGTCGTCGCTCTCCGCTCGCTGGCGCGTGCCGGCCATCACGGCCTCGAAGCCGACCGCTTCCGGCGCCGCGGTGCCGCCGACGTCGAGCGCATGCACGATCTCGCCGAGCCGCATCAGCGCCGGGTCCTGGTCGAGCCCGAAACTCGCGAGCAGCACTTCGAACGTCACGCGTTCGCCGACGTGGGTGAACGTCGCACCGTCGAAATCGAAGCCAAGCGCATCGGCCGGACAAGCGGCCGGCGACGCGAGCCAGATGAAACGCGCGCGCGCGTCGATGAACCGGCGGATCAGCCACGCGCTCGCGACGCGGTCGACCCACATGCGCTGCCGTGTCGCCCAGGTGCGACCTTGATACTCGTCGATCGCCAGCAGACGGATGGGGCGGTCCGCGGCATGCGGTTCGCCCGGCGACAGCACGGTGTCGACCAGTGCGACGAAATCCTGCAGCGCGACTTCGGCGCGGGTGGCCGAGTCGCCCGGGAAATAGTCGATCGCACGGAGCGTGTCGAAGTCCTTGTGCAGGCGTCGCAGAAGGCGGGTCAGTTCCGTGGCGGATTGCCCGGCCAGCGTCTTGCGCGCGTCGGCGAGGGCGCGGGTAAAGGCCGCGTAGTCGTCGTCGCGACTGAACAGCGCGCGAAATTCCTGCTCCTGCGACGCGTCGAGGCTCGGTGCGCGCAGCAGGTGGGCCGTGCCGCCGCTTTCGGCGATCCCGTCCGCCAGTTCGCGCAGCGTGCTTTCGTGCGCGGCGGTGTACGGAAGCAGGTAGATGCCGTCGCGCAGCACCGCGCATCCCTTCGCCTTGAGCGCGCGCCAGTACCGCATGCGGGCCGTCGCGTTTTCAGTGGGAAGGGTCAGAACGAGGAGTGACCAGGTCGTAAGAGCATTCATGTAGTGAATGCTACTCACATGTTATTCACTCTACAAGTTAACTTTGAGGGAGCCTGCCGCCCGATCGTGTGGCGACCTTGCTCCCGATCTGGAAGCGGGGCAACCGTGACTATCCACGCATCACACCCGGACATCATGAAGCGGCTCGATCGTGCCGAAGGACACCTGAAAAGCGTGACTGAGTGCATGTCGAGGCTACATCTCATTCGCCGCAATCCGGCTGGGCAGCAAGGATCCGGTACGCTCGAGAATCGGGTACGCGGCCGCGGCCACGATATGCGAATCGATGAGCGTCATGTCACGGAGCAGATCGAGATGCAGCGCGCTCGTCTGGGCCGTATCGAGGCGACCGGAGCGCAACCTGTCGAAGTGAGCCGCGGTCGCTGTCGATTCCGCCTCCCGGAAGGCCACTTTCTCGTCAGCCAGCATCCGTGCGGTACGTGGGTCCCCGGTCATGAACAGCGACGCTGCCGTGCGCAGATTGGCCGTCAGGCGGTCCAGCATGGCCAGTAGTTCGGCTTCCCCTTCCTTCGAGAACGCAAGCCCGCGCTTCAGGCGCTTGGTGGCATGCGGAAGCAGATTCAGATCCACCACATCGCCAGCCTGCTCGAGGTTGATGACGAAAGTCAGGATCTCGTGCAAACGCCGATGATCGTTTTCCGCGAGTTGCTCGGGGTCAAGCGACGTCAGGTAAGTCTTGATCGCGGTATTCAGGCTGTCCAGGATGTCGTCGCGCTGGCGGGTCTCCGCGATCAGCTTGCGATCACCGACCACCAGGACTGCACGGGCACCTGCCAGCATCTCGCCGAGTACGTCGGCCAGTCGAAGCGCCTCACGGGCCGCGTTGCCGAGCGCCACCATCGGAATTTGCAGCGCGGCCGGATCCAGGTACAGCGGCTGCGACGGATCGGTGGGGTCGGTACGTTGCGGCAGCAGCCGCCCCAACAGTCCCGCAAATGGAGTGAGGATCGGCAGGAAAAGGCCGGCAAGAATCAGGTTGAACAGCGTATGAAAATCGGCCACCACCCGCGCATTGTCCGGCTCGATCGCAACCATGAAACGTCCGATCGGCCCCAGCGCCGCGAGTGCCAGCACGACGCCCACTGCCCGCGAGAGCAGGTTGCCTACCGGAAAACGCTTCGATGCGGGGTCGGTTGCCGCCGTCCCCTCCAGCAGCGGGTTGATCGCGGTGCCGAGGTTCGCACCCAGGACCAGTGCAAACGCAGTATCAGGCGGCACCACGTTCTGCGCACAGAGCGACATGATGAGCAGAACGATCGCAACGCTCGAATGCGCGGCCCAGGTCAGCCCCGCCGCCAGCAGCACATCCACCAGCGGCACCGTGGATGCGGCACCGAGCAGCATGCGGAAACTGGGCGCATCCTCGTAGTCCGTCATCAGGCCAAGCAACTGGTGCAGCGCGAGCAGCATCAGGCCCAGACCGATCAGCACGCGGCCCAAGTCATGTGCACGCGTGTTCGACACCTTGCGGAACATCAGCACCCCAACGAGTATCAGCGCCGGCGAGACCGCTGCAACATCGAACGACAACACCTGCACGATCAGCGTCGTGCCGACATTTGCGCCGAGCATGACAGCGAGCGCGGGGACCAGCTTGACCAGCCCGCCTGCGGCAAAGCCGGCCGTCATGAGTCCGGTCGCCGTACTGCTCTGCAATACCGCCGTGACGCCCAGTCCGGCCAGGAAGGCGCGAAGTCGTCCGTGCAGGGCTCGCCCGAGAATTGAACGTAAACCGGCACCGAAGGCGCGCTGAATGCCGGTTTGAACCATATGGGTGCCCCACAACAGCAGCGCAACGGATCCGGCCAGATCGATCAGCGTGAACGTAAATGTCATGGTCCAGAGCCCTCAATGCCGCGCGGTTGCTCATAGGACGTTCACCAGGGGCGTGCCCGCTATTACCGGCTCTTGAGTCCTTGCGGGTCTTGTTCGGTGTTCCTTGCTGCCCGGTGCTCAATCACGCAGGGCTTCACGCTCAAGTTGCTCCCAGGAGAGGTGGCGGACATCCGTGCCCTTGGCGACATAAATGACGAGCTCCGCCAGATTCGTTGCATGGTCCCCGATACGCTCGATGGCCGATGCGATCGACAGATAGTCCAGCGCAGACGCGATGCTGCGGGGATGTTCGGGCATATACGTCGCCAGCTTGCGCATGAAAGCGCGGTATTGCTCGTCGATCGCTTCGTCCTCGCGGACAATCCGGGCTGCAGCGACGACATCGAGTCGAGCGAATGCATCGAGTGCACGATGGAGGATGTTTGACGCCAGCTGGCCGGACAACTGGATTTCCGCCATGTCGACGGTCTTGCCTGCATCGTCATTCGCGATTCGTCGAGTCCGCTTCGCGATCTTGTGTGCTTCGTCGCCAGCCCGCTCGAGATTGGTGGTCGCTTTCGAGATCGCCATCAGCAGGCGTAGATCGGATGCGGCCGGCTGCCGCCGCGCGATGATGTTGCCGCACTCCGCATCAATTTCGACTTCCATCGTATTGAGTCGATGTTCGACGGCAATGACTTGATCGACCAATTCGAGGTCGAAGCAGCTGAGGGCCTGCATCGCATTGGTCAATTGTGACTCTACGAGCCCGCCCATCTCGAATACCTTGGACGAAATGTGGTGAAGGTCCGTGTCGAATCGGCTCGTTATGTGTTTGTCTGACACGAGAATATCCTCCTAAACCAGGAGCCGGGTAGGTGCGCTTCGCGAGCCCCTGCACCGGCAATCGCAAGACCGACCCAACGCGATTTCGTTTGCAGTCCGGTGTTTCATAGCGGCCCGCGATCCTGACCATGCCATAAAAAAAGTATAGCGATTTTTACATCAAGCGGTCGTGGCCTGTCCGGGGGGCAGATCCCGCTTGCGGCAAAGCGTGTCAATCTTGAAACATATTCGGTTGATTTTTGCCGTCGTCACGACCTGCTTAACCTCGTATATCCCCACAAATCAATGAATTACTTAAGCGGGAACGATACTTGCATGGCCAGCGCTGTCGACGACTTGCGACCGAACGTATCAGACCAGTAGAACGTGTTTCTCTTGCGGCTGCGCTTTCCGTGCCGCAACAACACGCATTCGAACTCGCGTGTCTTTCAGGACCAACAGCGCGTGCGAGTGGATCGCGCGACAGAAAACGTTGCAAGTACAACCGGTCGGCGTCGGGGAACCGGAATCATGACATTCACGTTCACACTGATCGATCTTGCCGGATCGATCGCGTTGGTGTTGCTCGGCACGCAGATGCTTCAGACCGGCATGCAGCGCGCATTCGGTGCGGGCCTTCGGTCGCTCCTGGAGCGGGCGCTTGATGGGCGAGTCCCTGCCTTCTTCGGTGGCATGGGCGTGACGGCAGTGCTGCAGGGCGGCGCGACGACCGCGGTCATGACGGGGGAACTCACCGCGCAGGGGCGCGCCGGCCTTGTCCCGGCGCTGGCCGTCATGCTCGGCGCGAACGTCGGCACGACGTTGATCGTGCAGGCGCTTTCGTTTCAGGTCGACAGCGTGTCGCCTGCCCTGGTACTCGTCGGCATGCTGATGTTCCGCAAGGTGTCGAACGCGCGCGCACATGAGCTGGGGCGTATGCTCATCGGTCTGGGCCTGCTGCTGCTCGCACTGCACCATCTGCAGGAACTGATGACGGACTACGAGGATGCGCCGAGCCTTCGGATGTTGCTGGGCGACGTATCCACGGTGCCGCTGATCGACGTCTTGCTGGCAGCCGGTCTGACCTGGGCCGCCGATTCGAACGTCGCAGTCGTTCTCCTGATCATGTCGCTCTGCGCGCAGAACGTCATTCCGCCCGATACCGCGTTCGCACTGGTAATGGGCGCAAACCTGGGCGCGGCAATCCACCCGGTGCTGGAGGGGACGGTAACGCACGATCCGGCCTCGAGGCGCGTGCCGGTCGGCAATCTGCTCATTCTGTCGATCGGCGTGGTGCTTGCACTTGCAGCACTCACGCCGATCGGTCGCATCATGGTCAGGATCGAACCGGACAATGGGCGGGTGGTGGCCGATTTTCATACGCTGTTCAACCTGTCGCTAGCCTGCGTGATCCTGCCATTGTTGACCCCGTACGCAGACCTGTTGACCCGGCTGCTTCCTTCGCTCGTCAAGGTCTCGGACGCACCGCGGCCGCAGCACATCGATCCGCTCGCGGGGCAGGTGCCCGAGATAACACCCGGCATCGCCCACGCTGTGCTTCCTGTCGCCGATACGCAATACGGCATGTTCTCGCGAACCCGTCCTGTATCGATCGACCGCGCCGGAATGCTCGTCGCGGATATCCATACCCACGACGACGTTCTCGATAACGTCAGGATTGCGCCCCGGACGTCCGTGACATTTCCCGACGCCGGGCAACTTGCCGGTTACGATGGACGGCATCGGCATGAAGGCGGCGACAGCGTGTACGAGGACGCGCAAAAACGCATCGAAATCCGGGAGTGCGCCGGCCACGCGCTCGAGCACATCGGTACGGATGGCACCGTACAGACGTACTACCCGGCGAAGTCGCTGTGGCTCACGCTGCAGGACATCCAGGTCGTCAGACGGCTGGAGCCTGCGGGCGGGACAACGCATTCGACGCTTTCGACCTATGTGCAGGGGACTTCAAGTCCGGATGATTGCTGCTTGTCGATCATCGGTGACGTGCAGAACAGCACGCGCACGGTGCATATCACCTTCGCGGCCCGCGAGATCGGTGCGACTGAACGGCACGGCCTTCGCGACTTGCAGGACGAACTGGGTATCGCGTTTTCCGACGATCCGCTCGGCACGGCCAGGCTCGGCTATAACCACCCGGACGATGAGATGCAGGAGCCGGCTCAGTGGTGGGCATTGTGCGACGTGCCGGCCAGCAGCATGCAGGCACTTGCCGACGGCATCGAGGCGGGACGGGTGACCGCTGTCAAGGTAGGACTGTGCCTGCGGGGCGTCTATACGTCGGTTCCGTCCGGCGCCGCGCAGGCCGGCGGGTTGCCCGTGTTCCTGAGACCCGCCCAGGACGGCAGCATGCTGGAATCTCCGGCAACCGCCAGCGGATATGTCGTGTATCTCGCCATCGATCTCCCGAAAGTCAACCTGCCCGGAGATGGCCGGACGGCGCAGGTGCCGGTGCGCGCGGGCGACGGGAATGCCATCGGGGCGCTGACGGAAAGGCTCGACAAGGTGTTTGCCGGCTTGAAGTGGCTCGCGGCGCTGGTCGCGATCCTTGTTGTCGTTCTTCTGATCAAGGGGCGGTGACGACCCTGGCGCCCAAGTGGGCAGATCGAGTTCCGGCGACTGCAGCAAACGGCTTTGGTCGCCGCATTGCCCATAAGCATTGCCTGCGGTAGGCGATCGCCCTCGTGTCCGTGCATACAAGGGCCGCTTGAAGAATGGCATCGCACCGTGTGCTCAGATGAACGCGTCACTGTCTGTCGCGACATGACTTCACTTTTGCAACCGACCAGCGGGTGGAAATTTGATGCGTGTGCCGTCGTTTCCAGTACGCCGGTTGGCTTGCAAAGGCGGCACACTCGGCGTTGGCGATCGCCGCATGCGGACGCGTGATCGGCCCGATCCGTACCATCGCTGAAACACTTTCACCATCTCGAAGCAGCGTTTCATGTCGTCGCTGCTGTCGGTGGATCTCGATTACGGCTATGGTTCGCCGTCGTCGTTGCTGACTTGCCCCCTGCAATCCGGGCCAGGCCGAACCTAGTACAGGTCGTTTTTCGAGAAGAAGACGAACATGAAGAAGCACTTGATGGAAAGCGAAATTCAAGACCCGGCAACTGCAGCGCCCATCCAGGCCTCAATCGGAAATTGCGGGCAGGTGGCTTACCGCAAATCACTGCCGAGCCTGTAGACGATCGCCGGAATTACCCCGGCGTTTTGTTGCAAAAGACTCTCGGGCGAACCCGCGAGATTCTGCACGAAAAGGATGATTACTCGTCTCGTCGCGCCGGCGTGCAGTTCGGGCGGCGGAGACAAGCATCAGTGATGCCGGAGCACGACGCGCTATCCGGCCGCTGTCGGCTGCCGGACGTCGCCGCTATCGGTCGACAAACCCGGCTTCTCCGCCACATCCTGCGCGGCCGGCAACGCGACACGCACATAAAGAAACGCGCGCCGTTCGCGATCCGGCAACACTTGCGGCCCGTAACTGATCGCAACCGAGCCGTCGTCGATCTCGCCCGCCTGCGCGAAACGCCACGCGCCCGGATCGCTGTCGAGCAGGAATTCGGCGCGCGCATACGCGTGCGGCTCGAACAGTTCGGGGATCGCCACCGTCCGCCCGTCGAGCTTGAGCGCGTCGGCGTTGCCTACTGCGACGGCCGCATGCATGTCACGAATCGGCCGCCGCGCATCGAGCGAGAACCGATCGATGATCCGGGTGAGGACGTCGGGCGGAAAGTGGCCGCTTCTATATAGCGTGCGTTGAATGTATATACAAGTCAGGCGAGTAAGGTGAAGGCTATTTGCAAAGCTCGATCGCCAGACAATTTGTGAACCAGGTGTGGCGGAAGCTGATGAGATTTTGTCGTTTTTAGTCGGTAATTTCATTTTGTTTTATTTTTGGTATTTCATTTACAATTGACGTGAAAAGGGGCGTTTCGTGAAATTTGAGTTAAAAATAATTGCCATATTTTTTGGATGAGCGGCTATTTCAAAGAAATATGAGAGAGTCCGGTTGGACAGAGGATCCCCAAGCTGATCGGGCTATGCGGTGAAGGAGTGGAGTTCCAAACGGATCGCCGTGTCGTACTTGAAAACCGGCTCGGAACGCGCTTTCGAATACTGCGACGCTTGGATTGGTCGGCAAGCGCGCAATGCCGGCCCCGTATAGCCGATTGCAGTGATCGGCGCGTTATTCAACAATGCGTGTCAATGTGTCTGACCATCCGCGGCATTGATCTTTCGAACGTTTTTTGAGCGCTGCAGATTTCTGGACTTATACGGGAAACACCCTATATTCTCACGGTGCGTCAACGTTTTTTAAACAATAGGGATTTATGATTATGAAAAATTCCGAAATTCAGATGAAAAATACAAAATAATTGCCGGCGTCGCATTTCGAAGGGTTGCCGATGACGCTGATGGAAGCGATGGGAAGCGGGTGCGCGGCAGTGAGTTTCGACTGCGACGTGGGGCCGCGAGACATCATTCGTGACGGCATCGACGGTTTGCCGGTGTGTCCGGCCGGTGACGTCGGTGCGCTCGCCGACGCTTTGCTGACGTTGATGGTCGACACTCGGGAGCGGGAGCGAATGGCGAGCATGGCGAACGACGTGGCTGCGAGATTCGCACCGTCGCGCATCCTTCCGCTTTGGGAGCAACTTTTCTCGAGCATGGGCCTGAGCAGTGCCGATCATGAGCGTCCGCCGCAGCGGGTGACATGTGAAACGGATTCCCGTGCGGCTGAACATTCCCACGACAAGACACGGCTGCGATGAAACTCTTCATCTCGCACGAAAAAATCTCCATCTCGATCGACAAAAGATGGATGCGGCCGTTGGCATTCGCTTTTGTCGGACTGGCTGGCGTGGTCCTGAGCATCATGGTTGTTGGCGACAGAAGCCAGCTTCTCGATCAGGACAATTACATCAATTACTTCCGCCTGACCGACATCGGCTGGTTCATGAACATATGGACCGACAGATCGTCGTTCCTGAGCTTTGCCATCAGCATGATGAAGGAGGAACTCGGCTGGCGAGCCTGGGTATTGGCGATCAATGCGCTGGGTGTGATCGCCATCCTGTTTCCCGAGACAAAGATGAAGCAGCCACTCGGGTCGTTGCTGTCGTCCGCAGTCGTGATGATGGTCATGTACGACGCCATCAAGAATTATTTCGTCGGGGTCTACGTCCCTTTCCTTTAGCGGAATCGGGCGACAACTTGCGGAGTCCGTCGCGACAAGTCGGGCTTGATGGGCAAGCCGCGAGACGATTCTGAGTGTTTACATTTTCAGCGCTGAAATATTTCCTGTTCCCTCAAGAAATCCCTGGCCAAGCGAATCGAGCTGATCCAGACAACGCGGAAATCGGCGAATGGCCGAGCGAAGACGTGGACGTTGCGCATTCTCCGTGCCGCAACGAGCGGCGCACAGGTGTGACGAGCGTGGAGATTGCATCGTGAATGGCGATGAGACGGGCGAGGCCAACAAGATGGATTTGATGCCCAGGGCGGCGCTTCGGTTGCATTGTTGCAGTCGGGATGCTTGCGGCCGCGAGCGATACGAGCGCCTCGGCGGTGCGCGTCTACGTTCGGCGATGTTGGGTGTCGCGACACGATACGGACAACCAAGGACACAACCAATGACAGTCAAGTTGCGTGCGAAGGTGGCCACGAACAAGCCGACGGCCGTTGCCCTTGGGGCAGCGTTGGCATTTTCCCTGCCGGCCGGTGCGGCGGGCTCGCCGGTGCTGACGTCGATGGGTGTGTCCGGCGGGCTCGTGATTCCATACGGATTCACGTTGCCTGAAGGGACATTCGAGGGGCAATACAACAACTACATCGATCCGCGGTACGGGAAGAACACGACGAGTTCCGACATCGTCTGGGGCGCGGTCGGCCTGTTTCCGTACGTGGAGGTATCGGGCGGCCTGGCGGACTACCCCGGCAACGTGCGCACGACGGTGCCGGGCTACGACCATTTCGTGCTTCGGCACCTGATGGCGAACGCGAAGGTTTCGATTCCGAAGTTCTTCACCTACCAGCCCGATATCGCGATCGGCATCAACGACGTCGGCGGGCAGACGCATTTCTTCCGGTCCACCTACGGCGTCGTGTCGCAGGCGCTTGGGCCCGCGACGCTGACGGTCGGCTATGGGCACGGTGACCGGCTCGACGGTGTGTTCGGCGGCGCCGAGCTTCGGCTGTGGCAAACGGGGCTGTCGCTGCTGGCGGAACACGATTCGAAAACACCGTATGCGGGGATACGTTACCAGTCGCCGCCGATCAGGTGGCTCGCCGACGCGAGCCTCGTCGGCACCGTGACACGCTCGCTCAAGCATACGGACGGAGTCGCGCCGCGCACGTCGTTTTCGATCGGCGTGCAGATTCCGCTCGGCAAGCGGTTCGATGCGACGCGTTGCAGCAAGGGCTTGTGCGACGGCGCGCCGGATGCGGCGGCGAATGCGGCATCGTCCGGCGACGTTCACGCCGCGGACGGCGATGTGCTGCAACCGGCCGCCGTGCTCGCGCCGCTGGGCACGTTCACGCGCGTCGAGCCGACCGCATCGATGCCCGCAACGGCAGATGCAGCACGCGGTGACGTGGCCATGGCGTCGCTTCGCTCGGCGCCCGCAATCGTGCGGACCGCCGCGCCGGCAATCCAGGCGGTGCCCGATCCAGCGGCGCTCGACACGATCGTGGGCGTGTTGACGGACGCCGGGCTCGAGCGCGTGCGGGCCGGCGTTGCGGGCACGGATCTCGTCGTCGAATACGAAAACCACCGCTACAACCAGAACGAGGCGGACGCGCTGGGCATCGCGCTCGGCGCGGCGGCGCAGTACGCGCCAAAGGGCATCGAGACCGTGCGCGTCGTGATCAAGAAGTCGAACGAGCCGGTGGGCGAGGTGAGCGTCGACCGGACGGACTACGCGCAATTTGTCGCGGGCGGCGCATCGACTGTGGCCGGCGCGTCGTTGTCGATGCGCGTGCGGCCGACGCATGACGCGGATTCGATCGCATGGTCGGGCAACGCGCACAAGCATGGACTCGTGCGGATCCAGATCGCACCCGTCACGACCTACCTGTACGGCACGGAGTACGGCAACTTCGACTACTCGATCGGCGCGAACCTTCAGGGATTCGTGCCGCTGTGGCGCGGTGCGGAACTGTATTCGAGCGTGATCGTGCCGATCGCGAACAGCAAGAACATGGACAACGGCCATGTGTACGACCGGTATCGCCTGCGCGGCGGACTGTCGACGGTCGCGCTCGTGCAGAGCTTCTGGATCGCGCCGCGCGTGTTCAACGTGACCGCGCTCGGCAAGTTCGACCACCAGTACCTCGGCATCGAGAACGAGACGACGGCATTCGTGCCGGGCCGCCCCGACGTCGTGCGGCTGAAGCTCGCGTATCTGCATCACGAGCCGGGCAAGGATGCGCTGCCGGCGGAGAAGAACGCGCTGCTCACGTACCGGTGGGTCGAGCCCGCGTGGAAGATGTGGATCGAGGCGGGCGTCGCGCGCTATGTGGGCGGCGACAAGGGACCGCTGATCACGTTGACGCGCTGGTTCGACGACGTTTCGTTCAGCGTGCAGGGCTGGCACAGCGGGCGCGGTTCGTTCGCGGGGGCATCGGTCAGCTTCCCGCTGACGCCGCGCCAGGGCATGAAGCCGGGGATCGCGCAGGTCAACGGCGCCGAGCAGTTCTCGCTCAATTTCCGCACGCGCATCGGATCGACGAACTACCTGTCGCAGGACGGTGCCGAGAACCTCGGCTTTGCCTACAACACGCAGCAATTCCTGCTCAACCAGGGCCGCTTCAGCGCCGAATATTTTGCGACACAGCTTTACCGGATGCGCGACGCGTACAAGCGCTATGCACAATCCGCAAGCGCTGCGCCGCCCGCCACGCAGGCGGCGCAGCTACCGGGAAATGCCCCACAGCCCCGGACGGGGCTGTGACGCGGGCATTCAACGAGCGAGGGACCGGGGTGTGCCCTGGCAGATCGAGTCGACCTACTGGAGAAAATCGATGAAGACGATGAAGAAGGTGGCACTGAGAGCATGGCAGACCGGGATGTTTGCGCTCGCGGCGGGCACGCTCGCGGGATGTGGCGGGGGCAACGACAGCACGACGCCTTCAAATGCATCGATGGCCACGATCAGCGGCACGGCCGCGACCGGTGCACCAATGGCGAACGCCGCGATCACGATCGCCTGCAAGAGCGGCAACGGTTCGGGGACGGCCGACGCGAACGGTGCCTTCTCGATCTCGTTCGTGCTCGCGGGACCGTGCGCGATCACGGGGACGAACGGGACGACCACGCAGCACTCGTTCGCGAGCGGCGGCGGCACGTTCAACGTGACGCCGCTGACCGAAATGCTGCTGACCTACATGGCGGCGCAACTCGGCACGGACCTGAACGGGCTGCTGACGGGTCTCACGGCCAATCCGACGTATCAGGGCGCGTTGACGAGTCCATCGGCCGTCGCGTCGGCGCAGAACGGGGTCATCCAGACCGTCAAGAACGAAACGGGCGTCACGGTGTCGGCGTCCTCGTTTCTGACGACGCCGTTCAAGCCCGGCCAGGCCGGCCAGGATGCGGACCTCGAGACCTTGAAGTCCAACGGCGCGCTCACGAGCACCGGCCAGCCGTCCCCGACGTTGCTCGACAAGGTGAAGACGGCCGGCGCGGCAGCCGGCAAGCCGACCGGCGGCACCGGAGGCAGCGGCAACCCGGCGTAACGACCGGCGGCGCCAATCTGCAGGAGCCCTCGCTTTACGTAGGCACGCCCGGACTTCATGAACGTCTGGTCCGGGCACGGGCTTTCCCGTTTCAGGCCGATGCTGTATTCGCGCAATATCGCGACGATCTGGCCTTCGCGAAGCCGGCCGGCGGGTGGAAGCGCACGCTTGCGGAAGTCGGCGTCGAGCTCGATAAACTTGTAGTACCCGACGCCGGCATCTTCCGGGAGGCGTGACGTGGACACGTCAGCGGTGGGGGCATGCGCGAGCGCCCACACGTATCGGCGCGGATAGAAATGCCACTGACTTTCGACGAATTCCCCAGGGCACACGAGTGCTGCCCGGATAAGCCGAGGTGGCGTAAGCGCTGTGCGCAAGCTTCGCGGCTTGCCCGATGACGCTCTTCGAGATTTCCTCGCCGTAATGGTCTGCCAGTATCGCAGTTGCCGCCTGCCGATCGATGCCCCGTTGTCCTCGGTCAAGTCCAAGCTCGCGGAGCTTCTGCGTGCATGCGCAGACGAGTGCCGAGAGGGAATAGGCGACGGGGGCGGCGGCCCCGCTGATACCGTCGACGTCTCGCGCAGCTCATCGCGGACGGCGTCGGGCGCAAGCTGAAGATCGTGCCGCTCGCGTGGGCCGGCTGGCCGCGCACCGCGGACATCGCGATCACGACGCGCAAGGGCAGCGGCCTCGCCGATCCGCTGACGCTCGCGATCAATGCGCTGATCGCGAACGGCAGCTACCGGAAAGTGCTCGGCCGCTGGAGCCTCGACGCCGAAGCGATCGACCGGTCGCAGACCAATCCGCCGGGGCTGCCGCGCACCTGAGCGCGGCACGTGGCGATGACGCCGGGACGCTCAGGTGATCGGCCACTGGAGGATGACGATCCCGTCGTTGTAGTCGCTGTCGGCGCCGTCCTCGGCGCCGAGCCAGCCGAGCCACACCGTGTCGCCCGCGGACAGCGGCGCGAGGCGCGCATCGGTCGCGGATTTCCTGCCGTTGGCCGATGCGTCGATGCGGATCCTGCCGCCCTTCGAGTTCAGCGTGAACTGCCTGATGCCGTCGTTGTCGTTGCCGACGAACGACGCGGCCGGTTCCGGCGCGTCGTCGATGAACAGCTTCAGGTCCTGCCGGTCGGCGGCATTCGCGTAGAAGGTCGCCTTGAATTCGGTATTCGGCGGCAGGTTGAAGTTGCCGTTGCGGTCCGACGACGGCTTGAAGCCGGGCTGTTTCGTATCCGGCCGGCTGCCGGCGATCTCGACCGACGTTTCCCAGCGGAAATAGCCCAATACGGCGCCGTCGCGGTCGAGCACGGCGAAGTCGGCCGTACACGTGGTGGTGCCCGCGGCCAGCACGTCGCTGCGCCAGTAGTGGTCTTTCATCGGCCGGCACGGCGGATGAAGCAGGTCGTCGGCATTCGGTACAGGCGTCGTGGCGTCGCGCACTTCCGGTTCGATCGGCGCGACGATGCCGGCGTCCTTCAACGCAAACCGGACGAACAGCACGCTCACCTCTGCGCGCAGCGCGAGCGCGGTTTCGCGCAGGTGGAGCTGGTCGCCCGGCGACAGGCCGGCGAAGAGCCGGCTGTCGTTGTGGCCGAGCGGCCCGGCGTCGCCAGGGCTCACCACGTAGATGTGCCGGCCGTCGATCACGGTCGGCGCATCGGCGTTCCCGCTCGCATCGGGGTAGGCCGACAGCAGCGTGACGGCATCGACGATCGCGAGCACATCGCAACGAAGACCAGACATGGGCGCTTCCTCCGCAACAAGGGAATGACGCGGGCGACCGCCGCGCGGCCGCCCGCCGCTGCGATCAGTTGTGGATCGAGATGAACGGATCCCACTGGTAGCAGCCCAGCGACTGGCAGTTGCGGTCGATGATCTGGAAGTAGAAGTGGTAGGTGACGCGCCCTTCCGACAGCGTTTCCGACGACCAGTAATAGTTGTCGATCTTCTGGCAGGTCGGCGTCGACGGCGAGCTCGGGTTCGGAATCGGAACCGATGCGGTGGCCTTGCGCGGCGTGGGCGTCGAAATCAGATCCCTGCCCTGGTTGGCGATGAAGCCGTAGAAGACCACCTGTTTCTCGAAGCCCAGCGACAGGCTCGTTTCGCGCCAGCGGATCAGGTCGCCGACCTGCGCCTTCAGGTCGAGTTCGCCGCCCGCCTGCCCGGAAACCACGTTGTCCTGGTTCGTGACCATGTACACGTGTTTCCAGTCGATCAGCGTCGGACTATTCGGATTCCTGCTGGGATTCGGATAATTCTTGAGAATGGTTTCGGTATCGATCGAGACGAGCACATCGGTAACGCGTGACATAGAGGCTCCCGTTTGAAGTAATGGGACTTATCGTTGCGCGAATTGCTTCGTGCAGCCGCCATCGCCTTGTCCTGCAAGGCTTCGTGCGTGATGTGACACGTACAGGCGCGACAGCGAATGCAGATTATCCCGTTCGAATGATTATGAAAGCTGTAAAGGTAAACAGGGTCGAGAAAATAATTATCGGTGATTAATTGTGAAATCGGATTCAATCAAATCGATGCGTTACATAAATATAAATACATTGAATCTGTTAATTGATGCGCCGATTATTTTCGGGCGGAGGAAAGGGGCGGATGACGGGCGCGATCGCGAACGATCGCCGCCGCGGCGGCGTGACGATGCGGGAGCGGGAAGGGGGCGATTCGCGGCAGGTATCGGGCCGCCGGGCGGCCGGCGATCCAATGCTTACCGGTAGGTCCAGAGCCGGTGCAGCACGAACGTCGTCGGCGGGATCAGCAGCGCGATCGTGACGATGCTCGTCGCGCGCGACACGTCGAGCGCTTCGGCGGCTCGCGCGAGCAGCAGCGTCTCGACGAAGCCGGCCAGCGTGACGACGAGAAAACGCAGCGCGTTGCGCGTATGCACCGTCGACGAGAAACTCCACAGCGTATTCGCGAGATACGAGAACGCGGTGGCGCAGAGAAACGCGACCGCGTTCGCGGCGACCAGCGTCGCGTCGAACAGCGCGAACAGCGCCGACGCGACCAGCGTATGGATCGCGGTCGAACAGAGTCCGGACAGGCCGAAGCGCACGAGCCGCGTGCGCTCCGCATACAGGAGATCGATCATGGCTGCTTGCGCGCGTCAGCGAACGTCGATCCGCGCCCGGATCGGCTGCGCGCGCCTACGTGCGATCTGGCGGCGCGCATCGCGCGCGACCGGGAGCTCGATCACCTTGCCGTGCGCCTGGTAGCGGCGGCGGATCAGGTAGACGGGCCGTTGCTTCGATTCGTCGTAGATCCGCCCGATGTATTCGCCGACGACACCGATCCCGATCAGCTCGATGCCGCCGATGAACAGCGTGACCGAGATCAGCGACGCGTAACCGAGCACCGGATTGCCGAACAGCAGCGTGCGGAAGATGATGAACGCGCCGTACAGGAACGCGAGCGCGGCGATGCCGACGCCGATATAGGTCCAGCTGCGCAGCGGCACCGTGCTGAAGCTGGTGATCCCTTCCAGCGCGAAATTCCACAGCTTCCAGCCGGAGAACTTCGAGTGCCCGGCGCTGCGCGGGTCGCGCTGGTATTCGACGATCACGGTCTTGTAGCCGACCCACGCAAACAGCCCCTTCATGAAGCGATGCCGCTCGGGCAGGCTGCGCAGCGCGTTCACGACCTTGCGGTCCATCAGCCGGAAATCGCCGACGTTCTCGGGCAGCTTCACGTCCGACAGCAGGTTGTGCACGCGGTAGTAGATCGCGGCTGCGGTGCGCTTCGCGAACGAATCGCACGCGCGGTTGCTGCGCTTCGCCGCCACGACTTCCGCGCCGTCGCGCCAGTGTTCGATCATCACGGGAATCAGGCTCGGCGGGTCCTGCAGGTCGGCGTCGAGCGGGATCACCGCGTCGCCGGTGGCTTCGTCGAGGCCGGCCGTCAGCGCGGCCTCCTTGCCGAAGTTGCGGGTGAGATCGATGACGCGCACGCGCCGCTCGCCGGTGCTGATCCGGATCAGGCGTTCGAGCGTGTCGTCGCGGCTGCCGTCGTTGACGCAGACGATCTCGAAGCGGATCGCATCGATGGCCGTCAGCAGCGGAATCACGACGTCGAAGAAACGCTCGACGGCTTCGCCTTCGTTATAAAACGGCACGACCAGCGAGACGAGCGGCTTGTAGAGTGATTCCCGCATGATGATTCCCCTTGTGATGTCGCGTCACCGGTCGGCGCCGATGATCGGGCGGCCGGTGCGGCGCATTCCGTACGCCGGGTGGTGGTGGTGCCGGACCGGATGCGTGAAGCCGGTCCCGGTCGATTCGTCGCGTGCGTCGGGCATCGACGGCACGTCGTGTCGTTCCTGCGCGATCCGGCTGACGAGCAGCGCGAGCGACGCGAGCGTCACGAGCGGCATGAACTGGAACGACAGATGCGGCACGACCACGAGGCCCGCGAGCGGCATCGGCCACAGCAGCATCAGCCATTCGCGATCGAAGCGCCGCCAGCCGTGCGTCCATGCATAGCGCGCGTACCACGCGATCAAGATGCCGTACCAGGTCAGGTCGTAGTCGTACAGATAAGGGCTGACGAGCAGGCACGCGCATGCGAGCGTCGCGGCGCGCAGCGCGTACGAACATGTGCCGCGCCATGCGTAGACGACGGCGATCGTGGCGGCCGCGGCCGACAGCAGCTGAAGGCCGCGCGCGACGATCGCGGGCCAGCCGGCCATCGTCGCGAGCGCGAACACGGTCGGCATGCGGGCGAGCTTGGCCTGGCCGGCGCCGACGATCGCGTAGACGTTGCCGATCACATGCGCGAACGTGATCCACGGGCCGATACCGAATGCGAGTGTCGCGAGCGCCGCGCTACCGGCGATCGTCGCCGCCCACGCGGCCAGCGCGCGCCACTGGCCCGCGCACAGCAGCGCGAGCGGGAACAGCACCGCGAGCTGCGGCTTCATCGTCAGCAAGCCGAAGCAGATTCCGGCGTACACGGGTCGGCGGTTCAGCGCGAGCAGGCCGACGCCGGCGAGTGTCGCGGTAAAGAGGCTGGTCTGGCCGACGATCACGGTGAGGAACGCGCCGGGAAAGGCGAGCGCGCACAGCCATGCGGCATCGCGCTGCACGGTCGCGCGGATCGTCGCGGCGAACAACGCGTAGGTGACGCCGAGGCACAGCACGAGCGCGAACATGTACGGCAGCCAGCCGAGCGGCAACACGAACAGCAAGGTGGTGGGCGGATAGAGCCACGGCAACGTGCCGTCCGCGATGCTTATCGTCGGGATCGCGAGCTTCTGGATCGCGAACAACGCGGGGAAATGCCATGCGTCGGCGCCATGCCCGTGTGCGGCGAGCCATGCGGCGCTCCAGATCGGCGAGAAATCCTGCGACAGCTGTACCAGTGCATCGTTGTGCAACAGGACCATGCGGGTCAAGTAGATGCCGATGAACAGCAGTTCCGCCAGCAGCACGGCGGCCGCATAGAGGCGCACGCGATCGCGGTTGAGCCAGTGCGGATAGCGGCGCGGGCCTGCGATCGGGAGTTCCGGATGCAGATCGACGGCGGAATGCGCATGGCGGGCGAACGAAGGCGCTTTCATTGCATGCTCCGTGACGCGAGTGCCGTGCGGCGCACGACGACGAACAGCATTGCGAGCAGCACGACCGGCCCGATCTGCGGCAGCTTCATCAGCCGGTTCAGCATCTCGAAGATCGGCAGCAGCCACGCGAGCACGAGGATGCCTTGATCGCCGGGCAGCCAGCCTTCATCGAGACCGTGCGCGATCAGGCAGAAGATCGCGATGCCGAGCCACGTCAGTTCGTAATGCCACAGATAGGGCGTCGTCAGCAGCGTGGCGACCGCCAGCACCGCGCCGCGCAGGCGCATGTCGCGCGTGCGGCGCCACACGTCGACGGCCGCGGCGATCGCAAGCAGCGCGACTGCCGCTTGCGCGACCAGCGCGGCCGCGACCGGCGCGCCTGCGAGCCGCAGCGCGGCGAACGGCGTCGGCGACGCGAGCCAGTACGACGGGAGCATGAAATGCTGGTCGCGTACAGTCGACATTGCGTCGGTCAGTCCGTGCAGCGCGCCGGGGCCGGCCAGCGCGATCCCGGCCGCCGCGAACAGCGTCGCGCTGATCGCCGCCGCCGCGAACGTGCGCCACGCCCGCGCTGCGATCAGCACGAACGGAAACACGATGGCGAGTTGCGGCTTGATCGCGAGCAGCCCGATCAGCACGCCGGCGACGACGGGGCGCTTGCCGAGCAGATGCAGCGCGAGCGCGGCGAGGCCGGCGGTCAGGACGCTGTTCTGGCCGAACAGCGCGGACATGCACACCGCCGAATACGCGACCACGACGAGCGCCGCCGCGCGCGGGTGGGGAAGATGCGCGCGCAATCCCGACAAGCGCGAGACGGCGAACGCGTAGCATAAAAGACTGCCCGCGAAAAAGAGGAAATATGCGGGCAGGAAAGGCACGAGGGCAACCGGCGTGATGAACAGCAACATCGTCGGCGGATAGAGCCAGGGAAGCGGCCGATGCTGAAGATATGCACCGAAGTGCGCGGACTCGGCCTGCAGGAATGACGAAGGGTCGTAGGCCGCTGCGGCATGGCCTTGCAACACCAGATGCGATGCGGTCCAGAAGACCGAGAAGTCGAGGCCCGGGCGGGCGGCGGCACTCGACGTGAAGCCGTCCGTCACGACGCCCCAGACGGCCAGCAGCGCGGCGAAGAGCATCAGCATGATGCAGCTGTACGGAATGATCCGGTCGGCTGTCAGCCATTGAGCACAGCGTATTGCGCGATCGCGCGTTCCACGATTGGCTGTGTACATGATGCCCCGTCTGTGGTGAAGGCTGCTTGGTCTGTCGCAGCCGTTTCATGTTGTCTTGCATCCGGATCGAGTCGCTCTGAATGGCGTTGTCCGGTGAACTCATTGTTGAAGAAAAAATCGCGCGATGCAAACCACGCACCGAAAGCCGGGATTCCGATCAATCGGTGACAGGCGCAAAAGCCGCGTTTTCAGGTATGAGAAAACGACCCGGCCGGGTTTCATGTTTCTGGCTTGAAACATTCCGCGTTTTCGAGTGGTGTCGAGTCCCGCCGATCCAGTGGGGAGCAACCGGCTGCCCGCGTTCGGGAAAGTCCCGAGAAAATTTTTTGGACCCTTTGTGCAGCGCGGTGACGAGCGTTCCGGCGTACCCCGCTCGCGGGGAAACATATATCAAGATTGAAACATTTCGACCGTCGCGCCCTCGGGCAGCGCCCCATGGGATCGCCGAAACCCTTGATACGCCTCGATTTCACTCGAGATGGTCCGCTCTTTGCGTAAGCGTTGGCACGGCAGTCGACGGCGTGACGACCGGGCGGTTCCAGGAACAGACAGACGGAACCGGCTTCGGAATCACCAGCGGAAAAGAAGGCCGGAGCGCGTCGGGGAACACGCAGCTCCAGGTCGATGAACCGCGAGAACCTTCGTCGATCGACCGATGAGACCCGGTAGCGTCAGGGCAACAAGAAAATCGGCATCGCAGCACTTGGGGAATAAAAATGAAAGACCACAGCACAACGCGGCCGGCTGGCAGCGTTAAAAGCGAATTACCGCATCGCCGGGAGTCTGCCTCCCATTCAACCGATTTCCATGCGCCGAACGGCAGTCGCGCCGTTCAGGTCGATCCGCCTGCCCGGTTTATCCGGCCGATCGAACCGTACGCGCATCTCTTGCGTTCCCTCTTTCTGAAATCCGTTCGCACGGCCAGGTGTGCGCATCCCTGTCCTCGCAGCTGAGCGTCGCGTTTCGATTTTCTTGTAGTGCCGGTGGTGCCCGTCCCCGACGTCATGATCGACGAAGGGTATTTAATAGCAGTCCGAAAGGAGAATGCTCATGAAAAGAGTCATCGAGAAGATCGCCTGGTTCGCTCGGGACCAGGGCGGCGTGACGGCCATTGAATACGGCCTGATCGCAGCGCTGATCGCGCTCGGCATAGTCGTCGCGTTGACGACGATCGGTACGGATCTGTCGACCGTGTTCAGCACGGTCGCCGCGACTCTGGACTCGGCAGTAACAGCCATCTGATGAATGGTACGGTGAACGGCTCTTCCGGATCGTTTGCCGCCACCACACGGCATTAGCAACTTTCCTCGACGTATCGAAGCCAGATCGATCGATCCAGCCGGTACGCGGGGGCTTTGAAAGTAACCACGAAAGGAGATCATCATGTCCAAGTTCATTCAACAAGCAAGCCGCTTCGTTCGCGATGAAGACGGTGTAACGGCCATCGAATACGGCCTGATTGCCGCATTGATCGCGGTGGGCATCATCGTGGCAGTGACGGCGGTCGGCTCGAAACTCCAGACCGTGTTCACCACGATCGCCGCCGATCTGACTGCTGCCGTTTGATGCCTTCGAGAAGCAGACCGCGCGGACGGCTCGGCCGGTGCAGTGCTCGAGCCGTCCCCGGTCAACTGATCAACCGGAACCGGAGACCATCATGCAAGCCAGGGTGCGTGTCGCATGTCGCCGCTGGGTCGGCGACGAGCAGGGCGTGACGTCGATCGAATATGCGTCGCTCGGGGCGATGTTCGCCGTCGCGGCGCTGGGCAGCGTCGTCACGCTGAACGGCTCTCTGGCCGATACGTACGAGGTGATCGCAACGGCCGTGATGGCTGCCGTGACCACCGTGCTGGCCATGGTTTCCTGATCCATCGATTCGATCCGCGAGGTTCGCGATGTTACCTGTTGCGCCGCCTTACCCGGTTCCGTTGTGCGTGACGCTGCTCGCGGTCGCCGCGGCCAGCACGGACATCGCGGCCCGCCGCATTCCGAACCGCCTCGTCGCGGTCGGCCTTGCGGGCGCGCTGGTCGCCCAGTGCATGTTGCACGGCGTCCTGGCAGGCGCACTCGGCTGGCTTGCGGGCGCAGCGACCGGCTTCGGCCTGCTGCTGCCGTTCTACCTGTTGCGCGGGATGGCGGCCGGCGACGTGAAGCTGATGCTCGCGATCGGCGCATGGGTCGGTGCGGAAATGACGTTTTACATCGTGCTGGCCACCTTCGTGGCCGGCGGGATCGGCGCCATCGCGTTCGCGCTGTTGCGCGGGCGGATGCGCCAGATGTGGGCGAACGTCCACGCGCTGATCGCGCGCCGTTCGCAAGGGGCGCGCGCAGGGGCAGCCGACGGCCCCGCGGACATCGCGTCGGTCGGCACGCTGCCGTACGGCGTGGCAATCGCAGCCGGCACGCTGGGCATGCTGTTCGCGACGTGCGCATAGCGCGACGAGCCCGCAACGAGGACGAAACGAACATGAACACGATCCACACCGAACCGAGACGCGACGCGCAGGTGTCCAAACTGCCCGATCCGTTGCCGTCGCGGGAAGCCAATACGAAGAAGGGCGCGCAGTTGCCGGCGGCGCCGCGCTCGCTCGACGAAACCGGGCTGAGCATGGCGTTCGTCGCCGGGCTCGTGCTGAAGTCGACGCTGGTGCTCGGCCGCCCGTCGTACGGCGACCTGGTCGAGCGGCATTGCCTGCCGCTCGCGGTGCTCGACGACGTCTTCGCGTTCCTGGTGCGCGAGCATCTCGTCGAGCTCACCCATCGCGGCGCGACCGATCTCGACGTGACGTTCCGCCTGACCGACGCGGGCCGCGTGCTCGCGCTCGAGGAACGCGCACGCTGCGGCTACAGCGGGCCCGCGCCGGTCACGCTCGACGCGTATCTCGAATGCTTGAACACGCATTCGGTGCGCAAGCTGCACATCGGCCAGAGCGAAGTGTGGGCCGCGTTCGAAGGCATCGTGATCGACACGTCGCTTCTCGACGCGGCTGCCGCGGCACTGAACGCGGGCCGTCCGCTGCTGATCTACGGCCCGGCCGGCAGCGGCAAGACCTTCCTCGCCGAGCGGCTCGGCACGCTGATGCACGGCCGCGTGCCGGTGCCGCACGCGATCTGGGCGGCCGGTGAAGTGATCCAGATCTACGACCCGCTCGTGCACGTCGACGCGGAACAGCAATCCGGCGGCCAGTCGGTCGATCGCCGCTGGCGCCTGTGCAAGCGGCCGGTCGTGATGTCGGGCGGCGAACTGACGCTCGACGAGCTCGACCTGCGCCGCGACGAGGCCGCCGGCTTCTACCAGGCGCCGCCGCACATGAAGGCGAACATGGGCATGTACATCATCGACGATCTCGGCCGCCAGCGCGTCGAGCCGCGCGACCTGCTCAATCGCTGGCTGCGCCCGCTCGATCGCGGCGTCGATTTCCTGACGCTCGAATCCGGCAACCGCTTCGTGCTGCCGTTCGACGTGTGGCCGGTGTTCTCGAGCAACCTGTCGCCGGAGCAGTTCTGCGACGAAGCGTTCCTGCGCCGCCTCGGCTCGAAGCTCCATGTCGGTGCGATGTCGATCGACGCCTACCGTGCCGTGTACGACGCGGCCTGCGCATCGCTCGGCCTCGTATCGGCACACGATGCGTTCGAGTTCCTGCTGCACCGGCTGCATCTGCCGACCGGCAAGGCGTTTCTCGCGTGCTTTCCGGCGGACCTGCTGCGCCTCGTGGCCGCCGGCGCGCGTTACCGCGGCGATCCGCTCGAGGTGACGCACGATGCGTTGTACGACGCATGGGCGAGTTATTTCGGCGCAGCGCCCGAACGGGACGGCAGCCATCCGCCGCCCATTGAGCGGGGTGGACGTACGTTCATTGCAGGTTGAGCCGTTTCTTTCACGAATCGTCGAGGAGCATTGCCATGAAAAACAGTCGAGCGCTCATGATGCTGGTCGTCGCGATGGTCGCGGGTCTTGCCGCGGTCGTGTTCGCGTCCCACTGGCTGGTGCAGACATCCACGAGTTCGGTCACGCCTGTCGCGGTGGCCGCCACCGACCTGAACCTGGGCGAGCCGCTCGGGCAGAACCAGATCCACATGGTGAGCTGGCCGTCGGGCAGCGTGCCGACCGGCGCATTCACCGATACGAAGGCGCTCGAAGGACGCGTCGTTCGGACCAGCCTGGCACGCGGCGAGCCGGTGATCGAGTCGAAGCTCGCGCCGCTCGGCACGAAGGGCGGGCTGTCCGCGGTGATTGCCGACGGCAGCCGCGCGATCACGGTGCGCGTGAACGACGTGGTCGGCGTCGCGGGTTTCGCGCTGCCGGGCACCTACGTCGACGTGATCGTCAACACGCAGGAGCAACAGGGCAAGACCGACGGGCAGAGCATCTCCAAGATCGTGCTCGAGCACATCCTCGTGCTCGCCGTCGCGCAGCAGGTCAGCCGCGACGACACCGCACCGAAGGTCGTCAACGCGGTCACGCTGGAAGTCACGCCCGACCAGGCCGAACGGCTCGACCTCGCGCGCAGCGTCGGCACGCTGTCGCTGGTGCTGCGCAACCAGGTCGACCAGAAGACGCTGAACACGGATGGCGCGACCAAGATGACGCTGCTCGGCAAGCCGCCCGTACCCGACCTGCCGCCGCTTCCCGTTGCCACACGCGTGCGGACGGTGCACGTGGCGTCGCACGCGGCGCCGCAAGCGCGGCGCGACTGCGTCGGCGTGCTGTCGGGTGTGAAGGGCAGCGTCGAATGTTTCTGAAGCAGATCAACACAGCCAGATAAACAGATCGGCCGCCAGCAGGGCACGGCGGCGTTGGAAGTCGACAACCGGCATGGCGCCGGTCTCTCGGGGGATCAGACAAAATGAAGATCAAACCGCAACGTACAGGTACCGGCCCACTGCGGACGCGCGTCGCACGGGGCACGATGATGGCCGCGATCCTCTGTTCGGGATGGCTGACCGTCTACGGCGCACTGGCCCAGGAAGGCATCGAGGCGGGCGTGCTGACGAAGGGCGGCGCCAGCGCGCCGGCAGCAGTCGGCAAGGGGCCCGTGCAGATGACGATCAGCATGGCGCCGGCGCCGGTCGCCGCGGCCGCCGCAACGGCTGGACCGCTGCGCGGGCCGAACTGCATCGGCGCCGTGCGCGAGTCGACCAGCGTCAGCGTGCCGCTCGGCAAGTCGCTGCTGGTGCCGATGCCGGAGCCGGTCCGCAATCGGACGATCGGCAATCCGGCCGTCGCGCAGGCGACGATGGTGTCGCCGCAGACGCTGTACATCCTCGGGCTGTCGGTCGGCACGACCAACATGATCGTGCAGGGCAAGAGCGGCGCCTGCCGCGTGATCGACGTTGCGGTCGGCGCGGATGCCGGCGGCCTGCAGGCATCGCTGCAGCAGCTGATGCCGGGCGAGCGCGACATCCATGTGTCGACCGCCGCCGGCACGATCGTGCTGGCGGGCAGCGTGTCGAGCTCGCAGGCCGCGCAGCAGGCCGTGCAGATCGCGCACGCCTACGGCGACAGCGCGGGCGACCCCGCCGGGGGCGGCAAGCCGGGCGGCGGCGTGCTGAACATGCTGAGCGTCACGTCGCCGCAGCAGGTGATGCTCGAGGTGAAGGTCGCCGAGGTGTCGAAGACGCTGATCAACCAGATGGGCAGCGCGCTCAACATCCAGGGCGGGTTCGGCTCGTGGAGCGGCGCGCTGGTCAGCAGCCTGCTGGCGGGCGTCTCGAGCGCGGTCGCCTTCAGCAAGGCGAACAACAAGCCGTTCAGCATCGCGGCCGACGCGCAGAACACCGACAACCTCGTCAAGATCCTCGCGGAGCCGAATCTCGTGACGATCAGCGGCCAGGAAGCGACGTTCCTCGCCGGCGGCAAGATCTTCATCCCGATCCCGCAAAGCAGCGGCAACGGCGTCTCGACGATCACGCTGCAGGAAGAGGAGTTCGGCGTCGCGCTGAAGTTCACGCCGACGGTGCTGGCGAACGGCCGGATCAGCCTGAAGGTCGCACCGGAAGTGTCGGAGCTGTCGCAGACGGGCGTCACGCTGAGCGCGTCCAACATCGGCGGCACGTCGATCCTGCCGCTGATCACGACGCGGCGTGCGTCGACGACGGTCCAGATGAGCGACGGCGAATCGTTCGCGATCGGCGGGCTGATCAAGGACAGCGCGAGCGGCGCACTGAAGGCGATCCCGGGTGTCGGCGAAGTGCCGGTGCTCGGCGCGCTGTTCCGCAGCACGTCGTTCCAGCAGGACCGCACCGAGCTGATCTTCCTGATCACGCCGCACCTCGTGAAGCCGCTGCAGATGCAGACCGCGGACGTGCCGCTGCCGACCGACAGCTTCTCGAAGCCGAACGAAGCCGACGTGTATGCGACGGGCAACATGGAAGGCCGCCGCGGGGTCCGCAAGCCGGGCGCACAACCCGACAGCGGCGCGGCAGCTGCACCGCAGGCACCGGCCCAGGCACCTGCCCAGGCACCGGCGCAGGGGCCGGCTCCGGCACCGCAATCGGACGCGCCGGCCGCATCCGCCGCGCTGCCCGCGCCGCGCGCGCCGCAAGGCACGGACGCACAGCCGCCGGTGCCGGCCGAGCCGCAGAAGACGCCCGCACCGGTAGCGGCGACCGCGCCACGGCCCGACGCGGCAAACGCGGCCCGTATCGCGCGTATCGAAGCCACCGCCGCGCGCCTCGCGGCGGCCGGCCCCGACGCGCCGGCCACGCCGGCGGCGCAACCGAAGCACCGGGTGCCCGCGGTTGCCCGCGCGCAGGTCGCGCGCTCGGAACCCCATTCCACCGAACGTTGAAGCCATCCAAGGGGAAGCTCATGAAATCCGCCTACCTCGTATTCGTGCGCCGCGCGGCGCTTGCCGCACCGCTCGCGTTCGCGCTTGCCGGCTGCATGTCGTCGACCCCGGTGTGGGACAGCCGCTTCGGCGACTCGGTCCGCACCGTGATGCAGGCCCAGATCATCGACCCGCATGCCGCCGAACACGCGACGTCGGCGTCCGGCGTCGACGGCAGTGCCGCCGCGGCCGCGCTCGACAACTACGACAAGTCGTTCAAGCAGATCCAGCCGCCTGCCAATGCGTTCGTCATCGGTATCGGCAAGTCCAGCCAGTAACGCCGGCACGCTCAGGGAGAACGCCATGTCCAGCGCAGCTCGCCATCCGAAAGTCACGCGTCGCGGCCTCGATCGCCAGCGCGGCGCCGTCGCGGTCATCGTCGGTCTCGCACTGGCGGTGATGATCGGGTTCGTCGGTCTCGCGCTGGACCTCGGCAAGCTGTACGTCACGCGCAGCGAACTGCAGAACAGCGCCGATGCGTGCGCGCTGTCGGCTGCGCGCGACCTGACTTCGGCCATCAGCCTTTCGGTCGCCGAGGCCGACGGCATCGCCGCCGGCCACCTGAATTTCGTGTTTTTCCAGAACAAGTCGGTGCAGATGGCGACGAATTCGAACGTCACGTTCAGCGACTCGCTGACCAATCCGTTCCTGACGAAGAACTCGGTCACGACGCCGGCGAACATCAAGTACGTGCAGTGCACCGCGACGTTGAGCGGCATCGCGCACTGGTTCATCGAGGTGCTGAACGTGCTGCCGGGCACCAAGCTCGCGAATGCGGCCACAGTGTCGGCGAGCGCGATCGCGACGGTCGGCGGCGGGCAGACTGCCTGCGCGATTCCGGTGTTCGTGTGCCGCGCGCCGAGCGCGTCGCCCTACAAGGTCGGCGACTGGATCACGTCGCCGTCCGGTTCGACCTACGGGCCCGGCAACTTCGGCTGGGCGGCGCTCGACGGCTCGACGAACGAACCGACCATCGCGAGCGAGCTGTCGGGCAACACCTGCAATATCACGAGCCCGCCCGATCTCGGCAGCACCGGCCTGAAGTCGGCGTCGCTGCGCGCCTGGAATACGCGCTTCGGCATCTATACGAACGGCTCGAACGGCTCGAGCGGCCAGCCCGACTTCACCGGTTACGCGTATGTCGGCCCGAACTACGGGCCGCCCGGAACGGCGGGCATCAAGGGTGACGCGTACACGCAATTCGTGACCGACCGCACGACCTTCAAGTCCTACCAGGGCGACGGCGCGCCGCCGGGGGGCAGCGGGATCACCACCAACGGCACCGCGACGGCGAGCAACTACCAGACCTTTGGCGGCGACCGCCGTGTCGCGCTCGCGCCGGAAGGCGACTGCTCGACGCTGCAGGGAAGCAGCCACAAGCTGCACGTCACGCAATGGGATTGCGTGCTGATGCTCGATCCGTTGCCGTTCAGCGCCGGCAGCGGCCCCGTCATAGCGCACCTCGAATACCTCGGCTCGTCCGTCTCCGGCAACAATCCGTGCGCGACGCACGGCTTGCCCGGCGACGGCAGCGCGTCCGGGGTCCAGGTGCCGATGCTCGTTCAATAGGGAGAAGCGACCATGAAAAGGCCCCCGTTTCGCCGTTCGCGCACCCGTGGCGTGGCCGCCGTCGAGTTCGCGCTCGTGCTGATTCCGATGATCGTGCTCGCGACCGGCGTGGCCGAGTTCGGCCGCGCGATCTACCAGTACGAGACGCTGACCAAGGCGACGCGCGACGCGGCGCGCTACCTGTCGATCTGGCTGCCGACCGACAGCGCGTATCCGGTGTCGGCGGCGCAGTGCCTCGTCGTCTACGGCAGCACGACGTGCGGCTCGGCCGGCACCGAGCTGGTGCCGGGGCTCACGACCTCGATGGTGACCATCTGCGACGCGCAGCATACGACCGGTTGCAGCGATGCGTCCGACCCGGCGCAGTTCGCGAGCCTGCCGACCTACGACGCGAACAACAACGCGGCGAGCGGCACGGCGACAGGCGCGATCAACATCGTCGAAGTGAAGGTCAAGGGCTACACGTACCAGCCGATCCCCGCGTATCCGGGGCTGACGTCGATCACGTTCGGCAACATCGTCACCGTGATGAGGCAAGTGTCATGAGCGCGCGCCGTGTTCCCCTGTCGCGCCGGCGCGCCCAACGCGGCGCGACGGTCGTCGAGTTCGCGCTCATCGCGTCGGTGCTGATCATGCTGCTGCTCGGCATCTTCGAATTCGGCCGGGTGCTGTTCTACTGGAATACCGCGAGCGAGGCCGTGCGCCTCGGCGCACGCACGGCGGTGGTCTGCGACGTGAATGCCGCCGGCGTCGCGAAGCGCGTGACGGCGCTGCTGCCGCTGCTGTCGAGCGCGAACGTGTCGGTGAACTACTCGCCGGCGAGCTGCGACATAAACACCTGCTCGTTCGTGACGGTGAGCGTCACGAACGTCACGGTCAAGACAATGATTCCGTTCATGAACGTCACGGTCAGGATGCCGCCGTTCACGACCACGCTGCCGCGCGAAAGCCTGAACTCCGCGACCGGCGGCGCCGCCTGCAACTAATCGAACAGACGAGGCACACGACATGATCAACATCCTCGTAGCTTCCGACGATACCGCGCGACTCACGCAGATCGCGCGCCTCGTGGCCGACTGCGGACGCTATCGCGCGACACGCGCGACCGGCCGCCCGTCGCAGATCGAGCATCGCACCGACGGGCTCGACGCGTTCGACATCCTGCTGGTCGACGGCACGTCGCCCGACCCGTCCGAGCTGTCGGCGATCGAGCGGATCTGCCGCGCTCACGCGGGCCTGACCTGCATCCTCGTGACGGCGGACGCGTCGCCGCACGTGCTGCTGGATGCGATGCGCGCGGGCGCGCGCGACGTGCTGCAGTGGCCGCTCGATTCGCAGGCGCTCGGCAACGCGCTCGAACGCGCCGCCGCGCAAAGCACGCGCAGCGACACCGAAGATACGCGGATCGTGTCGTTCATGTCGTGCAAGGGCGGCGCCGGTACGAGCTTCGCGGCCAGCAACATCGCGTTCGAGATCGCCGAAGGCTTCAAGCGCCGCGTGCTGCTGATCGACCTGAACCAGCAGTTCGCCGACGCCGCGTTCCTCGTCAGCGACGAAACCCCGCCGTCGACGCTGCCGCAGCTTTGCGCGCAGATCGAGCGGCTCGACAGCGCGTTTCTCGACGCGAGCGTCGCGCATGTGACCGAGAACTTCCACGTACTCGCGGGCGCCGGCGATCCGGTCAAGGCCGCCGAGATGCGCGAGGACGCGCTCGAATGGATCCTCGGTGTCGCCGCGCCGCGCTACGACTTCGTGATCTTCGACGTCGGCGTCGGCATCAATCCGCTGTCGATGGTCGCGCTCGATCGCAGCGACCAGATCCAGATCGTGCTGCAGCCGGCGATGCCGCACGTGCGCGCCGGCCGCCGGCTGCTGGAGATGCTCGTGTCGCTCGGCTACTCGACCGACCAGCTCCGTCTGATCGTGAACCGCGCCACGCGCGCGAGCGACCGGACCCGCACCGCGCTCGAGGAGGTGCTCGGCCTGCAGGCCGCATGCACGATTCCCGACGACGCCGACACCGTGCTCGAAGCGATCAACCAGGGGCATCCGGTGTCGCGGCTCGCGCGCGGCACCGCGGTCGCGCGTGCGTTGCAGGGCTGCGCGAAGCGGCTCGTCGAGGGCGAAGTGCGCGCGGGACACAGCGCGACGCGCAGCGAACCGCTGATGTCCCGGCTGTTTGGCCGCAAGGCCACGCCGAAGCTCAAATCCATGTAACTCTCTCGGGGAACCATCATGTCATTGCGCGAACAGATGTCGTTGCACCGGGCCCAGCCGCTGTCGGCGGGCAGCGAACCGGCCGGCCCGGCGCATTCGTCGGTACGCGACGCATACCAGAAGCTACGCCGCCAGATTCACCAGGCCGTGCTCGAACGCGTCGAACTGGAGCGCCTGTCGCGGCTGCCGCAGGAGCAGGTCCGCCAGGAAATCTCCTCGCTGATCTCGCGCATCCTCGACGACGAGCGGATGCCCGCGAACGATATCGAGCGGCGGCAGCTCGCGATCGACGTGTACGACGAGATGTTCGGCTTCGGCCCGCTCGAAGCGCTGCTGCGCGACCCCGGCATCTCCGACATCCTGGTGAACACGCACCGGCAGGTCTATGTCGAGCGCTGCGGCCAGCTCGAACTGACCGACGTGACGTTCTACGACGACGCACACCTGATGAAGGTGATCGAGAAGATCGTGTCGCGCGTCGGGCGCCGCATCGACGAATCGTGCCCGATGGTCGATGCGCGGCTGCCGGACGGCTCGCGCGTGAACGCGATCATCCCGCCGTCGGCAATCGACGGGCCGCTGATGTCGATTCGGCGCTTCTCGGTCAACCCGCTGAAGATGGACGACCTGGTGCGCTACCAGAGCCTGACGCCGCCGATGGCCGAGCTGCTCGACGCGCTGTCGCGCGCGAAGGTGAACGTGCTCGTGTCGGGCGGCACGGGCAGCGGCAAGACGACGCTGCTCAACATCCTGTCTGGTTACATTCCGCGCAACGAGCGGATCGTGACGATCGAGGACGCCGCCGAGCTGCAGCTCCAGCAGCCGCACGTGCTGCGGCTCGAGACGCGCCCGCCGAACATCGAGGGCAAGGGCGAGATCACGCAGCGCACGCTGGTGCGCAACGCGCTGCGGATGCGGCCGGACCGGATCATCCTCGGCGAAGTGCGGGGCGGCGAAGCGCTCGACATGCTGAACGCGATGAACACCGGCCACGAAGGCTCGCTCGCGACGATCCACGCGAACACGCCGCGCGATGCGCTGACGCGGCTCGAGAACATGATCAGCGTCTCCGGCCTGACGCTGCCGCCGAAGACGATGCGCCAGCAGATCGCGTCGGCGATCTCGGTGGTCGTGCAGGCGGCGCGGCTGACGGACGGCAAGCGCAAGATCGTCAGCATCCAGGAGCTGACCGGGATGGAAGGCGACATCATCAACATGCAGGAGATCTTCACGTTCAAGCGCACGGGCATGGACCGCGACGGCACGGTGCGCGGCCACTTCTGTGCGACCGGCGTGCGGCCGAAGTTCGTCGAGCGGCTGCAGGCGTTCGGCATCAACCTGCCGGATTCGCTGTACGACCCGTCCCAGCGTTACGAGACGAACTGACGACATGGCGCCGTTTGCTGCCGGGGAGGCTTCATGAACACGATCTTTTACGGTTTTGTGATTCTCACCTTCGTCGCGGTCGTGCTCGCGATCGAAGGCGTCTATCAATGGTGGAACGTGCGGCACGGCGCCGCCGCGCGTCGGATCGAATCGCGCATTCGCGCGATGTCGGCCGGCGGCAACGTGCAGCAGGAGCGGCTGTCGATCCTGAAGAAACGGATGCTCGACGAATCGAAGCCGTTCGACCGGCTGCTGCTGCGCATGCCGCGCGTGCACTCGCTCGATCTCGTGCTCCAGCAATCGGGCCTCGACTGGACGCTGCCGAAGCTGATCGTGCTCAGCCTGGTGTTCGCGGCAATCGCGTGGCTCGCGCTGAGCTTCGCCACGTTGCCGCAGCTCGCCGCGCTGCCGGTCGCGCTGTTTGCCGCGTGCTTGCCGACGCTGCGCGTGATGCGCCGCCGTGCGCGCCGGATGCTCAGGCTCGAGCGGCAGTTGCCGGACGTCTGCGACACGATCGCGCGCGCGCTGCGTTCCGGTCATTCGTTCACGGGCACGCTCGGGATGGTCGGCGAAGAGTTTCCCGATCCGATGGGCGGCGAGTTCCGGATCGCGTTCGACGAAGTCAACTACGGCGTGTCGCTGCACGACGCGCTGATGAACCTCGCGACGCGCGTGCCGGTGCAGGACCTGCGCTACTTCGTGATCGCGGTGCTGATCCAGCGCGAGACGGGCGGCAACCTGGCCGAGCTGCTCGACAGTATCGCCGCGCTGATCCGCGAGCGCTTCAAGCTGTTCGACAAGGTGCGCGTGCTGTCGGCGGAAGGGCGGCTGTCGGCGTGGATTCTCGGGCTGCTGCCGTTCGGCACCGCCGCGGTGATGGCGATGGCGAACCGCGAGTTCCTGTCCGTGCTCTGGGAGGATCCTGCAGGGATCAGGATGGTCGGCGTCATGCTGGTGTCGATGTTCTTCGGGATGCTCTGGATCCGCCGTATTGTCCGGATTCGCGTCTGACGCGCGAATCGAATAACGAACCGTTGCGAGGCTGTCATGCAAAACCTGACCGTAGTCCAGGCCGTGATGCTGGGCGGCTTGTTCATCTTCGTGGCCGGCGGCGTGCTCATCGCGATGCTGCTGTTCGCGCCGCGCAGCATCCAGCGCCGGCTCCAGCAGGCCGGGGGGGCCGTTGGGAGCGCGGGTGCCGCCCCGGGCGACGGCGACGACCTGGCGTCGCGCTGGGTCGCGAAGCTGGCCGAGCTGTCCACCCCGATCTCGAAGCTGTCGGTGCCGAAGGACGGCTGGGAGAATTCGCCGCTGCGCATCCGGCTCATGAATGCCGGATGGCGCAACCAGAGCGCGGCCGCGCTGTATTTCACCGCGAAGACGGTGCTCGCGCTCGCGTTGCCGTGCGCGGCGCTGGTGGTGCTGATCACGACCAAGCTCGGCGACGAGCGCGCGCTGTTGTCGGTCATCCTCGTGGCGCTCGCCGGGATCGGCTACTACATCCCGAACATCGTGCTGTCGCAACGGATCAAGGTGCGCCAGCAGAAGATCTTCGAGGATTTTCCGGACGCGCTCGACCTGCTGACGGTGTGCGTCGAAGCGGGGCTCGGGCTCGACGCGGCGCTGATGAAGGTGAGCGAGGAACTGCGGTTCCGCAGCGAGGTGGTCTCGAGCGAACTCGACCTGCTGCTGCTCGAGATGCGTTCCGGCTTCACGAAGGAGACGGCGCTGCGCAATTTCGCGCTGCGCACCGGTACCGAGGACGTCGAGTCGTTCTGCGCGATGCTGATCCAGGCCGACCGCTTCGGCACGAGCATCAGCGAATCGCTGCGCGTGCTGTCGGACATGCTGCGCACGCGGCGGCGCATGCGCGCGGAGGAGCGGGCGGCGAAGATCGCGCTGAAGCTGCTGTTCCCGCTGATCTTCTGCATCTTCCCGGCGCTGATGACGGTGCTGCTCGGGCCGGCCATGATTCACGTCTATCGCGTGCTGCTGCCGACGTTCGCCGGCATGGCCCCGTGAGCGGCGGACGCGCGCCGATTCGCATGCGTCGACAAGGTTCTTGCGTGCCGGCCCTGACCTGCGCGTCGGCCGGCACGGCAACAGGCTTCATGGAGGCTCCCTCCCCAGGCGGTGCCGCGAGACAGGTTGACCATAGCGGCGTCAACGCATCCTGGACCCATGGTCGGCCATGGAACAAGCCGTAGTCCACCGCCTTCATCGGCTGCCCCCTACTGCTAACGCTGTAGGCCGTTGCCGGCATCGCGCCGGCGCGGTTGAAAACGACGGAAAAACGACGAGCGCCCGCAACCGAATTAACAGGCCGTTGAAATACCTCGGTGGAGATGACCCGCTTTCGTGGACACGATCTATCCTGACAAGGAGGAGGTACGGATCATGTCCAAATACCGAGCGCCCTATGCACCGGAATTTCGGCAACAGATCGTGGACTTGGTACACGCCGGCTCTGCTGGATTTCAGCTTGCCGTCGATCCATTCCTCGACGTAGAGCGGTTCTGGGTCGTAGTCATCCGACCACACAACAATTGCCGAACTCAGCGTATGGCGCTCCAATTCGACACGCCGCTCGAATGGCATTTCGCGCCAGTACCGCTGTCGGGTACCGTACGTCGCGATGCACCAGTTCAGGCCGATCCAGGCTGCGATGAAGAGAGCCGTCGCCCATATTGCGGGCACGGCTGCCTGGACGACCGCACGATCAATATCAAAGGTCGGATCGAACATCCCACGGTACGCAAGAATACTCAGCATATACGCGAACATCGGAACCCAGGGCCCGAATGCAAGCGGCATGAGCAGAATGGCGAGCCAATTGCGGACATGCACTGTCGCAGCCGACTTGGCGCGCGCCTGCTCCTCATCGCTCATCGCCGCGACTTCCCTCGAGGCAACTTCGTCGCTCGGGGTGTGGAATCTCTCATGAATGTGCTCGAGGTTAGACATACGAGGGGGCGTTTGGCGAAAGGAGCAATAACGTAGGGAGTATCAAAAGACTGATTCTTGCATACGTCGGGTATGAACCGAGGTGGCGGCGCAAAATGCGCAGACCGACAAGAGCGAGCGGTTCAACGACTTCGCGCAGCGGCTGATGTTCGGCGGAAATGGCGTGATCGCCGAAAACGTCCGGCACGAGCAGCACAAGATCGTCAAGTACAACCACCTCGTGGCGAACATGGTGATCCTGTACAACGTCCAGTGGATGTCGTGCAAGCTGAAGGAACTGCAGGAAAAGGGGCTCCGATCGACGCCGAGGTTCTCAAAGCACTGTCCCCGTACCGGCGCGACCACATCGATCGGCTCGGCGACTACCTGCTGGACTTGCTGCGGCCGTTTTTTCCGCTCGATCCGACCATATATTTCTCGTTTGAATCATCAGCTCAGTCCGAGATGTGGTGGATTTTTTACGAATCCCGGCCAACCATCTACGTGCCGCTCGCCGCCGGGTTGCTGCCGCCGCCGAAAGGCGGCAACCGGCTCGCGAGCAGCTATCCGCTGACGCACTGGATGCCGATCGACAACAACCGGAGCCGCGACGAATGGAATGCGGCCGACGCGAAGCCGGTGCGCGACTTGCTCGAGTGCTGCTCGGCGCGGGGCAGCGCGATACGACGTGCTCGTTCACGCCGGCGGCGAAGCAGGTCAGGGCCGCGTTACCGCGTCACGGCCGTCCCTCGCTCGGCACTTCCGCCGCCTTGCTGAGCTCGCCCATCACGATCTGCGCGATCACGTTGGCCGGCGCGCGCCCGTCGGGCGCGGCAGCCGTGGTCGCCCACGCGACGATCGTCGTTTTCGTTGCCGGGTCGTAGCCCATGAAGGTATTGAAGCCCGGTATCTCGCCCGTGTGCCCGTAGAACGTGCCGAATTTGGCCAGGCCCATGCAGTAGCTGGCCGACCTCGGGTCGGACGGATCGAGCGGCGTGCAGCTGGCGAGCCGTTGCGCCTGCAGTTCGGCGTTCAGGTAGCCGCCGCCGACCAGCCGCTGTACGTAGGCGGCCAGCTCCGTCACGGTTGATATGCCGGAGCCGGCCGTCCACGCCCACGACGTATTGACGGTGGTCACGTTCGTCGGTTGCAGCGTGCCGTTTTTCGCGGCCGCCTGGCGGTCGGGCGACAGCGCGTCGCCGTTGGTCGTCTCCGCATTGGTGCCCCATTGATAGCCCTGCGGCGCGGGCGCCGGCAACGCCGTATTCTGCTGCGGCGGGAGGAACGTATTGGCCAGGCCGAGCGGCACGAACAGACGCGCGTTCATCGCATCGGCCGCGGGCATGCCGGTGAGTTTCTCGATGATCAGCCCAAGCAGCACCGTGTTCGTGTTCGAGTAGCGAAAATCGGCGCCCGGCGCGAAATAGACCGGCTGGCCTTCGGCGATATTCAGCAGTTCCGCCGTGCTCCACACCCTGTCCGGCTGCGAATCGAGCGTCTGGTTGAACGCGAGATTGGTCGTGTAGTTGTAGAGGCCGCTGCGCATCGTCAGCAACTGCTCGATCGTGATCGTATTGCCGTTGGGCACGTTGGCGACGTACTTGCCGACGGTGTCGTTCAGGCTCAGCCTGCCTTCCTGTACGAGTTGCAGGATCACCGTGGCTGTCCACGTCTTCGTCACGCTGCCGACGCGAAAGTGCGCGTTCGTCGGTATCGGCGTGTTCGTGCCTCGCACGGCCGTTCCAAACGATTCGAGCCAGTTGCCCTGCGGCGATTGCACAAAGACGACCGCGCCGGACGTCATCGTGTCCGCGAGCAATGCGTTGATCTGCGGGCGTGCCGCGTTGGCGAACGCGGGCCCGCCGGACGTCGGCGAATTGTCGCCGCCGCACGAGGACAGCGCGATGCCGACGATCGCGGCCGGTGCGTAGGCAACCATGCCGTGCACCAGCCGTTTCGCCGTGCTCGACACGAACCGGGAGAGTGTTGAAGTAACCATCGCGCGGTCCCTCCGTGTTCGTGACGGACTTCTTTCGTTGCCTTCTCCAAAACTATAGGACAGGCGCGTCCATGCCGGCAGCACGCATTGCTTTCGTCTGATGATAACGATACGGCCCGTTCATCGGGTCGCGTGCATCACTGGAAGTGATGCACATAACGCAGCACCATCCGCGTCCCCTGCGGCCGGTTGCGCGCGTGGACCTCGAAGTACGTGTTGAACAGCAGGTGATCGTGCGGCGAGAAGCTATACATGGCGCCCGGGCCGATCGCCAGCACGGCCTCGCGCGTGCCGGGCACATCCTGGCCGTTTTCCTTCATGTCGGTGGTCTGGCGCAGCCAGTAGCCGTTGAGCCCCAGCCGCAGGCCCGGGCGCACTTCATACTCGGTCGCGAAGTTCGCATGGATCGCCTGGCCGGCCTGGGTCGACGTCACGTCGGGGCCGAGCGACGTGGCCGGCTGATGGTTGGTCGCGTTCCACAGATAGTGCAGGCGCCACGACACGGTCCATTTCGGCGTCAGCCACAGCGTCGCCGCCCAGTACGGGTCGAACGACCAGAAATGACTGCCCGGGTTGATCGCGCGCGACGGATCGTACGCGCCGGTCGGTGCGATGAACTGGAATTCCACGCGCTGCGCGAAGCGCGGGCCCTGTGCGCCCATCACCGGGTCGAACTGGATGAACGGACCGATCAGCAGGTCGCCGAAACCGGCCCGCGCATTCAGCGCGACGTTGCCGATGCCGTCGTCGGTACGCGCGGACGCGATCCACGGCAGGATCACGTCGACGCCCGGATGCATCCCGGCGAACGTCAGCGGCGACTGATAGACGAGCTGGCTCAAGCCCGCGAACAGGTCGATGTCCTGCTTCGGCAGGCCGACCTTGTTGCCGGCATTGTCGTTGATGCGGCCGGCCGTGTAGTACTGCAGGTACTGCGTGCCGTACCAGCCGGAGCCGGCCGGCGGCATCCCGTCGAGGAAACTGGTCATGCCGAGGTTGACCGGCGGCAGGTCGGCCGCGTTGGCCGGCGCGTGACCGGCCATGCCGGCGATCGCGAGGCCTGCGACGACGAGCAGGCGAGAGCCGAATTTCATGTTCACCACCTCCTGGATATTTATTTGTATAACTAATCAAATGGCGCGTGAAAGATCGGGGTGATCGGCGATCGCACGATACTGGCCGGCGTGGAACACCAGCGGCGCCTTGCCGAACGCGTCGAACTGCTCGATCTCGCCGATGAAGAGCAGGTGATCGCCGCCTTCGTAATGACCGACGTTGCGGCACACGAAGCGCGCGCTCGCGCCGTCGAGGCAGGGCACGCCGCCGCTGTCCGAATCCACGTGAAGCACGCCGTCGAACTTGTCGACGCAGGGCGTCGCGAAGCGGCGCGACAGGTCGATCTGGTCGTGCGCGAGGATATTGATCGCGAAGTGGGTGGCCGCGACGAAATCCGGCCGGCTCGGCGCGACCTTGCGCAGGCTCCACAGCACGAGCGGCGGATCCAGCGACAGCGACGAGAACGAATTGGCGGTGAGGCCCACCTTGCGCCCGTCTGCCGCGCACGTGGTGATCACGGTGACGCCGGTCGGGAACTGCCCGAACGCGGCACGCAACTGCTTCGGGTCGAGGGTTGGGCTGCAGGTAACGGTCGTTTCCATGTCGGTTACTCCGAACGCGTACTGTGTTCGCGGATCAGCGCCGCGCACGCCGACGGCTCGAACCACCACGGCGAGAACCGGCGCGGATCGTCGAAGCCGTCGACGAGTTCGGCGGCGAGCGACGGCAGCTGACCGGCCGCGCCGAGCAGTTCGAGAATGTGCGGCGGCGGCGGCGTGAGCAGCGAGTTGGTCCAGCGCACGACATGCTGCGCGTAGGCCCAGTAGCCTTCGAACGTCTGCTGCATCCAGTCCTCGCCGAACGGCGCGGCATCGCGCGCGACGATCGCGTCGAAATAGGCGTTCGCGCATTTCGCGGCGTTGTTCGATCCTTGCCCGGTGATCGGATCGTTGACCACCACCGCGTCGGCCATCCCGAAGATCGTGCGGCCCGACGGAAGCCGGAAGAACGGCTTGCGCACCGTCGGCGTAAAGCGCCCGGACAGCGTGCCGTTCGGATCGGTGAGCTCGACGTCGCGGCAGCGCTCGAATTCCCACGGCACATACTGCTGCAGGAACGACAGGCCCCTGTCGAGATGCTGCTCGGGCGTCTTCACGTCGGCCCAGCAGTCGAGCGGGCCGCCCGGAATGCCTTCGAACACCATGATTTCGCACGGGCCCGTCGTGGTCAGCGCGGGGAACACGAAGTACTCGCCGATGCCGGGCAGCAGGTTGAAGCGCACGCGCGAATACGGCTGGCTCGGCGTCATCCCTTTCACGTAGGTGAGGGCCAGCGCGCGTTGCGGGCGGTCGAACGCGCTGCGCGCGTCGTCGCGGCCGAGCAGGTTGACGATCTCGCCCTTGCCGGCCGCGAGCAGCACGAGATCGTGGCTGCGTGCCAGTTCCTCGAGTTCGGGCACGCCGACGTCGCAGATGCGCACGTCCGCGCCGCGGCGCTGAACGCCTTCGAGCCAGTCGGCCATCTTCACGCGCTGGTCGACGGACTGCGCATAGCGGGTCAGCCGCGACGACCAGTCGATCGCCTTGCGGCCGTTGCCGTCCGGGTGCGGCACCGCGATGCCGATGCCTTCGACGGACGGGCACGCTTCCTCCCACATGTTCAGGCCGAGATCGCGCTCGATCTGCAGCGCGGTATGGAACATGCACTGGCTCGACATGACCTTGCCGGCGCGGATCTGCTCTGCGTCGCGGTTGGTCGCGAGCGTGACGTGGTAGCCCTGGTCGAGCAGGGCGAAGGCGAGTTGCAGGCCGGACTGGCCGGCGCCGACGATAGCGATGCGTCTCATGAGAGTGTCCTCGGGTGGCCGGATTCCGGCCGGAATGGTTGCGGGGAGCGGCGGCGGGCGGTCATTCCGCCAGGCGCGGAATGGCCGGCACCGCCTGTTCGGGGCCCATCGCGGCATAGCCGCCGTCCACCGCGTAGTCGGCGCCCGTCACGAAACTCGCCGCGTCGCTGCACAGGAACGTCACGACCTGCGCGACCTCCGACGGATCGCCGACACGGCCGAGCAGGTGGAACGGCGCGGCGACGCGATCGGTCTTCGCGCGGTCGCCGTGCGTCATCTCGTCCATTACGCGCGACCACGTCCACCCCGGCGACACCGAGTTGACGCGAATGCGGTCGGGCGCGAGATCCATCGCCATGCTGCGCGTGAGCTGGCGGATCGCCGCCTTGGACGTCGGATACAGCCAGCGGCCGGTTTGCGCGCACTGGGCCGAGATCGAGCTGAAGTTCACGATCGCGCCGCCGCCGCGCCGGACCATGTGCGGGTGAACGGCCTTCGCCAGCATCGCCGCCGACACGACGTTCACGTCCATCGCGGCGAGCCAGTCGTTGCGGGTCGCGTGGATGCCGTTATCGACGTAGCTGCACGCGAGGTTGACCAGCACGTCGATCGCGCCGAACTGTTCGGCGATCGCCGATACCGCGCGCTCGATCGCGCGGTCGTCGGTGATGTCGATCGCGACGAACATCGCACGTTCGCCGAGCGAATCGGCGACGCGCGCGCCGTTCTCCGTATCGAGATCGAGGATCGCGACGCACGCGCCGGCGCGGGCCAGGTCCTGCGCGACCGCGGCGCCGATCAGCGTGGCGCCGCCGGTGACGATCGCGACTTTGCCAGCAAGGGCAGTCATGGGGTATCTCCCGGTATCTATCGTTAGGTGAGGAAAGGGCCGCGTCAACGCGCGCCCGTCGACGGCTCGCTGTCCTGCCAGCGGCGCATCAGGCCGTTCGACGGCACGGTCTCGTCGAGCAGCTTGCGGGCCGTTTCGACGCCTGCGACCGGCAGGCCGGCCGGATCGAGCAGGCCGACCTGCACGAGCACGCTCGCCTGATCCCAATAGATGTGTTCGTGGTAGAGCTTGTCGCCGCGAAACTTCACGATCGCGACGAGCGGGATCTCGACGCGCTTGCCGGTCGGCGCGACGCCCGGCAGCATCCAGTCGATCTCGGTGGTGTGCGTGAAGCAGAACAGCAGCTCGTCGACGATCTGGTTCGCGCCGACCGTGCGCGAGATCGGCGTGATCGTGGTGTCGGGCGGATTCGCATGCACGAAGTGATGCGTGTAGAAGCGCTTGAGCTCGTCGTAGCCGACACCGCCCGTCAGCGTCGGAATATGGTTGACGTACGGTTCGGCGACCATCGTGGCCATCGTCGCGTCGACGTTGCGCGTGTCGAATTCATGCCGGATATGGGTCTCCCACAGCGCGGAGAGGTCGTAGTGCGGGCCGAGCGCGGCGCGGAACGCGGCGATCGATCGCTGATGCGCGATGATCGCGGCGGCCTTGTCGAAATGGTCGCCGCCGATGCGCGCGAACGCATGATCGACGCCCGGATAGACATACACTTCGACGCCGTCGCGCCCGGACAGCGCGTCGGCGATACGCTGCTGCGCGTCGGGCGGGCAGAAGCGGTCCTGCCCCGCGATCTGCAGCACGAGCCGCCCGCGCAGGTGCGCGGCCTCGTCCAGCGCGTGCTCGATGCCGACGCCGTAATAGCTGACCGCGGCGGCCACGCCGGGCAGCCGGCACGCGGCGAGATACGCGAGCTTGCCGCCGAGGCAGTAGCCGAGCACGCCGGCTTCGCCCGTGCATTCCGGCCGTTGCGTGAGCACGCACAGCGCGGCGCCGATGTCCTCGACGCCCTTGTCCTCGTCGAATTCGCGATACAGCGCCATCGCGCGCTCGGCATCGGCCGCGGCGTAGCCGAGCTCGATCCCCGGCGACTGGCGCCAGAACAGGTCGGGCACGAGCACCGTATAGCCTTCCTCCGCATAGTAGTCGGCCGTTGCCCGCATCGTCGCGTTCGCGCCGAAGATCTCGTGACACAGCACGATGCCCGGCCCGTTGCCGCCGGCCGGCGTGCTCAGGTAGCCGCGAAACGTTCCGCCGTCCGGCGACGGAATCTCGATGTGACGTCCTTTCATCTGTCCCTCCATGCTGTTCGTATCAGTGACGGGCCCAGTATTGGCGGACGAAACGTGCGCTTCTATCCGCTTTCTTCGGCCGGTATCCGCGAATTCCGGAAACCTGACGATCCGGCCGCCGCGCGTGGGCGGGCGCGCGGCCGACTGCGGGTATGTGCGGATACGGCAGCCCCGCACAGTTTTCTACGATGCGCGAACGGTCCGATTCTTGCGTCGTTTGCGCGGGACTTGCGTGTTCCGATGGCCGGACTGTCCGGATACTCCGGGCGCTATCCGGATCGTGCAACGGGATTCCCCAATACCGGGAACGCATGCACGGCGCGAGTGCGATCGAGCATGACGGGAGAACTTCGATGGCGCAATTTTCCGAAACCGGCTGGCTTGCCGACGCCGCCTGTTTCAATCACGGCAACCTGATGCTGCAGTCGGACGATGTCGACGAGGTGCGCGCACGCGTCGCCGACGTGTTCAAGCCGCACCGGCTCACGCCGACCGGCCAGTCGCGCGCGCTGCACAGCTGCATGCATCACGCGCGCTGGGGCAACCTGTCGTTGAACCTGCTCGATTACGGCGGCGGCGTCAGCATCGAGCCGGGGCCGCTCGAGCACTTCTTCCTGTTGCAGATCCCGCTGCGCGGCGATGCCGAAATCGAGTGCGGCGCGACGCGCTTCGTGTCGTCGCCGGGCACCGCGTCGCTGATTTCGCCGACGCTGTCGCTCAAGATGCGGTGGGGCGATGCATGCCCGCAAGTCATCCTGCGCATCGAGCGCGAGGTGATGGAGCGCCACGCGCAGCGGCATTTCGGCGACGACCGGCGCGCGCCGGTCGAATTCGAACCGGAATTCAGCTTGTCGTCGCAGCAGGGGACGTGTCTCGCCCAGATGCTGCCGATCCTCGCCGGCGCGATCGCGACGGATACGCATCCGCTGCGTCACCCGCTCGCGTTCGAGCAGCTCGAATCGACGTTGCTCAACCTGCTGCTGCACGGCCAGCCGAACAGCGCGCGCAACGGCACGCGGCACCTGCCGATGGCGCTCGCGCCGTTCTACGTGCGGCGTGTCGAGGAATACATCCGTGCGCATGTCGACGAGCCGCTGACGATCGAACGGCTCGCCGAGCTCGCCGGTGTCAGCCCGAGCACGCTGTTCGCCGGCTTCCGCAATCGCCACGGAATCACGCCGATGGGCTTCGTGCGGCAGTTGCGGCTGCAACATGTGCGCGAGGAGCTGCAGGCCGACGATACGCCGGGGCTCGCGTCGGTCACCGACATCGCGCTGAAATGGGGCTTCGCGCACCTCGGGCGCTTCGCGATCGAGTACAAGCGGGCGTTCGGGGAGTCGCCGTCGGCGACGCTGAGGATGCGGCGGGTGCGGGGTTGATGGAGGAAACGGCGGGCCCGCATTCAGCGCGCCCGTCCGCCGATCATCGAGCCGGCGCCGTAGTGGTCGACTCGCGCACGACGAGCTCCGGCGCACCGATCGTATGCACGGTCGCGGTCGGCTCGATTCCGTCGATCATGTCGAGTGTCAGCGCGATCGCGCGCTCGGCGACCAATGATTTCGGGAATCGGACCGTCGTCAGCGCGGGGCGGAACTGGTGGGCGAGCTGGATATCGGTCATGCCGACGATCGACAGGTCGTCCGGCACGCGCCGGCCCAGATCGGCCGCCGCCTGCATCGCGCCGATCGCCATCAGGTCGTTGGTCGCGAACAGCGCGGTGAGGACGGGCTTCGCGCGCAGCAGCGCGGCGGCCGCCTCGTAGCCGTCCTCGATCGAATCGTATGCGGACACGGTCGTCACCTCGTCCGGCGCATGGCCGCGAGCCGCGAGTTCGTCGGTGAAGCCGCGCAGCCGCATCGATTGCAGGCCGCCCGAACCCTTGCCGACGATTGCGCCGAACGAGCGATGCCGCAGCCCGGACAGGTGCGCGGCGGCGAGCGCGCCCGCCGCTGCGAAATCGACGGTTACGCAGGGCAGTGTGTGCGACGCATGCACGTGCTCCCACATGCACAGCACGATCGCCGCGCCATGGCGCGCGATGTCGGCAAGTTCGGCCTCGGCGAGATCGGTGTTCATCACGATCACGCCGGCCGCAAGCGTGCCGGCGATCCGCTCCAGGTAGTTGCGCGTGATCGCCGGGTCGTCGTGGGTGTTGGACACCAGCAGGTAATGGCCGCGCTTGCGCGCCTCGCATTCGGCGGCGAGCACGAACTCCGGATAGAACGGGTTCGTGATGTTCGACAGCATCAGCGCGAGCGTCGACGTGCGGCCCTCGGCGAGTGCACGCGCGGTGAGGTTCGGGCGATAGCCGAGTTCGCGAATCGCCGCCATCACGCGTTCGACGGTTGCCGGCTTCACTTTTTGAGGATTCCGTAACACGTTCGAGACCGTCGCCGCGGTGACGTTCGCGCGTCGCGCGACTTCCGCGAGCGTCACCATGCGCGGCCCCCGGCCGGTCGGGCAGCGTCGTGCGGGAAGGGCGAAGTACAGGTGTTTTTGCTCATATTCTGGGAGTGCGTCCCACAAGTTGCGCAGGGACAGGCGATACGCTAATTTCTCGACACATCACATGAAGGAGACGACATGCTACGGCGAACCGGGCCAATCGCGCCATCAAAATTTAAGCGTTTAAATTTTCCGATTCGACGCGCGTGATTCAGGAGAGGAGGGCGCGATGACCGCCATTTCATTGAAGGATGTCTCGAAGCGCTACGGCGACCATGCGCCGGTGCTGCGCAACGTGAACCTCGAGATCGCGTCGCACGAGTTCTGCGTGTTTCTCGGTCCGTCGGGCTGCGGCAAATCCACGTTGTTGCGGATGATCGCAGGGCTCGAGGACGTGAGTGAAGGCGAACTGCGGATCGGCGGCGCACGCATGAACGACACGCCGCCCGCCGAGCGCGGCGTCGCGATGGTGTTCCAGAGCTATGCGCTGTTTCCGCACATGACCGTGTTCGACAACATCGGCTTCGGGTTGCGCATCGCCGGCACGCCGAAGGACGAGATCCGCCGCCGCGTGACCGAGGCCGCGCGCGTGCTGCAGCTCGACGCGCTGCTCGAGCGCAAGCCGAAGGCGCTGTCGGGCGGCCAGCGGCAGCGCGTCGCGATCGGCCGCGCGATCGTGCGCGAGCCGCGCGTATTCCTGTTCGACGAGCCGCTGTCGAATCTCGACGCGACGCTGCGCGGGCAGACGCGTGTCGAGATTGCGCGGCTGCATGCGCGCTTCACGCAATCCAGCTCCGTCTACGTGACGCACGACCAGATCGAGGCGATGACGCTGGCCGACCGGATCGTGCTGCTGCACGCGGGCGACGACGTCGCGCGCTTCGGCAGCATTGCACAGGCGGGGGCGCCGCTCGAGTTGTATCACCGGCCGGCCAACCGCTTCGTCGCCGGCTTCATCGGCTCGCCGCGAATGAACTTCCTGCCGGCGGCCGTCGTATCGAGCGATGCACACGGATGCCGCCTGCGCGTCGACGGCACGGACGAGGTGCTGACGTTGCACGACCGTCCGTTGCCGTCCGGCATCGGCCCCGGCGCGCGCATGACGCTCGGCATCCGTCCCGAGCATCTGTCCGCCGGCCCGGCCGGCGACGCCGGGCTGCCCGCGATCGTGCGCGATGTCGTGCTGGTCGAGCAACTCGGCGAGGCCGCCTACGTGCATCTCGACCACCCCGGCGGCGTGCCGCTGCTCGCGAAGCTGCCGGGGCAGGCCACGCTGCGGCGCGGCGAGCGCCATGCGTTTCGCGTGCCGCCGTCGTGTTGCCACCTGTTCGACGAGGCCGGCATCGCAGTGCCGGCCGTTCGTGCCGAGGCGATGTTCGCGTAGCGGCGCGGCGCCGATCCGCCGCGCGCGACGCGGCATCCATCACACCAATACCAGGAGACAACGATGAGATTTCGTGCGAGCCGACTGCTGCTTGCCCTGACGACCGCCGCCGCGCTGACGGCGGGTACGGTCGACGCGGGCACGCTCAAGGTGAACGTAGCTTCGCGCGGCAACCAGCGCGCGACGTGGCAAGCGGTGTTCGACCAGTTCCGCAACGCGAATCCGGACATCGACCTGAAGGTCAGCTACGTCGCCGAGGAGGCGTACAAGGTGCAGATGTCCGGCTGGCTCGCGACCGATCCGCCCGACGTGCTGAGCTGGAACAACGGCGAGCGGCTCGCCTATTTCGCGAAGCGCGGGCTGATCGAGGATCTGGGTCAGGACTGGCAGAAGAACGGCTGGAACGATACGTATGCGGCCGTGAAGCAGTCGTCGACTTACGGTGGCAAGGTCTACAGCCTGCCGCTCGGTTACGACGCCTATGGCCTGTTCTACCGCAAGGACCTGTTCGAGAAGGCGGGCATTCACGGCGAACCGGCCGACTGGCCGCAGTTTCTCGACGCATGCCGCAAGCTGAAGGCGGCAGGCATTGCGCCGATCGCGGTGGCCGCGCGCGATGCGTGGACGCTTGCCGCATGGTTCGACTACCTCGACCTGCGGATCAACGGCTACGCGTTCCACCAGAAGCTGATGGCGGGCGACGTCGCTTATACCGATCCGCGCGTGCGTGCCGTGTACGCGGCGTGGAAGAAGCTGATCGACGACAAGTACTTCATCGACAACGCGTTGTCCTACGACGTCGATGCGCTGAGCCCGCTGATCGTCAACGGTCAGGCCGCGATGACGCTGATGGGCACCTGGTATTCGGCGGGCCTGCTGAGCGCGACGCACAACCCGATCGGCTTTTTCCGTTTCCCGGTGATCGATGCGTCGGTGCCGCTCGCGGAGGACGGCCCGGTCAACGTGATGGTCGTCCCGGCCAAGGCGCACAACAAGGCGGACGCGCGCCGCCTGCTCGCGTTCATCGGGCAGCCTGCGATCAACGGCGAGTTTGCGAAGGGCATGGGTCAGTTGCCGTCGAACAACCGGGCGCCCGAGCCGCAGGACCCGATCTCGAAGATCGGCTTCCACACGCTGGCCACGACGCAGGGCGGCATCGCGCAGTTCTACGACCGCGACATGACGAAGGAAATGGCGGACGAGGGGATGAAGGCGATGCAGCAGTTCCTGTCCGACCCGACGCAACTCGACGCGGTCCTCCAGCGCCTCGAACAGACCCGCAAGCGAATCTACCGGAAGTAGCGTGCCGACCGGATCGGCCCCGGCCGGTCCGGCGCTCCGTTGTCGTCGTCATGTTCGTTTCGTCGAAGGTCACATCATGTCAACCAGCCTGTCCGAAGGCGTCGCGCGTCGCGACGCCGGCCCGCAGCGGCATGCGCGCGCGTCGCTTGCGCGCCGGCGCAACCGTGCCGCACTGCTGTTCGTGCTGCCGGGTTTCGCGCTCTTCACCGTGTTCGTGCTGTATCCGATCGTCAGCAGCATCTGGCTGAGCTTCCATCACTGGGACGGGATGACGCCGATGACTTATGCGGGGCTCGACAACTATCGCGAGCTGCTGCAGTCCGACACGTTCTACGTCGCGCTGAAGAACAACGTGCTGTGGCTCGCGCTGTTCCTCGCCGCACCGCCGCTCGGCCTCGCGCTCGCGCTGTACCTGAACCAGAACGTGTTCGGGATCCGGCTCGTGAAGTCGCTGTTCTTCGCGCCGTTCGTGCTGCCGGGCGTCGTCGTCGGCCTGGTGTTCTCGTGGTTCTACGACCCGACGTTCGGGCTGCTGAAGCTGATCGTCGGGCACGGCATCCCGGTGCTCGGCGATCCGCGCTACGCGACCTACGGTGTGATCGTCGCGGCGCTGTGGCCGCAGATCCCGTTCTGCATGATCCTCTACCTGACCGGGCTCACGGGCATCAACAGCGAAATCGTCGAGGCCGCACGGATGGAAGGCGCGCGCGGCTTCACGCTGCTGTGGCACGTGATCCTGCCGCAGTTGCGCCCCGCGACCTTCATGGCGGTGGTGCTGACCGTGATCGGCGCGCTGCGCAGCTTCGACCTGATCTCCGTGATGACGGGCGGCGGCCCGTTCGACAGCTCGACCGTGCTCGCGTATTTCATGGTCGACCAGGCGATCAAGTATTACCGCGAAGGCTATTCGGCCGCGATCGCGGTGGTGCTGTTCGCGATCATGCTCGTCTATATCGTGTGGCAGCTGCGCAAGCTGGTGCGCGTCGAATCATAAGGATTACGATTCATGTACCCGATGCCCGTATCACGCTGGGGGCGTTCGTCCCGCTGGCTGTACCGCCTGTCGCTGCCGTGCGCGCTCGTGCTGTGGCTCGTGCCGCTGCTCGCGGTGCTCGCCACGTCGGTTCGTTCGACCGACGAGGTCATGGCCGGCAACTACTGGGGCTGGCCGAAGCAGTTCGCATTCGTCGACAACTACGGCGCTGCGCTCACGCAGACGCCGATGCTCCACTACTTCGCGAACAGCATGCTGATCACGCTGCCGTCGGTCGCCGCATCGATCCTGCTCGCGTCGCTTGCAGGCCATGCGCTCGCGAACTACCGGTTCCGCGGCAACGTCGTGCTGCTCGGGCTGTTCGTCGCCGGCAATTTCGTGCCGATCCAGATCCTGATGATTCCGGTGCGCCAGATCATGCTCGGCATCGGGCTCTACAACACCGTGTGGGCGCTCGTGTTGTTCCATACCGCGTTTCAGACCGGGTTCTGCACGCTGTTCCTGCGCAACTTCATCCGCGAGCTGCCGTTCGAGCTGATCGAAGCCGCGCGCGTCGAGGGTGCGTCCGAGTGGACGATCTACTGGCGCGTCGTGCTGCCGCTCGTGCGGCCGGCGCTCGCGGCGCTCGCGGTCCTCGTGTTCACGTTCGTGTGGAACGACTACTTCTGGGCGTTGTGCCTCACGCAAGGCGACGATGCGGCGCCGATCACCGTCGGCGTCGCCGCGCTCAAGGGGCAGTGGACCACCGCATGGAACCTCGTGTCGGCCGGTTCGGTGCTCGCCGCGCTGCCGTCGGTCGCGATGTTCTTCGCGATGCAGAAGCACTTCGTCGCGGGGCTCACGTTCGGCGCGACAAAAGGCTGAATCCGTCCAACCCTTCCTCTTCCTGCCAGGAATCCACGATGCACCTCGGCGTTTGCTACTACCCCGAACACTGGCCGCGCGAACAATGGGATCGCGACGCGCGGCGGATGGCCGAACTCGGCCTGACCCGCGTGCGGATCGCCGAATTCGCGTGGAGCCGGATGGAGCCGGAGCCGGGCCGCTACGACTGGGCGTGGCTCGACGAAGCGATCGACACGCTCGCGCGCCAGCACCTGAAGATCGCGCTCGGCACGCCGACCGCGGCGCCGCCGAAATGGCTCGTCGACCGTCATCCGGAGATCCTGCCGGTCGGCGCGGACGGCGCCGCCCGGCAGTTCGGATCGCGTCGCCACTACGATATCTCCAGCCCCGTCTATCGAGATCACTGCGTGCGGATCGCCGACGCGATGGCGCGGCGCTACGGCACGCATCCGGCCGTGATCGCGTGGCAGACCGACAACGAACTCGGCTGCCACAACACGCTGCCGAGCTACACGCGCGCGGCGCTGACGGGTTTTCGCGCGTGGCTCGCCGCGCGCTACGGCGATGTCGGCGCGTTGAACCGCGCGTGGGGCAACGTGTTCTGGAGCATGGAATATCGCGGCTTCGACGAGATCGAACTGCCGCGCCATACGCCGACCGACGCGAATCCCGCGCACCTGCTCGACTTCCGGCGTTTTCAGTCGGACGAGGTTGCGCGCTTTCATGCGGTGCAGGTCGATGCGATCCGTGCGCACGCGCCGGGGCGCGACGTGCTGCACAACTTCATGGGCTTTTTCACCGAATTCGATCACTACGCGTTCGCGCGCAGTGGCCTCGATGTCGCCGCGTGGGACAGCTATCCGGTGCCGCGCACCGAAGTGCTGCCGCTCGACGAGCAGGACAAGCATCGCTGGGCCCGCACGGGCCACCCGGACGTGTCGGCGTTCTCGCACGACCTGTATCGCGGGGTCGGCAACGGCCGGATGTGGGTGATGGAGCAACAGGCGGGGCCCGTCAACTGGGGGCCGCACAACCCGGTACCGCATGCCGGCGCGGTGCGGCTGTGGACGTGGGAAGCGTTCGCGCACGGCGCGGAGCTGGTGTCGTATTTCCGCTGGCGGCAGTATCCGCACGCGCAGGAACAACTGCATTCGGGCCTGAATGCACCCGACGACCGGCTGTCGCAGGGCGGACATGAAGCGGCGCGCGTTGCCCGCGAGCTTGCCGCGTTCGACCGCACGCTCGTCGAGGGCACGGCCGCTCCGGCACGCGTTGCGCTGCTGTTCGACTACGAGGCCGACTGGATGATCCGGATCCAGCCGCACGGCGTCGATTTCGACTATCAACAGCACGCGTTCGACTGGTATCGCGCGCTGCGCGAACTGGGGCTCGACGTCGACATCGTCGCGGCCGATGCCGACGTGTCGCGCTATGCGCTGGTCGTTGCGCCGACGCTGCCGGTTGTCCCGGACCGTGTCGTCGAGCAGGTCGCCGGCAGCGGCCCGCACTGGCTGTTCGGGCCGCGCACGGGTTCGCGCACGGCCGACTTCGCGATCGTGCCGGGCCTGGCGCCCGGCAAGCTGCGCGACGTGTTGCCAGTGCGGATCGCGCAGGTCGAATCGTTGCGGCCGTCGCTCGCGCCGCGTGTCGCATTCGACGGCGTGGAAGGACACGCGGTGAAATGGCGCGATCACGTCGACACGGACGCGGTAGCCGGAATCGACGTGCTCGCGGCGTTCGACGACGGCGTGCCCGCGCTGGTGCGGCGCGCTCACGTGACGATGGCGACCGCGTGCTTCGATCGCGCGCTGTTGCGTGCGATCGTCGGCCGCTGCGCACGCGACGCCGGATTGCCCGTGGCGGCGCTGCCCGACGGCCTGCGATTGCGCCGGCGCGGGCGTGTCGTGTTCGCGTTGAACTACGGTGACACGCCGTGCACGCTGCCCGCGCCGGCCGGCGCGAGCTTCGTGCTCGGCCGCCCGGAACTCGGTGCGGTCGACGTGGCCGCATGGGTCGAGCCGGACTGACGCGATGCGATTGCTGCGATCGCATTTCGCGGGCCTGGCCGGGATCGCGCATTTCGTTCCGCTGTCCGCCGCGGCGCTGATGCTTGGCGTTGCGATGTCGTTTACCGCGCCATACCTGGCGCTGTTCGGCGTCGAGGCGGTCGCGATGTCGCCGTTGCTCGCGGGTGTGTTCATGACGCTGATCGCGGCGAGCGGCGTCGTTGCAAGCACGTGGGCCGGCCGCTGGTCCGATCGGCACGACCGGCACCGGCCGCTGCTCGTCGTGTCGCTCGCGGCCGCCGCGCTCGGGTTCGCGCTGCTGTGCGTGCTCCGTGCGCGCGTGCCCGTGATCGCGGCCGGCACGATCCTGCTCGGCGCGGGCGCCGTGTCGCTGTCGCAGATCTTCTCGTTCGCGCGTGCGGTGCTGCCGGTCGACAGCAGCGCGCAGCGCGAGCTGGCGTCGGCCGCGCTGCGCACGATGCTGTCGGTCGCATGGGTATTCGGCCCCGCGCTCGGCGCGCTGATACTCGCGCAGACGGGCTTCACCGGGCTTTTTCTCGCAGCATCCGCGGGCTTTGTCGCGTGCGCGGCGATCGTCGCGCGCATTCCGGAACCCGCGCGCCGGCCGGCGGCGGCCGATGCGGGCAGGTCCGCCGCGGCGAGTGCGTCCGGCGGCGATCCGGTGCCGCCGGGCGAGTCCGCGCCGGCCGTCGCCGCACCGCGTGCGGTCGTGCTGCGCACGCTTGCCGCGCTGATGCTGATCGGGCTCGCGGCGAACGCGACGATGATCGTGCTGCCGCTGTATATCGTGCGCGGGCTGGGCGGCACGCCGGTGAACGTGTCGGCCGCGCTCGGCCTCGCCGCGTTGCTCGAGATCCCGATGATGCTGTGGCTCGGCATCCGTTCGGCGCGGCTGAACAAGGCGCGCTGGCTGACGGGCAGTGCGGCCGTGCATGCCGCGTACTTCGCCGGGCTCGCGGCGGTGACGCACGTCGATGCGATCCTGCCGCTGCAGTTGCTGAGCGCGTGCGTGGTCGCGATCACGTCGTGCCTCGGCATGACGCGCGTGTGCGACCTGATGCCGACGCGTCCCGGCACCGCGACCGCGATGTTCTTCAGCACGGCGCGCGTCGGCTCGATCGTGTCGGGCGTGCTGTCGGGCGCGTGCGTCGACCTGTTCGGCTATCGCGCGACGTTCGCGGGTTGCGGCGCGCTCGCACTCGTGGCGCTTGTGCTGCTCGCTCACGATGCGCGCGATTCGCGGGCCGGCATGACACGTTCGACACGCGCGTCGAAGCAGCCGCGCAGCCGCTTCGACGCGCCGCACTGACGCACAGCGCGCCAGTGCGGCTGGTAGGTCAGCGTTGCCGGAACGCGTCGAGCGACGACAGCGCGTGGCCGTGGAAATCGAACAGCGTGTTGTTGTCCCACTGGTCGCCCGCGCCGAGCTTCCAGCCGACGCCGGGCGTCGGGATCCATTCGGGTTCCCACCAGAACACGCCCTTGCCGCGATTACCCGGCACGCCCTTCACGATGTCGGTCACGGCCGCGAGGAACTGCGCCTGTCCGGCCGGCGACGGCGGGAAGGTCGTCGATCCGGTGTTCGTCATCGCGTTCGGCTCCGAATCGCCGTCGCTCGTGGTCCACGGATACGCGGTCTCCACGACGATCAGTTCCTTGTCGTAGCGCACCGCGAGATCGTTCGCGTTGTTGCGCAGATCGTCGAGCGCGCCTTGCCATTGCGGGTAGTAGGACAGGCCGATCACGTCGAACGGGACACCGCGCTGCGTTGCGCTGTCGAACCACCAGCGGCTCTTCCCATTGTCGCCGCCGCTGTCGATGTGCAGCATCACCTTGATGCGCGGATCGACTGCCTTCACCGCGTCGTGGCCCGTCTTCAGCAATTGCGCGAGGTTGTCCCACTGATCGTATCGGCCGAGCGGCCACAGCATGCCGCCGGTGATCTCGTTGCCGATCTGCACCCACTCGGGCCGAACACCGGCGCGTGCCAGCCGGCGCAGCACGTCGGTCGTATACGCGGACAGCAGCGCGCAGGTGTCGGCCAGGTTCTTGCCGGCCCACGCATGCGGCGGGTATTGCTTGCCCGGGTCGGCCCACCAGTCGCTGTAGTGGAAGTCGATCAGGATGCGCATTCCGAGCGCGGCCGCGCGTCGCGCGAGCGCAATCGCGTGCGCGGCGTCGTTGTAGCCGGCCGCTGCGCTCTGGTTGGCAGGGAAGAAGTCCGGGTTGCCGGGATCGTTCCAGACCTTGATGCGGATCGCGTCGACGCCGTGCGCGCGCAGGATCTTCAGGCAGTCGCGCGGGGTGCCGCCGCGGTCGAAGAAGGCCGCCCCATGGGCTTCGAGTTCCGGCAGCGTCGAGACGTCGGCGCCCATCGCGAACGGGCTCGCCGCCGTGTCGCGCGCGGTGCGTTGCGCGAAGGCCGGCAGCGGGCCGGCCAGGTCGAGGCACGCGAGCGCCGCGGTTGAGACGCTCCAGCGCAACATCGATCGTCTGTTCATCGTCATCCTCCATGTGCGGACCCCGTCGGGCACGGGATCGTTGGTTTCGAATTTTAAGCGCTTAAATTTCGGGCCCCGATGCGAGGCCGGATCGAGCGTAGCGCACCCGCTGTCGCACACGCAAAGAACGCATGCGTTGCCTACTATCTGGCGAGGCACGCAAGGGCGCGCCTTCCTGGCGTCATGCCACGCGCGCGAGACAGGTACTTGGCGTACGTCAGGAATCCGGACGATGCCGCCCCGGTCCGCAGCGAAACGGTCCATCGGCTCGCGTCGCGGTGCCAGGATGAATGACGGATCCTCGATTGCCGGCGACGCGCATGAAAATCAGCGGCGCCCGCTCGGCGCCCGACACGCTTCCGTTGCCGCGGCTCGGCCTGCGGCCGTTCTGCCTGGCCGGCGCGCCGTTCGCGCGCGTCGCGATCGCCCGGTGGCTGGCGGCCTGGCACGGCGTGCGGTGCGCCGTACGCACGGCGTCGATGGCCGGGCTCCTGCGGCACGTGCGCGGCAGCGTTCGTCGACAGCGTCGCTTGGCGCGGATCACGCTCGCTGCGCGAGCGCCTTCACCTGGTCGGCCGACATCGCGCCGCGATAGATGCGGAACTCGTCGATCGCGCCGCTGAAGAACGGATCGCCCGGATACTGCGAACGTCCGATCCAGTTCTGCGCGGTGTGCCCGATGCGCCATGGCGCGAAGATGACGTCGCCCGCCGTGCCGATCGCGTTGCCGTTCAGATAGAGCGTCGCGGTCGTTGCCGCGAGCGTGACGGCCACGTGCGCCCATTGTCCGGCCGGCAGTGCGGCGTTGCCGTCGATCGCGCGTTCGCCATGTCCGCCGTTGGTCGTGATCGCGAAGCGCATCGTCCCGCCATGGCTCCTCGGCGTGACGAACAGATAGCGTCCGGTGCCCGAACCGAAATCGAACAGGCGCGCCCACGTTTGTCCGCCGTTCCAGTTCACCCAGGCCGCGATCGTGAAATCCGACACGTCGGCGACGATGTCGTTCGGCAACGCAACGTAGCCGGTCGAACCGTCGAGCGACACGGCGTCGCCGGTTTTCCCGGGCCCACGCGAAACGCCACCGGCGAGCGTACCCGCGTGACCGTTGCCGGATGCGTCCGCTGCGGCCGTGCCGCCGGTCTCGTCGAACGTCAGCAGCGTATGCAATTGCAGTGCCGTCGACGCGGCGACTTCCGCCGAATTCGCGGTTTCGCCCGACGCGGTCTGCCCGCTGATCACGTAGTACCAGATGCCCGTCGCCGGGCTGTCCGTGTACGTCAGCGGATCGGCGATGCCGCTCGCGATGGTCGTGTAGGGGCCGCCCGACGCGGATGCGCGCTTCACGTTGTAGCTTGCGGCGTTCGCGACGCCCCACCACGACAGCACGACCTGTCCGGCGCCCGGCCAGGCGGTCAGGCCGCTCGGCGCGGCGGCGGGCGCGACGGGATCGCGCGTGCAGGTGAGCGTGCCGTAGCCGAGCTGATCGTAGCCGCCGCTCGCTTCGCCGTAATTGCCGCCGCCGCCTTCGGGCTGGATCGCGAGCGCGAACTTCGTCGACCAGGGCGCCGACAGCCCCTTGCGGTTCACGTAATGGTTGTAGACGAGTGCCCAGCACGGGCGGATCGTGCCCTGGCCGGCTGTCGAGAATTGCGTCTGGGTCACGTCGACATTCGAGTACGACGCGTACGGCACCGGCAGAAACGTGCCGTCGGGCCGCACGAGATTCGCCTTCGCGACGTATTCCGCGCCCGCGAGAAAACGGTTGTTGTCGTAACCGTACAGGTCGATGCCCTGGTTCCACGCCATTTCGCAGATCGCGCCGCCCAGCGCGATGCCGAGCGTGTTGTGCCCCTGGTCGCGGCCCGACTCCTGCCACTGGCCCAGATGGCCGGGGTGCAGGTAGTAGACGGCCTGCGCGATCGCGCCGTTGCCCGGCCCGTCGATGAAATAGTTGACGGCCTCGTCGAACTTCGCGTGGTCGTCGCACAGCACGCCGATCCCCATGATCGATGCGAGGTTGCACAGATCCCAGTTGGCCCAGTAGTGCGTGATGTCCGTGTTGTTGTGGCGACTCAGGAAGTCGGCGTTGATCGGGTAGAACTTGTCGGCCATCATCGTCTGGAACGCGGCGAAATCGGTCGCCGCCCAGCCGGGATAGGTGCGCATGATTTCGCCGGCGTTGGCGAATTCGTAGCCGTAGATGCCGGCTGCCAGGTCGACGTTCGAGTCCCCGGCGAGGTTCTGCAGCGTGGCCGACCACGCATTCATGATCTGCACGGCCTTGTCCGCATAGGCGGCATTGCCCGAGATCTTCCAGCGCAGCGCGCACGCATAGGCGGCTGCGATGTCCTTGTACAGCACCGGGTAGTTTTGCGTGCCGGTGCCGCCGCGCGTCACGACGGCCTGCGGTCGCGGCGACCACGACAACTGCGCATGACCGTTCGTGACGAGCCGGTTCCAGCCGTCGAGCCAGGGCGACGCGGCGGCCGATACCTTCCGCGCGATCCGGTCGAAATCGGCTTGCGTGTGCAGCAATCCCGGATGTGCGAACGCTTCACGCGTTGCGACGGTCGCGGTACCCGTCGCAACGCGTGCGAGCGCACGGTTACCCGCCGCGGCAACTGCGATGCCGGGGGCGCTCCCGGTCGCGTCCGCGCCGCCGCAGGCCGACAGCGCGAGCGCACCGACGCTGTAAAGGAAGGTGCGCCGGGAGATGCCTGCACCGGATCCGGGCCGAAATCGCGTGTCGTTCATGGTTGTGTCGTTCCTTGACGAGACCCGCTCGCGGGCACCGCGGGCGAGCGGGGCGACCGACCGCCGAGCGTCATCTTGAGCGTCATTGAAATCAGTCATCGCATGACGACGCGGAGTGTAGCGGAAGCATCACTGTTCCGGAATAAAAAGTTGTCACGAAACAATCATTCGATCCGATAGCGATTGTGACGAATCAGTTGATTAACATGCTAATAAAACGGAAATAAATGTTGATTGATACGTTTGCGAGATATTATCGTCGCCGGCCCTGCGAACAGCAGACACGTCAGGTGTGCCGATCGATGCCAGTTCGCTATTTTTATTGTTGTCACACAACTGACAATTAAATGATGTTCTGCGCATCGCATGCCGGTTCGCGGGCCGGTACGACTTCATGCCGGCGCAGCAACGCCGGCGTCGCTCGACGCATGAAAAAAACCGGAGAACAACACGATGACGAGAAGAATCGCAGTCCTTGACGATCGATTCGCGCGACGCGCGGTGCGGATGGCTTCACTTGCCGCGCTGGCCGGCGTCGGCGCGATGGCGGTGCCGGCCACGGCGGCGACGACGGTCGGTACGCAGTGGGGTACCGTGAGCGAACCGGTGCTGCCGACGAGCGTATGCGGCACCGTCGCGGCGCAGCTCACGCCGGTCGGCGGCTCGGTCGACGCGCTCGATTCGACCGCGTCGAATTCGGAGCACGATACGACGCGGATCCAGAACGCGATCGCGCAATGCGCGGCCGGCTCCGCCGTGCATTTGACGGCCGGTGCGAACGGCCAGACGGCGTTCATCAGCGGGCCGCTGACGCTGAAATCGGGCGTGACGCTGTGGCTCGACAAGGGCGTCACGCTGTTCGCGTCGCGCAATCCGGCGCTGTACGACAACGGCGTCGGCACGTGCGGCACGGCGACGTCGAGCAGCAAGAAGTCGTGCAACCCGTTCATCAGCGCGTCCGGCACGGCGAACGCGGCGATCGTCGGCGACGGTGTAATCGACGGGCGCGGCGGCAGCCTGCTGACGAGCGGGCCGAATGCGGGCCTGCGCACGTGGTGGGACGTCGCGTACCAGAACAAGACGCAAGGCCTGAACCAGCAGAACCCGCGGCTGCTGGAAGTGAAGGGCGGCAGCCACTTCACGCTGTACCGGATCACGCTGCAGAACTCGCCGAACTTCCACGTGGTGACGAACGGCGTGACCGGCGTGACCGCGTGGGGCATCAAGATCGTCACGCCGAGCGCGGTCTATACGCGCAGCGGCTATGCATGCCCGAGCGGCACGCAGCCCAACGAGACGACCCCCGCCACCTGCTTCACGCCCGACACGGCGAAGAACACCGACGGTTTCGATCCGGGGCAGTCGAGCCAGGTGCTGCTCGCGTTCTCGTACATCAGCACCGGCGACGATCATGTCGCCGTGAAGTCGAGCGCGTCGCCGGGCGCGAAGCAACTGACGATCGCGCACAACCATTTCTACTATGGCCACGGCATGTCGATCGGCAGCGAAACGAATGCCGGCGTGTCGGACGTGGATGTGCGCGACCTGACGATGGACGGGTTCGACAGCCCGAACGGCAACGGCCTGCGGATCAAGTCCGATTCGTCGCGCGGCGGCCTGGTGACCAACGTGCGTTTCGCGCAGGTCTGCATGAGGAACGTCGCGCGGCCGCTGGTGTTCGATCCGTTCTACAGTTCGTCGACCGGCACGCTGTATCCGGATTTCACGAACATTACAGTCCAGGACTTTCACGACGTCGGCAGTGCGAAATTCGGCGGCGGAAAGGTCACGTTCTCCGGCTATGAAGCGAACGGGCAGCACTTTCCGCTCGGCATCGCGCTGAACAACGTCGTGTTCGACGGCACGCAGCCGACGTTCGAGAAGGACGCCGCGACGCACTATACGCTCGGGCCGGGCGCCGTGAGCTTCTCCGGCTCGATCGTTACGTCGAGCGCGAACGACGTGACGGTCACGGGCACGCCGGGCACGTCGACGCCGTACGACTGCAGCGCCGCGTTCACGACGCTGAAATCCGTCGCGCCGACTTCGCCGATCTGATCCGGCCGGCGTGCGCGCGACGCCGGCGATGGCGTGGCGCGCACGCCGCCGGTTCGGCGCGTTCTCCGTCGAACCGGCACGTCACGCATTCCGCTGAGCGGCGTTCCAGGGGCCGGCGCGTGGCGGCGGATCGGCTTCGATGCGCAATTTCGATTTGCCCGGAACGCTTGAGATGTGCGACTTCGCATGCCGTCATGCCGCGATCGGAGGCGGCATGAATCGCAGAATGCGCACTTTCAAACGTCCACGCATTTTTTTAAAGACCGTGCCGCGTTCGACCGGTATGATCGCTGCGCTCGCGAACGGCGCGATCGGCCAGTGCATGCCGATTCGCGCGCGACCGACATCACCAGCACGACAATCACGACAGCGCAGGACGGACGCCGGCGGCGCACCGTGCCTCGATCCGGCCGAACGGGCCAAGACAGCACGACGGAGTATTCAAACGATGTTGATGGAGACAGGGGCGGTGCGACGCGCATGGGCGATCGCTGCCGGGGGAGCGTTGTGCGCGGCCGCAGCGGGCGGCGCGCACGCGCAGGCGTCGAACTCGGCGGCGGCGGTGCCGCAGGCCGGCACGGCGACGGCCGTGCTGCCGCCGATCGACGTGACGGGAAAGGCCGGCCGATCGTCGGTCGGGCTCGTCGGGCTGCGCACCACCGTCGGCACGAAGACCGACACGCCGGTGGCCGAGATCCCGCAGACGATCAACATCGTCACCGCACAACAGATCGAGATGACCGGCGCGGCCGACCTGAACCAGGCGCTGCGCTACGTGCCGGGTTTCTCGACGTTCGGCGCCGACAGCCGGACCGACTGGTATGCGGCGCTGCGCGGCTTCACGCCGACGCTGTACGTCGACGGCGTGCCGGCGCCGAATACGGCCGTGATCGCGAACTGGCGTGTCGACCCGTACACGATCGACTCGATTGCGGTGCTGCGCGGGCCGACGTCGGTGCTGTACGGCGCGGGCGAGCCTGGCGCGATCGTCGACGCCCACACGAAACTCGCCGACGGCGAGCGCGTGCGCGAAGCCGGCGTGCAGATCGGCAACGATGCGCGCAAGCAATTCATGCTCGACGTCGGCGACCGGCTCGATCCGGACGGCCGGTATGCGTATCGCTTCGTCGGCGTGGCGCGCGACGGCAATGCGGTGACCGGCCCGAACGGCGACCGTCGCGTCGCGCTCGCGCCGTCGTTCCGATGGCGGCCGAACGCCGACACGTCGCTGACGTTCTCCGCGTCGTTCCTGCAGGATAGCGGCGACATCTCGTCGAACTTCCTGCCCGCGTCGGGCACGGTACTGCCGAACCCGAACGGCCGCCTGTCGCAGGACATCTACATGGGCGACCCGGGGTTCAACGACTACCGGAAGAAGCAATGGTCGCTCGGCTATGCGCTGGAGCACCGCGTGAATGCGATCTGGACGCTGCACCAGGACGTGCGCTGGTCGCACCTGTCGCTCGACGATGCGACGGTGTTCGGCAACGGCCTGGCGCCCCGCAGCACGACGAACATGATGCGTTTCGCGGGGCTGTTCCAGCTCAACTACAGCCGGCTCGATATCGACAACCACGCGCAGGCGCGCTTCGGCACGGGGCCGCTCGAACATACGCTGCTGCTCGGTACGCAGTTCGACCGGCAGACGACCACCAACAGCGTCTGGCTCGCGCTGGCGCCGTCGCTGAACCTGTACCATCCCGTCTATCGGCCCGTCACGGCCGCGATCTTTTCCGGCCCGACGTCGCTCGGCCATGTCGACCAGTACACCGCGATGAACGCGGTCGGCGTGTACGCGCAGGACCAGATCCGCTGGCAGCGCTGGACGCTGACGCTCGGCGGCCGCGAGGACTGGGTCAATGCGCGGTTCGACGACCGGACGGCCGGCAAGCAGACGCAGCAGGACGTCAGTGCGTTCTCCGGGCGCGTCGGGCTCACCTATCAGGGCGATGCCGGGTTGTCGCCGTATGTGGGTTATTCGACGTCGTTCGATCCCGTCATCGGCGTGCGAATGGTCGGCGGCGGCCTGCCGAAGCCGACACGCGGCACGCAGACGGAAGCCGGGCTGCGCTGGCAGCCGCCGGGCAAGAACCTGATGCTGAACGCGGCCGTCTACCAGATCGACCAGACCAACGTCGTGACGCCGACGCCGGTGAATCTCGACCCCACCGGCACGACGTCCGTGCAGACCGGCAAGGTGCGCTCGCGCGGCATCGAGCTGAGCGCGGTCGGCAAGCTGACCCGCGAGCTGTCGGTGGTCGCGTCGTATGTCTATCAGGACGTCAAGAACGTGCAGGCAAACGACGCGTCGCTGAACCACTGGCCGGTGGCCGTGCCGCTGCCGCGGCAGATGGCGTCGATGTGGGCCGACTGGACCTGGCATACGGGCGCGCTGTCCGGGCTCGGAATAGGCGCCGGCGTGCGCTACCAGAGCGCATCGGCCGGTGCGCCCGACAATTCGCTGACGGTGTCGAGCTATACGCTGTACGACCTGGCGATGCACTACGAGATGGCCCACTGGCGGTTCGCATTGAACGTCGCGAACCTGTTCGACCGGCGTTACGTCAGCGGCTGCCAGTCGTACGCGGTGTGCGTGTTCGGCAACGAGCGGACCGTGCTGGCCAGCGCGAAATACAACTGGTAGCGGGTAGTCGCGAGCATGCCGAACGCGGCCTACGCGCCGCGCTGCGGTTCGCGGGTCGAGGCGCGCCGGCCCGCGTGGCGCTGGCGCCGCCACTCGGTCGGCGTGATGCCGAAACGTTCGCGGAATGCGGTCGCGAAGTTCGCCGGCGTGGAAAAGCCGATTTCCTTGGCGATGCTGGCGATGCTGAGCGACGTCGAATCCAGCAGGTCCTGCGCGATCCGCAGCCGCTCGTGCCGCAGATACTCGAACACCGTCTGGCCGAGATTGTCGCGAAACGCGCGCGACAGCCGTTTTTCATGGGTGCCGACCGCGCGCGCCAGCTGCTCGACCGTCGGCGGATCGTTCAGCGTCCGCGACAGGTGGCGAATGGCCGCGCGCACGATGATGTCGTCGTCCTTGCCGGCCGCGAACGGGCTCTCCGTCTCGACAGGCCGCTCACGCCTGGTTCGTGCGAGCTGCACGCGAATCCGCGCGAGCACTTCGGCCGGCTCGAACGGCTTCACCACGTAGTCGACGCCGCCGATTTCGAGCCCCTCGAGGCGCTCGTGCAATTCGCCGGCCACGGTCAGGAAGATGACCGGAATCGCGCTCGTCAGCGGATCGGCGGCCAGCAGCCGGCACGCGGTGAAACCGTCCATGCGCGGCATGCGGACATCCATCAGGATCAAGTCGGGCATCAGCGCCTGCGCGCGCTGGCACGCCTGCGCCCCGTCGGATGCGATGGTGATCCGGCACCCCGTGCCGCGCAGGATGTCGATCAGCAAACGGAGCTGGTCGGGCTGATCGTCGACGATCAGCAGATGGGCGTTGCTCAATGCGGAGATCGATGGAGGCATCGTGCACCTGTTCTGGAAAGGCGGCTGGCTGCGATCCCGCGGGTGGCCTACCCGGTTGGGGGAATCGTCGGAAGCCGCTCTATGTCGACGCGCAACCGCATCGCTCGCTCGCATCGATATTCGGATTGGGCCGGACTGCGCGGCAGGCAACCGGTCGGCGCATGACACGGCGTTCGTTGTTTTGATCACTGAGCCGGTTAAGACGCGGACGATTGCCGTGGTCGCGTCGTGAATGGTCGCGGCTGCCGGTATCGATGCGAGCGAAATTGTAGGAGCATATTTCGAATCCCGCCAGATGGGTTGTCGATATTCGCACCATGTCGTTTTATGCGGCTTCGAAATGTGCTGCGGTTTACGCCTGCAGTGTTGCCGCGTTGATGTGCGTCAAAAATCGTGGGCTTGTCCGATTTTGTTTAATTCAAATCCGCTTCGGCAAAGTATTTATCCTCTCCTAAAAAGATTCCTATTAATCTATATTATGCGCAATCGTTTGCGAGACGCTCATATTTATCGTAACGCATTGAATATATTGGGTTTTACAATCTATAAACAATGCCGACTTTGATATTCATTGATCGTGTCTCATAATTCGTCCGAACTTTGAGCGACGGATGGTGCAGACCAACGGAAGGCACGACGAACCGCGGCGGACGTTGCGCGATTCGAGTCCGGAGCATCAGTTGATGCATGCCTGAGCGAATGTCCTGCACATCGGAACGGAAATCCGGTTGCCGGAGATGAAATAAAAGAAACGGGGTTGGTCGCGATCGGCGCGACGTCGGATTCCGGGTGGTTATAAAGACGGGTTGAATCTCCGGATTCAGTCGGGGTAGCGCTCGTCCATAAATAACAATACGTATTCCTAATGCATGTAACGAATTAACGGAACGGGCTGTCAAGAGACGGCGTGCCCGGGCTTTCGAACGCCCTGCCGAATTGCGCGGTCGGTGCGTGTCGCGTTCGACACGGCCGGGCCGCGCATCGTGAACGGGTTCCGCACTGAAGTCGTAATCGCAATCGAAGTCGAATCTGTAAATAAAAGTAAGTAGTCCGTATTCAAACCTTACGATACAAAACGGAGCAGAACAGCATGAAGAGGAACCAGATTTCGGCGCTTGTCGCCGCCATGTTCACGGGTGCAGGCGTGTTGATCGCGGGAGGCGCGCACGCGGACAATTTCGTCGACCGTGGCAACCCGGACAACGCGTTGAACGGCCAGTGCATCGACGGCACGAACCCGCTCTGCGTGGCAACGAAGAGCGGGAGTTTCGTGGCGGTGAGCACCTCGAACGTCACGCAGGGAACGAATGCCAGGGCCGGCACCAGCGGTATCGCGATCGGTGACCAGTCGAACGCAAGCAGCAAGGGCGGCACCAGCAGCGGTGGCGCGATTGCGATCGGTGTCGGCTCGCAGGCGCTGGCGAACTCGGCGACGGCGATCGGCACGGTGGCGGTTGCGCAAGGCAATACGTCGCTTGCGGTCGGTCGTCAGTCGGCGGCGATCGGCGACTTCTCGATGGCGCTCGGCAACGTCGCCGACGCGCACGGCACGAGCTCGATCGCGCTCGGCCACTCGGCGCTGGCCAGCGGCGATCGCTCGATCGCGATCGGCGGCGCCAACCCGACGTCGAGCGACGGCGTATCGAATGGCGCCGCGTACGACGCGGCGACGCAGACGCGTGCCGGCGGCACGCAATCCGTGGCGATCGGCGCGGGCGCGCAGACGAACGACAACAACCAGGTGGCGATCGGCTCGGGCAGCGTCGGCGCGAACAACGGCGGCACGCCGGTCTTCGGCGGCACGGCAGCGCCGGTCGGCGGCGCGGTGTCGTTCGGTGCGCTCGGCAACGAACGCCAGCTCAAGAACGTCGCGGCCGGCGCGGCCGATACGGACGCCGTCAACGTCCAGCAATTGAAGAACGTGAACAGCGCGCTCAGCACGAGCATCGGCAACGTCGACGCACGCGTGACGTCGGTCGGCGATTCGCTGTCGACTTCGATCACGAACGTCGACCAGCGCGTGACCAGTGTCGGCAACAGCCTCAGCACCAGCATCGTCTCGGCAACGAAGAACGTCGTGAAATACACGGACGATTCGCATGCGGCGATCACGCTCGACGGCAGCAACGGCACCACGATCGGCGGCGTCGCGGCCGGCGTTGCCGATACCGACGCGGTGAACGTCGGCCAGTTGAAGGGCAGCGTCGCGCCGCTGCAGACGTCCATTTCGACGGCGGCTTCGAACATCACGAACCTGCAGAACAGCGTGTCCGGCATCAACACGTCGCTGAGCACGGCGGCCTCGAACATCGGCAACCTGCAGGCGGCCGATACGCGCAACGTGAAGTACGACGGCGCGAGCGGGTTCGATTCGGTGACGTTCGCCGGCACGAACGGCACGACGCTGCACAACGTCGCGGACGGCAAGGACGTGCACGACGCGGTCAACGTCGGCCAGCTGAACGGCGGCCTCGCATCGCTCAGCACGAGCGTGACGAACAACCTCAGCACGACGCTCGGCAACCTGAGCACGTCGATCACCAGCCAGATCGGCAACGCGACGAAGAATGCGGTGCAGTACGACGACGACGCGCACGGCGGCGTCACGCTCGGCGGCAAGGGCGCGCAGGCGCCGGTCGGCCTGCACAACGTCGCGGACGGCATCGCCGCGGGCGACGCGGTGAACGTCGGCCAGCTCGGCAAGGCGACCGACACGCTGAATCAGTCGATCACGACCGTCGGCAACCAGGTGACGACGAACACGGGCAACATCGCGGCGCTGCAGCAGGATGCGCTCCAGTGGAACGCGGGCCTCGGCGCCTACGATGCGAGCCACGGCGGCAACGGCCCGCAACGGATCAGCAACGTCGCGGCCGGCAAGAACGGCACGGATGCAGTCAACGTCGACCAGTTGACCGCGGCAGTTCAGAACGGCACGAGCCAGCTCGATGCGCTGGCCGTGAAGTACGACGATGCGAGCAAGCGGCAGGTGTCGCTCGGCGCGGGCAACGGCGGGAGCCCGGTGCGCGTGACCAATGTCGCGGAAGGCAACGTGGCGTCGGGCAGCACGGACGCAGTGAACGGCGCGCAGTTGCGCCGAGCGATCGGCGGCACCGCGGCCGCGCTCGGCGGCGGCGCGACGGCGAATCCGGACGGCTCGATCAGCGCGCCGGCATACAAGGTCGGCGGCGGTTCGTTCAACAACGTCGGCGACGCACTCACGAACCTCGACGGCCGCGTCGGCAGCAACACGACGACGCTCGAGAATCACGAAACGCGCCTCGGCAACGCCGAAACGAACATCGCCGGCAACACGGCCGCTATTGCCGGGCTGCAGCAGGACGCGCTGCAGTTCGACCCGAAACTCGGCGCATACAGCGCGGCGCGCGGCGGTGCGCCGACGAAGCTGACGAACGTGGCCGACGGCAACGTCGCCGCGGGCAGTACCGACGCGGTGAACGGCGGCCAGTTGTCGGGCGTGAAATCCGATCTCGAACAGCAGATCACGCAGGTGTCGAACCAGACCGGCGAAGCCGTGAAGAACGTCGTCAAGTATGACGTCGACACGAACGGCAACCGGCTGAATTCGGTCTCGCTCGTCGGCGGCGACGCCAATTCGGCGGTCGTGCTGAAGAACGTCGCGGCGGGCACCAGCGATACCGACGCGGTGAACGTGAAGCAGCTGAAGGACGTGCAGTCGAATCTCAACCAGCTCGGCGCGCTCGCGGTGCAGTACGACGACAGCTCGAAGAGCACGATCACGCTCGGCGGCGCCGGCGGCACGCGCATCACGAATGTGCAGGCCGGAACGCTCAGCGCAACCAGCACGGACGCGGTAAACGGCTCGCAGCTCTACGCGACCAACCAGCAGGTGTCGAAGAACACGACCGACATCTCGAACCTGCAGGGCAGCGTGACCAACATCGCGAACGGCAAGGCCGGCCTCGTGCAGCAGCAGAGCCCGAACGGCGCGATCACGGTCGGGAAGGACACGGGCGGCACCAGCGTGAACTTCTCGGGCACGGCGGGCGACCGCGTGCTGACCGGCGTCGCGGCGGGCGTGAACGACAACGATGCGGTCAACGTCGGCCAGTTCAACACCGCGTTGAAGAGCGTGGCGGCCAACGACAAGATCCGTGCGGCGGTCACCGATGCGAACACCACGTGGATCGCGCGTGCCGATGCGGGTGCGATCGGGTCGACGGCAACCGCGACCGGCAAGAACGCGGTGGCGGTCGGCCAGGGCTCCGTCGCCGATCGCGACAACTCGTTCTCGGTCGGCGCGAAGGGCAGCGAGCGCCAGATCACGAACGTCGCGGCCGGGACGGCGCCGACCGACGCGGTGAACGTGCAGCAACTGAACGACAACTTCACGGCCGCTTCGACGCAGGCGAAGAGCTACACCGACCAGCGCATCGGGCAGGTGTACAACTCGTTCAACGACCTGAAGAAGGACATGTACGGCGGCGTCGCGTCGGCGATGGCGGTGGCCGGCTTGCCGCAACCGACGGGTGCGGGCCGCTCGATGGTGTCGGCAGCGACCGCGAACTATCACGGCCAGCAGGGCTTTGCCGCCGGGTACTCGTACGTGACGGAGAGCAACCGCTGGGTCGTCAAGGCGTCGGTGACGGGCAACAGCCGCTCGGACTTCGGCGCGGTGGTGGGCGCGGGTTACCAGTTCTGATCAACGGTCCGGCCAGGGGCGGCAAGCGCCGACGGGGCAAAACGGCCAGGCGTGGAGCCTGTCGTGAACCTGGATCACGCATCGCCGCTCACTCGCGGCGGTGCGGTCGAGCAGCCGTCTCGGCGACGCGGTCGACCCAGCCCCGGTAGAACGCGCGGTACTTGAGCACGAGCTTGTCGTACTTGCTGTACGCGCCGCCGCCGTCCGGCTTCATTCCGTTCCAGATCTTGACGTCGTACCCCGCGGCCTGTCTGGTCTGCAACCCGAACAGCACGTAGTCGGTCGCGCGGCGCAGGGCGCCGCCGACCTTCTTGATCGAGATGAGCATGTGCATGACGTTTTTGCCGTCGCTCACCGGCGTCACGCACTGGAGCAGCTTGTATTTGAAGTCTCCGTCCAGCGCGACGGTCATGACGCACCCGCCCGGGTAGCCGTCGAAGTGCAGGTTCATCTGCGACATGTTCAGGCCGAGCGCGCGCGACAGCATGCCGAGGGGCCCGAAGTACCGGTCCACGGTGAAGTCGATCCCGGCACCGAACCACGCGCTCGCCCGGGCCAGCGACTCGACCTCCGGCCACTGGCGCCAATCGTCGAAGAGCTTGAGTTCGAAGGCCGAGATCGGGAGCGCGTGCACGGGGGTCGCGTGCTGCGCGTCGTAGAAGTTCTCGACGATCCGCAAGACCGCCGTCGTCGTCTCGAACGCGAAGTGCAGGTGCATGAAGTCGCCGTTGTCGACGTCGGCCGCGGCGATTTCGGGCAGCGGGTGCAGCGGCTGCGGCGAGCCGTACCAGACCCACACGTAGCCGTATCGCTCGGCGGTGACCAACGTCGGCTGGCGCGCGCCGCGCGGGACGGGCTCCAGCCGGCACACCGCCGGGCTGTGGCCGGGGATGTGAACGCACTGGCCCTGCTCGTCGTACCGCCAGTGGTGAAACGGGCACTGGATGCACCCGTCCTTGACCCGCCCGTCGGCCAGGTTCGCGCCGAGGTGCGAGCAGTGGCGGTCCATCACCACCGCCCGCCCCGTCGCGCCGCGCCACGCCACGCACGGACGGCCGAAGAGCGTCAACGCCGTCGGCTTGTCCTTGAGGTCGTCCGAGCGCATCGCGACGTACCAGCTCGCGGCCAGGCGCGTGGTCGCGTCGTAAGCCCCCGGGAGGTGCTCCTTGGCGACAGCTTGATCCAATTGAACGTCGTCCATCGTTTTCATGTAGGTGTCGGCTGACTACTTCAGCGCCAGGCCGATGCGGGTCGTGATGTACGCCTTGAGCAGCGCGAACATCGGGTTGTAGTCGAAGTACTTTTTCACTTCTGCCGGCGCGCTGGTTTGCGTCCAGTGCATCAGCTTCAGCGCCGGCAGCAGGCTGTACTTCGAGTTGTTGAGCTGCGGCCTGGCCCCGGTGATGCAGTACCCGAAGCCGAACATCGGCCTGGCGAAGTCTCGTTCGTCGATGAGCGCGTGAATCCGCGCCGCGGCCTCGTCGGCCGGCTTGCGCCCGGCGCTCACGGCCTCGACCTCGGCTTTGGCGTCGTTGAACAACTGGTAGTACCCCTCCATGTCCGCGCACAGGTACCCGAGGTACGGCGGGTCGTTGTCGAGGTGATCGAGGTCACCCTCGTCACGCGACGCGCGGAACCTCGCGTGGGCTTGCACGAGCCGGAACTGCCCGAGGATCGTGCCGACCGCCCACAGCCGGTGGAACGCGTCCCACAGGCGGAAGTCCGAGAACGCCGTGTAGCAGCAGCTGACGAAGTCGTCGTTGTGGTCCAGAAGCTTCTGCTGCAGGCGCTCGATGTACTCGAAGCGCTCGGGGGAGAAGTCGTCGTCGCGCAGCGCCTTGATGAGGCGCGCCGCGAGCGCGTGGATGGTCACCGCGGTGTTCTCGAGCCCCCGGGAGAAGAGCGGATCGATGAACCCGTTCGCGTGCAGCATCAGGCAGTAGCGGTCGCCGACGCAGGCGTTCGACGAGAATTGCAGGCGGTCGGTCTTGACCCAGTCGCGCACCGGCACGGCGTCCCGGAACTGCGCGCCGATGCTCGGGAACCGCGCGAGGAACTCGTCGAATTCCTGCTGCGCGGAGATGTCCGTTTTCGGGTAGACACGCGGGTCGAGCTGCAGGCCGACGCTCACCAGGTTGTTGGTCGACCGCGGGTGGTTGTTGAACGGAATCACCCAGAGCCAGCCGCCCGCGAACATGTGGTGCAAGGTCCCCTCGTGCCAGCGCCAGCGCTGCCCCTTGACCTTGAAGATGTCGTCGAACGGCTTGACCCCGAGCATGTGCGTGTAGAGGCTGCGCGAGTGCGTCTTGAAGCGACACGGCTCTTCGCGGAGCTTGAACTTGGTCGCGAGCGGCGCGCGGGGGCCTCCGCAGTCGATCATGTACCGGCCGGTGAACCGTTCGCCCTGGGCGGTGGTCACCGCGACGCCGTCCTTGTCGGCGTGGTATTCGGTCACGTTCGTCTTCTGGCGGACCGTGCAGCCGTATTTGATGGCGGCTTGCAGCAGGTAGGCGTCGACGTCCTGCCGGTAATAATGGCTCTCCGGACCCCACGGCAGCTCGGGAATCACGCACTGCGTGAATTCCTTCGGGTCGTGCTCCTGGCCGGGCTTGTGGAACACGAAGCCGAAGTTGCGCTTGATGCCCGTGCTCGACGCGACGTAACGCTGCGTCGAGTAGAACGACGTGATGCGGTCGAGCTCCGGAATGCCGTAGCGATCGGCGATGATGCGATTCATGAGAGACGTCTCGGGGATCGACGATTCGCCGATCGTGAACCGCGGGTGCGACGACTCCTCGACGATCAGCACGCGAAACTGCTGGTTGGCCAGGATGGCCCCCATCTGGGTGCCGGACATGCCCGAGCCGAGGATGATCACGTCGAAGTGGTTGCTGTCGCGCCCGTTCGCGGGGCTCTTCTGAGTCATGGGGGCACACTCTCCTTGTGAGATGGAACACATGGCTGCACGCGTGGTGCGTCAGGGTTTGTCGAGCGCGGCGCGGATGCGGGACCGCGCGGCACGCGTGAGCGTGAGCAGATCGACGAGCGCGCTTGGCGCGTACCCCCCGCTGCCGATCGTGGGGCCGCTTTGCCCGACTTCGTACGCCCGCTCCGCCAATTTGAGGTGAGGCGCGCGGAAGCGCAGCAGGACCTCGAAAACTCGGTCGAGGGCCGCCAGCCCGGCCCTGACTGGCTCGCCCCGCGCGCCGGCCGCTTGCACTTCGTCGAGCACGCGGTCGACGAGCGCCGGCTCCCCGGCGAACCGGGCGTAGACCGTCCTGAACGCGGGAAGCACGTAGGGCAGGTACGTCTCCTTGAATTCCCGATAACCAGGGTGGTCCGACTGCGAACCCCACAGCACGTGCTCCAGCACGAAGAGGGGCATTTCCACCGCACCGGGGCCGAGGTAGCTCCGGCCCCCGACCCGAATCGGTTCGTAGTACGGGCGAAGCTCGTCGTAGAAAACCTGCACCGAGATATAGCGGTAGGCGTAAACGATCGATTCGACCATCTTGTGGAGATAGTCCGCCAGTTCGTCGCACCCTTCGGCGAATGCCGGCGACCGCAGGGGCACGTCGTACAACTCGACGGTCAGCTCGATGGCCGCCTCGAGGGCCGCCATCGAGATGCGCACGCTCTCGAGCAGGTGCGCTTCGTCGCGCAGCCCGGTGTAGCTCCGCTGCGCGTCGGCCGCCGCGGGGTTCCAGACCGTCACATGCAGGAGCGTCTCGCGCGGCGGCAGGTCGGTCGCGCGCGCCAGGTCGAGCAGCACCGGCTCGAGCCCGGGCACCACGTCCGCAGGCTCGTGTCCGTGCCGCTTGAGCGAGCCCAGGAAGAAGCCGATGTCGCGCATCGCGGCGGCGGCTTCGACGAAACCCCAGCCGGCAGGCACGCCGCGTGCCGGCAGGAACTCGCGCAACAGGCCGACGATGCCGGGCACGTCCTTTTTACGGTTCAGGCCCGGCAGCTGCAGAACGAGCGCCCGCGCCCGCAGCGGATCGCAGGCCGCCACCGCGGCGTGCGTGGCCGCGAATGCGCATACCCGGTCGAGAGTGCGCTCCACTACAGGAATTCCGGCGTCGCGAGCGTCGGCCCGGGCTGGCCGCGAGACAGCCCCGCGTCGCCCTCACGCAGCGAGCGCAGGTAGTCGTAGTTCGTCGGCAGGCTCGTCCGCAGACGCTCGGCCTCGCGCCGGATGCGGGCGAACATCGCCTCGGCCTTGTCGATCGATTCCGGCCGGTGCCGCAAGAGCGGCAGCGACCGGTCGGGCAGCATGCCCAAGCCGGCAAAGATGCAGTAGTAGTTTCCGTTCAGCCAGAAGTTCTTGAATTCGTAGTCGAACGTTTCGTAGTACGTAGAATCGTCGAACGACGTGGTGGTCAGCGGCAGCCCTGCCTTGTAGCGCTGAACCTTCTCCTTGATGGCGTCCGAGAGCCGCAGGTCGTGCCGGTTCGCGAGCCAGAACGGCGTGTCGTCGCGCGACGTGGCGAAATAGTGCGCCTGGACGAAATCCCGGCAGTCGTCGAACATGTGGACGATCTCGGCGTTGAACGCGTCGGTCAAGCGCGGATCGAACGAGGTATCGGGGAAGTGCTTCACGAGCTGGTAAAGCGCCGCGTAGATGAAGTAGATTCCCGTCGATTCCAGCGGCTCCAGGAAGCACGACGACAGCCCGATGGCGACGCAGTTGTTGACCCAGGCCCGCCCGTTGCGCCCGACCCGGAACTTGATCTGGTTGAGCGGCTGCTTGTCCGAGAGGCCCCAGAGGTTGAGGAAGTCGGCGGTGGCCTGGTCGCGCGACGTGAACTTGCTCGAGAAGACGTAGCCGCTGCCGAACCGGCCCAGCATCGGAATCTTCCAGGTCCACCCCGAGTTCATGGCGATCGCGGAGGTGTACGGCTCGATCCCCACGCGCGCGTCGGCGTTGGGCACGGCGCTGGCGACCGCGCTGTCGCACAGCAGGTAGTCGGACATGTCGATGAAGGGCTCCTTCAGGGCCTGGTTGATCAAGAGCCCCCGCATGCCGGAGCAGTCGATGAACAGGTCCGCCTCCAGCGCGCGCCCCTCCTTGGTGGACAGGCTGGAGATGTAGCCGCGGTCGTTCAGGCGAACCTCCACGACTTCGTCGACCACGCGTTTCACCCCGCGTTCGATGGCCCAGCGCTTCAGGAAATCGGCCACCAGGTGCGCGTCGAAGTGCCACGCGTGGGACATCTGGCGGGTGCCGTCGGGCAGGCACGGTGCCAGCTTGCCGTCGAGCGCGTCGGGCTGCGGGTAGCAGGCGTACTCCATCGGCTGCTGGAAGCCCTGTTCGCGCTTGCGCAGCCAGTAGTGGGTAAGCGGCACGCCGTCGCAGTTCGGCACGCTGCCGAACAAATGGTAGAAGTGATCGTCGCGCGAGCGCTCGGGTGACTTCCTCCAGTTCACGAACTTGATGGCGGCCTTGAACGCGCCGTTCACCTGGGGCATCCACTCCCGCTCAGGTATCCCGAGGAAGTCGAAGAACACCTTCTGCAAACTCGGGATGGTCGCTTCGCCCACGCCGATCCGGGGGATCGCCGCAGACTCGACGAGCGTGATGTTCGTCTGCTGTTGGAGCGCCCTGACGAGGTACGAGGCGGCCATCCAGCCCGCGGTGCCGCCGCCCACGATGACGATATTCTTGATCGGGTTGCTCATGACACTCTTCTCATAGGATTTAAAACCTGATTGGATAGTGCCGCCTTGTCGAGCCGAACTCGCAACTCGTCCGATCCGGGGCTGTTCCTTTCTCGATTCAAATGGAAGCACAATCGAACAATGCGAGGCGCCCGTCGCATCGGCGGCACGCCGCGTAAGGGATGCCGCATCAACAGATTGATTTGCCGATGCGGCTAATCGCCATTAGCGCATCGAGATGCACAGACAACTTCAGCTTCGCGAGGCTTGCCATGCCATGCACGTAACCTCTGCGATACACCATAACAGTGTTCACGATGGCACAGCTCGCAAAATTTCATATCAATCTCAATTGATCCAGAGGAATACTCAATCCGGAAAATATTGGAGAAATATTTTCCGGCAAACTATTTACCTTTTTAAAAGTGAATCATCTTTTTAATTTTTATCGTGCGCGCCGTTATTGTATAAAAATGCGAAATGAACGACTGAATTTACGGAAAAAATAGGGTCGTCGCCATTTCCGAAACAAAGATGTCAACCTTTGCGCATCTCGGCGGTCTTGACCTGCTCCCCGCGTTTGGAGAGTGTTATGAACTTCGGGGGCTCTAGCGGTTGAGTACGGAAAACGCCAGCGTGCCCGCGAACATCACCAGCACTACCGACGCACCGCGAAGCAGCGTTCCGGTATGGGTGGCCAGAGACCGGCGCGCCGTCAAGACGCCGCCGATGGTGAGCCACATCGAACCGATCGTCACGGCGAGCGCCGTGAAGACCGCGATCGAGCAGAGATAGAACGGAACCGATACGAAAGCCTGCGGGGGAAAGATCGCAGTGGCGAACAATAACGCCTTCGGGTTCATGGTCGTCGCGACGAACATGTCGCGAAAGCCGATGCTACCCGACCGGATGTCTTCAAAGCGTGGGCTTTTCCATAGCTGCAGGGCGAGATAGAAAATATAGGCCGAGCTCCCCAGCTTCAGCACATCGTAAAGCCATGGCCGTGTGGCCGCGAATGTCGCCAGGAAGAAACCCCACAGTGATATCGCGAAGCCATAGCCCGCTGCCTCTGCAGCCAGGAGAGGCGACGATTTCCGGAAGCCGACCTTGATTCCCGAGGACAGCAGCAGGGTATTTGTCGGCCCGGGCGTGGCCAGGACCAGCGAAACGTAGAGTGCCATCCTCAACATCACCTGGAATGTCGGCATCTTGCTTCCTTGGTGTCGATGACGGTCGCCGCGCGTCGGCGCGAACCGTCGTATTGGTTGTCAGTCGTTGCTGTTGGCGTTCGCAATAAGTGCTGGCAGCGCTCGGTAACCATGATGACGGCGATCAATCGCAATCCGTCCGGTTTCGAGGAGTTTGGGGGAAATGGCGCATTTGTCACAGTATTTTCGTTGCGCAACCAATAATGCGAGCTCTGTTCACTAACTTTGCTGGCGCTCCTGTGAACACTGCTAGCGTTAATTGCGAACGCCTACACTTTCCGCGTCACAAACTCTCGCCGGTCTCTCGTGTTGGCTTTTCCGCGGCTATTCGTAGCGCGCGATAAATCGATTAAAGACGATGGGTGGGTTCAGAACCTCGGCGGATTCGTTCTCCAGTGCCTCGGCCCCGTCGTCATCACTGATCGTGACGAACAGCGTGATCGTCTCGCGGTCGATACTCTGGGTCAGTTGCTGGCACTGCATGTGACACCGGCCGACGATCAGGATCGCGCACAGGTCGAGCAATTGGCCCATGCGGTACAGGAATTGGCCGGCCGGAGCGTGGCGCTTGCGTACGTGGATCGGGGCTATACCGGCGAAGCGGCTCGTCACGCAGCACAAAGCCACGGCATTGAGTAGGAGGTGGCCAGGCACACCGAGGCCAAACGCGGTTTCGTGTTGCTGCCCAGACTCCGGGTGGTCCGGCGCAGCTTCACATGGGCTGCGCGCTTTCGACGCCTCGCGCGCGACGATGAACGCTTGCCTCACGCGCTGGCCGGATTTCATTTCCTCGCCTTCGCCTGCCTGATGCTGCCCAAAATCATCGACATCATTCAGATAGGGTCACCACAGACTCTAGGGAAACCCCTAGGCCGGCCGATCTTGACTTGATGATGCAAGATTCTAAACTAACGCGTATTAGTTGCTGAGGCTCCAGGCCGAGAACATTTTTCGCCATTGCTTGTCATCGAGCATGGACGTTCATATTGTGGGCTGGAGCTTTTATTTTGCTTCGTAACTAACGCGAGTTAGTAAGCCGCATCGGATTTCGGCCCGGCATTGCGCCGGCTTGCATTGACAGCGCGAGCGTGTCGTTCCCGGCAACGGCTCCCGCCGTCACGTGTTTCGAACTGCGAATCATTGTCCGCGGATGAGCGGAAGAGGTGAGCCGTACCGGGAGCGCCGGATTGCGCTTGTCAATTATGCAAGGAGAGTCACGATGGACGTCCGTTCAACGGGGCGCGCGGTTGCGCGCTTGAATCTCAAACGCATTGCAAGCGGTTCGGAAGCCGGCGGCGGAACCGCGCCCCATCGGCTGCGCGTGCTTGCCGCCGTTGCCGCGAGCGTGTTCCTGTTCGGATGCGACGGGCAATCGGACAATCCGGTCGCGCGCTCCGTCGCGGCACTGAATGCCGCGGTTGCGATCGACAATGGCGAGCTGACCGCGCATGCCAGCAGTTCCGATTCCGCGAATTCCGCTGCGGCACTAGCCACGGCATTCAACCAGGCTGTCGTCGAAGCCCGCAAGCTGAACTTCGTGGCCGACAACTGGACCTTCTTCAGCACGCCACAGCCGGCCGGCCTCGGATGGCCGAGCGCTTCGAGCGATGCGCGTTGTCCGTCGTCGGCGCAGGATCTGCAGCCGGGTTATCTCGCGGGGCTGCAGAATCGTTGCGCGTACTACTCGCGAGACTATGTCCATCATGCGACCGGGGCGTACTACCTCGGCTTCTACGAACAGAACTACCAGATGGCCGATCACTTCGTGAAGCTCCTGCACGACAACGGTGGCGCGATGGCGCCTTACTGGGCAATCGGTGCGAACGGAACCGTATACGAGCAGAACGACGAATCGCCGGCACCGTTCGAGATCGGCGAGAACATCGCGAGGATGTACCGGTTGACTGCAGACAGCCGCTATCAGGGGGCGGATTTCACGAACTATACGAACAACCTCAACAACGGCTTTACCAATGTCAGCAACAGCAGCTACATCAATGCCGAGGGTTTCCGGATGGCGCGGGCCCAGACGAACGGCGAGGCGGCGACCTACAACGAGTTCGTGTACGACCGCGGCAACAACCTCCCGAGCAATCTCGTCATCCTGCTGGGCGGCGATATGGCGGCAAGCGAGATTGCCTACTACCGCGAGATCTCGGCTTATCCGTCGCTGCTCGCGCAAGGCGATGCGACCAACGTGACGACCCGGTTCGGCACGCTGTCGACGAGTTTCAATGGCGACTGGTACCTGCCGGCCGCGCAGCATTTCTCGGTGGGGCTCGTCGGCACGACGAGCACGACGTACAACGCATCTAATTACCAGACCCTGCAGTACTACGATTACTACGCGCAGGAGCCCAATCTCTTCCCGCTTTACAAGGGCGTGATTACCGATCCGGGGAAACTGGCGAACCAGGCGAACTACGTCGATACGCAGTCGGAAGCGCTCTATCAGGCACACGGCCTCGCGTATCCGGGCATCGAATCGCATACCTATCTGCCGACGGCGTTCTACAACGCGAACCAGCCGGATACGGCATGGAAATGGCTGACGCGGCTTGCGTCGTGGGAATCCGGCCATGGCGTCACGGGCTATCCTGAAGTCGCGTTCGCGATGATTTCCGATGTGATCACGAAGGTGCTGGGTCTCGATTTCGATGCGCCCAACAAGAAACTCGTCACGCTCGCCCGTCTTCCGTCGTCGTTCCAGGCCGGCAACAGCGTCGCCGTCAACAACATCCCGCTGTACTTCCATGACGCCGGCAACACGATCACGGTCAAGGCGGGCATTGCGCAGACGATGACCGCGAACGGCACGATCGAGACGGATTTCACCTACAATTCCGATCCCGTCGCCCAGCCGAGAAGCGGGTTCCGCTGGCTCGTGAAGTTCCCGTCGAAGGGCAGCAATACGCAATGCAAGGTCGTGCAGACCTGGGCCAACGGCACGCAATCGACGGGGTACTACGCGCTGACATCCGATTCGAACGGGGTGCCGACCTGCGGCGGCAGCGATGGTTCGGGGATCTGGATGAGCACCGGCGATCCGAACTGGACCGTGACGAAAATGGCGGTCACGCTGTCCTCCTGAACTGCGATCCGGAGCGCATGCGGATGCATCACGCATGCGCACGCCGCGCCGGCTGACCGGCGCGGCAGCCCTGCGCCGGTCTAAGGGTATTCACTCAATTTCGTTTCCTTGACCTGTTGCGTGCCGTCTCTATACTAAACCGCGTTAGATGGCGGTTCGGCGCGATGCGGCGGTTGCGCCGACAGCGTCGGGTATATTGGGGTCGACGATCAACCTGGGGCGGGGATGACCTGCGCCAGCCTTCCAGGCCGTAACTAAATCGAATCAGGAGCAGTTCGTCGTGAGTCGCGTAACGAGTACCCAGGTCGCCCAGCTTGCCGGCGTATCGCGCACGACGGTGTCGTTCGTGCTGAATGGCGTCACCGGCATGGGAATCAGCGAGGAAACGCGCGAGCGCGTGATGATGGCCGCAAGGCAGCTCGGTTACGTGCCGAACGCGATGGCCCGATCGCTCGCCAGCGGCTCCACGAAAACGATCGCGCTCCTGATGCCGCATGGCGATCACGTGCATGTCGACGTCGACGCCTATCTGCCGCGCTTTCTCGCCGGCCTCAGTGTCGCGTGCCATGCGCACGGCTACAAGGTCATGCTCGAACCCGTGCAGGAGACCGACCGGCCCGGCGCCTTCCTCGATCTCGTCGACAGCGGGCGCATCGACGGCCTGGCCGTCCTGAATCCGCGACGGCTCGACGAAGGCCACCTGCACGAGCTGGCCGAGAAGGGGTTCCCGCTCGTCGTCTTCGGTTCGAACCTGGCCGAGCAGCGTACCGTGTGTGCGATCGGCGTCGACAACCGCGCGGCCGCGAAGCAGGCGACGGAACACCTGCTGGAGCTCGGTCACGAGCGGATCGCGCACATCGGCTTCGCATCGGAGGACTATCAGGTCGTCCGCGATCGCCTGGACGGTTTCCGGCACGCGATGGCGATGCATCGCGTGGACGTGCGGCCCGAATGGATCGCCTTTGCCGATTACAGTTCGCAGAGCGGTTATGACGCGATGCGCGCGATGCTCGCCGGTTCGCCGCGCATGACGGCGCTGTTCGCCGGAAACGACACGATCGCGTTCGGCGCAATGGCGGCGATTCGCGAAGCCGGGCTGCGCATTCCGGAGGACATCGCGATCGTCGGTTACGACGACATTCCGCTGGCGGCGTTCGCGACGCCCCCGCTGACGACAGTTCGCACCGAGCCGTTCCAGGAAGGGCGCGACGCGGCGGCCACGCTGGTCGGGATCATCTCGGGAGATGCGCCGGACGGCCTGTATACCCGCGATATCGCGCCGCTGATCGTCCGGCAATCCTGCGGCGCGAGCCGCAAGACGTAGCAGCGCGTACGCGGCGCGACCGGGGTCACGCCGCCGCTTCGCCGCCATGCGCGGCAAGCCGGCGCCGGGCACGAGACAAGCAATCGCCGGAAACGGAAGCTCGACGTAGTCCCGTGCGAAGAATTTTTCAAAACAGTAAGGAATGCGAATATAAACGAGGATTGAAAAATCATGAGAAGAGACAATCGGAAAGGTGCGATCGCACAGCGCAAACTTCACGCGACGATACTCGGCGCAGCAATGCTTCATGCCGCCGGATTCGCGCACGCCGCATGCCCGGCCAACTTTCAGAGTCTGCAGTTCGGCGATCCGGGTTTCGAATCGGCGGGGGCGACGGGTTATGCGTGCCCGACGTCGTGGACGGTCACATCCGGCGCCGGATGCGCGTCGAACAATCCGCATGGCGGCGGGCGCGCGGCATTCCTGAACGGCGGGGACGGCTACTCCGTGTCCCAGACCGTGACGGCGCCTGTCGCGGGCAACTTCGATATCTCCGCGTGGATCGCCACGTCCGCGAACGGCACGGGAGGTACCTTCTCCGTCCAGGTGGCCGGCCAGACGGTTCAGACCGTCACGCTGCCGTCGGCGATCGCGAATTCGAACTACATCAAGTACACCCTTCCGCACGTTGCCGTTGCCGCGAATCAGGCCGTGACGATCGCATTCACGTCGTCGAGCGGGCGCGCGTGGATCAACATCGACGATATCGAGGTCGCCCCTTCCGCACCCAACGATCCGCAACTGTCGTCGGACAACACGACCGTCGTCGCGCTGTTCAACTGGGCGAAGGTCAAGGCGAATTCGTGGACGCGCATGGCCTGCACGACCGGCGTGACCAACATGGACGAATCGCACCTGAGCGGGCAGGGCGCCGCGACCTACGCGCCGTCGTACTGGGCCGGTTATCCGTTCCGCTCCTATTACTACGCGCGCGATTTCGCGCATCAGTTCGTCGGCGCGCACATGCTGGGGCTGGATGCGCAGAACAAGGCGATGCTGGCCGCGTTCACCGCCACCGCGAATGCGGCACGCGGCGGCTACCCTGTCTGGGCGCTGAACTTCGACGGATCCATCGGCCTCACCGACTATTCGAGCGATACGTCGTTCGTGCGGGAGCTGCCCGCACCGTTCGAGCTTGCGCAGCGCATCGCGGACGGCTACCGCTGGACCGGCGACACCGACTATGCGGCATCGGGCGGCCCGTTCTATGCATTCGTCACGAACACCGCGAGTGCGTTCGTCGACGCGCACTACGGACCGCTCGTCGACGGCACGGCCAACGGCCGGCAGGTCAAGGTCGCGCAGGAAAGCGGCGCCGACATCTGGGCCGGCGTGGCGAGCTACAACGAAGGCGCACCGGGCAATCCGGTCGAAGCGGCCGACGCGCTGTCCAGCCAGTACCGTGCGTACGTCGCGATGCAGCAGCTCGCGACGGCGGCAGGCGATACGACGACGGCGAACACCTATGCGACCCGGGCCGGCGATCTTAAGACCTATTACAACGCGCCTTGGAGCGTGGTTTCGTCCACCGATTCGACCGACGTGGTGCGCTCCTACGATCCGTCGGCGGTCAAGTCGATCGCGTGGGGCGGCGAGATGAGCTGGTTCCCGCCGATGAAGGGGATCATGAACGCGGGCACGCGCCGCGACCAGTACATGGGATGGCTCAACACCACCGCGCTTGGCCAGGCGCCGGCCAACCTCGAAGCCGCGACCTATCTGCCGGACGCATTCTTTGCGGTTCACGACGGCACCACCGCGTGGGCGTGGATGCAATACGTGTACAACCGCATCAACGACGTCCACGGCGGCTACGGCAACAACTTCGTCAACGGAGACTATCCGGAGGTGTCGTTCACGCTCGTCGGACAGGCGATCGCCGGGCTGCTCGGCGTCGAGCCCGACGCTGCCGCCGGCAAGCTGACGACCCTGTCGCAACTGCCGGCCACCGGCATGGCCTGGCTGCAGGTCTCGCACGTTCCGATCGGCGCGGGGAAAGTCACCGTCCGACACGACGGCGCCACGCGCAGCACGCTCGCCAACGAGAACCCGGCGGGCGGAACCTCCTATGCATGGCATGCGCGATTCGCGGGCAACTACCCGACCGTCGTCGTCAACGGCGTGGCGCGCGCGGCGAGCACCGAACAGCCTGAAGGCAGCGGCGGACCGACCTATACCTACGTCGACGTGACGGTCGCCCCGCAAGGCACCGCGGTCGTACAGGTGTCGAAATAGGCCCGCGACATGCGCGTGAACAACAAGACATTCAAGTGGAGACTGGCATGGCAAGCGTAGTACTGAGAGGCGTGTCGAAGGCATACGGCAGCGGTGTGCCGATCGTGCGGGATGTCGATCTCGACATCGCCGAAGGCGAGTTCTGCGTATTCCTGGGCGCATCGGGCTGCGGGAAATCGACGTTGCTGCGCATGATCGCCGGGCTCGAGGACATCACCGACGGGGAGATCTTCATCGGCGACCGGCGGATCAACGACGTGCCGCCCGCGCGGCGCGGCGTGTCGATGGTCTTCCAGAGTTATGCGCTCTTTCCTCACATGACCGTCCATGAAAACCTGTCGTTCGGCCTGACGCTGTCGCGCGTCGACAAGGCGACGATTCGCGACAAGGTGCTCGGTGCGGCGCGCGCGCTGCAGATCGAACACCTGCTCGATCGCAAGCCGCGGGCGCTGTCCGGTGGCCAGCGGCAGCGGGTTGCGATCGGGCGCGCGATCGTGCGCGAGCCGGGCGTGTTCCTGTTCGACGAACCGCTGTCCAATCTCGACGCCGCGTTGCGCGTGCAGACGCGCCACGAGATTGCGCGCATCCACCGCGAGATCGGCCGTGTATCGACGGTCTACGTGACGCACGACCAGGTGGAGGCGATGACGCTCGCCGACCGTGTCGTGCTGCTCAATTCGGGCGAGGCGACCCGTCAGCACGGCAGTCTCGCGCAGGCCGGATCGCCGCTCGAGCTCTATCACCATCCGCGCAATCGCTTCGTCGCCGGTTTCATCGGGTCGCCGAAGATGAATTTCATCGACGCCGTGCTGGTCGACGCCGGCGAGCGGCAGGCGCGGGTGCGTCTCGCGAGCGGCGAAGTGCTGTCGGCGTGCGTCGATGCCCGCCGGTTGCGCCCGGGCGAACCGCTCACGCTCGGCATTCGCCCGGAGGATTTCGCACCCGGCGGCGACCGGCAGCATCTCGTGCGCGAGGCGACCTGGCAGGAGCGGCTCGGCGAAGCGACCTACGTCTACCTGCGCGGCGACGATGCGGGGCAGCAGTGGATCGCCAGGCTGCCCGGTACGACGAACATCGGTGCGGGCCACCGTCTTTCACTGTTCATGCCGCCCGACAAGCTGCATGCGTTCGACAGCAGCGGGCAGGCACTGCGGCGCTGCATCGACGAGGAAGCGCCGCTGCTGGCCTCGTACGCGTGAACCGCGCGTGAACCAAAAGCAATCGACGCAACGATACGAGCGGCGCGACGCCGCCGCGAACCACCAGGAGGAGATCCCCATGAATACACGCAGGAACGTGTTGACGACCGTGTTGTGCACGTTGGCGGCCACGGCCGCATTGAATGCAGGCGCCGCAACGCTCGTCATCAACACCGATACGTCCGATGTCGCGGTGAAGGCCGCGTTCGACGCCGCGGTGGACGGCTTCAAGGCCGAAAATCCCGATGTGCAGGTCAAGGTCAACCGCTTCGACCACGATGCGTACAAGACGGCGATCCGGAATTTTCTGACCGCCGACGCACCCGATGTCGTGAACTGGTATCCGGGGCACAAGATGGAGCCGTTCGTGCATGCGAAGCTGTTCGAGGACGTGTCCGATCTGTGGGCGAAGGGGAATCTCGACGTCAAGCTCAAGTCCGCGTCGGCGGCGATGACGCTGGACGGCAAGAAGTGGGGCATCCCGTACACGTATTACCAGTGGGGCATCTATTACCGGAAGGACATCTTCGCGAAGTTCGGCATCGAGCCGCCGAAGACGTGGCAGGAATTGCTCGACGCGTGCGCGAAGCTCAAGACGAACGGCATCACGCCGTTCGTGATCGGCACGAAGGAGCCGTGGACGAATCTGGCGTGGTTCGACTATCTCGACCTGCGCGTGAACGGCTTTCCGTTCCACATGGCGCTGACGAGCGGCAAGGTGCCGATGACGGACCCGCGCGTCAAGGCCGTGTTCGATCGCTGGGATCAGCTGACGAAGCCGGGTTATTTCCTCGCCAATCACGCGTCCTACACGTGGCAGGAGGCAGCTGCGTCGCTCGCGCAAGGCAAGGGCGCGATGTACCTGATGGGCAACTTCGTGGTGGCGCCGATGAAGCAGGCCGGCCTCGGCCCGGACAAGCTCGGCTTCATGCCGTTCCCGACGATCGACCCTGCGGTCCCCCGTGCGGAGGAGGCGCCGATCGAGTCGATCCATATCCCCGCCAACGCACGTAACAAGGCCGATGCACGCCGCTTCCTCGCGTACATGGCGCGCGCGGACGTGCAGGCCCGGTTCGGCGAGCGCACCGAGGAACTGCCCGTCAACCAGGATGCGCCGCCGCCGAGCGATCCGTATCTGAAGGCGGGCGCGGCGCTGCTCGCGAAGGCGCAGGGGCTGTCGCAGTTCTTCGACCGCGATGCCGCGCCCGAACTCACCCAGGCCGCGATGGACGGCTTCGAGCGATACATGCTGAAACCCGACACGCGCGGCGAAGTGCTCGACCGGCTGGAGCAGGTGCGCCAGCGCGTCTACAAATAACGATTGAATCGTGCCCCGGACGGATGCGGTGTCGCGTTCGTCCGCCACCGGAGGTTTCGTGCAATCCACTGTCACATCCGTCGGCGCCCCGCGCGTCACGTTCTGGGAGCGTCACCAGCGCGCGATCGCGCCCTGGCTGTTTCTCGCGCCCGCGCTCGTGCTGTTCGCCGTGTACGTCGTCGTGCCGATCGTCCGCTCGATCGGCTTCGGCTTCTATGCGTGGGACGGCTTGAGCACGCCCCGCTTCGTCGGGCTGGGCAACTACCTCGAGCTCCTCGGCGATCCCGATTTCTGGACGGCGTTCAGGAACAACATCGTCTGGCTGGTCGGCTTTCTGCTGGCCGTCCCGGCCGGCTTGTTCTTCGCGCTGTTCCTCAATCAGAACGTGTTCGGGATGCGCGCCGTCAAGTCGATGTTCTTCTTTCCGTTCGTGATCTCGCAGGCCGTGATCGGGCTCGTGTTCGGCTGGTTCTACGATCCGTCCAACGGCCTGCTGTTCCACGTGCTCCACTGGTTCGGCATCCCGCCCGTGGCCGTGCTGTCCGACGAGCGTTACGTCACGTACGGCATCGTCGCCGCCGGGCTCTATCCGCAGATCTCGTACTGCATGATTCTCTATCTGACGGGCCTGTCGAACGTGCGGGCCGACCTGATCGAGGCAGCGCGCCTCGAAGGTGCGCACGGCTGGTCGATGCTGCGTCGTGTCGTGCTGCCGCAGTTGCGCTCCGCGACGTTCGTGGCGATCGTCGTGACGGTCGTCGGCGCGCTGCGCAGCTTCGACATGGTGTCGATCATGACCCAGGGCGGCCCGTACGGATCGTCGAGGGTGCTGGCCTATTACATGTACGAGCAGGCGCTCGGCGATTACGGCTATCGGGTCGGCTACGGCTCGGCGATCGCGACGATCCTGTTCCTGCTGATGCTCGTCTATATCGGCTTCGTCATCGTTCGCGTCTACACGCAGGAAAAGGAGCTTGCCTGAATGTTTCCCACACCGATCGAACAGGCAAGCCGTTCCGCGCAATGGCTGTACCGCGCCGTGCTCGCCGTCGCGCTCGTCGTCTGGCTGCTGCCGCTTCTGGCCGTCGCGCTGACGTCGATACGCGGCTCCGCCGACATCTTCGCCGGCAACTACTGGGGGTGGCCGACCGAGTGGCGCGTCGTGGAAAACTATCGCGCCGTGTTCACGGATACGCCGCTGGCGCGCTATCTCGTCAACACCTGCCTGATCACGCTGCCCGCGGTGATCGGCGCGGTGGCCCTCAGCTGCATGGCCGGCTTCGCGCTCGGCGTCTATCGGTTCAGGCTGAACCTGCCGGTCTTTTTCCTGTTCCTGGCCGGCAACTTCGTGCCGTTCCAGATCCTGATGATTCCGGTCCGGCTGATGAGCCTGCAACTGGGGCTCTACAACTCCGTGCCGGGCCTCGTGCTGTTCCATGTCGCGTTCAATACCGGCTTCTGCACGTTCTTCATGCGCAACTTCATCATCGAGCTGCCGCGCGAACTGATCGAAGCGGCGCGCATGGACGGCGCGACCGAGTTCCAGGTCTTCTACAAGGTCGTGCTGCCGCTCGTGCGGCCGGCGATGGCGGCGATCTCGGTACTGGTCTTCACCTTCGTGTGGAACGACTACTTCTGGGCCACGGTGCTGGTGCAGGGCGATCACGCGATGCCGGTCACCGCCGGGCTGAAGACGCTGAGCGGCATCTGGGTCGCTCAATGGCATCTCGTCGCGGCCGGGTCGATCGTCGCAGCCCTTCCGCCTGTCCTGATCTTTTTCTTCAAGCAAAAACACTTCATTGCCGGCCTCACGATGGGGGCCACCAAAGGGTAAGCCTATGCTCGATACGAAACTGGTGTGCCTGAACGGCTCCAACGTCTGCATTGCACTGGAGGAGTCGTCCGGCATGCCGCCGATATGGCGTCACTTCGGCGCGAAACCCGATGAACGCGCCGGCTTCTGGCGCGCGGCGAGCGCGCGACCGCACCCGCCCACGGTGCTAGACGGCGATCCGCCGTTCACCGTCCTGCCGACGCACGGGTTCGGCTGGTTTCACCAGCCTGCACTGGCAGGCGCCCGCCCGGGGACGGACGGCGATACGGACTGGGCGCAGCAATTCCGGCTCGACGAAGTCCGCCGAAACGAACACGGCTTGTTGCTGACGCTGAGCGACGAGCAAGCTGCGCTGGGCATGACGCTGGGTTATGCGATCGACCCGGCGTCGGACGTCGTGACGATGTGGGCCGAGGTGGAGAACCGCGGCGAGACGCCGTTTCGCGTGGACTGGCTGGCCGCGGCGTCGGTGCCGTTGCCGCCCGACGCAGACCAGGTACTGGGTTTCTCCGGGCGCTGGACACTGGAGTTCCAGGAAACGCGCGAGCGCCTGGGCGTCGCGACGTGGCGCCGGGACAACCGGCGCGGTCGTACTTCCCACGACTCGTTTCCGGGCGTGATGATCGGTTCGTCGCTCGGGGACGATGAAGGCCATGTTTATGGCGCCCATCTGGGATGGAGCGGCAACCATTCGATCGTCGTCGAACCGATGGCCGACGGTCGCCGGCAACTCCAGTTGGGCGAGTGGCTGGCGCCGGGTGAAGTCGTGCTGCGCCCCGGGCAACGCTATCGCACGCCGTGCGCATACCTGTCGTACGGCGAACGTGGCCTGAACGGACTGAGTGCCGGGTTTCATCGCTTCGTTCGCGCGAACATGCTGAACTCGCCGCAGCAACCCATGCGCCCGCGTCCCGTCATGCTCAATACCTGGGAGGCCGTGTATTGCCAGCATGATCCGGCGGATCTCGAGGAACTGGCCCGTGCCGCCGCGCGGCTGGGCGTCGAGCGCTTCGTGCTCGACGACGGCTGGTTTCATCGACGCAACAACGATCGTGCGGGGCTGGGCGACTGGTGGCCCGATGCCGACAAGTATCCGCGCGGACTCGCGCCGCTCGTCGAGCGCGTGCGCGGCCTCGGCATGGAATTCGGGATCTGGATGGAGCCGGAGATGGTCAATCCGGATAGCGAACTGTATCGCGCCCATCCCGACTGGGTGCTCCGGCTCGACGGCAGGCCGCTGGTGACGGGGCGCAACCAGCTGGTGCTCGATCTCGCGGAGCCCGATGTGGACGCGCATCTGTTCGAGCAGGTCGGTGCGTTGTTGCGCGAGCATCCGATTTCCTACGTCAAGTGGGACATGAATCGCGATCTCGCGACCGCGGGCCATCGCGGCCTCGCGGCCTACCGTCGCCAGACCCGTGCGTTCTACGCATTGCTGGACCGGCTGCGTCGCGCGTTTCCGTCGGTGGAGATCGAGAGCTGCGCATCCGGCGGGGGGCGTGCCGATTATGGCGTGATGGAGTACGTGCAGCGGATCTGGACGAGCGATTGCAACGACGCGCTGACCCGGATCGGCATCCAGCGCGGCTTCCTGCGTTTCTTTCCGCCCGAAGTAATGGGCGCGCACATCGGCGCGGAATGCTCTCATACGACGGGGCGGCGGCATACGCTGGCATTCAGGGCCGCCGTCGCGATCTTCGGTCACCTCGGGCTCGAAATCGATCCGCGAACCTTGTCCGTCGAGGAATTCGACGAAGCCCGCCACTGGATTGCGCTGTACAAGACGTGGCGGCCGGTCCTGCACGGCGGAACCCTGCGGCAGGGGCATGCCGGAAGTGCGTTGGCGTGGACCCAGGCCGTCGCCGACGACGGGATGTCATCGCTGCTGGCGGTCTATCGATTGCACGAGGACGACACGCGCTATGCATTGCCGCTGCGCATCGAGGGACTGCGGCGCGATGTCGTTTATCGCGCCCGCTTCCTTCATGTGCCCGTCGCGCCGCACTTCGTGCACCAGACCGACCTGTTTGCCGCGATGGCCGGCGAAGGGGCAAAGTTTTCGGGGGCGACGTTGCTGGATATCGGCGTGCCGCTACCGCCGATGCCGCCCGAATCGTGCACGCTGATCGCGCTGGAGCCGGTGACGAACACGGCGTAAGCGGTCGGTTCGACGAGCCCTGCACCGAGCGCCCGTTCGTGACGGTTCGTCAGCAGGGAGGCGATCTCGTGCGGGTCGTCTACCCACGCTTCGTATGGCGTACCGAGAGCGGGATCGAACGAATTTGCTGCACTGCACTGCGATCGATCGTCGCAAGTGACGCCGCGCACGCCGTTGGATGGCGACGTGCCGGCAACGGGCGTAGCATTCAGACATGCGGCCGGCCGCGATCCAGACTGACGGATCGGCGGCACACCCCGATCCGGCCGCAGCCGGCCACGCACGATGGCCCGGCAAAGGAGCCTCGATGCGCTCGCAAGCAACGTCCGCCTCGCGCCTGAGGCGCTATGGGATCGCGGCTGCGGTCGTCGTCGCGTGCCTGATCGTCATCGGGCGCATCACCGGTTTCCTGGTCGACTGGCTTTGGTTCGCGTCGGTCGGCTATGCCGGCGTCTTCTGGACGATCCTGTCGGCGAGGGTGCTGCTGTTCGTCGCGGTGTTCGCCGCGTCGGCGGCCGCGATCGGCGCGTCGGGGTTGATCGCGCATCGTCTTGCAAGGCCTGTCGATGTCTGGCAGGTGGAAGACACGTCGTCGACGCGTGCGGAGGACGTCCTTCGGGCGCTGGCAGGGGAGGTCGCGTCGCACATTCCATGGCGCGCGGTGATCGCCGCGGGCGCCGCCCTCCTCGGGCTTGCGATCGCCGCCGGTGCGATGTCGAACTGGGATGTTGCGCTTCGCTTTCTGCATCGGGTGCCGTTCGGCACGAACGATCCGATCTTCGGCAAGGACATCGGTTTCTATCTGTTCGCGCTACCTGTCTGGATCGTGCTGAAGAATTTGCTGCTGCAAGTGGTCGTCTGCTGCACGATCGTCGCGGGCAGCGTCTACTGGCTGCGCGGCGACGTCATGCTCCGTCCGCCGAAGGGGCTTTCGTCGGCTGCCGCCGTTCACGGTTCGGCGCTGCTGGCGCTGTTCTTCGTGCTGAAAGCCTGGTCCTGGTGGCTCGAACGCTTTCTGCTGCTCTACGACAACAACGGCGTCGTGGTCGGCGCCGGCTATACGGATGTCCACGTGATGCTGCCGGTGCTGTGGCTGCTCGTCGGCCTCGCCGCTGCGTCGGCCGTTGCGATGCTGGTCAACATGCGCCGGCCCGGCTATCGGCTGCCGGCCGCTGCGGTGCTGCTGGTGTTCGGCACTTCGTTTGCGCTCGGCATCGTCTATCCCGCGCTGTTCCAGCGCTTCTACGTCAAGCCGAGCGAACTGCAGCTCGAGACGCCCTTTATCCGGCACAACATCGCGTTGACGAGGCAGGCTTACGGTCTCGCGCAGATCGAGGTCAAGCCGTTTGCGGCCGAGCAGGGCCTGAGTCTCGCGGCGCTGCAGGCCAATCGCGCGACCGTCGACAACATCCGCCTGTGGGATGTGCAGCCGCTGATGGATACCTATGCGCAGTTGCAGGAGATCAGGACTTACTACAAGTTCTTCTCCGTGAACATCGATCGCTACCGGCTCGACTCCGGCTACCGGCAGGTCATGCTGTCGGCGCGCGAACTGGAGCAGACGATGCTGCCGGAGAACGCGCGAACCTGGGTGAACCTGCATCTGCTGTTTACCCACGGCAACGGCGTCGTGATGTCGCCGGTCACGGAGAAATCCACGGAAGGCCTGCCGTCGCTGTATCTGCGCGACATTCCGCCGGTCGCGGATGGCGGACCGGCGATCCGCGAACCGCGCATCTACTTCGGCCAGGGCGGGCAGGGTTATGTGATCGTGAAGGGCAGCGTGCCCGAATTCGACTACCCGAAGGGAGACAGCAACGTCTATACGTCCTACAGCGGGCGCGACGGTGTCGCGATCGGCGGCGCGGCGCGGCGCAGCCTCTTCGCGTGGCAGTTCGACGATCCCAACATCCTGCTGACGCACTACATCACGAACGACAGCAGGATCCTGTTTCACCGCAACATCCGGGACCGGATACGCACGATTGCGCCGTTTCTCGCGCTCGACCACGACCCGTATGTCGTCGCAAGCAACGGACGCCTGTTCTGGATGCAGGACGCCTATACGACCAGCCGCTGGTTCCCGTATGCGCCGCCCGGCGTCGGCGACGGCGCCAACTACATTCGCAACGCGGTCAAGGTGGTGGTCGACGCATACAACGGCACGGTCGATTTCTACGTCAGCGATCCTGCCGATCCGCTGGTGCGGACTTACGCGCGGATCTTCCCCGGCATGTTCAAGCCGCTCGACGCGATGCCGCAGGATCTTCAACGGCATATCCGCTACCCCGAGGATCTGTTTCTGATCCAGGCGAACCTCTATCGCGCTTATCACATGGATGCACCGGAAGTGTTCTATAACCGCGAGGACCTCTGGCAGTTTCCTCGCGCGCTGGGCGATATCGACGGGGGCGACGCCACGAACACGCAGATGGCGCCGTACTACACGATCATGAGGCTGCCCGGCGACGCGCAGGCCGGCTTCGTGCTCATGCTGCCGATGGTGCCGAGCCAGCGCGAGAACATGATCGCGTGGCTGGCCGCGCGTTGCGATCCGCCCGGATACGGCAAGCTGATCGTCTACGCGTTCCCGAAGGACAAGCTGATCTATGGGCCGTACCAGATCGAGGCGCGCATCCAGCAGAGCACGGAAATCTCGCAGCAGATCTCGCTGTGGAACCAGATGGGCTCACGCGTGATCCGCGGCCATCTCGTGGTCGTGCCGATCGAGCACTCGATTCTCTACGTGTCGCCGCTTTATCTGCGCGCGGCGTCGGGCCAATTGCCCGAACTGAAACGGGTGATCGCAGCCTATGGCGATCGCGTCGTGATGGAGGAAAACCTGAGCGACGCGCTCGCGGCGCTCTTCAAGGAGACGGGGCCGAGGCCGGTCGCGGCGCCGGCCGGCGGTGCCGCGGATGCGCGCGCCCGCGACGCGCTGGCCCATTACGACCGCGCGATCGCGCGGCTGAAGGCGGGGGATTGGGCCGGCTTCGGCGCGGAACTCGAAGCGCTCCGGCCGTTGCTCGAAGCGCTGGGCGCCGTTCGCGCGGACAACAAGAAATAAGCAGCATCCTCGATGGCTCGATCGCCGGCCACGCTGTCAGGTCAGCGGCGGCGCGTGCCCGTGATCCTCCAGACCGCGCGCATCGTCGTATTCCCGCGAAATATCCTTGTTCGTGTAGTCTCCGAGCTTCGACGCGGCGACCAGGCTCATCACCGCGCACACCAGCACGTACACCGCGATCGCATACCCGGAATGGTAGTAGGCGAACAGCGCGGTCGCGATCAGCGGTGCCGGGCCACCTGCAATGACCGACGCGAGCTGATAACCCATCGACGCACCGCTGTATCGCAACCGCCCGGTAAACGACTCGGCAATCAATGCAGCCTGCGGCCCGTACATCATCGAATGCGGGACCAGCGACAGCACGATGGCCGCGAAGATCCATGCCGGATTCCGGCTATCGACCATCGCGAAGTAGAGGAATCCGAACACCCCGACGGTGGCCGCTCCGATCATGTACATCCGCCGCCGCCCGATCAGATCCGACACGTGCCCGAACAGCGGAATGGTGAAGAACTCGACCGCGGATGCCACCAGCACCGCGGTCAGCAGCAGTTCGCGCGTGACGCCCAGCGCCGTGATCCCGTAAGTGAACACGAACGCCGTGAAGATATAGAACGGCGCCTGTTCGGCCATCCGCGCAAACGCCGACAGCACGATATCCCTCGGCTGCTTGCGCAGCACTTCGAGCATCGGCGCCTTCTCGATCCGGCGCTCGGCCAGCAGTTTCGCGAAGATCGGCGTCTCGAGAATGTTCAGGCGGATATAGAGTCCGATCGCGACCAGTACGATGCTGAGGAAAAACGGCACGCGCCAGCCCCACGCGAGGAAACTGCTGCCGGAAAACCAGCTCATGGCCAGCACGGCGAGGTTGGCGAGAAACAATCCCGCCGGCACGCCGAACTGCGGCCACGACGCGACGAAGCCGCGATGCGCATTGGTACGTGCCCACTCCATCGACATCAGGACCGAGCCACCCCATTCGCCGCCGACGCCGACGCCCTGGATGAAGCGCAGTACCGTGAGCAAAACGGCACCCCAGATGCCGATCGTTGCGTAGGTCGGAACGAAGGCCACGGCGAACGTGGCGACCCCCATCAGCAACAGGGTCACGATCAGCGTGGCCTTGCGTCCGATGCGGTCGCCGTAATGGCCGAAGATCGCCGCGCCGACCGGTCGCGCGATAAAACCGACGGCATAGATCAGGAACGCTTGCAGCGTGCCGACGAGCGGGTGGGACTGGGGAAAATACAGCTTTGCGAAGACCAGGCCGGTGACCGTGCTGTAGAGGAAAAAGTCATACCATTCGATCGTGGTGCCAATCGTGCTGGCTATGACGGCGCGGCGCAACTGGCGCCGGGCTTCCTCGTCGGAGAGGGGCGTGGCCGCGGTTTGCATGGCAGCCATTTTGATATCTCCCGGAAAAGGGAAACAGACAAATAAACCATACGCCGCGCAATAGGTTCCGGCAAGTGCAAGCTACGAACGGTTTGCACTGTGTTCAGGCCTTTCGGTCAGAAGTCCTGATATATCGAAAGCTCAACCGCTGGCGCGGGCGTGCATGTCGATGAACGCGCGGGTACGCGCCGGCTCGGTGATTTCCGTCCATTGCAGATGCGCGTATTTCGGATCGTCGCGCAGGGTGGCGAACTTGACGCGGTTCTTGTCGAAGGTGGTGTATGACCACAGCAGCACCGAGTCCCGGGAGCAGAAGGCCATCCGCAGCGACTCCCGGTTGCCGTGGGAAAGCGCTGTGCGCATGAGTCCGCGGCTTACCGTGCGCCAGAGCACCCGGGAGAATACCGTCCATCGCCCGAAGTTGAGCCAGACGACGTGCGTGGCCCTCGACCAGAGCACATCGCGCACGGCGCTGTAGTTGCCGTCGGCGACCCATCGGTCGCCGGCCGTCGCGGCCAGCACGGCGTTCTCGAACTGTTCCGGCGGCACGGCCGTCCAGTCGGGGCCCCAGTAGAGTTGGTCCAGTTCGATGTACGGGCAACCTGCAGCGGCCGCCAGCGCACTGGAGAAGGTGGATTTCCCCGACCCGCTTGTTCCGACGACGACGAAGCGCATGTGTTTTACCGCGATCGAATTTCGAAGCCGCGTATTGTGCCTGATGCGTGCCTGGTGCGTCGAAGCGGCGGATCGTTGCCGATCGGTTCCAGGCCATTCGAGAATCGCCTGACGGATTCCGCTATGAGTTGCCGGCTCAAGATCGCTTGAGACGTTTTCTATTTTCCTGGCCGGCAGCCAGCCATGGAAAATTCCGCCCGAATTTAATAGCAAGAAACGGAATGTTTGCGCGGCTGGATGCGACCAGACTAACCACCGATCAATCCGAACATGAGAAAAGACAATGAACGTGCTTGCAAACAAAGTCGCCATCGTCACCGGCGCCAGTTCCGGAATCGGACGCGCGACCGCGTTGCTTTTCGCTAGCGAGGGCGCAGCGGTGGTCGTTGCCGCCCGTCGCAAGGCCGAGCTGGAAAGCCTTGTGAAGGAAATCACTGCACTTCAAGGAACGGCGATATGCGTCGCGGGCGATGTCAGGGATGAGGCTTATGCGCAGACGCTCGTCCAGACGGCCGTCGACCGCTTCGGCGGGCTGGACATTGCGTTCAACAACGCGGGGACGCTTGGCGAAATGGGGCCCACGCCACACATATCCGAGACGGGTTGGGGCGAGACGATCGACACCAATCTCACGAGCGCGTTCCTCGGCGCGAAGCATCAGATCCCCGCGATGATGATTCGTGGCTCGGGAAGCGTCATCTTTACTTCGACTTTCGTCGGGTACACGGTCGGCTTTCCCGGTGTTGCGGCCTACGCCGCCAGCAAGGCAGGATTGATCGGGTTGACCCAGTCACTCGCCGCGGAGTTTGGGCCGAAGGCCATTCGCGTCAACGCAATCCTTCCTGGCGGAGTCGACACCCCGATGGGGCGCGCAATGAGTGCGTCGCCCGAAGCAATGGCGCATGTGGCGGGACTACACGCGCTCAAACGTATTGCTACACCGGAAGAACTTGCGCAGTCGGTCCTCTACCTGGCTTCCAGCGCCTCTTCATTCATGACCGGCGGGGCGCTGCTGGTTGACGGGGGAGTATCGATCAATCGCACCTGATGTGCAAGGTAGTCGACGTGGACGGGAAGGTCGTGCCGGTCGGAGCGACGGGCGAGCTGTGCACGCGTGGCTACTCGGTCATGCTCGGCTACTGGGATGACGAAGCGCGAACGCGGGACGCGATCCACGACGGCTGGATGCACACCGGCGACCTTGCGACGATCGATGCCGACGGCTACTGCAATATCGTCGGGCGCGTGAAGGGCATGCTGATTCGCGGCGGCGAGAACGTCTACCCGCGCGAGATCGAAGAGTTCCTGTTTCGCCATCCCAAGGTGCAGGCCGTGCAGGTGTTCGGGGTGCCAGATCAAAAGTATGGCGAGGAGATTTGCGCGTGGATCGTGCTCAAGCCGGGCCAGGATGCGTCCGAGGACGAGATCCGCGATTTCTGCCGGGGCCAGATCGCGCACTTCAAGATCCCGCGTTATATCCGCTTCGTCGACGATATGCCGATGACCGTGACCGGAAAGGTGCAGAAGTTCGCGATGCGCGAAAGCATGATCCGGGAACTCGACCTGAATGTAAGCAGAACTGCCTGATCAAGGAGATCCACATGAAATCAGTCCGATTCGAGCGTCACGATTCCGTCGGCCACATCGTGCTCGGCAACCCGCCGCTCAACCTGATCGCCACCGCGTTTTCCGAACACCTGGGCGAAGCCATCCACGCGGCCAGCGAAGCGAACATCCGGGCGCTTCTCGTTCGCGCGGAAGGCCCGAACTTCAGCCAGGGCGGCGATATCCTCGATTTCATCGACATGGAATTCAATGCGTGGCACACCTTCATCCGCGACATGCATCACGCGTATCGCAAGATCGAAGCGCTGCAGATTCCGACCGTGTGTGCGGTGCGCGATTCGAACTGGTGCTCGCGTGCGACCTGGTCGTCGCGGCGGATAACGCATCGTTTCGCTGCATCGAGCCGTCGGTCGGCACCATACCCGTGTGCGGCGCCGTTCAACGGATTGCGGAACGTGCGGGGCCGGCACGCGCGGCGCGCTACGTGATGTTGAGCGAGGTCATGTCGGGTACGACGGCAGGTGAACTTGGCATTGCCGCATTCGTGGTTCCGGAAGCCGAGGTGGAACAGGCTGCGCTGGATCTGGCGATCCGGCGTTCGAATGGTCCGACGCGCTCGTATGCGGCCACCCGCGCGCTGCTGAAAGCCTGGTCGGCGGGCGGTGTGCCCGGCGCCGACCAACTGGTGCTCGATCTCGGGATGCCGCTGCACAACACCGAGGATGCGCGACGCGGACGGACGGCGCGCGTCGACGCGATGAAGCGGGGCGTGGAACCCGAACCGGTCGTCTTTTACGGGCGATGATGCGAGTTTGAATGGTTCGTCGGTGTACGGGGTTCGAGAAGCCGTAGTGCGGATGCGCTCGGGCTCTGTGCCGACTGAAGAGAAGACCAGGCGCTCAATCTGCCATCGACGGATTTCGGTGCGGCGCGCCGCGACGCCAGACGCTGTATCGCGCCTCGCGTCCGCAGAATCGCTTGCGTCGCGGCCGGCAAGCGGGACCGTTGCCCGAGCCCGTTACTCGCCAGCCGAAGACGGATTGCTTCCGCTCACTTGAGCGACACCACCATGTTTTGCGTGTTGCCGACGCGGACGTAATCGAAGTTGAGGAGCGCGTCGGTCGATTGCGGTACGCCGTCGACGGCGACAACCCGCTTGCTCAGCATGGCCGATTTCTCGATCGCGCTTCCGGCGCCATAGAGGGTGAATTTACCCTTGCTCTTGGATTGCGGGGTGGCTTGAAAATTGAACAGCCCCTCGGGGTATTTTGTATCGCTCAGAAAATCGAAAGGCTTGCTGCCGGAATACGTTTCGAATTCCACATTGGCGTCATGAGCGATGGAAAATGTTGCCGTCGACGCGCTGTCATAAAAATCAACCGAGTCGGTGACGAACCTGGCATTAGCGTTGTCCTGGGCTGCGACCCCAACCCTTCTGCGCAAGATGATCTTCTTGCTCTTCATCGAGCTCTTTGCATTCTTTCCGAAGGCGAGCCGCGACTCGGCGATTTCCATCGTGCCGCCCGTCGATTCCATGTCCAGCGAATAATCGCCGCCCGGAAGTTGGGGCAGGAGCGTCGGCGAAACATAATATTCGCTGAACGTCAGCACGATCTCTTCGGCCCGGACATTGACCGCGGAACGATCCTTGACATGCAACTTCTTGGTGCTGGCGTAGATTCGGCAGTCGACGTGATAGCGGCTGGTGCCCGCCATTTGCAGATCGAGGAGCAGGTCGACGTTCACGCCGAGCAACGGCGGGACAGGGCCGCCGGCATTCACCGTATCGAAACGGCTGACCTCGAACGATGCGTCGAGAATCCGGAGGTTGACGAACGGATGACCGATAAATTTTTGTGCATACGGCCCCATCGTGAAATCGACGCCCTTCGAGACGCTGGACAATCCGCGCATGACGAGCTCGCCGCTACGAAGATCGATTTCGACCGGCGGGATCCTGTCGTCGACACTCCCGCCCCACACTGACGACTGCCTGGAAAGCAGCGTCAGCGTTCCGGCGGGGGGGATCATCGAGAAGGATTTGCCAGCATCCTTGTCAAAGGAGGGGGCGCTCGATTCATTCTTCCCCGGGATGTTGTAAACCTGGTTTTCATGGGGATTCCAGGTGAAGATTTCCGGCATGATTTTCTCCTGATTCATTCGAACGAAATGTGCGGGATTGTCGATTTCTTCCGCATCAATTTCGTGGCCAAATGAAAGATGACTGGCGGCTGAGCAGCTCTATTCGCAGAACCTGAAAATGGGCGGCTTGCGAATGAGTGACACCAATATAGGAGCGTTTTTTTCCGGAATCGACTACACCTGATTACACGGACATCGCGCCGGCGGCGCTTTCGCGAACCCGCAGTCGCGCCACACGGATGAATTGTCCGTCGATCAGCCGCCTGCCATCGCAGGCGGCTGATCGACACCTGCCTTTCTCACGCCCGAGCGCCGTGCGACCTCGATCGGCTCGTTTTCCTCCGAACCGAAGTACCGCCACGCGACCTTCCGGCGTTCAACACACCCGCACAAGCGCGCTCAATTCACCCCGACCGCACTCCACGCGCGCGCGACCGTGGCGCTCTCGGCCGAGTTCGCGCCATACAGGTCGTTTGCCGCCTGAATCGATGCTCGCCGCGCGCTCGGGTAGCTCGAGTTCGCGTTCAGGTACACGGTCAGCGTCCGGTACCAGATCTTGCCGGCCTTCTCGCGGCCCAGGCCGCTGAAGGTCGTGTCGCCGTTGCAGACCAGTTGCGTCCTCGACAGGCCGGTGTCGGTCGACGGCACCGCCGGGCCTTCCGACAGCAGGTAGAAGAAGCGGTTGCCGACGCCCGACGTGAAGTGCGGATCGTGGCGCGGATTCGACCACGAGAAGCCGCCGGACGGATAGCAACTGAACGACCGGCCATCGAGATCCTGCTTGTACATCTTGCGCAGGCCGCCGCTCACCACGCGCGCACCGATCACGTAGTTGCCGGGATCGTTCGGGTTGTTCGCGTAGAACTTCACGAGCGTGCCGAAGATGTCCGACGTCGACTCGTTCAGGCCGCCCGCGTCGCCCGAATAATCCAGGTTGGCGGTGGCCTCGGTCACGCCGTGGCTCATCTCGTGCCCGGCCACGTCGACCGACACGACCGGTTTCGGCAGGCTCGTGCCCGACTGGCCGTCGCCGTATACCATGATGTGCGACGGCATCCATGCCGCGTTCGCGCCGGTCGTGCCGCTGCCGGTGTCGAACACCACGTGCGCGAAACTCTTCACGCCGCGCCCGTCGTTGAAGATGCCGTTGCGGTTGTGCGCAGTCTTGTAGTAGTCCCAAGTCAACGCGAGGCCGTAGTCGATGTCGGCGGCGACGGTCTGCCGGTCGGTGGTCGAGCTGTTGCCCCACACGTTCGTGCTGCTCGTGAAGATCGGCAGGTCGGTCGCTTGCTCGACGTCCTCCGCGATCAGCCCGCGGCCGTCGTAGACGGAGCCGCTGCCGCGGGTCGGATCGAGCATCCGGTACGCGTTCGTGCCGGTCTGGTCGGTGGTCAGCGTCAGGTTGCCGTAGTACAGCGAGCGGCCGGTGCCGTTCGCGGCGGCAGTCTTGATCAGGTCCTGCGCGTCGAGCACGGTGCCCGTGCGCGCGTCGACGTAGTACAGCACGGCATCGCCGTGCGTATCGGTCGCCTTGCCGTACACGCGCACCGCGTAGGCCAGCGTCGGCATGACGTCGCGCGCGAACACGACGAGTTCCGCGTCATCGACACGGCGCACGTCCGACGCGAAACGCGCGGCCGCGATGCGCTTGACCCTGGCCGCGCCAACGTCGGGCGCGTTGCGCACGACGAAGCGGTCGCCGACCTTGCCGATCTTGCCGGCGAGATTGATCGGCGCGGGCTGGGTCAGGCTCGCTTGCTTCAATTGCCCGTGGTTCGAGTGCACGACGACATCGCCGCCGATCACGGGCAGACCCGCGTAGAAGCGGTCGAAGCGCACGTGCTCGGTGCCGTCGGGATCGACGACCACGTCGCGTACCTGGAACTGGTCGCCGTCCGTCGGCGTGCTCGCCTGCGGCGCCGCGAACTTCAAGGTGCGTGCGGCGCTGCCGGTAGCCAGGCTGAAGGCGGACGGGTTCTGCTGGATCAGTTGCAGCGCCCTGTCGACCGCGGCCGGCTGGTCGCCGGCTTGGGCAAAAGCACTGAGACTCGCGAGGGTAATCGCGGTGATGGACAGCAGACGAGACAGTTTCTTCATGTAATCCCCCAGATTATGAATAAAGGCGTGATTTTCGAGGAATGCATCAAGGACCAACCTTGATATAAGACATGTCGCGAACCGCAGGGGCATGCTAGAAGGTCGCTCTTATAATTACAAGATATTTTCTGTCGGGTTAATTATTTATTCTTTCCATGTTAATCACGTCAGGATTTGGTGAGAAATATGAAATGATCTTGTCGGCCGCATTGGCGGGATCGGAAACATCGCGTGAGGGAGGGTGCTTGGGGAGCGTAGGGAGAATCTGGCGTGGAGCGAGGCGGGGCGTGACGCTGCTCGAACGGAGCGGGAAATCTGAAGCGGAACGACAACGACTGCCGTGATTTACTTTATTAAATATTCGCCATGATTGTTGCCGTCTTTTTTGCGGCAATTCAATTGATCCACGGTTCATCGTTTTTCATTCGTGATGAATGTCTTCAGGTGCGAAATGGACGTATGGGGAACAACCGGCGGTCAGGTTTCGACGATTGAAACAACACGGCAGGCGATTACAAGGACCGCGCGTCGATGTGCTGGATCGCGTATGCGGCATCGGTACCGTTGCCGGCAACCCATCACGACCTGCTGGCGCGGGCCGACGCGGCGAGGTCGAGCGCACGCTGCATGTCAAGACACGGAGTCTGTCCGCCCGTTCCGATCCGTGGACCGATCGAAATCCGGGCTGGCATGAATGGCCTGATGTCGCCATCCGGCACCCGCCAGCCCGGCACATGCTTCAGGGTTTGACCCAGCGTTGCGCGGTATAACGCCGAACCGCGTAGTTGCTCCCGGACATGTCGATCTCGACGGATCGGCTCCAGGCGCCCCCCGTTGCCGTGATTACGGGGTGACCCATTTCTGGGCCTGATACTTTCGTGTGGCCGAGTTCACCGTGGTCAGGTTGATTTCGATCGCCCGGCTACGCGCCGTGCTGAAAATGGTCGAGGTGACGATATTCTGCTCGAACCAGACCAGCACCGATTCGACCGGCGTCAATTCGGCCACCCCGGACACCATGGCTTTTGGCGCAACATAAATAGGCGTGCAGATCAGCTTGCCGTTGATGCCCGTCGAGACCTGGTTCAGGCCGGGATGGATGGAGCCGTACTGATTGTCGAGCGTAATGGCCGTCGGTTTGCCTTTGGTTTTCGGCTGGTTCAGGATGCCGTTGTCATCCAGCAAGCTTGTTTCGCCGATGCCGATATCGACGACATTGCTGCTGACATCCACCTCGATGTTGTCCTTGAAGGTGTTGCTGCCGAACAGCTGATACATCGGAGTCCACGAGAAGGTGTTGGTGGCCACGAATTTATCGTAGCTTTGCCAGACCACGTTGTAGTCGCCTTCGGCCACCTTCTTTGCGAAGCACAAGCGATAGCCGTTCTCTTTCAGGTCCTTCAGATCTTCGAGTGCGATTTCGATTCGCACCGATTTCTGCACGGCGAGCAAGGAGGCTTGAAAGGCCGTCACGGCACGGCCATGCACCAATTGCTCGCCCGTCAGCTCCACCGAGCTCTTGGGCGCGAATGTCGCGACCCCGCCCTTGTCAGCGCCGGTGACGCAAGGATACCAATCGACGGGTGGCTTCTTTCCTTGCGCGACGAGATAGGAGTGGCCCTGTTTGACCTTGCCGTCTTCGATATCCACCGACCAATTCTCGTCCTTTGAAATATCCCCATCGCCATCTGCGGCCCACGACGGATTGCCTCTGAAGTTGGTATAAAAATGCAGTTTCGACATGACGATAACTCCCGATTGGCTCTACTGGAAAACGCACATGGCACGAGCCGGGATCATGTGCGCGCTACACCTGTTCGATCCATTGAGGGTGAAGTATTTCTATTCGCGCATGGCCAAATGGCTTTCAGCTTGATCGAGTTCGATTCGTGCATGGGTCGCCGGATTGAAAGCGACGGAATCCTCAACCAGAATCGATTCGAGCGATTTCTTGATCAGGGTTTTGGCAAGCTGCAATCGTTTCCGGACCGCATCATCTGATAGTCCCGTGCAGGCGGCGATGTCACGTGATGGCAGTTCCTCCACGTACCGGAAAATTGCGATTGCCTTCAGATTGGGCGGCAGTGCGTCGATTGCCTGTTTCAGGTGGAATAAAATTTCCGAGTGCAAGTAGAGCTCCTCCGGAGAGGGCGCGGTCATGCTTTCGAAATCGATCTGAAAAAAATACTTCCTGATCCTTGCGGCTTCGGCGGCCATCTTCCGCCGCTCGTCTATATGCTGGTAAAGCGCGACTTGCCTCAGCCATCCACCGAGGTGCTTGATCTTGATGAGATTTTCCGAGTCCTCGGTAAGCAAGCGAAGGATGATCACCCCATATAAATCCTCGCTGGCGCTTCGATTTCCGTTGCAAAGCCTTTTGCACTGGTTCAACAGATACAGCTGATATCTGCGAAGCATTTCGTCAAATGCGCCGGTCTCCCGCCGGGCCAATCCGATAATGAGTTGCGTTTCCGTGCAGGTATCCCATTTCCCGTGCGTTGCATCAAGCTGGGCCATTTTTTTCTCTCTCCGGACATGCTTGCGTGGGCTTTTGAATTTTTTCGGCAACTTCCTAGGTCGGATATGACCTAGCCTCGGCGCAGTTGCGACGCGCACCCGGTAAGACGGAAGCACGAGAGAAAATGTGAGGTCCGGTAGCCGACGGCGAATCGAGGACGACAAACGTCACCGATTCCGCGGCTTGGGAAGGATCGCAGCGGTGTCGATCCGTTCGATCCGGCATGAGACGCGTACTGCCGGCGCAGCAACCGCAACGGTTATCTGGTAAGCGCGCGATCGTGCATGCGACCGATTTGTGGCCGCTCGAGTGGGGCGGGGAACCGCGGGGGAAGGTGGGTGCGGCACGGCCTGAAGAAACGGCAGAACGACAACCGTGTGTGCGAAGAGGCGGGCAAGCGTGCGACGCGCCGATGCCGCTGCGCGTCGTGCCGCTCACGCTGGAAATCGCGCCGGCCGACACGCCGCTGATCGCACGTCTCGCGCCCGGCGACGCACTGCACCCGGACGTGGTCTGACGGCTGTTCAACGGGATTTTGCGCAGTTGGCGACGTCGTACCCGGACGCGGCCGCGGACCTGCGCCGCAAGCACGGCATATCGGATGCGACGCTCGATAACTGGCGTAGCCGCTACAGCGGGATGGATGTCACGGAGGCGCGTCGTCTTCGGCAACGGGACGAAGAGAACCAGCGGCTCGAGCGGCTGGTCGCTGAGCCAGCGCTCGACATCCAGGTGTTGCAGGACGTTCTCGGAAAAAACCGGGTTCGCCCGCGCAGCGCCGGGAGGTCGTGCAACAGGTAATGGAGCAGCACGGCTACCCGGAGCGCCGGACGTGCGCGCTCGTTGGCTCGAATCGACGGACGTTTCGGCGGCCGGCGCCGGCAGATGTCGACCGTGCAGTTCGGCATCGTCTGCGCGAACCGCACAGGAGCGGACTCGGTTTGGTTCGCCGCGCCGGCACGTTCTGCTGCATCGAGAACGATTGGTTCAGAACCACAAACGGACCGAACGGCTGTACCGCTAAGAAGATCTGTCGCTTCGCTTGAAGCGTCGAAAGAAGCACCCGAGCCATCTGCGCGTGTGCTCGAGCAGTCAACGCAACGAGGCCGATGTCCCAACCCGATTCAGGTTGACAACGGGCCGGAGTTCGTGAACAAGGCACTCGACGCCCGGGGGCACAAGCATGGCGTGAAGCTGCAAGCCGCTCGAAAACGCGCACATTGAGCGCTTCAACGGCCGACTGCGCGAAGCGTGTTTGAACCCGTATGCGTTCGTCAGTTTCGACTGATGCACGCAGGCGTATCGACGCGTGGCGCCCGGACTACAACTCGGTGCGTCAGCATAGTGCTGTGGGGAAACTGGCGCCGGACCCATTCCTGCAACTGCATCTGCTGAAAACCAGTGAGCCACTCACTGACGAATGGTGTACTCGGCGGGGTAAGGTCAGGTCCGCCAGTCGGAAATTGACGGATCGCTTGGCGCTGCGGCTTTCGTGAAGCGTGATGACAACATCAGATCGAGAATCGATCGATATTGGGAGGCGGCGCAGACCGCTGGGCAACGGCCTGCTCTGATTGGATGTGCCGTCTGATTGGAATAGTGGGTGGCCCTCGGAATAGGGTGCTATTGGAACAAAAGTCCGTGCCGATGATAACTGTCAACATTGACAGGGATTGTTCCCATTCGCGTTGCTACCGAGTCGACGACAGCACCGCTTCGCCTATCCGCTCCGTTTAGGGACGGGCGGTTGATCTCTTACGCGTGACGCCATTTTGCCAACGTGGGCAGCTCGCGCTCGGTGGCTGCATCATCCAGACGGGTCCAGCTATAAAACGTGCCGCCCCATCCCGGAACGGGTAGCGGGGCCGCGCAGTGAATGTCCACAAGGCCCGGCCGATAGGCCTGAGATGGCCAGAACAGCGGCATGATGCGGCGCGCTTCCATGCCGTGGCGCAATTCGGCCGGCCCGTCCGCGTCGGACACGATATCGCAGTGGAACGACCAGTCCTCTTCGTTCCAGGCGAGCAATACACTTGGCGCGCCGCCGGCGTCGAACATCAGCACCGCGTCCTGATTGGGGCGCCAGTAGTATTCGACGATGCCTTCCCGCGCGGCCACCTCATCGATCAGTTTGACGATCCGCGGATCCCGGTAGGTCGCCCCCGCTTCATGCAGGCTGATGTGCCCGCGGGCCGCGCAGTGCTTGCGTTTCGCGTTGTCCAGCACGGTTGCCAGCTTACGCGCCATCTCGACGTCGGTTTTCTTCAGATAGCAATCGATCAGTCCCGCGTTGAACGCGTCCACCGCCACGCGCTCATCGGCGATGCCGGTGAGCAGGATTTTCATGCAGTTCGCGTTGCGGATGGAGGACAGAAACTGGATGCCGTCGACCTCCGGCATGGAATAGTCGACCACCACCGCGCCCACTGCCTCGAATCGGGCGGGATCGGTGAGCGCATCCTGGCCGATCGCGTTTCCGCCTTTTTTCTCCGCACCGAAATAGTCCGCGGCCGTTGGTGGCATCTCCGCGTCACGCGACGACACGAAGTCGAGCGCCGCCTGCGGTTGCGTAAAAAAGCGGTTCAGGTGTTCGTCCGGAAATGCGCCCCGCAGCGCCTGCAGGAAATCCGGATTGTCGTCGACAAACACCACGGACACGGGATAGAGCACCGGCTGCCTAACGAAGGGTTGCATACGAGTCTCGATAAATCAGCAGAAGAAGAGGCGGTACCGGAGACGCATTACCGCGAATGACGGTCGCGTTGCACGACCGCGCCAATTATCCGGCGAAAGTGGGATGCATTTCAACTGCTCGTCAGCCGCGAATTCGGCACGTTTTAACCGCACCGCTCAAAGGAATTGCACGGGGAGAATCGGGCCATTCCTTCTCGTTGAAGGAATGCGCCGCTACCGCCAGTAGCGATTCAAGGAGTTATCCATGTTGACGCAAGACGCGATTCTTCACGTCCTTTCCAACGAAACGGCACATCTGTCCGAGAAAACCTTCCACCACGTGATCGACATTTACCTCAAGGATTCCAATGCCTTCATGAATACCTATTTCGCACGCTACTTCGAATGGCAGGGTGTATGCCGTGAACGCTGGTTTCACGAATGCATCCACAACAACCTGCTGGCGGCCGGCGGGTCGTTCGTGACGAAGCGCGCGCATCAGGAATATGTCCACGAGACGTTTCCGTTCCAGCGGGTCGATTGCTTGCTCAATACGTTCGAGGTTCGGCAGTGTTCGGCCTATCTGCTGTTTCGCTTCTACGTTGACGGACGACAGGTGTCGCTGGGGTATCAGCAGATCGTGTTTGCCGGTCCCGACAAGCGGATCCGCCGGTTTCCGCCGGGCATCATCGAGCGGGTCAAGGCGTATGAACTGATCCTGCCGTCCGCCGCGAACTGAATGTGAGACCGCCTTACCCGATGCGATAGCGCCGGGTGGGCGCCGGCGGATCGCGCAATGCCTGGTCCGCCGGCGAACCGGGCTCCGGCAGCCGAATCGTGAACGTGGTCCGGACGCCGGGGATGGATTCGCACGCGATGGTGCCGCCGAGCGCTTCGCATACGCGGCGACAGAAACTCAAGCCCATGCCGGCGCCGCGACCATGCGATTTGGTCGAGAAGAAGGCGTCGAAGATTCGAGGGAGTACATCGGGGGCGATGCCCGGGCCCGTATCGCTGAAACGCACCACGCAGTAACCGTTGCTGCGATGGGCGTCGATCTCGATCTGCCCGCGGCCGTTTGCGTGGATCGCGTACAGCGCGTTTTTCAGCAGATTGAAGATGACGAAGATCACGAGCGAGTCGGATCCGGAGAACCGAAGGTCCGGATCGATCGCGCCGACCGATACGCGGTCTCGCTCACCCGGACGGAAGGGAAAGCGATCCACCGCGGCGTCGACACAGGCCCGTATCGGATAGGCCGCGAAGCCGTGTCGATCGAGTCGGTCCAGCGTAAAGGACGCCAGGGACATTTCGACCACCGTACTCGTGGTGTCGACCTGGCGCCGGATCGACGACGCGAGCGTCGGCAGCCGCTCCAGCTGCCCAGGATACAAGCCGTCGGCGCACAACCGGTGCTCCACCGCCAGCCGATACCCGCGCAGCAGCACCGGCAGGACGGTGCGCAGCTCGTCCGCGTGCAGGCCGATCGCCGCCAGCGGCGTGGCCACTTCGTGCGCAACCGTCGCGGCCAGGAGATAGGGGCCCATCAGGCCATAGCGGACGATCGATGTCGCGAGAATCCCGAGACTGATCGCGATGAACAGCACCCCCACCGGATAGAACTCGACACCGTAGTTCACCGCATAGTCGGTGGCTGCGAGCGAGTAGAGGCCCAGGCTGACGAGACATTGAGTGAGCAGTTGCCGGACGTCTCGCGCTCGCGCCTGTCGTCTTGCGTCGATCAGGAGCCAACCGCTGCGGCCGACCAGGAATACCGTCTGCACGACGTGCAACGGATGCAGTGGGCCCGCCTTGGGATACGCGCCAAAGAAATGCGGGCGGAATCCATCGACGACCATATTGCTCGTGACCAGCAGCACAGCCAGCAGGACGCAGAGTCCGTAGGATGCGAACATGATCGGCCGCTCGTCCCGACGCGACACGATCTCCGTCACGAAATGATAGAAGGTCGTCGGCAGAAAAAGGATGAACAGATAGCCTGCCTTGACCAGCAAGTTGGCGACGTCCGCCTCGGTCGTCTGGAACAGGAAGGCCCATGTTCCCTGCCAGACGAAGGTCGTCGCGCACATCAAGACGAACGGGACGGATACGCGCGTGAGACCCTTGGTGGCCAGCACGTAGAGGCCAAACCCTAGAAACAACGCAGATACGAACGCGGGCAAGATCGAGTACATGATGCGTGAATCCACAATGTTCACTGGTCGCGCACCACTGAACTGTCTTGGCCGGTGCCATTGACGAGAGCAGCACGCAGCGGTAGGCGAGCGGGCGCGGCGGGTTTGCACACGGGGTCTCCCCGCATCACGATTGTTGATCACGCGCGCGACGGAGCCCGAACAGGATAGCCGAATGCCATCATGATCACGAACTGGCCATAGAATACAACCTGGCCGCTCAATCGACGCGAGACTCACTGCCTGACTGGCTACAAAATTCCGCCTCAGGTCAACCCAATGCGGCATGAATAAAAATCCGGCAGAGAGTATTCGATTTTATTGGATATTATTGTAGGCGCGGATCGGAAGCCCTTATCACGCTTCATCAGGCTCCCGCGGTGAAGTGCATCGGAATCAAGGGAATCCCGGAAAGGTAGAAGTTCAGTTGCTTCTGGCGTGGTTGCACGAGACAAAATCGCACTGTGAAACCCATTCCGCCCGCTGCATCGCTCGATGGCCCGTTTCCGTTGCGCGGAATCCGGCTGCGACGCTTGATTTGCTGTCGATCAGACGCCGGAAAACGTAACGCCGGCAGACATGACATAAGCATCCGGACGCTGATTTGCCAACGCGTCACTCATGACAAGGAACCTCGATGGCGCATCGCATGTACATGTTCAATCTGCAAGACATCGGTCCGGCCGACACGCCATGTCTGAACATGGTGGAGTGGAACTACGACTTCCCGACGGTGTTGAGTCCGCTGCTGGCGGTAGCGCCATTCCTTGCACGCAATCGTTGCAACGATACCGGCAATGACGACGGAATGTATGCCGAAGCGGAGGGCGGCAAAGCGCGGATGGCCAGGTTGTACGCGTTTCTGGAGCGTCATGCCGACCGCCTGATCGACGATCTCGACGCGTTCCGGGAAGCCAAGCGCAAGATATTCGCATTCCTCGAAAATCGCGCGATCCACCGGTACTTTCATCTGAACGGATGGGATGTGTTCAACCTGTCGGCGGAGCCGCACGTCGAACTGGCCCAGGCGTTGCTGGCACGCATCGAGCGCGACAACGCGAGAATCGAGCACGCGATCGAGGCCGACGATCCCGCCATACTCGACCAGTGCGAGGGTCTGGCGGAAGAAGATGTCACCAGTTTTCGCGAACTGATCAACCAGGACCACTACGACTACGGGTGGGAACCGTTGACCTCGATTTACTACGAGCAAGTCGAAGTGTTCGAGCAAGACGGGAAGATGGGCGTGATGGCCATCACGGGCGAGACGCTGGTGCCACCGCGCTACGACGAGATCTGCTTCGATTCATGGATGGAAGTTGCAATCGTGCGGCAAGGCGACCGATACGGACATATCGATAGCCACGGGAACGCGATTACGCCGGTGCAGTACGAGCGCGTATGGGCGTTCTGGCGCGGGGAATATGCGCGGGTGCAGTACGACGGAAAGTTCGGGGTGGTGGATCGCAACGGGGTACAGGTCATCCCGTGCCGTTATACGGCCTTGACCGTGCTGCTGCACTCCGGCAGCCGATGCTGGGCCGCCTGCGAACACGAGCGATGGGGCGTGCTCGATGCTTCAGGGCAATGGCGTCTGCCGGCCGATTACGAATCGATCGACGACTCGATCGGCCGGATCGTGGGGACCCGTCCCGGCAAGGACGTGCCGGACATCTTTACCCGTCGCTTCGTGCGGCTCGGCACATTGCCCGACGACGATATCGTGGCGTTCGAGGTCGAACACGACGAGGACAGCAAGGTGTTTCGCTATGAAGTCAAGCAGGCGGGCACCGAAACGGTCACCGTGTTCGACGAAGATGGCCAGCCGGTCGGCACCTGACACGACGAATCAATCGTGCCTGTTCGCCGGATGTGCGGGTGGCGGGCGCCGGTGTGCAGGCGAGGGCGAACAGGCCGCCTTGAGGCGGTCGATTTTCGCCTTTGCTCCGCGCAACGGAAGCGCAATATCGCGGTCGCGCGTGACAATATGGAGATCCCCGGTTCCGTCGAACAGTCGGTAGAACCTCGCGAGATCGCGGACCTCGCCGTTCGCATACATGTCCAGGTCGGATAGCTGGGCGGTTGCGCCGATCAGAAGCTTTCCGGAGTTCGACGAGAGTCTGATCGTCGCGTGCTGACCGTCTTGCCATTCGCTGCCGTCGACCATCACGGAGACACCGATCCGCCCGGCGTCGCATACGACATAGAGCACGTTCCCGTCCGTGTCGGGATCGCCGTATTCAAGCACGGTTCCGGATTCGTGCCAGCGTCCTGCATGGTCGACCGTGCTGCCGGAGTCTGCCCCTTGGCCCATGACAGGCATTGACGTCAGGATGACGCTTGCCAGGATCGACAATCTTGCAAAGCGGATGTGCATGTCGTTCTTCGTTTTATCCGTCTGATTCATATCTTGCGCGACTTGAATTGCGGATCACGTTGCGATGGAATGCTGAAATCGATCCCGTGCCATTCGTCATGCACGCGGAATTCAGTCCAGCGGATAGCGCTCGATCACCGTCTTGTCGCCGTGCACTGCGTGAATCAGCAGCGCACCGCCCGCATCGTCCAGACCCAGCAGCGCACCTTCCTGCTCCTGCGACAGACGGAACGGTTGCCAGGTCTTGCCCTCGTCATGCGAACGGAAGAAGGTTGTCGTGTAGGTGTCGCCCGAGAGCAGGTGATCGGCCAGCGTCGAGACCACCCACGCGTGACGGCCGAACCAGGCTTGATCGATGCGTGCCGTCGTCCCGCGCACGTCGGGCGTCGTGGCAACCTGGCGCCAGGACAGCGTGGGTTTGTCCAGGCGGTAGATGCGGTTGCCGATCGTCCCGAATACCGTCTGGTCTACCGCGAGCTGCCGATACCGATCTTGCTCGGGCACTTCATGAATGCCCGGCGTGACGACGATATCCGGAGGTCCACCATTGCGGAACCGCACCTCGAAGCGGCGTGTCTCGAGCGTCTTGCCGCGAACGTTCGAGTTGGGTTGCACGAGCTGACGCCAACTCCAGCCGACCGCACGCTCCGCATCCACCGGGTACAGTGACCAATCGTAGGTCAGGCTTTCGGTAGCCTGCGTACCGGCTCTTTCTTCGTATGCCCGATCGAGCGTTTCCGCATCCGGCCAGACGCGTTCGGTGATCGCGATGGACGACCAATGCCGCGCGCCATCCGTGCTGTAAAGCAACTGCTTGTCCTCCATCGCAACGATGCGATTCTCCGTGAGGAACGCCGGATACGTCAGCGTCGGGGACAACACGATATCGGGATCGTAGCGCCAGTGCGTTCCCAGATCGTCCGAGCGGAACGTGTCCCACGCAGTGGGCTGCCCGTTTTCGCCAGAGTGGCGGATGGTGCTCGTGACCAGATACAGCGTGCGGCCCTGCGGCGTGCCGATGAGCGTCACGCCGTTGCTGCTGCCGACCGACGCCAGCAGATCAAAACCGCCGGCCGGCCGGTCACGATAGACCACGCTGCGCTTCGTGTCTTCCATGGCGGCCTTGCCGGCAACGATCATGTTCGCGGCAAGATCCGTGTGCCCGTTTACCAGCGCATTCGCCGCACCGGCCACGACCAGTTGCCGTTGCTGCGCCAGCAGCCGTTCTCGCAGCGCCGGCACTTGCGTATCGAGCACGGCGGCACGTTCGAGTTGCGCGATGTCGTTCGGCGACACGGTCGTTTCGGTGGTCAGCAGCAGACGACCTGCATCACGGTACGTCACCACGCGTGTGTAGGGGCCGAACGCCGGACCATCGAGTTCGCCGATCACCTCGTGACGCCCGAGCGGTTCGCCCATGGGCATGATCTGGTAGAGGCCGTAGGCAAGGGCGCCCGCAACCGTAATCGCGATGACGGAGAGGGGGAGTGCGATGCGGAGATGGAACATGCGGCGTGTCGTTGTCATCGTGTGATCAAGCCGAGGTTGCGGGTTTCATGAAATACGTGTGGAATGCCCGCAGCGCGGACGCTACCCATTCGCGCTCGTCCTCCGACACGTCGTCGAACGGCGTGCCGATCTTGTCCTTTGTGTAGTGATCGCCAAGTGCGCCGCGAATGCGCCGGTTGGCGCCTTCGGCGTCGAGCAGGGTGCGTTCGATCCGTACCGCTCCTTCCAGCGCATATAGCGTGAAGCGAAAGCGCAGGCTTGCGACATCCGTCAAGATCCGCTTCAGGTCAAACTGCAACCGATCCGGAAAGACCGTGAAATAGATGAAGTCCTCGCGGTCCTCCGGCGTGCCGAAACAATCGATCGCGTGCCCTTCGGGCTGACCATGGCGCTTCAGGATGGCGCTCAGTAACGTGTGGTCTTGGATATCCATTGCGTGTTGTAATTTTTTGCGCCGCCTCGTACCACGGCACGACGGCGACAATTGGAAGGGCCTGTCCTTGCGCCAACGCACGTCCGGATCGGCCGGCGTGACACACCGAACGGCACCGCGCAGACGCGCGATCCTTACTTCGGCAGCCAGTCTTTCAGGCCTTCCGTGAGCATGTTCACGCAATCGGCACGGGTTTCGCCGGTCTCGGTGAAACTGTAGTCGCTCAACGCGACCCAGATCGCTCGCGCGTCCATGCCTTCGTGGTCGAACGCCAAGACCTGGTTGTTCTTCACTATCGGCGTCCAGATCCACGGCTTCATGTCGCACTCCGGCGCCGCCAGCAGGACACCGTCGGGCGAGTAGAAATGAGGGCGCCCGTCCGCCGTAATCGCCAGCAACTGGCGCCCGTGCAGGAGCTTCGGTGGCTGCTTGTAAGCGTGATGGATGTGTGCGTATGTGCAGGGGATGACCAGCCGGCCGCTTTCGTGCACCACACCCTGCAGGACGCCCGGATGGCCCGGCGACGGCTGTTCGGGCGGACACCACTCGACCACCGCGAGGCGGAGCTTCCGGTGGAACGCGAACACGTTCTTGTAACGCGTGTCGAATAGCGGCTCACCGGTTACCGCATCGAGAGCGGACACCGTATCGTCGGCATGGAAGATGCGGACCTTGCCGTCATCGTGGAGCATCCCGCCGGTCAGGTCGTCGAACAGCGGCTCGCCACCGGGCCAACGAAGCAACTCGACCGTCCTGTCCATTCCTTCGGACCGTGGCGAACGTCGCCCCAGCGCCAGCGTTCGTGTGAGGGGAGACAAATCGACGTAGCCGGCCGATGGCGGTACGAACCACCGGCCATTCAGGTCCTTGAGGCCGCCGGGAATCCCGGCATTCCAGTCACCGTGTTGCCTGATGACGATATAGCCTGCCTCGACGTCGATCCATTCCGCTCCGTCGTCGGGGTGCACGAGCCAGCGTCCATATGGCGTGACGAGCCCGGCCGCGGCGCGCACTCGATCGGAGTCGGCTGGAGCCGATTCGCCGGCGGCGCGATCGAGTCGCCTCACATAGTACGCCTGCACCTCGTCGACCCAGGGCTGCCAGTCCCTTGCCGGCTCGTAACACGCCCGCAGATCATCCGGCCATTCGTCATGAGGCTGCGCTTCGATCGTGTAAATGCGTTCGATCACGTTCGGATTCCACCATCCCCATTGCCCTGTCGCGTCGCTCAGCAACGGCAACAGGATGGGCGGCAGGTCGCCGGCGCCCGGCTCCGCTACGGCGCCCCATTCGGCACAGCGTTGTCGCACCTGCTGCAGGAATGCGTCCATGTCGGGCGTGCCGATGGCCGCGTCGCACAACGGGCTGCAGTCGAGGATCAGCCATTCGCGCGTCGTCGTGGCGACGGTGGCATGCATGTGCGCCCATTGCGCCCGGGCGTCGTCCGGCAATTGCGGCAATCGCGGCCGCATGTGCCGATCCAGCGCATGCCAGCGTTCCCGCACCTCGGCCATCGGCGCCATCAGGCAGGCGGGCGACTCGACATCGCCGAACATCGCGCACGGTGCGACTTGCGGCAGATTCGCTGCGTCGCCGATCAGATAGAGGAACAGTTGCGGAATCTGCTCGAACCATTCGGCCCAGCCGTCCATCTGGCCGTTGTCGATATCCCACACGCTGTTGGGTGTAGACGGGTGGTCGTGAGCAAACAGGCAAGCATAACGAAGCATTTTCCCGGAATCTCTCTCGTTTGGTTATGTGTGTAACTTCGGTCGTCCACGACCGGCAAGGTCAGATCCGGTCGAAGTTGAAAGGCGTCACGTCGGGCAAGCCGTCGATCCATTGTACGTCGACGCCGCACCAGGTACTGATCATGTCCGCCATGTGACGCGCGCCAGCGCCATCGTTGACCCGGCCCATCAGGTCGATCGGCTTGCGGTCGCGAAAAACCAGCACGAGTTGCACCAGTTCGCTCTGGAGCAGCGTCAGCGAGCCGCCCACGACTGCGCCATCGACGCTTCGCCGGCCGCCCACCAGCAGACGCTCCAGATCGCGGCACGCGTACGTATTCAGTATCGGCTTGCGTAGCAGGCGGGTCGTGCTGATATCGATCCAGCGTTCTCCGTCGCGCCAGCAGAAGCGGGTTTCGTGCAACGGGCCGGCAAACCAGCGCGCGCGCATCAGCTTGCGGCCGATCCAGATCAGCAACACGCCCACGCAGACGATGAATACGCCCGTGATACCAAGACCGAGCCATTCGTACCATGCACGTGGTTCGTCTTCGGTCAGCGGCCCAACGAGCGCGGGTACGCAGATCACGCAGGCCAGCCCCAGGGCGCCGAGGCCGAAGCCGAGCGACCACCAGACGAAATGGCTGAAGCGCAGGCGGCGCGGCGACAGGATCAGGTTTCGGCCGTCGGGAACGCATGCATAGCCGGCGTCGAACACCCACCGGTCCGGGGTAAGCGGCCAGATCATCATGCAGAGCAGACCGAGTGCGCCAAGCACGATGGCGGCCCAGCCAAAGATTGCTTCGATGAAAGGAGGCATTTGCACGCCCAATTGAGATCCGCCGCGTCGCACGAAAGGACGTCAGAGCGGATTCGGTCGTCGCGATTCTGTCCGATCTCGGGACGGGCGGCAAGCGAATCGCCGGGATCGCCGCTGTGAAACCAAACCGGCTGGCTGCATGGTCGGCTCCCGCATATCCGCAGAAGCAGGCAGCTTGCCAGCTCAAACACCGCGACATTTCAATTTAGCGGGAAGTTCGCGGGAATATAATGTGCATGCATCGTAGTCAACAGCCTTTCGCCATCCCGGGACGCTATTCACTCACTGACCAATTTTCCAAGAGGATATCCCGTCACACTCATGGCTACCTATCGCGAACTTAAAGCGCAGGCAGACGCGCTGGCACAGCAAGCAGAAGAAGCGCGGCTCGCCGAGCTGGACAGCATCATCACGACGATGCGTGAGCAGATCGCCGAATATGGCATCACACCGGAGCAGCTTTTCGGGCGGCGCCGTGCGGTTGCGACGAACACGCGGGCGCCGATCGCGCCGAAGTATCGCGACCCGAAGACCGGCGCGACCTGGAGCGGGCGTGGCAAGGCTCCCCAATGGATTGCGGGCGCGAAGAACCGCGATCGGTTCTTGATCGAACAATAAGCCCGAAAGACGGTTGAGCACGATGTCGACATCGTTACCCGATGGGAAATACTGGGCGACGTGTCGTGAGCGGACAGTCTTTGCCGCCACGGCAAACGGGCATGGCGACATATTTCCGCGCGCAGAGATGATCGTAAAAGATGGATGGGCTACGTTCACCCGTGACGGCGTCGAAGTGTGGAACTGCAGCGCGCGCTACGCTGCTGCGCACTTCGACGTTCAGTCCGCTTAGGAGCAACTGCCGATGAGCCAGCTTGTTCAGATTGCGCCTGGCGTTGTGTTCTCATCCGATGTGCTTGGCGTCGATTGGGTGCGGAAGTTTCGACAGGACGACGGGGATACTCAGTCCACGGAACGACAGGGCCCGGCGGTAAAGGAAAGCGATCAAGCAGTTCGCACAAGCATACCGGCTCAGTTGTCGTTGTTGTAGAGAACCGTGGGCGACAGACACCTTGAGACTGTCGGGCTTCGCGATACCGCCGACGTTCCCTCCCGAGTCGGTGCCCGACGCCTGTACCTGTTTCGTTCGTGAGTGCGTGCCGGGCCTGACCAAACGTCAATTACTAGCGCGCACGCGCGCGAGAGGTTGGACGCCGGCGTGGCGCCCTCTGACGCATTGTGTGCGGGAGGGGTTTGAAGCGTTTGCCTTCGACTTGATCGTCGATGGGGCGCACGTCCCTGTGGTCGCCTGGATGCAACGTGTAGGGAAAGATGTCGAACGCGTCTGGGTACCCATTCGAGATCCACGGCAGCTCCCCCTGTTTTAATAGCGGCGCAGCTCGATTCAGCCCGACGCGCGCGTCCAACTCGAGGCAAGCGTATCCGAAAGCGTGCACTGGATAATCGGACCCGGCTCCAGAACAGGCGCAACGCTCCCGCCGGCTTCCGTTCTGACCGCCTGTTACGCGTCGTTCAGCCAGGGCATTTCCACGGGTGACACGACCAGTTGCCGGAATTCGCGTTTCAGATCGAAGATGAACCCGACCAGAATCATGGAGTCGGCGTAAGGAATCGGAAAGACATGCGGATTTTCCGGCGTCCGCAGGGGGCGCTCGGGCGTGTCCGCTGTCGCCGCGGCGTTCTCGCGAACGCTTTCCAGTTCGTCGGCCATGGCGAGGCCACTGATTTTCAACACACGGCTACGGAGATCGCTGAAGGGCTCGATGCGCGCAGCGTCTTCGTGGTATTCGGGCACTTCGTAAACGAACCAGGACATTGTCGTCTCCCATGAGAAGGGGCGCTATTCTAACGCTGCGCGAGAATCCACCGAAAATCGGCCATGTCGTGCGATCGCCGCGGTCGCTGCAGGGTGGGCTAACAGGGGCGATTCTGATGAGGCGGGCCGCCGCCGCGGCGCTGGAAGCGTAGCCTTGCACAAGACCGTGAGCCCGTTTCTGCCGTCGTCCAACCTGGACTTGCACTGCCATGCCGCGACGGCTGGGCGTTGCTTGCATGGCGTTCAATGCCGCTAATTCGGATTAGCGGCATGGTGTTTCTGTCGCCTGTCGCAACGCCCTCCGTGCACCACAAAACGACCAGTCTGGTTTCAGCGATGACAGGCTCTTCATGCCTGGCGTCGGCGGTCAAGCATCGACAGGGCGCTGAGATCCGGCCTGCACGGCCCCGTGGACAAGAATTCTCCCACGACCTGATCTAATTTCAGTTCTTTCATTGCAGCTCATTCGAGTTATCGGCCTTGCGCGTTATGCAGTGGCATCTGGAAGATCGGGACGGAGCTCGGCCTCGATCTGATCGATGGTTGGCAGACCTGTCTCCAGCGACGCCGGTACCTCCCGCATGAGCTGATACTCGGCCACGCCCATCGGTTTGGCCACGCCGCGCAGCGCATATTCCGCGACAAGCCGATTTTTCTCCTTGCACAGAAGCAGACCGATGGTTGGCTGATCTTCCGGCGCCTTGACCTGCGCATCGAGCGCGGAAAGGTAGAAATTCAGTTGCCCCGCGTATTCGGGCTTGAACGGCGTCGTTTTCAGTTCGACGACAACATAGCAGCGAAGCTTGAGATGGTAGAAGAGGAGATCGATGAAGAACTCGTCGCCGCCCACCTCCAGGCGGTACTGACGCCCGACAAATGCAAACCCGGCGCCCAGTTCGAGAAGGAAGCGCGTAATGTGCTGCGTGAGCGCACGTTCGATGTCGCGCTCCTGGGCATTCTCGGTCAGGCCGAGGAAGTCGAAGATGTAGGGGTCCTTGAGCGCTTCGCGGGCGAGATCCGACTGCGGAGGCGGCAGCCGATCGGCGAAATTTGTTACCGCGTTGCCGGCGCGCGCATGGGCGGCCGTTTCGATCTGCATTGTCAACATGCTGCGTGACCAGCCGTGCTCGAGCGACTTTTCCGCATACCAATGCCGCTGCGGGGCGTCGTCAAGTTTGTCGAGCAGTGTCACGACGTGCGACCAAGGTAATTGTGCAACGGGCTGTTGCACAAATTCGGGCTGCGGAAAAGCTTGAGCCAGGGCGCGCATGTACTTGAGGTTGCGCGGAGAAAACCCGCGCATGTCCGGAAACGCCGCCTTGAGATCGCGCGCAAGTTGGTCGACGACGCCGGCACCCCAGCCTTGTTTTTGCTGCCGGTCGAGAATGTCGCGGCCAATCTGCCAGTACAGCGAGACCAGCTCGCGATTCGCGCTGGCCATGGCGCGCTGTCGCGCACGCTCGACGCGCTGCTTGAGCTCGGTGAACCAGCGGCGATAATCTTCAGCCCACGCGGGCGTGCCCAGATCTTTGGTCATGTGTTCCGTTGGCAGGCACCGGCGGGCGCCCGAAAGGAAATTATCTCGGCGGAGCCGGCAACCGACAAGCGTGGCCGACGTGAAGCCTCAATTTTAACACCGACCCCATTTTGTCGATAATTTAGCTTATGTCAAATAAAGTGAAGAGTATCGACGCGCTCGACGATCAAACCTCCTTTTTCATACCGTTCGCCGAGTCGCCCAACACTCCTGCTGCGATATCCCGCAACCGCGGATCAAATTGAGCCCGGCGGTGTGCTCGCCGCCGGACATGATAGTGGTTACTCAACTGGATCAGCCGGACATGCGCCGGCGGCACCCAACCGTCAACTGCTCTCAGCGGCGGTGAAGTCGCCGGGCGGCAATGGTCGGTTCGCCACGTCCTTTGCTTCGGCGCGCGTCAGGCCGAGCGTCTGCAATACCATTGCCGCAGCCCGCTCGGGGAGCCGGCCTTCGTCTCCCCCCGGCTTCCTCGCATCGCCCGCAGCCGTGTCGGCCGCGTAGCACTCCGCCGCGATCGCCGCCAGGATCGTCCCCGTCATTGCGAGCACGCTCATGAACGGATCGCCGACGACGAAGCGGCGTACCGCGATTCCGCGCTCGCTGTCCCGCCGCAAACGCCGGCCCAGCCCGTGGTCGAGCGCACGCGCGGAAAAGCCCTCCCGCATCAGGAACCGTCCCCAGAGCCGCTCGCGGCGCGCGCGCATCAGCGTGTGACGCACGCAAACCGACACGACCTCGGCCGGATCCGACAGACCGCTCGCAAGACGCTCGAGCCCGTCCGCGAAATCGTCGAACACCCACTCGGTCAGCGCGGCGAAGATGCCGTCCTTCGATTCGAAGTGGTAGTAAAACGAGCCGAACCCCACATCCGCCGCCTCGGTGATCTCGCTGATCGCGACGTTGTCCCTGCCCTTTTCCGCCATCAGGCCGAACGCCGCCCGCAGCAAGCGCATACGTGTCGCCTCCTTGCGCCGGGCACCGCGCGGTTGACGCTGTTCCGCTTCGGCCACTGACGCGTTCGGGCGACGCGGCCGGACCGGTTTGTCGTCCACGAGCGCACCTTCCCTTTCCATAAGAATTTTCTGCATGCTGCAATTTTAGATGACTCACTCATACTTGACAATATTATCAGTTATGAGTCTAATCTCGAAAATGGCAGAACCGGTTCCTGTCCAGACACTGTTCCGGACCCACGCCAGCGAGCGTCGGTGACGCGCAGGCGGCCCCGTCGGCACACTCGGCGGCGCATCGTCGTGCGCAAGCCGTGTCATGTCGGCAATCGGAACGATCTGCACCTCAAACGTCGGAGTACTGATTGATCGTCATGCGCACCGTCGGCGGAGACGCCCGCGCGCGCCTGCATAAACCGGGGTGACCCGACGTGGTCGCCGAACCATTTTTAGTTAGACCCTCACTTGTCTTGGAAACATCGTGAAATCACCCGGACTTGACGCGCGGACTTCAACGCGCCCGTTTCTGACACGCATCGCGCCACCGCTTCGGCGCGCCCCGATCGCATTCGCCTGCTGTGCGATTCTTCTCGCGGCTTGCCACTCGCACGAGGCCCCGGCGCCCGAACTGCAACCGGTGGTCGCGCTGCCGGTTCATGCGGACGACGGCGCAGTGCAGCGCGTGCTGCCCGCGCAGGTTCAGGCGCGATATTCGACGCCGCTGTCGTTCCGGGTCGGCGGCAAGATCGTCGAGCGGCGCGTGCGAATCGGCGACACCGTCAAGGCCGGCCAGACCCTCGCGATGCTCGATCCGGCCGATCTGCACAACACGTTGCTGAACGCGCGTGCGCAGCTCGATGCCGCCGAGCATCGCCTCGCCTATGCGAAGCAGCAACTGGATCGCGACCGCGCGCAGGCTCAGGCCAACCTGATCGCGCCCGCGCAGCTCGAGACAACGCAGGACGCGTATGCATCGGCGGTCGCGCAACGCGATTCCGCGCTCGCGCAAATGGCGCTCGCGGGCGATCACCTGCGCTACGCGACGCTGGTCGCGGATCACGGCGGCGTCATCACGTCGGAGGATGTCGATACCGGGCAGAACGTCGAGCCCGGCCAGGCGGTGTTTCATCTGGACTGGAGCGGCGACCTCGACATCGTCTGCGACGTCGCGGAGCGCGATCTGCGCGGTCTCGCGGTCGGCCGCACCGCGCACGTCAGCCTGACGGCACTGCCGGGCAAGGTGCTCGACGCACGCGTGCGCGAAGTCGCGGCGGCGGCTGATCCGCAAAGCCGCACCTGGCGCGTGAAGCTGACGCTGGTCGCGCCGGGGCCGGACGTCCGCTCCGGGATGACCGCCAGCATCTCGTTCGACGGCGCCGCCGACACCGCCGCGGACCACGCGATCACGCTGCCGGCCACCGCACTCTTCCATCGCGGCGAAGCGCCGGCGGTCTGGGTCATTCGCAAAGGCAGCGACACGCTGGAACTGCGCCCGGTAACGGTCGGACGCTACGACGAGCGTACGGTCACGGTCACGTCCGGCCTCGCGGAAAACGAGCGCGTCGTGATGCAAGGCGTCCATACGGTGAGTACCGGCCAGCACGTGCGCGTCGTGCCGCCGCTGCATGCGGAGGACTTCGCATCATGAACGCTCCAGAACACCGGTCCTCGATGGACGGTGCGCTCGGCGCACAAAGCGGTGCCGCGTCGCGCGACGACGGCCATTTCAATCTGTCGGCATGGGCGCTGAACCATCAGCAACTGGTGATCTTCCTCATCGGCCTCGCGACGATTTTCGGCATGATCGGCTATACGCGCCTCGCGCAATCGGAGGATCCGCCGTTCACGTTCCGCACCATGGTGATCCAGACCTATTGGCCGGGCGCCACGGCGCGCGAAGTGCAGGAACAGGTCACGGACCGGATCGGCCGCCAGCTCCAGGCCGCGCCTTACGTCGACAACATCAAGAGCTATTCGCGCCCCGGCGAGTCGATGATCTTCTTTGCGATGAAGGATTCGGCGCCGGTCGACCAGGTGCCGGAAACCTGGTATCAGGTGCGCAAGAAGGTCGGCGATATCCGGGCGACGCTGCCGAAGGGCACTGTCGGCCCGTTCTTCAACGACGAATTCGGCGACGTCTATACCAACATCTATGCGCTCGAAGGCGACGGCTACTCGCCCGCGCAACTGCACGATTACGCGGACAAGCTGCGCACCGTGCTGTTGCGCGTGCCGGGTGTCGCGAAGGTCGACTACTTCGGCGACCCCGCCCAGCACGTATTCGTCGAGATCTCGAACGCGCAACTGACTCGGCTCGCGATCACGCCGCAGCAACTCGCGCAGGCCATCGATGCGCAAAACGCCGTCGCACCGGTCGGCACGATCACGACAGCGGACGACCGCGTGTTCGTGCGGCCGAGCGGTGCGTTCAAGGACACGCAGGCGCTCGCCGACATGCTGATCACGGTGAACGGCCGGACGTTCCGGCTCGGCGACGTCGCGAAGGTCACGCGCGGCTACGATGATCCGCCCGTCACGCAGATGCGTACGAACGGTCACGCGGTGCTCGGCATCGGCGTCACGATGCAAAAAGGCGGAGACGTGATCGACCTCGGCAAGGCGCTCGACGCGAAGGCAGCCGAGCTCCGGGCTGGTTTGCCCGCAGGACTGAAGCTGGCCGCGGTGTCGAGCATGCCGCATGCCGTCAAGCACTCAGTGGACGATTTCGTCGAAGCGGTCGGCGAAGCCGTCGCGATCGTGCTCGTCGTCAGCCTCGTGTCGCTGGGCCTGCGCACCGGCATGGTCGTCGTCATCACGATTCCGATCGTGCTCGCCGTGACGGCACTGTGCATGCACGTGTTCGGCATCGGCCTCGACAAGGTGTCGCTCGGCACGCTGGTGCTCGCGCTGGGGCTGCTGGTGGACGATGCGATCATCGCCGTCGAAATGATGGCGGTGAAGCTCGAGCAGGGTTGGAGCCGCGCGCGCGCTGCGGCCTTCGCCTACACGAGCACGGCGTTCCCGATGCTGACCGGCACGCTCGTCACGGTATCCGGCTTCCTGCCGATCGCGCTCGCGAAATCGAGCACCGGCGAATACACGCGGTCGATCTTCGAGGTGTCCGCGATCTCGCTGATCGTGTCGTGGTTCGCGGCCGTCGTGCTGGTGCCGCTGCTCGGCTACCACATGCTGCCCGAGCAGCAGCATCACGACGCTCATGCACATGGGCAGGACGTTTATGAAACGGGTTTTTACCGGCGGCTGTCCGGATGGATCTCGGCGTGCATCGAGCGCCGCTGGGTGGTGCTGGGCGTCACGGCCGTGCTGTTCGCGATCGCGATGGCGGCATTCACGCGCGTGCCACAGCAATTTTTCCCGAACTCGGAGCGCCCCGAACTGCTGGTCGACATGCGTTTGCCCGAAGGCGCTTCGTTCGACGCGACACTGCGTGAGGCCACGCGGCTCGAGAAGGTGCTCGACGGTCGGCCTGAAATCGATCACGTGGTCGATTTCGTCGGCACCGGTGCGCCGCGCTTCTACCTGCCGCTCGACCAGCAGCTCCAGCAGCCGAACTTCGCGCAGTTCGTGATCACGGCCAAGGACGTCGAATCGCGCGACCGCTTGTCGCATTGGCTCGAGTCGACGCTGGCAAGCCGCTTCCCGACCGTGCGCACGCGCGTCGCGCGCCTCGAGAACGGGCCACCCGTCGGCTTTCCGATCAAGTTCCGCGTGAGCGGCGACGACATCGCGACCGTTCGCGGCATTGCCGAAAAAGTCGCGGACACGATGCGCGCCGATGCCCGCACGCGCAACGTACAGTTCGACTGGGACGAGCCGGCGGAGCGATCGGAGTCGTTCGAAATCGATCAACTGAAGGCACGCCAGCTCGGCGTGACGTCGGAAGACGTGTCGAGTTTCCTCGCGATGACGCTGTCCGGCTATACGGTCACGCAGTATCGCGAACGCGACAAGCTGATCGACGTCGACCTGCGCGCGCCGAAGCGCGAACGGATCGCCCCGTCGCAGCTCGCCGGCCTGGCGATCCCGACGCCGCACGGCCCGGTGCCGCTCGGCACGATTGGCCACGTGCGCGACACGCTCGAATACGGCGTGATCTGGGAACGCGACCGCCAGCCGACCGTCACGGTGCAGGCCGACGTTCGTGGCGAAGCGCCGAGCATCGGCGTGACGCGCGCCATCGACGGCACCCTGGCTACGCTGCGCGCCACGCTGCCGACCGGTTACCGGATCGAGATCGGCGGTGCAGCCGAGGAGAGCATGAAGGGCCAGACGTCGATCAACGCGCAGATGCCGCTCATGATCATCGCGGTGCTGACGCTGCTGATGATCCAGCTCAAGCGCTTCTCGCGCACCTTCATCGTCGTGCTGACGGCTCCGCTCGGCCTGATCGGCGTGGTCGCTGCGCTGCTGCTGTTCGGCAAGCCGTTCGGCTTCGTCGCGCTGCTCGGCGTGATCGCGATGTTCGGGATCATCATGCGCAACTCGGTGATCCTGGTCGACCAGATCGACCAGGACATCGCGGCCGGGCAGCCACGCTTCACCGCGATCGTGGGCGCGACCGTGCGCCGCTTCCGGCCGATCATGCTGACCGCCGCGGCCGCGGTGCTCGCGCTGATTCCGCTGTTGCGTTCCGGCTTCTTCGGCCCGATGGCCACCGCACTGATGGGCGGCATCACGATCGCGACGGTGCTGACCATCTTCTTCCTGCCGGCCCTCTACGCGACCTGCTTCAAGGTGCGCAGCGACGAACGCGAGTCGCGCGCGATGGACGTCGCGTCCTCGGAGACATGCTGATGAAATTTCCCCTTACCACATCGGTGCTCGCCGCGAGCGCGGCGCTCTGCCTGAGCGGCTGTGCAATGGCCCCGAGCAGCACGCCGCCGGCGATGCCGTCGCCGGCGCACTACGGCGCGACGCCTCAGGCGCCGCGCACCGCCGAAGCGGCAGGCGTCGCGCAGCAGTTCGACGTCGGCGCCGCGCCCGTTCCGCAATGGTGGCGCCTGTATCGGTCCAGCGCGCTCGACGCGCTGGTCGACGAAGGCCTGCGCGCGAACCCGACGCTGGCCGCGGCGGAAAAGACGCTCACCGCCGCGCAGGAGGAGCTGCGCGCGCAGATCGGCGCGTCGACGCTGCCGTCGATCGACGCGAACGCGCAGGTGGCCCGCACGCGCACGCCGGACATCTCCGGCGCAGGCGCGCAAAGCCTGCGCTACAACGTATTCGTCGGACAACTGCAGGCGCATTACACCTTCGATCTGTTCGGCGCCACGCGATATGCGAACGAGGCGAGCGCCGCGCGCGTCGACGTGCACGGTTGCGAGCTCGAAGCGGCAAGGCGTGCGCTGGCGGCCAACATCGTCGGCACCGCCATCCGCGCCGCGACGCTCGACCGCCAGATCCTGCTGACGGAGCGCCTGGTCACCGTTGCCGAGGCATCCGCACTCGAAGACCAGCAGCGTTACGCGCTCGGCGCGGTGTCCCACGTGCAGGCGTTGGCGTCGACGCAGGTCGCGGCGTCGCTCGCCGCGACGCTGCCGCCGCTGCGCCAGCAGCGTGCGAGCGCGGTTCACGCGCTGGCGATCCTGCTGGGCCGCACGCCCGACGCGCCACCGCCGGTCCCCTCCTTCACCGGACTGTCGCTGCCGGAACACGTGCCCGTGGTCGTGCCGTCCGACCTGCTGAAGGCACGGCCGGACATCCGCGCGGCCGCGGCAGCCGTGAAGGCGGCATCGGCGGACGTCGGCGAGGCGACCGCCCAGTTGTTCCCGAGCCTGTCGCTCACTGCGACGATGGGGCGCGGCGGCTTCAGCTGGCCAGCGCTGTTGTCGGGCGCGGGCGGCCTGTGGGCCGTCGGCGCCGGGCTGTCGCAGCCGATCTTCCACGGCGGTGCGCTGCTGGCTCACCGGCGGGCGTCGCGCGATGCGTACGACGCCGCGGTGCTGCAGTACAGGGCGGCGGTGCTGTCCGCATTCGGCGACGTCGCCGATTCGCTCGCCGCGCTGGACAACGACGCGCAAGGACTGGCCGCGAACGAACTCGCGGCGCGCGCGGCAGGCGAGGCTTTCCATGAAACGGCGCAACGCCGCACATTGGGTGCCGTTCCGATGTCCGCGCAACGGTCGAGCGAACAACTCTATCTGAACGCGGAACTCGATGCGGTGCGTGCCGCGAGCCGCCGGATGACCGATACGGCGGCGCTGCTGCAGGCAATGGGCGAACTGCCGCCCGCTACTGGCACGACGGTTGCGGCCCGGCAATAGCCGCTGCTTGCGTCGATGGACCGGCCGCGCGCCTTCGGGCCGCACCGGTCCGCAATCTCGAAGCCCGGTGCCCGGCGTACCGTGCATCGCGCGGCGCCGCGCCTTCATTACCCGCATGGTTGATTCCCGATGAAATCCGACAACCTGGTCGCCTGCCACGAATGCGACCTGCTGATTCAGCGTCCGCCGCGCCTGCGCGCGCTCACGGCACACTGCCCGAGATGCCGCGCGCGTGTGAGCGGTGCGGCGCACGGCCGCCGCTCGCTCGACCGGCTGTGCGCATTGACGGTCGCCGCGCTGGTGACGTGTTGCGTCGCGCAGGCCTTTCCGATCGTTGCGCTCGATGCGGCCGGCATCGCGTCGCATGCGACGCTCGGTGACGCGGTTCGCGCGCTATGGTCGAACGGTCAGCCGCTGGTGGCCGCGCTCGTGTTCTGCACGACGATGCTGTTTCCAATTCTGGAGCTCGCCGCATGGCTGTACCTGCTCGCGCCGCTGCGCGCGGGCCGCGTACCGCTCCACTTCGCACAAGTGCTGTGCGCCATTCACCGATTGCGGCCGTGGAGCATGGTCGAGGTGCTGATGCTCGGCGTGCTCATCACGATCGTCAAGCTGACGAGCCTCGCACACGTGCTTGCCGGGCCCGCGCTATTCGCGTTCGCCGGGCTTACCGTGATGCTCTGCGTGCTGTCGACGATCGAACCGGCCCGACTGTGGGAAGCGCACGACGAACTCGTCGCACTGCGGTCAGGCGATGCCGACCGTACGAAACCGCCCCGCCCCGACACGACGCGACATGCTGCGCCCCGGGCCGCGGAAAGCAGCGGATCGGCGGGCATGACGGCCAGCGCCGCGGGATGGATCGCCTGTCACCTCTGCGCGCGCGTGCAGCCGGCACACACATGCGGCGAGCGCTGCACGCGCTGCGGATCGCCGCTGCACGCGCGCCGTCCGCACAGCATCGCGCGCACGGGCGCGCTCGTCGCTGCCGCTGCGTTGCTCTATATCCCGGCGAACCTGTTGCCCGTCATGCACGCGACCTCGCTCGGCCGGGCCGAGGACGACACGATACTCGGCGGTGTCGCGTACTTCTGGACGTCCGGCGACTGGGCACTCGCCGTCATCGTGTTTATCGCGAGTGTGCTCGTGCCGATGCTCAAGCTTGCGGCCCTCGCATTCCAGGCGATCGCCGTCCATCGCGGCGTGCAATGGCGGCCGCTCGAACGAGCCCGGCTGCATCGGCTGGTCGAGCGCGTGGGCCGCTGGTCGATGCTCGACGTATTCGTCGTCGCGCTCACGATCGCGCTCGTGCATTTCGGCTCGTTCGCCGACATCACGCCCGGCCCCGGCGCGCTCGCGTTCGGCGCCGTGGTCGTGCTGACCATGTGCGCGTCGATGCAGTTCGACCCGCGGCTCATCTGGGACGGTGCGCCCCGCCCCGTCGCCGCCCATCACCAACCTTGAACCGGCGCAAGCGCCCGCTTTATTTCGAATCCCAAAACGATGTCTTCTTTCGATTTTTCTCCACCCGAGATCCGGCCGCGCAGCCGCTGGATCCCGTCTCTCGTCTGGATCGTGCCGCTCGTTTGCGCGCTGATCGGGCTGTCGCTCGTAATCCGGACCGTCACCGCCAACGGTCCGACGATCACGGTCACGTTTGCAAACGCCGAGGGCCTCGAAGCCGGCAAGACCAAGGTCCGCTACAAGGACGTCGATATCGGCTCCGTCCAGACCATCACGCTCACCCCCGACTTCAAGCGCGTGGTCGTCGGCATTCAGCTGACGCACGACGCCGCGCGCTTCGCGAACCGCGATACGCGCTTCTGGGTCGTTCGACCGCGCGTCGGTGCCACCGGCATTTCCGGCCTCGGCACGCTGCTCTCCGGCGCATTCATCGGCGCGGATCTCGGCCGCTCGCCGCAGAAGCAGACCGATTTCACCGGTCTCGAGACGCCGCCTGCCGTCACCGCGGACCAGCAGGGCCGACGCTACCTGCTGCACGGCGACTCGCTGGGCTCGGTCGACATCGGCTCGCCGGTGTTCTATCGGCATCTGCAGGTCGGTCAGGTCGTGGGATTCTCGCTCGACAAGGACGGTACCGGCGTTGACGTTCAGGCGTTCGTGAAGGCGCCCTACGACAAGTACGTCAGCGTCAATACGCGCTGGTGGCACGCAAGCGGCGTGGATCTTCGGCTCGATTCGAGCGGCCTGAAACTCAACACGCAGTCGCTGGCGACCGTGATCGTCGGCGGTCTCGCGTTTCAGTCGCCGCCTGGACAAGCGGACGCGCCGCAGGCAGCCGACAACACGTCGTTCCGGCTCGCACCCGACCAAGCGGACGCGATGCGCGACCCCGACGGCACGCCGCTGATGGTCGTCATGCGCTTCGACCAGTCGCTGCGCGGGCTGTCGGTCGGCGCGCCGGTCGATCTGCGGGGCATCGTGCTCGGTCAGGTCACGAACATCGGGATCGAGTACAACGAACACACGCGCAACTTCAGCATGAAGGTCGCGATGGCGCTGTATCCGTCGCGACTGAGCCGACACAGCGATACGGCGCTGCCCGCGCCCGATACGGCCGGCGGCCACGAACTGCTCCAGCACCTGGTGCTCCAGGGGCTGCGCGGGCAGTTGCGCACCGGCAGCCTGCTGACCGGTCAGCTCTACGTGGCGCTCGACATGTTCCCGAAGGCGCCGCACGCGAGCGTCGACGCGCGCCGCACGCCGGTGGAACTGCCGACCGTGCCCAACACGCTCGACGAACTGCAGGTGCAGATCGCCGACATCGCGCGCAAGCTCGATCAGGTTCCGTTCGACCGGATCGGCAACAATCTGAACGGCGCGCTCGCGCATGCGAACCAGTTGTTCGGTCACCTCGACGAGCAGGTCGTGCCGCAGGCGCGCGACACGCTGGCCGCCGCGCAACGCACGTTCAGCGCGGCAGAGTCGACGTTGGGGCAGAATTCGCCGATGCAGTCGGACGTTCATGAGGCGATGCAGTCGCTCACGCAAACGCTGCAGTCCTTGAATGCGCTTGCGGACTATCTGGAACGTCATCCCGAATCGCTGCTGTTCGGCAAGAAGGGGGACCGCCAATGAAAGCGCGTTCGTTTGGTCGTCTCCGTATGCCGGCGCGCATCGCGACGTGCGTCGCACTCGCGGTACTGAGCGCGTGCGCGTCGCCGCCGGTGCATTTCCATACCCTCGCGGTGACAGACGATGCGGGTGTTGAGGCCACCGCTGCGCATCCCGCCTGGCTGATCGACATCCAGGCCGTGCACGTCGCGGCGCCTGCGGACAGCAACCGGCTCGTCGTGCAACGCGGCCCCCAGCGGACCGACATCCTGGAGCAGGAGCGCTGGGCTGCGCCGCTCGGCGACGAAATGCGCGGCGGACTGTCGACACGCGTCGCGTCCGTGCTCGGCACGATCGATGTTCACCGCGTCGCCCACCCGGACGGCACGCCCGTCTACCGGGTCGCGGTGGACATGCAGCATGTCGAGTCGTGGCCGACGTCGCACGTGCTGCTCGATGCGGCCTGGAGCGTAAGTTCCGGGGTCGGACAGCCGGCACTGACGTGCCGCAGCATCGTTCGGGCCGATACGTCGGCGGGCTACGATGCACTCGTCGATGCGTATCGCCGCGCGCTGGATGCGCTCGCGCTCGGGATCGCCGCGGGCATTCGCGCGGCGGCCACGCACGCCGCGCCGCCGGCCGATTGTCGAGCGGGCGCATTCAAGCGCCCGATCGCGTCCTCCGCTGTCAATCGCGGCGCGTCGGACGCGCTCGACGATTGAATCGGCGCCGTGACGACGCGACAGACCGGACCATCGACACGATTCCGATCACCGGCTTCAGCAGAATCTTCAAGACCGGAGCTCGTCCATTCGTTCCAGCTCCAAGCCGACACGACATTTCGCGCGGCGCGATATTGCGCCGCTTCAATCATTTCCACCGCACGGACAGCACAGGATGAAACCCGCCCGCCTCACCCGCATGCAACGCCGGCTCGACACCCGCGAGCGGCTCATCGTCGCCGCTCGCGAATGCTTCATCGCGAAGGGCTTCGCCGACACGACCGTCGAGGATATCGCGGAGCGCGCGGGTTACACGCGCGGCGCGTTCTATGCGAACTTCGGGCACAAGCGCGAGCTGTTGATCGAGATCCTGCGCCGCGACCGCGATCGACTGCTGACGAAGGTGCGGCCGGCGACGCGCACGCGTTGCGGTTCTCGTACGGTCGCCGACTACGCGGACATTGCCGCCAGTTGGGAATGTTTCCCGCTGTGGGTCGAGGTCCATCTGTACGCGCTGCGCGATGCCGGATTCCGGCAGGTCGTCGACCGCCTGCATGCCAAACCGGCCGCGCCACCGGATATGGCAGGCGGCTTGGCGGGTGCCGCGGACACGATGCCGTTCCCGACCGAATGGGCGGCCGCGCTCGGCGTTGCGCTGCTGAGCGTCGGCGCGCGATGCGCACGGCGTGACGATGCGGCGTAGCGGACGGGCCATGCGAGCGCTCGTCGGGGCCGTCGCCGTACCTGATGCCGTCGTGGGTCCAGACGGACCGTGTTGTTAGCGGATGGTCTTCGTTCCACTCACGTCTGTCTCCCTCCTTTCGAGACGCAGAAAGGTGTCTGCGGCCACCAGTCCGAACACGATGTGGGCAATGAGGCTGATCCAGCTCCTGGCGTCTGCGAACCAGGGAAACAACCGGGTCATGCCGTAGAAGTCGACCAAGTACACGGCGACACCGAATAAAGCCCCCACCAGCGAGGCCATTCCGATGCTCGAATCGAAGCTGAACGGCGCCATGATCACCGCAAGAATGAGCGCGAAAACGATCGATAGCGCAAAATGGACGACGAGCGCCACCAGCATGATGCCCGGGTCAAACGTGGCAGGCTGGGCAAGCGCATCACGTCCCAGGGCGATTGCCGCGATCATTCGCGGTGGTCCCCATGGGCTCTGCCCCGTGACCCACATGGCAAGCAGTTCGAGCACCAGGAAAACCACGCCTGCGACACAGCCGCCGATCACGGCTGCGCGCCAGTCAGGCGGACGGCGAGTGATATGGTGCGAATGCATGTGAAGTTCCATGGCGACCTCCTTACAGTAACGCGGCTCACCTGTACCGCTCGCGCGAGCTGCCGTGGACGTGATTGGCGAGCTTGCTCCCCGATTGATACATCCCAGGTTCCCGAAAGCGTGCTTCGACGTGATACTTCTGCCTTCGACGTTTCGTTTTGCACGAAATCGTGTCCGCCGCAACAGCGAATGACATGAACTGGCTATTACGAGATGTCCGTGCCGGGTATCGGTTCGTCCACGCCTGGAATCGAGCCGAAGCATGACTTTGCTGCGGTTTACCGCTTTGTCTTTACCTCCTTGAACTCCGCATCCACTACATCGTCCTCTTTTGTCGCGCCATCGGCTTCCTGACCGGTCGGGCCGCCTGGGCCTACGGCTTGCGCGTCGGCATACAGCTTTTCGCCGAGTTTCTGCGAGGCCGTGGCGAGCGCATGCACGCGGGCGTCGATCTCGGCCTTGTCGGATCCCTTGAGCGCCCCCTCGAGCTCCTTGACCGCGGCTTCGATCTTTTCCTTCTCGCCCGCCTCCAGCTTGTCGCCGTACTCGGTGAGCGCCTTCTTCGTGCTATGCACCAGCGCATCGCCATGGTTACGCGCGTCAACCAGCTCGCGCATTCGGTGATCTTCAGCGGCGTGAGCCTCGGCATCCGCCACCATCTTCTGTACTTCCTCCTCGGACAGACCTGAATTGGCCTTGATGGTGACGCGGCTTTCCTTGCCGGTCGCCCTGTCTTTGGCCGACACATGCAGGATGCCGTTCGCGTCGATGTCGAATGTCACCTCGATCTGCGGCACGCCGCGCGGCGACGGTGGGATGCCTTCAAGGCTGAACTCGCCCAGCAGTTTGTTGCCCGTGACCATCTCACGCTCGCCCTGATAGACCTTGACCGTCACGGCAGGCTGGTTGTCGTCGGCGGTGGTGAAAATCTCCGAGAATTTGGTCGGGATGGTGGTGTTCTTCTCGATCATCCTGGTCATCACGCCGCCCTGTGTTTCGATGCCGAGCGACAGCGGGGTGACGTCGAGCAGCAGCACGTCCTTGCGCTCACCTGCGAGCACCGCGCCCTGGATGGCTGCGCCCACCGCCACGGCTTCGTCAGGATTGACGTCCTTGCGCGGCTCTCGGCCGAAAAACGCCCGAACCTTGTCCTGCACCCTGGGCATGCGGGTCATCCCGCCCACCAGAATCACGTCATCGATCCTGTCCACTGCCAGGTCGGCGTCCTTGATGGCGATGCGGCATGGCGCCATCGTGCGCTCGATCAGATCTTCTACCAGTGCTTCGAGCTTGGCCCGCGTGAGCTTCAGCGTGAGATGCCTGGGGCCGCTCGCGTCGGCCGTGATATACGGTAGATTGATTTCGGTCTGCTGGGTCGACGACAGCTCGATCTTCGCCTTTTCGGCGGCTTCCTTCAGACGCTGCAGTGCGAGCACGTCCTTCGACAGGTCGACGCCTTGCTCCTTCTTGAACTCGCCGATGATGTAATCGATGATGCGCTGGTCGAAGTCTTCGCCGCCGAGGAACGTGTCGCCGTTGGTCGACAGCACTTCGAACTGTTTCTCGCCCTGCACGTCGGCGATCTCGATGATGGAAATGTCAAAGGTGCCGCCGCCGAGGTCGAACACGGCGATCTTGCGGTCACGGTTTTCCTGCTTGTCCAGGCCGAACGCGAGCGCCGCCGCGGTCGGCTCGTTGATGATCCGCCTCACTTCGAGGCCCGCGATGCGACCGGCGTCCTTGGTCGCCTGGCGCTGGCTGTCGTTGAAGTACGCCGGCACCGTGATCACGGCATCCGTGACGGGCTCGCCGAGGTAATCCTCGGCGGTCTTCTTCATCTTGCGCAGCACTTCCGCCGATACCTGCGGCGGGGCGAGCTTCTTGTCCCGCGCCTCGACCCATGCGTCGCCGTTGTCGGCCTTGAAAATTCTGAAAGGCATCAGGCCGATGTCCTTCTGCACTTCCTTCTCTTCGAAGCGGCGGCCGATCAGCCGCTTGACGGCAAACAGCGTGTTCTTTGGATTGGTCACGGCCTGGCGCTTCGCCGGTGCGCCGACGAGCACTTCGTCCTCGTCCATGTACGCGACGATCGACGGCGTGGTGCGCGCACCTTCCGAATTTTCGACTACCTTGACCTGATTGCCTTCCATCAGCGCCACGCACGAGTTCGTGGTGCCGAGGTCGATGCCGATGATCTTGCCCATGGTGTTCACTCGCTCGATCTGGTTCGGGGATGGTCACGTGAGTCCCGCTCCGTCACGCCGCCATCCCACCGCGCATCCCGGTCAATACTCCATCTCGGGCGGTGACACGGCGGGTCGGGCCTCTTCCTTCGGCAACTCCGCCACCACCGCGTCCGTAGTGAGGATCAGCCCGGCGACCGACGCGGCGTTCTGCAGGGTCGTGCGCGTCACTTTCGTCGGATCGACCACCCCCATCTCCATCAGGTCGCCATAGGTATCGGAGGCCGCGTTCCAGCCGAAGTTGCCAGACTGCTCCTGCACCCGATTGAGCACGACCGAGGGCTCTTCGCCCGCGTTCAACGCGATCTGGCGCAGCGGTTCCTCCAACGCGCGCAGCACGATCCTGATGCCGGCATCCTGGTCGGTGTTGGCGCCCCGTAGTTCCTTGAGTGCCGCACGAGCGCGCAACAGCGCAACGCCGCCGCCCGGCACGATGCCTTCCTCGACGGCCGCACGCGTGGCGTGCAGCGCATCCTCCACGCGCGCCTTCCGCTCCTTCATTTCGACTTCGGTGGTCGCTCCTACCTTGATGACCGCGACGCCCCCGGACAGCTTCGCGATGCGCTCCTGCAACTTCTCCCTGTCAAAGTCGCTCGTCGTCTCTTCGATCTGACGTCGGATCGCCTGAATGCGTCCGTCGATCGTCTTGCGGTCGCCCGCGCCGTCGATGATCGTGGTGGCTTCCTTCTCGACCTCCACCCGCTTGGCGCGTCCTAGGTCTTCCAGCGCCACGTTCTCGAGCTGCTTGCCGGTTTCCTCCGAAATCACCAGGCCGCCGGTCAGCGTCGCGATGTCTTCCAGCATCGCCTTGCGGTGATCGCCGAAGCCCGGCGCCTTCACCGCCACCGTCATGAGGATGCCGCGCAGCGAGTTCACCACAAGTGTGGTTAGGGCCTCGCCCTCGACGTCCTCGGCGATGATCAGCAACGGCTTGCCCGCCTTGGCGACCGCTTCCAGCACGGGCAGCAGGTCGTGGATGCTCGAGATCTTCCGGTCATGCACGAGAATGTACGGTTCCTCGAGCACGGCGAGCTGCTTCTCGGGCTCGGTGATGAAATATGGCGAGAGCCAGCCGCGATCGAACTGCATGCCTTCGACTACCTCCAGTTCGCTCTGCAGCGACTTGCCTTCTTCAAGGGTGATCGCGCCATCCTTGCCGACCTTTTCCATCGCTTCGGCGATAATCTGGCCAATCTCCTCATCGGCATTCGCCGAGATGGTGCCGACCTGGGTGATTTCCTTGCTGGTCGTCACGGCTCTCGAGAGCTTCCTGAGCGCGTCGACAACGACCGCCGCAGCCTGGTCGATACCGCGCTTCAGGTCCATCGGATTCAGGCCGGCCGCGACGTACTTCATGCCTTCACGCACGATGACCTGGGCGAGCACGGTGGCAGTGGTCGTGCCATCACCGGCGACATCGGAGGTCTTCGCGGCGACCTGCTTGACCATCTGGGCGCCCATGTTCTCGAACCGGTCGCGCAGTTCGATGTGCTTCGCCACGGTCACGCCGTCCTTGGTGACCGTCGGCGCGCCGAACGAGCGCTCGAGCACGACGTTGCGTCCCCTTGGACCGAGCGTGACCTTGACCGCGTCGGCAAGCAGATTGACGCCCGTCAGAATGCGGTGGCGGGCGAGATCGTGAAACTTGACGTCCTTGGCTGCCATTTTCCAGTTCCTCCCGACATGTCGGACAAAATACAACACCGTGCGATGGTGCCGCCATCGATCTCCTCATGGAGCGGAATCTGCAGTCACCACCGCCAGCAGGCATGGCGATTCCGCGCAGGGTGCTCAGCCAGCCCCCGAAGTCACCGCGGGGCGCCTGATCGCGGATCGTCCGCAGGTTGACTAGATCCCCTGGCCGGGTGCTACAGACGTACGGTTTGCTCGTCTCGACGCCCGGCGTGTCCGCGGCGCGCCCGCCTCGGACGCCAGCGTGCATGCATGGCGTCGCTGGACGGAAAGGTTTCCCGCAGCGCCTCGTCGAGCAGCGCGTCTGCATGGGCGAGGTCCGAGTGTGGCGTCCTGAGGGTCTTCATCGTTCACCTCCATGCTCTCGTCATCGTCTTCGTGCGGCTCGCGCAACTGAACCGGCGGTCCGCCTTCCAGGGAGATCCATCGGCCCTCGTCGGTCTGCCGGCGGCTCACTTCCTCGGCGAGCACGTCGAGCGCGATCTGGTAGAGCCACTGTCTCGGCTCGAGCTTGCGTCGACGCTGTGCGAGTCTTTCGCAGGCGCGGGCCAGCGTCTCGTCGACGACCTCATCGACGGCAGGGTCCCCCGTTGCGAGATCGCCGCGCGCCTGCAGGTAGGCAAGTTCGCGTTCCACGAAGCGCTTGAGCTCCGGCAGCAATGGGCGCACGAGATCGCTGAATAGCGCCAGCCCGGCGCCAGCGGGACCGGTCGCCGTGTCTTTGAGGCGCAGCAACCCCGCGCGGCGCTCCTTGCGGCGCCAGTTGTCCTCGTGACGCAGATGGGCGATGTGGCGCTCGAGTTGCCGCTCCAGTTCCGCGAAGGAGAGTTCGAGGGCTTTGCCGAGCTCGGGCGATTCGTCTGAGCAGGCGAGTGTGGCGCTCGGAAATCCAAGTCGGAGCCTTGCCCGGTAGAGCCTGCGATGGCCGCTTCGTTCGAGGGTCGCACGCAACCGGACGAGTTCGGCGGGGAAGTGCGACAGGTGCGGCTGGAGGTGTCGGCCGAGGAGATTGCCAATCAGGCCTTTCAGGTCGGGGCGGGCAAGCTCCGAAATGTTCCGGTAACTGATCGCCGTTTTCATGACAGCCCTGCACGTCTTCCACTGGCCGCCGCATCGGAGGCGGCCGTCACTCTCTCAGGGGCGGGCGCGCGATCGCCGGCGGGACCACCGGCCCGACGCTTGCGCTGCGAGGCTCACCGCATCCGGCGAGATTTCGCTTCGCACCCCTGACTCTGCCCGCTCGCCGTGTTTCCCAGACACGCGTCATCCGACGTCACGGGCATACGCCATTTGCCCTTCATCGCTATCCGGGCTGGCAAAACAAAATATAAAAACAGTGGCGAAAAAATCAAGGTCGTCGATGCACTGTTGGACATCGCGGGCGACTGCAACGACATCCGCCCGGTGCGCGGACCGAAGCCGCGCGGAAAATGGACGCCGCGCTCGGTAGCGCATGCGCCTTGGAAGCTCTTCCGCCGGCTCAGTAGATCGGGAATACGAAGTCCGGCGTCGGTGCAAACTGGATTCCGGAATCCGGGCAGGTAATGCGCCCTTTCACCGCGACCCGCTGGTTCAGATACGGCAATAGCAGCAAGTGTTCGGTGGTGCCGGCCTGGCCGAGCAGAATGTCGGTCACGACCTTGTCGTTGCACGGTGACGCGGCCGGACGATCCAGCCGGATCGTCGTATAGTCCCCCGGGGCGAACTCCCCGTTGCCCCGCTGGATCGTGCCGGAGATCCAGATGTCCTGCAGGGCCGGCAATGTCCGCGGCAGCGGCGCCACGGCAACCACCGCTCCAGGGAAGGCACCCGCGGCCAGGGCGGCCGCGGCGAGTAGCCCGCGTGAACTTACTTTCATGATGGTGCTCCCATTCCGCGATCGTTGCCGCCGCGCCCGCCCCGCGCTGGCATGGCAGGAGACGCGAACCTGTGCCGGCCATATGGCGGAGCGCTGGACCGATCGGTCATTGGATCGGCGGTGCCGCACCCAGCTTCTCTGACAACATTCGCTCGTACACACCGAAGTGTAGATCGACCTCCTTCTGTGTGACGTGAGTAACCGTGATGTTGATCTGGTCAGGCAACAGGCCCAGCACAACCGCAACCGCGGCTTCAAGTTGCGGTGCACAAACCTTGTCCTCCGCCATCGTCGTGCCGACCAGCACGTCGTAGGTCTTTTCATGCCGGCAGACGACCTCGACGAGTCGCGCCCGCGCGCTCATGTTGTTGTCGATCGCGAGCCTGACGACCTCGGTCACAGTGCGCATCGTCTCGGTTGGAAAGCCCTTCATCGAGCGCAGCCGGATACGATGCCTGCCCAGCGTAAGCCAGTCCGTGTCGAATTCCATGGCGTCCTCCGCATGCAGTAACGAGCCGCTGCGATGATAGGTGCCAGCACCGAAATTTCAAGTGCAAAAATCTGCCGACGCCCCTTGAAATTTTCCGCAGAGTGCCTATCTTAAGTTTCGCTCAGGCAGCCGCGCGGATCGCTTCATTCCGTGCGCTGCGTGTTTCGATTTGTTTGCCAGCAGTCCGGCAGGCGAACTGGAGCGCGTAGGCCCGTTCGCCTCCCGGCTGCACTCAAGGAGGATACGATCATGAGCGATCTTTACTTCGGAACCGATCTCTTCAGCGAGTTCGACCGTCTGCAGCAGCAGATGGCGCAACTCTTCGGCGGTTTCCCGTCCAGCATCCGCGCCGGCCGGCTCGGCGCGTTTCCTCAGATCAACATCGGCGCGACCGACGAGTCGATCGAGATCGTTGCCTTCGCCCCGGGCATCAACGCCACCGAACTCGACGTATCGATCGACAAGGGCCTGCTGACCATCAGCGGCGAACGCAAATCGACGCAACCCGACACTGGAAGCGAGTCGCGCACCTATGCGCAGGAGCGCTTTGTCGGCACCTTCCGGCGCGTCATCGAGCTGCCCGACACCGCCGATCCCGACAAGGTCCAGGCACGCTACGAAAATGGCTGCCTGTCGATCAGTGTCGGCAGGCGCGAATCGTCCAAGCCGCGCGCCATCACCATCCAGTAATCCGAGGAGCCGATCATGACTGACACGACCCAACTGGCCGAACGCGACCCATCCACCGGAGCACGTCGCGACACTGAACAGTCCACGCGCCGGATGACGCTCGTCCCGGCCGTCGATATCTACGAGGACAGCCAGGGCGTCACGCTATGGGCGGATCTGCCCGGTGTAACGAAGGACAAGCTGGACGTCAAAGTTCACGACAACAGTCTCTCGATCGAGGCCGAGGCGGTGGTGCCGACGCCGGCAAATCTGCGGCTGCAGCATGCCGAGGTCCGCGAACCGCACTTCGCCCGGACGTTCACGCTGTCACCGGACTTCGATACGTCAAGGATCGAGGCGAGCCTCCAGGACGGGGTGCTGAAGCTGACAATCCCGCGCCGCGACGAGGCGCGCCCACGGCGCATTGAAGTCAAGTCCGCCTGACCGTCAGCAACGGCAGGTCAGAAGCAGCGGCGGAAGCGATCGCGCTGCCGTCGCTGCGAATTGGGAGCAGAGGCACCGGTGTCTGATGTCATGCAGGAGTCCTGGAAAGGACATGCGATTCGCATCCGTACGATTCCCGTGCGACAGATCGTGACACACATGTCCATACCGGACGGCTATATCGCGAACGTCCGGATCGACGGGAACGATGAGGTGTTGGCCGACTGGCATCTGCCGCGCTTCAGCGAACGCTGGGGAACCGCGGCCGAAGCGCAGCGTGATGCGCTCGAATACGCGGTGAAACTGATCGATCGCGGCGTGCCTGGAGCAGTCGAAGCCCAGGGCGCGCTCGCTGCCTGATGGGCTGGCCGCCACGCTCAAATCAAGTTGAAGCTGAATCGGAGGACGCTATGAATACCGATCTGAAAAAGTGGAACCCCTTCAAGTTCCTTCGCGGAGCTGCTCGCAAGTCCGATGCAGAAGGCCCGGAAAGCCCGCCGACAAGCGAACAGTGGATGGCCTCGTGGCCTGACGTTCCGCGGCTGTTCTCGCGTGCAGTGGAGGAGTTCTTTCATGACCCGTTTGCAGGCCGTGGCGCGCTCGAACGATGGTTTGGCGATTTCAGTTCATCGCGCTTCCAGCCGCGCATCGACGTCGCCGATGAAGGGAAGGTGCTGCGCGTGACCGTCGAACTGCCCGGCATGGAGCGCGAAGATCTGAAGGTGAGCGTCGAGGATGGGGCAATCGTGCTGCGCGGAGAGAAAAGGCAGGATGTGCGCAGCGAGGAAAATGGCTGCTACCGGCTGGAGCGCGCCCACGGAAGCTTCATGCGCACGATCCCGATGCCGGAAAACGCCGACCCCGATCACACCTTGGCAAAGTTTGATAACGGTGTACTCACGTTGACCGTGCCGAAATCGGAGCCGGCGCAGTCCGCGAGTCGCACGATCGACATCGGCTAGTGTCCTGTTCCGCTGATTCGCGAACAAAGTCTGTGCAGCTTTTCGAGGATGGAATCGGCTGACGCGGTCCAGACGAACGGTTTGCAGTTTTCGTTGTAGTGGGAGACGAATTGATCGATACGGTTGATCAGTTGTTTGACCGAGCTGAACGAGCCTCTGCGGATCGCTTTGTCAGTGATCAGCGCAAAGAAGCGTTCGACCTGGTTAAGCCACGAACTGTAGGTGGGGATGAAATGCATGTGCCAGCGGGGGCGGGCTGCCAGCCACGCCTTGACCTTCGGATGCTTGTGACTGCCGTAGTTGTCCACGATGCAGTGCACGTCGAGATCAGCCGGGACAGCCTTGTCGATTTCACGCAGGAACGACAGGAATTCCTGGTGTCGATGACGTGGCTTGCAGGTCGCGAGCACGGCGCCATTGAGCACGTTCAGTGCAGCAAACAGCGTGGTGGTACCGTGACGAACATAGTCGTGCGTGACGCCTTCGACGTAGCCGAAACCCATCGGCAGCATCGGTTGCGTGCGCTCGAGCGCCTGACACTGGCTCTTCTCGTCCACGCACAGCACCAGGGCGTTCTCCGGTGGGCTCAAGTACAAGCCGACCACATCGCGCAGCTTCTCGATGAAGAACTGATCGGTCGAGAGCTTGAAGCTTTCGCTGCGATGCGGTTGCAGACCCAGCAGCTTGAAGTAACGGTGCACGCTCGTTGGCGAGATGGCAGTTTCGGCGGCAATCGTGCGCACGCTCCAGTGAGTGGAGCCATCTGCTGGCTTCGTGTGCAGGGTCTTATGAATCAGTTGAGCCAGCCGCTCGTCGTCGATCGTGCGTGGCTTGCCGGGGCGTACTTCGTCATAGAGTCCGTTGATTCGCTGCTCCAGAAACCGCAGACGCCACTTGCCCACCGTGGCACGCGTGAGTTGCAGGCGTTGCGCGATCGCGCTGTTGGGTTCGCCGTCAGCAGCCGCCAGCACGATGCGCGCCCGCGCGACCAGCGCAGCCGAAATCGAACGAGAACGTGCTATCGACATCAGCTGAGAGCGCTCGTCTTCGCTCAGCACCAGTTCCGCCTTCGGTCGTCCCATCGCCATGCTGACGTCTCCCGTTCCGTTGACGTCAACATGCTACGTGAACATAGATCAGTTAACAACAGAACAGGACACTAGGGCAAGCACGCAAAGTGCCACGGTGGCGGACCCACGGGGCGGATATCGGACGAAACGCGCCATCAACGCGGGCTGTCTCGACGACACCGGTTCGCCGGCGCGCTTCTTTGCGTGACGGGTCGCGCTGCATGGTAGCGCGGCCCCTATACGGCCTGCACGACGTGTCGTTTTTCTGCACCGTTCCCCTGCATTCGGGACCATGTTTTACGGGAGACGGAGATGCTCAGTCCACACGAATTTGCGACCTTGATGCTGGTTCGCCAGGCGCCGGAGCAGATTGACATGAATCGCGCCGAGCTTGACGCGCTGCTCGAACGCCAACTGGTAATGCTGGAACATTGCGCCGCGGGCGCACGCCGCGCGTACCTGACCGAGAAGGGCGAAACGTTCCTCGACGCGCTCCACCCGAGCGACACACCACGCCGAAGCCGGAAGACCGCCGGCAACGGCGGTGGGGAAAGCACGGAGACGCCTTCCGTGCAGGATGGCCGCACAAAGGAGATCGTGGCGCCTGGACGCGCAGGCTGAATGGCTGCGCGATCGCAACGACAAGCTTGTCGTCGCCCCCGTGCTTAAGATAGGAAATTGCGCTTACCTTGCTCATCCCCCCATGAAGCTGGAAACGCTCGACGCATATCGCACTGCGTCGTCCTCTGAACCTGGCTTGATCTCGCACCAGAATTCCTGATGACGGGCACCGAGACGCCGGGCGGCCTCATAGCGGTGAAAGTGACTGGCGAGCCAGAACCGGCAGCCATCAAAGAAGACCTTCATTGCCGGCCGTGCCGCACGCATTGAACCAGCGCGAATGGCGCTCATGGCTTCCTCCAGCGCTTCGTCGCCGAGTGACGCCTCGCCGAGAAGCTCATCATCAACCGAAAGTTGTAGAAACTTGAGGTAGTCGATTCCGAGCACGCCAGCAGGAAGCCGAACCGATGAGCGGACAGACGAACGAGAATCGCTGGGCATCGTGATGTCTGATTCTGCGGGACAGCAAGACAGTCGAGACACGGATCTATGTCGCCACCGCCCTAACCTGCCTGGTCGGGCAAGTTCATTCGTCGGCCATGAGATGACGGATGACCAGCGCCGGGTCTGCGATATCCAGAATCAGCCGGCGAAGTATGCGTCTGCGCATGTGCTCCTCGTCGAGACTCCAGGGCTCGCCCTTTTCGCTGAGGTAGCGCGCAAGTGTGTCCTTGTTGTCTGCACCTGCGGGCAGGTTAAGTCGGGCGGTCAGCAGTCCTGCCACGACGTCGTCGAGCTCGATTTCAAGCGGTTTTGCGTCGATGCGAAGTTCGAGTTTCATGTTGGTTCCCGGCAAAAAGCGGCGCCGCATTACGAGGTCAGCGTGCGGCGCCGAACGCATTGCGCCGGCTGCGACTGTTGACCGGCGTATGCACGACCCGCTGCCGGGTCAGTACTCGAGTTCCGGTGTGGCGGACTGCACCGGCATTTCGTCTTTCGGCGCTTCGGCAACCGTTGCATCCGTCGTCAGGATCAGCCCGGCAATCGATGCGGCGTTCTGCAGAGCCGTACGCGTGACCTTGGTGGGATCGACCACGCCCGCCTCGACAAGATCGCCATACTCGCCGGTGACCGCGTTGTAGCCGAAGTTGTCCTTGCCTTCGAGTACCTTCGCGATGACCACCGAAGGCTCATCCCCCGCGTTCGAGGCGATTACGCGCAGCGGTGCTTCGAGCGCGCGCAGCACGATTTGGACACCGGCGTCCTGATCACCGTTGGCGCCTTTCAGGCTCGTCACCGTCGAACGCGCTCGCAGAAGCGCGACGCCACCACCCGGCACGATGCCCTCCTCGACCGCCGCGCGTGTGGCATGCAGCGCGTCGTCCACACGGTCCTTCTTCTCCTTCATCTCGATCTCGGTCGCCGCCCCGACCTTGATGACGGCTACACCGCCCGCGAGCTTCGCCACGCGTTCCTGCAGCTTCTCGCGATCGTAGTCGCTCGTGGCTTCCTCGATCTGCGTACGGACGGACTTCACACGCGCTTCGATGCGCTTCTCGTCGCCCGCGCCGTCGATGATGATCGTGTCGTCCTTGCGCACCTCGACGCGCTTGGCACGTCCGAGATCCTCGAGTACGGCCTTCTGCAGTTGCTTGCCGGTTTCTTCCGAGATCACGGTCGCGCCGGTCAGGATGGCGATGTCCTCGAGCATGGCCTTGCGCCGGTCGCCGAAACCGGGCGCCTTGACCGCCGCCACCTTCAGGATGCCTCGCATCGCATTGACCACGAGCGTGGCCAGCGCTTCGCCATCGACATCTTCCGCAATGATCAGCAGGGGCTTGCCTGCCTTGGAAGCCGCCTCGAGGACCGGCAGCAGATCCCGGATGTTCGATATCTTTCTGTCGTGCAACAGGATCAGCGCGTCGTCCAGATACGCGGCCTGCTTTTCCGGATCGTTGATGAAGTACGGGCTGACGTAGCCGTGGTCGAACTGCATCCCTTCAACCACATCCAGCTCGTTCTCGAGCGACTTGCCATCCTCGACCGTGATGACACCTTCCGTGCCGACCTTCTCCATGGCGTCGGCGATTATCTTGCCGATCGTCTCGTCGGCGTTCGCCGAGATCGAACCCACCTGCGCGATCTCCCGGTTCGTGGAGATCGGCTTTGACAGCTTGCGCAGCTCGTCGAGCACGGCGGCGACAGCCTTGTCGATGCCGCGCTTGAGGTCCATCGGGTTCATGCCGGCGGCAACGTGCTTCATGCCTTCCTGCACGATTGCCTGCGCGAGTACGGTGGCCGTGGTGGTACCGTCGCCGGCGACATCGGCGGTCTTCGATGCGACCTGCTTGACGATCTGCGCGCCCATGTTTTCGAAACGATCCTTCAGCTCGATTTCCTTCGCGACCGACACGCCATCCTTGGTGATGATGGGTGCGCCGAAGCTGCGCTCGATCAGCACATTGCGGCCCTTCGGCCCCAGCGTGACCTTCACGGCATCGGCGAGGACGTTCACGCCTTTGACGATACGGGCGCGGGCGCTGTCATGGAATCGGACGTCTTTTGCACTCATGTTGTTGCTCCGGGTAGTAGTCGTTGACTCAACGCGCCGCGAACAATCCGTCGGGTGTTCGCGACCGGCTCAGGATTTCAGGCGGCCTTGCGGGAAGCGCCGATGTCGGCCTCGAGGAGGCCCATGACGTCTTCCTCGCGCATGACGAGTAGTTCCTCGCCATCGACCTTGACGGTCTGGCCTGCGTATTTGCCGAAGAGAACCTGGTCACCGACTTTCAACTGGAGCGCGCGCAGCGTCCCGTCATGCAGCAGCCGGCCGCTGCCGACTGCGACGACTTCGCCTTGTTCTGGTTTTTCTGCCGCTGAATCGGGTATCACGATGCCCGAAGCCGTCGTCCGCTGCGTCTCGATTCGCTTGACGATAACCCGGTCGTAGAGGGGACGAATCTGCATTTCCATCTCCTGAGCGATTAAAGGATCACCAATAAGGGAATCCGGCTGCATACCGGGGCGCATGGAACGCCGCAGTGCAGCCGAGCCAATGTCTGGCAGATTGCGAAATAGAGGCGCCCATCGCGTGCTTCAAGAGGGCGTGAAAACGGCTCTTTGTAACAAATTGTTTCAGCGCGGCAGCAGGATGCGATGGACCCTGCCGAGGCGATATACGGTGCGGCCACGTCCCTCCGGGCGGCGAGGCTCAGGCGGCACGGGACAGGGGGGCTGGCGTCCGCCATCGGCGTCTAGGGTGTCGTCGGGCTCGTCGAGCGTGCGCCACAGGCCGCTCTTGACGGGCCGGAACAGCCAGCGAACATAGCCCCTGCGTGCAGCGAGTTGCATCAGTTCGTCGCGAGCGGTCTCGTCAATGAGAAGCTGCAGGTTGCGGGCCACGTTCTCTCCGTAGTCGCCGAACGCCTGACGGCACGCGAGCGCCTCCGCAGCGCTGGCGCCGATCACGTTGCAGCCGCGCCGCTCGACGCGCTCGACCTCCCATGCTCCGGATCGCCAGGCGGCATCGAGCAGCATGGCATCCACGGCCTCGAAGCTGTGCCACGGCGCATCGATCTGGACGGCCGAGCCCGGAACCGGTCGTGGCGGGATCTCGACGCCGGGCAGGACGAGCGGTGTCGCGCGCCGGAATCCGTGCCAGTGGAGTATCGCAAGGAGCGGCGTATTCACCTGTGCGGCCGCCGTGAGCGTGACGGCAAAGAGCGGCATGCGCACACTCTCGATCTGTTCCTGAAGCCTGTCAAAAAGGTCCATGAAGCCTCCCGGATGATGTTGCAGGGCCTCTTGAAATTTCCATCGCTTGCGCTATTTTATGCATCGCTCAGGCAGCCGCGATTAGCGCTGCGCGTTTCGATTTGTTTGTCAAACGGGATCCCCGGGCAGCGAACCGGAGCGCGTGGTCCGGTTCGTTCTAATGCGATGCACCGAACAATCGAATCACGACGCCGCGCAGCCACCGGTTGCCCGCCTCATGGTGATAGCGCGCATGCCAATGCTGCCGTACCGCGAAGCCTTCGACCGGGATCGGACACGCATGAACCGCCAGATCGCTCGCCTGAGCCAGTGTCTGGCCGATATGACGGGGTAGCGTCGTGATCAGGTCGGTCGTCTGGACGATCGCGCCCAGACCCAGAAAACCCGGCAACTCCAGCACCACATCTCGCTCGATGCGCGCCTGCCGCAGCGCCTGTTCGAGGAGTTGCGCCCCGGTTCCCGCGGTAATGGCGACGTGGCCTTCGGAACGATACTGCTTTGCCCCGAGGCGACCGCGAATCCTCGGATGATGCCGGTTGGCCAGACATACCCAGTCCTGGTCGTACAGCTTCTGCTGATAGATGCCGCCACCTAGCCACGGCACATAGCCGATCGCGAGATCGGCTTCGCCGGATTCGAGCGCGCGTTCCGTATTGCCGTCGATCCGTGCGGCTTCCAGCCGGACACCGGGCGCCTGCGCCCGGACATGGGCCAGCAGCCTTGGAAGCAGCGTGATGTGGCTCGCGTCGGTCATGCAGATGCGAAAGCGTCGCTGGGCCGTCGCTGGATCGAACGCGATCTCCCACGCGGTGAAGCGCCGCAGGGATTCGAGAATTTCCCGGCATGGCCCGATCAGCGCGTCGGCTTGCGGTGTCGGCGCCATGCCGCCGGGTGTGCGGATAAAGAGCGGATCGTGCAGGTGTTCCCTCAAGTGCCCGAGCCAGATGCTGACCGTCGGCTGGCTCTGGCCAAGTTGCTCGGCGACGCGCGTGACGCTGCGCACGTCGTACAGGAGATCGAAAAGCTGAAGCAGCTTCAGGTCGGGCAGGTCGGCGGGCATCGTGGCCTTATTGTCCATAGCAATGACGCCATTGTATCCATTGCATTGTCGGCATGAGCGGCGACTCCTATCGTGAGGCCATACGTCAGATTTGCATGGGACCAGAGTAAGGCGCCAAAGCGCCAACTCTGGTCGACAAAGGAGAAGCCATTGAAAATAGCAATTCTGGGCGCTGGCGCACTGGGCTGCGCGATCGGCGCCACCCTTACCCAAGGCGGCCACGAGACCTGGCTGATCGACCGCTCGCCTGCACACGTCGATGCGATGCGCCGTGACGGCCTGCGCGTCGACGACGCGGGCGGCACCCGCCACGTACGCGTCCACGCGACGACCCAGGCTGCCGATGTCGGCGTGGCCGACCTGGTGGTGGTGCTGGTCAAGTCGTTCCAGACCGATGCGGCCATCCGCGGCGCCCAATCGCTGGTGGGGCCGGATACCGCCGTGCTGTCGCTGCAGAACGGCCTCGGACACGAGGACATCCTGATCGACGTCGTCGGCCGCGAGCGCGTCCTCGCGGGCAAGACCTACGTCGGCGGCGTGCTGCGCGGCGCGGGTCATATCGAATCCGGCGTGATCGGCAAGTACACGTATATCGGCGAACTCGACGGCCGCATCACGCCGCGCGTGCAGGCGATCGCCGACGCGTTCAATACCGCCGGCCTCGCCACGACGATCAGCGACAACATCGTCGGCACGATGTGGGACAAGCTGCTGGTGAACGTCGCGACGGGTGCGCTGACGGGGCTGACCGGCCTCACCTACGGGCAGCTTTACGACGAAGCGCTGCTGAAGGCGACGTCGCTCGCAGCCGTGGCCGAGGCGATCGCGGCGGCGCTGGCAGCCGGCGTGAAGCTGTCGATGACCGATCCCGAACAGGCATGGACGTTGGCCGCCGAGGGGCTGCCCGCGACCTTCAAGACGTCGATGCTGCAAAGCCTGGAGAAGGGCTCGATCACCGAGATCGACTTCATCAACGGTTCGGTCGTGCGCTGCGGGCAGCGCTACGGCGTGCCGACCCCGGTGAATGCCACGCTCGTCGCCTGCATCAAGGGGCTCGAGCGCGCGATGGCCGATCGCCAACGGCAGGAGGCCGCCGCATGAATGCCACGAAAGCCTATCTCGAACACGTTGCGATCTGGGTCAAGGACATCCGCTGGCACATCCGCTTCTTCGAGGACGTGCTCGGCATGACCCTGCGCGAAGTGGACGGCACGCTCGACGCGCCGCGGCAGTACTGGACGCTCGGTGGCCTGCAGTTCATCCACGCGCCGGAACACGATGGTCCGGAAGGCCGCCTCGCCCATCTCGGCGTGATGTGCGAAGACCTGGAGGCCGCGCTGGCCGCAGCGCAACGATTCGGCGTGACGGAGATGCCGCAGGGGCGGAACTGGCTTCGCCTGCCCGACGGGCTTGCCGTCGAACTGATCCAGGCCAGACCGGCTTCCTGCGTGGCGCAGGCGCTGGCCATTGACCCGCGCTCGGAGGCGTGACCATGACGATCGTCGAGAAATACTGGGACGACGCCCGCGAGGGTGACATATGCACGAGCCCGAGCTACACCGTGACTAAGGCGCGCATTCTCGCGTACGCCGACCTCACGGGCGACCATACGCCCGTCCACGTGGACGAGGCATACGCAAACGCGAGCCATTTCGGCTGCCTCGTCGCGCACGGGCTGTTCGGCTTGTCCATCGCCGACGGCCTGAAGACGCAGAGCGACTATCGCTTTCTGCCGGGCATGTCGCTCGGCTGGAGCTGGGATTTCCTGCTGCCGATCAAGGTCGGCGACGTGCTGCACGTGAAATTCCGCGTCGGTTCGATGCGGGCCAGCAAGAGCCGCCCGGATTGGGGCATCGTCGTGCTGCCGTCGGAGCTGATCAATCAGGACGGTCAGGTCGTTCAACACGGCGAGCATCGCCTGATGGTGCCGCGCCGCCCGGAGGCACTGTGATGCAGGCTCGCCCACTCGAAGGCATTCGCGTCGTCGACTACAGCCACTTCCTTGCCGGGCCGTATGTCGGGCGCTGCCTGGCCGCGCTCGGCGCCGAAGTCATCAAGGTCGAGCGCCCCGGGTCAGGCGACGCCGGACGCCAGCACGCGACCGTGCTCGACGACCAGCAAAGCGGCTACTTCCTGCAGCTCAACATGGGCAAGCGCGGCGTGAGCGTCAACATGAAGGACGCGCGCGGCAAGGCGTTCATGCAGCGGCTGTGCGACTCCGCCGACGTGTTCATCGAGAACTATCGGCCGGGCGCACTGGACAAGCTCGGGCTCGGCTATGCCGAATTGTCGGCGCGCAATCCGGGCCTCATCTACTGTTCGATTTCGGCGTACGGGCATACCGGTCCCGATGCGCATCGCGCGGGCTTCGGGCTGATCGCGGAAGCCAAGAGCGGAATCATGCAGATGGTGGGCACGCCAGGCGAGCGGCCGCCGCTACTGCGCATCTCGCTCGGCGACATGTACACCGGCATTCATGCGGTCGCGGCCATCAACGCCGCGCTGCTGGGGCGCGTGAAGAGCGGCCGCGGGCAACACATCGACATGGCGCTGTACGACACGCTGGTATCGATGCACGAATATGCGGTGCAGTGCTACACGCTGCAGGGCGTGCTGCCCGAGCAGACCGGGCACGACATGCCGACCTCGACGCTCTACGGCGTATTCCGTGCCGCGGACGGCGATCTCGTGATCGCCGCGCAAGTCGACGACGCGTGGAAACGCTTCGCCGATCTGATCGCGACGCACGGCGGCCCGGCGGACTTCGGCGCCGACACCCGGTTTCGCGACAGCACCGGCCGCAACGCGTACCGCGCGGAGATTCTGTCGGTGGTCGAGCCGTGGGTGGCCGCGCGGTCCGTCGCGTCGGTGCTCGAACTGCTGGACGGCATCGACGTTCCGTGCGCGAAGGTGCAGCGCATCGACGAGGTATTGAACGATCCGCAGATCCAGGCCAGAGGCATGGTCGTCGAACAACAGCATCCGCGCTACGGGACGCTGCGCCTGCCCAACCTGCCGTTCCGGTTTTCCGATTGCGATACGACGATACGCGAGGTCGCGCCCGATCTCGGGCAGCACAACGCGGAAATCGCGCTTTCCCTCGGGTTCGATTCGGCCGAAATCGACGCGATGCAGGCCGACGGCGTCCTCTATTCAAAAGCGAGCCAATGATGACCGACCAATACGCGGTGATCGGCAATCCGATCGGGCACACGAAATCCCCGTTGATTCACGGCCTCTTCGCGCAGGAGACGCGGCAGGACATCAGCTATACGGCCATCGAGGGGCCGATCGAACCGGCAGGCGCTTTCGCTGCCGCGGTTCGTGCGTTTTTCGAGGGCGGCGGCAAGGGCATCAACGTCACAGCGCCGTTCAAGCTCGACGCGTTCGCGATGTCGGACGAACGCAGCGAGCGTGCGCAGCTCGCGGGCGCGGCCAACGCGCTCAAGTTCGACGGCGGCCGCATCCTGGCCGACAACTTCGACGGCATCGGACTGGTTCGCGATATCGAAGCGAACCTCAATCTTCCGATGGCCGGCAAGCGTGTCCTGGTGCTCGGTGCAGGCGGCGCGGCACGCGGCGCGCTTTTGCCGTTCCTCGAAGCCGGACCGGCTGAACTGGTCATCGCGAATCGCGACGTCGACAAGGCGCGCGCACTGGTCGCGCAGGTTGCCGGACGCGGTCCGCTCGTTGCCGGCGGCTACGCAGACCTCGCACGGATGGGGCGTTTCGACCTGGTCGTCAATGCGACGTCGGCCAGCCTGACCGGCGACCTGCCGCCGGTCCCGCCGAGCGTGTTCAGTCCGGCCGGCACGGCCTACGAACTTGCATACGGCAAGCGTCTGACGCCGTTTCTTCGGCTCGCGAAAAATGCAGGCGTACACGGAATTGCGGATGGCGTCGGCATGCTGGTCGAGCAGGCGGCCGAAGCGTTCGCGTGGTGGCGCGGCGTACGCCCCAAGACCAGTTCGGTGATCGATCGGCTGGCCGTGCCCTTTGATTGAACACGATGGAGATTCGCATGAAGAAGATCCTGATGCTGCACGGCATCAATCACAACATGTTCGGCAAGCGCGACCCGGCACAGTACGGGACGATCACGCTCGCGCAGATCGATGCACGGCTGCAAGGACTGGCGACGGAACTGGGTGCACAGGTGGAATCGTTCCAGACAAACAGCGAAGGAGCGATGTGCGAGCGCATTCATCGCGCTTTCGAGGAACGCCAGGACGCGGTGCTGATCAACGCGGGCGCATGGACGCATTACAGCTACGGCATTCGCGATGCCCTTGCCATCCTCACGTGCCCGATCGTCGAACTGCACATGTCCAACATTCATGCACGCGAGCCGTTCCGGCATCACTCCGTCCTGGCCGAGATCGTCAGCGGGCAGATTTGCGGCTTCGGCGTCCAAAGCTATCTGCTGGCGCTGAGGGCCGCGGTCTCGGCGCTCGGCGAGGCATAGGCCGATTCACGCATCGGCTGCCGATGCGGGACCGACGCACATGCACAGCCGTCCCCTGGTGCACGGCGTGGCGCACCGCGGTGGTTCGCCGTGCGTCGTATCGACGGGCCCCGGTCAGGTCACACAACGGAGTCGATACATCGGGCAGTGACGACTCCACGCATCACCCGCGTTGCCCGGCACACATATCAATATCTGGAGACGACGATGACCACGACCTTGCGAGACACGCCCAGGGGCAGGCAACAATCGAGAAAAGCCGCCGTCAGCGGCTGGATCGGCTCGGTGCTCGAATACTACGATTTCTTCATCTACGCCACGGCATCGGCGCTGATCTTCCCGCAGATATTCTTTCCGCACGGCAGCCCCACGACGGCCATCATCGCGTCGCTGGCCACTTACGGTGTCGGCTATGTGTCCCGCCCGATCGGCGCGTTCGTGCTGGGTCATCTCGGCGACACGCGCGGACGGAAAACCGTCCTGCTCTTCTGCATGTTCCTGATGGGAATCTCGACCGTCGGAGTCGGCCTCCTGCCGACCTATCAGCAAGCCGGGCTGATCGCGCCGGCGTTGCTGGTGGCGCTTCGCCTGCTGCAGGGTTTCGCCGTGGCCGGCGAGATCACCGGCGCGAGCTCGATGATCCTGGAGCACGCGCCGTTCGGTCGGCGCGGATACTTCGTCAGCTTCACGCTACAGGGCGTGCAGGCCGGGCAAGTGCTGGCCGCCGCCGTGTTCCTGCCGCTCGCCTACTACATGCCGTCCGCAAAATTCGATAGCTGGGGCTGGCGCATTCCGTTCCTGCTGAGTGCGCTGGTCATCGTCGCGGGTTTGATCATTCGCCGCGAGGTCGACGAGTCGCCGGCCTTCGATGAAGCGGTACGCAACCGGTCGCAAACCGGCTCGCCCGTTGCCGACGCTTTCAGGCACCACTTTCCCGATATGGTGCGCGTTGCCTGCATGTCGATGATGAACGTGATTCCGGTCGTCGCCACGATCTTCGGCGCAGCCTATGCGGTCCAGCCGGCGTATGGAATCGGATTCCAGAAAGATATCTATCTCTGGATCACGGTGGTGGGCAATATCGTTGCGATGATCGTGATTCCGTTCGTCGGCAACCTGTCCGACCGGGTCGGACGCCGGCCGCCGATCATCGTCGGCTCGCTGGCGGCCGGCCTGCTCGCGTTTGCCTACCTGTATGCGATCAGCATCCGCAACGTGCCGCTCGCATTCGCGATGTCGATGCTCATGTGGGGTGTCGTGTATCAGGGCTACAACGCCGTATTTCCCGCCTTTTACCCGGAACTCTTCCCGACCCGCACGCGCGTCTCGGCGATGGCAATCGCGCAGAACCTCGGTACCGCGGCCACGGCGATGCTGCCCGCGCTTTTCACGGCGGTCGCGCCGCCCGGCGCACATCACGTCTGGCTGATCGTCGGTGCGATCGCGTTCGGCATCACCGTGATTGCGTCGCTCGCAGCCTTGAGCGCACGCGAGACCCATCGTGTCCATATGAACGACCTGGGACGAGCGAACGCTCAACCGGTCGACAAGGCAGAATACGACCGGTTGCGCGTCGCGGCGATGTCGCGCCATCGCATCGTGCGCGAACACGTGCCAGGATCCGTCGGCAGCTAGGCTGCGTTCGACGGGGCGTCGTGTTCGGCGCCCCATCCGCCAATCATTTCCAGCTTGCGCCGCGCCCTCACTGACAGAGCCCGCTTGCGTTACCGATGCCTGATACCGTGCCGAAAACCGTCATGCCGGACACCATGCGCCCGGCTCGCCTGAACTTCGCGCTCATGTTGCCGCTTCTGCTGGCGGCCCAGCCGGTGGCGACCGACAGTTACCTGCCGGCGCTGCCTGAAATCGCCGCAACGCTGGGATCCGCCAGCGTCAGCCTCACGGTTTTCGCATTGATATTCGGTATCGGGCAATTGCCGATGGGCAGCCTGTCCGACCGATTCGGCCGCCGTCCCGTGTTGCTGAGCGGCCTTGCGCTCTATGCGATGGCAGCGCTCGCGGCTGCGCTCGCCTCGAGCGCAGCGATGCTGGTAGCCGCTCGCGCGATGCAGGGTTTTGCCATGGCCGCGATCCTGGTATGCGCGCGCGCGACGGTGCGCGACCGGTATTCGGCAGCCGATGGCCCGTACGTGATGGCACGTGGTTTCATGGGAATGGGGATGATGGCGTTCCTCGCGCCGATTCTCGGTGCGTATGTCGCACAGCATGCCGGATGGCGATGGGTGCTCGCGGGGATGAGCCTGTATGCATTCGGGCTGCTCGTCATGTGCTGGTACGGCTTCGAGGAAAGCTTCGTCAGAATCGCTTCGAACCGAGGCTCGATCCGGGACGTGCGCGAGATATTCGGCAATGCCACGTTCAGGGTATGGGCGTTGCTGGCCGCCTCGACGTACACCGGCATGTTCTGCTTTCTCCTGCTGTCTCCTGCAATCTACATCGGGCAGCTCGGCATCTCGCCCCAGCGTTATGGCTGGATACCGGCGGGCGGTACGCTCGTCTATGTCCTGAGTACGTATGGCTGCCGCCTGTTGTTGCGACGTCAGAGCATGCTGCGAACGGTGCGGCAAGGCGCAACGCTGAGCCTCTGCGGCGCGGTGATTCAGGCATTGGGGTGTGCGCTGCTTCCCGGCAGCATCTGGCCGCTGCTCGCCGGGCATGGCGTGTATTGCCTCGGCCACGGGATCCATCAGCCGTGCGGGCAAGCAGGGGCGGTCAGCGGCCTGCCTCACCTTGCAGGCCGCGCCGTATCCTGGTCCGGCTTCATCATGATGTTCTTCGCCTTCAGCGTAGGACAGACGGCAGCCGGATTCGCCGATCCGCGTTATCAGTGGGGCGCGTGGCCCATGGTCGTGCCGATGCTCGTCGTCGGCGTGACGCTGGTAACGATTGCGTATGCGTGGCTGCCAAAAATCATCCACGCGACCTTGGTCGCCAGGTAATCTCCTCGATTTCCATGATCCGACGATCTGCCGCAGCGCAAGGATCACACGCCTCGACGAGACCGGGCTTTCACCGGCCCGTTACCTGCTGGCTGCGCGTGCCGGGCGTGCGACGGCACTGCTGGAGCGGTGCCGACTCGCCGCTCGAACGGATCGCCGAACGATCGGGATCCGGAAGCGCGGACGCGTGACAGCGTGCGTTTGAAAAATGCGTCGGCGCATCGCCGCGGGACTATCGTGCGCGGTTCGGGCAACAACGGCGGGCAAACCCGAAGACATCGGGTTTCAGGCAATGCAACGCGCATGGCGCCGGCAGAATCATGCACAATGCTCAGCATCTGAGTGGCGGAGATCTGCCTGTGGGGATCAACTTCGACTTAACCGACTTGCAGGCATTTCGCGCCGTTGTGGAAACGGGAAGCTTCCGAAAGGCCGCCGACGCAGTCAACATTTCCCAGCCGGCCTTGAGCCGTCGTATCGACAAGCTCGAGGAAGCGCTCGGCGTACGACTATTCGAGCGCACCACGCGTAGCGTCTCGCTCACCACAGTCGGTCGCGTGTTCGCGCAGAGTGCCGAACAACTGCTCGACGATCTCGACGCCGCCCTGCTCGGCATTCGCGACGTTTCATCGAGCCGCCTGGGCCATGTGACGATCGCATGCGTGCCGTCGGTCGCCTACTACTTTCTTCCCGCCATCATCGCGCGCTATCATCAGCGCTTTCCGCGCATCAGGGTGAAACTGCTCGATGCAAGCGCCAACGAGGTGCTCGGGGCCGTCATCAGCGGCGAGGCGGATTTCGGCGTGAGCTTCATCGGCAGCCAGGAGGCGGAGATCGAGTTCAAGGTGTTGCTCCAGGAACGGTTCGTTGCCGCCTGTCGCCGCGACCACCCGCTCGCTCGCAAGAAGCGCGTGACCTGGAACGAACTTTACGAGCACGAGTATGTGTCGGTCGACAAGACTTCCGGCAACCGCCTGCTGCTCGACCAGGCGCTGACCGCCGTCGCCCCGCACGTACCGAGCGTCTGCGAGACACGCCACGTGACGACCCTGCTCGGATTGATCGAAGCGGGGCTCGGCGTCGCCGCGGTACCCTCGATGGCGATGCCCGGGCATGACCACCCTATTCTCACGAGCGTGCCGCTCGTCGAACCGGTCGTCAAACGACGTGTGGGAATCGTGAAGCGGCGCGGACGACCGCTCACACCAGCCGCCGAGGCATTTCATCGGATGGTCATCGAGGCGAAGCGTGGCGGTATCGCACGCAGCGGCGCATCGGTGTAACGACGACAGAGAGACACGAAGGAAGAACGGACAGTGAGGTTGGCCAGGCTGCTTAGATCGCTTTACGTGCAGGTTCTGCTCGCGATGATGCTCGGCATGGGCATCGGTCACGCATGGCCGGCGGCGGGCGCGATGCTCAAGCCCCTCAGCGATGCGTTCGTCGGCCTGGTCAAGATGACCATCGCCCCGATCGTCTTTTGCACGATCGTCTCGGGCATCACGTCGCTGGCGAACGGGAAGGCAATCGGCCGCACGATCGTGCGGGCACTGGCGCTCTTCTATCTGTTGACGGCCGCCGCGCTCGCGCTCGGGCTCGTCACCGCATACGTGCTGCAACCCGGCGCCGGCATGCACATCGATGTCCACCACCTGGATGCGAGCATCCTCGCTCCGTATGCGAAGCATGCGGAACCGCGGGGGCTTGTTGCGTTCGGGCTGAGCGTGATTCCGGACACGATGCTCGGCGCGTTCGCCAAAGGCGACGTGTTGCCGGTGCTGCTGCTGTCGCTGTTGTTCGGCTTCTCGTTGAATGCGCACCCGCGGGCCGGCCGGCCCGTTCTTGCGCTGATCGACGGCGTCGCCCAGGTCGTCTTTCGCGTGCTCGCGATGATCATGCGGCTCGCGCCGCTCGGCGCATTCGGCGCGATGGCCTTCACAGTGGGCCGTTTTGGCATCGGTTCGGTCGGCTCGCTTGCGAAGCTGATGGCGTCCTTCTATGTGGCCTGCGTGTTGTTCGTCACGCTGGTGCTCGCACCGTTTGCGCGACTGCACGGTTTCGCGCTGTGGCGGCTCCTGCGCTACCTGCGCGAAGAATTGCTCATCGTCCTCGCGACGTCGTCCACGGAGCCCGTTCTGCCGCGTCTGATCGTCAAGCTAGAGGCACTCGGCTGCGACAAGGGTATCGTGGGACTCGTGCTGCCGGCGGGCTATTCCTTCAATCTGGACGGTACCGCGATCTACCTGACGCTCGCCGCATTGTTCATCGCGCAGGCGTGCGACGTGCCTCTCTCCGCGTCGCAGATCGCGGTGATGCTCGCCATCATGCTGCTCACATCAAAAGGTGCGGCCGGTGTTTCCGGTAGCGGGCTGGTTGCGCTGGTCGCCACGCTCGCCGTCATGCCCGACCTGCCCGTCGCCGGGGTGGCGATGCTGGTCGGCATCGACCGCTTCATGTCCGAGGCGCGCGCGCTGACCAGCGTGATCAGTAATGCCTGCGCGGTGATCTTCGTGTCGTCGTGGGAAGGCGCGTGCGATCGTACACGTCTTACGCAGAGGCTCGCCATGTCTGACCCGGCATCCCCGAACGGAGCCGATGACAACACGGTCACGGCAGATGCCGGCCGGCGGTGACGGGAAGGCGGTCTGACGCAGGCCTTCCCGCCGATCGGGCTCAATGAGCGGAAGCGGAATCCAGCCCGGTCGATTTCACGTCGGCCTGCACGTCGGGCGACACAAGATAGTCGAGCAGCGCCTTCGCTTCCTTCGGATGCTGCGCGCCAACGGGGATGCCGGCGGCGAAGCGCGTGACGGACTGCAGCGATTCGGGAATCTTGTCGACGAAGGTCGCCCCCTTGACCGGCAGCAGCTCGCTGACCTGCTGGAAGCCGATTTCGTAGTCGCCGTTCGCGACGACAGAAGCGACCGGAATCCGCGGAATCATCTTCGCCTTCGACTTCACCTGGTCCTCGATGCCGAGCTTCTTGAACAGCTCGCGTTCGATATACACGCCGCTCGCACTGTCCGAGTAGGCGATCGACTTCGCGTGCAGCAGCGCCTGCTTGAGACCTTCGGCGGTGCTGATGTCGGGCTTTGCCGCGCCGTCGCGCACGACCATGCCGATGCGCGAGTCGGCCAGTTCGACGCGGGATCCGGGGATGACCTTGCCTTGCTTGATCAGTTCGTCCAGCGCGTAGCCGACCATGATGACGGCGTCGGCGGGCTCGCCGCGCGCGAGCCGGTTCGGAATCGCTTCGGGCGACTGGCCCATCGACGGGCCGAGCGCGGTATCGAGCGTATTGCCGGTCGTGGACGCGAACCGGGGGCCGAGCAGTTTATAGGCGGCGGTGAAGCCACCCGAGCTCATCACGTGGAGCTCGGCCGCCTGCACGTTGACCGCAAACGCCGCGGTGGCGACGAGCGCGGTCGCGCAAAATTTCAGGAGCTGATTTCTCATGGTCGTGGTCATGCGAACTCGTGTGTGTTGGTGAAGTTCCGGATGGGCCGAACGTCAATGCGCCGGCGTGAGCGTTGCCGTGCGGTGACGGTAGAGCGCGAACGTCGCGAGCAGCGCGCACACTGCGGCGAAGCTCATCCAGTAGCCGGGTGCTGCCTTGTCGCCCGTCATGTGAATGAGCCCGGTCGAGATGGCCGGCGTGAAGCCGCCGAACACGGCCGTCGCGAGGCTGTAGGCGAGCGAGAAGCCCGCGACACGCACCTGCACCGGCATCACTTCGGTGAGCGCGACGACCATCGCACCGTTATAGATCCCGTACATGAACGAGAGCCAAAGCAGGACGAGCAGCATGTTGGCGAACGACGGCGCGTGAGCGAGGAACGACAGCGCCGGATAGGCGGTCAGGACGGTGAGCATCGTCATGCCGACCAGCAGCGGCCGACGGCCGATCCGATCGGACAGCGCACCGCCGAGCGGCAGCCACACGAAGTTCGACACGCCTACGCAAAGCGTCACGAGCAGGCTGTCGGCGGTGCTCAGATGCAGCACCGTCTTGCCGAAGGTCGGCGCGTACACCGTGATCAGATAGAAGCTCGTGGTGGTCATCGCGACCAGCATCATGCCAGCGACCACGACGCCCCAGTTCTGGACCAGCGTACCGAACACTTCCTTCATCCCTGGACGATGCTTGCGGGCCTTGAACTCCTGGGTTTCCTCCAGGTTGCGGCGCAGCATGAAGATGAACGGCACGATCATGCAGCCGACGAAGAACGGCACGCGCCATCCCCAGGCGGCGATCTGCGATGCGTTCAGCCACTGATTGAGCGCGAAGCCGAGGCCCGCCGCGATGACGATCGCAACCTGCTGGCTGGCCGATTGCCAGCTCGTGAAGAAACCCTTGCGGCCAGGCGTCGCCAGTTCGGCGAGATAGACCGATACGCCGCCCAGTTCGGCACCTGCGGAGAAGCCCTGCAGCAACCGCCCGATCAGCACGAGCACGGGCGCCAGCAGGCCGATGGTCGCGTAGCCCGGCACGAACGCAATCAGGATGGTGCCGCTCGCCATGATGGACAGGGTGACGATAAGACCCTTGCGGCGGCCGACTTCGTCGATGTACGCGCCCAGCACGATGGCGCCCAGCGGGCGCATCAGGAAGCCGGCGCCGAACACGGCGAAGGTCATCATCAACGAGGCGAACTCGCTCTGCGCGGGGAAGAAGACGTTGGCGATCTGCGTGGCGTAGAAGCCGAACAGGAAGAAGTCGAACTGCTCGAGAAAATTGCCGGCCGTGACGCGAAAGATCGCAGCGGCCTTCGAACGTTCGGCCGGAAGGCTGGACGAGGGGTGCATCTGGGTGTCTCCTGAAAAACCTGAAATACGCGGGATGAGGCTGGTCGATTGTCGTTTTCTGGAATGTTCGCCCGGCATCGATCAAACGATAAGTGCGATTTTTGGAAGGATTGATGCAATGTGGTTATCAATCGACGCGACCTCGCCTGTTTCGATCAGCGCCTGGCCCACCGAACGTCGCGCCGCACGGGGTCACGATGGCACGATCCTCGCCCGCAAGGGCAACGACGGCGTCGCGGCCTTCGTGCAGCGCCTGCCGGGCGCGATCGGCTACGTCGAATGGGCATACGCGAAGCGGAACAACGTGGTCTACACGGCCCTGTAGAACTCGACTACATAGACATCGGCTTGCGTTCCGGTGCATCGACCAGGATCGGCGACACCGCATGCAAGCTCGACCGGATTTCGTCCGACGGAATCGGCAACAGTCAGAATGGCATGCTAGCGCATGCGAGCCAGTTGTTCGGCCCCCCCCCCGACGAGCGGGGCGTGTCGCGCACGGGACACGCTGGCCGCTGCACAACGCACGTTCAACGCGTTTGAGTCGACGTTGCAGCAGGATTCGCCGATGCCAACCGTCGTCCACGAGTCCATGCTGGAGCTGACCCGTACGCTCCAGTCGCTCAATGCACTCGCGCACTATCTGGAGCGTCATCCGGAATTGCTCGTATTTGGCAATAAAGGAGGTCAGCGGGTTAGCCGCGAAAGCGACCTTTCGTGCGACGTCCGGATGGCGAGCATCCGATATGACGCCCGCATCGACCATGCGCTGCCCCGCTTCGACGTGTGCCGGCTGGACGAAATACGCCAGGCTCGGCGCAACAAGTCAGCTGACGGGTACTGCACAAGCGCTTGCGATGGTCTCGCCGGCGCTTGCGTCACCTCGTTGTGTCACTGTGCCGTCTCAGCCGCCTCCACGACCGGCAGCGGCCGGCTTGCGATCTTCTCGGCTTCCGCACGCTTGAGCCCCAGCGTATGCAGAAGCGTCGCCGCCGTGCGCTCCGGAAAATGCTCTCCGCTGAAGCCGAGTTCCTTGAGAACACCGGCCGCCGGCGCGCCCGGAGCGACGAAGTTGAGCTCGGCGGCAATCGCGGTCAGCACTGTACCGCCAACCGAAAGGAAGCCGATGAATGGGTCGGCAACGACGAAGCGCTTCTCGGCGATACCGCGCTCGATGTCCCGCAGCAGGCGTTGACCCAGGCCAAGCGTCAGGACGCGCGCCGAAAAGCCCTCGCGTATCAGGAAGTGTCCCCATACCGGCTCGCGCCGCGCACGCATCAGCGTATGTCGCACCGAGACGGAGATGATTTCCGCCGGGTCGGACAGGCCGCTTGCCAAGCGATCGAGCGAATCCGCGAACTCCTCGAATACCGATTCCACCAGAGTGGCGTAGATCGCCTCCTTCGATTCGAAGTGGTTGTAGAACGAGCCGAAGCCGACGTCGGCGGCCTCGGTGATCTCGTTGATGGCGACGCCTTCCATGCCCTTTTGCGCCATCAGTCTGAGCGCGGCGTCCAGCAGGCGGGCACGGGTCTCCCGCTTGCGGCGCGCGCCACGCGGCTCACGCTCTTCGGCGACCGCGGGACTGGATGCTTCCGGAGCGGAGCGCTTTGGTGTCCGGCGACTCGGGGTATTCGTCATGACGTTTCCGATGCTTGTTCGTGCCCAAGTATAGATTCAAACGTCTACATTGACAAAATTATCATCTATGACTTTAATGTCACAAAAGGTGGCTGACAAACCCTCAAGAACCGATCGAACGACGAATGGAGATACGGTGGAGACACAACTGCACACGGGCGCCCGCGCGTCCATTGACAACAACTCGCGCTCTTCGACCGAGCGTGCGCTGCCTTTGGCGCTCGGCACACTGATCGCAGGATTCGGCGCATTCGGCGCCGCAATGGCCAATCGGCGGGCTCGTTACGAAGTCAACGTCTTGATCGTCGACAAGGCTGCCGAGATACGCGTCGCCCCACGCGCAATCGCACTCGGCGACGAAGCGCTGCGGACTCCCGGCACCTGCGACGAGGAGCGCCGCCTCCATGCGAAATCGACGATCGACTTCGCAATCTTCACGGGCCGGCAAGTCACGTCGTGCCGCGATTCGATTGCATGCCTGTCGTTGCGCGGCAAGCCCCTCGGTGCGACGGCGTGTGCCTTCGCGAGCACCATTCGATCCGCCTGATTGTCATCCGCCATGAAACTGACCACCACACAACCGGCTCGCCACCCACACCCCACAACGAAGGCGTCGGCGCTCGCCTATCTGATCTTCGATCGTCCCGATCTCGACGAGGCGGAGCACTTCCTCAACGACTTCGGTCTCCGAACGGTGCTTCGGAACGACTCGCTGTTGCTGCTGCGTGGAACGGGCACCGCACACTTCTGCTATGTGGTTCGCCAGGCGCCGAAGGCCCGCTTCGTGGGCTTCGGATTGCGGGTCGACAGCCGTGCCGATCTGGAGGCGCTCGCCAAAGTCCCTGGCGCGTCGGCGATCGAGGCATCGGATTGGCCCGGTGGCGGCCACCGGGTGCGTCTCGCCGATCCGTCGGGTTTTCGGGTCGATGCGATTGCCGGCCAGACACGCGCCGACACGTTGCCGCATCGTGCTCCGCTCCCGTTCAACTCAGTCGACACCCCCGTGCGGATCAACGAGACGCAGCGCCCGCCGGTGCGCGCGCCCGAGATCATTCGGCTCGGGCACGTCGTGCTCGAACTCGCCGACTACCAGGAAACCTGCGCGTGGTACACGCAGCATTTCGGGTTTATCCCCAGCGACGTCCAGGTGCTGCCGGACGGCTCACCCGCCGTTGCGTTCATGCGGCTCGATCTCGGCGAGAGGCCGGCCGATCACCATACGCTCGCGCTCGCTCAAGGGTTCGTGCCGACGTATAGCCATAGCGCGTACGAACTGGTCGACGCCGATGCCGTCGGCATGGGCCAGCGCATGCTCCGCGACAACGGGTGGACGCACGCGTGGGGCATCGGCCGGCACATTCTCGGCAGCCAGATCTTCGACTATTGGCAGGACCCGTGGGGCGACAAGCACGAACACTATTGCGACGGCGATCTGTTCACGGCCGACGAGCCGACGGGCGTGCACGCGGTCAGCCGCGAAGCGATGGCGCAGTGGGGCCCGACGATGCCGCGCAGCTTCACGAAGCCACGGCTCACGCCGTCGAGCCTCGCGGCGCTGTTCCGCAACCTGCGCCGCAGCCCCGATCTGACGGTCAGCAAGCTGCTGACCCTGGCGAAGCTGTTCGCCTGATCCCCAACCGCCCATTCGACTCACGAGAGATCATTCATGTCACTGCATGTCCTGCACTTCCGGCATCATGGCCGCGCCCAATGGGGTGTGGTCGCCAACGGCGCCGTCACGCCGATTCCCGGCGACTTCGAGACAACCGCGGGCTTTCTCGCGGCGAATCCGGTTGAACGACTCGCCACGCTCGACGGATCGACGATTCCGGAGTCAAACGTGGAGTGGCTGCCACCGGTCACAGCCAACCAGCAATTCGTTTGCCAGGGCGCGAATTATCGTCGCCACATGATCGAATCGGGCATGGATCCGGACGCGAAAAAGTTCAACATGATCTTCACGAAGGCGACGAGTTGCATCGTCGCCGCCGACTCACAGGTCGTGAAACCGAGGCACGTCCGGTTTCTCGACTACGAAATCGAGCTCGGCCTCATCCTCAAACGCGACATCACGTCTCACCGGCAGATCACGGACGCGAACTTGCACGACTATGTCGCCGGCACCGTGATCGTCAACGACTATTCCGCGCGCGATGTCCAGATCCCGCAGATGCAGTTCTACAAGGGCAAGAGCTTCCGGACGTTTGGCCCGGTCGGCCCCTATCTGTGCCTGCTCGAGCGGCGTGACTTCCCGAAGCTGAAGGCGCTCGACCTGACGTTGACCGTCAACGGCGCGGTGCGCCAGCAGGACTCGACATCGAACCTCGTCTACGGTCCGGCGGAAACGTTGACCGAGTTGTCGGGCGTGCACGACCTTCGCGCCGGCGACCTGCTCGCGACCGGCACGCCGGCCGGCTGCGCACTCAGCATCCCGTCGCCGCTCAAGCAGCGAGCCGTCGCGCTTTTTCCCGAATCCGTCAAATGGAAGATGTTCATGAAGGTGCAGGCGGGGCGAGCGCAGTATCTGAAGGCCGGAGACATCGTCGAAGCCCGGATCGCGAGCCGCGACGGGTCGATCGACCTGGGCGTGCAACGTAACGAGATCGTGGACGAAGCAGCATGAACGGTATCGCGACCCAGGACGACGTGCTGGCAATCGAAGCGCAGGGCCTTCCGGCCAACCTTCCGGCCAGCACGTACGAGATGATTTGCGCCGGTGCGGCCATCGATCCGTCCGCCCCCGCCCTCTCCTTTTTCATGACCGCCGACGCGCACCGCGACGCCGAGTGCTGGACCTATCGCGAGCTGGTCCGCGACATCACGCGCACGGCCAACATGTTCGCGCGCCTCGGTGTGAATTCGCAGTCGGTGATCGCTTATTTGCTGCCCAATCTGCCCGAAACGCATTTCGTGATCTGGGGCGGACAGGCGACCGGCATCGTATGCGCGATCAATCCGCTGCTTGAAGGTGAAGCGATCGGTCAGCTGCTCAAAGCCGCCGGCGCCAGCGTGCTCGTGACGCTCGCGCCATTTCCCGGGATCGATCTCTGGCAAAAAGTCGCGGACATCCTTCATGAGGTCGAGCCGCTGCGGCATCTCGTGCTGGTCAACCTGGCCGATCGCGTGCGGGGCATGGCGCAGTCAACGGCACGCACGCTCCAGCACGACGCGTGTGCGCAGCTGTACGGCGCTGGCGGTTTGCGCAGCGCAGTGCCTGCGCACATCCAGATCCACGACTTCGGTACGGCAATCGCGCGGGAATCCGGTACAGCGCTCGACAATGTGCGCCGCATTCAACCCGGCGACATGTCCTCCTTCTTCTGTACCGGTGGAACCACCGGGTTGCCGAAAATCGCGATGCGCAGTCACGGCAACGAAGTGGCGAATGCCTGGAGCGCCGGCCGGTTCCTCGCCGACAGTATCGGCCCCGGCAAAACGACTTTTTGCGGCTTGCCGCTCTTTCACGTCAACGCCGCGATGGTGACCGGCCTCCTGCCATTCTCGCGCGGTGCCCATGTCGTGCTCGGCACACCGCAGGGTTACCGGGGCGACGGCGTCGTCAAACGCTTCTGGGAAGTCGTCGAACATCATCACATCAATTTCTTCAGTGGCGTCCCGACGCTTTATGCTTCGCTGCTCGACATTCCCTCCGAGGATCATGTCATTGACTCGCTCGAATACGGCCTGTGCGGTGCCGCGCCGATGCCGGTCGGCGTCTTCAGGGCCTTCCAGGAAAAAACGGGCATCCGGATTCTCGAAGGTTACGGCCTGACCGAAGGAACGTGCGTGAGCAGCGTCAACCCGCCGAACGGCGAGCGTCGGCTGGGATCAATCGGGCTTCGCATCCCCTTCCAGGCGATGAAGGCGGTCGTCGTGGACGATGCGGGACGGTATCTGCGCGACTGCGCGGCTAACGAGGAGGGGTTGCTCGTGATCTCCGGGCCGAACGTGTTCACCGGCTACACGCGTCCCGACCAGAACGAGGCCCTGTGGCTCGATCTCGGCGACGGCAAGCGCTGGCTCAACACCGGCGACCTCGGCCGCTGCGACATCGACGGTTACTTCTGGCTGACCGGCCGCAAGAAGGATTTGATCATCCGCGGCGGACACAATATCGACCCGGCGACGATCGAGGAACCGCTGCATCGACACCCGGCGGTCCAGATCGCCGCGGCAATCGGGCGCCCCGATGCGTATGCCGGCGAGTTGCCGGTCGCGTATGTTCAGCTCAAGCCGGGCATGACCGCTAGCGAACACGATCTGGAAATGTTCATGCAGCAGGAGATCGCGGAACGCGCCGCCCTGCCCAAGCACGTCCGAATCGTCGAGGCGATCCCGCTCACCGGCGTCGGCAAGATATTCAAACCGGAACTCAAGCGCCGCGAGACGAGTGACGCACTCCGCGCGGCATTGGACCAGGGTGGAGCGCCAGGCGCATCAGTCGACGTCTCGACCAGCGGTTCCGGCGGAGTGTCGGTCTCGGTCGAGCTGAGCAATCCCGGGCTCGAGACTGCCGCGCGCTTCGTGCTAGGACGTTTTCCGTTTGCGTTCTCGATCTCGTTCGCAGCGGAACCCATTCGGTCGTCCGGTCCGGCAGCAACAGATCTGCGGTGACGGAGGCGCGCGACTAGTGTCCTGTTCCGCTGATTCGCGAACAAAGTCTGTGCAGCTTTTCGAGGATGGAATCGGCTGACGCGGTCCAGACGAACGGTTTGCAGTTTTCGTTGTAGTGGGAGACGAATTGATCGATACGGTTGATCAGTTGTTTGACCGAGCTGAACGAGCCTCTGCGGATCGCTTTGTCAGTGATCAGCGCAAAGAAGCGTTCGACCTGGTTAAGCCACGAACTGTAGGTGGGGATGAAATGCATGTGCCAGCGGGGGCGGGCTGCCAGCCACGCCTTGACCTTCGGATGCTTGTGACTGCCGTAGTTGTCCACGATGCAGTGCACGTCGAGATCAGCCGGGACAGCCTTGTCGATTTCACGCAGGAACGACAGGAATTCCTGGTGTCGATGACGTGGCTTGCAGGTCGCGAGCACGGCGCCATTGAGCACGTTCAGTGCAGCAAACAGCGTGGTGGTACCGTGACGAACATAGTCGTGCGTGACGCCTTCGACGTAGCCGAAACCCATCGGCAGCATCGGTTGCGTGCGCTCGAGCGCCTGACACTGGCTCTTCTCGTCCACGCACAGCACCAGGGCGTTCTCCGGTGGGCTCAAGTACAAGCCGACCACATCGCGCAGCTTCTCGATGAAGAACTGATCGGTCGAGAGCTTGAAGCTTTCGCTGCGATGCGGTTGCAGACCCAGCAGCTTGAAGTAACGGTGCACGCTCGTTGGCGAGATGGCAGTTTCGGCGGCAATCGTGCGCACGCTCCAGTGAGTGGAGCCATCTGCTGGCTTCGTGTGCAGGGTCTTATGAATCAGTTGAGCCAGCCGCTCGTCGTCGATCGTGCGTGGCTTGCCGGGGCGTACTTCGTCATAGAGTCCGTTGATTCGCTGCTCCAGAAACCGCAGACGCCACTTGCCCACCGTGGCACGCGTGAGTTGCAGGCGTTGCGCGATCGCGCTGTTGGGTTCGCCGTCAGCAGCCGCCAGCACGATGCGCGCCCGCGCGACCAGCGCAGCCGAAATCGAACGAGAACGTGCTATCGACATCAGCTGAGAGCGCTCGTCTTCGCTCAGCACCAGTTCCGCCTTCGGTCGTCCCATCGCCATGCTGACGTCTCCCGTTCCGTTGACGTCAACATGCTACGTGAACATAGATCAGTTAACAACAGAACAGGACACTAGCCGCGACAACACAAACTCCGAGAGCGGCTCGTCACGATCAATAAGGTATCCAAATTAACTGCAGTTAATTAATCGGACCGAGACAGAGGAGACGCAAGATGAAATTGAGGCGAACGACGAGTTTCGCAGGTGCGGTGGTTTGCATCTGCACGGCAGCACTTGCCGACAACGCAGATGCGCAGACCGCCGGAAGCATCACTACGTCGGTTGGATGGCTGCACGTCGCGCCCCAGGGCGACGCGACGCCCCTGACCGTGCAAAGTGTCGGCGGCGTAACGGTGAATCAGCAAATGGCTGGTACCGGGGCGCATGCCAGCTCGACGGATACGATGGGCATCACCACCGAGTACTACGTCACCGACAACATTGGTGTCGCCATGCTGTTTGGACTGCCACTGACAGTCAATCTGGTCGGTGACGGGACGTTGCAGAAGTACGGAACCCTCGGCACGACAAGGCCGATGCCGCCCGCCATCGAACTTCGATATCACCTGTTTTCAGCTGAATCGAAATTCCGTCCGTACGTAGGACTTGGCGTCAACTACACGTGGTTCACCCAGGTTCGGGCGACCAATCGCCAGTTCGTCACCGACAGCTTCGGGCCGGGCGGCTCGGCGCGCGCGACACTCAGTTCATCGTGGAACCCGGTGTTCGAGCTCGGGGCGAGTTACGCGATGACCAAACACTGGTCGGTCGGTGCTTCCGTCGGCTACATGCCGGTGAAGACCCATCTCACGTTATACGGACAGACCGCGACCGGGACGCAGATCGTTTCCACATCGACGCTCCGACTCAATCCCGTCAACGTTTTCCTGAACGTCGCTTATACGTTCTAACGGGTGCGCCCCGATGCCAGTCCCCCGCATGGAAGCAACACTTTGGATCGAACGATGAAACGACAGGCTCTCAAGACCATTCTTTTTGCCTTGCCCAAGGTTCTGGACCTGACGGCGCGCCGCTTCCCCGCCTATCGTGATCGCCTCAAGGAGCGCAATCTCGTCGCGTGGATCGGGCTCATGGATCAAAGCATCGGTCGCGCCATCGAGTTCAGGAATGGCCGCATTCGGTCGCGCGCCGGCAAGCATCCGCGGCCCGACGTGCGCATGGCCTTCAAGGATGTCGCCACGGCCCTGAAGTTCCTTTCGCCCAGCCCGGACCAGGGCGAAATCGTCCACGCCGCCAAGAACTTCAAGGTGGTCACCGAGGGCGACGACGAACTGCTGGTTTGGCTCATGCAAACCCTGAGCATGATGCGCACCGTCGGCCTGCCGATGGGCACGCCCATGCGCGACGGCACCAGACGCTACACCACCTGTACCAATGGCGGGCCCTTGTTCGTCTACGTCAAGGATGGACGCATCGTCCGCGTGACCCCCATCGAGCTGGACGATACCGATGCGTCAAGTTGGGTGATCGAGGCACGTGGACGCCGCTTCAGCCCACCACGGCGTGGATTGGTCGCGCCCCACGCGTTGACCCTCAAATCGCTGGTCTACTCCGACAAGCGCATCCTTCACCCGATGAAACGCGTCGACTTCGACCCTGACGGCGAGCGCAATCCGCAGAACCGCGGCAAGTCCGGCTATGTGCGTATCAGCTGGGACGAGGCCCTGGACATCGTTGCCAAGGAAATCAACCGGCAGAAGCGTATTTACGGCCCCGGCTCCATCACGTTCCCGATGTCGTCCCACCATCAGTGGGGTAACGTGGGCTACTACCTCAGCGCGCTGACGCGCTTCGCCAACCTGATCGGCTTCACCCGGGTCGCCGCGAATCCGGATAGTTGGGAAGGCTGGTACTGGGGCGCCATGCATCATTTCGGCAACTCGATGCGCGTCGGCGTGCCCTCCGGCTATGGCGGCCTCGAGGATGGTCTCAAGGAAGCCGAAATGATCGTCTTCTGGTCCTGCGACCCCGAAAGTACCAACGGGGCCTATGCCGGATTCGAAGGAACGCCGCGCCGCCTGTGGGCCAAGGAGCTCGGCATCGAATTCGTTCACATCGACCCGCACTGCAATCCGACCGCACAGCTGCTGGGCGGCCGCTGGATCCCGATCCGGCCGCAAACCGATGCCGCCCTGGCGACCGCCATCATGTACGTCTGGACCGTGGAGGGCCTGTACGACAAGGATTACGTCGCGACGCGCACGACCGGCTTCGACGATTGGAAAGCCTACCTTCTGGGCGAGACCGACGGTACCCCGAAGACTCCCGAGTGGCAGGAGAGCGAGACCGGCGTGCCGGCCAAGGACGCCCGTGCGCTTGCGCGCCTATGGGGCAAGAAGAAGGTGCATCTCGCCGTCGGGATGACCGGCGCGGGATTCGGTGGCGCGGGCCGCGGCGCGACCGGGGCGCAATGGGCGCGCTGCATGATCATGATGATGTCCATGCAGGGCTGGGGCAAGCCGGGGGTGAATTTCGGCTGCCTCGAAATCGGTGTCCCGCACGATCTCCAGTTCTACTTCCCTGGCTACGCGGACGGCGGAATTTCGGGCGACCTGGCGTGGACCGCCAATGCGGTGGACAACTACCAGCGCATGCCGCATATCCTGACCATGAATCCCGTCAAGCAGATGGTGCCGCGACAGCAGATGCCCGATGCGATTATCAACGGTCACGCCACCGGTTATCTCTGGGACGGCATGTCCCAGGAAGCCCAGTTTGCGCCGTTCACCTACCCGATGCCCGGCTATCCGCCGATCCACATGATCTATCGCTACGGCGGATCCGCGTTCAGTACCGTGACGAATTCCGGACGCTGGACGGAGGCCTACCGGCACTCGAGCATCGAATTCGTCGTCAATCAGTCGATCTGGATGGAAGGCGAAGCCCAGTTCGCCGACATCATCCTGCCCGCGTGCACTTCACTGGAGCGCTGGGACATCGGGGAATGGGCGAATTCGGGCGGCTACGCCCACCATGGGTATGGCACGGTCAACCATCGCATGCTGACGCTGCAGCACAAGTGCATCGAACCCTTGGGCGAGTCCCGCTCCGACTACGACATTTTCACCGCCATCCTGACTCGGTTGGGCCTGGGTGGCATTTTCACCGAAGGCTGTGGCGATCTTGACTGGGTCAAGCGCGTGTTCGACTCGTCGGATCTGCCCGATCACATTTCGTGGCGCAAATTCTGCCGCAAGGGCTACTTCGTCGTACCGCCCGAAAAGCCCGAGCTACGCCATCCCGTGGACATGCGTTGGTATGCGGAAGACAGGAGGAAGGACCTGCCGGAACCTCATCCGCTGCCGTCACAGTTCTCGGAAAAGTTCGGCAGGGGCCTTCAGACGCCAAGCGGCAAGCTGGAGTTCGTGCCCGAGTTGCTGAAGCGGCACACTGCGGACAATCCCGAGCGGCCACCGCTCAACCGATATATCCCCTCCTGGGAGGGCCTGCGCTCGGACCAGGCTCGGCGCTACCCGCTGCAATTGATCGCCACTCACAGCCGCTACAGCTTTCATACCCATTGTGACGGCAAGAATTCCGCAGTGAACGGCATCGACGATCATCGCGCACTGATCGCAGGGCACCGGTTCTGGCTGCTGAGGCTCAATCCGGCTGACGCCGCCATTCGACGCATTGCCCATCGCGATCTCGTCAAAGTGCACAACGACCGCGGCGCCGTGATTTGCGCGGCCGATGTCTCGCCCCTGGTGAACGCTGGAGTGGTGAAATCCTACGAGGCGAGCGCTGAATTTCAGCTGATCGAAATCGACGGCGAGCAAGTCGAGATTGGCGGTTGCATGAACATGCTTACCCCCGACCGGCCGCAGACCTCCGGCACCAGCAGCATGAGTCCGAATTCCTGCCTGGTGCAGGTCGAGAAATGGCGCGGTGCCGAGGCGTTCATGCTCGGTCGCGCAGCGTGAGGAATTTCAAATGAGCAAGTGGAACCTGATTATCAAAGTCGGGCGTTGCGAGAACTGCCAGAACTGTGTGATCGCCGCGCGGGACGAGCACGTCGGCAACGACTTCCCCGGTTACGCGGCACCCGCTGCGGCCAGCGCCGAGAGCCCTATCCGCATCCTGCGTCGTGTACAGGGTGATTCGCATATGATCGAGACCACTTATCTGCCGGTCATGTGCAACCACTGTGACGACGCGCCCTGCATACGTGTGGGCGGTAGCGCCATTCGTAAGCGCGCCGACGGCATCGTCATCATCGATCCGGACAAGGCGCGAGGCCGAAAAGACATCGTGAAGGCGTGCCCCTACAAGGCGATCGTCTGGAACGAAGAACTGCAACTGCCCCAGATCTGGATCTTCGATGCTCATTTGCTCGACCAGGGGTGGTCCCGTCCGCGTTGTCAGCAGTCGTGCCCCACCGATGTTTTCGAGACGGTCAAGCTCGATGACGCAGCGATGACTGAGAAGGCCCGACGCGAGGGACTCAAGGTATTGCGACCCAACCTGGGCACGAAGCCCCGCGTCTGGTATAGCGGCCTCGAGCGTTGGGAAACGTGCTTCGTCGGCGGAAGTGTCAGTGTCCAGGCAGGAGACGTGGTCGAGTGTGTCACGGATGCGGCCGTCACCTTGTACGTCGGCAATCGGCAGGTAGCCGAAACCGTCTCGGACGGCTTCGGCGATTTCCGGTTCGACGGCCTAGCCAGGGGCAGCGGCCCCTACCGAGTCAAAATCCGACATGCCCTCGGCAACGCTTGGCGCGAGTGCGAATTGGACGACAGCACCTACCTGGGCGAGATCAGGCTCAGTCAGTCGACAAACGCCGTGGCGATCGAGTGCTCATGATCCGAGCAAGGCTGGCCGCTGCGGCAGTCGCACCGGTCTCCGTAGCACCGCCCGCTGGTTGCATGAGAACTTCACCGACCACAGCCAGGCGGCTACCGTCTCCGGTGGCCGTGACCAAACTTCATTGAATCGGAATATCCGGGATGACACACCTGCATGCCGATTTCAGCAACATCGGCGATCCATCGGTAAGCCGACTGCTCGCGGCTTCGATCGGTGCAGCGCACAAGGGGGTCAATCCTTCAATTGAAATTGCCGGCCATGACCTTGCTGCCGAGCAGCTGGACCATCTCAATAGTCCCGAGTTCGCCGTGGTACGAAGCTCGGAATCGCTCGCCTGCCCCACTGTATCGTATAGTCAGCAAGCCTATGATTATTTTGACTATTAAATTGGGGCCTTGACGCAAAGGACCGCCAGGCCGAGGTGGATCTAACCGGAAAGTCGAGTAGCGCACGGGAATCGCACCCGCACGCTCTCACAGAACCGGACGTGAACCTCTCGATTCATCCGGCTCCTATCGTCCAACCGTAGTCTCCATAACCCAATGCGCGAACAAGCTCGGCTGCCGGGACTTAATGTCCTTCAACCATGCTGCGGCGCGCACCTTCCGGCCGTGGAGGTGTTTGTATTTCCGTTGAGCCCAACGGACCAGAGCGGCATCAACCGCAAGGAGTACCTGGCCCAGTGCGGACCGATAAAATCGACCGTAGTACTGAATCCAGCCAAGCAAGGTCGGACGCGTTCGGTCCGCCAACTCAGACAGACTCAGATCATGACGGTGCAATGCACTGCGGCGACGCAATTGCTGCCGAATCGCCTTCGCAGCCTTGTTGCTGACCGCAGGCAGGAAGCCTACCGTCAACTTACCCATCCGATTCCTGACACTTCGCGGTCTGAACGTATAGCCCAGGAAGTCGAACTGACAGAGCGGATAGCTGGCTGACCGGTTGGCCTGCTTGCAGTACACGATTTTGGTCTTTTCCGGATGCAGTTCCAGCTTGCATTCGATCAGCCGCTTCTCCAGTCCCTGCCTGAGCTCGCGCGCCTGCGCTTCGCTCTTGCAATGACAGATGGCGTCATCAGCATAACGTTCGAATGGCACACCCGGGTGATGCTTCTGCATCCACCGGTCAAACGCGTAGTGGAGAAACAGGTTGGCCAGCAATGGACTGACGACACCGCCTTGCGGCGTGCCCCTGTCCGGATGCACCACAGACCCGTCAGGCATTTGCACGGGCGCCTTGAGCCAGCGCTCGATATAAAGCAGCACCCACGCACAATCCGTATGGCGACGCACCGCCCTCATCATCAAGTCCCATTCGATACTGCCGAAGAAGTTCTTGATGTCGAGGTCCAGCACCCACTCGTACTCCCAGCATCGCTGCCGGGTCGCGTCGAGCGCTTGATGCGCCGAACGTCCGGGACGATACCCGTATGAGTCGCTGTGGAACACAGGCTCCACGAGCGGCTCCAGATATCGCTTGACCACCGTCTGCGCGATGCGATCAGAGATCGTCGGTATCCCCAACGGCCTCGTACCCGCACCTCCCGCTTTGGGTATGTCAACCCGCAGAACCGGCGGCGGCATGTAGCTGCCGGAAGACATGCGATTCCAGATCCGATACAGATTGTTTTTCAGATCCACCTCGAACTCCGCCATCGACTGCCCGTCCACGCCCGCCGCCCCACGGTTGGCCTTCACCTGCTGATACGCTTCCCACACCTCACGTTTGGAAATACAAAACGGTTTTGCCTTATCCATGCGGGTCCTCCCCTTGCGGGTTGCCCGCAGGATAAAGCCAGACGATGACGCCCCTTCGGTCCAGTCCCATTACGGGCCCCTCAACCCTACTACGGACGTCTCCGCCCCTGTGTCCCGCATCGGTACTCTCATCCTTGCGGAGGCCTTCCGCTTGGATTTCTCCCTTCGCATCGGGACGACAGGTTCCCAAGTTCCTTACCGAAGCCTGAGTCAAAGTCACGCCGCCTTTATGCCGGATGCCGAATGGGCCGTCAGCAGGCATCGCCCAAACTTGTCCCGGAGCATGCAATCCCCCCGGTTTTGACATCGAATATGATTTTTACGACACGTCATCAGCGGTTCACTCACGTTCGTCTCTTTGACTCCCACCTGCCGGGAGTGCCCCCGGCTTTTCCAACAACGCTCACCACGAGGGCTCTTTACCCACGCAGCTTGTGGCGGTTTGAAGCCTGCTCCTGCAAGCCGACTTCGAGGGGCCGTCCCTCATCTTCGGTAAAGCATCGCAAGCATCGGTCAGTTGATGCCCGCGTTCTTGGCACACATTGCACAGAAATCAAAGGCCTCCCCCTCCCTAAACCTTCCCCGCCAGATGAAACCGCGACGCCGGATGCCACAACCGCACCGACGTCGCGACCTGTTCACCGACCCAAGTCCGCCGCCTGAGCAACAGGCATGGCTCGCCGATTTCCATCACCAGATGCCGGCGCACCTGCGCGTCGGGCTTCTGCGCATAGATCCGGAACTCCGCGCGCTGGATCGGCGCAAGCCGCACCATGTAATGATTCGGCGTCTCGACCGTGAAGTCCTGTTCCAGATACGCGGGAAACAACGCCGGATTGACGTAACGATCCTCGAACTGGATCGGTTCCTCTTCTTCGTAATGCACGATGCGCGAATGGAACACGGGCCCCGACCGCAGCCCGAGCGCTTCGACCGCCTCCTGATCGTCGCTGCGATCGATCAGCAATACGCGTGCGCTGTGCCGATGGCCGCGTTCCGCGATCTCGTCCGCGATGTTGCGGATCTCCAGCACCGTCGATTCGTAATGCCGCCGTTCGACGAACGTGCCGGCGCCCTGGATGCGGGTCAGCACGCGCTCGGCGGTCAGCTCGCGCAGTGCGCGCGACACCGTCATCCGCGCGACGCCGAACTCCTTGACCAGCTCGGCTTCGGTCGGAATCGCACCGCCGGGCTTCCAGTCGCCGTTCGCGATCCGCTCGACGACGTAGCGCTTGATCTGCTGGTACGCCGGCAACGCGCGCGCCGGCACGTCGTCGCCCGACGCGACCGCCAGCGTGGCGGGAAGGTGTCGTTCCGTCTGGTTCATGCGCCCTCGATCGAATGATTTATGGATGCGTCGCCAATCGTTTTCCATCGCGCCCCGTCACAGCACCGGCGGCGGCACACCCGCGACGATGCCGGCGGCGATCGCGATGTCGTCCGCGAGCGGCCGGTCGTCCTGGTACGCCGGCACGCGTTCGCGCACATGCCGCCACAGCGCGTCGGTGGGTGCGGCTCGCGGCGCGCCGTCGGCCTGCAGATCGTAGGCCTGCGCGGCAGCCAGCAACTCGATCGCCAGCACGCGCGTCGTGTTCTCGATGATGTCGAGCGCCTTCAGCGCGGCCGGCGTCGCATGGCACAGATGATCTTCCTGCAGGCCCGACGTGATGCCGCCGTCGAGGCTCGCGGGCGCCGCGAGCCGCTGGTTCTGCGCGACGAGCGCGACGGCCGTGTACTGCGCAATCATGAAGCCGGAGCACGTGCCGCCCGGCATTGCGAGAAACGCCGGCAGCCCGCTCACGAGCGGATTGACGAGCCGGTCGAGACGCCGTTCGGCGATTGCCGCGACCTGCGCCATCGCCGCCGCGAGACTGTCCATCGCGAGCGCGATGCCCGCGCCGACCGCATGCGCCTGCGAATGGACGGTCGGCGCGTCGCGCGTGCCAGCCACGATCGGATTGTCGGTCACCGACGCCAGTTCGCGATCGACCACCTCCGCCGTCACGTCGAACACGTCGCGCGCCGCGCCGTGCACGTGCGGAATCGTGCGCAGGCTGAGCGGATCCTGCGTATGCCGGCCGCTGGCCGCCGCCAGCATGCCGCTGTCGGCGAGCAGCGCACGCAGCCGCGCGCCGACGTGCCCGATGCCGGGCGAAATCCGCAACGCGAGCGACGCCGGATCGAACGCGGCGAGTTGCCCGCCGAGGTTCTCGAAACTCATCGCCGCCACCCAGTCGGCCCAGTCGAGCAACCGCTCCGCGCGGGCAAGCGCGAGCGCGGCCAGCCCCGTCACGCACGGCGTGCCGTTGACCAGGCTCAGCCCTTCCTTCGCACCGAGCACGAGCGGCGCGCGGCCGATGCGGCGCAATGCGTCGTCGCCGCGAATCCGCTCGCCGCGGTGGCGCGCATGGCCATGGCCGATGCAGACGAGCGCGACATGCGCCATATGGGTCAGATAGCCGACCGAGCCGTGCGCCGGCACCTCCGGCAGGCAATCGTGTTCCAGCAACGCGACGAGCTGGTCGACGACGTCGGCGCGCACGCCCGAATGCCCGTGCGCGTAGTTGTTGATCGCAGCGGCCATGATCGCGCGCGTTTCCGCCGCGCCGAGCGGTGCGCCGACGCCGACCGCGTGGCTCATCAGGATGTTGCGCGACAGCGTGCTCTGCTGCGCCGGCGACACGATCACGTTGCACAGTGCGCCGACGCCCGTGTTGACGCCATACGCGCGGATGCCGCGCGCGACGATTTCGTCGACGAGCTCGCGCGCCGCGACGACGCGTACGCGCGCCGCATCGGCCAGCGCGAGCGGCTCGCCGGCCGCCACTGCCGAAACCTGCCGCCAGTCGAGCGGCTTTGCCGAACGGAATACGGTCATCGCGGCCTCAGTTCGTGGTGCGGTCGTGGTGGCTCGACACGAACTGCCGGAAGCGCTCCGAGCACTGGCCGCCGAACAGATCGCCGGGCGCGCCGTCCGAATCGACCTCGCCCTGATGCAGGAACATCACGCGGTTCGACACGTGCCGCGCAAAACCCATCTCGTGCGTGACGACCAGCATCGTGCGCCCTTCCTCCGCGAGCGAGCGCATCACGCGCAGCACTTCGCCGACCAGTTCCGGATCGAGCGCCGACGTCGGTTCGTCGAACAGCATCACCTTCGGATGCATCGCGAGCGCCCGGGCGATCGCGACACGCTGCTGCTGGCCGCCCGACAGGTGCGCCGGATAGTAGCCGCGCTTGTCCGCGAGGCCGACGCGCGCGAGCAGCGCCTCGGCTTCCTCGACCGCTTCCGCGCGGCTGCGCTTCTGCACGCGCAGCGGGCCTTCGACGAGGTTGTCGAGCACCGTCATGTGCGACCACAGGTTGAAGTTCTGGAACACCATCCCGAGTTGCGACCGGATCCGGTCGACCTGACGCCGGTCGCCCGGATGCAGCTTGCCGTCGCGCGTACGCTTCATCTTCAGTTCCTCGCCGGCGAGCGCGACGGTGCCGTCGTCGGGCGTCTCGAGCAGGTTCAGGCAGCGCAGAAACGTGCTCTTGCCCGAGCCGCTCGCGCCGAGGATCGAGATCACGTCACCCTCGTGCGCATCGAGCGAAATGCCCTTCAGCACATGGTGATCGCCGAACGACTTGTGAATGTTCCTGACCGACAGGGCAACGGGAGCAGCGGTGTTCATCGGATTCTCCGGGAAGGAAGGATGCGCTCAGGACGCGACGCGCCGGGCATTGCGCGTCGCCGCGGCGGATGCGCCGGCCTGCTTCGGCGCGCGCAGGTGGCCCGACAGCCGCCATTCGAGCGCACCGAGCAGGCGCACGACGATGAAGTTCAGGCCGAGGTAGATGAGGGCCGCGCACACGAACACCTCGGTCGTGCGGTAGGTCTGCTGGATGATCTGCTGCGCGACGCCCGTCACTTCCCACACCGTGACGAGGCTGGCCAGCGCGGTCGACTTGACGAGCAGCACGGCTTCGGTCGAATACGCGGGCAGGCACTGGCGCAACGCGATCGGGCCGATCACGCGCCGCAGCAGCGCGAAGCCCGACAGGCCGATCGAATAGCCGGCCTCGATCTGCCCGACCGGCACGGCCATCAGCCCGCCGCGCAGGATCTCGGCCGTGTAGCCGGCCGTGCACAACGCGAGCGACAGCACCGCGCATACGTACGGTTCGCGCAGCAGCGGCCACACGAAGCTCTCGCGAATCACGCCGAACTGGCCGAGCCCGTAGTACACGAGGAACATCTGGATCAGCAGCGGCGAACCGCGAAACACGAGGATGTATGCGCGCGCGAAGCGGTTCGGCAGCCAGTGCGGCGACACGCGCATCGTGACGATCACGAGCGACAGCAGGCCGCCGAGCACGAGCGACGCGAAGAACAAACCAAGCGTGGTCGGCACGGCCGCGAGCAACTGGCGCAGCGTGTCGAGGAGGAAGTCGAAATCGATGGACATGCGTGCTCTCCGTCAGTTGCGCGCGAAATTGCGGCGGAACGAGCGGCCGACGATCGCTTCCGCCCGGTTGAACACGCGATTCGACAGGCCCGTCATCACGAGGTAGAGCGCACCGCCCGCGACGAAGAACACGAAGTACTGGTGCGTCGAGTTCGCGGCGATCTGGCTCGTGCGCAGCAGCTCGGCGAGCCCGGTGACCGAGATCAGCGCCGAATCCTTGAGGCTCAGTTGCCACACGTTGCCGATGCCGGGCAGCGCGAAGCGCAGCACCTGCGGAATCAGGATGCGGCGCAGCACCATGCTGCTCGGCATGCCGATCGAGCGCGCGGCTTCGAGCTCGCCCTTCGACACGGCCAGCACGGCCGCGCGGTAGACCTCCGCCTGATACGCGCCCGAGATCATCCCGACCGCCAGCGCGCCGATCACGAACGGCGGCACGCCGATGAAGCCTTCCGCGCCGAACCACTGGCCGACGGTCGTGACGAGCGTCGAACCGCCGAAATAGAACAGGTAGATGACGAGCAGTTCGGGCACGCCGCGAAACACCGTCGTGTAGAGATCGCCGAGCAGGCGGGCGCTGCGGTGGCGCGACAGTTTCGCGGCCGCGATCGCGGCGCCGATCACCGCGCCGACCGCGAGCGCGGAGAGCGTCAGCGCGACCGTCATCAGTGCGGCGAGCAACAGCACGCCGCCCCAGCCTTCGGTTCCGAAGCCCAGCATTTCAAGGATCGCCATGCGTGCCTCCCGGCAAGCGTTGAATGGATCGTCAGGATGTGCGCCGCCGCGCGTCGCGGTGTCGTTGCGTCGTGACGTCGACTACGCGACGGCGGCAGGACCTGCGCTTACGGCGTGACGTCGGTCTTGAACCACTTGTCGGCGAGTTTCTTCACGGTGCCGTCCGCGAGTGCCGCGCCGATCGCCGCATCGAACTTCGTCTTCAGGTCGGCATCCTGCTTGCGGAACGCAAGACCTTCACCCGGCCCCCAGATCGGCCCGCCGAGCTTCGGGCCCGCGAGCACGATCGACGCGTTTTCCTTTTTCTCGATGTTCGCCGCGTAGTACGTGACGTCGTCGAACGACGCGTCGATGCGCCCGGCGACGAGGTCGAGATCGCGCTCGGGCGAAGTCTTGTACACGCGGATCGACGCGATGTCCTTGAAGCTGTCGTTGATGAATTTCGTATAGACGGTGCCCGACTGGATGCCGATCGTCTTGCCCTTCAGCTGCTTGCGCAGCGCGTCGACGGTCGGCTTGTCGGCGTTCGCGTCGCCGGTCAGCTTGACGGCCGGCGCGCCGGGCGCGGCCTTCGGGATGATCTTCGTGTCGGTGACGGCGAACGTCGCCGGCGTGGCCGCATACGGGCGCGAGAACAGCAGGATCTTCTCGCGCTCAGGCGTGATCGAGATCGCATCCATCAGGACATCGAACTTGCCGGCCTGCAGGCCGGGAATCATCCCGTCCCAGTCCTGCGCGACCATGTTGCACTGGACCTTGATCCGGCCGCAGACATTCGCGAGCAGTTCCGGCTCGAAGCCGCCGAGCTTGCCGCCCGGCAGCGTGAGGTTCCACGGTGCGTAGCCGCCTTCGAGCGCCACCGTCACCGTCTTCCATTCCTTCGCCTGCACCGGTGCGGCGAGCGTCGCCGCCGCGGCCGCGATGGCGCCGATCGTCATGATTGCCCACTTGATGCGCTTGCCGTTCACGAGATTTCTCCTTGCGTTGAAGTTCGTCGTCATCCCTTCGGTCATGCAAGCCGCCTCAGGAATTTGTCTATACAAGCATGCAAGAAGAAAAACGGCGGGACAAGCGCTGATCAAAAAAAACGGCGTAAACGCGGGAAATCCCCTAAAAACAGGCCTCCGATGCGCATCGTTGTGGGGAATCCGGGCACGAATTTGGTGCAGCGGACATGGACAAATCGCAAGGATGACTAGACAAATTTCGAATTCGATTGCCTGGGGGATTGCGAATCGGCGCGTGGAGCCCGACATGTCGGACTGACCGACATGAGGTCTTCGGATGGGAGATCCGGTCCATGCTCGATCGAGTGTTCCGGGCCACGCTTCGACATCACGCGAGTCCCGGCTTGGTCGCGCCCATGTCGGTCGCGAGGTAATCCATGCGCTCCGATCAGAACGCCCGGGGGATCGGTGTCTTGAAGACGAACACGGAAATCTTGCCGGATGGGGTAGAGACGAGCCGAGGCAGAGTCTGGTTCGGCGCGGGCGTCACCTGGAAGACGCCCTGCTTTGACTTGCTGCCGCGAAACGTCGCGACGAAGGGGGCGGTGAAGCGGTCGATATCTTCGGCGACGACGTACACGTGCGTCGTGTCGTATCGCAGACCTGCCGCGAGCGCAGGTGCAAGCGTAGCGGCGGGCTTGGGAAGCGTTGCGAACGAAGCGAAGGGGCGACGAAGCGGTCCGCCGGCGTCGGCGCAAGCGATGCCGCGCGAACCTGCCCCAGGATTGAGTTTTCTTCCTGCGTCAATGCGCCGGAAAAACGATCAGGCGCGACCGTCCCCTTCCCCGCTTCGAACATCGCCAAGCATGGTGACGAGGACGAGCGCGGCAATCAGGCCCAGGTGCTCGAAAAAGCTGTTGAGCGCCATGAAATGCTCGGCGCCCGCGCGGTTCCAGAAATCGTTCGCCACCAGCATCGCGACGAGCGTCAGCATGCCAAGGCTGCCGGCGCCGAGCCACGTGAAGCGGCGAAACACCACACACAGCGAACCGCCGATCTCGACCACAACCGCCAGTGCAGCCCAGAGCGCGGGCGGGTGCAGGCCGAAATGCGCCTGCTCCGCGATCGCATCGTCGAAGTGCATCGCCTTGTTGACGCCTCCGATCAGAAAGGCGGAAACCAGCGCAAGTCGTACCAGCACGCCGACCCACGGCTGAGCAAGCAGCACACGAATCCACCCGGGGCTGTACCGGCCGGTTGTCGTCGGCATGTCAGACCGCCCAGCACGAACAGCCGAACGCGCCCCAGAAGCCCTTCGCGTCCGATGTCGGCAACGTGCGGCCCCACGCGCTCGCATGTGCATGCTCGTGTACGTTGCACGCGCTCGCGCAACCGCACATCGCGGCAGCGGCAGCCGCCGCGCGCTGCAGCGGTGCACCGTTGCGCTGCGTCGCGCCCCAGCCACCATAGCCGCCGTACTCGCGCACCGGCGACCAGTCCGGCATCGCGGGCGGAATCGGCGCGTCGTGCGACGCGAACGGCCCTGCGCCCCACACGATCTTTCCGCCGACCACCGTCAGCAATGCAGTCGTGTCCGCGATATCGTCTTCCGCGCACGCGAAGAAATCGCGATCCGGGACCACCAGGTCGGCAAGCTGCCCGACCGCGATGCGCCCTTTCTTGCCCTCTTCGTTCGAGAACCACGTCACGTATTCGGTCCACATCCGCAGCGCAGTCTCGCGATCGAGCAGGTTGCGCTGCGGGTACATGCGCATCCCGCCGACCGTCTTGCCCGTCACGAGCCACGCGAGCGACACCCACGGGTTGTACGACGCGACGCGCGTCGCGTCGGTGCCGGCCGACACCTTGATGCCCTTCGACAGCATCTTCGCAACGGGCGGCGTCGCTTCGGCCGCCTGCGCACCATAGCGCTCGACGAAGTATTCGCCCTGGTACGCCATCCGGTGCTGCACCGCGATGCCGCCGCCCAGCGCCGCAATACGATCCATCGATTTCTCGGTGATCGTTTCCGCGTGATCGAAGAACCAGTTCAGCCCGTCGAGCGGGATGTCCTTGTTGACCTTCTCGAACACGTCGAGCGCGCGGTCGATCGTTTCGTCGTAGGTCGCATGCATGCGCCACGGCCAGCGGTTCTGGGCGAGCACGCGCACGACGCCTTCGAGATCGTCCTCCATCTGCGCCGGCAGATCGGGACGCGCGACGCGGAAATCCTCGAAGTCGGCCGCCGAGAACACCAGCATCTCGCCCGCGCCGTTGTTGCGAAAATAGTCGGTGCCGTCGTGATACTTCGTGCTCTTGGTCCAGTTCACGAAGTCTTCCTTCTCCGCATTCGGCTTCTGCGTGAACAGGTTGTACGCAATCCGGATCGTCATCTCGCCTGCGTCGTGCAGCTTGCGGATCACTTCGTAATCGTCCGGGTAATTCTGCGACCCGCCACCTGCATCGATCACGCCGGTCACGCCGAGACGGTTCAGTTCGCGCATGAAGTGGCGCGTCGAGTTGTACTGGTATTCGAACGGCAGCTTCGGCCCTTTCGCGAGCGTCGCGTAGAGGATCGTCGCGTTCGGGTTCGCGAGCAAGAGCCCGGTCGGGTTGCCCGCCGCGTCGCGCAGGATCGTGCCGCCCGGCGGCTCCGGCGTGTCCTTCGTGTAGCCGACCACACGCAGCGCGGCCGCGTTCAGCAGCGCGCGGTCGTACAGGTGCAGGATGAACACCGGCGTATCGGGCGCGGCCGCGTTGAGTTCTTCGATCGTCGGCAGGCGCTTCTCGACGAACTGGTGTTCGGTGAAGCCGCCGACCACGCGCACCCATTGCGGCGCGGGCGTGATCGCGACCTGCCGCCTGAGCATGTCCATCGCAACCGCGAGCGACGGCACGCCATCCCAGCGCAGTTCCATGTTGTAGTTCAGGCCGCCGCGAATCACGTGGCAGTGGTTGTCGATCAGGCCCGGCAGCACGGCGCGGCCCCCGAGGTCGACGACCTTCGTCGCACGGCCGGCAAGCGGCATCACGTCCGCTTCGTTGCCGACCGCAACGAAGCGGCCGGCGGCGATCGCTACCGCTGTCGCGGTGGGGTTTGCGCGGTCGAGGGTCGTGAACCTTCCGTTGTGAAGGATCAGATCCGGTTGGGACTCGGTTGCGGTCATGTACATCACCTCGTTTCGATCAGAAGCCAAAGAGCTGTTTGAGGGCGGGGATGGCCTGCACGCCGATCACCATGCCGAGCAACCCGACCAGTGCAATCAGCGGCGGTGCCGGGGAGCGAACCTTGATTGCGCTGTAAATGACACCGATCAGCAAGCCCGCACCAAGGGAAACCAGATAAGGTTCCATACGATCAATTTCTCGGACAGGTTGGAATGCAGGTCGTAACGTCCTGGCAAACACGCGGCGGGCGACATCCGTGAATCAACCACGTACCGCCGCCCGCGATTTCATGGTGTCGATGCCGCGGGTTCTCGTGGAACACGCGGCATCGACGGTCGCAGCTGTCTGCGATTACTTCGCCGGCACGGGCGCGATCGACTCGTGCGGCGTCGCGGTGCGCTGCGGTGCCTTGTGGACCATCGTGTACGCGTAATCGACACCCATCCCGTACGCGCCCGAGTGCTCCTTCGCGATCGCCATCACGGCGTCGTAAGTCTCGCGGTGCGCCCAGTCGCGCTGCCACTCGAGCAGGACCTGCTGCCACGTCACCGGCACCACGCCGGCCTGCACCATCCGCTGCATCGCGAAGTCGTGCGCATCCTTCGACGTGCCGCCCGATGCGTCGGCGACCATGTAGATCTCGTAGTCGCCTTCGAGCATCGCGCACAGCGCGAACGTCGTATTGCAGACCTCCGTCCACAGGCCGGAGACGACCACCTTCTTGCGACCGTTCGCGGCCAGCGCGTCGCGCACCTTCTGGTCGTCCCACGAGTTCATCGACGTGCGTTCGAGCGTCTTCTGGTTCGGGAACACATCGAGCAGCTCGGGATAGGTATGACCCGAGAAGCTCTCGGATTCCACCGTCGTGATCGTGGTCGGGATGTTGAAGACCTTCGCGGCCTTCGCGAGCCCGACGACGTTGTTCTTCAGCGCCTGGCGATCGATCGACTGCACGCCGAATGCCATCTGCGGCTGCTGGTCGATGAAGATCAGTTGGCTGTTGTGGGGGGTGAGTACTTCAAGCTTCGGATTGCTCATGGCGGTCATGTCCTTTGACGTGGAGAAAAAATTGCCTGCCTCGCCGGCAAACCGGGAGGCGCCCAATGCGCTGTGCCGGGAGGTTCGCCTGCCAGCCGTTGTCATTCAACACGCGAATTCATGGTAACGCCACTTAATCAATTCTATTAATAAAATCCCTAAAACCAGGCCTTAAAAGATCTTAAAACCATCGAATTGAATGATCACATCAGAAAAGACCTGCTACGCTATCGAATGAATTCATGCTCGTCTCCGGATCGGTAGTTATCCGTATTTTTCACACGGTTGTCATTCACTTGAACCTGAATCATGAAGCCGTATATTTCGTCGCTACTTGCCGGCATTCTCGCCGGCGCCGTCTACTACCTGATCGGCGTGCAATCGCCCGCTCCACCCACCATCGCGCTGGCCGGCCTGCTGGGCATCCTTGCGGGCGAACAGATCCTGCCGATCGCACGAAGGATGCTCGCAGGGATTCATCTGAAAACCGCGTGGAGCGACGCGAAGTGCAGCCAGCACATGTTCGGCTCCCTGCCCGGCGCCCAGGCATCCGAAGCCGCCGCGAAAAAACGTCAATAGACACCGTGGTACCCCACGCTGATCGACCGGATTCGGTGGGGCCGATCGGTGGGCCAACCGATCTGCCGACGACGACGACACGCGGGTAAACCAAAACGCGCAGCACCCGCGAAACCCGGCGCACGGCCCCCCCGTGCAATGACGCTCCGGAAATGGCGCACATCACCCATACCGATCGGACGCTGCAAGCGCGGGCGGCCATTCTGCCCGGAACAGGAGGGTGCGCGGCCCCGATCCACGGATGAATTGCCCTGTTCGTATTGGACTCGGCGGTGCTTGGCGATAACATGTCAGCCCGACGCCCCCGTGGAAACCATCATGAAGCTGTCATTCGAAGCGCTCGAGGCACTCGACGCGATCGACCGCACCGGCACGTTCGCCGAAGCCGCGGAGCTCCTGCACCGCGTACCGTCCGCGCTGACTTATCTCGTACAAAAGCTCGAAAGCGACCTCGACGTCGCCCTGTTCGACCGGAGCGGGCGCCGGGCGAAGCTCACGCACGCGGGTCGCGTGGTCGTCGAAGAGGGCCGCCGGCTGCTGCATGCCGCCGAACAGCTCGAACTCAAGGCGTTGCGTGCCCAGCAAGGCTGGGAAACCGAGGTTCGCATCTGTATCGACGAGATCCTGCCGTTCGAGGCGTTGTGGCCCTACGTGCATACGTTCTACGGACTCGAGATGAATACGCGGCTGCGCCTGTCCACCGAAGTGCTCGGCGGCACCTGGGATGCGCTGATCTCGCGCCGCGCGGATCTCGTCGTCGGCGCGGCGGGCGAGCCGCCGGAGTTGCCGGACATCGTCGCGCGGCCGATCGGCACGCTCAAGCATGTATTCGCGGTCGCCCCGACCCATCCGCTCGCGGCGTTGCCCGAACCGCTGTCGATGGCGTCGGTCGTCGAGCATCGCGGCGCCGTCATCAGCGATACCTCTCGCGAACTGCAGCCGCGCTCGGTCGCCGTCGACGCCGGGCAGCCGTATCTCGCGGTCCCCACGCTCGCCGCAAAACTGGCCGCGCAGTGCGAAGGGCTCGCCGTGGGCACGCTGCCGGATTGCATCGCGGCACGCGCGATCGCGCAGGGCAAGCTCGTCGCACGCCAGGTGACCGGCATGCGCGACACCACGCATTGCTATATCGCGTGGCGCGGCGACGAGGCCGGACGTGCGCTGCACTGGTGGGTCGATCAGCTCGCCCGCCCCGATCTCGTCGACCGCTTCACCGCGCTCGCCTGATTCCGCCACGCGTCGGCCGCGCCGCTCGATCGAACGTTTCCCCGCGATCTCCCGCCGCATCAGCCGAACGCATCGTGCAGGCGCTTCATCTCCTTCTCGAGCCATTCGATCAGGTTGAACGACGCATGCGCGTTCGCGGCCGGCGGGATCATCATCTTCTCCTCGGTCGCGATGTGCTCGGTCAGGGATTCGCACATCAACCGTCCGAGTTCCGGTTTCCTCGCGATCAGCGGCGTCAGGTCGCGGCTGCTCAACTGATAGGCCGTCACGGCGGTCACCGCGTACACACTCGCATGCAGTTGCGTGCCGGCCAGCACGACGGATTGGCCGATCGCGTCGCCGGGCGCCATCCGCCTGACCTCGATGTCGCCGGTCGCGCCCGGCACGAACACCGACGCGACACCGGACCCGACGATCGTCAGCAGGCGCGTATCGGAATTCGACGCGTAGATCACCTCCCCTTTGTGGAATACGCGTGACGCGAGCGCATCGGCCAGCACCGCCAGATCCTCGTCGCCGAGTTGCCGGAAGAGTTCGACCGCGCGCAGCAGCCGTTGACCGCGCGACACCGGTCGGTGAGTAGCAGCCGTCCCGCCGAGCGGGCGCAGCGCGATGTCCGCGGCGGCCAGGTGCCGGTGCGCCAGATCGTAGAGCCGGTTACGCACCGCCACCTTTTTTTGCAGCGCGTCGACGTAACAGACGAGTTCGTATTCGACGGAGTTGGTCCTGAATGCCTTGACGACCGAGACCGGCGCGGGGCTGGCCAGTACGTCGAGCGAACTGGCGGCAGCCCGGTCGAGCGCATCGACGACGACGGCCGGCCGCACTTCAGGATCGATCTCGATCGTCAGCGTCACGCCGTGCACGCTCGGGGGTTCGCTCAGGTTGACGATCGTCGCCTTTGCCGCCGTGCTGTTCGGCACGACGACCAGGTTGCCAAGGCTGTTGATCATCTTGGTCGCGCGCCAGTTGCTCTCGACGATCCGCCCTTCCAGCTCGCCGATGGCCACCGTATCGCCCAGGCGAAACGGCTGGGTGGTATTCAGGACGAGGCCCGAGAACACGTCGTTCAGCGTGTTCTGGACGGCCAGGCCCAGGATCACGGCCACCGCGCCCGAGGTCGCGACCAGGCCGCTCAGCGGCAGGCCCAGTACATAGCCCAGCGCGGCCACCGCGGCCGCACCGAACACGGCGCCTGCGGCGATGTCATGAAACAGCCGCTGGTTGCGCCACGCGCGCGGCAGCAGCAGATGGTCGAGCATCAGGCTGAACACCAGCGCGCACTGCAGCCACCACGCGACCCCGATCGCCTGGATCGCCAGCCGGTCGAACCGGTCGGGCGACGGCGGCACCGCGAGCGGGCTCACGCCGGTTGCGAACAGCACATAGGTCAGCGCGGCGAACGACGCACAGCGCCAGAGCGCTTTCGTCGTCGAACGGCCGGGCCCGAGCAACCGCCATGCAACGAGGTCGGCAACGACGAGCGGCGCGCCGTAGGCGACCGTGACGGACAGGTTCAGCATGCCGGAACGGGCCGCGTGCGCGCGGCGCGACGGGCGGGGAAGCTGCGCGATCGCATGGCTCGCGCTACCCGTTCCGGCGAGCGGCCGCCGGCAGCGAAGCGTGGCGAGACAGGTCGGACTGGACAGGTTTCATGCGCTTGTCGTTCGATGACGCGCGAAGTCGCCGGCGGCAACGCAAGTGCCGGCCGCCGCCCCACGCTGGTATTCAGTGGCGTCGCGACATCGATGCGCAGAGGTACGAGCCGGCCTGCTGCCCGCACGCGCGCAAATCGCCGACGGTCTCCGTGCATGCAATGTAGACGCACCGACCGGCCAAGTCCTGAGTTCAGGCTGAAACGTTCTGAATTCGCCGGCGGCGCGCGCCCTTACGATTCGCGCGGCGGCAACTCGGCCTCGCCCGCCTCGAACCCGAACGCGTGCACTTCGGACCACGCGTCGTGCACGATGTGCGTCGGCCCCGAAGTATGAGCGAGCGCGGCGGCATAGGCGGCCAGCAGGCGCACGCGCGCAATCTCGCGCGCCCGTGTCTCGTCCATGTTCCGCATTGCATCGAGCGCCGCGCGTGCCCGTTCGCGACATTCGTCCACCAGCGACAGGTCGAACAGGCACGGGACCGCGACAGCCGCCAGCGCGATGCCGACGTCCGCATCGCCATTCGGCGAAAACGCCCAGTCGAGCGCCGCGCGCAGATTGCCGAGTTCGCGCCGGACCACGTCGAGCCGCGATTCGGCCCGCGGCCCGTCGTCGGCACCGGGCGCAAGCCTGAACAGCGTATGGAAGTAGTTCGCATGCGCGCGTGCCGCGGCCGCGCATTCGCCGTTGTTCTCGAGCTGCTGCAGCGCATAGGCGCGCGTCGTGGTCAGCAGCCGGTAGCGCGGTGCGCCGTGCGCGCTCTCGAGGCTCAGCAGCGACTTCGACACGAGGCCGGCGATCGTATCGAGCAGGTCCGCATCGGCCAGCCCCTTCGTTCCGACGATATCCCGCACCGCGTCGATCGAAAAGCTGTCGCGGAACACGCCGAGCCACCGCAACAGCAGGCGCTCCGCGTCCCCGAGCAAGCGGTAGCTCCAGTCGTACATCGCCTGCAGCGTCTGATGACGCGGCAAGGCCGTACGAAAACCGCCGGTCAGCAACCTGAAGTGGTCGTCGAGATGCGCGGCCAGCACGTCGATGCCGAGCACGGCCGCGCGGGCCGCCGCCAGTTCGATGGCGAGCGGCAGACCGTCGAGACGCCGGCACACCGACGCCATCAGCGCCACACTGCGTTCGTCGAGCGGAAAGCGGGGATCGGCGGCACGCGCGCGCGCCGAGAACAGTTGCACCGCGCTGGCGTTCAGCGTCTCGGCATCGTCGGCGCCTTCGCCGGGGACATCGAGCGGCGGAACCGGACACAGCCGCTCGCCCTGGATACGCAGCGCCTCGCGGCTGGTCGCGAGGACGTACAAGCCGGCGTCGGACTCGGTCAGTGCAGTCGCGATCTGCGCGGCGGCGTCGAGCAGATGTTCGCAATTGTCGAGCACCAGCAGCATCCGCCGGTTCGCCACGCTCGCCAGCACCGCTTCGAGTGTCAGCGATCCGGCCGGCTGCACGATGCCGAACGCACCCGCCAGTGCGTCGGGCACGAATCGCGGACACGCAACCGTGGCCAGCGACACGAACGCGGCGCCGTCCGGAAAGCTCGCCTCGGCCCGCATCGCCGCTTCGAGCGCGACCCGCGTCTTGCCGATGCCGCCCGCCCCGACCAGCGTCACGACGCGCGCGGTGTCGAGCGCCGCAAGGACGTCGGCGACGGTCTGCTCGCGGCCGACGAGCGCGGTCGGCGCAGCCGTCAGCCGCGACATCGCGGGACGCGCGGGCGCCGCGCCTTCGGTCTGGCCGCCGACCAGCCGATAGCCGCGCCCCGGCACCGTGACGATCAGGTTGCGATCGTCGGCCAGCGCCTTGCGCAGCGCGGCGATATGCACCTGCAGGTTGTTTTCCTCCACGACCGTGTGCGGCCACACGCGCTGCATGATCTCGTCTTTCGACACCAATGCGCCGTTCGCCCGAATCAGGAGTTCGAGAATTTCGAATGCGCGGCTGCCGATACGCAGCAGTCTGCCGTTCGAGCGAATTTCACGCCTGTCAAGAAAAACGTGAAGCGTTCCAATCCGGATCATGGGAATTTTCAATCGATTGCGTACATCGATGCCCTGTCAAAAATGACATCGATTGGACGCCAATGCTACGGCATTTGCCTGTTGAGATGATTCAAATAATCAGAATCCAACGAGCAAAATTTTTGAATCGATGAAAACCACGATTTGCCCGATGGCTCCCGTGCGTGCGCCCGCCTCGCCTCGCGCGGCGCGGCATCACGCATTTGCAATGCGCGAAACAGTGATTCACCCATGAACCTGTTTCGTAGGATAAAACATCCGATTTGCCGAAATTGATTTCTCTATCTGGTTAATCGAAATGGCGCCTCGCACGATCGGCCTATAAAAACCAGGTAAAAAAGACGTGCAACGCGCAATGAAACCGATTCCGGGCGAAATGGCCGGTCGGATTTTCCGTTCAGAACGATTCAGCCGCCGCTCAGGACATTCAGCGGCGCGGCGCGCGACGATGGTTCCACGGCTTCAGCGTCGAGCGACCGCCGTCACGCCGAGAGGAACACGACCATGGGCAACCGCATCGCCGGCATCCGGATTCCCGACGGCCCGATCGCACGGGAGGCCGCCGCGACCGTGCGCGCCGGCGAGCCGGAACTCCTGTTCCGGCACGCGATGCGCGTGTTCGCGTTCGCGTCGATCATCGGGCTGCGTCGCGGCATCGCATTCGACGCCGAGCTGCTGTATGTCGCCGCGCTGTTCCATGACTTCGGACTGACGGAGCGCTACCGGCATTCGCGCCGGCGCTTCGAAATCGACGGCGCGAATGCCGCGCACGCATTCCTCGGCGGATACGGCGTCGCCGACGACGATGCGGCGGAGGTGTGGCGTGCAATCGCGCTGCATACGACCTTCGGCATTCATCCGTACATGACGCCGTTGACGGCGTTGCTCGGCGCAGGCATCGAGACGGATCTCTTTGCACGTCATTTCGACGAAGTGAGCCGGTCCGAACGCGACGAGATCGTCAACGCGTGGCCACGCGGCCCGTGTTTCAAGGAACTGTTCCTCGAGGCGCTCGCCGCGGGCACCGTCCATCGCCCTGCGACTGCATTCGGCAACGTCTGCGCCGACGTGCTCGAGCGGTGCGACCCGGACTATCGCCGGACGAATTTCTGCGGCCTGGTGCTCGGGTCGACATGGACGGAGTGAGCCGGCCGGTCGATCCGGCTCCGCCACGTCAAGTCACGTCACTTCAGCTCCCGCCGGGTCATGCGCGGGCGAACGCCAGCAGTTCGTCGTTCAATCGCTGCGCGTGCGTCAGATACAACGCATGCGGCCCGCCCTCGTAAACGCTCAGCGTCGCGTGCGGCACGCGCTTCGCCGCGGCGGCGCCCGTGAGCGCGAGCGGCACCGTCTGGTCGTCGTCGCCGTGAATCACGAGCGTCGGCACGTCGAACCTGTCGAGATCCGCCCGGAAATCGGTTTCGGAAAACGCGCCGACGCAATCGAGCGTGCCCTTCAATCCGGCCTGCAGCGCCATGAAGGACGTCCAGTCGAGCGTGGCGCGCGAGATCGCCGAAGCGGCCCGGTTCGAGCCGGTGAACAGCGGCCAGAAGTGCTCGAAGAATGCCGCGCGGTCGGCCGCGATGCCCGCGCGAATGCCGTCGAACACGGCGACGTCGACGCCGTCCGGATGATCGTCGCGCCGCGCGACCAGCGGCGTCACCGACCCGATCAGCACGGCCTTCGCGATGTGCCGCGTGCCGTGCCGGCCGATGTAGCGGGCCACTTCGCCGCCGCCCATCGAAAAGCCGACGAGCGTCACGTCGCGCAGCCCGAGCGTCTCGATCAGCGTCGCGAGATCGTCCGCCAGCGTGTCGTAGTCGTAGCCCGTCCACGGCTGGCCCGACCGGCCGAAGCCGCGCCGGTCGTACGCGATGCAGCGCAAGCCGTTCGACGCCAGATGATGCATCTGGACGTCCCACATGTCCGCATTCAGCGGCCAGCCGTGAATGAACACGACCGGGCGCCCTGCTCCCCAGTCCTTGTAGTGAATCGAAACGCCGTCGCGTGTCGTGAACGTGCTCATGCGAATTCCTTCCTCAGCGGTGAAAATGCAGCGGCCGCCGGCCATGCTCCGATGGACGGCGCGCAGCGCTCCGGGTCATGAACGGGACAGCCTGACGATGAACCGCTCCAGTTCGGCAGCGAGGATCACCTCCCGGTAGTTCGCGGGGCGCTTCGCGCCGCGCCATTGCGGCTTGTAGATCGCATCGCCGGTATGAATCGTGATGCCGGTCAGCGCGCAGCGCCCGAGGGCGCGGGATTTTGCGCTGATCCAGCGCTGCTCGTCGTACCGGCAGCGCGTCGGATCGCTCCACGAGATCAATACCGACGAATCGGTCTGCCGCTCGGCGGCGACGATCGCGCACCGGCGGCGCACGCCACCGCTCGACGCGGGCGGCGCATCGTCGCGATGGCGACGGCGCGCGGGTTCCGGGTCGCGAAGATACGGCGGCGCACAGCGGCTCGCGTCCGGCGACGGGTCGAGCAGCGTCATCACGTGCTCCCAGCGATTGAATTCGTCCATGGCGGCGTACCCAGGCAAGTGGCGAGGGGTCCGGATGTTGCACACCCGCCCGCGTCGCGATCGCCATCCGCCGACGCGAACCGGCAACGACCCGCGACGGGATGACCTGATGCTGACGATAGCGAGCCGCCGCTGAAGAGTCTTTATTCCGGGCTTAATTTTTCTGGCCGATTCGGCCGCACGGGCGCGCGGCGTGCACCGCAACCGGGTTCACGAAAATTCAGCGGGATTTCAGTACACGGCGCATGGCCGCGGGATAGGCTCCTGTCGGCGTTCGTTCGCTGCCTTCGCGCGCCTGCCGGCGCGCGACCGTGAACGCCCGCCGGCTGCCGGCGAAATTGCCGCATGCGGGCAGATCCGAACCATCCATCCAACGCGGCATCGTTCCACCGCACGTTCAAGGAGTCCCAATGCGTCCCGCAGACATCGACGCCGTTCCCTCGGCGCGTCGCCGAGACATGCTGCTTGCCGGCGCGACCGCCGTTGCAGCCGCCGCGCTGCCGGCTGCCGCCGCAGCAGCCCCCAAACACGCCGCTTCCGCCCATCAAGGAGCCCATGCGATGAATACGATCACCACCAAAGACGGTACGCAGATTTACTTCAAGGACTGGGGCAGCGGCCGCCCGGTCGTCTTCTCGCACGGCTGGCCGTTGTGCGCCGACGCGTGGGACCCGCAGATGCTGTTCCTCGTGCAGCACGGCTATCGCGTGATCGCGCACGACCGCCGCGGTCACGGCCGCTCGAGCCAGCCGTCGCAAGGCAACGACATGGACACCTATGCCGACGACCTGGCGGCGCTGATGAATGCGCTCGACCTGCGCGAAGCCACGCTCGTCGGCCATTCCACCGGCGGCGGCGAAGTCGCGCACTACATCGGCCGTCACGGCACGAAGCGCGTGTCGAAGGCCGTGCTGATCGGCGCCGTGCCGCCGCAGATGGTGAAATCGGCATCCAATCCCGGCGGCCTGCCGATGGACGTATTCGACGGGATCCGCAAGAACGTCGCCGAGAACCGTTCGCAGTTCTACAAGGATCTCGCCGTGCCGTTCTTCGGCTTCAACCGTCCGGACGCCAAGGTGTCGCAGGGCACGATCGACGCGTTCTGGGCGCAGGGCATGATGGGCGGTGTCTACGGCCAGTATCAGTGCGTCAAGGAATTCTCCGAGATCGACTACACCGAGGACCTGAAGAAGATCGACGTCCCGACGCTGATCCTGCACGGCGACGACGACCAGATCGTGCCGATCGACGATTCGGCCCGACTGTCCGCGAAGATCGTGAAGCACGCGCAACTCAAGGTGATCCCCGGCGGATCGCACGGGATGTGCGTCGTCAACGCCGACCGGATCAATGCCGAACTGCTCGCGTTCCTGAAGGCGTAAGCGCAAGCGTCACCGTACGGCGCGCCCGGCCATCGTGCCGGCGCGCCGTTTAGTGCGTTTCAGGATTTTTCAGGTCGTCGCGATTCCGTTGCGGCGTGCGCGATCGCCAAGATCGTCGATGCGCGACCTGCGCCGATCCGGCGTCGGGCGCTCACGGCGCCCGCGCCGGCCTGAGCAGCATGCCGATCAGCGCTCCCGCGACCGCGAACGTCATCGCGACACGGAAATTGTCGGCGAGCGCGAGCGTCGTCGCCTGGACGCGGACGGCCCGATCGAGCAACACGTAGGCCGCCTGGTCGCCCGTCGCGAAGGTCGCGCCGTGCGACACGAGCGACGCCGCGCCGGCCCGCAGGCGCTCCAGCGTTTGCGGATCCGACAGCGTGACATGCAGACCGACGAGATTCGAATGGGTAGCCTCCATGATGCGCTGGACCACCGCGATCGACGTCGTGCCGAGCTGCCCGCTCAGCAGGCGTGTCGTCTGCACGACCGCGCCGAACGTGAGCGCGTGCTCGGCCGTCACGTGCTTGCCGAAAAAGAAAATGACCGACGTGAGCGCCATCGTCTGCCCCAACGCCTGGAGCAATTGCGACGGGATGAAGTCGGGTTCGGCCCAGACGGGCGTGAGTTGCGCACCGAGCGCGAACGCGACCGCCACCATCGCGAAGCCCGCCACGATCAGCCGGCGCGGATCGACGCGTTGCAGCAGCCACGCCACGCACGGCGCGAACAGCAGTTGCGGCATCGCGATCCAGCGCAGCGTATCGCCGATCTGCAGCGGGCGCAGCCCGTAGGTGCTTGCGAGAAACGCCGACGGAATGAAGCTCGTGTTGAGCACGGTAAAGCGCACGAGGCCGACGAGCAGGATCAGCAACGCGACGTTGGGCAGCGCGAGATAGCCGAGATCGAGCCCTGCCCGTCGCGACGCCAGTTCGTGGATCAGGAACGCGGCCACCATCACGATGCCGATGCCCAGCAGCGCGACGATCAGCGGCGACTGGAACCAGAACAGCCGTTCGCCCTGATCGAGCGCGATGCACAGGCATGCGAACCCGCCGGCGCCGAGCACCATGCCGCGCGTGTCGATGCCGGACGCGAAGCGCTTGATCGGTTCGGTGGACAGCGACAGCATCAGGCAGACGATGAACGGCACGGTCAGCAGTGCGTTCTGCCAGAACAGCCAGCGCCAGCTCAGGTGTTCGCTGTACCAGCCTTCGAGCGTCGCCGACAGGTTGAGCGACATCTCGAGGTTCATCGCATACGCGGCGATGCCGAACGGAATCAGCCGCGGCGGCAGCGTGCGGACGACGAACCCGACGGTCAGCGGCACGAACACGCCGGACGCGAAGCCGGCCACGCTCTGGAACACGATGAACGTGCCGAAGTTCGTACACAGCGGCAGCACGCTTTCGACGACCAGGAATACCGCGGCGCCCGCCAGCAGCACGCGGCGCGTGCCGAACACGAAGGCCGCCGCGATCGCGAGCGGCCCGACGAACATCTGCGACGCGATGAACGCGGTGTTGATCCACGCGCCCTCGTCGAACCCGACGCCGAGCGCGCCGCGCACGTCGGCGAGCCCGAGCGACGTGATGCGCGACGTCAAGGTCGAAATGATCGCGCCGAGCAGCACGGCCGCGATCGCGGCGATCGAACGAAACGTCGGTATGTCGGAGTCCGGCGCTGCGGCCGGCCCCGGTGTCGCGCCACCGGGGGCGAACGTGGTGTTCATCGTCGAGCGGCTCCCGCACAAAAAGCTCGCGCAAGCATAGCGCGATGCGAAAAACCCTGTTTTTTCGATGGAGTATCCCGATCGTGACCACGAACTCGCCGGACGTGCCGCCCACTTCCACCGCACGGTCGCGAAAGTGGCCGGTCGTACTGATCGCCGGATGCGCGCTGTTGCTCGTCGCGCTGCTGGTCTACGAATTCGACGCGCATGACCGCGGCACCGACGACGCGTACGTGACGGGTCACCTGCACGTGATCTCGCCGCGCGTGGCCGGCACGGTCGAGCGTGTGCTGGTGAACGACAACCAGTTCGTGCACGCGGGCGACCCGCTCGTGCAGCTCGACCCGCGCGATTTCGACGTGCGCGTCGCGCTGCAGCGGGCCCGCGTCGCGCAAGCGCACTCGGATGCGAACCGCGCGAAGGCGCTGGTCGAACAAGCCGACGCGGCGCTCGTGTCGGCGCACGCGGACGCCGAGAAGGCCGAGCTCGACTACGCACGGGCACGCGAACTGACCCGCGAAACGCCGCGCGGATTGTCGCAGCAGGAATTCGATGCCGCCAACGCGGCACGCAAGTCCGCCCGCGCGCGCATCGAGGCGGCCGAAGCGCAGCAGCGCAGCGCGCAGGCCGCGCGGCAGGCTGCCGATGCCGTGTCGAACCAGAACGACGCCGAGTTGCGCGATGTTGAGCTGCAGCGCCAGTACACAATCGTCGTGGCGCCGTCGGACGGCCACGTCGGCAAGAAGACGGTCGAGACCGGCGAGCATGTCGCGCCCGGCCAGGCGCTGCTCACGGTTGTCGAACCGCACCCGTGGGTGGTGGCGAACTTCCGCGAAACCCAGCTTCGGCACGTCCGCACCGGCGACGTCGTGCAGCTGCGCTTCGACGCGCTGCCGGACCGGACCTTCAACGGACACGTCGACAGCCTGTCGCCCGCGACGGGCGGGCAGTTTGCACTGTTGCCGCCCGACAACGCGACCGGCAACTTCACGAAGGTCACGCAGCGGGTGCCCGTCAAGATCCTGCTGGACGGCCCGGCCTCGGCCGAACCGCGCATTCGGCCCGGCCTGTCGGTCATCGTCTCGCTGCAACGCGGCCGCACGCAGCCATGACCCGCATCGCCGCCCTGCTCGCCGCCGGCCTGCTGAGCGCGTGCACGATCGCGCCGCAGCCGCTCGCCCCCGTCGCGGTCGGATCCGACCGGTTCCGTCATGCGGATGCGCCCGGCGAACCCGCACCGTCGCTCGTCGAATGGCCCGCATCGTTCGGCGATCCGTCACTCGTCGCACTCGTCGACGCCGCGCTCGCCGGCAACCACGACATCCGCGCCGCCGCGGCGCGCGTCGACCAGGCGCAGGCGCTGCTCGGGGTGCGTGAAGCCGCACTCGCACCGACCGTCGGCGTCGATCCGTCGTTCAGCCGCTCGCGCGTATCCGGCACGGTCGACAACGCATTGCCGAAACGCACGATGCACAACTGGTCGGTGCCGTTCAACGCCAGCTATGAAGTCGATCTGTGGGGGCGCCTGCGCGGCGATGCGGAGATCGGCAGGCAGAACGCGCTGCAGGCGGACGCGGATCGTGCGGCCGTTCGACTACGCGTCGCGACCGACGTCGCGAGCGATTACCTGACGCTCCATTTCGTCGAGCAGGATCTCGCGACGCTCGCCCGCGCGATCGAGTTGCGACGCACCGCACTCGACGTGATCGCCGCGCGCGTGCGGGCCGGCGCGGCAAGCGATCTCGACGCGCTGCGCGCGGCAGCCGATCTCGATACGGCTCGCGCCGATCTCGCGGACAGCCGGCGGCTGCGCGAAAACCTCGTCGACGCGCTCGCCGTGCTGACCGGTGTCTCGCCGACCGCCTTCACGGTCGCGCCGACCGCCTCCGCCATGCGCGTGCCGGAGGTGCCGCCCGGCCTGCCGTCCGCGCTGCTCGCGCGACGCCCGGACGTCCATGCGGCGGCGCGCCGCGTCGACGCGGCGTCGCTCGAAATCGGCGTCGCCCGTACCGCGTGGCTTCCGACCTTGACGCTGACCGCGCAGGGCGGGTTCGCCAGCCGCGACCTCGGCACGTTTCTCGACCGCAACAGTTCGCTGTGGGGCCTCGGCGCGAGCGTGGCCGAAACGGTGTTCGACGGCGGCAAGCGCGAGGCCGCAGTCGCCGCCGCGACGGCCGGCGCGGCACTCGCCGACGCGAACTATCGCTCGACCGCGCTGGGCGCGCTGCGCGAGGTCCAGGACGCGCTCAACGACATCGCCGCGCAGAAAGAGCGGATCGTGCGCTACGACAGCGCGGCGCGCGCCACCGAAGCAGCGGCGCGGTTGTCGCTGAGCCGTTACGGGCACGGCTACGTCAGCTATCTCGAGGTCATCGACGCGGACCGGGACGCGCTGACTGCGCAACGCCAGCTGATTCATAGCCGCCAGGCACTCGCCATCGCGACGGTCAATCTCGTGCGTGCGCTGGGTGGAGGATGGACGCCGCCTGCAGCGAAACCGGCGAACGTCGCGAATCGCGAAGAGCGGTTCTGAGAAAACATCGACGTGCCGTCGGCCTTCGCTCGATCGGCCTCACGCATTTTTTTATCGCTCGTAAGCTTACCTAACGTTTTTTGTATTTCCCGGTTCCGGCGTGCCGCATGAATTGATCGTATCGAGTCCGCCGAAGCGAGGACCTGTCACGATCTTCTCCTGGCGTCGACTTGCGTCGCAGTGCACACGCCCGATTGCACCCACCCGTAAGCCGTCATCGCGCGTATAAATTGAAGGAGGTGGACGAGCCACCTTCAGGAGACACAGCCATGAAATTCATGATGACCTTCCACTGGGCACCGGATACCCAGCAGCGTGCCGAAGCCATCGAGCGCTTTCAGCGAACCGGCGGGCTCCCGCCCGACGGCGTCCGGTTGGTGGGCCGGTGGACACGAGCCGATCTGAGCGCAGGGTTCGATCTGCTCGAAACAGATGATATGAAGAAACTCACCGAATTCGCCTATCAGTGGAGCGACCTGATGGAGCTGGACATCGTCCCGGTGCTTGACGACGCCGAGTTGGGCGAGGTGCTGGGGCGCGTAATGAAATAGAGGGGTCAACGCACGTTCGATATCGACGCCATTCGACATGAACACAACCGGGCGCCCCCGCAGCCACGACCTGCGGCACCGCGCGATCCTTTCGGCTGGACCGGGACGCCGGCGACGGACGATCCTGGCCCTGCTCGTCGTTCTGATCGGCTATGCCGCCGCCGATCTCTTCTGGCCGTTGCACCGTGACCTGAGCCGCTTCGATCCCGTCGCGACGGGGACACTCGAAACGAAAATATGGCGCTCCTACTATGAGCGCCAGCACGTCGCGCTTTTTCTTGAATTGGCGCAATCCCTGCGCACGCAATACCACCTTCCGTGGCTAAGGTCGTACGCCGGCGCTTACTACGGCGCATCAGCCGCATTCACGTTCAAGGAGGGCAAGGAACGCAGCGATTACGAAAAAGCGTTGCCGGCGCTGCATACCTATTTCAGCCTGATCCGCAACACCGGGAACCGCGACTTCGATGTCTCGCGCACGACCGCGCTCGAACTGGAATGGTGGATCGTGCACCGGCAGCGTGGACGTTATCCGCCCGGCGCGTTGGGCAGCGCGTGCGCTGAAGCCGCCGCGTCGCTGTACAGGGTGCCCGCGGTCTCGACTCTCGAACACGGCCAGTTGCGCGCGCAAGCGATGCTGCTTCGCGACGCCCGTGAAGATGCGGGCAGCGTCACCGACGCCGATTGGGCAACCATCGAATCGCTGCTGCACCGTAGCTACCTGTCGCTCGGTCATGCCGTTTCATCGACCAATGCGGTCGCCGGCGCGCGATGAGCGACGCGCATCTCGCTGGCCTGTGCCGCGACGCCGGGAGCGCCGTACCCACGTTGAAGCGGAAGTGGCCGCATGAACGCCGTCGTTCGCGCCATCGCGGCCCGGCCCGCCACGTCGAAGCCCGCGCCGCCGCGTCGAACGATCCGGCGCGCCCGCTCAGTCGCGCGCGCCGGCCGGGCCCACGCCCAGCGCTTCGGCTTGCCGCACGAGATCCGGCAGCGTGCGGACCTGCATCTTCTTCATCACCTGGGCCCGATGCACCTTCACCGTGATTTCCTGCAGGCCGAGATTCGCTGCGATCTGCTTGTTCATCAGGCCTGCGACCACCTGGCTCATCACTTCGCGTTCGCGTGGCGTCAGCGACGCATAGGCCCGGCGCACCGCGTCCAGCGCACGGTCGCGCGCGAGGCGCTCGCCGTCGCGGGCCAGTGCGCGGCCGACGGCATCGAGCATCGTTTCGTCGTCGAACGGCTTGGTCAGGAAATCGAGCGCGCCGCCCTTCATCGCCTTGACCGTCGTGGCCACGTCGCCGTAACCCGTCATGAAGAGGATCGGCACGTTCAGGCCCGCCCGCACCGCTTCCTCCTGAAGGGCCAGCCCGCTCTCGTCGGCAAGACGCACGTCGAGGATCAGGCAGCTCGGCACGGCGGGCCGCTCGAACGCGAGAAACGCCCGCGACGACGCGAAGGTCTCGACGCGCCATCCCGCCGAACGCAACAGCGAGCTCAACGCGCGCCGCAGCGTTTCGTCGTCGTCGACCACATAGACGATCGGCGCGGAGTCGCCCGCGCCCCGGTTGCCGATCGACGTCATATCCGGCGTGCTCGCCATTGCTTTCCCTGTGTAGACATCCGCTTCATTATCGAATGATAAACTAAGAAAAAGCCGAGCGGAACTGCCGCGCCGCTCGCGGCGCGGCCGGTCGACGGGCCGCCGCTCACGCAGGCGGCGCGCCGGATGCGATGTGATCGATCAGGTTGAGCATATCGTCCGATGGAAACGGCTTGCGCAGGAACGCGACCGCGCCTTGCGCAAGCGCGCGGCGGACCGACTCGTCGTCGCCGTGCGCCGACATGAAGATGACCGGCAGCGTCGCGTTGCGCTCGACCAGCAGGCGCTGGACGTCGAGACCGCTCATCCCCTTCATCTTCAGATCGACCAGCACGCAAGCCGCGTCGTCCAGCGGGCCGGCCGCAAGGAATTCCTCGCCCGACGCGAACTGCAATGCGGTATGACCAGCCGATTTCAGCAGGCTGGCGAGACTCCTACGGACCGACGCATCGTCATCGATGATGCAAACAATGGCCATGAAATGGGAACCTGAAAATTGTGTCAATCCAGAACATCGCGACACAGCTTACGCCGCGTCGACAGGCGTTACCGCTGCGCGCCACGCCCGCGCGTCCCGTGTGTCATGCCCACGACCCTGCCGCCAGCCGCGGTTGCGCGGGCGCGGCCGGCGCCGGCGTAGCCGAGCGCTCTTCGCCGACGAAGGACGCGCACCGGGCATGGATGCGGCCGGCTTCGCCCGATTCCGCCAGCTTCTCGAGCGCATACGCACGCACGACCTCGAGCAGCGAATAGCGCTTCGAGAGTCCGACCGAATGGACGACCAGCAGCGATTTCGATGCAAGGCTGACCAGGCAGTCGAGCACCCGGGCGGCGCCCAGTTCGTCGCAGGCCGCCAGCGCGCACGCCGCGTCGAGCCGGAACGCATCCGGAAACGCCGCGAGGCGGCACAGCACGGTGCGCTCCGCTTCGCCGAGCAGCCTATAGCTCCACTCGATGGTGGCCCTGAGCGTCTGCTGGCGCGGATGGGCCGTACGCAGGCCGCCGGACAACGACAGCACGGACTTGTCGAGATCGGCTGCCAGCCCCTGGATCCCGAGCAACGCGACTCGGGCCGCGCCGAGTTCGAGCGCGAGCGGCAGGCCGCTCAGGCGGCGGCAGATGGACGCGATCGCGTCCAGCGTCTTCGCATCCGCGGGAATGTCGGTGCCCATTGCGCGCGCCCGGGCCAGAAACATGCGGACGGCGCCGCACGCGACGATCTCGCCGTCGTCCGCGCCGGCCGGCGGCACGGGCAGCGGCCCGACGCGATAGACGCGCTCGCCGGCGACACGCAGCGGTTCGCGGCTGGTCACGACGAGTATCGCGCCGGCATTCGCGTCCGCGATCGCTTCGCAGAGATCCGCCAGTTCGTCGACATGCTGCTCGGCGTTATCGAGCACCAGCATCACGCGCTGCCCGGCGATCGCGCGCACGACATCGGCCGGCCCGGCGGCCGGGCCGCCCGGCAGGTCGAGCGCGTCCAGCACCATGGACTCCAGCGTCGCGCCGCCCTGCCAGCCGGCGAGATCGATCCGGACCATCTCGATGCCGCGCACCGCCGACCAGGCCGTGGCGACCTCCAGCGCGAGATGCGTCTTGCCCACGCCGCCGGGGCCGACCAGCGTGACGAGCGCCTCGCATTCGAGCAGCGCGTGCAGCTCGGCCGCTTCCTGCTCGCGGCCGATCAGCGGACATTTGCGCGGCGCGGTGCCCGCGCGGGCGCCGCGCGCCGGCTCGATCCCGTCCGGCTGACGGTCGACATAGGCCAGGTCGGCCGGCGGCGCGAGCCGATAGCCGCGACCCGATTCGGTCCGTATCCACCCGTGCTTGCCGCCGAACAGCTTGCGCAGCGTCGAGATATGCACCTGGATGTTGTTCTCGACCACGATCGTGTTCGGCCACACCGCTTGCATGATCTCGTCCTTCGACACGAGCCTGCCCGCCGCCTTTACCAGCAGCTCGAGAATCTCGAATGCCCGGGCGCCGATATACCGTGGCTGCCCGTCGACGCAGACTTCGCGGCATTCAAGGGAAACCGTCACCTGCCCGAACGTATACATGATCCGCACTCGCTTATGCTGCTCCGCACCTTGCGCCGCCTCGCGAGGCGACACCCCCTGTTCCGCCCGCCGGACACGCATCGATGCGTGTCGGGAGGCTTGAAGCCATCGTATGGTGCGGCGGGCGCGCCGGCCATTATCTATAGGTTTAGTCGGGTACCGGCCGGCCCGGTCGTCGGGAACGGTGTGTGGCGGGTACTGCAAATTTCCTCAGGCTGGCGGACAATGCACGGGGCCGCCCGGACGGGCGCAACCCAGCCCGGCCGACCCCGTTTTTACGACCCGTTTTCACCCTGCTCCACCCAGCCTGCCCCCACCGTGAACCAACCCTTGCGCGACCCGGACCACATGAACCGAATGGATGCCGACTGGCTGGCACGCGCCCGCCTGTCGAACGCCGTCCGCTCGGGCGACGTGCTGCGGTTCGACCTGACCGACGCCGGAACGGGGCGCGAGTGGTCCGCGTGCCAGACCGGGTGGGAATCCGACCAGCGCTGCCGGCAGTTCGAGCACGAATATGCATTGAACGCAGCGCTGGAACCGGCGTGGGCGCTCATGCCGGTTGCGCTGATCCGCGCCGCTGACGGCCCGGTGCTCGTCTATCCTCGCCCGGACGTGCGTGCGTTCGACACGCTGGCTGACGGGCGGCTGCCGCTCGACGTCTTTCTCGACGCGGCGATCCAGGCCACGCGCACGCTCGGGGAGCTTCATCGGCGCGGCTGGCTGCATGGCGATCTGCAACCGTCCAGTTTCGTCATCGCACCGGACGGCACGGTCATGCTCCGCTCGTTCGCCCATGCGTGGGACCGTCGGACGGAACGACCCGCGGCGAGCACGATGCGCACCGATTTCGCGGCCTACGCGGCGCCCGAAGTCTCCGAAGACTCGTACGTCGACGAGCGCTCCGACCTGTATGCGTTCGGCATCACGCTGTTCCGCCTGCTGACGGGCTCGATGCCTTACAAGGCCACGTCGACGTCCGAATGGGTCCACGCGCACGTCGCCATGCAGCCAGCGCCGGCCACGGCCTTTCGCAACGACCTGCCTGCCGTCCTGAACGACCTGATCCTGAAACTGATCGCCAAGGAGCCCGCCGATCGCTACCCGTCCTGCGAAACGGTGCAGCACGATCTCGAACGTATCCTGCGCGACTGGCGGGCGGCCGGCCGCGTCGAGCCGTTCGCGCTCGGCGGCAGCGATCCGCTCGCCGGCTTGCATGCGCCCGACCTGCTGGTCGGCCGCGAAGCCGAATCCCGCCGGCTCGAAGCGGTGCTGGCGGCCGTATCGCGAACCGGCGAGACGGCCATCGTGCTGATCGACGGGCCGGCCGGCGTCGGCAAGACCGCGCTGGCGGAGGACTTCATGCGCCATGCGCGTGCGGCGTCGCATACGGCCTGGTGTACGTCGGCGAAGATCGATCAGTTCCAGCCCGCACGGCCCTACGCGCCCGTGCTGCAGGCATTGCGCACGCTGTTCGGCAGCGCGCTGGCCAGGCCCGACGACGAAATCGCGGCGATCGCCGCGCGGCTGCGCGACTGCGTGGGCCGTCAGGCCAGCCTGCTGTCCGGCATCTTCCCGGAGATTGCGTGGCTGCTCGATGTCGAGCCCGTCGCGTTCGACCATACCGATGCGATTCCGGAATTTCATCTATGCCAGATCGTCGTGAATGCGTTCCGTGCGTTCGCCGCGCCAGCCGAACCGCTCGTCATGGCGCTGGACGACATCCAGTGGGCCGACGACGCGACACTCGCGTTTCTTGCGTCGATCGCGGTCGATCCGCCGGCCAATTTCTGCATCGTGGCCGGTTATCGAAGCGGGCCGCAGCACGACCACTCGCCGGCCTTCCACCGCTTCCTGCAGCAGCTCGACCCCACCCGCCTGTCGGCGCTGACGCTGGCGCCGCTCGACGCACCCGATGTCACGCACATGCTGGCCGGCATGCTCCGGGAAGCGCCGGCCCGGCTGTCCGGGCTCGGCGACATCGTTCACCGCAGGACCGGCGGCAATCCGTTCTACATCCAGCAACTGCTGCGCACGCTGATCGACGAGCGGCTCCTCAGCTACGACCCGGCGGCGCAAACGTGGCAGTGGCATTCGGCCGACATCGACGCGCGCCACGTGACCGAGAATGTCGTGAGCCTGCTCGCGATCCGGATGCAGCGGCTGCCGCCTGAATCGAGAACGCTGCTGACGCTGCTGGCTTGTATCGGCACTGACGCCGACGACGCGCTGTTGTGCGCCGCCGCCGGCAAGACGTGGGCCGAACTCCGCTTCTGGATGGACCCTGTGCGGCAGGCGGGCCTCGTATCGCTCTCCGGCAACCGCTGGCGCTTCGTTCACGACCGCATCCTCGAGGCCGTCTACGCAGTCACCGGGCGGGCGGAGCGCACGCTGCGCCACGCCCGGATCGCCGCCGCGATGCTCGCGCGCATGGACGCGCAGTCGACCGAATCGCTGCTGGAACTCGCCGCCCAGATCGAGCAGGCGAAAACCGCACCGCTCGACGGCGCGCTCGCGCTCGCTTTCGCGAATGCGCTGGTCGCAGCCGCGGAAGCGGCGGCAACGGCCGCCGCGCGAGATCGCGCGCTGTCGTTGCTCGCGTCTGCGCAAGCGCTGCTCGGTCCGCACGCATGGTTGCAACACTACGGTCTCGCGAGCCGGATCGGCATCCTGCGCAGCGGACTGCTGCTCGCGACCGGCGAAGCCGCTCAGGCATCCGACGCGATCGACGAACTCATGGCACGTACGCGCACGCCGGCAGATCGCGCGGAGGCGCACCGGCTGAAGGCCGCGCAGCTCACGGTGGAGTCGCGCTACCGGCAGGCCGTCGACGTCGCGCTGGCCGGGCTGGCGCTGCTCGGCGTGAAACTGCCGGCCGAGCCGGCCGAGGCCGATCTCGCGGCGGCCTGCGATGCCGTGCGGGAAGCGCTCGACGGCCGCGCCATCCGCGATCTCGTCGACCTGCCGGTGATGACCGACACGCGCGTCGAAGCCACGATGGCGCTGCTGACCGCACTCGAAGCCGCGATGTTCTATCCGAGCGGCGGGCTGATGTTGCTGCATTTCGCGACGATGGTCCGGCTGACCCTGCGCCACGGCGTCACCGCCGCGTCGGTGCAGGGGCTCGCGTGGTACGGCGTCAGCATCGCGGGGCATCACGACGCGTACGAAGACGGCTTCGAATTCGCGAAGGTCGCGCTCGCGCTGGTCGATCGCCACGGCTTCGAGCGCTACCGCTCCGCGACGCTGATCGCGCTCGACCAGGTGAGCGTCTGGACCCAGCCGCTGCCGTACGCGCTCGACCGCGCGCGCGATGCGAAAGCGGCGGGCAATGCGAGCGCCGAGCTGCGCTGGATGTGCTACAGCTGCAACCATATCGTCAGCGATCTGCTGTCGATGGGCGAAGCGCTGCCGGCGATCCGCGACGAAATCGATCCGCTGCTGCAGATCGCGCGCGGCGCGCGTTACGACGACATCGTCGACCTCGTGTCCACCCAGTCCGAATTCGTCGATGCGCTGCAGCTCGGCCACCACCGGCCGATCGGCACCTGGCGCGCCCGTGCGTCGACGAAGACGCCGATGTCGGTCCTGCAGTTCTGGACCGACGTGCTCGCCGGCCAGGCGGCCTTCATCTACGGCGACGCGGATGCGGCGCGTGCGTCGCTCGATGCAGCCGCATCGAGCGCGTGGTCGACGCCCGCGCACATCATGCTGTCCGACTTCCACCTGTTCGGCGTGCTGGCCGGCATCGCGAGCGACCGCGGCGCCACGCCGCCCGAGCGGCTGCTCGAACGCCATGCGCCGCAACGCGCCCGCTTCGCCGCGTGGAGCGAACGCAATCCGGCGACGTTCCGCAACAAGCTCGCGCTGATCGATGCCGAATTCGCGCGCGTGCGCGGCGACCATATCGTCGCGATGCAGCAGTACGAGGCATCGGCCAGCCTCGCGGCGGAACACGGTTTCGTGCACGAACAGGCGCTCGCGCACGAACTGGCCGCGCATCACGCCACGTCGCTCGGGCTCGCCGGCCCCGCGCGCCACCAACTGCGGCTCGCCCATGCGTGCTACCGGCGCTGGGGCGCGGCCGGCAAGGCGCAGGCGATGGAAGCGCAGCATCCGTTCCTCGTGATGGACCCGTCGCCGGGCGGCCCGGCCATGCCCGCGCGCGAAGATCTCGATTTCTCGCTCGCGATGCGCGCGGCCCATTCGCTGTCCGAGGAGATCGTGCTGGAGCGCCTGATCCAGACGCTGATGCGCAACATGATCGTGTACGCCGGCGCACGCCATGGCCTGCTGCTGCTCGCCCGGCACGACCGGCTGACGATCGAGGCGACCGCGCGCATCGTCGGCAGCGACGTGATCGTCGATATTGCCCGCGGCGAACCCACCGAGCAGGATGTCCCGCTGTCGATCCTGAACACCGTCGCCCGGACCCGCAAGCCGGTCGTGCTCGCGAACGCGCAGCGCGAAGGCGTGCCCGACCACGCCGACAGCCTGCGCGCGCACCCGACGCGCTCGCTGTTCTGCCTGCCGTTGTTGAAGCAGGGTGCGCTGATCGGCGTGCTGTATCTCGAGAATGCATTGTCCAACGGCGTGTTTTCGCCGCGGCGCATCGCGATGCTGGAAGTGCTCGCGCCGCAAGCGGCCAATGCGCTCGAATCCGCCCGGCTCTATGCGGAACTGATCGACGAGAACGCGCGCCGGCTCGAGACCGAGGCCGCGCTGCGGCATGCACGGACCGAGCTCGCGCGCACCGCGCACATGACGGTGATGGGCGAACTGGCCGCGTCGATCGCGCACGAGATCAATCAGCCTCTGACGAGCATCGTGTCGAGCGTCGGCGCGTGCATGCGCTGGCTGCGCGGCACGCAACCCGATCTCGGCGAAGCGCTCGCGAGCCTCGAGGACATCCGCGCGTCCGGCGTGCGTGCGGCCGACATCGTCCGCGCGTTGCGATCGCTCGCGCGCCAGGCACCGCCCGCACTGGCGCCGCTCGCGATCGACGACCTGATTCGCGACATGCTGCATCTCACCGCGACCGAAATCGACGCGAAGCAGGTCGCGCTGCGCGTCGACCTGAATTGCAACGACATCCGCGTGATGGCGGATCGCACCCAGCTCCAGCAGGTGATCCTGAACCTGGTCACCAACGCGCTCGACGCGATGGACGGACTCGCCACGGCGTGCGAACTCGAGATCGCGTCGCACGTTGACGACGGTTACGCAGTCGTCTCCGTTGCCGACCGCGGCCCCGGCATCGATGCCGGGATCGCGAACCGGATCTTCGATCCGTTCTTCACGACGAAATCGCACGGCATGGGGATGGGCCTCGCGATCTGCCGATCGATCGTCGAAGCGCATGGCGGCACGCTCGAAGCCGCGCCGCGCGACGGGGGCGGCACCGTGCTGACGTTCCGGCTGCCGATTTCCGTGACACGCTGACGCAAGGAGCGAACGCGCGGCTCAGGCTCAGGTGCCGCTCCGCCGATGCGCGTCTTCGCCGAGGAACCGGTGCACGAACGTCACGGCCATCGCCCCTTCGCCGACCGCCGACGCCACCCGCTTGACCGACCCCGACCGGACGTCGCCCGCCGCGAACGAACCGGGCACGCTCGTTTCCAGATAGTAGGGCCGACGCTCGAGCGGCCACACGCGCTCGAATGCCGGGCAGTCGTACAGATCGCTGCCGGTCACCAGATAGCCGCCCGGATTGCGGATGATGTTCGTATCCCGGGCCCATTCGGTGTTCGGCGCACCGCCGATGCAGACGAACAGGTGCGTGGCCGGCAGCACGTCGCGCGCACCGTCTTCCGAACGAATCACGATCGCTTCGAGCCGGCCGTCGCCATGCAGCGCGTCGACGGTCGAACAGTACCGCACCGTCACGTTCGGCATGCGCTCGATGCGGTCGATCAGGTAGCGCGACAACGTCGCCGCCAGCGACGTGCCCCTGACGATCATCGTGACTTCGCGCGCGTGCCGCGCGAAGTTCATCGCGGCCTGCCCCGCCGAATTGCCGCCGCCGACGATGAACACATGCTTGCCTTCGCACATCGGCGCTTCGCTCGACCCCGCGCCGTAGAACAGGCCGGCGTTGAGAAACTTCTGTTCGTCGGGCAGGCCGAGACTGCGGTATTCGATCCCGGTTGCGCAGATGTTCGAGCGCGCGGTCAGGATCGAGCCGTCGGCCAGGTCGACGCGAATCTTGCCGTCGACGAACGTCGCGTGCACGCCCTCGCGCATCATCAGCAACTCGACGCCGAACTTGACCGCCTGCTGGCGCGCGCGCTCGGCCAGTTCGGCGCCCGGAATGCCCTCCGGGAACCCCATGTAATTCTCGATCAGCGAACTCGTTCCGGCCTGCCCGCCGATGGCGTCGCGTTCGATCACGACGGCCCGCAGCCCTTCCGACGCCGCGTAGACGGCCGCCGACAGGCCGGCCGGACCGGCGCCGTAAATCGACACGTCGTACTCGATGAAACGCGGCCGGGCGACCCAGCCGAGCTTGGCGGCAATCTCCGGCAGCGTCGGCTGGAAGATGCACGAGCCGTCCGGAAAGATGACGGCCGGCAACCGGATGTCGCGCAGCGGCGCGATGCCCAGCTCGCGCGCGCAATCGCTGTCGGACGTCAACTCGCACCATTCGTACTCGACCACGCCGCGCTTCAGGAAGTCGCGGATTGCATAGGCCTCCTTGCTGTTCGGCAAGCCGATTACCTTGACATGCTGCGACTGAGTCATAAGCGCCTCCCGATGACCGCCATGTCGGATCCCGGCCGGATATCGGGCCGGCCGCACTCGTGACTGTACGTCCCCCTGCCCTCCGGGCCGACACGCTTCATAAGAATTAAGGTCGCGCTCGCGACACGACCGTCCACAATGAACCGTATCCAACCCAGCTTGCAGCTTCGCGCCGGCCGCGCTGCGAGCGATCTCCGGCGCCGGCATCGGAGCGAAAGATGGCCACGACCTGCACCCATCTTGCAGAAGCACGCATCCTGACCACCGACAAGGACTACTGCGAGGAATGCGTGAAGTCCGGCAGCCGGTGGGTGCATTTGCGCCTGTGCCTGACCTGCGGGCACGTCGGCTGTTGCGACTCGTCACCGAATCGCCACGCCAGCCGGCATTTTCACGAAACGACTCACCCGCTCGCGCGTTCGATCGAGCCCGGCGAGCGCTGGGTCTGGTGCTATGCGGACGACGTCGTGGCCGGCGAAATCGCGTCGTAGCGCACAACGCATCACGCCGACCGGCCGGCGACGCGCGCCGCCGGCCGAACACGGGAGTCACGCACGATGAAGATAGTCATTGCAGGCGGATCGATCGCGGGGCTCGCGGCCGCGCTGACGCTCGATTGCATCGGACACGACGTCACGGTCTGCGAGCGCTCGCCGTCCCCGCTGCGCGGCCAGGGCGGCGGCGTGGCCGTGCTGCGGCGCATGATGTCGTTTCTCGAACAGCATGGCCGGCATTGCCGCCAGATGATCAGCGTGCCGACGCATCGGCGGCGCTGGATCGATCGCGACGGCGTCGTCACGCGCGACGAACCCGAAATGCTGCCGTTTTCGTCGTGGGACGCCGTCTACCGCTCGCTGTGCGAGACGCTGCCGCGCGGGCGCATCCAGTACGGCCGCACGGTCACCGGTTTCGACCAGGACGCGGACGGTGTCGACGTACACGTCGACGACGAACGCATCCGCGCGGATGTGCTGATTGCCGCCGACGGTGCCGGCTCGCACCTGCGCGCGCACCTCTTCCCCGGCTATACGCCATCGTTTGCCGGCTACCTCGCATGGCGCGGCATCGTCGACGAAGCCGAATTCGACGCCGCGTCGATCGCATCGCTGGTCGAGAACATGACGCTTCACAAGGCGCCGGGCGAGCTGTTCATGGCATTCCTGATTCCCGCGCTCGACGGCTCGCTCGCGCCGGGCGCGCGCCGGTTCAACTGGCTCTGGTATCGCAACGAAGCCGATCGCGACGCGCTGCGCCGGCACCTGACCGATCGCGCCGGCCACGTTCATCACGCGTCCGTGCATCCGGGGCAGCTTTCCGACGACACCGTCGCGACGCTGCGGCAACTCGCCGGCGAACGGCTGCCCGCATCCCTGTCGCAACTGGTGCTCGCGACGTCCGCGCCATTCAACCAGGCGATTTTCGACGCACTGAGTCCCGGCTTCGTCGGCGGCCGCGTCGCACTGATCGGCGACGCGGCCTGCACCGTGCGCCCCCATACGGCTTCCGGCACGTCGAAGGCGGCGAGCGATGCCGTGTCGCTCGCCGAAGCGTTGCCGGCCGATGCGACCGATGTCGTCGAGCGCCTCGCGCAATGGTCGGCCCGGCGGCGGGAGGAAGTGACGTCGTTGCTCGACAAGGGTCCGCAACTTGCCGCGGCGTTCGGCCTCGGCACGCCGCGCTGACGCATGAACGCAAGCGCCGGAACGGCCCGTGCGCCCGTTCAGAACGTTTCAGCGCAGCTTCAGGAAATGGCGTCGGCGCCCGCGTAGACTGCCTCCACCAACGAGCGCGCAGGCCACGGCCCGCGCGCGGCCACCACCCCTGGAGTAACGACATGATCTCCGTCGCGAATCGCTGCCGCCGGGCAGGCTTGCCATCGCCGAATCGATCGGCGATGCAGCGCCGCCATCCGGCGGCGCCGACCGGAACGACCGTCGCGAGCGCGCGCAAGTCCGGCCACGCACGCTGGCCCGCCCGTCGCGGCAACCGGATCCGCAGTGCCGCGTACGATCGTCATGCGGGCACGCGCAGCCGATGTGCTGTCTATTGCCCGGCCTGTCGAACGATGCCGGACGCACCGGTCCGCGTGGAGCGCGCATGAAGCACAAACGGCTCTGGTTTGGCGCCGCAGGCATCGCGATCGTCGGCCTGGCGGTCGCGATCGGCATCATGGTTCGGCCGTCGATCGCGCCGATCGATCCGCCTGCCCGCGCGTCGTTCGATCCGCAACTGATCAAGGCCGGCGCGCGCGTGGTCGCACTCGGCGATTGCATCGTCTGCCACACCGCGAAGGACGGCAAGCCATTTGCCGGCGGGCTGCCGCTCGCGACGCCGTTCGGCACGATCTACGCGACCAACATCACGCCGGACGCCGACACCGGCATCGGCCGCTGGTCGCGTGACGCGTTCGCGCGCGCGCTGCGCAGCGGCATCGCCCGCGACGGCCATCCGCTCTACCCGGCGTTTCCGTACATTCACTTCACGCGTATGTCCGACGACGACATCGCGGCCGCGTACGCGTACCTGATGACCCGCGAGCCGGTCCAAACGAAGACGCCCGCGAACGACCTGATCTTCCCGCTCAACTTCCGGCCGCTGGTCGCGTTCTGGAACGTGCTGTTCCTGCGCGAGGGCGCGTACCGGCCGGACCCGTCGCAATCCGCGCAATGGAATCGCGGCAAGCTGCTCGTCGACGGCCTCGGACACTGCGCATCCTGCCATTCGCCGCTGAATGCGATCGGCGGAGAAGAGGCCGGCAAGGCGTTCGACGGCGGCATCGTCGACGGCTGGGAAGCACCACCGCTCAATACGCTCGGCAACGCGGTCCACCCGTGGACGCAGGCGCAACTGGTCACGTACCTGCGCACCGGCCGCGCGAGCGAGCACGGCGCGGCCGCCGGACCGATGCTGCCCGTCACGCGCGATCTCGCGACGGTGCCGGTCGAGGATGTCGAAGCCATCGCGGCCTATGTCCTGTCGATCCAGAAGCCGGCCGCCGCACGGCCCGCGACGACCGCCGTCGAGCGCCATGCGACGACGCCCGCCGGCCAGCGCGGTGCGGTGCTGTTCCAGGCGTCGTGCGCGCAGTGCCACGGGCCTGCAGCGCCGATGCAGTCGATCGGCGAGCGGCCGACGCTCGCGTCCAGCACGGCGATCGCCGCCGACACGCCGCGCAACGCGATCCAGATGATGTTCAACGGGATCGGCTGGCATGGCGAGGACACGCTGAACTACATGCCGTCCTACCTCGACCAGTACGACGACGCGCAGATCGCGGACCTTGCCGCCTACATCCGCGAGACCTACTCCGATCGCCCCGCGTGGAGCGGCATCGATACCCTGGCCGCGAAACTCAGAAAGGAGGACAGCGCGCGATGATCACCCTCACCGTGAATGGCGTGCGGCACACGCTCGACATCGATCCGTCCACGCCGCTCCTTTACGCGCTGCGCAACGACCTGCACCTGCACGGCGCGAAGTTCGGCTGCGGCCTCGGACAATGCGGCGCGTGCACCGTGATCGTCGACGACAAGCCGATGTTCTCGTGCCTGATCCCGGTCGCCGCGATCGCCGAGCGCCGCGTCAGGACCGTCGAGAGCCTCGGCACCGCCGAGCATCCGGGCAAGCTTCAGCAGGCGTTCATCGATCATCAGGCGGCGCAGTGCGGTTACTGCATCGCGGGCATGATCATGCGCGCGCAGGCGCTGCTCGAACGCAAACCGAAACCGACCGAACAGGAACTGCGCACGCACATGGAACCGAATCTGTGCCGTTGCGGCACCCACATGCGGATCCTGGCGGCCGTGCGCCAGGTCTCGGGCTTGCCGGACCCGGAACCGGCAGCCGCTCCGGTCATGATCAGCAAGGGGCTCTGATGAACCCACCCGACGACATCGACGAAGGCCGCCGGCACTTCATGGTTTCCGGCGCGCTCTTCGTCGCGTTCAGCCTCGCGCCGGCCGCGCGCGCCGCCGCCGAGGTCGTGATCGCAGACGAAGGCGCCGCCGTCCACGTGGCCAAGGCCACCGAAACGCTGGCCGGCAGCCTGAAGACCAATCCGCTGCTAGACGCGTGGATCAAGATCACGCCCGACGGCAAGGTCACCGTGTTCACCGGCAAGGTCGAGCTCGGCACCGGCGTGCGTACCGCGTTGCTGCAGGTGGCCGCCGAGGAACTGAACATGAAGCCGTCGCTGATCACGTTCCTGACCGCCGACACCGGCGCGTCGCCGGACGAGGGCTTGACGGCCGGCAGCCACACGATGGCGGACAGCGGCTCCGCGTTGCTGAACGCCGCCGCGCAGGTGCGCGGGCTGCTGGTCGACGGCGCGGCGAAGCAGTTCGGCGTCGAGCCGCGCCTGCTTACCGTCGCCGACGCGGTCATCAAGGCGCCGGACGGCCGCACGATGCGCTACGGCGACGCGGTCCGGACCGTCGACCTGCATCGCAACGCGACGCCGACGTCGCCGTTGAAGAGCCCGGCCACGTTCGCCGTGATCGGCACGTCGCTGCCGCGCGTCGACATCCCGAACAAGGTCACGGGCGGCGTCAGCTACGTGCAGGACATGGAACTGCCCGGCATGCTGCATGCGCGCGTCGTGATGCCGCCGGTGTACGACGCGAAACTGCTGTCGTTCGACGAAGCCGCGATCCTGAAGATGCCGGGTGTCGTGCGGATCGTGCGCAACGGCAGCATGCTCGCGGTCGTCGCGCAGGGCGAATGGCAGGCGGTCGTCGCGCAGCGCGCACTGGCCGCCGGCTGCCGCTGGTCGCCCGGCCGGGCGCTGCCCGATCGCAATACGGTTCATCAGGACCTGAAGCGGATCGCGACGCAGCGCATCGAGATCGCCAATACGCATGCGCAAACCGCGCCGGCCGCGAAGACGCTGAGCGCCACGTTCCTGAAGAACTACCTGCTGCACGGCTCGATCGGGCCGTCCTGTTCGGTCGCGCATCTCGAGAACGGCACGCTGACCGTGTGGACCCACTCGCAGGGCGTGTACCCGCTCCGCGATGCGCTCGCCGAGATGCTGTCGATGCCGAAGGCGAGCGTTCGCTGCATTCACACCGAGGGCTCCGGCTGCTACGGGCACAACGGCGCGGACGACGTAGCCGCGCATGCGGCGCTGATCGCGGCCGCGATGCCCGGCAAGCCGATCCGCGTCCAGTGGATGCGCGAGCAGGAACATACGTGGGACCACTTCACGCCGGCGATGGTCACGGAGCTCAGCGCATCGCTCGACGCGAGCGGCCGCATCGTCGACTGGAACTACGCGCTGTGGAGCAGCTCGCACAACGAGCGCATCGTCAATGCCGGCCGGCTGCTGCCCGCGCGGATGCTCGAACCGCCGTTCGTCTCCGCGCCGTCGACGCCGATGCTGCAGCCCGAGGGCGGCGGCGATCGCAACGCGATCCCGCTGTACGCACTGCCGAACATGCACATCGTCAACAACTTCTCGCCGACGATGCCGCTGCAGACTTCGGCGATGCGCTCGCTCGGCGCGCACACGAACGTCTGGGCGATCGAGAGCTTCATGGACGAGCTGGCGCACGCCGCCGGCGTCGATCCGGTCGAATTCCGGCTGCGTCACATGCAGGATCATCGCGCGAGCCAGGTGATCAAGCTCGTCGCGACCAAGTTCGGCTGGCCCCGGCCGCCGCGCGAACGCAACCGCGGCGTCGGCTTCGCATTCGGCAAATACAAGAACCTGATGGCCTACGTCGCGATCGCGGTCGAGGTGTCGGTCGTTCCGGAAACCGGCCAGGTGACGCTCGAACGTGCGGAAGCGGCCGTCGACGCCGGCCAGGTCGTATCGCCCGACGGCATTCGCAACCAGATCGAGGGTGGCATCATCCAGTCCGCGAGCTGGACGCTGTACGAGGCACTGAAATACGATACGCAACGCGTGCGCAGCTTCGACTGGAGCAGCTATCCGATTCTCCGCTTCGACGCCGCACCGCAAAGCGTCAAGGTGCATCTGATCAATCGTCCGAGCGCACCGTTCCTCGGCGCGGCCGAGGCGTCGATGGGGCCGACCGCGGGCGCGCTCGCAAACGCCATCTTCGACGCGACCGGCCAGCGCGTGCGCGAAATGCCGTTTGCCGGCGAAGGGCTCAGGAAACGCATCGACGCGTAGCGGCATCACACGACCACGACAAATCGCGCCGGCATGCACAGGCGCGGGCAACAAACAGGCTGGAGAGCTCTGAACGATGGATACCTTGCTTTCGATGCGCGTATTTACGCGCATCGTCGAGACGGGCAGCTTCACGCGCGCGTCGGACACGACCGGACTCACGACGCCGCGCGTGTCCGCGCTGCTGAGCACGCTCGAACAGCATCTCGGCTGCCGGCTGCTGAACCGCACGACCCGCCGGATTTCACTGACCGAGGACGGGCAGGCCTATTACGAACGCTGCGTCGGCGTGCTGCGCGAAATCGACGACATGGAAGCGGCCGTCTCGCAGGCGCGCAACGTGCCGCGCGGCCGTCTGAAAGTGAACCTGCCGCCGGCCATGGCGAAGCAGATCATGGTGCCCGCGCTGCCCGAATTTCTCGCTGCCCATCCGGGCATCATGGTCGAACTCGGCGTGACCGATCGCCAGATCGACCTCGTCGGCGAGGGTGTCGATTGCGTCGTGCGGATCGGCGCGCTCGACGATTCGGGACTGGTCGCGAAACGGATCGGCAGCCTGACCACCTGCACGTGCGCGGCCCCCGCGTATCTCGAACGATGCGGCGCGCCCGAAACGGTGGACGATCTCGCGCAGCACATCGCGGTCAGCCACATCTCGGCCGATACGGGCCGGCCCCGGCCCTGGGATTACGTCGTCGACGGCGAAACGCGGATCATCCAGATGTGCGGCACGGTCGCGGTCAACGACGCCGACACCTACATCGCGTGCGGCGTCGCAGGCATCGGCCTGATCAAGACCTCGCTGTACCTGGTCGAGCCGTATCTGCAGTCGGGGCGCCTGCGTGAGGTGCTGACCGATTTCAACACGCCGCCGCGGCCGATCTCGATCCTTTATCCGCCCAATCGCCATACGCCCGTCAAGCTGAAGGTCTTCGTCGACTGGCTCGCGGGGCTGTTCGCGCAGATTCCGACGCTGCAGGGCAAGCGCAGCTGAAGCCGGCGCGTCGTGCCGCCGCGCGCACCGCATGAAACAAGTGATTTAAGACGCGGTTTAAGACTATTCAGTCGGCTCGATCCAGACTGGCCTCATCGGGCTTCGCGATCCGCGATATCCGCGCCGGAAGCCCGTTTCGAGAGGCGCATCATGACGATCGCGACCGCCGCACCGTCCGTCCAGGCGGTTTTCGATGCCCTCAGTCCGCCCTTCGCCGCCGGCCGCTTCGCGTCGGCCAGCCTCGGCGCGTGCGCATGAACCCGCGCACGGTCCGGCCGCTTTGCGCGGCGCGCAATGCTCGATTGCGCGCCAGGCGTATTCCCTTTTTATCGATCGATCAATAATCTTGACGGCAATGCGGCGGCTTCCGTTTCGCCGCGACGGCAATCGTAACGCCCGCCCGACGAACGGGCACCCGACATCTCTTTCCAAGGAGTCGACCATGTCAGCAGAATCCACCCCGGTCGCGGCCCACGGGCACGCGACGAAGCTCACGCAGGGCCTCATCCTGCTGTTCGCGTTCAGTTGCGGCGCGATCGTCGCGAACCTGTATTACGCGCAACCGATCACCGAACTCATCGCGCCCAGCCTGCACATGTCCGGCGAAACCGCGAGCCTGATCGTGTCGCTGACGCAGATCGGCTACGCGCTCGGCCTGTTCTTCATCGTGCCGCTCGGCGACCTGCTCGAGAACCGCAAGCTGATGATCGTCACGGCCGTCGTGTCGATCGCGAGCCTCGCGGCGGCCGCGGTCGTGCAGACGCCCGGGCTGTTCCTCGCGATCTCGCTGCTGGTCGGCTTCAGCTCGGTCGCCGTGCAGATCCTGGTGCCGCTCGCCGCGCACCTCGCGCCGGATCATTCGCGCGGCCGCGTGGTCGGCACGATCATGAGCGGGCTGCTGCTCGGCATCCTGCTCGCACGCCCGCTGTCGAGCGTGGTGGCCGACGCGTTCGGCTGGCGCTTCGTGTTCGCTGCCGCCGCCGTGCTGATGACGCTCGTGACGGCCGTGCTCGCGCTGACGATCCCGTCGCGCCAGCCCGATCACCGCGCAACCTACTTCGAACTGATCGGCTCGCTGCTGCATCTGGTCCGCACGATGCCGGTGCTGCGCCATCGCGCGTTCTACCAGGGCCTGATGTTCGCGTCGTTCAGCCTGTTCTGGACCGCCGTGCCGGTCGAGCTGACGCGTCACTACGGGCTGTCGCAAACCGCCATCGGCCTGTTCGCGCTCGTCGGTGCGATCGGCGCGACGTCGGCGCCGGTCGCCGGCCGCCTCGCGGATGCCGGCCATACCGTGCGGGCGACGCTGATCTCGCTGGTTGCCGGCACGCTGTCGTACGCGGTCGCGCTGATCCACGGCGCCGGCCTGTATGGCCTCGTGGTCACCGGCATCGTGCTCGATTTCGCGGTGCAGATGAACATGGTGCTCGGCCAGCGCGAGATCTACGCGCTGCATGCGGCGAGCCGCAACCGCCTGAACGCGCTGTACATGACCAGCATCTTCGTCGGCGGCGCCGTCGGCTCCGCGCTCGCGAGCCCGCTGTACGAGCATGGCGGCTGGCCGCTCGTCGCCGCGGTCGCCGGCGCGTTCCCGATCGTTGCGCTTGCTCACTACCTCGTGATCGGGCGTCCGCACGCGGAACGCCACGCACGGACCTGAACCGGCGCCGGCACCGGTTCACGCGCGACGCCCGCCCGGGCCGTTCGCGCGCCGGAACGCCGCCGGAACGCTGCCGGCACGTCACCCGCGTCACACCCGAACTTTCCGCAGGGCCCGCCGGACCATACGCGGCGCCGCCCTGCTCCACGCCAAAGGAATCCATCATGTCTTCCCTGCTCAGCCACTACGACCTGCGCGGCCTGCCGCTTCCCAACCGTGTCGTGATGGGGCCGATGACGCGTTCGCGTGCGCCGTCGCGCGGCCAGCCGACCGAACTCATGGCCGAATACTACGCACAGCGCGCATCCGCCGGCCTGATCGTCACCGAAGCGACCAACGTCAGCCCGGCCTCCGCATCGTTCGAACTGACGCCGGGGCTCGTCACCGACCAGCAGGCGGTCGGCTGGAAGCAGATCACGGACGCGGTCCATGCGAACGGCGGCCGCATCTTCGCGCAGTTGTGGCACGGCGGCCGGGTCAGCTCGCTGACGCTGCTCGGCGGCGCCGCGTCGCTGTCGCCGTCCGGCGTCAACGACGATCTCGAGCAGTTGCAGGTGTGGGCGCAGTTGCAGAACGGCTATTACACGAAGATCCACGCGACGCCGTCGCGTGCGATGACGACGGACGAAGTCGCCGGGACGGTCGACGAATTCCGCCAGGCGGCCGTCCGCGCGATGGCGGCCGGCTTCGACGGCGTCGAGATCCACGCAGCCAACGGCTACCTGCCGCACCAGTTCCTGTCGTCGACGCTGAACCGCCGCGACGACCGTTACGGCGGCTCGGTCGCGAACCGCACGCGCTTCCTCGAGGAAATCGTCGACGCGGTCGGCGGCGTGATGCCGCTCGACCGCGTGGGCGTGCGCATCTCGCCGTACGCGAAGTACAACAACGTGCGCGACGCCGATCCGGATGCGACGTACGCGTACGTCGGCCGCATGCTCGACGAAGCCGGCGTCGCCTATCTGCACGCGGCGGACACCAACGGCTGGAGCGGCGAGCCCGACCTGCCGCGCATCGTCGAGAACACGCGCAAGGCCTTCGGCGGCACGCTGATCGTCAACGGCGGCATTGCGCCGGAGGCCGCGAATGCGCTGATCGATGCGGGCGACGCGGATCTCGTCGCGTTCGCGCGCGCGTACATCGCCAACCCCGATCTCGTCGAACGCCTCGCGACGAATGCGCCGCTTGCCGCGCCGAAGGCGGTCGGCTGGTATGGCGGCGACCGCGCGGGATACGTCGATTATGCGCGTCACGACGCGGCGGGCCGGAACGCCTGAACGCCGCACCGGCGGCAGCCCGACGGCATGACCGGCGGGCTGCTCCGACTGCCGCCGAAGCCGGCGGGTCGTTCCGCACGGATGCCGTCAGGCGCCTTTCCAGCGCGCGCCCAGCACGCGTCCGCAAAAATTCGGCCGGTGAAAATCCGGATCGGCGCGCTCGAGCACGTCGGCGCTCCACGTGCCGAACGTCGACGCCGGCCGGTGCGCGACGCCGCGCGCGATCGCGTCGAGGAACGCGTCGCTGAACCCGTCGCCGCGCGGGTACGCGGCGAGCAGCGCCCGCCGCTCGTCGGCCGAATACGCGTCGAAGTCGGTGGCCATCAGGTCGGTCGATACGGCGGACGCCAGCACGCGCGCGAGCGGCGACACGCGCGCGGCCACGCCGGGCGTCGTATGCAGCGCGATCGCGCGCCACACGTCGTCGCGCATGCACTGCGACGTCTGGTGACGCAGCAGGAACGCGTCGGCGGCATCGGCGCTGTCGAGTTCGTAGCGCTCGGTCGAGCGGCCGTACGCGGTGCTCAAGCCCATGTTCGCGTACATCGCGGCCACGTACAGCGCATCGGCATCGCAGGTCTCGCCTGCGCGGCGCGCGGCCAGCGACGCGAGCACGAACACCCGGCAAGCGTGATCGGTGATCACCTGCGGTAGCGACGCGCATGCCGCGTCGGCGGCCTCGATCGCCATCGGCGTCCGGGGAATGCGGACGCCGGCGACTTCGTCATCGACCCGTGCGCAGGTGTGCGCAGTACTCATCTCGTCTCCTTCTGCCCCGCGCCGGGGGCGAAAAATTGTCCATGCATGTCGCCGCGCGGCACGACGCGTGCCGACATGCCCGTTGAAACAGCGTCAACCTAACAGGCGAAACCGGGGTAGCCGGATGCTTCGCACTGCTCGACAGCCTCCATCGCGGCCGCATGAAGGCGCTGCACGAAACGACGCCGGTGAGCGCGTGCGGAACCGGCGTCCGGGCCGTCTGCCGCCGCCGCGCGCGGCTGCGCCGACGCGGCCGGACGACGCTGGCCGATTCCGCCGACACCGCCGAATTCGGCCACCGGCGACCACGCGGGGCTGACCGGCAGCGGCGGCGGCGCGAGCGGCGCGAACTCGTCGTCCGCATGCACGACCTTGCCGTCGACGACCGTCAGCACCGACGACAAGGATTTGATCAGGGGTTCGTCGATCGTGAAGTAGTCGTCCGTCAGCACCGCGAAATCCGCATACTGGCCGGGCACCAGCGCGCCCTTGCGGTCGTCCTCGTTCGAGAACCATGCGCTGCCGACCGTGTAGCGGCGCAGCGCTTCCATCCTGCTGAGCCGGTTGCGTTCGGGATAGAGCGCCGTGCCGCCGACGGTGCGCCCGGACACCATCCAGTACAGCGACACGAACGGGTTGTAGCTCGCGATGCGCGTCGCATCGGTGCCCGCGCCGACCGGCAGCCCGGCCGCCAGCATCGCGCGGATCGGCGGCGTGCGCGTGGCCGCGTCGGCGCCGTAGCGCGCAATGAAGTACTCGCCCTGGAAGGCCATCCGGTGCTGGACCGTCACACCGCCGCCGAGCGCGGCGATGCGTGCGATGTTCGCATCCGAAACCGTCTCGCAATGATCGAAGAACCAGCGCAGCCCGTCGAACGGCATGTCGCGGTTCACGGCTTCGAGCACGTTCAGGAAGCGGCCGATCGATTCGTCGTAGGTCGCGTGCAGCCGGAACGGCCAGCGGTGCCGCACCAGCAGCCGCACCACCGCGGCCAGTTCGGCCTCGAGCGCTGCGGGCAGATCGGGGCGCGGTTCGAGAAAATTCCCGAAATCGGCGGCGGAGTACACCAGCAGTTCGCCGGCGCCGTTCATCCGCAGGAACGCGTCGCCGTCGCCGGGCTTCGCCAGCGTCACCCAGCGCGCGTAGTCGTCGAGTTCGCGTCCGGGATGCTGCACGAACAGGCTGTATGCGATGCGCACCGTCAGTTCGCCGCGCTTGGCGAGCGCCAGGATCGCGCCATTGTCGTCCGGATAGGCCTGGAAATCGCCGCCCGCGTCGATCGCGCTCGTCACGCCGAGACGGTTCAGTTCGCGCATGAAATGCCGCATCGAATTCATCTGGTCGTCGTGGCCGAGCTTCGGGCCCTTCTCGAGCGCCGTGTGCAGGACGGCCATGTCCGGTCGCGCGATCAGCATGCCGGTCGGCCTGCCGAGGCGATCGCGCTGGATCTCGCCGCCGGGCGGATCGGACGTGTCGCGGCCATAGCCGATCGCGCGCAGCGCGGCCGCGTTCAGGAGCGCGCTGTCGCCCAGGTGCATGATGAAGACCGGCGTGTCGGGCGCGATCGCGTTGAGTTCGGCCACCGTCGGCCCGCGCTTTTCCGCGAACTGGAATTCGGTCCAGCCGCCGACCACGCGCACCCACTGCGGCGCAGGCGTGCGCAGCACCTGGCGACGCAGCATCGCGAGCGCATCGGCCAGCGTCGGCACGCCGTCCCAGCGCAGTTCCAGGTTGAAATTCAGGCCGCCGCGAATCATGTGCAGGTGCGAATCGTTCAGCCCCGGGATCACGGTGCGGCCGTTCAGGTCGATGCGCAGCGTGTCGGCGCGCGCATGGCGCATCACGTCGTGCCCGCTGCCGGCCGCGAGGATCCGGCCGTCCTTCACCGCGAGCGCGGTCACGAACGACTGCCGGTCGTCCTGCGTCGCGATCTTGCCGTTGCATACGATGAGGTCCGCCGCTTCGGCGGGTTCCGTCGCCTTAAGCACTGTCGTGCCTCCCGCTTGCGCCGAAAGCCGGCATACGGCCGCACGCGGCATGCACCCGGATTGACGATACACGGACCATCCACTTCCCCTTGAACGTTGATCGATCGGCCCGGCAGGCCGCGGCGCGATGGCGCGGCGGCGTCCTGCGCGGGCCGGGCGTGCCGCTACGCCACCTGCTGCATCGCATCCGCCGTCTCGTGCCGCATGCGCGTACGGGACGTCGACGGTGTCGTCTCCGGGCGAACGAAGTTCTGCACGCGTGCCAGCCGGCGCACATCGAACGCGCGCGATTGCGGGTCGAAATGCCCCGACAGATTCGCTACCAGCGACGAAGCCTGCGCGGTGCGCCCGCGCTCGATCAGGTGATCGGCGAGATCGAGCGTGCCGCGCAGCGCCCACATCGCGGCCCCTTGCCCGTTCGCGGTATGGATCCCCATCAGCAGATGACGGTGTCCGTCGGCTTCGCAGGCGATCGCGACGTCCGCATCGGCGCTGCGGGCCTGTTCGAGCATCGCGAGCCCCCGGGCGCGCAACAGTTCGGGCACGAACAGATGCTCGCCGTGCGCGCGGCAGCGCGCGAGCGTCGCGTCGAGCTTCGTGCAGGCCTCGGCCGCGCGGCCCGTGCGCGTCAGTCCTTCCGCGTACGCGACGGTCAGCGGCGCGAGCACGCGCCGGAATCCGCTCGTTTCGATGCGCCGCAGCGCGGGCTCGAGCCGCGCGAGACCGGCGCCGGGGTGCCCGGCCTGCATGTCGAACTGCCCGGCCAGACATTCCGCGTGGCTGAGCCAGATGTCGAACCCGTTCGCGTCGGCGGTCGATCGCAGCGTGCCGAGATAGTCGGAAATCACGTCGTGATCGCCATAGCGCAATGCAATCGGTACGGCTGCGGCGCCGAGCACGACGCACAACGCCAGCCCCGACCCGGCGCGGCGCGCGCATTCGACCGCCTGCGCAGCCAGTCGCATCGCATATTCCGGATCGCCCTGCATCCACACGAGCCGCGTCAGCATCGTCCGGCCAAGCGTCGCGACGTCGATGCCCAGCGCCGCCTCCGCGCACGACGGTTCGCCGACCTCGGCCAGATCGGCCATCGCCGCCTCCAGCCGCTCGCGCGCCTGCGCGTGCTCGCCGAAGTAATGCAGCGAGGTCGCGACCATCGCGTTCGCCAGCAGTCGCTGCGACCGGTCGCCCCGCCGCTCGGCGGCGCGCTCGAAGCGCGTCGCGTAGCGCAACGATTCATGGATGTCGGAGCGCGTCAGCATCGTGTTCCACAGCCCGACCAGCGCGCGCGCATCGAACGCCTCGTCGCCGATCCGGCCCGCAAGACCGAGCGTCCTGTCCCACATCGCGGCGGCCGTATGCGTATCGCCATCGGTATGCAGCAGCGCCGCCGCATAGGCCGCGCGCAAGCGCATCTCGCGCGCCGCGTCGACGACCGCGGCCCCGTCGGACTCGATCGCGTCGAGCGCCCGTCTCGCCGTCATCGAACATTCGCGCATGCGCGCCGGCTCCAGCAACGCGAACGCCAGCGCGTCCGCTTCCAGCGCCTGCGGCTCGGCCGCCACGGGCGCGCGCGGCGCCGGTGCGTCCGTGGCGAGACGCAGGCTCGCGAGGTCCGCGGCTTGTGCCTGCGTCTGCATCCGCGCTTCTCCCTGCTCGCGCTCGTAGCACGCATGACGCTCGGCGATGGCGTCGAATTCGCCCTCGTTGTGCAGCTTTTCGAGCGCATACGCACGCGTCGATTCCGTCAACCGGTAGCGCGCCTGCGCGCCGTCGAACTCGACGGTCACCAGCGACTTCGCAACCAGTTCGCCGAGCACCGCGATCATGTCGGCGGCCGACATGCCGGGTTCCATCGCGATCTCGCGGGCGGCATCGAACGTAAACGGGCCGATGAAGCACGCCATCCGGCGAAACAGCGACCGCGCGGCCGCATCCAGCAGCACGTAGCTCCAGTCGAACGTCGCCCGCAACGTCTGGTGGCGCGGCAGCGCCGAGCGCAGTCCGCCCGTCAGCAGGTTCAGCCGGTCGTCGAGACGCGACGCGACGATCTCGAGCCCGAGCGTCGCGACGCGCGCGGCAGCCAGTTCGATCGCCAGCGGCAGCCCGTCGAGACGCCGGCAGATGTCGCCGATCAGCCTGATGCCGGCCGGATCGACCGCGCAGTCGGGCGTGGCGGCGCGGATCCGCGTCAGAAACAGCTCGACGGCCGAATGGCGCACGATCTCGTCGACGGATGCACCGCCCGCCGGCACCGCCAGCGGGCTCACGCGAAACACGGCTTCGACCGAGATATGCAGCGGCTCGCGGCTCGTCACGAGCACGCGCAGCGATGCGGCGCGCGACGTCAACGTATCGACGAGGTCGGCAACCAGATCGACGACGTGCTCCGCGTTGTCGAGCACGAGCAGGCCCGGCGACGCGGCGAACGCATCGCCGATCCGGTCGAGGCCCGGCAAGCCGTCCGTCTCGAGTCCGAGTTCCGCGGCAATCGCGAGCAGCACGTCGTCGCGCGTCGCGGCACTCGCCAGCGCGACGAACAGCACGCGCTCGCCGGTCCGGCCGCGCAGCTCGTGCGCGACCCGGTCGGCCAGGCTCGTCTTGCCGATGCCGCCCGCACCGACCAGCGTGACGACCGGCGCACGTTCGATCATGTCGACGATCTGCTCGATCTCGGCCTGACGTCCGACCAGCGGAACAGGACGGGCCGCCGCGACGGCGTCGGCCGGCAACGCGGCCGCGCGCGGCGCGACCTCGTGTGCGACGGCGGGATTCGCGATCAGCAGGTAGCCACGGCCCGGCACCGTCTTGATCAGGTCGCGGTTCGCGCCCAGCGCCTTGCGCAACGTCGCGACATGGACCTGCAGCCGGTTCTCCTCGACGATCAGGCCCGGCCAGACGGCATCCATGATGTCGTCCTTCGACACGACGGAACCATTGGCGCGATGCAGCACTTCCAGTATGTCAAGCGCGCGTGCGCCAATACGCAACGACGCGCCGTGGCAGCGAATGTCCCGCTGCTCGAAATCCACCGACAACGTCCCGATCTGGATCATGGCCGCCTCCAGGTTCCCCACGATGACCGCCATGTGAACACGGCAGTTCACCGGGGCGGGAGTGCGCACCCGGCCAGCCCTGCAGGCCGGGCGCAAATCTCAAAAAGTGGGCCGAGTGTAAACGCCGTATAAACAAAAATCTTGAAGGAAAATGCGCTGCCCTGTTCCGCCCCGGCCCGCCTGCGAACGCGCGCCGGACGATTGAAAATGGGGCAACATCGACCGCGACAGCGCGTTCGCGTGCCCGCCAGGGCCGGCGCAGCGCGAGTCGGTCGAACGCAAGCAATTCGTCAGCAAGTGGACAATTATTCAAGTTAACTTGGGCAGGTCGGGCGCACCGTATAAACTTCGCGTCAAAACGCTCGCGCACCGCCCCCCATCGAAGGATTGTTCCGCCATGCCAGATCCCCTCGTCGCGCCACCTGCGGCGCCACCGAAAGACACGCTCGGATGCCTGTCGAGCCTGCTGTCCAAGGATATTGAAAGGTCGGTCGGCGGCCTGAAGCTCCATCGCAAGTGCATGCGCGACGAGCAATTCGAGCGCATCGAGATGGCGGCCAGCGATCGCGGTTTCCTGATCGGCGTGTCGCTCAACGGCGGGCACCGGCGCACGATCTACGGCGGGGCCGGCCAGTCCCGTTCCGAGCGGCGCTTCCAGCACAACTCGATCTACATTCGCGACTTTTCCCGGAATTTCCGCGCCGACCTGTACGGCAAGTTCGACTTCCTGCTGGTCGAGCTGTCGCACGCATATCTCGACGACCTCGGCCGCGAGCACGACGGTACGGAAATCGGCGGCCTGACCTGCGCGCCCGACGTGCAGGACACGGTGCTCGGCCATCTCGCGCACGCGGTCGCCGACAGCCTCGACGGGCCCGGCGCGCTGAATACGCTGTTCGTCGAGCAGATGGGGCTCGCGATCGGCACGCATCTCGCGCGCCAGTACGGCAACACGAGCGCACGCGACCTGCAGCGCAAGGGCCTGCTGTCGCCGGCCAAGACGGCGCTCGCGAAAGAGCTGCTGATGGAAAAGGCGGATCTCGGCGTATCGATCGAGGAAGTCGCGAGCGAATGCGATCTGTCGCGCGGCTATTTCATCCGTGCGTTCTCGCGCACGACGGGACGCACGCCGCACCAATGGCTGCTCGAACAGCGCGTGATCCGCGCGCGGCAACTGATCGAGACGACCGACATGACGCTTGCGGAAATCGCGGCCGTCTGCGGCTTCGCGGACCAGAGCCATCTGAACCGCGTGTTCGCGCGCATCGTCGGTCATCCGCCCGGCGCATGGCGGCGCGAACTGGCCCGCTGACGCAGCTGGAGCCACCGCTACGCGCGCGGCGCGCGCGTCATGGCGCGCACCGCTCGCCGCTCATCGAAGTGGCGTCGTGTCGTAATTGACCGGCACCCAGTCGTATTGCTCCCCGTCCCTGCGCAAATGCCCGAGCCCGGGAAACGCGATATGCGCGGCACCGACCAGGTAACGCTTGTCCGCGACGCGCTTGAACGTGTCGCGCCGGGTGCGTCGCGCCGCGTCGGCATCGCTGTCGTACTGGACGGTCGCGTCCGGATCCTGCAACTGGATCGCCGCGACGTGCACGATGTCGCCCCATGCGAGCAGCCCCGCGTTGCCGCTCTCGATCAGGTAGGCCGTATGGCCCGGCGTATGGCCGGGCATCGGCACCGCGCGGATGCCGGGCGCGAGCGCCGCTTCGCCGCGAAACGTCCTGAAGCGGCCGGCCGCGACGTACGGCGCGACCGACGCGGCGGCCGCATCGAAGAACGACGCGAGGAACGCCGGCGCCTGGGCCTTGTTGTCCGGATCGAGCCAGTAGTTCGCCTCGATCTCGTTCACGCGAACCGTCGCATTCGGAAAGGTCATCCTGCCGTTCGACACGATGCCGCCGACGTGATCCTTGTGCAGGTGCGTGAGCAGCACTTCGTCGATCTGCTCCGGCGCATAGCCTGCCGCACGCAGGTTCGCGAGCAGCTTGCCGCAGCAGTCGCCGTACAGCACGCCGGCACCGCTGTCGACGAGGATCCGCTTCGAGCCGGTATCGACCAGGAATGCGTTGATCGACCCCTGCACGGGCGGCTCGAGAAACGCGCGATCGAGATCGCGCCGGATTTCGTCCTTCGACACATCGCGGAACACCGTATCGATCGGGAACGCATGCGTGCCGTCGGACAGCGCGACGATCTGCAGGTCGCCGAGCTTCTGCCGATAGAATCCGGGGGCCTGGTTCCCGCCGCCCGGCTCGGCGGCAAACGCGACCGATGCGAGGATGCCGACGCACCACGCGACGAGCAGCATGCCGCGCGAGCGCGCCGCGCGCGTGCGCCAGTTCAGGTTCTTCATGTCCGTTTCCCGGTTGCGTAGCGACGTTGCGACGTTGCGCGCCGGCTTGCCGGTCCGGCCGGCGAGGTGCGCACGACACCGAGCTTACCGGCCGGGTTCGCAATAATCCTGAGCGGGACGTGAGTCGTTCTGAAAGCCGTGCCCCGGCGGCGCCGGCCCGGATTCAGGCGATTTGGTCGAGCGCGCGCTGCGCGTCGATCAATGCATTGCGAAACACGGCGGCCGGCTGCGCGCCACTGACGACCAACGTGCCGATGCGCGTCGACGGCACCGAAGCAACGCCTTCACGCACCGCTTCCGCTTCGAGCGCGACCACTGCGTCGAGACCTTCGCCGGACGCGAGGAACGCACACACCGCGTCGCCCTGCAAACCGGCGCCCGTCGCAATCTCGGCCAGCACGTCCGCATCGCCGATATCGCGGCCGTCGCGGAAATACGCGGCGAACAGCGCATCGACGAGTGCAACCGCGCTGTCGCGTTGCTGGGCGAACCACACGAGCCGGTGGGCAAGCCGCGTGTTCGGCGTGCGCGCGATCCGCGCATGGTCGAACACGAGGCCCGCCGCGCGGCCGGCTTCGACCACATGCGCGTCGAGTGCCTGCGAGCGCGCCCAACTGCCGAACTTCGCGCTCCGGTACGCCTTGCGGTCGATGCCGCCGGCCGGCATCGTCGGGTTCAGTTCGAACGGCACGAACCGGACATTCACGTTGCCACCCAGCCCGGCCGCGTCGATCGCGTCGGCGAGCCGGTGCTCCGCGATCCAGCACCACGGGCAGATGAGGTCGTAGGTCACGGTTACTTCGAGGGGTTTCATCGTCATCTCCTGTACATTGCAGTCCAGAAGATAGCGCTTGCGCGCCGGCGATAGAATGCCAGCGGCACGCAACGCATCGATGCGACACGCACAAAGGCACGAAGGCACAAAGGCGACGACATGGACAAATTCTCCGCGCTGCGCGCGTTCGTCGAAGTAGCGGAAGCCGGCGGCTTCTCGAGCGCGGGGCGCCGTCTCGAACTCGCGGCGTCGTCAGTGGTGCGCGCGGTGGATGCACTTGAAGCGTCGCTCGGCACCGTGCTGCTGAACCGCACGACGCGCCAGGTCACGCTGTCCGATGCCGGCTCCGTGTACTACTCCCGCGCGAAGCGGCTGCTCGAGGAACTCGCCGAAGCCGACGCGCTGGTCGCCGATCGCGGCGAAGAACCGTCCGGGCCGCTGCGCGTGTCGGTGCCGGTCGCGTACGGCGTGCGCCGCATCGCGCCGCACGTCGCGGCCTTCCTCGCGCGCTATCCGAAGCTCGACCTCGACCTGCAGCTCACCGACGAACGCGTCGATCTCGTCGCCGGCCGCATCGATGTCGCGATCCGGCTCGGCGAAGCGGCGCCGTCCGCGGAAGTCGTCGCGCGACCGCTCGGTACGTTCCAGCGCTATGTCGTCGCGAGCCACGACTACCTCGCCGCGCACGGCACGCCGGCGGCGCCGGGCGAGCTGGTCGACCACGCATGCCTGCGCTTTCACTTCGGCGGCGACCAGCAGGCGTGGTCGTTCGTCGATGCGCACGGCACGACGCAGGTGCTTGTCGCCGGGCGACTGAAATCGAACCACAGCGAAGTGTTGCGCGATGCTGCGCTCGACGGCGCCGGCATCGCGCTGCTGCCCGACTGGCTGGTCGATGCGGACGTCCAGTCGGGCCGCCTGCGCCGGCTCTTCGAACAATACGACGTGACGCCCGGCACGGCGCGCTCGGTGGTCACCGCGCTCTACCTGCCGACGCAGCGCGGCTCGAAACGCGTGACCGCGTTCATCGATTTCGTCGAAACGCTGGCGCGCGCGCAGCCCTGAGCCGCGCGCCGCGTCGCGCTGCGCTACGCCGCATTACCAGCCGAACTTCGCTTCCACGCCGACATAGTCGGCATTGCGCGCACCGAGCGCGCGAATCGAATCGGCGACCTGGAAGTGCACGGCCTCGACGGCCAGCGCGACGTTCGCATCGACGAGCCAGTCCACGCGGGCCTGTGCATACATCCCCGTATACGAACCGCCCTTGCCGGCCGTGCCCGGTACCGCCGACATCCCTTGCCCGTAGATCGCGTCGGCCGTCGTGTCGCGCCACTGGAAACCGACCGCGGTCAGCACCGTCACGTTGCTGGCGGGCTTGAACGTCAGCGACGGCTTCACGTGAATCAGGTTGCTGTAGCCGGTATAGCCGGCGAGCGTGAAGTAATAGCCGTTCGGGAACAGCGGGTTGAAGGTGCCCATGCGCCCGTCGCCCGGATGCCTGTCGCCCGACGCGCCGTCGACCTGGATGCCGATGCGCGGCGTGCCCGGCGTCTTCGCGAACGTATAGCCGCCCAGCGCGCCGAATGCCCACGCGCCGATCGTGTCCTGCCCGATATGCCCGGTCTGCAGCATTGCCTCGACGTCCCAGTCGAGCCGGCCGGATTTGCCCGCGTAGCGCATGTCGAATACGTCGCGCCGCTCGTTCCCGGCTCCGGCGAGATAACGCGCGTTGTCGCGCGTATAGCGCGACCAGTAGCCCGACAGATCGCCGGGGCCCGTGCCGTTGCGCTCGATGCGCACGCCGTCGAATCTCAGGTGCCGGTTCGACACGTCGTCGAACACCGCGTCGTTGCGATACTGCACCGGGCGCGTCACATAACCGATCAGCCGCCATTTGCCGATTTCGTAATCCGCCCACAGCGCGTCGAACGCCTGACGCACGTTCGGCCCGTCCCGCACCGACACGAACCGCTGCAAGTCGAAGGCCATCTCCTGCCGGCCGATGCGGGTCTTGAACGTGCCGCCGCCGATCTGGTCGACATACGCGACGAACGCCTGCTCGATATCGAGCTGGTCCTTGTCGACGGACCCGACCGTGTCCTTGCCGAACGGCCGCGCATCGACGAACTGGACGAACGCCTGGAAATGACCGGCATAACGCAGGTCCGCATGCACCGTCGCGCGCTGGATCACGTAATTGTCGTCATGCGCGGCGCCGAGCCCGAACAGCGGCGCGTTGTTCAGCTCGAAGCGCTCGCGCAGGTTCGCGCCGAGCGACAGGTAGGTCGACGGGTCGGCGCCCAGCGGGATGTACTTCAGCGCATCGAGCGGCTTGCGCGGCACGCATGGATTCGCGAGCACCGACCAGTCTTCCTGCCAGCGGTTGAACAGCACGGTCGGCCGCTTGGCCGTGCACGACGTGCCGGCGGTCGTGGTCGAGGCCGGCGCCGCGGATTCCTCGGCACCGGCCGCCGTACCGGCGTACGTCGCGACGCCGCCCGCCAGCACGGCGGCCGGCAGCACACGCCGCCATGCTCGTCCCATCCGCCGGCGGCCCATCATTTCGACCGCGCGTGGATCTCGGCGACGTAGCCGCCCGGGAACTGCACGAGCGCGGCATCGCGCCCGTCCGACGTGAACGTCGGCACCAGCACGGTCACGCCCGCGGCCTGCGCCTGCTTCAGCGTCGCGGCCAGGTCCGGCACTTCGTAGCCGGTCATCTCGCGGCCGAACGGGTAAGGCAGATGGCCGTCCGTTGCGAGCACCGTCATCTTGCCGAAACCCGACTCGATGCGGATGCGGCGATACGTGTCGTTCGGCCGGCCGATCTCGACGCCCGGCGCCTTGCGCACGTCGGACACGATCTTGCCGCGCGAGAACGCGACGAAGTCGTGCGCCAGCTTGCTCGCGCTTTCCGGCGACACGTACACGCGGTTTTCAGGCACCGTCTGCAGCGGGTCGTACTTCGGCGCCTGCGTGTGCCAGTACAGCTGCATGTTCACGCCGCCCGGCCAGCGGACGATCGCGTCGCGGCCGATCGGGTCGGGGAACGTGTCGACGATCACGTCCGCGCCATGCGCGCGCGCCGACTTCACCGCGACGTCCATGTCGGTGACGAGATAGCCGGTGCGCTCCGCACAGAACGGATACGGAATCGGCGTCTTGAAGCCAAACACCGAGACCGTGCCGACCGGCGTCAGCACGAGTTGCGACATCGTCTGGCTCGGCGTCGGCGTGACCTGGAACACGCCCTGCTGCGACTTCTTGCCGCCGAACGTCGCGACGAAGCTGTCGGTGAAGCGGTCGAAATCTTCCGGTGCGACGCACACGTGCGTCGTGTCGTATTGCGGGCCGACCGCGACGGCCGGCACCTTCGCGGACGAGGTCTCGAGCAGGCGCGTCTCGTCGGCATGGGCCGGCGCGGTCGCCAGCAACGCGCCGAGTACGGCCGTCGACGCGGCCGTCATCCGCAGTACCTGCTGCAATTTCAATGCAATCATCGAATTCTCCTTGAAAGTGGCAAGCGCAGCGGCACGCTGCGCTTGCATTCAGCGTGACGTCGGCCGCGCGTCGGGCCGACCGGATTGATAGGCGAGGAAGCCCAGCGCCGCGAGCGGCAGCGCGAGCGCCCAGAAAGCGGCGAACAGATAGGCCGCGGCCCCCGCGCCGGCCCCGAGCGCAAAACCAGCGACCGGCGGCAGCGTGCGCCGCAGCCGCACGCGCGCGGCGTCCCGTTCGGCAGGAGCGGCGAGCGGCACGAGCCAGTCGAATGCATCGATCACCGCCTGCGTGACGTTGCCCGTCATCACCGTATTGGCGACGACCGAACGGGCCGTCAGCCGGCCGTGCGCGTTCTGGACACCCATCGCCGCGGCGCCGAGCAGGCCGCACAGGATCGTCCTCGGCGCATCGGCGTCGGCGATCGGCGACGCCATCACGCCGGCCAGCATGAATCCGGCCAGCAGCACGGCCTGCAGCGCATACAGCGAACGTGCGCGCACGCCATGGCCCAGCGAACGCATCCGGTGATCGAGCACGCGCGCGCCGACGATGCCGGCGATGAAGGCCGGAAACGCGAGCCACTTGATCATGAGCCCTTGCCCGACGCCGGCCAGCCCCGAGCCGATCAGGATGAAGTTGCCGGTGACGTGCGCGGTGAACAGGCCGAACAGCGCGACGAAGCCGAGCGTGTCGACATAACCCGCGATCGACGCGAGAAACACGTCCTCGCCGCGCACGTGATCGGGCGCTGCTGCGGCGCCCGCGGTTACTGGCTGCGAGGGCATGACCCGGCTTCCTGGAAGGTGTCGACTGCGCCGGCGACCATCATGCATGCGCGCGGCGAGATCAGATAACGCATGTTCCGCTCCGGTTGCGCCGACCGGTCCGGCTTGCCGACTGGCGTCCGGCCCATGCGTCGGCTCGAGAGCTAGACTAGTTAAGGAAAGCCTTAATGTCATGGCGGCGGCCTGAATTTTTCTGAATGCGCCGCTCGCGCGCAGGACGGGGCTGCCGGCCCGATTCGATGCAGGACATCCCGCGCCGCAACACAAACCGCGCCGCAAACCGTCTTCGAGGCCCCGATCGTGTTATTTTTCGATCGATAGTTTAGGCATGCGCGCCATCAGGAGCCGACGAATGACCGAAAGAAAACGCAGCACGCCGGCCCGCGAGCCCGGGACCGACGCCGACGGCAACGCCGTCACGCCGGGCCGCCGGCTCGCGCCGGAGGCGCGCGAGCGGCAGATCGTCGAGAAGGCGATCGAGCACTTCGCGACGCACGGCTTTTCCGGCAGCACGCGCGAGCTCGCGCGGCAGATCGGTGTCACCCAGCCGCTGCTGTACCGGTACTTTCCGAGCAAGGAAGCGCTGATCGATCGCGTGTACGACGAGATCTACACGTGGAATCCCGACTGGGAAAAACTGATCGCCGATCGCACCGTCTCGCTGCACGACCGGCTCGTCGCGTTCTATCGCGCCTACGCGCAAACCATCCTGCGGCGCGAATGGATCCGCACCTTCATCTTCGCCGGGCTCAGCCGCGAAGGTTTCAACACGCGCTACCTGTCGCGGCTGCGCGAACGCGTATTCCTGCCGGTGTTGCGCGAGCTGCGGCACGAATACGACATCGCCACGCCGGCGACGGAGGCCCAGCGCAATGCGGAAATCGAACTGGTCTGGAGCCTGCACGCGAGCATCTTCTATCTCGGCGTCCGCAAGTGGGTCTACGGCCTGCCGGTGCCCGACGATCTCGACACCGAAATCGAGCGGCTGATCGACGCGTTCCTGAACGGCACGCCCGCCGCGCTGAAGCAGCTCGGGTCGGGCGCGACCACCCGGCGCCGCCGGCGCGCGTAACGCGGCGGCGGGCGGCGGGCGCGCGCGCAAGCGGACGAATTCAGAACAATTCATCCGGCGCGCCGCGCGCTTCACCTATCCTCGATAGGCATTCGCAGCCGCGCCTTTTGCGCGCAGGCCGAACCGAACCGGGACCGCCGCATGACCAACGCCACGCCTTCGATCGCCCATCACACCGTCACCGCGAACGGCATCCGCCAGCACTACATCGATGCCGGCAGCGGGCCCGTCGTCGTCCTGCTGCATGGCTTCCCGGAAACCAGCTTCGCGTGGCGCTTCCAGATCCCCGCGCTGGCGCAGCGCTACCGCGTGATCGCACCCGATCTGCGCGGCTACGGCGAAACCGACAAGCCGGCCGCCGGGTACGACAAACGCAACATGGCGCGCGACCTCGCCGGGCTGCTCGATGCGCTCGGCATCGGCCGCATCGCGCTCGTCGGGCATGATCGCGGCGCACGCGTCGCGACGCGTTTTTCGAAAGACTTCCCCGAGCGCGTCGACCGGCTCGTCGTGATGGACAACGTGCCGACGCGCATCGTCGCGCAGAACATGACCGCGCAAACGGCGCGCGCGTACTGGTTCTTCCTGTTCCACCAGGTGCCGGACCTTCCCGAGGCGTTGATCGCCGGCAAGGAAGCCGAGTGGCTGAGCCATTTCTTCTCCGACTGGTGCTACAACCCGCACGCGATCTCCGGCGACGCGTTCGACACCTACGTGCGCGCGTATCGACGCCCGGGCGCCGTGCGCGGCGCACTGGCCGACTATCGCGCGAACGCCGAGGATGTGAAGCAGGATCTCGTCGATGCGGACGTCCGGATCGGCTGCCCGACGATGGCCCTCTGGGGCGAGGATTTCCATGCGGTCGGCAAGATGTTCGACATGAAATCCGTGTGGGAAGGCATGGCCACGAACCTGCGTGCCGAGCCGATCGCGCAGTGCGGGCACCTGCCGCAAGAGGAACAGCCGGAGCGCGTGAACGCGCTGCTGCTCGACTTCCTGAAGCACTGGGAAGGCTGAATCGATGCGCACGCAACGAATCCTCGGGAGGAACGCATCATGAGCGACGTTTCGGGACCGCTCGCGGTCGTGATCGGCGGATCGGTGGGCGGACTGTTCGCCGCGACCGCGCTGCGGGCGGCCGGATGGCGCGTCAAGGTCTTCGAGCAATCGCCGAACGACCTCGACAGCCGCGGCGGCGGCATCGTGCTGCAAGCGCCGATCGAACGCGCCTTCACGTTCGGCGGCGTGCCCGTGCCACGCGATGCGGGCGTCGATTCCATCGACCGGATCTATCTCGACGAGCACGACCGGATCGTGCAACGCCTTTACATGCCGCAAACGCAGACCGCGTGGAGCGTGATCTATACGGCGCTGAAGCGCGCGCTGCCCGCCGGCGTCGTGCATGCCGGCGTATCGTTCGAGCGGTTCGCGCAGGAAGGCGACCGGGTGATCGCGCATTTCGCGGACGGCCGCGTCGAGCAGGCCGACCTGCTGGTCGGCGCCGACGGCGGCCGCTCGAACGTCCGCGCGCAACTGCTTCCCGACGCGCGGCCCGCGTACGCGGGTTATGTCGCGTGGCGCGGGCTCGTCGACGAGCACCTGCTTCCCGACACGGTGCTGCAGGTACTGCGCAACCGCTTCACGTTTCAGCAAGGCGACGCGCATCTGTTCCTGACCTATCTGGTACCCGGCCGCGACGGCGCGATCGAACCGGGCAAACGCCGCGTGAACTGGGTCTGGTATCGGCGGCTCGCGCAGGATCGCGTGCCGTCGCTGTTCCTGGCGCAGGACGGTACGCAGCGCGACGGTTCGCTGCCGCCCGGCGCGATGCGGGACGACAACCGGCGCGAACTCGTGGACGCCGGCCGCCGCATGCTTGCCCCGACGCTCGCCGCGCTCGTCGATGCGACGCACTCGCCGTTCGCGCAGGCGATCCTCGATCTCGCGGTCGACCGCATGGTTTTCGGGCGCGCGGTGTTGCTCGGCGATGCGGCCTGCCTCGTCCGGCCGCACACGGCCGCAGGCGTCGCGAAAGCGGCGGAGAACGCGGTCGGTCTCGCCGAGGCGCTGCGCGGCGTCGTGCGCGGCCCCACGTTCGACACCGCGCTGTCGCGCTGGGAAGCCCTTCAGCTCGCGACCAACGCTTCGCTGTCCGAATTCGGCATCTCGCTCGGCACCCGGATCATGGGGCGCGCGTGACCGGCCGGCGGCCAGACGCCAATCCATGGCTCACGTACGCCATGACGTCGACAAGGCGTTATATTCTCGTTCCATGCAGGGCAACGCGTGTCGCATTCGCGGAAGGCGCCCCGCCTTCGCCGCGTTTTCCGACGCGCTTCCTCATCCGGAGAGAACGAGAAAAATGGACCACGCGCAGTACTTCAGCCAAAGCTCGCTTCAGGCCGCGAATCTTCGTCTGCACTATCTGTCGCAGTTGCTGCGCGAGCAGACCGGCTCGATCGTCCAGTACGGCATCCTTCGCGGGTTTCCGATCGGCGTCAGTCATTGGGCGGAGGTCGCGGTCGGCGGCTACCTGCTCGGCACCTATGAGATCGCCGTTTGCGCGATTCTCGAAGCACTCGGGTCGCCCCACAAGGTGCTGGTCGATCTGGGGGCCGCCGACGGGATTTTCGGCATCGGCCTGGTCAGCAACAACGTCTTCGGCCGCAGCCTGTGTTTCGAGATGGACGAGCAGCGCCGCCAGGCCATCCAGCACCGAGCCGCGGAGATGGGGCTGGCGGATCGGGTCGCTGTCCATGGCCAGGCCGATCGCAACCTGCCGGCAGTCCTGTCGGCGCACGGCGGCGATCCGGCCGAGCGGGTTGTCCTGTGCGATATCGAGGGAGCGGAGTTCGACCTGTTCGACGACGCGCTGCTGGAACAGCTCTCGGGCAGCCACGTCATCATCGAAATCCACGATTTCCTGCTGTCCGACCCGGAGCGGGCCGCACGCGCGTTCGACGAGTTGAGTCAGCGCGCCGGCCAGCATTTCCACGTGTACGAGATTCGCGACGGGCTGCGGGACATTCGCAACATCCCGCTGCTGCGACACTGGTCGGACTGGGACGCATGGCTGATGTGCGTCGAGGCCCGTTACCGGATGATGCGATGGCTCTGGCTCGAGCCGAAAAGCCAGCCGCGGCGCTCCGATCAGGACATCGATCGCCTGATCCTCGACTACCAGCGCCGGATCTTCGCCGGCTGACGAAACTGCGGCGGCCCACGTCGGGCCACGACGCGCCCGGCTGTCGCGCAACGTTCGAGCGCTCATGCGACACGCTCGATAACGCCCGTGCTCCGTCCGGGTTCCGACCGACACGGGGCTGCGGCGAACCCGATTTATCGTGGCGTCACGCGTACCGCACGACGATATCCCACGCGGTATGACACACCTGCCCCGGCAGCGTGAGCGCGCGCAGTGCGATTCGATCGCCCTGTTGCGTCGCGAGGCTGAGTTTGTGAGGCGCCTGCAACAACACCGTTGCGCCGTTGTGCTCCAGTTGGACGCAGGGTGCCGAAGGCTGGCCGCTCAGATGGGACAGGCAGATGTCCAGCACCATCCATTCGCGCGTCACCGCGAATTCGACAGCGTGCGACGCCCATGCATTGATTATCGTCATACGATATCGACAGGAATCAATTCAAGGGCTTGACCCGTTCGTCGAGAAAGGGACGCTCGATCGTAGTGAATATCGACGGATCCTTGCAGGCGGACCGGCGCTGAACCGTACGCAAGCCGATTACCCGATGATTGCCGCGGCGCGATATTCCGATGCGACCTGAAAATACGCCGGGACTCCGAACATTTGTTAAATAGCTTGAATGACCGACAAACGGCCGGCAATTTGCCTTACCATCCGGCCGTCATTCCGACTGATGTCGAACCCCGCCGACCGACTTGGACATCGGCCGTGGTTTTTATTCTTCAGGTGCTCGAACCGGGCGCCGATTTCATTCGAACGCCAGGACCGATCATGTTCCAGTCCCCGGGAGATTCCTTCGTCAGCGGCTCGTTGCTGGGCCTTTGCGTCGAGGTTCCGCTCGCCGCGCTGGTTTCGCTCGCCATGCACGGCGTCGACTGGAACGGACAGCGCATCGCGATGCTCATCGCGACGCCCGTGCTGATCGCATGCTTTGCGCTGCTGACCCGCCCGGTGGCATTCAGCACGGTATGGAAGCACAAACGCTCGCCTTTCGTGCTCGACGACAATGTTCGCGCATCGATCTACGGCCGGCTCTGCGGGATCGCGCTCGGCGTGGTATTCGGGGTCATGGTCGCGACGACGTTCTCCTGATCCGGTCGCGCCGGATCGCCCGACGAAGTCGACGTCGGGCTGGAAACCGCGAAGTCGCACGGGCGTCTTCCCGCAGCACCGCGTTAACCAGTTGCAACCAGCGAATTGAACGACGTATCCCAGAACGGCGCGACATTCGCCGGCCCGTCCAGCACGCCGATGCGAGCAAATACATCCGCGACCTGCTGATGCTGCGCCACCACGTCGGGCGTCACCGGCAGCAGCGCGTAGTCGTCGCTGCGCTGATCGAACATCGCGACGAGATCGGCAACCGGCATGCGCGTCTCGCGGTTCTGCACGAGCGCATAGTCGCGGAAATGCCCGTTCGCCCACGCATACGCGTGCCGGAACCGCAGCAGCAGATCGCCCGTCGCGGCACGACGGCGCGCATCGTCGAGCGTGCGCGGGTTCGCGTAGACGGGAAAATTCCCCGACAGATACCCCTTCCCCGTCTTCAGCACGCGCGCGCCGTAGCGATTGCGCGCGAGCTGGCCGTTGTAGCCGTAGATCGCCCACGCGTCGATGTCGCCGCGATCGTAAGCGGACAACCCGTCGGTCGGCGACAGGTTGATCGGCTGGATGTCGTCGAAGCTCAAGCCCGCTTCCGCAAGCTGGCGATACAGGAAATAGTGCGACGTCGTCGCGCGCACGTAGCCGACGCGCTTGCCCTTCAGTTCCGCAATGCCGCGGATCGGCGTGTCCTTGCGCGCGAGCGTGACCTGGTTGTTCAGGTCTTCGCGTGCGCGGGAGATGAACCGCACATTGGCCTTCTGGCGCGCCGCGAACACCGCCGGAATTTCGCTGCCCGAACCGATATCGAGCGCATCCGCATTGAGCGCCTCGATGTGCAGCACGCCGTTATTCAGCTCGCGCCATTCGATCCGGTAAGGCGTGTCGCCGAGGCCGGCCGCCTGCAGCAGCGCGCGCCAGCCGCCCTTGTAGGTCGCCACGCGCAGAGTCGTGCCGGCGAGATCGGCATTGACGGCCGGCGCGGCGAACGCGGCCCTTGCGGCCAACGGGGCCGACACGACCGCGGCACCGGCGAGCAGCAGGCGGCGGCGTGCCGCCGAAATTGACGACATCGGATGCTCCTGTCGGTCGGATAAGAATCGAATAAGAAGTGCAAACCGATGCGTCAATGAAGCACCGGAAACCCGTGGCGTTCGGCCAGCAGTTCGAGGATGCGCCGCGCGTCGGTGACGAAGCGCACGTCGCCGAGTGCCTGCGCGTCGTCCGGCGCCGGCTGGTCGCGACCGAGCACGAGCACCGGCAGGCCCTGGTGCGCGTCGTCGAGCGCATCGATCACCGCGTGCCGCGGCCGCTCGAAGCCGATGCGCCGCACGTCGATGCGGCCGGCGCGCTCGGGCGCGCTCGCCAGCAGCCCTTCGATCGACAGTCCATGCGGACAGACGAAGCGTTGACCTGGATGCTTCGGATCGGTAAAGCCCGGTTCCAGCAAAAACAGCACATCGCGACTCATATCGAACGGTTCCCGTGTACGTTGTACGACCGGGACGAACGCGCACGTCGGCGCCCTCGTGCTCCCGGAGCATGCCGGCCCGCGACCGGATGCCCGACTCTACCGTCACGCCTCGCCCTGCCATACCAACGTTTTGCGAAATCGATATGCGGCCGCGCTTAGCGCATCGGCCGTTCTCCGCACAGGGGGCCGTTGCGTAAAAGCATCGCGAGGCGAGCCGCATGCGTTGTGGACATCGAACGATTTCATCGATCGATATGACGGCGGTTGCACGTTTCCGGCGCTCGACGTTCGCCGTCGGTGCGATGCGTTCGCCGCAGCATGCGCGCCGGACGCGATCGCGACGCACGTGTCGAGCGTGCGGCAATGCACATTACAAATCGGCCGCGCAGCGATTTACAAACCACGGATCGACCGTTCGGCGCGGCGCCCGTCGTCAATAGCATCGTGATCCTCGCAGACGTAGTCATAAAGGCAGAGGATGGTCATGATCAAAAAATCGGTAGTCCTGGGTTTGGTTTCGATCGGTTCGGTCAGCGCGCATGCGCAGAGTTCGGTCACGTTGTACGGTGTCGTCGATGCCGGTATCGCCTATACGAACAATCAGGGCGGTGCGAGCAACATCCAGCAGACGAGCGGCAAGCTGAGCGGCAGCCGCTGGGGCCTGAAAGGCGCGGAGGATCTCGGCGGCGGCCTGCAGGCGGTCTTCACGCTCGAAAGCGGGTTCCGGCCGAGCGACGGCGGGCTCGGCCAGGGCGGCCGCCTGTTCGGCCGCTCCGCCTACGTGGGCCTCGCGAAGAAGGGGCTCGGCACGCTGACGTTCGGCCGCCAGTACGAGCCGATCACCGATCTCGTCGCGCAGTATTCGGGGTCCGGCTTCTGGTCGCCGGCCACGCACGTCGGCGACAACGACAACCTGAACCAGAGCTTCCGGCTGAACAATGCGGTGAAGTTCCGCAGCGACACGATCGCCGGCTTCACGGCCGAGCTGCTCTATGCATTCAGCAACCAGGCGAACGGCGGCGCGGGCACGGGTTTCTCGAACAACAACGCGTGGGGCGTATCGGCGAACTACGTGAACGGCCCGCTGTCGGTCGGCGGCGGCTATGTACGGCTCAATCATCCGAACGCGACGTCGAATACGAGCGGTGCGGTGGGCGGCGCGACCTCGACCACCGGCAACGACTACAGCGGCGCGTTCTTCTACGGGCTGAACGGCGGCGTGCTCAAGCAGCAGATCGGCGCCGTGGGCGCGAACTACGCGCTCGGCCGCGCGACGCTCGGATTTACGTGGAGCCACACGCAGCTCGACTATGTCGACGGCTCGTCGCGCAAGTTCAACAACTACGACGCGAACGCGCGTTACCAGATCACGCCGGCAGCGACGCTGATCGGCGTCTATACGTTCACCGACGGGCGCGCGAGCGGCCTGCCGGGCACCGGCGGCCAGACGCTGAAGCCGCGCTGGCACCAGTTCACGCTCGGGTTCGACTACGCGTTGTCGAAGCGCACCGACATCTATCTGTCCGGCATCTACCAGCTCGCGGCCGGCGATCCGAGCACGGCGACGTCGGGCGGTTATCGCAAGATCGCGGCGATCTCGAACATCGGCAGCGCGTCGTCGACGAACCGCCAGATCGCGCTCGTCAGCGGGCTGCGCGTGAAGTTCTGACGGCACGCGCATCGGGCGCGGCACGACAAGCAAAGCGGGAATCGTTGTTTGCCGCGTCGCGCCCGGTTGCCGGACTGCGTCAACGAAGCGATTCGGATACGTTTATCTGCTGCGGACATCAAGATCGATGCTCGGGCATACGCACCGCAACGAGCAGTTGCGCCACGCGCGGAACCGTCCGATCGGGGCCTTCACGATTCCGTCGACCGGGCCGGTACGCGCACGATGCCTTCCGGATAGCGAATGTCGATCAAGCCGTCCCGATCGCGGATGCTCATCGACGACACGACCTCCACGCTCGCGCGGTCGACACCTTCGCAAACGGCCAGGTTCGTGTCGGTCCGGTAGTAGACGCGATGGTCGTCGACCGCATAGAAACGCGTCAGAAAGCGCAGGCTTCTGGCATCGATCCCCGGCAACGGCTTGCGATAGTTCTGCCCCCACAGCACGTGGCCGACATCGTCGACCAGCACGTCGTGAAAGACGGCACGCGCCGTCTCGACGTCGATGCGCCCCGGCTTGGTCACGATCTTGCCGTCGTAAAGAATCTGCGCGCCGAGCCGCGCATACCGGTAACCGAGGCCGACCACGCCGGCCGGATCGGCGATGCCGCGCTTGCGCACGCCGGCGCAGAACAGGTGCTTCGCATCCCGCGCGTACGCGCCGCCGATATGCGTCAGGCTGGCGACGTCTGCCTTGACCACGGTCAGGTGCCATTCGCCGCGGTCGTAGATGTCGGGGCCGAAATAGTAGGCCTGCCGTGCATCGCGATACCAGTCGCCGCCCAGCGATTCCAGCGTCGCGGCATCGCCATCGGCAACGAGTCCTTCGCCTTCGTCGTCGTAGCTGAACGCGGCGCCGCTCGCGTAGTAGCGCAGCCCCGACGCATCGACGGCAAAGTTGTCGACCAGATGCCGAAAGCTGCCGAGATCGAAATTGTTGAGCGCACGATACCGATGCCCGCTGCCGATGCGGGCCCATACGCGTTCGCCGTCGCTATGGAACGGCCCGCCGAGCGGCGCAAGCGGCTCGGTCCGCGTGTCGCGCTCGTGCCGCGCTTCGGCTTCCTGCCGGCGCTGCGCCTCCTCGGCGTCGTAGGTCGCCTGCTGCTCCGGCGTGACCGCCGATGCGTCCAGATGCCGCTGCATGTGAAGCGCATGCAACGATTGCACGGTCGCGATGCAGAACACCGCATGCGGGATCGCGCGCAGATACAGTGCCCAGTCCCCGTCGTCGCACCGGTAGAACCCGTGCACCGCCTCGCCGTCCCATCCGGCCGGATCCGTGCGCGCGAGCAGCGCGGCCTTGACGTCCTTGACCTTACCGGGCACGACGAAAGAGAGGCTGTAGCCGGTCTCGCCGAAGACTTCGAGACTGTCGTCGACGAACAGGCTTCGCACCAGTTTTTCGAGTTCTTGTACGGTCATGGGTTCATGTCGATCGGGTGACGGGCCACGGAATGGGCGGATGTGCCGCGGTCATTCTAACGATGTCGACGCGCGCTGCCGTCCGCGGCACAGCGGAGTCGACGCGCGCCGCACGATCGTCGGACCGACGTGCTGGCTCTTGTCGTTCCCAACGTCGCGTCAGCGTCGATGCGCGCCATGCGGTGCCCGGGCGGCACGCGCGGCCGGCCGGCTTCGTCCTGCGCGCCAATCACGTATCCGCCCGGATACGAAAAATCCCGTTGCCTGCGATTCCATGCCATTCGGTTCCCGCTCGGGAACGGAATAGCCATCCAGCCACCTGCCTGGCCATTTCGTTTCCGAACGGAAACGAATCGATGCCCGAACCCGCAAGTTGTGCAATACTGTTCCCGCTCAGATACGAAGCACGGAGAACGTCATGCCGGAGACTCGGTCCGTCAACACGATCGGCGCCCTCGCCAACCTCATTCGCGCCGTGCGGCTCCAGCAGGGGTTCACGCGGGACGAGCTCGCGAACGCCACGGGGCTCTCGCCGAAATTCATCAGCCAGGTGGAAGCCGGGAAGCCGACCGCGCAAATCGGCAAGGTGCTGCTGCTGCTCGGCGAACTGGGCGTGAGCCTGTTCGCGGAGTCGTCGATCGAGATTTCGGCGGAAAACGCGCTCAAGGCCGCTCAACGCCGCAGGAGCAGCCATGGCTAGAACGCTGATCGCGTCCGCGAACGGGCTGCGCATGGGCAGGCTGACCGACGACAAGGGCGTCTGGTCGTTCACGTACGACCCGCAGTGGCTGGCCTCGCCGCACGCATACCCGCTGTCGCCCGCTTTCGCGCTGCGCGCCGACACCTTCACCGACAGCTCGACCGATCGCCCGGTCCAGTGGTTCTTCGACAACCTGCTGCCCGAAGAAGGCATGCGGACGTCGCTCGCGCGCGAGGCGAAGATCGATGCGGCCGATGCGTGGGGCCTGCTCGCGTATTTCGGGCGCGAATCGGCCGGCGCGCTCACGCTGCTGGCCGAAGGCGAACAGGAGGCCGCCGGCAGCATGCAGCCGCTTGCGCTCGACGAACTCGAGCGCCGCATCCAGGCCATGCCCGAGCGCGCGCTGACGGCCACCGCGCCCAAGCGCATGTCGGCGGCCGGCGCGCAGCAGAAGCTGCTGCTGATCCTGCGCGGCGACCCGCCGGACTACGCGCTGTTCGAACCGGTCGGCAGCGAGCCGTCGATGCATCTGCTGAAGCCGGACATGCGCGCCGCCGGCTATCCGCATTCGGCGATCAACGAATTCTTCTGCATGAAGCTCGCGAAACGGATGGGCCTCGACGTCCCGGACGTGCATTTTCTTCGTGCGCCGTCGGCGTGCTACGTGATCGACCGCTTCGACCGCGATACCGCGTCGGAGCCGGCCGGACGCCTGCACACGATCGATGCGATGCAGTTGCTGAACTACGATCGCGGCTTCAAGTACCAGCGCGCGAACGCGGAGGAACTCGGCCGCGCGATCGGGCAGACCAGCACGCGCGCACTCGCGCGCCTGTCGGTGTTCCGCTGGACGATCTTCAACGTGGTGGTCGGCAATGGCGACGCGCACCTGAAAAACCTGTCGTTCTTCGTCGACGCGCGCGGCTACCGGCTTGCGCCGTTCTACGACATCGTCAGCACGGTCGTCTATCACACGCCCACGCACCGGCCCGACCATCGCGGCGATCACTGGCCGCACTGCGAACTGACGATGCCGCTCGGCACGGCGACGCGCTTCTCCGACATCGACGCGAGCGCGCTGATCGCGTTCGGCAACGCGCTCGGGCTCAAGGCGAAGGCGGCCGAAGACGAGCTTCGGCGCTTTCTCGAACCGCTCGATCGCAGCGTCGCGCAGACGCTCGATGAAGTGCGCGAGATCGCCCGCCCCGATGCCGGTGAAATCCGCCTGCTGAACTCGATTGCGTCGATGCCGATCGCGGAGATGGGCCGCGCGCTGCGTCAGGCGCGCGGATAAGCGACTGTGCGCGGGTAGCGCGTCGGCAGAATGCCGCTGCCCTCGCCGGTACACGCGCACCGGGCTGCGACTTCATCGCGGCCCGGTGATATGAAATGACCGTTTCGACGTTGCAATTCCACCGGCCGCCGACATTCGCATCAACTGCATCAGGATAAGTATTCTTATCACAACACGTCGATCACCGAATCAAACTCCGATTCCCGAAAACGCCCCGCATGCAACGGGGCGTGCCCCGCTCAACGCCCGATCGGCAACCCGGTCGGTTCGATCCAGCCGAGCTTGTACGCGATCAGCAGCGACAGAAACAGCGTGACCGACAACCCGACGCGTGCCGCGAGCGACCACGCCATCCGCTTGGACTTGCCGCGATCGTGATTCATGAAATACAGCGCGAAAATCAGGCTCGCGATGATCATCGCGAATGCCACAGAAACCAGCAGAGTTTTCATGGGTGTTGTCTTTGAAGATCCGAATCGGCCTGAATCAGTTCGGCCAGCTTTTGTCGTTCGTCCGCGATGTCGCCGACACCTGACGCCGGCCAGTCCAGCGCGACGCCGTTGCCCAGCGAATCGCGCACGAGTGTCTGGTAACGCCGGTCGTTGATCCGGCCGTGGTCCATCGCTTCCGAGATCTCGTGCCGGAACGGCAGCGGGAAGCTCGCGTACGCACGCGACAGCGCCGCATATTGTCTCGCATCGATCTCTTTCGACGATGGTATGACAGTCCAGACCACCACGGCCACGATGGCCGTGAAAGGGATCGCGGTGTAGCGAAGAATGAACTTGATCGGGGTCATGAAGCGGTGAGTAGAAGTGAGCGCAGGCCGCGCGGCAGCGAAGCCGCAGGCCGGCTGCGCGTCGGACCATTGTACTGAAAGCGCCATCCGGCTAACAGAGTATGATAATGGCATTATCATGTTCGTCACATGATTCGAGAGACCCGGTGCCCGGTGCAGGCGGCCTGCCCGCGCGGCCGTCCGGCGCCGGTCCTGCCGTCCGTGCCCGCGATCCGCGGCGATTGAGCGAAGCCCCTATGCCAGCGCAGTACTTTCGAAACCTGACGGGAAAACACCGCAGCGCGACCGCCAACCGTCAGCTCGGGTTTTCGCTCGCGTTCGTCGCCGGCGCGGCCAATGCCGGCGGCTTCCTCGCGGTCAGGCAATACACGTCGCACATGAGCGGCATCGTGTCGGCGATCGCCGACCAGACGGCGCTCGGCGACGTGCGGCTCGCACTGGCCGGCATCAGCTCGCTGGGGTCGTTCCTGGTCGGCGCGAGCTGCTCGGCGATCCTCGTCAACTGGGGGCGCCGCCGCGGCCTGCACAGCCAGTTCATGCTGCCGCTGCTCGTCGAGGCCGCGCTGCTGCTCCTGTTCGGGCTGCTCGGCAGCCACCTCGCGCTGTGGGAAACGTTCTTCGTGCCGGTGACCGTGACGCTGCTGTGCTTCATCATGGGGCTGCAGAACGCCACGATCACGAAGCTGTCGGGCGCGGAGATCCGCACGACGCACATGACCGGCATCGTGACCGACCTCGGCATCGAGCTCGGCAAGCTGTTCTACTGGAACCGGTCGGCCGCCGACGTCGACGCGCATGCGGTGATCGCCAACCGCTCGAAACTGAGGATTCACGCGACGATGCTCACGTCGTTCTTCGTCGGCGGCCTGGCCGGCGCGATCGGCTTCAAGCATGTCGGCTACGTGTCGACCGTGCCGCTCGCCGCCATCCTCGTCACGCTCGCGATCGTGCCCGTGATCGACGACCTGCTCGTGTTGCTCCGCACCCGGCGCTGACCGGACGCGACGATGGCACGCCGGCGGTGTCGCCGAAAGCGGATCGATTATAATTTGATTAACATACCGACCACGCTCGCCTCGCAATGGAAACGAAAACCGCCCGCCTGACCGTCCTGATCGACCCCGCGAAGAAAGAAGCCTTCGAGATGCTCTGTGCGGAGCAGGATCTCACGCCGTCGCAAGTCGTGCGGCAGTTGATCCGCGAGTATCTCGACCGGCACGGCGTGACGTACAAGACCAAGAGCGCGCTCGGCAAGCGCGTGAAGTAAGCGCGGCCGCACAGGCCGCGCCCGCGGCGCCGGTTACGCGCCGGTTACGCGCCGATTTCCCATCGCCCGTGCGATTGCGCACGCCGGACCAGCCGCTGCGGATCGACGCCTTCCCCGGCCTTCATGCGCCTTGCGGTGGCCGCCAGCTTGAGTTCGCCCGCCTGCGCACACGCGAGCGCGCGTTCGAGCAGGATGCGCAGCGACGGCAGCCGGCGGTCGTCCTTCCACGCGAACACGATGAAGTTGTTGTCGTCGCCGCACGGCACCAGCGCATACGACGCACCGAACACCGATCGCAGTTGCTCGAGATGCTGCGGCAGCGCCGGATCGTCGTCCATCAGGTTGATCGCCAGCACGCCCGTATCGCTCAGGCGCGCGCGACACGCGTCGAGGAATGCGGCGCCGGTACACCGGCCCGGCGTGCCGTCGGCGACAAACACGTCGTGCAGGATCACGTCCGTCCGGACGTCCGCCCTTTCCACATGATCCGCGCCGTCGGCGCGCACCACCGCGAACCGCGCATCATCGGCAGGAATCCTGAACACGTCGCGCAGCGCGATCACGTCCGGGTTGATCTCGACCGCGTCGATCGCCGTGCCGGGCAGGTGCCGGTAGCAGTACTTCGCGAGCGAGCCGCCGCCGAGCCCGAGCATGCAGATATGTGCAGGCTCGGGCTGCAGCAGCAGAAAGCCCATCATCACGCGCGTATAGCCGAGCTCGAGCCGGCCCGGATCCCTGAGCGACATGAAGCTCTGCGTGCCGAAATGATCGAAGTGCAGCGAGAGCGCGTGCCGCGTCTCCAGCACGAAAGGCCGGCCGTCGTTCAGCGGTGTCGCCAGGAACCTGACGAACGCTTCGTAGGAACTGCGATCCTCGATCATGCTCGGGTAGTCGGATGGGAATGGTCGATCGCAGTATGCGCTCAGACCTTCTTCAGATAACAGGCCTTCAGCATGAAGCCGCCCATGTCGGTCTTGCAGTCGACTTCGTGATCGCCGCCGACGAGCCGGATGCTCTTCACCTTGGTGCCCATCTTCAGCGTGATCGACGAGCCCTTCACGCGCAGGTCCTTGATCAGCACGACCGAATCGCCGTCCGACAGCACGTTGCCGTTCGCGTCCTTGACGACGTCGCCCGCCGGCTCGTCGCCCGCTTCGGCGCCGGCGCCGGCCGACCATTCATGGCCGCAGTCCGCGCACACGGTCAGCGTGCCGTCCGGGTAGGTGTTTTCCATCGCGCATTGCGGGCAGGCGGGGGCGGCGTTCATTGCAGCTTCCATTCGGGAGGAGTTCGGGTCGGTCGATAAAGAAATGCCGGGCGAGCAGGCTGCGCGCCCGGGCAAGGGTGGCCGGGACATGCCCGCCAACGGAGCGGCAGGCCGGCATCGGCGCACACGACATTATAATGCAATACACATAATCTGACCTATGCATTATAATCCCCCACTTCGCGACATTCAGCGAACTTGAAAGCAGCTTCCGTGAGGATGCCGGCATGTTCGCACCGAATGGCGCACCTCGACCGCCCGATCGACGCCCCGCGCCCCTGCGGGAAACCGTGAAAGGCCGGCCATCCGATGTACGCGACACGTGTCGTGAAACCGCGTTTCGCGCGCCCCCGGTGCGTTGCCAACCCGGCGCCGCGTACCGCCCGACCACCCGTCCGGAGGCTTTCCAGCATCGTGGCAACCGTTGTGTACGTTCAAATCGGCCCCGCGTGGAACCGCAACCGCGGCTGCGCCGCACGAGACGCAGCCGTCGACGCGGCACGCCGCTTCGAAAGCGACATCCTGCTGATCGCGAACGGGCATCGCGAGAACGCGAAGGACGGCGCCGCCATCGCGGCGCTGCAGGTACACGGCGGCACGTCGGCCCAGGTGCTGGCTACCGGCCCCGACGAGGAAGCGGCGCTGCACGCGCTGATTCCGTTGCTGCAGGCGCGCTGACGCTTGCCCCGCCACTCTCGCGGCATCGCGCCGCCCACCCCGAATCACCATTCCCCGAGGAAGCGATGAGCGACAACGACACGTCCAACACCCCCAACCTGTCAGCCTCCGCAATCTGGGCGCTCGAACGCCTCGCCGACGTTCGCTACGGACGCGATGCGCCGGCGCTCGGCTGGTCGATCGCGCGGGAGCTCGTCAGCGCGGGTTTCGTCAGCCATCCCGCGCACGGCCGCTCCGGCGCGTCGATCACGACCGAAGGGCGGACCTTCCTGAAAAGCCGGAAGTAGAGCGCCGGCGAGCCGCCGGGCTCGGAGTCGGTGCCGGTGCCGGTTTCCGGTACCGGCGATCCCGAGCTGCCGCACATCCGGTTGATACTTTTGAGCATTGGTTTGGCAATTTTGCGACTTACGAGGATCAGTCTGCGCTTCTAAAGTGGAGTCACCCCGAACGAACGGGCGTCAACTTTCCGATCAAGGAGCCAGTCATGAGCCGCATCGCCATCCCCGCCATCGAATCCGCCACCGGCGCAACCGCGGACGTGTACGCACAAGTTCGCAAGGTCGCCGGCGGCACCGTCCCCAACCTGTTCGCCGCCGTCGGCCATCTCGCGCCGAACGCGCTCGCGGCCGTGCTCAACGCCGAAGGCGTGCTCGCCGGCGGCACGCTGAGCAAGCAGGATCTCGAAACGATCAAGCTGCTCGTCAGCGCCGACACCGGGTGCGACTACTGCGTCGCCGCGCACAACCTGCTCGGCAAGATGACCGGGCTGTCGGCCGACGCGCTGCGCGCGATCCGCTCGGCCCAGCCGAACACCGGCGACGCGAAGCGCGATGCGCTGATCCGCTTCGTGCTGAACCTGCAACGGACCAGCGGCACGATCACCGACGACGAATTCGCGTCGATCCGGGAAGCCGGCTACACGGACGCGCAACTCGCGGAAATCTCGCTCGCGATCGCGCTGACGATCTTCACCAACACGTTCAACCGCATCAACGACACGGTCGTCGATTTCCCGCCCGTGAAGTAAGCACGGCGGCATCGCCGGCATGCGGTCCCGATGTCGGCCGTTCCTGCGTTCCGATCGATATCGCGATTGATCCACAACGTCGCGCGTTCGTCATTGACGAACGCGTCGACGTGTCACTCGACGCCAACGGGATGAAACGCGAAGCTGTCACCCGCTGCCGTCACGCTCCCGATACCGGGGAAATCCAGATGGGCGCCAGCCACGAAATAATGCGGCTGTGCCGCACGCTCCAGAAGTGCCAATCGTGTATCGCGAGCGCTCGACTGATTGCTGTCGAATTCCCATGCAATTTCGGGGCGCCCGAACTGCACCGACGGCACGTGGATAATGTCGCCCCACACCAGCAAGCGCCCGACACTGCTTGCCACTTCGTACGCGGTGTGTCCGGGAGAATGCCCGGTCGCGCGAACCGCAGTGATCCGGTCGCTCACGGAGAAATTGTCTGTCACCGGCGTGACGCGATCCCGCAGCCGGGCCAACCGGCCGGTAAATTCCGGGATTTCCTCCGGGCCGACGAGGATTCTCTTCGCTTGCGGAAATGCGTCCGAACCGTCCGGTGCGATCAAGCCGTTCACATGATCCTCATGGGTGTGCGTCAGCAACACGTCCGTGATACCGGACCTGTCGATCCCGGCTTCAGCGGCCCCATCCACCAGTTTTCCCATCGTGGAATACCACGTGTTCGACGCGCCAGTGTCGACGATGACCGACCGTTCGCCGTCAACGATCACGAACGCATTGACCGACAGTCGCAATTGGTTGTCGACCAGATGCGTCCCGACGGGTGGCGTGTCGAAAGTCTCCCCATCGACTCGCCGGAGCCGCGTGGCAGGCATGTCGACGTATCCGTCGCGGAGCGCAACGATCTTCAGATCGCCAAACTGGAAGGATGCGAAGTTCCGACCTTTTGCAATCGGCTTCATCGTGTTCGTGTCCATGCTCGACGCCCCTCGAAATCAGATAATCGATCCATCAATGGGTGGAATAATATCTACCATAGAAGACTCAAGCAAGCGTACGGCCCGGGGGTAACGTTCAGCCATTCGTGCAGCCCCCGTGGCCGCGCATCCGGGCCCGTATCCGATAGTCCTTCCAGACGACGCGTGCCCGAGGGCACGGCAAGACGCGTCTTGCATGCTTGATTGCTTCTTCTATGGTGGATGATAATATCGGTTTGTCGCATCGACTCATCATGGAAAAGGAACCTATGCCGCAGGGACAAGACACCGAATCGGGCATGGCGGACGAGAACGACTCGCTCTCGCGTGCCTTTGGGGGCCGTGTCCGCGGATTACGGGAAGCTTCCGGGTTGACGCTGGAGCAACTGTCGCAACTTTCCGGGGTCAGCCGCGCCATGCTCTCCAAGGTCGAGCGCGGGGAGAAGAGCCCGACGATCGGCATCGCAACGAGAATCGCGCACAGCCTTCAATCGTCGCTGACGGAACTGGTCGGGGGAGATCAACCCGGAGGCAATACGGTGGTCATGCGCAGGGCGGCACGTCCGGTCTTTCGCGACCCCGAAACAGGTTTTGAACGGCACATCGTTTCGCCGGCGACAGGCGGCGGCCGCGTGGAGCTCATCTATCACTATCTTCCCGCTGGCGTGTCGACCGGCCTGCTTCCTGCGTACCCGTCCGGGGTGGAGAAACAGATCGTCGTGACGATCGGCAATCTCGTCGTGGAGTTCAGGGCAAAGAAGGAATATCTGGAACCAGGCGACTCGCTGTTCTTCCAGGCCGACGTCGAGCACGGTTTCGTCAATCAGACGGCGGAGCCGTGCGGCTATTTCATGGTCATTTCTCGCCGAGCCTAGCCCGCCCGTCCTGCCAAGCCGCATCGATACGGTTGCGTCCGGTCGCCCGGCGGATCGCCGCGGCAATCCGCGTTGAACCGGTACGCGCGCGGCTGTTCGCTGGTGCCGCGGTTGCCCGGACGGCTTGCCGACAGACGAGCCGTGGCAGGCGCACGATAACTGCCACGACTCGCGATGGACGCCAACGCCTGGTCAAGCGCCGAACACGGTTCAAAGGATGTCCACCGCCCGACCAGAACTGACATTGCGTCAGCGGGCCGCGACCGCCTGAATCTCCACTAGAAGATTCGACTCGGCCAGCCCTGCAACGATGACCATCGTGGTTGCAGCAGCGTGCCCCGCAAATCGCCGTTCGCGCTCCTTGCGGAAGAACGGCACGAGGTCCGGGCTCGTGATGAAGCCGTCGACCTTGACCAGATCCTTCGCGGTCATCCCGGCATCGGCCAGCACGGCCAGAAGGTTATCCCACGCCAACTCGGTTTGCCGCTCCGGATCGTCCGGAACGACACCGTCCGCCGTCACGCCCACTTGACCGGAAACATACAGCCAGCGTGCGTCACCGGGCACCGAAGCGCCCTGACTGTAGCAGGAGAACGGCGGCGCCATGCTGGCGGGATTGTGCAATTTGATGCTCATCGCTAACTCCTTTGAAGGCCCGACTCAAGAGAAACAACCCATTAATGCCGCACCGGCGGCTACCTTTTATCCCGCAGGTCGGCACCGAGCGATCCGGCTGATATTTCTAAGCAGTACAAAATATGATGCGGTAACTGCTGGAGGACTCGAATCCGATCTCCTCGCGCAATCGTGCTGCCGACGGCCAATCATTCGAGAAGATTTCCGACCCGCAACGACTGGCAACTCGGAGATTAAATCTCCTATAGAAGAAAATCAACGCGCACATCCAAATTCGCAGAGCCCCTCATGCGAGGCCCCGTGCGTGGCCATACGACGCGATCCGGCGTCCCGTCACACTCAATGCCCTATGAACCGCATGTCCCACGGACTTGCCGAGCCTCCCGCAAACAACGCGATTCCCCTGGCTGCCTCGCCCGGGCTTGCATGCAGCCGAACAGCTTGCCGCAGGTTTTGCATCCGACAGGCTGATCTTCCAAAGGAGAATAAGTCTCCAGCAACGCAGCCGGTGCCAGCTGGGGCGCGGCCCGGATTCCCGACGTCGATTGCGCTCGGCCCGATTCGCGCACAGGCGTTGCGCTTCGACGGCACGCCGTTCGTTCCGGCAACAGTCGGTGTGAACCGAAAGCCGGTCGAGATGCGGCCTGGCAGAGCGTCGCGTCAGCCCGCGACGGCCGTCAGGGCAAACGACACAGGATGCGACGCCTTCCCCCTTCCCGGCTACTCCACGTCGTCGACGACACCTTCGTCCGCTGCTGCCGCATCTCGTCGATCGCCGAGCGACTGGCGCCGCCAGTCGCCGGGCGTCATCCCCGCCCAGCGCGTGAACACGCGCCGAAACGCAGCCACCGACTGGTAGCCGACGTCGGCCGACACACCCTCGGCGCTCGCCGACGGTTGACGCAACGCATTCGCGGCAAGGCTCATCCGGATGTCGGTCAGCAGGTCGGCGGCCGAGTGCCCGAGCTTCGACTGGAAATGACGCATGAAGGTCGCGCGCGACATGCTGCACAGCGCGGCCAGCTCGGGCAGCGTCCATGGCCTGGCCGGATCGTCGAGCATCGCGACGATCGCGGGTGCAAGGCGCGGATGGCCGGCCAGCGCCAGCAGGCCGGTCGGCGCCTGTCCCGATTCGCTGATCGCGCGCAGCGCGAGCGCGAACAGCGCCGCCGACAACGCGTTCAGGATCGCGAGGCCGCCGAGCTGCTGCTCGAGCGATTCCGCACGCATCAGTTCCACCAGCGCGGTCAGCCGCGCAGTCGCGGCCAGCGCATCGGGCGTCCGGCTGTCCGCCGCCGAACGCACGACGAGATCCGTCGGCAGGTGACGCCGGATCAGCCGGTCGTGCGGCGGCGCGACCACGAAACGCCCGCACAGCATGTCCAGCCGCTCCCCGGTGCCGGCGTTCTCGCCGATGAAAACGTGACCGCCGGGCCGCTTGGTCGCCGGCACCGGCGGCAGCCCGCTGCCGTCGTGCAGCACGTGCGGAGAGCCGTGCGGAAGCAGCACGAGGTCGCCGCCGCCGAGTTCGCGCATCGTGCCGTCGTCGGGATTCTCGAGGATCGCGCGGCCGCGCAGCACGACGTGATACGGAATCTCGCGCGCGGGCGACCGCTCGTACGCGATCGCCCACGGCGCGCCGAACGCGCAGCGGATTTCCAGCTTCCCCGTGACCGTGACGAGCGCCATGAAGCGGCTGAGCCAGTCGGATTCGAGCGTCATGATGAGTGGTGGAGGCGAATCGGGAATGCGGCGCGCGCACGACGCGCGCCACGTGCAATCCCGATTATCGCGCGGGACGGCCATGCAATCTCGCCCGGCCGTGCCGCCGGCCGCGGCAGTGCGCCGCTGACGCGCCAAGACAGCACGACGTTCTACGGCGGCGATGCGCGCGGGTACACGGACTATCCGTTTCATCGGGAAGCAGCGGTTGCGTGATGCCGGGCCTGCCGCTTGCGCGGGCGACGCGTCGGAACAGCATTCGCTGAATGCCGACCGCCGTGCCGTGCGCTGCGGCGGATGAGATGATCCTTGGCGGCGAAGGACGGTCTACTGGCCCGGGCCGTATGTCGCCCCGTATGTCGGCGTTGCACTCGCTCACCCGGGGCGAGGGGTTTTGATATCATTTCGGCGCTCTGCCGTGCGGGCCAGGTAATCGCCGTCATCGCTTCGTCGAAGCGGATGAAACGCAACCTGTCCGCGATCGCGAGCGTCGAGCCGCTCGACATGCCGATCACCGATACAGGCGCCGATCCGGCCGTTGCCGGCGACCGTCGGTAACGCGGCATCGACGCGCCGTCAGTCCAGCCGTCCTGTTCAACTCGTTCCCGGAAACCGCGATGCCGCCTGTCTCCTCCCCGCCCGTTCTCGACACGCCGCGCCTCATCCTCGAAGGCCATCCGCTCGGCGACTTCGACGCGCTCGCCGCGATGTGGGCCGAGCCGGAGGTCGTCGCGCACATCTTCAACGGTGAACCGTCCGCGCCGCGCGACTCGTGGATGCGCATGCTCGCGTATCGCGGGCTGTGGCCGCTGCTCGGTTACGGCTACTGGGCGATTCGCGAGAAGGCGTCCGGCCGCTATGTCGGCGATCTCGGCTTCGCCGATTTCCACCGGCTCATCGAGCCGTCGATTCGTGGCGTGCCGGAAGCCGGCTGGGCACTCGCGACCTGGGCGCACGGCAAGGGCTACGCGACCGAGGCGCTCGCGGCCGCGCTTGCATGGCTCGACGGGCAGCAGCGGTTCGAGCGCAGCGTGTGCCTGATCGCGCCGACCAACGTCGCGTCGATCCGCGTGGCGGAAAAAGCCGGTTACGGCGATCCGGTGCGCATCCGCTTCAACGACGCCGATTCGTTGCTGTTTTCACGCAAGAGCCGCTAGGCGGCAGGCCGCACACTCGCGCGCGGCCGATCCGCCGCGCGGCGCTGTCACGGGTCCGGCGTTTTCTCGCCGAGCGCCGTCACGACCTGCCCGGGATCGCGCGCGAGCCCTTGCGCGAACACCTTCAGGCCTTCCAGCAACGGCGTCAACGCATCCCACAGCGCTTCGTCGTGTAGCAGCCGATATGCGCCGCGCACGCCGGGCGCGACATGTTCATGCTGCGAGGGCTGCCACGCGCCCACGTGATGCAGCGCGTCGGCCGCCGCGAACACGGCCTTGCCGAACTGCTCGGGCGGAATGCGCGACAGCGCCGTCAGCAGCACCGCGAGATTCTGCATGCCGCTCTGCATGCCCGGCTTGTCGAGCGCATCGACGAACGTGTCGGCCAGCCGCGCATTCGCGCTGACGACCTCGTTCGCGAAATGCAGGAAGCCATGCCGGTGCAGGCTGCCGAGCAGGTGTTCGAGCGCATCGTGCGCGCTGGGCTCCGCGTGCGGAGGGGTCATGTCGGGGGGCTGGCGTTCGGTCATCGGCTTGTCTCCGGATGGGGCGCCACGTTGCCGGCGGGCCGGCAGCCATATGCGCGCCGAATGCGTGTCGTTCGCCTGCCGCCGCGCGGCTGGTGGCGGCAGGCGCAGGGTTCGACACCGGGCCGGGCATCGGTACAGCGCGACACGCGTGCCGCAGCGCGTCAACACCTGGAGAATCGCACGGCCAACGTCCATACTAGCGCTCGCGATCGCGACCGTCCGCTGGTTCGGTTCCTCCCGTGGCTCAGGCTGGCCGATACGCCGGATCATGAAAGTCGTCCTGTGCGGCTTCGAATAACCATCCACGTTCATTGAAGAATCGACCGATGCGACTCCGCCCCATCCGATCCCGTTGCGGGAAGTTCGCCATGACGGCGCTGCTGCTGGCGCTGGTCCCGTCCGTGAGCCATGCGGAAGCCGGCGAGCTGGGTGGCATCGCGATGGCCGCGTTCACGGTGGCGTCGGCCTTCTGGGTCGTGATGACCCTGCTGGTGTTCGTGCTGCTGCTGCGCCGGATGCCGATGCCGAAGCGGCTTGCGTATGGCGTGCTGTTCTTCTTCCTGCCCGTCCTGCTATGCGGTGCCGAACTGCTCAGGGAATACGCGCTCGACGGCTATCACGACCGGGAAGAGGTCACGACCAGGCCGCAGCAGGTGCTCGGCGTGACGTTCCCGCCCGGCAGCCATGCGGTCTACAACGGCGAAGGCGGCTTTTTCGGCTGGGGCGCAAAGCGCACGCTGCAGTCGATTCACAGCCCGCGCCCCGTCCAGCTCGGCAACGTGCCGATCGACGGGCTGATCTTCATCCCCGACAACTGTTGCGACCGGGCCCGCGCAGAGGTGAGCGCAGGCGCGGTCATCGACGGCTGGCCCTGCGGCGATACGAATTTCGACCTCACGCCGGCCGGGCCCGCGCTGAGATCGTGTTTTCTGGCCGCACCCGTTACGTGGCACGGAAAGCAGTGGCCGGCAGGGTCGTTTGTCGACATCACCGCACCGCTCACGCCGGAAGACGCAAATTAACGCCGACGACGAACCGGATCAGTCAGCCAGCACCGCCACCGCCTTGATCTCGACGATATAACCGGGCGACCCGCCCAGCATGTGCGCGCCGACCGCCGTCCACGCCGGCTTCGGGTGTGCATCGAGGTAGCGGTCGCGCACCTGCATGAACAGCGGCAGGTCGCGCATGTCGGTATGAAACGTCGTCAGGTCGACCACGTCGTTGAACGATGCGCCGGCCGCCTCCAGCACGCGCTTCAGGTTCTCGAACGCCTGCACGATCTGCGCTTCGCGGCCTTCGACGAGTTGCATCGCCGCGTCGCGGCCGATCTGGCCGGATACGTAAAGCGTATCGCCAACCTTCAGGCCCGGCGCGTAGCCGATTTTTTCGTACACCGCTTCCATTCCCGCCGGAACGATGGCTTTGCGATCACGCATGGATGTCTCCGTGGCTGGCGTCTCGGCGCCGGCCGGTTGGTTGGTTATCGATGAACACATGCAAGGCAAGCGGCTTCACCGCGCGCCGCTCAACCCGTATCGCCGCCTGCGACCGGCAGCACGGTGCCGGTGATGTAGCTCGCCTCGTCGGAGGCCAGGAACAGGATCGGCGCGATCTGCTCGTCGAGGCTGCCGTAACGCTTGAAGAACGTCGAGTCGGTCACCTGCCGCACGGCTTCGCTCATCCACGCCTGTTCCTGCTCGCTGTCGCCGGCCGCATTGCGCGGCACGCGGCGCGGCGGCGCACTGGTGCCGCCGGGCGCAGTCGCGACGACGCGGATGTTGTGCTCCGCGTATTCCATCGCGAGCGCCTGCGTCAGCGCATTGACGCCGCCTTTCGCCGCCGAATACGGCACGCGGCGGATGCCGCGCGTCGCGTTCGACGAGACGTTGACGATCGTGCCGCCGCCGCGCGCGAGCAGGTGCGGCAGCACCGCGTGACAGGTATAGAGCGTCGGCATCAGCGAGCGGCGGATTTCCGCGTCGATCTGCGCCGGCTCGAATTCGGCGAACGGGCGCATGCGAATCGCGCCGCCGACGCCGTTGATCAGGATGTCGATGCCGCCGAACGTCTGCACCGCGCAGTCAATCGCCGCGTGCGCGCCGTCGTAGGTTTCGAGATCCGCGACGAATCCGGCCGTCTCGCCACCCGTCGCTTCGGCCGCCACCTCGGCGACGAAATCCGCGCGATCGACGAACAGCACCTTGCCGCCTTCGGCCGCCGCGCGCAGCGCGACGCCGCGACCGATGCCCTGCGCCGCACCGGTGACGACGACGACCTTGCCCGAGAATCGTTGCATGGTCATGCCGCCTTTGCCGTGACGTTGGGGGTGAACTTCTCGTAGTGGAAGCTGTTCGGCTTCACGCCTTCGTCGTCGAAGTACTTGCGCACCGCGTCGACCATCGGCGGCGGCCCGCACAGATACACGTCGACATCGCCGTCGTTCAGCGCATCGGCCGGAATATGCTGCGTGACCCAGCCCTTGCGCGGATGGCTCGACGCGGCGTCCGCGACGACGGTCGCGAAGCTGAAGTTCGGCAGTTTCGCCGCGCAGGCTTCGATCGCGTCGACCAGCACGAGATCGAGATCGCGCGTCACGCCGTAGATCAGGTGCACCTTCTGCTGCGAACCGGTGCGTGCCAGCACCTCGAGCATCGACAGGAACGGCGCAAGCCCCGTGCCGCCCGCGAGGAACAGCAGCGGACGCTGCACGTCGCGCAGGTAGAAGCTGCCGAGCGGCCCGTGCAGTTCCAGCGTGTCGCCCGGCTGCGCCGATTCGAGCCACGTGCTCATCACGCCGCCGGGAATCTTCTTGATCAGGAAGCTGACCTTTGCATCGGCCGGCGCCGAAGAGAACGAATAGGAACGGTGCTGGCCGCTCGCGGGCACGTCGATGTTCACGTACTGGCCCGGCAGGAACACGGGCGCGGCCGCGCCGACGTCGAGTTCGAGCACGACGGCCGCATCGTTGTGCTGCTCGACCTTCGTCACCGTCGCGGCGAACCCGCTCTGGCCGGTCTTGCATGCGACCGACGAGGTCGGCACCGCGATCACGCAATCGCCTTGCGGCACCATCTGGCACGTCAGCACGAGGCCGCTGTCCTTTTCGTCTTCGGTGAGCGCGTCGTCGATGTAGTCGTCGCCGAGGTCGTAGCGGCCGCTTTCGGCGCGGCACTTGCAGGTGCCGCACACGCCGTCGGAACAGTCCATCGGCAGGTTGATCTTCGCGCGGAAGGCCGCGTCGAGGACTTTCTCGCCGGCCTTGCAGTCGATGAAGCGGGTCACCCCGTCCTCGAAATTCAGTGCAATCTTGTAGCTGGACATGGCATCACCTCCACTTCCCTTCATGACAAAACAACGGCGTCAGACGTGGTAGACGTCGAGCACCTGCCGGATGTAGTCGTTCTTCAGCACGATCTTCTTGTACGAGATCAGCAGCGCGTCGCCCGACTTGCGCAACGTGACGAACATCGTGCCGAAGAAGTGATCGGTCACGCGGTAACGATGGTTCAGCGTGTGAAAGTTGTAGCGCACGTCCACTTCGTTGTCGCGCTCGGCCAGCACCTCGACGTTCGTCACGTTGTGGCTGGTACGCGGCTCGGGCGTCGACGCGCCGCTGCGCTCGGTCTTGATCCGGAACACGCGATCCTCGAGGCCGCCGCGATCCGGGTAGTACATCAGCGAGATCTGGCTCTGGTGGTCGTCGGTCGGCCGATCGTCGTCGTCCCACGCGGGCATCCAGTACGTGACGTCTTCCGTGTAGCAGGTCAGCCACTCGTCCCACTGGCGATCGTCGAGCAGGCGCGCTTCGCGATACAGCGCCGCGCAGACAGTCCGGTAATCGAAGCTCATGCCGCCACCTCCCCGCGTTCCTTCTTCAGCGCATCGCGCATCACATGCACCCAGTGTTCGTGCTGGCACACGAACAGCCCTTCGTCCTCGCTGCGCTCGCCCGAGATGCGCGGGTTCAGCCCCATCTTCGTCGCGTTCTCGTCGGGGCCGTCGACCCACAACGGCGCGCCGCGCGACAGGTCGTTCCACATCGCCGTGATGCCCGCGTAACCGGCCTGGCATGCGCGGAACTCCTCGAGATCGTCGGCCGTGCCCATGCCCGTCACGTTGAAGAAATCCTCGTACTGGCGAATGCGGACCGTGCGGTCGGCTTCGCTCTCGCCCTTCGGCGCGAAGCAGAAGATCGTGACTTCGGTCCTGTCGACGCCGAGCGGCCGCACGACACGAATCTGCGTGCTGAACTGGTCCATCAGGAACACGTTCGGGTACACGCACAGGTTGCGCGTCTGGTTGACGATGAAATCGGCCTGCACGTCGCCGACGCGCGCCCTGATCTCGTCGCGATGCTGGTACACGGGCCGCACTTCCGGGTTCATCGTCTGCGTCCACAGCAGGATGTGGCCGTTGTCGAACCCGTACACGCCCGCGACCGACTTGCTCCAGCTGTTCGCGTCGACGGCCTTGGTGCCGTCTTCCTTGCGGCGGCCCATCGTCGCCGCGTAGTTCCAGTGCACGGTGCTGACGTGGTAGCCGTCGCAACCGTTCTCCATCTGCATCTTCCAGTTGCCTTCGTAGATGTAGGACGAGTTGCCGCGCAGCACTTCGAGCCCGTTCGGCGCCTGGTCGACGATCTGGTCGATGATCACGCGCGTTTCGCCGAGGTAGTCCTCGAGCGGCAGCACGTCGGCGCTGAGGCTGCCGAACAGGAAGCCGCGGTAGTTCGCGAAGCGCGCGACCTTCTTCAGGTCGTGCGAGCCGTTCGTGTTGAACTGCACCGGATACTCGGTCGTCTTCTCGTCTTTCACCTTCAGCAGCTTGCCGGTGTTCGAGAACGTCCAGCCGTGGAACGGGCACGTGAAGCTGCCCTTGTTGCCGTGCTTGCGGCGGCACAGCATCGCACCCTTGTGTGCGCACGCATTGATGACCGCGTGCAGCTCGCCGGTCTTGTCGCGCGTGATGACGATCGGCTGACGGCCGATCCACGTCGTGTAGTAGTCGTTGTTGTCCGGGATCTGGCTTTCGTGCGCCAGATACACCCAGTTGCCCTCGAAGATGTGCTTCATCTCGAGCTCGTACAGCTCGGCGTTGGTGAAGATGTCGCGGCGGCAGCGGAAGACGCCGGCCTCCTTGTCATCCTGCACGGCGGTCGCAAGCAGGTGATCCAGTTCGTTGGCTTGGTCGATGATGGCGGACATGTTGGCTCCTCCCATGCGCGTGCCGCGTCCTGCAAGCACGCTCGCATCGGTATCGGTTGAATCTCGCGGGAACCCGGCCGGCGGCGGCGCATCCGCGCCGCGCCGTCGGGCGGTCAGGCCGTCGCGGCTGCGCGCAGGCGGTGGACGATCTGGTTGTCCTTGCCCTGTACCAGCGGCGTCAGCACGAAGTTGAACTCGATGTCCTGGTAGGCATCGGCCTTCATGCCGAGCGCCGTGCCGCCGGTCTTGCCCACCACCGGCGGAATCAGCTCCTCGCGCGTCGCATACGCGAAGTCATCCCAGATCAGCGGGTCGCCGTCGATGTTGAACTGCGTCGTCAGCTTGCGGTGATCGTGGCTGTCGACGAAGAAGTGCACGTGCGCCGGGCGGTTGCCGTGGCGGCCGAGACCGTTCAGCAATTGCTGGGTTGCGCCCTGCGGCGGGCAGCCGTAGCCGACCGGCATCAGCGTGCGGAATTCGTACTTGCCGTCGGCGCCCGTCTTCACCGCGCCGCGCAGGTTGAACTCGGTCTGCGCGCCGGTCGGGTCGAAGTGCGAATAGAAGCCTTTCGAGTTCGCGTGCCAGCATTCGACCACCGCACCCGCGACCGGCTTGCCGTCGAGGCCCGTCACCGTGCCGTGGATCACGAGCGGGCCCGCGCCGTCGTCCGCGTCGAGGTCGATCTTCGAAACGCCGTCGCGCACCGGCGCGCCCGCTACATACAGCGGCCCCTCGATCGTGCGCGGCGTGCCGCCGTCGAGGCCGACCGCCTGGTCCTCGGCGTCCATCCGGATGTCGAGATACTTCTCGAGGCCGAGGCCGGCCGCGAGCAGCGCTGCTTCGCCATCCTGACCGAGCTTGTTCAGGTAGTTGACGCCGGCCCACACTTCGTCGGGCGTGATGTCGAGATCGTCGATCGCCTTGAACAGGTCGCCGAGCAGGCGCAGCACGACCTGCCGCGTCCGCGCGTTGCCGCCGTTCCCGCCGGCGTTCGACGCGGCCTTCAGCAGATCCTGCACTTCCCGGGTATCGAAAACTTTGACGCTCATGATGATGTCTCCACGTGGTTTTAGGGGAATGACGGCTTTGCGTGACTCGTATTACCGCGCGACTTTCGTCAGCCCGTCGCGGGTGAAACGCCTGACCTTGTCCTCGTCGAGTTCGATGCCGAGACCGGGGCCGTCCGGCACGGTCAGTTCGAACTCGCTGTAATCGAGCGGCTGCGTCAGGATCTCTTCGGTGATCAGCAGCGGCCCGAACAGTTCGGTGCCCCACTGCAGGTTCGCGAAACTCGCGAACAGGTGCGCGGAGGCCACCGTGCTGAACGCACCTTCGAGCATCGTGCCGCCGTACAGCTCGATGCCGGCCGCGTCCGCGATCGCGGCCACGCGTTGCGCCGCGAAGAGTCCGCCGCTCTGTTCGATCTTGATCGCGAACACGTCCGCGCCGTGATGCTTCGCGATGTCGAACGCGCTGTCGGGGCCCTGCAGGATTTCGTCGGCCATCAGCGCGACCGGGAAGCGGCGCATCAGGCGCGCAAGCGCCGCGGCGGACGCGACCGGCTGCTCGACCAGTTCGCAGCCGGCATTGGCCAGCGCCGGAATCGCACGCACGGCCTGCGTTTCGCTCCACGCCATGTTCACGTCGACGCGCACCGATGCGCGATCGCCGACGGCCTTCTTGATCTCGGCCACGTGCCGGATATCCGCGTCCGGCGATTTCGCGCCGATCTTCAGCTTGAATATGTTGTGGCGGCGCAGGTCGAGCATCCGTTCGGCTTCGGCGATGTCGGCGGCCGTGTCGCCCGAAGCGAGCGTCCACGCGACCGGCAGGCGGTCGCGCCGGCGGCCGCCGAGCAGTTCGCTCACCGGCACGCCGAGCCGCTTGCCGTGCGCGTCGAGCAGCGCGGTTTCGAGCGCGCTCTTCGCGAAGTGGTTGACCTTCGCGAGCTTGCCGACGAATGCCATCAGCGTCTGGATGCGCGTCGCGTCCTTGCCGACGATCGCCGGCGCGAGGTACGCGTCGATCGCGAGCTTCATCGCCTCGGGGCTTTCCGGGCCGTAGGCCATGCCGGCGATCGTGGTGCCTTCGCCGATGCCCGTCACGCCGTCGCTGCAGAACACCTTCACGAGCATCAGCGTCTGGCCGTGCATCGTCGCGACCGACAGCTTGTGCGGGCGGATCGTCGGCAGGTCGACGAGACGGGTTTCGATGCGTTCGACGGTGGCGGAGGACATGGGGCACGCTGCAAGTGGGGAGTTCATGGGACGGATTTATACGCGCCGGGCAAATGCACCGTCCAATACTTTTAGGCGTGTTTTTCAATACCTGACAGGTATTGAAATTGGACTCGATACGCGAAATATTGCGATGCGCCATACCTTATCTGGCTAGGTATATGGGCCTGAAGGCCTGACGGCACGGGGTCGTGCGCGCTCGAGCCGCTGCTTGCGCGGGGGCGTGACGCGGCGGCTCCCGGAGCCGGGGAATCCGGCCGAAATCCACGGCCCGCCGGGAGCGGATCAGGGTTTTCCTGAGGGAACAACGGCGTGGCTGGCCTGCCGGATTGCGACTTCGACTTCGGTGAACGATCGGCAGGAAGTCGGTACGCGGATATCGACGTCCTCGCCGATTCGTGCGGCGACACCCGCTGTTTCGCTCGACGGCGCGCGTCCCAGCCGCCGTGAGGGCGGAAACGACACGCCGTTCGCCCGGCGGTATCGGAGTGTTCAGTTTCCGCACACGTCGACGCGCGCCCCCACCGGCCGGCGCGGGTGCGGCGGGTGGGAACAAACCCGGATGGCTCCGCTTCCTCCCGGCCGCCTACCCTCGCGCGCATGCCGGTCGGGGCGATGCAAGGCCCGATCCGGCGGGTCGGAATTTCCTCAGGAGCGTACATGGATAGCAGCAGCAACACGGCACTGTTCGACGCCGACGTCTGGCACGGCAAGACTTTCAACGGACGCTGGCACGCCAGCCCGCACGCGGTCGACGTAGTCGAACCCGCGACCGGCAACACGCTCGGCCGCGTCGGCCTCGCGGACGGCGCGGCGGTGGCCGACGCGGCAGCCGCCGCGCATCGCGCGCAGCCCGCGTGGTTCGGCCTGCCGTACGACGAGCGCGCGGCCGTCCTGCGCCGCGCGGCTGCCGTCGCGGAAACGCACTTCGATTCGATCGTCGACTGGCTCGTGCGCGAAAGCGGATCGACGCGCGCGAAGGCGTCGTTCGAAACGTCCGTCACGATCAAGGCGCTGCACGAAGCGGCGGGGTTGCCGTCGCGCGCGGCCGGCGAAGTCCTGCCGTCGGCGGCCGGCCGGCTGTCGCTTGCGCGGCGCCGCCCGCGCGGCGTCGTCGGCGTGATCTCGCCGTTCAATTTCCCGCTGTACCTGGCGATACGCGCGGTCGCGCCGGCGCTTGCGCTGGGCAACGCGGTCGTGCTGAAGCCCGATCCGCGTACCGCCGTATGCGGCGGCGTCGCGATCGCCCGCGTGTTCGAGCTCGCCGGCCTGCCGGAAGGCGTACTGCACGTCTTTCCCGGCGACGGCGCGGCCGGCGCCGCGCTGGTCGCCGATCCGCACATCGCGATGATCCAGTTCACCGGCTCCACCGCGGCGGGACGCAAGGTCGGCGAGGCGGCCGGCCGCCATCTGAAGAAGGTCTCGCTCGAGCTCGGCGGCAAGAACTCGCTGATCGTGCTCGACGACGCCGACCTCGACCGCGCCGTCGCCAATACCGCATGGGGCGCGTATCTGCATCAAGGCCAGATCTGCATGGCGACCGGCCGCGTGCTCGTGCAGCGCGGCATTCACGACCGCTTCGTCGCGAAGCTCGTCGAGAAGGCCCGAAGCCTGCGCGTCGGCGATCCCGCGACCGCGGACGTCGGCCTCGGGCCGCTGATCAATGCCGCGCAACTCGACCATGCGGCGAGCCTGGTGAACGCGGCCCGTCGTGCGGGCGCGCGCGTCGAAACCGGCGGCGGCCATCGCGACCTGTTCTTCGAGCCGACCGTGCTGAGCGGCGTCGCACCGGGCAACCCGGCGTTCGACGAGGAAATTTTCGGGCCGGTCGCGGTCGTCGTGCCGTTCGATACGGACGAGGACGCCATCGCGCTCGCGAACCGCAGCGAATACGGGTTGTCGATGGCGATCCTGTCCGCCGACGTCGGCCGGGCGCTCAGGATCGGCGAGCGCCTGAACACCGGGCTGCTGCATATCAACGACCAGACGGTCAACGACGAAGTGATCAACCCGTTCGGCGGCGTCGGCGCCTCGGGCAACGGCTCGAGCATCGGCGGCGCCGCGAACTGGGAGGAGTTCACGCAGTGGCAGTGGCTGACGATCAAGGGCGAAGCGCCGCTGTATCCGATTTGACGAGGAGACCGAACATGTACACGGAAAACGATTCACGCGTCGTCACCGCGGCCGTCGCGCGCGCAGCCGGCGCGCCCTTCTCGATCGAATCCGCCCGCCTGCGCGCGCCGCGCGGCGACGAGGTACGGGTGCGCGTCGTCGCGACGGGCCTGTGCCACACCGACCTGATCGTGCGCGACCAGTACTACCCGGTGCCGCTGCCGGCCGTGCTCGGTCACGAGGGCGCCGGCGTGGTCGAAGCGGTCGGCCCGAACGTGACGACGCTCGCCGCGGGCGATCACGTCGTGCTCACCTACGGCGCGTGCGGCCACTGCCCGTCCTGTGTCGGCGGTCACGGCGCGTATTGCCGGCACTTCTTCGGGCTGAATTTCGGCGGCGCCGACGCCGACGGGCAGACCGCGATCCGCGACGAACACGGGCAGCCGCTGCACGACCATTTCTTCGCGCAGTCGTCGTTCGCCAGCTACGCGCTCGCGCGCGAGAACAACGCGATCAAGGTGCCGCCGGAAGCGCCGCTCGAACTGCTCGGGCCGCTCGGCTGCGGGATCCAGACCGGCGCCGGCGCGGTGATCCATTCGCTCGCGGTGCGCCCGGGCAGCAGCTTCGCGAGTTTCGGCGCGGGCGCGGTCGGCATGAGCGCCGTGATGGCCGCGCGCGTCGCCGGCGCGACGACCATCATCGCCGTCGACATCGTGCCGTCGCGGCTCGCGCTGGCCCTGGAGCTCGGCGCGACGCACACGATCAACAGCAAGGAAGTCGACGTCGTCGACGCGATCCGCACGATCACCGGCGGCGGCGTCGACTTCGCGCTCGAATCGACCGGACTGCCCGCCGTGCTGTCGCAAGGGATCGAAGCGCTCGGCTCGCGCGGCACGATGGGCGTGGTCGGCGCGCCGAAGCTCGGCACGAAGGCGGAATTCGACGTCAACAACCTGCTGCTCGGCGGCCGCTCGATCCGCGGCATCGTCGAAGGCGACAGCGTGCCGCAGACGTTCATCCCGCAGCTCGTCCAGCTCCATCTGCAAGGGCGGTTTCCGTTCGACCGGCTGGTGAAGTTCTATCCGCTCGAGCAGATCAACCAGGCCGCGGAGGACAGCAGCAACGGCATCACGCTCAAGCCGATCCTGCGCTTGCCGCATTGAGCGCGGGGGCGCCGCCGGCTGCCGGGGCCGCCCGGCGGCACGCGGCGGCGCCCCGTTTCGGGAAAATACCCCGCTTCGAGCGCCGGGCTATATTACGCATTCGCGCGACACGCCACGCCGGCACGCCCGGCCCGGACCTTCGACCCTCATGGAGCGCAGCGTGAAGACGGCACCCGAATCTCCCTCGCGGCCGGTCGACCTCGACCGGCTCCGCGCCCGCTTCGCCGCGGGCGAACCGCTGCCGGAAACGGCGTTGCCGGCCAGCGTCGCGCGCTCGTGGCTGCGTTCGCGCGACGCCGGGCTCCGGCCGTGGCAAATCGCCCACTATGAAATGCAGCGCGAGCTCGACGAGTCGCGCGCCGACCGGCGGCTGACCCGCTGCGTCGCGCAGGAAATCGAGCAGCTGTGGGCCGCGTTCGGCGGCAGCGAGTGGACGATCTTCTGCGTCAATCCGCGCGGCACGATCGTCCATGCGCGGCGCAGCCCGCATTGCGACGACGCGCTGCTGACGCCGATCATCGCCGGGCGCCGGATCGTCGAGCCGAACATCGGCACGACCGCGCCGAGCTGCGTGATTCACGACGGCACCGAGGCGATTGTCGCGGGCGCGCAGCACTATCTCGACGAATTCTCGCGCGTGTTCTGTCTCGCGGTGCCGCTGGTCGGTTTCGACGGGGAAGTGATCGGCGCGCTGGACATCACCGGCGTCGGCCGGCGCAATGTCGTGCAGTTGCGCGAGCAGTTCCGGCATGCGGCACTGTCCGCCGAGCAGCGGCTGTATGCGATGCTGCGCGACTGCCATCTGCTGCAGGTGCAGTACGATCCGCGCTGGCTCGGCACGCCGCTCGCGGGTGTCGTCGCACTCGACGAGGCGGGCCGCGTGCGCGCGGCGAGCCGGCTCGCGCGACAGATGCTCGAGCTCGCGCCGGCCGGGTCGATCGAACCGCGCGATCTCCGGCAACTCTTTCCCGGCGCGACGCCTGCGCAGCAGCGCCGTTTGCTGATACCGGCGCGCACGCCGCAGCGGATCGCGCGCGACGACGGCAGTCACGTCTGGGTGCGGGCCGTGCGCGCGCCGCTCGATCGGGCGACGATGCGGCGGCAATCCGATGCGCTGGAAGATGCCGCCGACGTGCGCGGCACCGCGTCGGCCGCCAGCCCGCAGGCAAGCCTGCACGAGCAGTCGCTCGACGCGATCCGCCGTGCGCTCGACGAGCACGACGGCAATGTGTCGGCCGCTGCGCGACAACTCGGCATCTCGCGCACCACGCTGTACGCGAAGCTCAGGCAACTCGATGCAACGGGAATCACGAACGACGGGCCGCATTGACACGGCGTGCGGCGATGGCGCCTGCGCCCCACCGCACGCCTCTCATGCAGCCGCAAGGCGAGCCAGGTGATCCCGACCGCGAACGCGCCAACCGCGCCGCCGAAGGATCAGCGGCCAGCCGCCGCGACCGACGCCTGCCATTCCAAGGCCACGCCGGCGTAATCCCTGACCTTGAATGCCGAGCCGTCCTGGACATGGACCCAGCCCAGCATCCGGTCGGCCAGCGGCTTGTCGTGCTCGTCCGTCGCGATCTTGACGATCGCCTGCGCACGGATATGCACGAGGCCGTCCGGATAGTCGGACGACGGGTTCGCCAGCGTCACCGTCACGAACGGGCCGAGATCCTGCAGAAGTTGAGCGGCCGGCGGATGGTCCGCCATCAGCAAACTGCCGCCCTTGACGCGATCGTCCACGCGGATGGCCATGCTGTCCGGCCGCCGGTGCGCGGCGGTCGGCAGCGACATCCAGAGCACGTGGTCCGGGTTCACATGGACGACATCGGGATCGCCCATCGCGTCGCGCGTTTCAATCCGGGGTATCGGCATGCAGGGTCTCCAGTCGATCGTCAGGCACCCGGCATGGGTGCGGCGGCTCCATGATGATGCCGCAATGTGTCAACGTCGACCAACGGCTGTAGCCCCGCCACGCTCCCGTCCGAAGGCACGGGGAAGGCCCCGAAGCGCACGCCTGGCGTGCCGATCCCTCAGGGGCAGGTGATGCAGGTTGCAATGCCGGCGCGGCCGCCCCGCTGGAACCTGGTCCTCCGATTGCGCCCCGGTATGCCCGGTCGGGTCACCAGCCTGGAAACCTTGCGATCAGCCTGATCCAGATCGTCAGGCAACCAGCGTCGTGCATGTAGCGCAACGCCTCGTTCGCTCGCCACGTGCACGGTACCCGTCGCAACCAAATGGAATCGGCTCCGGATCGGTACATCCATACGATCGTCGCAGCCATCATTTGTCGTTCCGGGGCCATCGCGCGAAAGGCGGCCCGCCACTCCGCCATTTCTGCCGGATGATGTTCCCCCGAACGCTCGTCATAAGCGGCCGGACAGATACCCCGATGGAATTCTCCTTGACTGCTGGAACAGAACAAACTCGACAGTCTCAGTTCGGTGATCGCCTGCTTCAGGGCAGTGAAGAATTGGGCAGGTGTACGCATCGTTGTCGCGCGTGTTCCGCCGGCCAACTCCTCCAGTACGAGCGCTTCGTGGCCGCCGAGATCCAGCGATCCGGCAACCAGCCGGTCCAATCGGACTTCGTCCGTCGGCGTCGAGATCCGGGCCTGTGCGTGCAGCACTTGCAGGACCGCATCCACGAAGCTCACGGCTCCTTCGCACTCGGTTGCGAATCGAGAATCGATGCTCATGACATCCTCACCAGGCCGAAGCGATCATTCACGCGAATCCACCCACGCCCATCGGACGCTTGCGTGCAACATCCGCTACTCGCGCGAGCCGCCTTCTCGACAAGAACGATATCGCTACGAGATGGATGCTTCGATCCGTTTCTTGCTCTCAAACTCTCACGGACACGTGCCATTGAAGCTGATGAAGATTCATTGAACCGCACCGCAAGAAACGAATAGTAGTGCGCAGGATCGATCGCTATTGTTCGTTCCGAGCGGAGCCACTCCGTCTCTCCATCAACCGAAATCACCAAGGAGTCGAACATGTCGAAGGAAGACGATAACAAGGCAGTCGTCGGCCGCTGGTTCACGAATTTCTGGGGCGAGAAGTGCGACCTCGGCATCGTCGACGAAATCGCGGCGCCGGATATGCTGCTGCAATACTCGCTTCATGAACCGCGCCGTGGCCGTGAGGATATCAAGTCATTCATGACCGACTTCCGCGCTGCCTTCCCGGATCTCAATTTCCGGGGCGTTACCGATCTGATCGCCGAAGGGGATTACGTGGTCGGTCAGTGGCAAGGGGGCGGCACGCACACGGGCCCGGCTTTCAGCGACTTCCTGATGGGCTCGCTGCCTGCGGCGACCGGTCGGCGGATGCACTTCACCGGGACTACGGTTCTGCGCCTGAAGGACGGCCTGATCGTCGAAGAGCTCGGCCTCGACGACGGAGTGACGGCACTCACGCAACTCGGGCTGATCAAGAAGGCATAAGCACGCACTCGCCTGTCGTCGTCGAGCGCGACGACGAACCTCGTCGGGTTCGCACCCCGGCGCATGGCGCGGCCGCCCGTGACCGGGTAGCCGCGCCGTGCGCACGCTATTGCTTCGTCGGCGCGGCGATGCCGTCGATGTCGGGCGCCCAGCCCGTCGGGTTCGAGAACTTCAGCGTGTTGGCGCTGCCCTGCTTGAACGCGCCCGTCACCGTCAGCGTCGATACGTTGCTCCATCCGCCGGTCGACGGGAACGACACGGAAACCGGTGCCGCACCGTCGAAGCCGAGCTGCGCGCTACGCGGCGTCGAATCGCCGTTCACGTAGGCGATCACGACGCTGTACGTGCCGTCCGCCGCCACCGAGATGCCGTTGATCGTCAGCGTCCCGTTGCTGGTGCCATCGCCGTTGCCGATATAACCGACGTCCTGCCCACCGGAGCAGGGGCCGCACGACGACACGCGCGCCGCACCGGCGAGCGTGTTGGCGGCGGCCTCGGCCTCATACGCCATCGGCGGCGGCGGCGGCACCTTCACCGGCCCGGCCACCACCGCGAGCGACGTGATCGCGGGTGCCGCGGTCGTGCCGTCGACGCTCGACAACGCCAACGTGTTCTGCCCGGACTTCAGGTTCACGAAGACCGTCACCGTACCGACTGCGTTCCCCGTAGGCGGGAACGCGAGTGTCGTGCCGTTTCCGCCGTTCGCAACGAGTTGCGCGTTGACGGTTTCCGTTCCGGTGTTCAGGTACGCGACCTGAATGTAGCCGCCTGCCGTTTGCGACGTCACGTTGCCGAACGTCACCGTGCCCAGCCCGGTCACCTTCTTCCCGCTTGCGCACGCCGCGCAGTCCGAATACGTCGCGCCGCCCGACAGCGTGCCCGGCAGGTACGTCGTCGACGGCAGGTCCGTGCCGCTCAGCACCAGCATCACCGTGCCGCCGGCCGGTACGCTCGCGACCGTATAGGAACCGGTGGCCGAACCGAGATCCTTGTGCGCCCAGATATCGCGAACCGTGGCCGACTTGCCGGCCGCCAGGCCGAGCTGCTGCCACGTGACCGTCATCGCACTCGCCGCAGTGCCGTTGTTGAACAGCAGTACCGCACGCTTGCCCGCACCGGCCAGCAGCTTCGCCCAGACCTGCTGGCCGTTGGCGTCCGCGACCTTCAGGCCTTGCAGGCCCAGCAGGTCCTGGTCGATTGCAATCAGCTCGGGATTCGTGAGCAGGCTCACCGTATCGCTCGACAGCGTCTTCGACAGGTCGTTGCCGAGTATCATCGGCGCGCCGGCAATGGCCCACAGATTCACGTGCGCGAGATCGTTCGCCGCCGTCATCCCCATGCCGGCGACCATCATGTCCGGATCGTTGTAATAACCGGTGTGCTGGCCTGCGGGGTGATAGTTGCCGTTGAAGTTGCCGAGCACCGAGCCGAAGTTCGGTACGCCGCTTCCCGGCCCGTAGATGTCGCCCGTCGTCCGCCATGAAGTCGCGATGCCGGCGCCCCAATCCCACGGCCCGAGGCCCGCGTCCGGATAACCGCTCTTGCCGATCGTGCCCCAGTCGCACATGTTCAGCACCAGCAGTTTTCCGGTCGCGGCATACGCTTTCCGGATCGCCTGCGAGATCGCCGTATAAGCCTGCTGAGGATCGTAGCCGGCCGCGCTTCCGCCGCACCAGTCGACCTTGACGAAGTCGTAGCCCCATTGCGCGAACTGCAGGAAATCATGATCGTAGTGCGCGTAATCGCTGCCGACGAAATGCGTGCCGTTCGTGTTGCCGCAGCCCTGCGGACCCGCATCGATATAGATGCCGGCCTTCAACCCCTTGCCGTGAATGTAATCGGCCATCACCTTCATCCCGCCCGGCCATTGGTTGGTGCGATTGCCGTTCATGTCGACGTTGAGGATGAAGTTGCCGTTCGCATCCCGCTTTCTGGAGGTCCACCAGCCTTCGTCGATATTCACATACTGGTACTTGTTGCCCGTCGCGAGATTCGCGTTCAGCGCGGCCAGCCCGTCGGCCTGTGCCTTGATCGTGGCAAAGCTGACGTTTTCCTCGAGGCTGTTCCATGACGACCAGCCCATCGGCGGCGGATTCACCGCGATCTGCCGCAGCGCCGTGGGCGACGTGGTTGCCGTTCCACTGCCTGCGCTCATCGTCGACGTTCCGGTGGCCGATGTCGAGGTCGTGCCCGTCGCCGCCATGCTCGCTCCCGAGGACGACCCGGCATCGTCGCCGCCACACGCGGACAAACCTGTCGCCGCCAAAACGAAGCACATCATCAATATTCCTAAATGATTTCTGCCCTTCATCTTCATCTCCCGATTGTTGTGAATGACGCGCGCCGGTCCGCTTCGCACGCGTACGCAGATTAATGACGTTCCTTTCCCTGTTTCAATCTTTGCAGCATGCGGTCAAATACTGGGAGAGTGTGATTTCCGGATCGGGAATGACCTTGTCGTCATTAATTCAAATAATTGACAGGAAAAAACCAATCTTTGGAGAGTCGATCAACGAAACGGAAACAATCCGGATCGTTATTGTCGATTCAGTGTGAAACCGGGCATTCACCGCGCTGCATCACGACTCGATCGTTTCCGGGCATCCGCGCGGCTCCGACTATCCCCGCCACGTTGCCTGCGCCAGCTTCGCGACCAGTTCGTCGTACACCACCCTGATACGGCGCGGTATCGGGCCGCGCCGCGGCCGATAGACGTGCAGCTTCCACGGTTCGGGTTCCAGGCTGGACAGCACGCGCACCAGGCGCCCTTTTTTCACGTAGGGCCGGGCGAGATATTCCGAGCACTGGCCGAATCCCAACCCTGCACACACGGCGTCGATCTCCGCCTCGGCGTCGTCCGTCAGATAGGACGGCGACACTGGTTTGAATTGCTGCTCCCCGCGAAAAATCCACGGCCACGCGCGGCCGCTCGCGCGGTCGATCAGGCACGTCACCGGCATCGATTCGAGTGCCTTGAGGTTGTTCGGCTCACCCCGCCGCTTGATCAGCGCCGGTGCGCCAACGACCCACATCGGCAACGGCCCGACCATGCGCGCGACAAAACGGTTGTCTCCGATCGCGCCGACCCGCACGCCGATGTCGATCTGTTCGTCGACTACCGGCGACGGCACGTCCGACAGCCGCAGATCCGGCACGAGACCCGGATACCGCTGCATGAGATCGGTCAGGACCGGCTGCACGTAAGAACGCCCCATGCCTGACGGGGCCGTGATCCTGACGACGCCGACCGGCTCATCGGGCTGACCGTTCGCGGGCCCGAACAGCCCGTCGACCGCGGCAAGCGCCGCCTGCGCTTCGAGCGCGAACGACTGGCCGAAGGCGGTGATCCGGATACTGCGGGTCGTCCGATGGAACAGCGTTTCGCCCAGCATCTCTTCCAGTTCGCGCACCGCGCGCGTGACGACCTGCGGCGACACACCGAGACGCGCCGCCGCCTCGCGGAACGTGGGCGCCGCGGCTGCCGCGGCAAATATCTTCAGGAGGTCGAGTCGGTTGAGCATGAGGAACCCTTCGGACGCCCGGGAAGCAGCGATTTTAATTCCTTCCACTGGAATTCTGAATTCGCCATTGTTCCATTTCTTTACGACCGACGAACGACCACAATGCGCATCAGACGTCGCTTCGACGTGGATGGTCAACCACTCTGGAGAATCTCATCATGAACGCAAGCACGCATCCGGCTCAACTCGAGGGCCGCATCGCACTGGTAACGGGTGCCAGCTCCGGCATCGGCCGCGCATCCGCGCTCGAACTCGCACGTCGCGGCGCGAAGGTCGTCGTTTCGGCACGGCGCAAGGCGGAACTCGATCGACTGGTCGAGGAAATCACGGCCGCCGGCGGCGAAGCCAGCGCATTCGCCGCGGACGTCGCAAACGAAGACGATCTCCGCAAGCTCTTCGACTTCACGGTATCGACTTACGGACGCCTCGACATCGCGTTCAACAATGCCGGCACGGAAGGCGTGTTCGCGCCGCTGCTCGAGCAGGATGCCGAACGCTTCGACATGGTGTTCGAACCGAATGTGCGCGGCGTGTTCAATTCGATGAAGTACGCGGCCGACATCATGCTGCGCCAGGGTTCGGGCAGCATCATCAACAACGCGTCGATGGGCGGGCTCATCGGCTTCGAGAATGCGTCGGTCTATATCGCGAGCAAGCACGCGGTGATCGGGATGACGAAGACCGCTTCGATCGAATGGTTCAGGCGAGGCGTCCGCGTCAACGCACTGTGCCCCGGGCTGATCGAAACGCCGTTCCATCACCGCGGCATCTGGCCGTCGGACGATGCACGGCAGGGCTTTGCCGCAGCAACACCGGCAGGACGGTGGGGGTCCGCCGAGGAAATGGCGACGATCGTCGCGTTCCTCGCATCGGACGATTCCAGCTATGTGTCGGGCCATGCGCTCGTGGCCGACGGCGGCTATTCGATTGCATGACACCCGCAGCGCGATCCGGCATGCCGCGGCCGTTCACCGGTGCGAACCGGACTGACTGCGCGCGGTCGGATCGCTCGATCCGGTTGGCACGGGCACCGAACGCGTCGGGTCGCCGCCGCCTTCAGTGCAGACCGGAGGCCGGCGCTGGATGCGCCGCTGCCCGTTTCGCGTGCAGGCGCAACGCGAGCCATGCGATCCCTACCGCCAACGCGCCGACCACGCCGCCGAAGGTGCCGACCCACGGCAGCCCGAAGTCGCCCGCGATATGGTTGCCGAGCAGCGCGCCGGCGCCGATGCCGACGTTGTACAGGCCCGAGAAGATCGACACGGCCAGGTCGGTCCCCTCCGGCGCCAGCTTCAGCACCCACGCCTGCATCGCGAGACCGAAACAGACGATCGCCCCGCCCCAGACCAGCGTATGCACGGATAGCGTGACGATGTTCAGCGCGCACGGGAACAGGATCAGCAGGCAGCCCGACAACGCGACGATCGACGCCAGCAGGAACTTGTCCGGCTGGTGCGGATAGACGCGGTTGAAGCAGATCGCGGCCGGCATGCCGGCGATGCCGAACAGGATCAGCACATACGTGATCCGGCTGTTGCTCGCGTGGTTCACGCTCTGGACGAAGGGCTCGATGTACGTGTACGACGTGAAGTGCGCGGACACGACGAGCACGGTGATCGCGTACAGCGCCACCAGCGCCGGCTTGCGCAAGAAGACGCCGATGCTGCTGAGGGATCCGGCGCCCTGGCTCGGGAGCTCGGGTAACGTCGCGCGCAGCAGCAGCAACGCAATGCCTGCCGCGCCCGCGATGATCAGGAACGTGACGCGCCAGCCGAACGCCTCGCCGATCACGCGCCCGAGCGGAATGCCGGCGACCATCGCGATCGACGTACCCATCGCCAGCATGCTCAGCGCGCGGCTTTTGCGGTCGCTCGGCGCGAGCCGCACGGCCAGCGGGACGGAAATCGACCAGAACACCGCGTGCGCGCACGCGATGCCCAGCCGGCCGACCATCAGCACCGCGAAATTCCACGCGACACCGGTGACGATGTGGCTGACGATGAACACCAGCAGCGCCCCGACCAGCAGCCTGCGGCGCTCGACGTGACGCGTGACCAGCGTCAGCGGCAGCGACACGACGGCAACGGCCCACGCATAGATCGTCAGCATCAGGCCGACGTCGGTCGGCTGCATGTGCAGGCTGTCGCCGATCGCGCTGAGCAGCGCGACGGGCACGAACTCGGTGGTATTGAAGATGAAGGCAGTGAGTGCCAGGGCCAATACGCCCCACCACGCATGCCTGGAACTGACGGCGTCCAGTGTTGCCATACCTGGAATCGACGAGACGAGGGTTGGGGGTGCGCACGGCGCGGAAAACCCGGCCCGGCGCATCGCCGCGATTGTACCAGCGGCGCTTGACGCTTCACCGCACGTTGCGGCCACGGGACATCGCCATGACATGGCCGTGCGCCGATAATGTGTCGACAGGATTTTCACCGACGATTCGCCCGAACCCGATCGGGCCAGGAGATTCACATGCGCATTGAAACGTCTTTTCTGTTCGATCTCGACGGCACGCTCGTCGACAGCGTCTATCAGCACGTGCTCGCGTGGAAGGAAGCGCTCGATGCCGAGGGCATCGAACTGTCGGTATGGCGCATCCACCGCAAGATCGGGATGAGCGGCGGCCTCTTCCTGAACCAGCTGCTGCGCGAGACGGCGGGCGACATCGACGCCGAGCGCGTCGAACGGCTCGCCCGGCTGCATGCGGCCGCGTACCAGCGGCTGCGCGCGCAGGTTCGGCCGCTGCCGGGCGCGCGCGAACTGGTGGCCGCGCTGTCGAGCGCCGGCATCCGCTGGGCGATCGCCACCAGCGGGCGGATGGAAACCGCCGCCATCAATCTCGAGGCGCTCGGCGTCGATCCGGCGAAGAACGTCGTCGTCACGCGCGACCAGGTCAAGTACGCGAAACCGGACCCCGACCTGTTCCTGACCGCGGCCGCGCAACTGAACGTGCCGATCGAACACACCGTGGTCGTCGGCGACAGCATCTGGGACATGCTCGCCGCCAGCCGCTGCCGCGCGCTCGGCGTCGGGCTGCTGTCGGGCGGATACGGCAGCGACGAACTGGAACGCGCTGGCGCGCTGCGCGTGTACGACGATCCGGCGGATCTGCTGTGGCATCTCGATGAAATCGCCGCGCGGCCCTGAATCGTCCGGATCGCCGTCCACCCGTCACGCGCGAACGGCACGACGCGATCACGCATCGAAATCCAGATCGCCGATCAGGATCTCGCGGTCGCGCTGGGTCCGCGTGCTGAAGTCGACCGGCAATTCCATCTGCCATCGTTCGATCGTGACCGGCAGCGCCGCGAGATAGCGGTCGAAGCGGCTGCGGTCGGGCTCGGCCAGCAGATCGTCGATCGCATCGTCGCGCCGCGCGAGCCGCGCGTTCAGCGGGTTCGGCAAGCCGACGCTCGACGTGAGGCCGATCACGTCGACGCAGGTCGGGCTGCCCTGCCCGTCGTGCGGCACGACATCGACCTTCACTTCGCCGGTCCGGTACAGGCCGAGCAGGCGCGCCGCGATGCGCGGCGCGAACTCGGTTTCGAATCGTGCACGGACATCGGGATTCATTGTTCCTCCCGGTTCGAATCAGGTCGCCGGGCCGCTGTCACGCGGCGGCAATCTGCCCCTCGAATGCCGCTTCCGCGTTCAGGCTGGCGAGATCGCGGCCGATCGTCGCGACCGCGAGCCGCGTGTCGCCGCGCCAGTACGCGATCGAGCAGTCGTGCGCGCCGAGATCGCCGTCGATCTCGACGCGATCCCACCGCTCCGCATGCCCGACATAGTTGATCGTCATGTCGTAATGCTGGCTCCAGAAGAACGGCACCGCGTCGAACGGCCGCTGCTGCCCGAGCATGTTGCGCGCCGCGACGATGCCCTGCCGCTCGGCGACGACCCAGTGCTCGACGCGAATGCGCTCGCCCGTCAGCGGATCGGGCCAGCGCGCGATATCGCCGGCTGCGTAGATGTCGGGTGCACTCGTCTGCAGGAAGCGGTCGACCGTCACGCCGCGCTCGACGGCAAGACCGGCGTCCTGCGCGAGCGCGACGTTCGGACGGACGCCGATGCCGACCACCACGACATCGGCCGGCAGCATATCGCCGGTCGACAGCGTCACGCTGTCCGGTGCGATCTGAGCGGGCGTTGCGCCGAGATGGAACACGACGCCATGCGCTTCGTGCAGCGCCTTGATCGTGTCGCCGAGCGCTTCGCCGAGCACGCGCGCCATCGGTTTCGCGTCGGGCTCGACGACATGCACGTCGAGCCCGCGCGTGCGCGACGCGGCGGCCACTTCGAGACCGATGAAGCTCGCGCCGATCACGACGCAACGGCGCGCCGTTTTCAGCTTGCCGATCAGCGCATCGGAGTCGGCGCGCGAACGGAGCACGCATACGTGCGGCAAGTCGGCACCGGGCAGGGTCAACCGGTTCGGTTCGGCGCCCGTTGCAAGCAGCAGCGCGCCGTATCCGACGCGGCTGCCGTCGGCCAGCTCGACCGCATGCTGCGCGGGATCGATCCGTGCGACACGCGTGTCGCACCGCAAGTCGATTTGATGATCGCTGTAGAAGGACGGCGCGCGCAGCGGCAGCCAGTCGGCGTCGGCCGTGCCCGCGAGATAGTCCTTCGACAGATTCGGCCGGTCGTACGGCGGATCGCGATCGGCGCTCAGCAGCGTGACGGGATGCGGATAGCCTTCCTGCCGCAGCGTCACGGCGGCTGCGATCGCAGCCGCGCCGCCGCCGACGATCACGACCGATGCGGGCAACCCGGCCGTATTCAGCACCGGCGGCACGGCGGCCGGCCGCGCATCGAGCACGACGGCGCGGCCATCGCGGCGTTCGACGCGCCAGCACGGTAATCCGTCGAGCGCCGGCGTGCGCAACAGCTCGCCGGTGCGCAGGCAGAACGCCGCGTGGTGCCACGGGCAGCGGATCGTGTCGCCGACCAGCAGGCCGTCGGCCAGCGGCGCGCCGTAGTGCGGGCAGTGCGCGCCCACCGCAAACAGTTCGTCGGCGCGGCGCACGAGCAGCACCGCTGCTTCGCCGACGTGGCCCTCGATCATCGCGCCGTCGGCGATGTCGTCGAGCGCGATGCCCTGCGCGAGATCGGGGGGTGAAGACGAGGAGTCGCTTCCGGACATGACGTCGCTCCCGCAGAGTCAGGTAACGATCCCATTATCGGCGTCCCTCATGAAAAGAACAGGTACAGACGCCCCGCAGCGCACGCAAACACCGACTGTAGCCTGTACGCGGTCCATGACCGGCGTAGAACGTCAGCAACGTTGCGGCGCAACACGCAGCCGTGGCTTAACCGGGCTTCCGCGCGGCAGCCATTCGCCCGGCACTTTGTATTTCTGATTGCCGTCAGCCGACGATCGCACGACGCGCGCATGGCCCGGCAATGCGCGGGATCCTGCGGACTCACACGTCGTCGACATTGTCCGCGTAGTGATCGATCGCGACCTTGCACTCGTCGAACACCACCGTCAGCTGCGCGACGTCGTTCGACTCGACCCACTTGCGGATCTGCAGGAAGTAGCCCGTGCCGAGATCGGCGATGCGGGCCGGATCGGCGGTCGTCACGTCGACGGTCACGATCGCGCGGTTGCCGGGAAGCGGCGACAGCGCCGCCGCGATGTCGAAGCGCCGGTACGATTGATCGATGCGCATGCTGTTCTCCCGCTGCGGTTGGAAAGCGGCACTCAGTCGAGCGACTGGCGGAAGACCTTGCCGCCGAATCCCGTCACGACGTTGTCGACCGAGAACGGCGTGGCTTCCTTCGCCTCGAGAATGATCGCCACGCTGCCGGGCATGAGCCGCGTGGCCACCGTCTCGACGAACGTGCCGTCGAGCAGCGCGTTGCCGGCCGCTTCCGCGAGAATGCCAGCGCCCGCGCCCGCCGCGATGCCGGTGATAAAGCCGAGCGGCCCGGCGAGCAGGCCGAGCAGGCCGCCCGCGATTGCGCCGATCACGCCGCCCTTGAACGGCCGCGATTCGGCATCGAGCACCGCGAGCTTGCCGGCCGCGTCCTTCTCGACGACGACGCCGTTCTCGATGTGGAATCCTTCATTCTTCTCCGACAGCGCGTCGAAATCGTTCGCGGCCTGGCGGGCCGTGTCGACGTTGCCGAACACCGCGACGATCAGTTGCCTGGTCATGCGACACCTCTCTCGTGTAGATGGACATGTGCTGCCGCCGCACACCGCTTCGCACACCGCTTCGCACACCGCATCGCACGACGGTCCGGGGCCGCGCACGCGCGGTGCGCGGGCAACCCGGTGTTCAATTCAGACGCCGGTTGCCGCTTCACGTGCGCGAGCCGCATCGACATACGCTTGCGCGGCCGCCAGTTGCATCGCGACGACGGACGGCGAACGTGTGCGCGCCGTATCGGCGTCACGCACATCGCGCGCCAGCCGGTAGGCATCCGACGACGCTTGCTGCAATTCGGTCGCCTCCTTCGTTTTGGCGGAATGCGTGCTCATTCTGCCCCTCCCGTAGAGACATGGTGCATATCGTTCGCGCGTCACCGGCCCACATGCGCGTCCTCTTCGACATCGTCGACATCGGCCGGGAAACGATGCTGGCCGAAACTCAGGATCAGCACGCCTACCGCGAGCAGCACGATCCCCAACGTCGTCATCAGCATCCGCTCCGGGCTGTCGGTCGCGCCGCGCAGGATCAGGTCGCGCGCGAGCGACGTCATCGCAATGAACAGAGGAAACCGCACCGGCAGCCGGCCGAGCCGCAGGTAACGCACGTTCATCGCGAGCACTTCCAGATACAAGAACATGAGCAGCAGGTCAGTCAGCGACACCTCGCCCGCGAGCACGACCTTCCACGCTTCCTGCGTCATCGCGAACGCGGTCGCGAGCCCGATCACGATCAGCCCGGCCAGTTCGGCCGCGTGAAGGAAATAGCCGAAACGGCGTCGGATGCGCTCGGACGGCGAACAGGAAACGGTAGACGTATTCAAAGTGACAGTCGGTGCGACGATGGTTGAGCGGTGCCGGGCGGCGGGAAATCGGTGCAATGCGCACTGCGATGTGCGACATCGAGCGCATCCGGCACCGGCGTGCGAGCCGCACCGGCCGCGCCGGTCGCGCCGGTCGCCTGCTCGACCGCGGACAACGTTCGGCGGCAGCACACGTGAAACGCGACGCCCGCATCGGTACATGCCACGTCGTCGTGCTCGCGGCACACCAGCAGCCGGCAGCCGAGATACCGTTCGAGACCGTCGATCCGCTCGCTGACCTGCGCGTCGCCGAGCTTCAGTTCGGACGCGGCGCCGGACAGGCCGCCATGCTCGACCACCGCGACATAAACACGCATCGCTTCCAGCAGGTTCATGGTGACGCTCCTCGTCGGCGGCGCAGCGGGACCTAATCTACTGCACGCGACACGCACGCTCAAGAGCACAGCGCCGCGCATGCCAGGAGTACAGCTGCGCGGCCACCGCGCAAAATCCGGCCCCGTTTGATCCATTCGAATGACAGATTGCCGATACGTGTTCCAAACACCCGTCGAAGCTGCTAGATTGCATGCTCGACGACGTTACGCGGTGCGCGCAGGTCACGCGCCGGGCGGCCGGCCGCCGCTGCTGCGGCCCGTTGCGCGATGCCCGCGCAACGTCCTTCATCCGCATGTCACAAAGAGAACAGTCGCATGACACAGTTCAACCGTTCGCCTTCGCGCGCCGCGGTAGCCGCGGCCCGTCCGTCCCGACATGACTGACCGGCAGGCCGCGATGCAGACACCTCCCCCACTCTCCCAGGCCGTTCACAGCACGATCACGCGCAGCGCGATCTTCCTCGTGGCGACGATCAATCCCGGTGCCGATCACGCCGACACGATCCGTTCATGGTGCGGCGACATCGCCGCGCTCGTGCGCTCGGTCGGCAAGCGCGTGCCGGGCGGCAACCTGACATGCGTGTGCAGTTTCGGCGCCGACGCGTGGGATGCGCTGTTCGGCGACCCGCGCCCCGCGTCGCTGCATCCGTTCCGCGAGTTCGGCGCGGGGCAGCGCGTCGCGGTCGCGACGCCTGGCGACATCCTGCTGCACATCCGCGCCGAAGCGATGGACCTGTGCTTCGAACTGGCGACGCAACTGCTCGGCGCACTCGGCAGCGCAGTCACGGTCGTCGACGAGGTGCACGGCTTCCGCAATTTCGACCAGCGCGCGATGATCGGCTTCGTCGATGGCACCGAGAACCCCGAGGGCCGCGAGGCGGTCGACTTCACGGTGATCGGCGACGAAGACGCGGCCTTCGCGGGCGGCAGCTACGTGATCGTGCAGAAGTACCTGCACGACATGGCGGGCTGGAACGCGCTCGCGGTCGAGACGCAGGAGCGCATCATCGGCCGCACCAAGCTGTCCGACATCGAGCTCGCGCCGGACGTGAAGCCGTCGTGTTCGCACAGCTCGCTGACCACGCTCGACGAGAACGGCCAGGAAGTGAAGATCCTGCGCGACAACATGCCGTTCGGGCGCCCGGGCGCCGGCGAATTCGGCACCTATTTCATCGGCTATGCGCGTTCGCCGGCGCCGATCGAGCAGATGCTCGAGAACATGTTCGTCGGCCGCCCGCCCGGCAACTACGACCGCCTGCTCGACTACAGCCGCGCGGTCACCGGCTCGCTGTTCTTCGTGCCGTCGGCCGACCTGCTCGAAGCGCTCGCCGATCGCGCGGCACCGGCCGCCGACGCCGCGCAACCGGAATCCTCGTCGTCCGCGCCGCAGCGCGACGGCTCGCTGAAAATCGGCTCGCTGAAAGGAACCCAAGCCTATGAATAACCTGCACCGCGAACTCGCCCCGATCTCGTCGTCCGCCTGGGAACAAATCGAGGAGGAAGTGGCGCGCACCTTCAAACGATCGGTGGCCGGCCGCCGCGTCGTCGACGTCGACGGCCCCGAGGGCCCCGAGCTGTCGGCCGTGGGCACCGGGCACCTGGTGGAGGTCGACGCGCCGCGCGAGCACGTGAACGCGCGGCTGCGAGAAGTCCGCACGATCGTCGAGCTGACGGTGCCGTTCGAGTTGGGCCGCGATGCAATCGACAGCGTCGAGCGCGGCGCGCGCGATGCGGACTGGCAACCGGCGAAGGAGGCCGCGCAGCGGCTCGCGTTCGCCGAGGACAACGCGATTTTCGACGGCTATCCGGCTGCCGGCATCGTCGGCGTCCGCGAAGGCACGTCGAACCGCAAGCTCACGCTGCCGGCAGACGTCGCCGCGTACCCGGATGCGATCAGCGACGCGCTCGAAGCGCTACGGCTCGCCGGCGTCGACGGCCCGTACTCGGTGGTGCTCGGCTCGGACGCGTATACCGCGCTCAGCGAGGCGCGCGACCAGGGTTATCCGGTCCTCGGCCACATCAAGCGGATCGTCAGCGGCGAAATCATCTGGGCACCGGCGCTCAGCGGCGGCTGCGTGCTGTCGATGCGCGGCGGCGATTACGCGTTGCACCTCGGGGAAGACGTATCGATCGGCTACACGAGCCATACCGACAAGGCCGTCCGCCTGTACCTGCGCGAGACGTTCACGTTCCTGATGCTGACGAGCGAAGCATCGGTGGCCGTGGCGCCGCAGGGCAATCCGGCGGCCTGACAGCGGTTGCCTGCGCGCGCTGCCCGCCCGGGCGTCGCGCGCGACCTGCCGCGCTGCCGGCCGCATGTTCGTCGCCGATCGAACCCATCTTGCATGGAGGATGTCATGAGCGATACGAATGATGCACTGCAGGCACTGCAAGCGTCGGTCGACAGCCTGAAGAAGACGGTCGACGCGAACGCGGGCAGCCAGGCCGGCGATTCCGCCGTGCTGTTTACCGTCGTGTCGCTGATGCTGGCCGAGTTGCGGCCCGACACGCGCAACCTGATCGAGGATTCGTTCTCCGTCTGGGCCAATGGTCTGCCGAATGCGGCACTGTCGACGGACGTGAAGCAGATCGCCCGGCAGCGGCTCGCGATGAAACTGTCCGACTGATCGCGGCTCGCCACGGTCGGTGCCATGTCAGGCCCGCACCGTGCAATCCGACCTCTCCTTCGGCCGCTACGCGCGCATCGGCTGCGGTGCGCGCGTGGCCGGCCATAACCGGTTCGCGCACGCCACCGGCGCGCGCGCTCGCACTGCGGCACTGCTGCCGCGCGAGTCCACCCGCATCGCGATCCGTTTGCCGGCGACCAGCGCGCTGCGCGCCGATGTCGCACCGCGATCCGTTCGCGTTCCGTTCCTCCCTGCCCCAAGTCACCGCACGCGGCGCTCGCCGCGCACGCCCGTGCCGCCGCGTGCGCGCCCGTCTGTACTCCTTGCCCTCCGTGCACGCGCGCATGTGAGGGTGCAATTCGCGGTCGGTCCGGCGTGGAACTGTGTCTTGGATGGCCCCCGCCGATTCGCTATTTTGAACGCAGTCGAAGCGATGCCGTGGGCTCCTCGCAGCACTCGCGCTTCCCGCCCCGACCGCGACCGTGTGATACGCCAGCGCGCGCTGCGCGGCAGCGTCGGCGCAGCACGCGCACCGCCGCGCCGCGCGTCGTGCGGTCGCGGTCGGGACGCGCGAGCGTCGCACCGCATCGGGACGTCCCCGTTCGACCCACCTTCACCGACAGGAGCCAGACCACCATGCCCGCACTTTGCGATATCTGCCACGCCCGGCCGGCCGTCGCGCGCGCAACCGTGATGCAGGACGGCGAGCGCAAGACGATCTCGATTTGCGATTACCACTTCCGTCAGCTGATGCGGCATCAGAGCATGCTGAACCCGTTCGATTCGCTGCTGGGCGGCGGCGGCTCGTCGTCGCTGTTCGGCGAGCCCGGTGACGAATCGCCGCTCGCCGCCGAGATTCCGCGCGAATCGGTCGATCCGACCGACGCGTTCAGCGAACAAACGCTCGAACTGCTGCAGCGTGCGGCCGAGAAGGCGCACGAGCTGCGCCGCAGCGAGCTCGACACCGAACACCTGCTCTACGCGCTCGCGGACACCGACGTGTGCGCCGCGCTGCTGAAGGAACTGAAGCTGTCGCCGCAGGACATCAAGTCGTATATCGACGAGCATGCGCACACCGGCACGGCCGCCCCCGACGCGCCGCTCGACAAGCTGTCGATCTCGCCGCGCGTGAAGAAGGCCGTGCAATACGCGTTCCAGGCGTCGCGCGATCTCGGCCACTCGTATATCGGCCCCGAGCACCTGCTGATCGGGCTCGCATCGGTGCCGGACAGCATCGCCGGCACGCTGCTGAAGAAATACGGCGTGACGCCCGAGGCGCTGCGCCAGAAGGTCGTGAAAGTGGTCGGCAAGGGCGCCGAGGACGGCCGCGTCGACGCACCGACCGGCACGCCGAATCTCGACAAGTTCGGCCGCGACCTCACCGCGATCGCGCGCCAGGGCAAGCTCGACCCCGTACTCGGCCGCGCGCAGGAAATCGAAAGCACGATCGAAGTGCTCGCGCGCCGCAAGAAGAACAACCCGGTGCTGATCGGCGAGCCGGGCGTCGGCAAGACGGCGATCGTCGAAGGGCTCGCGCAGCGGATCGTCAACGGCGACGTGCCCGAGGTGCTGCGCAACAAGCGGCTCGTCGAGGTCAACATCAACTCGATGGTGGCCGGCGCCAAGTATCGCGGCGAATTCGAGGAGCGCGCGAAGCAGTTGATCGACGAAGTGACCGCTAAGCAGGACGAACTGATCCTGTTCATCGACGAGTTGCATACGATCGTCGGCGCGGGCCAGGGCGGCGGCGAAGGCGGCCTCGACATCGCGAATGTGCTGAAGCCCGCGCTCGCGCGCGGCGAGCTGAGCCTGATCGGCGCGACGACCCTCAACGAATACCAGAAGTACATCGAGAAGGACGCCGCGCTCGAACGGCGCTTCCAGCCGGTGTTCGTGCCGGAGCCGAGCGTCGAGCAGACGATCGTGATCCTGCGCGGGCTGCGCGACAGCCTCGAGGCACACCACCAGGTGACGTTCGCCGACGACGCGTTCGTCGCGGCCGCGGAATTCGCCGACCGCTACATCACGTCGCGCTTCCTGCCCGACAAGGCGATCGACCTGATCGACCAGGCCGCCGCGCGCGTGCGGATCGGTGCGACGTCGCGCCCGGTCGACATCCAGGAAGGCGAAGCGCAGATCGCGCAACTGAAGCGCGAGCAGGACTACGCGACGTCGCGCAAGCGCTTCGACGAAGCGAAGCAGTTCGAGGAGCAGATCAACGCGAAGCAGAAGACGGTCGATGAAAAGATGGAGGCGTGGCAGCGCAAGACCGGCTCCGAAACGCTCGAGGTGACGATCGAATCGGTCGCCGAAGTCGTGTCGCGCCTGACCGGCATTCCGGTATCCGAACTCACGCAGGAGGAGCGCCAGAAGCTGCTGAAGATGGAAGAGCAGTTGCGCGAGCGTGTGGTCGGCCAGAGCGACGCGGTGGTGGCCGTCAGCGATGCGGTGCGGCTGTCGCGCGCGGGGCTCGGCCAGACGCACCGGCCGATCGCGACGTTCCTGTTCCTCGGGCCGACGGGTGTCGGCAAGACCGAGCTCGCGAAGGCGCTGGCGGAGACCGTGTTCGGCGACGAGCAGGCGATCATCCGCATCGACATGTCCGAGTACATGGAACGGCACGCGGTCGCGCGGCTGATCGGCGCGCCGCCCGGCTACGTCGGCTACGACGAAGGCGGCCAGCTCACCGAGCGCGTGCGGCGCCGCCCGTACAGCGTGATCCTGCTCGACGAGATCGAGAAGGCGCACCCGGACGTCTACAACGTGCTGCTGCAGGTGTTCGACGACGGCCGCCTGACCGACGGCAAGGGCCGCGTGGTCGACTTCAGCAACACGATCATCATCGCGACGAGCAACCTCGGCGCCGCGATCATCATGGACAACCTGACGCAGCCGGAAGCCGCGCGCAAGACCGACAAGGCGATCCGCGACGAACTGATGCAGGTGCTGAAGGGCCATTTCCGCCCCGAGTTCCTGAACCGGATCGACGAGGTGATCGTGTTCCACGCGCTGTCGAAGGACAACATCCGCGCGATCGTGCAGATCCAGCTCGACCGCGTGGTGCGCACGGCCGCAGCGCAGGACATCACGCTCGTGATGGGCGATGCGCTCGTCGAGCACCTGACCGAAGCCGGCTACCAGCCGGAGTTCGGCGCGCGCGAGCTGAAGCGCCAGATCCGCCAGACCATCGAGACGAAGCTCGCGAAGGAGATCCTCGCCGACCGGCTGAAGTCCGGCGACCGCGTCGAGGTCGACTACGACAAGGACAGCGACGAAGTGACGTTCAACCAGCTCGCCGCGCCTGAAGCGAAGGATACGAAGGACGCGAAGCAGGACGCCGACGGCAAGGCGAAGCCGAACAGCAAGGCGGCCGCCAACGCGTCCGGCGAAGCGAAGGATAGCGAAGCACCCGCCGACGCGCTGCCGCCGCCCGCCGCGAAATCGTCGGCCAGGAAGTCGTCCGGCGCGAAGAAGGACGCGCACTGAAACCCCGCCTGCCCTGCAGCCCGGGGCACGCATGACCGGCTCCGTCCGACGGACGGAGCCGCACCACGCCGCGACACGGCACAACCCGAGCCGCCCGCACCGGGCCGGGCTCATGGAGACTCTCATGACAAATCGACGCGAAGTGCCAGGCATCAGGAAGTACGATGGGCCCGCCGGCGGTTGGGGCGCGCTTCGCGCAACAGCCGAGGCCGTGCGCACGCAGATGGAAACCATCGAGGCGCCGATCGTGCTGATGCGGACCAACCAGCCCGATGGTTTCGACTGCCCCGGCTGCGCGTGGCCCGACAAGGAACACAAGTCGACGTTCCAGTTCTGCGAGAACGGCGCGAAGGCCGTCACCTGGGAAGCGACGACCAAGCGCGTGACGCCCGAGTTCTTCGCGGCGAACACGGTGTCGTCGCTGCTGCGCATGTCGGACTACGAACTGGAGAACATGGGCCGGCTCACGCATCCGCTCGTCTACGATCGCGCGACCGACACGTTCCGCGCGATCGAATGGGACGACGCGTTCGCGCGCATCGGCGACGTGCTGCGCGCGCTGCCGCCCGAGCAGGTCGAGTTCTACACGTCGGGCCGCGCATCGAACGAAGCCGCGTACCTGTACCAGTTGTTCGCGCGCGAACTCGGCACCAACAACTTCCCCGACTGCTCGAACATGTGCCACGAGCCGACCAGCGTCGGCCTGCCGCAGTCGATCGGCATCGGCAAGGGCACCGTGTCGCTGGAGGATTTCGACCACTGCGAGCTGATCATCTCGATCGGCCACAACCCCGGCACGAACCACCCGCGGATGATGGGCACGCTGCACGAATGCTCGCGGCGCAACGTGCCGATCATCGTGTTCAATCCGCTGCGCGAACGCGCGCTCGAACGCTTCGCGGATCCGCAGGACATGATCGAGATGGCGTCGTTCGGCTCGACGCGCATCGCGTCGACGTACTACCAGCTCGACGCGGGCGGCGACGCAGCCGCGCTGAAGGGCATCATGAAGGCGCTGCTGCAGCTCGAAGCCGAGCGCGGCGACGTGCTCGACCGCGACTTCATCGCGCAGCACACCAACGGCTTCGACGCATTCTCGGCCGACCTGCAGGTCACGTCGTGGGACGACATCGAGCGCGCGAGCGGCCTCAGCCAGGCGCAGCTCGAACAGGTCGCGCTCGCCTACGCGAAGTCGAACGCGACGATCGTCACGTACGGGATGGGCGTCACGCAGCACAACAAGGGCACGGCAACCGTACGCCTGATCGCCGACCTGCTGCTGATGCGCGGCAACATCGGCAAGCCCGGCGCAGGCATCTGCCCGCTGCGCGGCCATTCGAACGTACAGGGCAACCGCACGGTCGGCATCACCGAGAAGCCGTCGGCCGAGTTCCTGAAGAAGATCGAGGAAGTGTGCGGCTTCACGCCGCCCGCCCATCACGGGCATGACGCCGTGCAGGCGATGCAGGCGATGGTCGACGGCAGCGCGAAGGCGCTGCTGTGCCTCGGCGGCAACTTCGCGGTCGCGCTGCCCGATCCCGAGCTGTCGTTCCCGGCGATGGCGAAGCTCGACCTGAGCGTGCACCTCGGCACGAAGCTGAACCGTTCGCACCTGCTGGTCGGGAAGGAAACCTTCATCCTGCCCGTGCTCGGCCGCACCGAGCTCGACATGCAGGCGAGCGGCCGGCAATCGATCACGGTCGAGGATTCGATGTCGATGGTCCACGCGTCGGCCGGCAAGCTCAAGCCCGCGTCCGACCAGTTGCGCTCGGAGCCCGCGATCGTCGCGGGGATCGCGCATGCGACGCTGCCGAACAGCAAGGTCGCATGGCTCGACCTGATCGCCGACTATGACCGTATTCGCGACCTGATCGACCGCACGGTGTCCGGCTTCGAGGCGTTCAACGAGCGCATCCGCACGCCGGGCGGCTTCAGGCTGCCGCTGCCGCCCACCGAGCGCGTGTGGCCCACGGCGACCGGCAAGGCGATGTTCTCGGTGTACAAGGGCGTCGCGGAAGACGCGGAAGTGCTCGGCGGCGAGCATGTGCTGCGGCTGATCACGCTGCGCAGCCACGACCAGTACAACACTACGATCTACGGGCTCGACGACCGCTATCGCGGCGTGTTCGGACGACGCGACGTGCTGTTCATGAACCCGGCGGATCTCGCGAAGTACGGGCTCGAACACGGCGACCTCGTCGACATCGAGACGATCACCGCGTCGGGCCGGACGCTGCGTCTCGAGAAGATCACCGCGATCGAGTACGACATCGCGCCGGGTTCGGTCGGCGCGTACTACCCGGAAGCGAACGTGCTCGTGCCGCTCGACTACATCGACAAGGAAAGCGGTACGCCGTCGTACAAGTCGGTGCCGGTGCGCGTCGCGCGCTCGGCGGTCGCGTAATGCGCGGGCAGGCTTGCGGCGCATCACCGGCCGCGAGTCTGCCCTCGTCATATCGAAACGCTTCCACGGGCCGCCGCATCGCCACCGATGCGGTGGCCCCGCTCTTCATTCTCCGCTGCGAATGGCGCCCCGCTTACTGCGCTGCCGTCGGCGGCAGATGCGCGCCGCCCTGCCGGCGCCGATACGCGCTGTCGCGCGACGCGAGCCAGTAGTACAGCGGCGACGTCAGCAGCAGCCCCACGAGCCACGACAGGTCCGCGCCGCCGAGATGCGCGGGAATCGGGCCCGCATACATCGGCGTGTTCATGAACGGAATCTGCACGAGGATGCCGATCGCATACGCGAGCAGCGCCTGCGGATTGAAACGGCCATAGATGCCGCCGTCCGCCATGAAGATCGACTTGATGTCGTACTTGCCCTTGTGGATCACGTAGAAGTCGATCAGGTTGATCGCCGTCCATGGCACCAGCACGACCAGCAGCGCGAGCACGAGATCGACGAGGTTGCCGACGAAGTTCGTCGACGCGCCGATCGCCGCGTAGCAGCATGCAACGAAGATCACGACCGATACCACCGCGCGCGTCCTTGCGGTCGGAATCCACTTGTAGGCGAACGTCTGCACCGACGTGATCACCGCGAGCACCGCGCCGTACAGGTTCAGCGCGTTGTGGCTGATCACGCTCAGCAGGAACAGCACGAGCATCAGCGGGCCGAGCGGGCCGGTCGCCTGCTTGACCGCATCCATCGTGTCCGCGCCGGCCGGTACCGCGAGCACCGCGACCGCGCCGAAGATGAACGCGAGCGTCGAGCCGATCGTGCAGCCGAGGTAAGTCGCCCAGAACGTCGACGCGACGCCGACATCTTCCGGCAGGTAGCGCGAATAGTCCGACACGTACGGCGCGAACGCGATCTGCCACAACGCCGACAGCGATACCGTCGCGAGCCAGCCCGCGAAGTCGAAGCCGCCGCGCGTCAGGAAATCGTCGGTCGTCACGTGCGTGAGGATCATCCAGAAGCCGACCAGGATTCCGATGCCGAGCACCCACGTGCCGATGCGGTTCAGGATATGGATGAACCGGTAGCCGACGATGCCGATCAGCCCCGAGCCGACCGCGCCGATCACGATGCCGACGGGCACCGGCACCGACGACGCAATTCCGTGCACCGACTTGCCGGCGAGCACGATGTTCGACGCGAAGAAGCCGACATACATCACGGCCGCGATCACCGTGACGAGCAGCGCGCCCCACGAACCGAACTGCGCGCGGCTCTGGATCATCTGCGGGATGCCCATCTGCGGCCCCTGCGCGGAATGCAGCGCCATCAGCACGCCGCCGACCGCCTGGCCGACGACGATCGCGACGATGCCCCACATCAGGTTCAGGTGGAACAGCTGCACGCCGAGCGCACCGGTCACGATCGGCAGCGGCGCGATGTTGCCGCCGAACCAGAGCGTGAACAGGTCGCGCACCTTGCCGTGGCGTTCCGCTGGCGGCACGTAGCCGATCGTGTGTTTCTCTATCATCGGGGACGCGTTGCGGTCCACGTTCGTCATGGTGAAGTCTCCTGTCCTGCGCGGCGATGCGCGCTTGCCGTTTCAGCCGGCGCGCGTTGGGGTGCGCGCCTGCAATCGGGTCCGGATACGCGAGCGACGACGCGTCGCGTGCACGCGCGGCGGTGCCGACCGAAGCGGACCATGCGCGGCACGCGGGGACGGATGACCTGCCCCGCCGGCACGTGTGCGGCCTCGTTGCGATCCGGATTGGAGACGATGGTGCGCCACGCGCGCCGGGGCCGGAAAATACTAAAAATATTTCCGGGACATACGAAAAAGCTCTGCAGCGGAAATTTCGGCCTGCGGCTTCTTCAGGTAAGGTGCTACGCGAAACAATGGACAGAATGCGCCCCGCCGCGACACGCCGGGGGGCCGTGTATCAGAGGTGCCTGTGGCTCACTACACTTTGCGGCAACTGAAATACTTCGTGACGACGGTCGAATCCGGCAGCGTCGCCGAGGCGTCGCGTCAGCTCTTCATCGCGCAGCCGTCGATCTCCAGCGCGATCAAGGGGCTCGAGGAAAGCTTCGGCGTAAAGCTGTTCATCCGCCATCACGCGCAGGGCGTATCGCTGACGCCGAGCGGCACGCGCTTCTACCGGAAAGCGCAGGAGCTGCTGCGCATCGCGCACGAATTCGAACAGAACGCGCTCGCCGACAACGACGTGATCACCGGGCAGATCGACATCGGCTGCTTCGAGACGGTCGCGCCGCTCTATCTGCCGCAATTGATCGCGGGATTTCGCGAGCGCTACCCGGGCGTCAACATCCGGCTGCGCGACGGCGACCAGCAGGAACTCGTGCAGGGCCTGACGTCCGGCACGTTCGATCTCGCGCTGATGTACGACCACGATCTCGACGGCACGATCGAAACCGAGCCGCTGATGCCGCCGCAGCAGCCGTATGTGCTGCTGCCGGAGAACCACCGGTTCGCGGGCCAGCCGCACGTGTCGTTGCGCGATCTTTGCGTCGAGCCGATGATCCTGCTCGACGTGCAGCCGAGCCGCACGTATTTCGTCAGCCTGTTTCATGAACTCGGGCTGACGCCGAACATCGTGTTCGGCTCCCCGTCGATCGAGATGGTGCGCGGGATGGTCGGCCAGGGGTTCGGCTTCTCGCTGCTCGTCACGCGCCCGCATTCCGAATACACGTACGACGGCCAGCGCGTCGTGACGATCGGCCTCAGCGAAACGGTGAGCCCGTCCGGGCTCGTGAGCGCGCGCCTGAAACGCGGGCAGCTCACCAAGCAGGCGCAGTCGTTCGTCGATTTCTGTCGCGAGCGGCTCGCGCAGATCGTCGCGGAATCGGCGCGATAACGAAGCAGAAGACGCACGTGCCGCAGGACGGGCGCGTGCGTGTCAGCAGTATCGGCCGCCCGTTCAGGCGACCGCGGAAAGATGCGCGACCAGACGGCCCAGCATCGCGTCGCATCCGTGCAGCTGTTCGAGCGTGACGAACTCGTCGGGCTTGTGCCCCTGGTCCATGCTGCCGGGCCCGCACACCACGGTCGGAATGCCCGCCTGCCCGAACAGCCCGCCCTCGGTACCGAACGCCACCGTGCCGAACGCATCGGACCCGCTCAGCATCGCGAGCAGGCGCGCGGCTTCGCTGTCCGGCCCGGTCGCGAGCCCCGGGTATGCGCCCAGCGGCTGCAGCCGGATATCGGTATCGGGCTGCACCGCGCGCATTTTCGGCAACAGTTCGGATTCCGCATAGTCCTGCAGCTTCCTCGGCACGTCGTGCGCATCGAAGTCCGGCAGCGCACGCACCTCGAAATCGAACTCGCATTCGGCCGGCACGATGTTCAGCGCGCGGCCGCCCTTGATCAGCCCCGTCTGCACGGTCGAGAACGGCGGATCGAAGCGGCTGTCGTGCCGTTCGGGCCGCGCGAGCGCCGCGCCGATCTCGCCGAGCCGGCCGATCAGCTTCGCCGCATAGTCGATCGCGTTGACACCCGACGGCGCGTACGCCGAGTGGCACGCGGCGCCCTTCACGTGGCAGCGCATCGCGAGCTTGCCCTTGTGACCGAGCACCGGTTTCAGTTCGGTCGGCTCGCCGATCAGGCACAGGCGCGGCCGGTGCTCGCGCGCGGCCAGTTCCGCGAGCATCGGCCGCACGCCGAGACAGCCGACCTCCTCGTCGTATGAGAACGCGAGATGCACGGGCAGGCTCAGCGGCTGTGCGACGATCTTCGGTACGGCCGCAAGCACCGACGCGATGAAACCCTTCATGTCGGCCGTGCCGCGGCCGTACAGGCGGCCGTCGCGCTCGGTCAGCCGGAATGGCTCGACCGTCCACGCCTGCCCGTCGACCGGCACTACGTCGGTATGGCCCGACAGCGCGATGCCGCCGCGATCGCGCGGCCCGATTGTCGCGTACAGGCTCGCCTTCGTGCGTTCCGCGTTGTAGAACAGTTCGCTCGATACGCCGAAGCCCGCGAGATAGTCGCGGATGAACTCGATCATCTCGAGATTCGAATCGCGGCTGACCGTCGCGAAACCGATCAGCCGTTCGAGCAGCGCGCGGCTCGACGGATCACTCATCGCCCGGCACTCCGTAGCTCGGTGCGGCGGTCGGGTTCAGCGCGCGTGTCTGGTAATCCTGCATCTGCGGCCGATACGCGCGCCACAGCGCACCGAGCTGCCCGATCGGGTCGGCATTGGCCCAGTCGACACGCAGATCGACCAGCGGCCAGGTCAGATCGCCGGCCACCTTCAGCGCAGCCGAATGAACCGGCCCCGCCTCGCCGCCGGCTGCGATGGCCGCGTGCATCGCGGCCAGCAGGCGATCCGCGAGCAGGCCGGGCGCCTGTTCGAAGGCACGCGCCATCGCATCGATCACGGCCGGCGCGGCCAGCAGGTTGCCGGCCGCCACGCATTGCTCGCCACGCACCGCGTGATGCGTGCCGAGCGCTTCCTTGCCGGTGAAACACGCCGTCTGCCCTTGCCCGTCGATCACCGTGACCTGCCGGTACTGGCTCCAGCCGTTCGCGCTGAGCGCGCGATCGAGCGCCGCGGCGGGCGCGAGCTGGTCGTGCTCGATCAGGTCGAGAATCTGCGGGCCGAGCGCCGGCAGCGTGATGTTCTGCGTCGCGACCGCGCCCACGCCCGCGCGCACCCACGGGCAGCGCGCGCCCACCGCAATGCTCGACGAGCTGATCGCGATCCCGAGCTGGCCCGTCTCCGGGCAGCGCCCGACAATGGAGAAAGTCATGTCGCCTCCTATGCGCGGTTCGGCTGCCAGTTGTCCGGGATCACCGCGATCACGTCGATCTCCATCAGCCACTGCGGCTGGCCGAGCGCGGACACGACGAGCCCCGTCGAGATCGGATAGACGCCCTTCAGCCACTTGCCGACTTCCTGGTACACGGGCTCGCGATAACGCGGGTCGATCAGGTAGGTCGTCGTCTTCACGATATGCGTGAGATCGCTGCCGGCTTCCTCCAGCAACTGCTTGACGTTCTGCATCGCCTGCCCGGCCTGCGCGCGCGGATCGCCGAGGCCGATCAGGTTGCCGTCGAAATCGGTGCCGACCTGGCCGCGCACGTAGACGGTGTTGCCGGCGCGCACGGCCTGGCACAGGTCGTTGTCGAGCGTCTGGTTCGGATAGGTATCCTTCGTGTTGAACATGCGGATACGGGTATGGGTGGGTTGGTTCATCGAAATCCTTCAGTCGTCAATGGTCACGCCGCCGCACCGGACGCGAACGCGGTGCGGCAGGCAGCAGGTGTTCGGTCAGTTCACCGTGTCGGCAAGCGGCTGCGCGTCGGCGTGCGCCGCGGCGCCGTCCTGCTCCGGGCGCGATGTCGAGCGGCGCTGCGACGCGTCGTGGTATTCGAGGTAGGTGCGCTGCGTCGCGATGTGATCGGCGATGTGCCGCGCGTCGTGCCACACGCCCCAGATGAAGCTGGAGCCGCGCCGCGACAGCCACGGCAGACCGAGGAAATAGATGCCCGGCTCCTTCGACACGCCGCGCTGGTGCTGCGGCTTGCCGTTGTCGGCGAACGCGTCGACCTTCAGCCAGCCGTAGTCGACCGCATAGCCCGTCGCCCAGATAATCGACGTGACGCCCGCGCCGGCGAGGTCGAGCGCGAGGATCGGGTGCGCGACGCAGTCGGGGTCCGGCAGGATGTGGCGGGCTTCGGGTTCTTCCGGCAGGTCGAGGCCGTTGCGCGCCGCGTAGGCGTCTGCCGCGTCGAGCAGCGACAGGTAATTGTCGTCGCCGCGCGCGAGATTGATCGCGAGATCGCGTTCGAATGTGACCACGCCGCCGTCGAACGACTTCGTCAGCCCGACGAGCGTCACGCCCTGGTTCGCGAGCTTGCGGAAATCGACCGTATGGCCGCCGCGCGCACCGCTCACCGCGATCGTCACGTGTTCGCGGCCCGGCGTTGCGACTTCCTTGTCCCACTCGCCGAGCACGCCGAGCCACCAGCAGAAGTCGCGGCCGCGATATGCGCGCGGCGGGCGATCGTGCGGGCCGACCGACAGGTACACCTGCCGGCCCGCGCGCTGCAGTTCGTCGGCGATCTGCACGCCCGACGAACCCGCGCCAACCACCAGCACCGCGCCCTCCGGGAGCTGGCCCGGGTTGCGATAGTCGGCGGAATGGAGCTGCGCGAGACGCGCATCGTCCGGCGCGATCGGTGGTATCACCGGGCGCTGGAACGGCCCAGTCGCGACGACCACGCGATTCACCTCGAACGTGCCGTCGGACGTCTCGACGACGAAACCCGGCTTGCCCGTATTGCGCACGACCCGCTTCACCTCGACGCCGGTGCGGATCGGCGCGTTGAATTTGCGCGCATACGCTTCGAAGTAGTCCGCGACCTGGTCTTTCGACGCGAACGCATCGGGATCGACGCCGTCGAATTCGAGCCCCGGGAAGCGGTCGTGCCACGCGGGGCCGTTCGCGACCAGCGAATCCCAGCGCCCCGTGCGCCAGCGTTCGGCGATGCGGCTGCGCTCCAGCACGAGATGCGGCACGCCCAGCTTGCCCAGGTGCTCGCTCATGGCCACGCCGGCCTGCCCGGCGCCGACGACGAGCGTATCGATTGAGGTTGTTTCGACTGCCACGGCTGTCTCCTTCTGAAGTGCGGCTCAGTGCGACGTTCGTGCTGTCGCGTGAGCTGGAATGGAGACATTCTGCTGACACACCGCCAGAGGCGAAATGATGATTTTTGTTGGTGTTGATGAGCAAAAAGCTGGGTGTGGACGGGGTGACCGGCGGCGCCGGCCACCATGGCGGGCGCCCGCCTTACCCCCTACCCGGATGGCAAGCCATGCCCGCCGGCACGGCACGCATGATCCGCGCCGCGCGTCACGGCCTACGTCGGCTGGTTCACGTTACGGAAACGCGGGCCGTAAAACACCGGCTTCGACAGATCGGAGTAGCTTCGCAAGAAGGCGAACTCGTCCGGATACAGCGTGTCCAGCCGCGCGAGCGCGGCCGGCGGCACCGGGTGGCGCAGGATGTTGAAGCACGACAGCACGCGCAGATCCACCATCCCGTGCACCGCCGCGCCGAGCGACTTCCACGAGCCGCCCGCGGGGCCGTTCCACACGACGTCGAGCGTCGCGAGTATCGTCGAGAACCCGGTATCGAATGCAGCGAGGTCGGCGCTCACCGCAGCCTGGTTCGGATCGAGCGCGAGCAGTGCCGCGTAGCCGTCGCGCGGTACCGCGAGCGTGTTGACGACCACCGGCGCGTCGAGCGCGGTGCCCGCAAAGAATCGCGGCTCGGTCTGCCGGTCGAACGGCACCGGCGGCACCGGCACCTGATAACACGCGCCGTAGTACAGCTCGGCGAAGCGGGCGTAGTGCGACTCTTCCCCTTCGAACGCGCCGGGCGTCAGCACGTCGCCCTTGCCGGCCCCTTCGCCCTGCTGGAGGATTTCGTCGATGCCCGCATGGAACGCGTCGACGGGATCGGCATCGGGCGAGTACGTCACCGTCGTGAAGCCGATATCGTCGCCGACCTGATTCGACGTGCCGCCCGCCTTCACGGCGGCCCGCACCGCGTCGGCGTTGCGGTCGATCGCATTGCGGATGCCCGCGTAGAACGCCGCGATCGTCGGATAGGTCTCGCCCCGCCCGAGCTGCTTCAGCAGGAACGCCGGCATCTCGATCCGCATGAAATTCTTCAGCTGCGGCTTCGAGTACTGCGCGAGCCCGACCTTCAGGTCGGGCTCCGCGCCGCCCGGCAGGCCATGCACCGGATAGTCGATGCGGATGCCGCGAAATTGCGGCGTGCCGCCCAGCGCGGCGAGCAGGTTGGACACGATGGCCATGTGCACCATCTCTTCCATCACGACGCTGCGGATCGCGTTGTACGCCGAATAGTTCTGCACTTCGAGCGAGAACATCGCGGACAGATAGAGCGGCAAGGTCGAGTATTCGAGTTCGATGGCGCTCTGTAGCGCGGTCTTGATCCAGGCCAGATCACGATCCGCCGGCAATACGGTGCTCGGGTTCATGGCGTTTCTCCTGTCGGTCGGCGTCAATAGAACAGCGCGTACGAGGTGTCGCCGAGCCGGTACGGCACGACCCGGGCCGCGCCCGACGGTGTCGCGGTCGAGCCCACCGGCGTCCAGCCGAGGCAGTCGGCGTGGATCCGGTAGACGGCCGTCGTGCCGTCCTGCGCGATGTACGTGATCAGGTACGGCTCGCCATGCGCCCACGGCACGCAGGCCGCGCTGCTGATACGCAGCGCGTCGGGCAGTTGCCCCTGCAAATAGCTGCCGACCTCGACGGTGCCGAGTGCGGGATTGTCCTGGATGTGATCGATGTTGACGTTGAGCTTCGCCGTGTTGATCTTGAAGAAGAAGTTGGCGCCGCCGAGCTGGAAGAACGAGAACTGCGTCCAGCCTTTCGCCCATTGGTGATACCAGACGTTGAGCGCGAGCAGCGGCGGCACGCCGCCCTTCGACGCCGGCGTCACCGCGACGCTGAAGTTGGCGACCTGCCCGGTGTTCACGTCATAGCCGAGCAGGTATTGCTGGCCGAGCGACGTATACGCCGCGATGTCGGTGAAGTTGTGCGTGGGCGTGTTGCGCGGCAGTGCGAACGTATACGGCGGCGAGGTCGCGAGCCCCTCCTTGACCGTGAAGAAGCCGAACGTGCCGTTGTCCGCGCGGTACGTGAGCAGGTAGTGAACGTTGCCGAGCACGAAGGTGTCGAGGTTGTCCCACGGCCCGCCCGACAGATCGAGCTTCGCGTCGACGGCGCTCACCCACGGCGCCTGCCCGGTCAACGCGTAGGCGTCCGTCCTCTGCGTGGCCTTGTCGTACGCGATCAGTTGCGTCCGCTCGCCGCTCCGCAGCACCGTGAAGCTGCTGTAGCCGGCAGGCAGCTGCGCACCGCTCCACACCTGTTCCAGCGCCACCTGGTCCGATCCCTTGACCGGACCGATCGAATAGATGCTGCTCATATGCATGCGCTCCTCTGGCAATGAACGATCGGACGAGCGGCGCCGCGCCGGCTCAGGCAATCGATTCGACGTAAATCGGCAGCGGCGCGGGATCCGCGCCTTCGATCTGGAAATAGCTGAGCCGGGCCGGCTGTCCGGCTCCCATCAGTTCGAGCAGCTGGAAGCCGCGGTTGTACCAGCCGTCCGTCAGGCCGAGCGTCAGGTCCGGCCGCTGCAGCGGCACCGGGAATTTCTGCGCGTACGGCGCTTCGCTCTCCTGAACGGGGATCGCGCTGTGTCCCGCGCAGCGCCCTTTGGGCAGCGGCTTGAAGATCCGCGTGGCATCGCCGTCGCCCGTCGGCCAGTCGGCCGGCCGATAACCGTCCGCGAAAATGCCGAGATTGTGCTCGTGGCCCCAGATCCACGCGGCCACCCGTTCGCCGAACGTCGCGCCGAACTGCCGCCAGAGCGCGGTGTCCACCCACGCGCGGTTGAAGTCGGCCGGATCCGGCGCATTCGATCCTGCAAGCGGCCGCTGCGCGATCCCGCATACGTCGAGCGCCGAATACAGCTGGTGATGCGACAGCAGGATCGAGCGGCCGGGAAAATGCGCAAGCTTGTCGAGATGCCACGCGAGCTCGTCGGGGCGCACGAACACCTGATCGTCCGGCGCGGTGGGGTCCCGGCGCGGCAGGTCGGCGAGCGACGCGTGACGGAAATACGGGTTGACGTCGGTGGGCCAGTGCGGGCTCGCCGCCGCGCCCGCGGTCTCGACCGGGCCGATGTGCAGCCGCGCGAGCGTCGCCTGCTGCGCCGAGCCCGCGACGTTCATGTAGTGCCCGTGATAGCCGGTGTCGAGCCCGAGAAACTGCCAGCCGTCGTCGGCACTGCGCAGACAGAAATAGCTGGCGGCTTGCCGCTGCGACGGCTGGTCGATCAGCGCGCCGGAATCGAGCGCCTTCAGGTATGCGACCGCGCCGGTGAAGTACTCGTGGTTGCCCGGCACCGTAAAGAACGGCACGCGTTGCTTTTCGCTGCGCAGCACCGCGCGCACCAGGCCGACCAGCCGGTGCTCGGTCTCGAAGTGCGTGCCGGAAAAATAGACGTCGCCGAGATGCAGGATCGCGTCGGGCTCGAACTTCAGCGCGGCGACCAGCACCGCGGCGGCCACATCCGTACCGGTGCCGATGTCGCCGACGATCGCGATCCGCGCGCGCGGCGGCAGCCGCCACTCGATCACGCCGTAGCCCAGATCGCCGTTGCCGGGGCCGGGCGCCTGCCATGATCGGTACTGCGGCTCTCCCCCCTTATGAAACGGGTACTGCCAGTAGTACTTGTAGTACTGCACATACATCTGCTGCCACAGCGGATTGCCGAACTTGTACTGCTGCGTCTGCCGTTCCAGGTCGCGCTCGATGTCGGCCGCACCGGCGATGCGCGCATGCGCGCGCCGGTGATGCAGGTACGACAGATAGGTTTGCACCGCCGCTTCGTCGTCGCTGTCCGCCGCCGGCGGGTCGAGCGGCAGGTTGTCGTGCATCGCGCGGCAATAGCGGTCGGTGGCGTCGACGAGCGGATGCCCGCCATCGATCGCGGCGGCCGGGGTATTCTCCGCGCCGGGCGCGCACGCGAGCACCTCCGCCACGCACGACTTCCACAGCGCGAGATGCGGCGCCTCGAAATGCTCGATCGGCTTCATCACGCCTCCGGTTCGCGCGGCGCGGCGCGCGATGCGCGTGGCCGCGCAAACTGCAGGTTGAGGCTGCTGTCCTGCGTCAGATCCAGGCCCGGCCAGTCGTCCCACAGCCCCGCCGGCAGCGCGAGCGGCCGTGCGGCTGCCTGCAGCACCGGTGTCGTCAGCGCGGCAAGCCCGTCGAGTGCCGCACCGGGCTCCACGTGCGCACCGGGGCCATGCACCCACGCAACCGCGTAATCGTTGCCGCAACACACCAGCGCGCCGTCGATGCCTTCGGGCGGATGCGCATGCAGCGCCGCCGCCCACGCATACGCCGCCGCGAGGAAGTCCGCGGGGCTCAGATCCGCGCGGCGCGCGCCCACCAGGTGCCGGACGCTCCCGAACATCCAGTCTGCCGGCCGATCGAGCAGGAAGTACGGCTGCTCGGCCTGCAATGCACCGCTCGCGGCGCTCAACGCGACCGGCACCTCGGGCAGCTTGCTGCGCGCCATGTCGTACACGTCGCCGTGCAGGTTCTGGTAGATCCGCACCGCGATCGCCTTCGTCGCGCGATCGTGCGATTGCGGGGTGGCCCAGAACATCAGCGCGGTCTGGTCGGGCACGGCGGGCGGCTTGCCGTCTTGCGGCACCATCGTCGGCAGGTACGCGCGCAGGCCGACCGGCGGTTGCAGCAGCGCGCAGGCGGGCACGAACACGCTGCCGAGAAATTGCGCGAACTGCGCGTAGCCGAGCGCGGGAGACCGGAACCCGCGCCACACGTAGACTGCGTCCGGTGCGACCGGAAAGGTTTCGTCGGGCGTGTTCATTTGCGCGCCTCCCGCTCGAACTGAAGGTTGAAACTGCTGCCGGCGCGCACGTCCATGCCCGCCCATTCATCCCACAAGCCGATCGGCAAAAAAGTCGGCGCCGGTGCAAACGTCTCGCTCCAGCCGGTCAGCAACGGCTGCAGCAGCGGTATGCCGGTGGCGCCCTGCGCGGCGCCCACCGCCACCGGCCCCAGCTCCCAGTACACGAGATAGTCGGTGCCGACGCACGCGATCGCCCCGTCGAGCTGCACGCTCTTGCAGATCTCGGCCAGCGCCTTCGCGACCGACGCGCGGAACGCTGCGGGATCGACCGCGGCCGGGCGCGCCGCCACCACGTGCCGGACCGCGCCGTGCATCCAGTCGGCCGGCTGGTCGAACAGATAGACCGGCTGGTCGACGGTGAGCGCACCGGCGAACCGGACCGGGAAATCGGCACGGCTCTGGTTGTCCTGCGTCAGGTACACCCCGCCGTGCGTGAGCGTGTAGGTCCGCACCGCGAGCCGGGTGAAGCCGTTCCAGTACGTCGACTGCGATTCCCAGAACAGGATCGCAGTCTCGTCGGGCACCGCATCGGGCTTGCCCGGCAGCCCGGCCGGCACGGTCGGCGTGTACGAACACAGGCCCGCGTCGATCTGCATCTTCACGGTGGCCGGCACGAACACCGTGCCGAGCTTGTTCATGAACTGGCCGAGTGCCAGCGACGGCAGCCGGAAGCCGCGCCATACCCGCACCGCGTCGGGCGCGACCACCCGGGGGGCGGCAAGATCCTGTTCGCTCATTGCCGTTCTCCCGATCCGGATACGGCGGCGGGCCCGTCAGGGCGCAGCGCGGCGGCGGCGAAGGGCACCTCCGGCTTGCCGGTCCTGACGATCGAGTCGGCGACCTTCGCGAGCCAGCCGGCCGGCGGCGGCGTCTCGCGGTTCTTGCCGTAGCGGCATTCGTTCGGGAACTGCCAGTGCCGGTTGACGCAGAACTGACACGATCCTTGCGTGCGGCCCAGGTAACCGCCGGTCGCGGTGTCCTGCCACGCGAGCTGGCCGTGCGCATACAGATCCGCCAGCACCGAGGCCATCAGCGCATGCGGTTCGACGTAGTACGGCGCGAGCGTACGATAGGCGTCCGGATACTGGTGCGCGAGCCAGACCCGCGCCGCCGCCGCCGCATCGGCGTTGGCCGGCAGCTGGATCGCGACGTAGTCGCCCGGGTAGCGCGGATCGGGCGGCGTGACCGTGAAGCCGTTGGCCGGCACCAGCGCGGCGACGCAAGCCGGCTGCGCCTGCGCGAACGCTGCCCAGTCATCCTGGCTCAGCCGGTACTGCGCGAGGAAATTGCTGTTGTACGAGAAGTGCGGCGTGATGACGAGCCGCGTGCGGCTCTGGTAACGCTGGCCGTCGATCGTCACGTCGAAGTCGATATAGGCCGGATGCTCGGGATCGGTCGTTTCGCGCAGCAGCGTGAAATCCTTGTCGACCGGATGCGTCGAGATCGGCGGGTCGCGCTTCACATGCGCGCCGAACGCCGAGTAGAACATGTTCCAGCTCGACTGGCTGACCACGTAGAGCACCGCCGGCCGCGTCTGCACCATCTGCTTGATCGCCCACGCGTTGCGGCTCACGCAGTTGTCGACGATGGTCGCGATGCTCGCGGCGCTGCCGCCGAGAAACCCGGCGTTCCAGTGCGGCGACGCGCACGCGACCATGTCCAGCTGGCAGACATCCTCGCCGACGCGCAGCGCCGCCGTCGGATGCCCCGCCTGCCGCAGCACGCCCTCGAACTGGTCGAGCACCGGGACGAACTGCATGTAGTAGCCCTGGGGCTGCTGCAGCACTTCGACCTGGATGCCTTCGGGCACCGACACCTGCGCGACGAGCACGTCGCCTTTTTCGAAGCGGTTGCGCGGCGGATACGGATCGAACAGCAGCACGTACGGAAACTCGCCGCGCTTGCCGGGCACGGCGACCACCGTATCGGCCGCATCGCCGTCGTAGCGCACCGTGATGGTCCAGGCCGCGCTCGCGTCGACGCGGGTCGCCGCCGTCACCACCCCGCCGCGCGGCGCGACGACCTGCCCGTCCGGCAGCATGAAGCGCCGCACGAAATCGAGATCCAGCTTTTCCTGGTAGACGCTGCGGTAGCGGTAGTACCACGCATACTTCGCCCACGCGTTGGTGTCGTCGTCGGACGAGAAATCCGGATAGCACCATGCCGCCCCCGTCTGGCCCGGCAGGAACGCGGTCAGGTTCGGATTGATGCCGATCGTCATGATCGGCGCCTTGCGGCAGCCGTCGATCACCTCGCCGTTCGGAAACGCGGGCGGCCGCGTGCGCCCCAGCACCCAGGGCGACGCACCGTTGTAGCCGGCGCTCGCCGCGTACGGCACATTGACGTCGAAATCGAAGGCCGTATACGGGCCGTAGGTGCGCTGCTTCAGATCCTCGGGCCAGAAGAACGAGCAGGTCCCGCACGAGCGCACCTGGAATGCCAGCTGGACTTCGAGCGGATCCTGCGCGTCGTGCGGCACCTGGCCGCGGCTCGGGTTGTAGACCGCCGATCCTTCGCCCGCGATCGTCGCCCACGTGGCCAGCGCGCCGTTGTAACTGGTCAGCATCCCGAACGTGCTGTAGATCAGCCCCGACCAGTCGGCGCGGGTGGCATCGGCGATCGTCTTGCCGTGCCGCGTGTGTTTCGGCACGACCGGGTCCGAGATGTTGCGTACGCACGCAAAGCGCACGCCGAGCCGGTTCGCTTCCTGCGCGATGATGGCGTCGTCCATTTCCAGGCACGAGTACGCGTCCGCGCGCCGGCCCTCCGCGATGTAATAGAAGTCCGTCGTGAGCAGCGGCGTGTCCTTGAGCGGCAGGACCGCCGGCTTGTTCAGGCACGCCGGCCGCAACGCGTCGTTGAGCAGATCGTCGAGCGTCAGTTCGCTCAGGCCCGGATCGTTCGGATGCTGTGCCTTCAACTGGTCGAACAGGCTTTGCAGCGACTGCTCCGTCACGACCTGATCCATCCGGAACAGCAGTTCGCGTTCCACGTCGCCCAGCAGCGCCGTCGACGGGTACCAGGTCGGGCAGCGCGCCATGTTGCCGTCGTCGGGGCTCGCCGTGTTCTGCGGCCGTTGCAACTCGAGCAACGTCGCGTTGGCGACGACCGTATCGCCGAGCCGCTGATCGGTGCGCGCGCCGCCGGCCGTGCCGATCGTGTAGAGGCGATCCGGCCGCGCATCCTCGACGATGCAGCGGACCATCGCCGCGAGACCGTCCAGCCATGGCGAATGCGCCAGATGCGCATTCGACTTGAACAGCAGCACGTTCCAGGGCCGCCCCGACCGGTCGACGATCCGCACCATCTGGAACAGCCCCCACAGCGTGCCCGACTTCGTGTCGGCGGAATAGCCGGACGCCCCGCGGCAGTACGGCAGCCAGCCGTCGCGCCAGCCGTATTGCGACGGATCGCCGACGGTGTCGCTGTTCACGAACACGTGATCGAGCGCGAACCATTCGGCGCTCGTCCACGTCAGGATCACGATGTCCGCGCGCGGCAGCGGATCGTACGGCGTGCGTGCGCCCGATGCGATGCGCACCGGCGCCGACTGGCCGATCTTCTGCCAGTCGACGGGCGGCAGGCTCGGACTCGTGCGCGGCACGACTTCCGGCGCGATGTCGGTGTGGCGGGTCAGGGTCGAAGCGAGCGTATCCGGCAAAACATTCGCATTCATGGCGACACTCCGGGAAGAAGGGGAAAGCGGGTCGATCCGAACGGGACGATCAAGGCCGATGACGCGCACGCGCGTCACGACACCGGCGCGGCATGCGTCGCCTGGATCATCGCGCGCGCCTGTGCGCTGGTTTTGCCGGGCGGCGGAATGATCAGGTCCGTCTGCGACAGCGCTTTCCACAGCACCGGATCCTGGAGCGCGATCGTGCCGCCGCCGCGCTTCTCCTGCGACACCATCCGGTTGATGTCGCCGACGCACACCCAGTCGTCGGTCGTGGTGATGCCCCACTTCGCGTGGTCCTGGGTTTCCGGCCAGGCCCATGGCGCGCCGAGCTTGCGCAGATCGATGTACTTGATGTCGAAGGTCTTGTGCACGCCGTCGCTGTCGAGGACCGGCGGGATCTTGCCGCGGATCCAGGTCTCGACGTCCATGTCGGCGCCGAGCGTGGGGCCGACGAGATCGTTCCAGAAATCCTTGCCCCACGTGCGGTTCTTCGCGATCACCTTGAACGGCGCCCCGCCGCGCGTGCTCAGCGGCACCACGCTCGAATCGCCGGGCGTCGACACGCTGAGCGGCTTGGTCAGCACGACCAGCGGATGGTCGGCCGGCAGGTTCGCGGTGCGCGGCAGGTAAACCTGCGGCTGCTGGTTCAGCGCCATCTGGGCGGCCAGCTTGCCGGCCGTGTCGAGATCGATGCTCAGGCACATGAACGTCTGTCCGTACAGCGGCGTCGGCACGCCAGGTGCGGCCGGGCTCGCATACTTCGGCCACGAATGAAGCAGCCAGAACGCGGAGTCCGTTGCCGTGTCGAACGCGATGATGCCCTTCGTGTGGCCGAGCGTATCGTTGTTGCTGCGGTCGGCGTCGGCCGGCATCTCGTCGTTGTAGAGAACCCAGCCGAATGTCCCGGCCGGGTTGCCGAACACCGCATCGAGCGTGTAGAACAGTGCGCCCTGCTTGTCGTTCATCAGGTTCGGCGATTTGGTGAACGTGCCCACCTTGCGGTCGTAATACGCGTATTCGTAGCCGGTGGCGCCCGCGCTGTTCTGGCTGCCGACGAGTTTCGGCACCTTGTAGGCAAACCACGAATCGACCGGTTGATTCTGTTCGTCGCGCGCTGAAATGCTCATGATGTTCCCCGTTGCATCCTGACGCCGCGGGTGCGGCAATCGGCGGCCGGTACGACGGCGCGCCGTTCCTCTCGTGTCCACGCTCGTTGCCCGGAGCCGGCGCGAACGCCACTCCGCGCGCGACGCAACATCCGATGCGGCAATGCGCGGGCACGCAGTTGCCCCGCGCATGCCGGCCGATGCCGTTGCGCTCCATTCGCTCGCCGCCGAATGCGCGGTCTTTCTTGTTGCAATCGACCTACGTCACGATCGTGTTTCGCCGGATAAGCTCTCCAGTTTATTTTTTGTCATCCTAAGTAATCTGGCCGTTTTTATTCCGTAAACGGTCTTTCAACGAACCCGCTCCGAGCGCAGCCCGATCGCTCAGTGCGTAGAACGCCAGCATGCTGACGAGCATCGAAACAGCCACGCCGCTCGTATCCCAACGCAGCCCCAGACTGAGCGCCAATGCCTTGATCGCGGTCATGCCGAACGCCATGACGAGCAACATCCCCGCAAATCCAAGCGCGACCCGGACCGGCGCCCGAACCAGCACGCGTACCGAGCTGCGTCGATGCCTGTCCGTGCGGTCGGCCTCGCGCAGAATCAACAGCGCCAGCATGGCCAGCATCGACATCGGAAACCACTGGAGATGGAGCACGATCGCATTCCACATGGCGCCGGCATCGAGCGTTCCACCGCAGATGTTGAGAATGGCATCGAGCGGGGACCGCATCGCATCGAGCGTCAATCCCGCGCAGATGGCGGCCATGCACCAGAGCATCGACCGACGCGCGCACCTGCCCGGCGCTCCGCTGCTCGTCGAATAGCCGGCAATGGCGCAGGCAATCGCACCGATGCCGTTCCATATCCAGCTGGAAGGGGCACCATGCAGCCTGGTCGGCAAGTCGCAGGCCAGGTAACCGAGGATCGCGAACGCCATCCCGCCGCGCACGCGTCCGGAGATCGAAAGGATCGCCGTTCGCGCAGGCCCGATCGCGGCGCATGCGCGGATCGCGTCCGCCACCCTTGCCGGACGCCTGGCTGTGTCAACCGGCGGTGCAGTCGGAGCAGTCATGACCGTTCAGGCGGGATCTCTCATGACCGCATACCATGAGCACACCACACCGGCCGGCGCGACGCCGCCGTTGCCGCTCGCATGCGGAACCGTACGGACGATCGAACCGGTCAGCGCCGGACGCTGATTGATGCCATTGGGCCAGGGCGCGCTCACGTACCCGACGTAGTCGTAGACCCATTCCTCGCCGCTGACCACGCCGCGCCCCTCGAATCGCACGGTGCCGGGATTCCCGTAGCTGATCCAGCCGTTGAGCTGCAACTCCCATCCCGGGCCGAATATGCGCCCGTTGAAAATGCCCGCCGGTGCCGGCGCGATCTCGATCGTGCCGAGGCCGAACTCAAGGTCGTTGAATGTCGTGGCCGGGTCGGGATCGTTCAGGAAACTGCGATAGGTCCACAGGCCCACCAGACTGCCGGTTTCGGGTGTGTAGCTCATGCCCGCGTCTCCCCTTCATGCCCACGTTGTCGGAGTACCGAGACGAACCGGCGCCAGGCGGTGGCGCCGGTTCGTCACGCGCCGTGGTTACCGGACTTCGACCCGGAACAGTTTCGGTGCGGCTTGCGGAACTGCGCCGGCGACGGCTTGCGAAGCGGGCGGCGAAGCGGGTTGCGTCTGCTGGCGTACGCCGTCACGCGTATGGACCTCGACGTCGTACGTCGCACCCTCCACCGCACTTTCCGCGAACTGGCTCAGCGGAAAGAACGCCTTCACTTCGAGGTGCGTCTGGCAGTTTGCGCAGTACTGCACGCTCCAGCGGCTCAGCACGGCCTCCGTGCCGAGCAGGTGCCGCTCGCCGTCCACGTTGACGTACGCGGACACGAGGAACGACCCGGCAATCGGCGCACGATTCAGCCCGGAGACGCGCACGACCTGGCTGCTGTTGCCGGCCGGCACGGTCGCCGCCGCCAGCGAGGCCTTCGGCAGGTTGTCCAGCGAACCGGGGCCGTACGTGTAGCCGAGCTGTTCCTCGATGTTGATGCAGTCGAGCGACGTGTAGGCGCGCTCCTTGCCGTTCTCGCTCTTCTTGAACGGATCGAGCGGCGATTGGAGCGTGAGCCACGAATTGGGCACCGTGCCCGGCGTCGGCCCCTGCGAGTCGACGGAGTTGGTGCCCGGATACTCGGCGATCACGTCGAGGTGCTGCGTGAAGCCGTGCCGCTTCTGCCACAGCCAGAACACGCGATCGATGAAGCAGTGGTGGAAATAGAAGATCGGGTCGAGGCCCGCCGTGTCGTTTTCGCCCATGTCGCCGTTGGCGCCCGGAATCGGCGAGAAATCGCCCTTGTTCGGGCCGTGCGGCACGTCGAACCCGCCGACCGCAAGGTGAATCTTGTTGTGCGGCGACTCGAGCGGGACGACGGGAATCGCGCCGGCCGGAAGATTTTCGTTCCACTGGGCCGCGGACGTCGTGTTGGAAAACACCGTGTAGTTCGGCGCGTCCAGGCACTGCTCGTACTTGCTCTTCACGTTGGTCGGCACCACCTCGCCCTTCACGATGATGTACGACGTGAGCCAGTCCACGACGTTCCGGTTCAGCAACGTGACGTTCTCCTTCGCGTTGGGGAACTTGTCGTTGTGTTTCTTGGTAGCGGCCCTGTCCTTTTCGGTACCCACGAGCCCCGACAGCGGGTAGCGAACCGTGACGTAGGGTAGCGGCTTGCTGTAGTTCGGATCGTCGCCGTTGATGTTGTCGGTGATCGCGCGGTTGAACGAGAAGGAGGCCAGCGGGTTCGGAATCTTTGTTCCGTCGAGCTCGAAATCCGGGTCGGTCAGTGCCCACGGAATGCCGTTCGTCAGCGACTCCTGGCTGGTTTCGTCCCAGAACGGCAGCATCACCTGCTCGCAACCGGGGATGCTCTGCAGCGCCTGTTCCAGCCGCAGCAGGTAAGCACGGTGCCAGGTCGGGAACAGCACGTTTCCGTGGTTGCAATAACCGCCCCAGTAAGACGCCGATCCCCAGCCGGCGCCGCGGAACGGTTCGCCGTGGAAACCACCGATCATGAAGAACGAGTTCGGATCGTCGGGCGGCAATTCCTTGATGCCTTTCCACGCGCGCATCAGGTCTTCCAGCGGCTTTTTGTTGCCTTTCCGGTATTCGACCTGCAACGATTCGATCGACGGACGAACTCTGACTCCAGTTGCGTTATTCATGATGTCTCCGGTCTCCTTGGTGAGTTACGTTACGGGTTGGCCGCCATGTTTTGAACGTAAGCAGGTAATTCATAAAGCAGTCAAACTCGCGTTCAATCGAATTCGTTTTATTCAAATAGCGTTTGGCATTTTGAAAGCATTAATCGGCGGGCCATAGGCGGGCCCGCGTGGTCACCTGATCGCCTCCATGAGTGGCGGGGACACGCGCAACAGGCGTAGCACGCCCTCTGAAAAGGGGCTGCGCCTTCAGATCGTAGGGATGCCGTGGTGAATCGATGCCGATTCGGCAGGCACGAATGCCTGGCAAAGTAGCCGTGATACCCCGATAGCGTTTTATCCTGATTTGGTATGAGTAAATAAAGCAGATCGAATTTGTTTTCGCAAGGAAAAGGCGGGCTGAATTATAAAAAAATCCGGTGGTGTAAATGGCGATTGGCCCGTTCAACTTTTAGAAATAATCGCAGCCATTTGCGACGCGATCGTAAAAACCCGGCACCGGATAATCACAGGTGCGTAACGGCGTTTATTAATGCAATCGGCCGACGGATACCTTACGATCGCCGGCTGTCGCTCGGCCGGTGTAATCGTTTCCGGCCGGGGGGAGCGTCGCGGGTTGTCGAGCCACCGACAGCGAACCGGCGAGTACGCCGGGCGCGGGTCGATCGCAGCGGAAACACTCGGACGACGCTATCCCAAGCCGGAAGCGTCCCGGCCATTCGACGTTCCCCCTGCGGCCCCTATCCCCGACAATTCTTGACCGTGCCCACCCCGCGGAACTGGTAGGATGCCGGTCGCCTCGGCATGGACGGCAACCAAAGGACGTTCAACCGTCCCCTTTTTATGTCCGCAACCGGCCAATCCCGCCGTCCCGCCCGAGCGACACGGTGCCCCAACCGCACCCCAGCCCTCGTCGAACCCCGCAACACCCCGGCGTCGCCCCGCGCGACCCGTTGCAGCAACCGTTGGAGTGGCGCCTCGCGCGCCTGCAAGCATGAAGAAATCGAAGCAGCCCACCCATCCCCCACGCGACAAGGACCGCACGCCGCTGGTGCGCGCAGGCGCGCTGCTGTTGATGGCCAGCCTGCTGTACCTGCTGTGGCCGTCCGCCGAAACCGCGTACCTCGCGATGGAGTCGGTGATCCGCTGACGCGCACGGCCGGCCCGACGCAGCGCCATACGCTATACTGCCGCGATGACAACGAAACCCGCCCTGCCGAACCTGCATTGCTGGTGGCGCGCCTGACCCAGGCGGCCCGTTTCCTGTTGCATGTCCCAAACGTGATGCCGCCAGCCATGGCGGCATTTGCGTTTCTGCACTGACCTCATGGCTGGCGGCTTCGACAACCCGGAACCACAACGACCACCATGACCCACCCGAACCGCCCGACCATCCTCACCGGCGACCGCACGACCGGCCCGCTGCACCTCGGCCACTACATCGGCTCGCTGCGCGCTCGCGTGCAGATGCAGCATGACGCGCGGCAATTCCTGCTGCTCGCCGATACGCAGGCGCTGACCGACAACATGGGCCGCCGCCAGCGCGTCACCGAGAACGTGATCGAGGTCGCGCTCGACTATCTCGCCGTCGGCATCGATCCGGCGATCTCGACGATCGTCGTGCAATCGCAGGTGCCCGAACTGGCCGAGCTGTCGCAATACCTGCTCAACCTCGTCACGGTCGCGCGCCTCGAACGCAATCCGACCATCAAGGAAGAGATCCGCCTGCGCGGGTTCGAGCGCGACATCCCGGCCGGCTTCCTGACCTACCCGGTCAGCCAGGCCGCCGACATCACCGCGTTCAAGGCCACGCACGTGCCCGTCGGCGACGATCAGTTGCCGATGATCGAGCAGACCAACGAACTCGTGCGCCGCTTCAACGCGACCGTCGAACAGCCGGTGCTGGTCGAATGCGAGGCCGTGCTGTCGTCGGTCACGCGGCTGCCGGGCATCGACGGCAAGGCGAAGATGAGCAAGTCGCTCGGCAATGCGATCACGCTCGGCTCGACGCCGGACGAGATCGCGCAGGCCGTGAAGGACATGTACACGGACCCGAACCACCTGCGCGTGAGCGATCCCGGCCAGGTCGAGGGCAACGTCGTGTTCACGTTCCTCGATGCGTTCGAGCCCGACGTGCAGAAGGTCGACGAACTGAAGGCGCACTATCGGCGCGGCGGGCTCGGCGACAGCGTCGTCAAGCGCGTGCTGAACGAGCGGCTGCAGGCGCTGATCGAGCCGATCCGTGCGCGCCGCCGCGAATTCGAGGCCGACAAGGCCGAGGTGATGGCGATCCTGAAGCGCGGCACGATGCACGCGCGGGACGTCGCGGGGGCGACGCTCGCGGAGGTGAAGGGGGCGATGGGGTTGAACTACTTCGATTGAGCGGCGCAGGCAGCGAGTGCGCGAACGCGCGCCGGACGGTATCGGGCCGGCGCGTGGCGATCACTACGTCACGTGCGCGAGCGAGCGTCGATGCAAGCGCACCCCATCACGATGCGTGCGCCGGTACGGACGCGTGGCACACCGCCTCGACACGATTGCCGACCGGGTCGACGAGAAACGCCCCGTAGTAGTCCCCGTGATAATGCGGCCTCAAACCGGGCTCACCGTCGGACTGCCCGCCCGTAGACAGGCCGGCCTCGAAAAACGCATCCACCTGCTCGCGGCTCGCGGCCTTGAAGCACCAGTGCCGCTTGCTCACACCGACTTCAGCGGGATCCAGATAGACCGCCAGAAAAGTCGATGCGGTGTCGTTCGCATTGCAGCGTTCGCCATAGCCGAGCGCGGTCGGCCGGTCATAGACCTTGGATGCGCCCAGCGCGGCCATGATGGCATCGTAGAACGGGCGAGCCAGCTCGATATCCGGCACGCTGATTGACACGTGATCAAGCAGTTGCATCGCATCTACTCCGTTGAAGGGCACACGAGTCTACATGAGCGCGGCATTTCGCGCCGAAGTCACCCTGCCGCTCGTGGGCGATACGTGAACGCCCGACACCGTCACGCGCCATGTCGTTCACGCCGACAGCGGGCCGGCCCTTGGTCCGCTCTACCGATGCCGCGCCCGCACGCCCCCGCCATCGTTTCCCCGTCATCCACCCACGACACCATGACGCCACAGAAAACGGAGATTCAGGATCTGCTGACCCGCTGGCCGCGTGGCGATTGCGGCCTGTCTCGGGCAAGCATCCTTTTCGTGTGGGCATCGACAAGGCAACCGCTGCCATGGCCGCGCGCGACGCGCTGCGCGATCCGAAGCACGCGCATCGCACACGTTCAGGATCGGCTGCGTTTCAATTCAGGCGCACCGAACAATCCGGATGCGGCCAGTGCCAGCGCGAACACGGGGCAGGCCATCGCGATCACGCCTCGCGTCGACAGGAGGTTCGCGAAGCACCCGACCAGAATGCCACCCACCGGCAAGCCGGCGGCGGTCAACACCATGATGACACCGAGCGCCTTTCCATAATGCTCCGACGGGATGTACGCGACTCGCTCGCATCGCAGGTAAATGGAGAACAGGACGACCCCCGCGAAGAAGACGCCGTAACCGAGCGTCCACAGTGCGTAAATCGGTGCGGTCACGAGCAGCAGCAGACCGACGCCGAGCGCGGCAAGGCCGAACCAGTGGACGCGCGGCGCCGCGCTGCGCACGTATCGATTCAACAGGATCGCGATGAAGGTGGCGACGGCCGCGTACATCTGCACATGCGCGAACGACGCGTTCGTCAATCCGAATACACCGCTCACCATCGCAGGGCCCGTCGACGTGACGATTCCCGCGACGCAGGCGAGCAGAAATCCGCATGTCACAATTCGCCGCAGCCTGGGCGTGCGGGCAAGGATCGAAAACGCAATCGCCACGTCGCTTCTCAATGAGAAGCGCGACGCATGCCCGGGTTCGCCGATGCGCCAGGCAAATGGAATCGGAAAGACGAACAACCCGGCGAGCACGATGAACAGGATGTTCAGGTTCATATAGGCAACGAGCGAGGCCGCAATAGCCGAGCCGAAGATGAACGCGAGATTGTTGATGGCTTCGAGTGCCATCTGTGTGCGCGGCAACGGATGGCCGGACGCCGCAACGACGCGCTCGAGCGTGACCTGCGACAGCGCGGACAGAAACCCGAACACGGCGGACACGGCGAGCAGGACATCGATATCCCAGTACAGGAACGGGACAACGGCCAATGCGCCGCGAAGCGCATCGGCTATCGCCAGGAGCCGACCGCCGCGGAAGCGATCGGCGAGCGAGCCGCACAACGGCAGGCCGACCACCCGCGGAAGCCATTCCACCGCCAGCGCGAGCCCCGATAGTGACAGGCTTCCCGACTGCTTGTAGATCGCGAGCGGAAAGACGAAATCCCCAATCCGCGTCGCGAGCTGCGACAGAAAGCGCCCAAAGAGAAAACAGGAAAAGGTGGTCGAGCTCATGTCGGTTCGGTGACGAATGTCAGACACGCGAGGGCTTGCCGGCCCGCTTCCAGCGCGGCGCTTGCATCGGGCGCAGATGTCAGTACGCCAGCGTAGCGATGATGACTGTGCCGCACCGGCATGAGAACGTCGCCGACGGCCTTGTCGGCCCGAAGCACCCTGACGTGCTCGATTGCCGCCCCCTCGTCGACGCCGCGGACCTCGACCACCCGTCCGTGCGGACCGTGTGCGAGAAACTGGACCGAACTGTGGCTCACGACCGGGACTTCATCCGGGATCTCCGCCAGCACCGACACGCCCAGTTGCTGGCGAACGATGAGTTCCAGATACGGTACACCGGTCGCCATTTCGACGAGCGTGACGATGCCGTCTCCGCCCGCGCGCGTATGGGCCTCGACGACGACAGCGCCCCTGCTCGTCAGGATAATCTCGGTGTGAGCCGGCCCGGAGACAATGCCGAGCGCATCCAGAACCTTGGGCACAAACGTCTCGATTGCGTCGCGATCGTGCTTCGACAGGCGCGCCGGGATCAAATGGCCTGTCTCGACGAACGATTCCGAATCCTTGAACTTCTCCGTCACCGCAAGCACGCGATGCACGCCTTGCTCGCTGAGCGTCTCGACGCTGAATTCCGGGCCGTTCAGGAATTCCTCGGCAATCGCCACCTCGCCATCGTCAAGCGTGCATGCCTGCGCGTCGCTTACCTTCCGGATATTCAGACTGCCGGACGCGGCGAGCGGCTTCACGATGAAAGGGCACCCGACCGACTCGGAGAACTCGCGCACGTCCTGCGACGAACGAACGACGCGAAACCGGGTGGTATCGAGGCCGGCGTCGCGCAGGATGGTGCGGGTCCGGGACTTGTCGATGCAACGCGCGGCGACGTCCGGGTCCATTTGCGGCAGGCCAAGCTCTCGGGCAATACGCGACGCGAGAAGCTGGTATTCGTCGTGGAAGCACAGCACCGCGTCCGCATCGGAGAATCCCTGGAAAGAAAGGTCCGCTTCCTTGTCCGGGTCAAGATAGAGAATGTTCGAGAAGGGCTGCTTCAGGTCCGCCGCATTCGCATCGCTGCGCCGCATGACCAGCGTCACCTTGCTCGTCAGCGCGAGGACTGCGCCGTGCATCGGTCGAGGTGTGCCAACCAGAATGACGTTCATGTCCGTTCCCCTTATCGCGCGACCAGCGCACAATGATCGATGGTGCGCGCGTCGTATTCGGAAATTGTCTCGAAACCCGCCTCGCTCAGCCAGCGACGATGGTCGCGGGCGGGATAGGCCATGCCTTCACCGCTTGCCACCGTCAGAAAGTAGAGCGACGACTTGACCGACTGGAGGCCGCCCGCTTCGTCAGGATCACACATGAGCGACCAGACGAAGAGCTTTCCGTCGTCGAGATAGGACCGCGCCTTCGCGTACAGGAACTGGATCTTCTGCGGCGAGAAGATCTCCAGTACATGAGAGAAGATCACGCCGTCGCAGCCGTTTGGCCAGGGGTCCGTGAACATGTCGGCCGCGACGCAGCTTACGCGATGCGAGAGCCCGTGGGCCTCGATATTCGCGCGCGCCTTTTCGAGAACCGAAGGCAAGTCGACGAGCACGACCTTCAACGACGGGTAGCGTTCGCACAGCCGAACGGCATTCGTGCCGTCACCGCCGCCGAGATCCAGCAGCGTCGAAACGTCATCGAACTCCTTGATCGCCATCATGCGCGGCGAGAGTCTCGTATAGGCGCCCATGCCCTCGTGAAAGAGCGTCTCCAGCGCCGGGTCGATCGCCATGCGGCCATAGAGCGTGGCGGCATCGCCGGGAAATTCGTCGAGCCCCGCGTTGCGCCGCTCGCGCAGCGCCCGCGTGAAATGCAGGCAGGCGCGGTGCTGGATCTTGTCGTTCAGGTTAACGAACGGCACCATCGACTGGCGTGCTTCGCGCAGCAGGCAGCGCCGTGCGAGCGGCGCATTGAAGATCGAACCCGATTCATCCACCGTCACGAGCTTCAACTGCCTGAGACCGAGCAGCAGTACGCGACAGCCTTGCTCGCCGATGTCCAGCAGCTTCGGCAGCGATTCCACGGTCGCGCCGGCTTCGATCACATCGAATACGCCGAGATCACATGCGGTCGACAACACCTGCGTCTTGATGTAGCCGTTCATCATTTCGCAAAGCGATTGCCATTCTTCCCACGAGAGTTCTTCCATCTCAAACAGCTCCTTTCAGCGACGCCTCGACGGTCGTCAAAAATGCATCGTTGTCTTCATGCGAGCCGATCGTGACTCGCGAAAATGCGCCGAAATCGCGCACGCGTATTCCGGCCTCGCCCAGCCGGCCTCGGGCCGTTTCCGGGTCTTTCCAGTGCACACAGAGAAAATTCGCATCCGACGGGTTCACCGACGCCACATGCGGACTCGTTCCCAGGCAGGCAGTCATTCGTGCCCGTTCGCGACGCACGTGCGCAATCGCCTCATGCACGCGTGCCGGCTCCTGCAACGCTTCGAGCAGCGCGGCCCGAACCGGAGACGGCACACAGAACGGGATCTGAACCCGCAGTGCGGCGCGGATCGTCGACGGGTGTCCGACGAGCGCGCCCACACGCAATCCGGCGAGCCCGAAGCTCTTTGACAGCGTGCGCAACACCACCAGGTTGTCGAATTCGTCGACGAGCGACATGGAAGACGGTGTGGCGGAAAAGTCCGCGTACGCCTCGTCGAGAATCACGATGCCCGGGTACGTGCTCAGCAGCGTGCGAAGGCTGTCCCGGCCGATCATGTTTCCGAGCGGATTGTTCGGTGAGCAGAGCAGCAGGGCCTTCGTGCCGGACGCCGCGGCGGCACCCCACGCTTCCTGCGGGAGGCGCACGACCGGCAACCCGTGCAGAGCGGCCCAATGCGGAAATGCCTCGAACGAAGGCGGAGTGATGCCGACCGTGTCCACGCCCGGTTCGCAAAAGGTCGACAGCGCGACGTCGAGCGCGTCGACACCGCCCTGGGTCAGCAGCACGTTCTCGGGTACGATTCGCAATGCACCGCCCTTTTGCGCTTCGATCTGCATCCAGAGCCTGATGATGCCGTCGACGAGGTCGCGTTGCAGAACGTCGGGATACGCGACCCACGGTCCGGATTGCGGCGTCAGATTGTGATCGAGCGTGATGGACGCCGGCGACGGCGACCGAAACGGCCCCGGCAACGGCAACGCCGCAACGGCCTGTCTGGCCAGAGGATGTAATTCCATGTGTCAGCTCGCCTTTAACCAATGGTGTTGTTCGAGAAATACGTTTGCGCCGAGGCGCTTCTTTTCGTCGACGCCGTTGCGCCCGAGGTGCACCGCACGAAAGCCGTGGGCCTGCGCCCAACAATAGAGGGTGTAAAACGTAGCCGTATACAGGTTTTCTCCGGACGAAAGCACTTCACGATCGATTGCTTGATGCAGGTAATAGACGGTGCCGTCTTCGTGGTCGAGCAGAATGAGACCGGCTTGTACGACGCGCCCGGACGCGTCTCGCCGAAATATCCAACGAAAGGCCGATGCCAGCGCAGACTGCGCGAACGTTCGCTGAACGGCCTCGCAGAACATCGGCGTCGCCACCATGTGACGTGCGTTGTGCAGCGTATCGAGCCGTGCGATGTCTGCCCAGTGTACGGGTTCGATATCGCCAGACTCGACGACCTCGAACGTATAATTCGCATTCCTTGCCATTCGCCGGACGTCACGTGCCCGCTTGGATTGAAGACGCGCGATCAAACAAGCGTCGACCGCATCGTCCAGCGTCACGATGCATTCGGTATGCGTGGCGGCGCGCACAAAAGAACCTCCGAGACCGACGCGATCGGCAGCGCGCACCGACGGAACGAGGATCGGGCCTGGCTCGGCGGCGAGACCGGCCAGCTCCTCATCCGCGAGCGACGTGGAGAAATTGTAAAAGTACCCTGCCGCGAGTCGGGCATGCTCGACCGACGACGCATCGCCGCCGTAGTGCGGCATGTCTCCGAGCCGGACGACAAGATCGGGCGCGAATATCCGGATCGCGTCCGAAAAGGTCGAACGCGCGGCCGCGGATGTCATCGCTCGGTCGAACACGGAGGCTCCTCTTTGATGACGCGGGTCATCCGGTCGAGCATCAGCTCGAGCACATCCCATGATTTGGCGGACGTGGTGAGCAGACGCTGGTACGTGTCTTCGTTCATCCCGTCGAGCTCGCTCATACCCATGTTGTGATGCGCGTCGTCGGCCGTCGCGTGCGCGTCGAAGTACGCGCTGGGAAACAGGTGATTGGCGATCGTATGAAACGCGTGGGCACTGCGCTCCAGCACGCAATGGGTCATCACGAGGCGGTCGAGATTGTCGCCCGTCATTGTCCGATACAGGAACCACGATGCGCACGCTTCGATTGCCGCGTCCGCGCGCGTATCAGGCAGCTGTGATTCCCGTGCGAGCAGCGCGTCGTGGCCCAGCTCCTCGTGGAAGTGCTGCAGAAAGAGCGACTCCCAGGGTTTCCCGTGAGTGAGGCCCTGGCGCAGAAACATCATCCGCTGAAACGCACTCGACCATTGATGCAGGCACGACAGGAAGCGGGCCTTGCGTTGAGGATCGTCGAGCGTTCCGTCGGTGAGCATGCGGAAAAACTCGGTATTCACATGCGCGGCAAGACGCTCTTCCTGATAGTGAATCAGTTGCTCGCTCAGCGAACCCGAGAAGCTCACGCGTGCCTCGTGTTCGTTTTCGTAAAGCCCTGCGCCTTCAAACTGAACCGAGAGCGCAACCAGTTCGTGATCCGTCGCAAAGCCGTGCGGGGCGTCGCCCGGAACCGCGATCACGTCACCTTCGCGCAACTCACGCGGTGCACCGCCGAGCAGGACGCCCCGCCCGCTCGTGACAATGATCATCGATTTCGTCGGATGCTGATGGACGGCGAGCTGCTGCCCCGCGGACAATCGGGTCCAACTGAGCGAGAGGCGCCCGTGCGACGGCATGAAATCCTGCAGCGAACGATGACGGCGGAAGTCCCGCTGCTCGCCGAGATCGTGGATCTCGCCGTCCACCTCTACCTGGGTGATGGCACGGATGTCTTGGCGGGGGACAACGAACGCAGATGTTTCCATGGCAGTGACCTTACTTTTTGGGAAATGACGATGGCGCTTCCGATGGCGAGCTCGAACAACCACACGCCGCTCAGCTTCTTGATTCTCTTTTGTTGCCGCAGGCGCGTTACGATCCGATCGTAGGGCGTATTGGTATGCGCGACCTGTTCGTACTCGTAGAACCAACGTCCTCTGCTCAGATGGGAAAAGAGGAGATCGGTCATTGCGGCTGCTTGCCAGCGCGGCGACAGCGCGCCTTGCCGGAGGCTATCGAAATGCGCGCGCGACAGGGCCGCCAACGCGTCGGTCTGCGGTCTGCGCCGAGCTTCGTATGCGGCGAACGCCTGCGCGCCCGCCATGCCGGTTTCGAGCATTTCGCAAATGACAAAGCAGTCTTCGAGTGCCGCATTCATGCCCTGGCCGTAGAACGGCAGCACGGCGTGGCACGCGTCTCCGACAAACACGATCCGGTCTTCGTGGCTCCAGTTACTCAGCCGGCTTGTGACGAGCCGCCCGAGCGGCATCGTTCGCAACTGCGTTTCCATGTCGGGCGTGATCTTCACGTGAGGGAAGCTCGCGCCGAAGATCTCGACGAAGTGCTCCCGACGATCGTCCTGCAGGTTTTCCGACAGGAACATCAGCGAAATCGTCGTGTCGGGATTGGGAATGCCGACAAGCAGCGCGTTCTCGCCCGGCCAGACGTGCAGCGTGTCGTTGTCGAGATTCAACGTACGAACGAAGTCCTCGCCGCCCTGGATCTCCATGTATCGCCACGGAAAGTTCTGCAACTCGCATTGCGCGGCGCTTTGCTCGAGGAAAAGCGTACGCACGCGCGAGAACGCGCCGTCCGCAGCGAAGATCGTCTCGGCGTGCAGGATGTCGGTTCTCCCGTCTCGCGTGTAGCCGAGCGTTCCGGTTCGATGGTCCGCAGAGTCGATCGTCGCGCCATACTCGATCACGACGCCCGGCATGCGCTCGAGCGCTTCCTGCAGGATTTGCAGCAGGGCGACCCGGCGAATCGAATAGATCGCGTGTGATTCGCGCGTGCCGTAAGGCTGCGTCGACGTTTTGCCGTTGCGGCCATGCACCGCCCGCTGGTTGAGCTTCACTGCTCGCGCAAGCACGCGCTCGCGCAGCCCGAGGCGTTCGAGCGTCGCGAGGCCACGCGCGGTCAGTGTGAAATTGATCGAGCGCAACTCCTCTTCCAGAAAGCTGTGCCTGGGCCTCTTTTCGACGATGACAACCCGCTTCCCCATCCGATGCAATAGGAGCGCAAGCGTCATGCCCGCGATGCCGGCCCCGGCGATCACGAATTCGTGGTCTTGTCGATTCATATGGCGAGTGGCACGTGTCAAATGAAAATTCCCCAATAAACCTGCTGAAGTCGGTAGCGCATGTCGATTGCCGGATCGGGCCCGGTCGCTTGCGCGCCGCTTTGCGGGCACGCGGAAGCGGCGGCACCGTCGTCCTCATCAGTCGGCACGCGCGAGTCCGGCTCGGCTTCGCTCTCCGATCGAATCCTGTTTTCCATGGGCGTGAGTAGAAAAATCGATCGCGCACAAGCGGATCAATTTATTCATCAGGAAAGGCCAATTAATAACGAATGATGGAAATGGCACGCGCGAGCGCCATCAATCCAAATTGACTCATTCGGAATCAATCGGATAAATGCATCCCGGGTATTTTATTGAAGAAGCGATTTTCTAGTGAAATGCAGATTCGAATTGAAATACAAAACGAACCGGTGATGCGGATTTTGAAACGATCAACATAGGGGTATCTCTCAGATTCTTCTTATAATGCTTCGAATTGTTTCACACTGCGTTACTGCATCAATCGCTCATCAAAACGAGCCAGCCGTCAGGTTCACGATTTCAGGCAACGCCAACGGACGCGCGGTGCGCCACGCAGCTCGCCCCATCCACGCTCCGGCTCGGAGTACGGTGCGCCCGCAAGCATGGCTGCATCATCCACATTGCGGCATCACCTCGGTTGATCAGGCTGGCGTTACTCACCGCCCTGCCCCTGACGCAGCAGCGCACTTTCGACTCGCGCGCCTTACTTCTGCCCATACGCATTTTCACGACAATAAACGAGCGTCTGCGCAAAAACCGATTTTCCAGCAACCATACCCCGATAGATAAGTGCGTACACGTCAACACACCTCACATCCACGGAGTTATTCAACAGAACACCTTCAACCCGCTCTATTGATATGACGATACATCGGATTTCGGGGTCGTTGCAAACTTTTTTTGATGACGATCATTTCTAGACGCCAAGCGTCAGCCAATGAGATTCGTTCTCACGAGAAACCGCCGGCTCGTTTGATACGAAGCCAGCCGGGTCGGCATCTCTTCGGGTAATCGTCCTTTTAGCGAGAGGAAGCATTACCTGCATCTGGAACCAATGACCTCGGGCGACGATCGCGTGTGTCGCATCGGGCCATGGTGCCGCGACCTGCTGGTGCGGACCGAATGCGGATGGCGCATCCAGAGCCGCATGCAGGAGCGCAGCTGGATGCACAACGCACCGCCGGTCGCAGCGCGCTGAGCGGTTCCGCGCGACGCGTTACTTCATCTGCATCAGTTGAATCAGGTTCCCGCACGTATCGTCGATCACGGCGATCCGCACCGGCCCCGCGTCCATCGGCTCCAGCGTGAACCGCACGCCGTGCGCGGTAAGCCGCGCAAACTCGGCGTCGAGGTCGTCGACCTGGAACGATGCGGCGGGAATCCCGTCTTCGTACAGCGCCTGCTTGTACGGCCCCACCGCGCGATGATTGCTCGGCTCGAGCAGCAGCTGCGTGCCGTCGGGCTGATCCTCCGACACCACGGTCAGCCAGCGAAATTCGCCTACCGGCACGTTGTACTTGAGCTGGAACCCGAGCTTGTCGGTATAGAACGCCAACGCCTTGTCCTGGTCGTCGACGAACACGTTCGTCACGTAGATTCGCATCGTGCACGCTCCTGAAACGGCAACCGGCGAACGTCGTCCGCCCGGCCGCGCTGGATGGTCTAAATCGGGCAACCGCCCCGCCCTTCGCTATTCTTCGTCGAAATCGATGACAAACGCGTATCCGTCGTCAATCAGCTTGCGCAAGCAGCCGTCGAAGTCGTCGGCAATCACCGCGCAGCTGTCGGGATCGTGCAGGAAGCGCACGACCTGCCCTACATTGCCCGCCGCGCCCCGCCTTGCCGACCGTATGACCGATGCGTCTCGCGCACCCGCTTACGTGATCTGGTACGTCGACGCCGGCACGAATTCCTCCGGCATCGGGCGGTCGCCCAGTTCGAGCACCGACCGCTCGATCGTGCGCGCCATCGCATCGAGCGCGAGTGCATTCGGCGCGAGGCCGAACGGCTCGGCAACCTCGTTCGCGATCGCCTCGAGCGCAATCAGCGTGTAAGAAACGAACACGCAGATCAGTGGCGTGAAGAACTCCGTCGAATCGACGAGGCCGAACGGCAGCAGCACGCAATACGCATACACGGTACGGTGCAGCAGCACGCTGTAGGAGAACGGGATCGGCGTCGACAGGATGCGTTCGCAACCACCCACCGACTTGCCCAGCTCGTCGAGCTGCGCGTCGAACATCCAGCAGGTCGCGTCGCTGCCGGGCGCGCGGCCCAGCGCGCGAACGATGCCGCCGCGCAGCTCGTCGAGGATCGCGACGGGCTTGAAGCATTTGCGCGCGAACTCGCCGGCGCGCTCCGCGCCGAGAATTCGCTGCAGGTCCTCGGTCGGATCGGTATGGCGAAGCTGATGCTTCAGCGCATAGGTGAACGCGATCAGCAGATCGGCGAGCCGGTTGCGCTCGGCATCGCTGACGCCGTCCGGCAGGTAGCGATTCAGTTGCGACGTCACGGTGCGCGCCGCGATCAGCAGGTTGCCCCACAGATGCCGCGCCTCCTTGAAACGCTCGAAGCTCGCGTTGTTGCGAAACGCGAGGAAGATCGCGAGCGCGAGCCCGAACAGCGTGAACGGCGCGGTGTTGAGCGGAATCTTCTCGCCGAAGATGCGCCCGTTCGTGAACACCGCCAGCGTGCTGACGATCGCCATGAACACGAGTTGCGGAATGATCGATTGCAGCACGGAGCCGTTCCACACGAACAGCATCCTGAGCCAGTTTTGTCGTGGTCTGACGATCATGATGTTTTCTCGACTGCCGACGGAATACGCCACACGGACTGCCCGCGCCCGATGCGCAACGGCCCGCGCGTGGCGGGCCGCTTTCGGATGGGTGCCGGGCCGGGGCCGCGCTGCGCGAAATGATACGCCCGCGCACGCCGCGCCCCGTCACATCGCGCGCCACTCAGTGATAGCCGATATCGCCCTCGCGCACCTTGCCGCGGAACACGCGGTACTGCATCGCGTTGTACACGAGGATGATCGGCAGCACGATCACCGTGCCGACGAGCGCGAACAACTGGCTCGAATGGCTCGACGACGCATCCCAGATCGTCAGCGACGGCGGCACGATGTTCGGCCAGATGCTGATCACGAGCCCCGTGTAGCCGAGGAACACGAGCGCGAGCGTCAGCAGGAACGGCGTGGCCTCGTGCTCGCGCTTCACCGTGCGGAAGATGCCCCATACGCACGCGACGACGAGGATCGGCACCGGCAGGAACCAGCCGAGGTTGCCGCTGCCGAACCAGCGGTGCGCGACGGCGGGCAGCCCGATCACGGTCCACAGGCTCACGACGGCCATCACGCCGAGCAGCACGCCCGTGAGCGGCTTCATCAGCAGCCGCATCTTGCGCTGCAGTTCACCGTCGACCTTCAGGATCAGCCAGCCGCAGCCGAGCGTCGCATACGTGACGAGCACGCCGATCCCGCAGAGCAGGCTGAACGGCGACAGCCAGTCGAACGGCCCGCCCGCGAACTGGTTGTTCTCGATCTTGATGCCCTGCAGCAGCGAACCGAGCACGATCCCCTGGCAGAACGCCGCGAGCGCGGAGCCGCCGATGAACGCGAGATCCCACATGTGCTGCGTGCGGGTCGCCTTCGCACGCAGTTCGAACGCCGCGCCGCGGAAGATCAGCCCGACCAGCATCAGCACCAGCGGCAGGTAATTCGCGGGCAGCAGCGTCGAATACACGACCGGGAACGCGCCGTAGAGCCCCGCGCCGCCGAGCACGAGGAACGTTTCGTTGCCGTCCCACACCGGCGCGACGGTGTCGAGCATCACTTGCCGCTCGGCCTTCGCGTCGAAGAACGGAAACAACAGGCCGATGCCGAGATCGAAGCCGTCCAGCATCACGTAGAGGAACACGCCGAGGCCGATGATCGCGGCCCACACGACAGGAAGATCGATTTGCATGGCTTACTCCGCTTCGGTGACGTTCAGCGGCGTGGACAGCGCGCTCTTGCGCAGCCCCGGATGCCGGTGCAGCTCGATGTACCCGGCCTGTGCCGCCGGCCCGCGCTTCATCAGTTTCATCATGTAGTAGATACCCGATCCGAATACCACGAAGTACACGACCACGAAGATCAGCAGCGACACGCCGACCTGCTGCGCGCTGAGCGGCGCAACCGAATCGACGGTGCGCAGCACGCCGTACACGGTCCACGGCTGCCGCCCGACCTCGGTCGTGATCCAGCCGGCCAGCAGCGCGACGATGCCCGACGGCCCCATGCCCACCACGAACCACTGGAACCAGCGCGTTTCGTACAGGCGTCCGCCCTTTCTCAGCAGGAGCCCGAGCAGCGCGGTGAGCAGCATCAGCATCCCGAGGCCGGCCATGATCCGGAACGTCCAGAACACGATCGGCGAATACGGGCGGTCCTGCGGCGGGAATTCCTTCAGCCCGCGGATTTCGCCATCCCAGCTGTGCGTGAGGATCAGGCTGCCGAGATGGGGCACCTGGATCGAATAGCGCGTGGTTTCGGCCTGCATGTCGGGCAGCCCGACGAGGTTCAGCGCGGTGCCGCCCTTCTCGGTTTCCCACAGCCCTTCGATCGCCGCGATCTTCGCCGGCTGGTATTCGCGCGTATTCAGCCCGTGTGCGTCGCCGACGAAGATCTGGACCGGCGCGAGCAGCAGCAGCATCCACAGCGCCATCGAGAAGCTGCGCTTCACCGGCTCGTCGCGGCGCCCCTTCAGCAGGTGCCACGCGCCGCACGCGGCGACGATGAAGCCCGCGACGATGAACGCCGCGATCGTCATGTGCACGAGACGGTACGGGAACGACGGATTGAAGACGACCTTGAACCAGTCGACCGGCACGACGAGGCCGTTCTCGATCCTGTAGCCCTGCGGCGTCTGCATGAAGCTGTTCGACGCGAGGATCCAGAACGTCGAGATCAGCGTGCCGACCGCGACCATCAGCGTCGCGAAGAAGTGCGCGCGCGGGCTCACGCGCTGCCAGCCGAACAGCATCACGCCGAGGAAACCGGCTTCGAGGAAGAACGCCGTCAGCACTTCATACGTGAGCAGCGGGCCCGTGATGTTGCCGGCGACGCGCGAGAAGCCGGCCCAGTTCGTGCCGAACTCGTACGCCATCACGACACCGGAGACGACGCCCATCCCGAAGCCGATCGCGAAGATCTTCGACCAGAACTGGAACATGGATTTGTACGCGGCGTCGCCGGTGACGAGGTAACGCCATTCCAGCACCGCCAGGAAGCTCGCCATGCCGATGCTGATCGCGGGAAACACGATGTGGAACGACACCGTGAACGCGAACTGCAATCGTGCGAGATGGAACGCATCGAAGATTTCCATGACCGTAATTTGCTCGTGGTTGTGAGAACGTCCGCCCGAAGCAGGAAATCGCGCGACGGCTTGGCGACAACACATGCGAACACCAACGGTCACTCGCATGGCATCGAAGCGTGAATGACGATATCGCGTTTGCCACGATACTCGCAATCACTCGAACGTGCGCTGAAACTGTGCTGCTTCCGTCGCCGAAGATGTGTGCACGGAAAACACCTTTCGTGCCCGCGGGATGGCCGTCTGTACTGCTTTCCGCGTTGCGCCGCTGTGCCTCCGGCGCGCTGTTCGGCGCCCTTAACATGTGATGCAACGCCTGCCCGCGGCGACGGCGCGCCCCTCGGCGCCCGCCCGGCAGCATCGATTCCCGTCGTTCGGCGTACGCGCCGAGCCCGGCCGGCACGCCGGCCGATCCGCCTGGAGAAAACCGCATGGAGTCCTGCATCCGCCGCGACGATCCGACCGGCAGCACCGCGTGTGATGTGACGCGCCATCGTGCCGGCGAAGCACGCGACGCCGTCGATCGCGTCGTCGACGAAACGCCGGTTGCACTCGTGTTCAACGGCATCTCGCACACGGTCATGATGGCGACACCGATCGACCTCGACGCGTTCGGGCTCGGCTTCGCGCTGAGCGAAGGCATCGTCGAGCGCGCGTCCGACGTGTTCGACATCGAGAGCGAAACCCGGCCCGGCAGCGCCGAAGTGCGGCTCACCGTGTCGCAGCAGGCGTTCATGGCGCTGAAGGCGCACCGCCGCGCGCTGGCCGGCCGCACGGGCTGCGGCGTATGCGGAATCGAAAGCATCGCGCAGCTCGACCTGCACCCGGCGCGCATCGATGCCGCAGGCGCGGCCGCCGGCATCGGCGCCGACGCGATCGCACGCGCCGCGCGCGCGTTGCCGGCCCGCCAGACGCTGATGCGCGAGACCGGCGGCATCCACGCGGCCGCGTGGTGCGACCGCGACGGCGCCGTGCTCGACGTGTTCGAGGACGTCGGCCGCCACAACGCGCTCGACAAGCTGATCGGCCGGCTCGCGCGGCGCCGCGCCGACCTGCGCGCGGGCTTCGTGTTCCTGTCGAGCCGCGCGAGCTACGAGCTGGTGCGCAAGGCCGCGCGGGTCGGCATCCCGATGATCGCGACGATCTCGGCGCCGACGTCGCTTGCGATCGACGTCGCCCGCGAAGCCGGCGTGCGGCTGCTCGGCTTCTGCCGCAACGACGGCTTCGTCGAATACGTGTCGCCCGACGCCGCTCATCCCGCTCATCCCGCTCATCCCGCTCATCCCGCTCATCCCGCTCATCCCGCTCAACCGGCGCTTGCGCAAGCGCATCCGGCCCTCTCGTCATGAATCAACTGTTCGATTTCGATACCGCGCAGCAGCATTTCGCCAGCGCATTCGCACCGCTTGCTGCGGCCACCTCCGTTCCGGTGACAGACGCCACCGGCCACGTGCTGGCCGCGCCGCTGACCGCCGTGCTCGACCAGCCGCCGGCCGACCAGAGCGCGATGGACGGCTACGCGTTGCGCCACGCGGATCTCGCGCACGGCGAGCCGCTGCGCGTCGCGCAGCGTTGTTATGCGGGCGACACGCCGGCGCCGCTGGCCGCGCGCACGGCCGCACGCATCTTCACCGGCAGCCTGATTCCGCCCGGCGCCGATACCGTCGTGATGCAGGAGCACGCGCACGAGCAGGACGGCTGGGTCGCATTCGACGCGGCGCAGCGCAGCGGGTCGCATATCCGCCGCCGCGGCGAGGAAGTGCGTGCCGGCGACCTGCTCGTGCCGGCCGGCGTGCGGATGGGCGCGATGCACGTCGGCGTGGCCGCCGCGCAAGGTTTCGCGCGCATCGACGTGCGCCCGCCGCTGCGCGTCGGCATCCTGACGACCGGCGACGAACTCGTCGCGTGCGGCCAGCCGCGTGCGCCGCAGCAGATCTACAACAGCAATGCGCCGATGCTGGCCGCGCTGGTATCGGGAACCGGTGCCGGCGTTGCAATGAGCCTGCATGCGGCCGATACGGCGCCCGCCATCGATCATGCGCTGCGCGAACTGCACGCATGTTGCGACCTGGTGATCTGCGTCGGCGGCGCATCGGTCGGCGACAAGGATCTGCTGCGCCCCGCGCTGGTTGCGCTCGGCGCATCGTTCGTCGTCAGCGGCGTGCGCATGAAACCCGGCAAGCCGGTCGCGCTCGCGCGGCTCGACGCGCGGCCCGTGGTGCTGCTGCCCGGCAATCCGGGCGCTGCGATGACGGCGTTCGCACTGTTCGTCGCACCGCTGATCCGCTGCCTGCAGGGGTGCGACGCGTGCGTGCCGATCGTGCCGTCGCTGCCGATCGACATCGACTTCGAGCCGGATGCGCAGCGCGAACGCTTCGTGCGCGTGCGCTGCATCGTCGGCGCCGACGGCTCGGCCGTGCTCGACACGCTGCGACAGCAAGGCGCCGGCACGCTGCAGTCGCTCATGCAGTCGAGCGGGCTCGCGCGGCTGCCGGCCGGGAAGCACATCGTGCGCGGCGACGCGGTACCGTATTACGAATTCGCGCACTGGCTCGCATGATCGCGACGCCGGGCAGCCGCCCGATGCAGCACATTCGCCGCGCATCCCGCGCTGCGAACTGTATTCCTGCAATTCGGGCGCGATTGTGTCCCTGCCGGAAAAGTCCGGCGGACTATGCTCACGATGAGGCTCGCCACGACCTGTGCGCCGATACGTCGGCACGCACGCGGCCGCTCGGCGCCGCCCACCCGCTTACTTCATGCAGGCCGACGAACCGATCGTGAATGCCATCGTTTCCGCCGCGCCGGCCGCCGCCGCTTCATCCGGCGGCGCATCGCCCGGCGCCTTCCCCCGCACGACCGATACGCTCGGCCGCCCGCTGCGCGACCTGCGCCTGTCCGTGATCGACCAGTGCAATTTCCGCTGCGGCTACTGCATGCCACGCGAAAGCTTCGGCGCCGGCTATGAATTCATGCCGTCGTCCGAGCGGCTGTCGTTCGCGCAACTGGAAAAGATCGCCCGCGCGTTCACGTCGCTCGGGGTCGAGAAAATCCGCATCACCGGCGGCGAGCCGCTGTTGCGCCGCAATCTCGAAGCGCTGATCGAACGGCTCGCGGCACTGACGACCGTCGACGGCAAGCCCGTCGAAATCGCGCTGACGACCAACGGTTCGCTGCTCGCCGCGAAAGCACGCTCGCTGCGCGACGCGGGGCTGTCGCGCGTGACCGTGAGCCTCGATGCGCTCGACGACGCGGTGTTCCGCCGGATGAGCGACGCCGACGTGCCCGTGTCGCGCGTGCTGGCCGGCATCGAAGCCGCGCATGCGGCCGGGCTCGCGCCGGTCAAGGTCAACGCGGTGATCGAACGCGGCGCGAACGACGACCAGATCCTGCCGCTCGTGCGTCACTTCCGGCATAGCGGCGTGGCCGTACGCTTCATCGAATACATGGACGTCGGCGGCGCGAGCTTCTGGTCCGGCGACAAGGTCGTGCCGGCCGCGCGGATGCGCGAGCTGATCGACGAACACTATCCGCTCGTGCTTGTCGGCGAGCCGGGGCACGACGCGACCGCGATCCGTTGCGCGCACATCGACGGCGCGGGCGAGGTCGGCTTCATCGCGAGCGTGTCGCATCCGTTCTGCGGCACCTGCTCGCGCGCACGCGTGTCGGCCGACGGCAGGCTTTATACGTGCCTGTTCGCGACCCAGGGCGCCGACCTGCGGCCGTGGCTCGACGATGCAGCGCCGGTCGACACGCTCGCCGCCGCCGTGCGCGATCGCTGGACGCGGCGCGACGACCGCTATTCCGAGCGCCGGGCCGCACGGCCGGCCCGCGCGCCGGGCAAGACCTATCCGACCGTGCGCATGTCGCTCGTCGGCGGCTGACGGGCCGCCGCGCGACACAGGACGCACCGCCTACAGGAGAACCGTGATGACGAGCTTCACCGAATCCCGCGCCGGGCTGCCGGACGATCCGTCGCGCGCCGGCAGCCATTCCCATTCCGCCGACACGACCGAACCGCACACCGAGCCGCCCCCGGCAATTTCTGCGGGCTTCGAAGTACGCGTGCAGTATGCGGCGATCGACGCGGGTGCCGAGCTTGCACCGATCGTTCGCAATCCGAATGTCGGCGCGGTCGTGAATTTCCTCGGTGTCGTGCGCAAGGAAGGCGACGTCGACGACGTCGTCGCGCTCGAGGTCGAGCACTACCCGACGATGACCGAACAGGCCCTGTGGAGCATCGTCGAGGAAGCCAGCGCGCGCTGGCGGCTCGAAGCGGTCAGGATCGTGCACCGCGTCGGGCGCATTCCGCTCGGCCAGGCGGTCGTGCTGGTCGTGGTGGCCGCCGCGCATCGCGGGTCCGCGTTCGATGCGTGCGAATTCCTGATGGACTTCCTGAAGACCCACGCGCCGTTCTGGAAGAAGGAGATCCGCCACGACGGCGAATCCGGCTGGGTCGAGGCGAAGGCACACGACGACCAGGCAATGCGGCGCTGGGGCTGACCGCCGCGCCCGCTTCACGTTTTCCGAATCCGCCGATTCCGTTCGAGACATCGCGATGAAACTGACGATCAAATACTTTGCAAGCATTCGCGAGCAACTCGAGACCGACGAGGAAATCGTCGAGATCGATGCGTGCGAACTCACCGTCGATGCGCTGCGCAGTACGCTCGCCGCGCGCGACGCGCGCAGCGCGGAAGCGTTGCGGATGGACCGGCCCGTGCGGGCGGCAGTCAATCTCGAGATGGTGACGGGCGGATTCGTCGTGCGGGAGGATAGCGAGGTCGCGTTTTTTCCGCCGGTGACGGGTGGGTGACAAAGACCACGTGGCTGCGATCTTCCATGCAGCTACTTCATCGCTTTCGTGGCAAAGACGACCGTCGCGGCGGCGCCGATGCGCGTCGAGATCTGCGGCGTGATTGATGCGGGGCGACGCGGTACCCTTCCCGCGAAAGAAAGGTTCATCGAGGATTACCGGAGGGGGGAACGCGGGGCCGACGCGTCGGCGTTCGGCCACTAGCTGACATTTGGCGTCTGAAGTCGAAATGGTGGCTTCTCGGCTATCTCCGGCCGCTCCTGATATGAGACCCTCCCGGACAAGCGCACGTCTGCTGCCGAGCAAGCGAGCAGACTATTTCCCCACCGACAGATCCGGGAGAGACAGGAAACGCGGGTATTCGCCTCCAAGGAGGAGGCCGACTATCAAACTCAAACTCGACTACGTTAGCGCGTCGTTGCGAATACCCATCACATAACGAGCATTGCGCGCCACGGACGGGTCTGGATCGGCGGCCAGCCGGGCAAGCAGGGCCGACGCCGTGCCATTGAGTTCGGCGAGCGCCTGACAAATACGCACACGGGTCTGGACATCGGCTGGACCGTCTGAGATCGCTGCTTCAAAGCGCTCCACAATTTGCTTTGCGATCGCAGGGTCTTCCGCCAAATCGGCTAACGCATCGGCCGCCTCGACATCGTGAGTCCCGCCAAGAACCTGCTCGATCAGCAGGGGAATGGCGTCGCGTATCCCCCATCCGCCAAGCACCCGCGCAGCGCGATACCGCACGCGCTCCGCGGGGTCGAGGAGCGAGCCACGCAAGGACTCCACCGCATCGGAACCTCCGAGTTTCGCCAGCGCGAGCACGGCCCGTTCGCGTACTGCCGGATCGGGCTGTTGAAGCGCCGCGCCAAGTACGCTGGCGCCGCTGCCTACGGTTCTTCCCAGCGCCCAGTGCAGCGCACCGGCGACATTCGGCTCTTGTTCCTGGAGCAGTGCGTGGGCGATGAGTGCTGCAAGCGGGGCATCGCTGGACGCGGCGTCAAATGCAGCACGCTGTCTCTCAGGCGCATGCGTCGAGTCCAGTCCTTTCAACAGATGCACGACCTCGAGCACCGCTGACCAATCCTCGGGGGAGGTGGCGGACACAGCAGTCAGCCGGCAAAGCAACGCTTGCTCTGCGGCCAGCCGCTCGCGGCTGCGAACCATCAGCGCGTCAATGAGCACATCGGGGTGAGGCGCTTGTTGGCTGAGCGCCTGACGCACCTCGGCCAGCCCAAGGCCCAGCGAACGCAGGCTTTCCACTTGGAACAGGCGCAAGGCATCGGCTTGCGAATACTCGCGGTATCCCGCTTCCGTACGTCCCGATGGGCTGACCAGTCCGACCGCGTCGTAGTGCCGCAGCATGCGCGCGCTGACGCCGGAACGATTGGCCAACTCGCTGATGCGCATCACTTGTCTCCGGTGTCATCTGGTTCACGCCGCCTCGTGTCTCGGCCTTGGCTCCAATCGAGCCTCCAAAATTCTAACAAACCGCCAACGGCTTCCATCACCTCGGCCAACACGTGGCTCATCACATCGGTCGCCGTAAATCCGCCTATTCGTCGGCGTCGGGCAACGGTGCACCTGCGCGCCACGCATCGGCTGGATCGAGCACAAACGCACTCTCCGGGTCGGCGATGAGCCTGAGGCTCGCGCAGGCATGAACGCGAACCGCCGGGTCCGTGTGTCGGGCCGCCGCCGCATCGAGCGGGGCCATGGCGTCGTCTCCAAGCATGAGTAATGCCCGGCTCAGACTCCGCTTGAGGTCCTTGTCGCCGCGGCCTAGCTCGCGAACCAGTTCGCGTGCCAAGGCGGCTCGTTGCCAGGTGGGCACCAGCCCCGCTGCGGTGCGCCACGCAGTTCGTGCCACCTCCGGATCGGGGTCATGTAGATGCCCGCTTGTGATCGCTGACCAGGTTGCGGGGTCGCCGATCTTTGAGAGCGTATGTAGCGCCTGGCTACGCGCTTGCGCCAACGGCGAGCGCAGCTCGTCAAGCAGCAATGGCAATGTCAGATCCTGCGCATGCCGGGTGAGCGCCCAGGTGAGCATGTCGCGAACGAAGAAATCCGGTTCGACACCGCAACGCTTCACCAGTAGCGTAATCTGGCCTGGATCGGGAGCCGTGCCGGCACCAAGCGCAGCCGCAAGACGGAGCGAAGCGTCTGGATGCTCGAGTGCCGTGGTCAGTGCGTGACGGGAAGTCGGGGGATAGTGACGGGTCATGAACGCCTCCTCGCCCGACAGTGGACGCCTTGTCACTGTGACAAGGTCAAGCGTTTTCGGGCGAGGGGCGAATTGCACGCCCAGGCAGCCGTTCGTGGGGCCGATCACTGCCTCCTCCGCAGTGAGGCCGAGACATTCGGAGAAGCTCATCGACGGGCTGCGGTGCGTCCACAAGCGACATCCACGAGAATCCACGAAGACCCAAGAAAAAGCCGGCACCATGCCGGCTTCGTCGTAGAAGCGCAAGACACCACACACGCCCCTTCACCGCATGCACGCCGCGGCCAGCTTCCCGACCGCGATCACCGCCTGCTCGATTTCGGGCGACCACGAGCTGCTGTAGTTCAAGCGGATGAAGTTCCGGTAGCTGTCCGTGATCGAAAACATGTAGCCGGGCCCGATCGTGATCCCCTGCTCCAGCGCGAGCTGATACAACCGCATCGCGTCGACCTGCGCCGGCAGCTCAACCCACAGCACATACCCGCCGGCCGGGCTCGAAATGCGCGTGCCCTCCGGAAAGAACCGCGACACCATCGCACGCATCAGGTTCGCCTGCTGCGCATACGCCTTGCGCAAGCGCCGCAGGTGATGCTCGTACCCATCGCGTTCGAGAAACTCCGCGATCGCAAGCTGCGGCAACGACGGTGTCGCGAGCGTGTTCAGGAATTTCAGCTTCTCGACCTGATCGCGATAGCGTCCCGGCAATGCCCAGCCGATCCGGTACGCAGCCGTCAGGCTCTTCGAGAACGACGAGCAATGCAGCACGATTCCGCTGCGGTCGTAGGACTTCAGCGAACTCGGATGCGTATCGCCGAAATACAGTTCGTTATACACACCGTTCTCGATGATCGGCATATCGGCCCTCGTTGCGAACTCGACCAGCTCGCGCTTGCGCTCGTCGGGCATCTGAAAGCCCAGCGGGTTCTGGAAGTTCGGCATCACCATGCACGCCGCGATCGGCTGCGACTTCGCGATCGCCGCCAGCGCGGCGATATCGATCCCGTATTCCGGATGCGTCGCGACCTCGATCGCCTTCATCCCCATCCGCTCGATCGCGTGCAGCATCGCGTAGAACGTCGGCGATTCCACCGCGATCGTGTCGCCCGGCTTCGCGACCGCCTGCAGGCACAGATTGATCGCCTCCGTCGCGCCGACCGTCACGATGATCTCGTTCGGGTCCACCGACATCCCGTTTTCCAGGTAGCGGCGCGCGATCTGCCGGATCAGCCGCGGATGGCCGGGCGGCAGCCCGTCCGTCACGCCCGACAGCGACTTGTCGCGGCCGGCTGCATACGCGTAGCGGTTCAGCTTCTCGAACGGAAACAGGCTCGGATCCGGATACGGCGAGCCGAGCGGCACCGCGTCGTCCGTGCCGATCGAGCGCAGCGTCGACAGCACGAGCCGGCTCACGTCCACCGACGACGAAATCGCGATCGGTTTCGACGGCCGCAACTCGCGCACCGGCGCATGACTGTCGTCACGGCGCAGGTTCACGAAGTAACCCGACTGCGGCCGGCTTTCCAGCAGCCCGCGGCTTTCGAGCAGCAGGTACGCATGCAGCACGGTCGTGATGCTGATCCGATGCTGCTGGCTCGCCTGCCGCACCGACGGAATCCGGTCGCCGTGCCGGTACACGCCCTGGCGGATCAGGCGCTCGATATCGTCCGCGAGTTTTTCATAGAGTTTCATCGCGCGTCTCCCGCCGGCATGCGCCGCCGCGCCGCCATGCCGTGCGCGTCCGACACGCGCGTGTTCCACCCGCCGACCGGGCCGTCGTGATGCCTGATCTTTCCGTCCGGTTTTGCCGTTTCCATCGCACTGGCTCTCTCTTGAAGATGCGCCGGCAGGGGTCCGGTACGACTAGATCCGCGGCACTGTGCACTTGATGGTGGAATCTTAAAAGCAGAACAGTCGGCGGCGAGTACACACATCGATCGCGCGAACAAGAGTACAGTTCGGCGCGAATCGCGTATGGCGAGAGAACTGTACGTCTAATGAAATACCCGGGCGGCCGGAAGCCTTGCGCGGCGGCGCCGGCGCCGGCCCGAAGCGACGGCTGCACGGCCTTTCGTCCGACCAGCGCAAATGGGGTGCAATACTGTGCGATCGCACGGTTTTCATGGGTGGAGTCAGACCATGCAGCACACGATCGAACAGGCATCCGACCTCGGCGGCGCGATCCGCGCGGCCCGGCAAATACAGAAATGGCGCCAGAACGACGCGGCCGGCCGCGTCGGCGTCAGCGAGTCGTTCGTGGTCAAGGCCGAATGCGGCGCAGACACCGTCCAGCGGGGCAAGGTGTTCCAGGTTCTGCAGGGGCTCGGCGTGCGGATCGTCGTCGACCTCCCCGATGCGGGCAGCGCGTTGCTCGAACGCGCATCGGCATGCGCGAGCCGCCGCGCCGATGTCCGCGCATCGCGCGCCGCCGGCATGGAGCGCGCGCATGACTGACCGCGCCCTCTCCGCCCTGCTCGTCGCGCGGCTGACCGGCACCGCCGACCATCCGCGCTTCACCGGCACGCCGATCGACCTGTCGACGCTCGACGCGCACGCACTCGGCACGGTGTGGCCGGCGCTGCGCCGCGCCGAGCGCGCGATCATGCAGCGCGACTTCGAGTACGACGACCCGCGCGCCGAATTCGCGCGCTGGCTGCGCGGGCAGATCGATGCGCTCGGCCTCGTGCCGCTCGTCGACGCCGATGCCGCGCTAGAACTGTTCCGCGATATCCCGCCCGGCGCGTGGCAGCGCGCGCTGGAGGAACTGCCCTGCCTCGACGCGCTGCCGTCGCCCGCACTGCAGGTCGAGCTTGCGCGCATCGCGAGCGAACCGGGGGAAGACGGCCTGCGTTCCGCGTCCGCGTATGGCGCGTATGCGCTCGACTGGTTCGCCGGCCGCCGCGACTTCTCGGCGCGACGCGACGCGTATGCGCAAGCGCTGGCCGATTCGCCGTTCCGCGTGCGCGAACTCGACGTGCTGCCCGAGCTCGGGCCGGCCGCGCTGCTCGCGCTGGCCGCGACGCACGACGGTTATTTCGCGCCGAAGCGGCTGTGGCTCGACTTCAGCGATCCGGCCGTCACGCTCGCAGAAGACGCCGCGTACGTCGAATTCGCGCGCGACGCGCTGACCGAGGCCGCGCGGCAAGTCTCGGCGATTCATGCCGGCACAGTTCCGTACGAGGCCGATCGCGCGTTCACCACCGACGACGCGCAGGTCGTCGCCCGCGCGGCGCGCGTGGCCGCGTATCGCGACGAAGCGTGGCTGCGCCCGCTGATCGGGCCGCTGCTGACGGGCGTGTGCCTCGCGCCGACCGCCGCGAAGACGGCGCCGTCGCAGTCGCTCGCGATCGCGCTCGGCCACGCGGTCGAGACGATCCCGACACCCGAGAGCGTGCGCGCGCTGCGCGACGCGCTGGCCACCGTGCGTCATGCCGGCGTGCAGAAGAAGCTCGCGCGCAACCTGAAGCCGGCCGAACGCGCGCTCGGCGAGCGGCCGCATACCGCGCTGCGCATGACGCTCGACGCGAAACCCGACAAGAAGCAGCTCGCGATGCTGGCCGCGTGCATGGAAGCGGGTTTCTGGCAGCCGATGACGCTCGGCCATGCCGAATGGCGCGAGCGGCTCGTCGATGCACCGGCCGGCGCCGCATTCTCGGCGCGCATGATCTGGCATGCGCGCGGCAGCGATGGATCGACGCAGTCGTTCATGCCTGACATCGCGAAGGGCAAGGTCGTGCTGCGCGACGCGGCCGGGCATGCGTGCGACATCGGCGACGGCAGCGACATCCGGTTATGGCACCCGCTGCTGGCCGATGCGGAAGAGCGGCTCGCGTGGCAGCGCGCGATCGTCGGCCGCGCGCTGCGGCAGCCGGTCAGGCAGGCATTCCGCGAGTACTACGTGCCGGCCGACGGCGACGCCGCGGCCAGCGATTCCGCGATGTTCGAAGGTCACGTGCTGTCGAGCCGGCCGCTGCTCGGCGTCGCGCGCCGCGAAGGCTGGTCGATCCGCGCATACGACGACGCGCTGGTCCGCGAATTCGGCGACGTGCGTGCAACCTTCCTCGTCGATGCGCGGCTCTATCCCGGTTCGGACAGCCACGGCACGTCGCGCCGGCTGCACGTCGAACGCCGGCATGAACGGCGCTGGGTGCCGCTGCCGATCGGCGAGATCGATCGCGTCGTGTTCTCGGAAGTGGCGCGCGCGGTCGACCTGCTCGTCAGCGTGTCCGCATTCGCGCTCGACGACGACGCGACACGCGCGGCGGCCGCTGCGCTTACAGTCGACCCGGTTCGCCGGCGCGACATCGACGCGGATCGCCGGCAGCGCCTGGACCGGCTGTCGGATTTGCCGCTGGGCGTGATGGCGCGCCATCGCCAGCACGTGCTGGCGCTCGTGTTCGCCGACGCGATTGCGCAAGGCAGGATGACGATCGACGAACGCCATGTGCGCGTCGGCGCGTGGTCGGTGCATTGCGCGACCGGGCGCGTGACGCGCGACGGCGAGCCCGTCGAACCCGCGACCGAGCCGCCGCCGTCGCCGCTGCGCGCGGTGCCGTGGCTGCCTTACGACGAAGCGCTGCTGCAGCGGATCGTCGACGTCGTCGCGGGCTTGCTCGACTGAGTGCCCGCCGTCAGATCGAACCGAACAGCGCGCGCGGCCGGTCCTTCAGCGTGCCGGACAGGATCCGCAGCCCGTTGACGAGCTCGTCGCGCGTGGCCGGGCACGCGAGGTTGATGCGCACGCCGTGCTCGATTTCCGCGCGGTCGACCGCGAACGTCGACGACGGCATCACGATCACGCCGCGCGCCTTCGCATTCGCGGCGAAATCGTCGGCGCGCCACGGCGGCGGCAGCCGCAGCCACACGAACATGCACGCCGGGTCGGACTTCAACTGCCCGGTCGGCAGCAGTTCCCGCGCAAGATCGACACGCGCGCGGACCTCCGCGAGTTGCGCGGCCATGATCCGCTCGGCGGTGCCGTCCTCGATCCATACCGTCGCGATCAGCATCGAGATCGGCGCGGGCATCCATGCGGTCGTGCGCACCGCTTCCGCGCACAGCGCGACGCTGTCGCGCGGGCAGCTCAGGTAGCCGAGGCGCAGCCCCGGCGCGAGGATCTTCGACGTCGCGCCGATATGGAACGTCAGCTCGGGGCACAGCCCCGCGATTGCCGGCAGCCGGTCGCGCACGAGCGGCCCATACACGTCGTCCTCGATGATCGTCACGTGATGGCGCCGCGCGATGTCGACGAGCGCCATCCGGCGCGCGAGGCTCATCGTCGTCACGGTCGGGTTCTGCAGGTTCGGCACGACGAAGATCGCCTTGACCGGCATGCGCTGGCAGATCCGTTCGATCTCGTCGGGCAGCAGGCCGTCGTCGTCGGCCGGCGCGCTGACGATCTCGAACTGGAACACCGGCGCGAGCGCCTTGAGCCCGTAATACGTGAGGCGATCGGCGACGATCACGCCGTCGGTGCCGATCAGGCTGTTCAGCACCGCATACAGCCCGTGCTGAGCGCCGCTCGTGACGACCACCTGGTCGCGCGACGGCGCGAAGCCGGGCGCGGCAAGCCATTGCGCGCCGGCCGCGCGCGCCCAGTCGGGCCCCTGCGGCGGCTGGTATTCCTGCAGCGCGGCGAAACGCGGGTCGTTCGGCAGCGTGCCGAACGTCTGCGCGAGGCACGCGAGAAATTCGCCGGTCGCCGGGCGGTTCACGGTCAGGTCGATCACGCCGTTGCCCGCCGCGAGCGACGCACGGGCCGGCTCGATGCTCGGCATCGCGCCGCCGGTGACGAGCGAACCGCGGCGCTTGCTGCCGATCACGAGGCCGCGCAGTTGCAGTTCCTTGTACGCGCGGGACACGGTCGACACGTTGATGCCGAGCTCGGTCGCGAGCTGGCGCTGCGGCGGCAGGCGGCTGCCCGGCGGATACGTGCCGTTGCGGATTTCCTCCTCGATCGAGCTCGATACCTCGACATAAGTCGGCCGCTTCGCCTGCACCGGCGCACCGCCGTCGCGCTCGCCGGAAAGTTTGTCTGATGCCATTTGTCGCCTGTGACCACACAAAAAGCGTTTGTCTGCCATTTTGGCCTGCCCAGCGATTGTATATGACATCCCCTCCCCGTCAAACGTCAGCAGAAAAGTCTGCTGAATCAACCCGTTAAAATCGGGTAAACACTAGCGCCACACAATCGCTTTTTGATTGCACACAAAAAATTACTGTGTGATTCTTTATCTCAACTTTGTGTGAACCATGTGTGCCGGAGGGGATGCGTCATGGCGAACGTCGCCATCGTGGGTGCAGGCTTCATCGGGCTCGGCGCCGCGGCATGGCTGCAGCGCGACGGGCATCGCGTGACGCTGTTCGATCCGGCCGGCGTCGGCCACGGCGCGTCGTTCGGCAATGCCGCGACGTTCGCGCCGTACGGCTGCGTGCCGGTGAACGGCCCGTCCGTGTTCCGCAACATCCCGCACTTCCTGTTCGCCGCCGACAGCCCGCTGCGCATCCGCTGGCCGTACCTGCTGCGCGGTGCGCCATGGCTCGCGCGGTTCCTGCTCGCATCGACACCCGCGCGCCACGCGCGCAGCGCAAGCGCGCTGGCCGCGCTGCTGTCGCGCGCCGCCGACGGTTATGCGCCGCTGCTCGCCCCGCCGCGGCTCGCGGCGTTCGTGCGGCCGCGCGAATGCCTGTACCTGTACGCGCGGCAGGCGTCGTTCGACGCCGCGCAGCCGTCACTCGCGCTGCGGCGCCGGCTCGGCGTGCCGTTCGAGCTGCTCGACGCGAGCGCGATCCGCCGGCTCGAGCCCGCGCTCGCGCCGATCTTCGCGCGCGGCGTGCTGTTCGTCGGCAGCTGGCATTTCTCCGATCCGCACGGGTTTCTCGGCGAACTGTTCGCGCATCTGGCAACCGGCGGCGCGACACTCGAACGCGAGCGCGTCGAGCGGATCGCGCCCGCCGGCGACGGCGTGAACGTGCACGCGGGCGGCTCGGTGCGCACGTTCGATCACGTTGTCATTGCCGCTGGCGCCCGCTCGCGTGAACTCGCGGCCGCGTGCGGCGACGCCGTGCCGCTCGATACCGAGCGCGGCTATCACGTGCAGTTCGCCGCGCATGAGCAGATCGTCACGCGGCCGGTCGGCTGGGCCGAACGCGGTTTCTACATGACGCCGCTCGACGAAGGATTGCGCGCGGCCGGCACCGTCGAACTCGGCGGCTTCGACGCGCCGATGAACCCGTCGCTCGTCGCGCTGCTCACGCGTTCCGCACGCGAAGCCGTGCCGTCGCTCGGCGCGCCGACGCGCAGCTGGCTCGGCTTCCGGCCGACGCTGCCGGACGGCGTGCCAGTGATCGGCCACGCGCGCGACAGCGCGCGCGTGATCCACGCGTTCGGCCATCAGCATCTCGGCGTGACGCTCGCCGGCATCACCGGGCGGATCGTCGCCGACCTCGTCGCCCAGCGCGCACCGCCGCTGGACCTCACACCATACCGGGCCGCGCGATTCTGACGCGCGCCGCGACTTCAACCAACGCAAGGAGAGGCATCATGAATCGTCGTAACTGGCTGGTCTGGCTGGCCGTCTGCTCGATCGGGACGGTCGCCGCGTCCGCGCAGGCCGCGGACCCGGAAACCATCAAGATCGGCTTCGCCGGCCCGCTGACGGGGCCCGTCGCGCGCGTCGGCAAGGACCTGCAATACGGTGCGCAACTCGCGCTCGACGAGGAAAACGCGAAGCATCCGACCATCGGCGGCAAGCCGGTGCGCTTCGCGCTCGACGTGCAGGACGACCAGGCCGATCCGCGCATCGCGATCCAGGTCGCGCAGAAACTCGTCGACGACGGCGTGGTCGGCGTGATCGGCCACTACAACTCGGGCTGCAGCATTCCCGCGTCGGCCGTCTACCGGCAGGCGAACGTCGCGATGATCACGCCCGGCTCGACCAATCCGCAACTGACGATGCAGGGCTTCAAGAACGTGTTCCGCACGATGGGGCACGACGGCGTCGGCGGCGTGGTGGCCGGCCGCTTCGCGGTCGAGCAGTTGAAGGCGAAGCGGATCGGCATCATCGACGATCGCACCGCGTTCGGCCAGGGCCTCGCCGACGCGTTCGAGAAAGGCGTGCAGGACGCGCACGGCAGCGTCGTCGACCGCGAATACACGAACGACAAGGCTGTCGATTTCCGCGGCATCCTGACGACGATGAAGAGCAACAACGTCGACCTGCTGTTCTTCGGCGGGCTCGACGAACAGGGCGCGATGCTCGTCAAGCAGATGCGCTCGCTCGGCATCCGCGCACAACTGTTCGGCGCCGGCGCGCTGAAAAGCAATGCATTCCTGAAGATCGCCGGCAATTCGGGCGAAGGCACGCAGGATCTCGAACCGGGTCCGGCGCTCGACAAGCTGCCGTCCGCCGTCGCGTTCGCGCAGCGCTACAAGGCGCGCTTCAACCAGGACGTCGAGCTGTATGCGCCGTTCGCGTACGACGCGGCGCTCGCGATGATCGCGGCGATCCGCAAGGCCGATTCGCTCGATCGCGGCAAGATCGTCGCGAGCCTGCCGGGCGTGTCGGTCACGGGCGTGACCGGGAAGATCTCGTTCGACGAGCGCGGCGACCTGATCAAGCCGCCCTACACGCTGTTCCGCGTCGAACAGGGGCAGTGGCACAGCATCCGCACGGTCGGCGGCGCGTCGAACTGAGCGGCAAGCCGGCGGACAGCGCCGCCTACCGCTCCGCCTGCTGCCGCTGCACTTCCTGCGCTTTCATCTGCAGATACGCGCTCCTTTCCACTTCGTGCAGTTGCTGCGGATACTGCTCGGTCGCGTCGAACCAGCGTGCGAGGCGCTGGTCGAGCGGCTTGTCGAGCGTCGCGAGATAGGTGTCGATCGCGAGGTAGTAGCGCATCGTGTTGCGCTCCAGCAGCCCGCGCACGCCGCCGATGTACTGCGGCTGCGCGGCCGACGCGCCGCCGACGGCCGTGAACCCGACCTTGTCGCTGCCGACCGTCGCGAGGTAGGTCTTCATCGCCATCCGGCCGACCGTGCCGAAGCCGTACGAATACGTGAGATGCAGGAACGTGCGCGACGCACCGACCGGCACGGCCTCCAGCGCGATCCGGTAATCCTTCGTGCCCATCGGGCCGCTGTCGGCGGTCAGGTCGACCTGGAAGTAGTCGGGCGTCGCGGCCGCCACGCGATAGCGGAACTGCAGGCGATAGGTATCCGGGAGCTTCTGCTGGATCTTGCGGCCGACGTTCACGTCGAGCACCGGGCCGTCACCGCCGCTCGACGCATGACAGTACTTCGTGTTCAGGTGCAGGATCAGCACCGCGCACCAGTTCGCGGGGCCTTGCGCGGGATCGTTGAGCTGCCCGTTCACGACCGCGAACGGATAGTCGACCACCGCGTAGATATCGCCCTTCAGCGACGACGACGCCTCCGACGATTCGAGGAACAGCGGCCGGTGAAACGCGTTGTCCTTCAGTTGCGCGCCGAGGCCGTGGTATCGATCGAGCAGCGCCGCCGCGCCGCCCGCGCCGCCCGCGCCTTCCGCGCCGAACGACAGCGTGCTCCAGCCGACACAAACGGCCGCGACGAGCGCGTGCCAGGCGCGACGGGCACGCCACGTGCCGCGCGGATGTCCGGATGTCTCCATTCTTGTACTCCCTCCGGGCGCGCGGTGGTCGCACGCATGTGTCACAGAATACGCCTGCGCAGTGCACGACGTGACGCGACGTGGCGCGTCGCGCACGGCCGCTATCGGCTTCGCTTCACCGGCACCGGCAACTGCGCGGCGGTGATCCGGATCAGCGCCGACAGCCATTCGCGGTCGTCCCAGCGATCGCCGGCGATGACGAGGTGCGGCTTCGCGCTCGGATACGGCGGGCCTTCTTCGCAGGCGCCGAGAAACGCGCGGCCTTCGGGTGTCGGCTTGACGAACAGCCGGTCGTCGCAGACGAGCGCGACCATCTTGCCGTCGCAATAGATGCCGTATTCGCCGAACATCTTGCGGGCCGATACCGTGCCGGCCGCCGCCATCTGCTCGACGATGAAATCGACCGTTCCCTGGCTCGATGCCATCCGCTGCTCCTGGTGAAAAGGGTTATGACCGTCGTGTGCGCCGAACCGTACCGCCTTGGCGGCAGATGCGCTGCGGTGCGTCATCCATGGGTCGACGGAAAGCGCATTCAGGCACGCGGGTGCGGGCCTTCCAGGCCGACAATCTCCTGACACACCTGACAGTTACATCACGGCGCGATGAATCGTCCGATCGCGCTACACAAAAAGATGGCGCAAACGTGACGCCCCCGCGCCTTCCGTCTTCTACTTGTCGGCCGCAAACGCACCCGCCATCTGCCGCGCCCGCTTCACATCGTCGCCATGCAGATAAATCGACGTGGTCGAAATCGAAGCATGCCGCAGGTTGTCGCGCACGGTCGTCAACTCCGCCCCGCGCGCAAGCGCGTGCGTCGCATGCGTATGACGCATCCAGTGCGGGCTCGCCTGCCGCAGCTTCTGCGCAAGCGCCGGGTTGTCGGCATCGACGACATCGGCCGTCTGCGCGAAAAAGCGCTGCATCACCTTCCACAGCCGCACGCTGGTGATCGCCGCGCCATCGTCTTCCGCGAGGCTCGGAATCAGCGGCGTATCGGGCCGCCAGCGCACCGGCGTGACCGGCAACCGGCGCGCGACCAGGTGACGATCGAGCGCCGTGCGCGCCAGCGGCGGCAGCGCGACGCGCGCGGCCTTGCGGCCCTTGCCGATCACCTTCAGCCATGCGTCGCCGTGCGCGTCCGTCTCGATGTCGCCGAGCGTCGCGCCGACCAGCTCGCTCGCGCGCAGTCCGGTCGCATAACCGAAATCGAGGATGAAGCGCAGCCGTTGCGCGGCGGCGAGCGTCCAGCCGGACGACGCGTCCTTGCGGAACTCGAGCCCGTCGGCGATCGTGCGGACCAGCAGCCACTCGCCTTCGGTGAACGCATGCGACGTGTCGAGTGCGTTCGCGCCGCGCGTGTCGCGCACCTTGACGCCCGCGAACGGATTCGCGAGCAGGTAGCGCTGCTCGATCAGCCAGCGGAACAGCGCGCCGAGCACCGACAGCGTGTACGCCGCCGAGCGTGCGGACAGCCCGCCCGAGAACGGCCGCCAGTCGGGCGCGCCGCGCGGCCGCACGGGCCCGACCCAGCGCTCGTGCGGCGTCGGGCGGCGCACGAATGCGCGATACGCGACCGCATCCTCGGTCGTCAGCGACGACAGCGCACGGCCGCGCTCGACGATCGCCCACAGAATCAGCCGCTCGGCCTCCTTCCGGTACGCGCGCCGCGTTGCGGCCGATTCGTGCAGCGACAACCACGCGTGCACGGCCGCGTAATCGTTGTCCGCGTCGAGCGTGCTGGTCGCGCGCGGCGCGCGGAACGTGCCGGCCGAACCGTCGACCTCGTGCGGCAGCTTCAGCTGCTCCCACGGCACGATGCTGCCGCGCGGCGTCGCGGCGATCAGCGCGCGCGCCCGTTCGGTCAGGTCCGGATGCGCAGCGAAGAACGCCTCGATGCGTCGCGCGCCGGCCATGCCGAGGCCCGGAATCGCACTCCACCACTGGCGCCGGCGCGGAATCCGCACGGTCAGATCGGCGAGCGTCGCGATCCCGTGCGCACGCAGCGCAGCAACCGCGCGTGCGGGCAGCCACAGCCCGACGTCATCGCTGATCTGCGGGATCGGCGCGCGCGCATGACGCAGCAGGCCGATCGCTTCGGTCGCGGCCTTCGCCTCCCGTAAACGCTCACCGTCGGAATGCCCGAGCCGTTCCGCGAGATCGGGCCGGCCGGCCTGCCGAGCGACGCGCACGAGGCAGCGGCGAATGCCGCCGATCACGCCGCGCGCCGACCGCCCCTCGCCGAGACGATCGGGCAGGTAACGCTCGACGGCCTGGCGCACGGTCATGCCCGCGTACCACGCACGCAGCGCGGCCAGTTCGTCGGCGTCGGGAAAGCCTGCGGGCGCAGGCGCGGAATCGGAGGAAGGCGGTGAAGCGAGGCGCGGTTTCATGGGCGCCAGTTTGACAGAAGCGCGCGCGGCCGGGAACGTCGTGCGCGGCGTTTCCGGCACAACGACGGCGATGCGCGATGCCGAACCGTGCCGGCATCGCGCAAGCGCATCGATCGAAGCCGTCAGCCCGTGACCGGCGTGCGCCGCACTTCCGACAGGTAGATGAGGATCAGCGACACCCACACGATCCCGTACAGGAACATGAAGCAGGTCGTGCGCACGCGCAGCAGGTCGAGCAGCACGCCGAACAGGATCGGCAGCAGGAAGCCGCCGAGCCCGCCCGCGAGCCCGACGATGCCCGTGACGACACCCATGTTGTCCGCGAAATCGTCGGCGACGTACTTGAAGGTCGACGCCATCCCGAGCGCGAACACCGCGCCGAGCACGAAGGTCGCCGCGACGAAGCCGGCCACCGGCATCGACACGTTCAGCGTCGCGGTGCCGTCGATCGTGTGGATCACGAAGTCGGTCGCCGGATACGACAGCAGGAACAGCGCGATCCATGCGACCCACAGCCCCCACCAGGTGACCGCATGCGCGCCGAAGCGGTCGGACAGCGCGCCGCCGAGCGCGCGCAGCACGGAGCCCGGCAGCGAGAAGCCGGCCGCGAACGCGGACGCCATCACGAGCGACATCCCGTATTCGCTCTTCAGGTACTGCGGGATCCACAGCGACAGCGCGGTAAAGCCGCCGAACGTGATCGAGTAGTACTGGCAGAGCCGCCACACGCGCGGGTCGCGCAGCACCTTGAACGAATCGAGCCACGACCCGCCGCGCTTGCCCGCGCCCGGATCGGGCGCCGACGCGAACCAGAAGATCAGGGCCGTGACGAGCAGCGCGAGCGCATACACGCGCGGCACGAAGCGCCAGCCGTACGCATCGAGCAACAGCGGCGTGACGAACAGGTTGACGGCCGCGCCGGACGTGCCCGCGCCGAACACGCCCATCGCGAGCCCGCGCCGCTGCGGCGGGAAAAAGCGCGCGACATACGGCGTGCCGACCGCGAACGACGCGCCGACGCAGCCGAGGAACAGCCCGATCAGCAGGAACTGCCAGAGCTGCGTCGCATAACTGACGATATAGACGGGCACCGCGCACACGACGAGCAGCACCGTCATCACGATGCGGCCGCCGAAGCGGTCGGTCCATGTGCCGAGCGGCAAGCGCATCAGCGCGCCGGTCAGCACGGGCGTCGACGTGAGCAGCCCGAATTCCGTGCTGTTCAGCCCGAGATCGGTGCGCAGCTGCACGCCGAGCACGCCGAACATCATCCACACGACGAAGCACACCATGAACGCGAGCGTGCTCGCGGCCAGCACCGACCACGCGCGCAGCGGGATGGCCGGCACGTTCGCGACCGACCCGGCGTTACCTTGTTGAGTTGCCATACGAAAAACCCCGTTATTGGACCAGCGGCCCGTTCGCGCCGCCGAATTCGACGCCTTCGACGCCTTCGACGCGCGCACCGCCCGCAAGAATCGCCACGTACTGCCGCATCGCCCGCTGCCGCACGCGTTCCGACAGGTACGCGGCGATCTGCGCGGCGGCTTCGGCGAACGGCACCATGTCGCCCGGCACGCGGCGCTCGATACGCACGATGTGAAAGCCGAAGCGCGTGTTGACGAGTTTCGGCAGCACGCCGAGCCCATCGGTATCGAACAGCGCCGATTCGAATTCCGGCACCGTGTCGCCGCGCAGCAGTTGCCCGAGGCTGCCGCCGACTTCCGCCGACGGGCAGTTCGACGACGCGCGCGCGACCGCTTCGAACGTATCGGGCGCGGCAACCACGTCGGCCAACGCGCTTTCCGCGCGCTGCCGCAGCGGCGTGAGCGGTACACGGTCCGTCACAGCGAACAGCACATGGCTCGCATAGACGATGTCGTTGCGGCGAAAGCGCGCCGGATGCTGCGCGTAGTAACGCTCGCAATCCGCGCGGTCGGGTTCGGGCACGTGGGTCAGCTCGCATTCGAGCAACGCGTCGACAGCCGCGTCGTCGAGCGGCGCACCTTCGTCGAGCAGCTCGAGCGATACCGCGCGCTGCCTCAGCAGCTCGCGCACGGCGAGCGCGTGTCGCGCCGCATCGAGCGGATCGGGCGCATCGCCGTGATGCGCGGCCTCGGCCGCGATTGCGTCATCGTCGATCGCGACGCCGTTGACGCGCAACGCGACCGGCGCGTCGGAGAGAACGTCGTTCATGCAACCTCCTCAGCGCTTGCGCACGAGCTGGTACGGCCGGATCAGGTACGCGACCGACGCAATCCCGCTCCAGATATGCACCATCCGCGTGAACGGCGACACGAGGAAAATCGTGAAGCCGAGCAGGATATGCAGCCGGTACGTCAACGGCACGCCGACGAGCAGGCTCGCGATGTCCGGACGGAACGTGACGACGCCCTTCACGTAATCGGTGAGCTGCTCGAACATCGCGCCATCCATGTGGCGCGTCGACAGCACGACAGTGCCGAGCCCGAGCGCGAGCTGCACCCACAGCATCAGCACGATCAGGATGTCCGACTTGCGGCTGTTGCGGCGGATGCGCGGATCGCCGAGGCGCCGCCAGATCAGGATCGTCAATCCGATGATTGCCGCGACGCCGGCCGCTCCCCCCGCGACCATCGCGACGAACTGGTGCCCCGACGCCGACAGGAACGGCGACACGAGCCAGTGCGGCGCGAGGAAGCCGCCGAAGTGCCCGAGCACGACGACGAGCACGCCCCAGTGGAACAGGTTGCTGCCGAGCCGCAGCATGCCGTGCCGCAACAACTGCGACGAATCGCTTTTCCACGTGTACTGCTCGCGGTCGAAGCGGATCAGGCTGCCCACCAGCAGCACGGCGAGACAGATGTACGGGTAGATCCCGAACAGGAACTGATGTAGATAACCGTTCATGAGTTTCCCCAGTTGGGCCCGCGCTTACGCGCCGCGGGCCGGCCGCTTGTCGTGGAACCGCACCGTCTGCTCCGCCGGCGTTGCAGCGCCGACGAAGCGCACGGCCTCGTCCGCATACGATGCATCGAGCGCGCGGTAATCGTCGGCACTCGGCCGCTCGGCCGCTACGTCATCGTCCGCGGCATCCGGCGTGCCGGCCGGCGCGAGTCCGGCCATCGGCAGCAACGCGCCGACGACGAAACCGTAATGGCTGCCGCGCTGCGCGAGCTGTCCGGCCAGCGCGCGCAGGATCTCGCCGGTCTCGGCGAGCAGCTTGCGCGCGTCGGGCGCCGGCAGCCGCGACAGGTATTCGAGGAACACGGGCAGGTAGTCGGGCAACTCGCCCGGGTTCAGGAACAGCCCGTGCCGCTCGTACATCTGCAGCAGGTCGACCATCGCCTGCCCGCGGTCGCGCGATTCGCCGTGCACGTGCTCGAACAGGTACAGCGAGGTCGCGCGGCCACGGTCGAACAGCCCGACATAGTTCTCCTGCAACGTGAGCAAGTCGCGCTCGCGCACGTAGCCAAAGAACCGGTCGAGTCCCGCGCGCACCGTTTTCGGCAAGCGCGCGCGGTCGAACAAATGCGCTTCGATCGAGTCGAGCGCGTCAACGAGCGTATCGTCGGGATAGTCGAGCAGCGCCGCGAGCGCCGCATAGGTTGGATCGGGTGCGGTGCTCATCGCGAGGCCTCGTGGATCGGAATCGTCTTCGTGCCCTTCTTCGTGCTGAACAGGCTCGCTTCGGAACGGCCGTCCGAGCAGCCGTTGCCGAACGAGAAGCCGCACGATGCACGCAGGTCGTACGCGTTCTCCGCATACTCGCGGTGCGTCGTCGGGATCACGAAGCGATCCTCGTAGTTCGCGATCGCAAGGTAGCGATACATGTCCTCGACCTGCGCCAGCGACAGCCCGACCTGGTCGAGCACGCCGCGTGCGTCGATGCCGTCCACGTGACGCGCGCGCATGAACGCGCGCATCGCAAGCAGCCGTTCGAGCGCGAGCTTCACGGGCGCCTCGTCGCCGGCCGTCAGCAGGTTCGCGAGATAACGCAGCGGAATGCGCAGCGAATCGACGTCCGGCAGGTAGCCGTTCATCCCGAGCGCACCGCTGTTCGCGGCCGCGTTGATCGGCGACAGCGGCGGCACGTACCACACCATCGGCAGCGTCCGGTATTCCGGATGCAGCGGGAACGCAATCTTCCAGTCGATCGCCATCTTGTAGGTCGGCGAACGCCGCGCGGCGTCGATCCACGCGGCCGGCACGCCGTCGCGCTCGGCCTGCGCGATCACGGCCGGATCTTCCGGATCGAGAAACAGCGACAGTTGCGCTTCGTACAGGTCCTTCTCGTTCTCCGCACTGGCCGCTTCACCGATCCGGTCGGCGTCGTACAGCAGCACGCCGAGATAACGAATGCGACCCACGCAGGTTTCCGAACACACGGTCGGCTGACCGGCCTCGATGCGCGGATAACAGAAGATGCACTTCTCGGCCTTGCCGCTTTGCCAGTTGTAGTAGATCTTCTTGTACGGGCACCCCGACACGCACATGCGCCAGCCGCGGCACTTGTCCTGGTCGATCAGCACGATACCGTCTTCCTCGCGCTTGTAGATCGAGCCCGACGGGCACGAAGCGACGCACGCCGGGTTCAGGCAGTGCTCGCACAGGCGCGGCAGGTACATCATGAAGGTGTTCTCGAACTGCCCGTAGATGTCCTTCTGCACCGATTCGAAGTTGGCGTCCTTCGCGCGCTTCTCGAATTCGCCGCCGAGGATTTCCTCCCAGTTCGGCCCCCGCTCGATCTTCTCGAGCCGCTGGCCGCTGATGACCGAGCGCGGTCGCGCAACCGGCATCGCACGCGTATTGACGGCTTCCTGCAGATGCGCGTAGTCGAACGTGAACGGCTCGTAGTAGTCGTCGATCTCGGGCAGGTGCGGGTTCGCGAAGATCTGCGCGAGCAGTCGCCACTTGCCGCCGAGGCGCGGCTCGATCCTGCCGTCCGCGCGCCGCTGCCAGCCGCCGCGCCAGCGGTCCTGGTTCTCCCAGTCCTTCGGGTAGCCGATGCCCGGCTTCGTCTCGACGTTGTTGAACCACGCGTATTCCATCCCTTCGCGGCTCGTCCACACGTTCTTGCAGGTCACCGAGCAGGTATGGCACCCGATGCACTTGTCGAGGTTCAGCACCATCGCGATCTGTGCACGTACCTTCATGACGTTTCTCCTTCCCGAGCACCCTGCATGACAGTTGCGGCTTCTTCACCATCGAGCCAGTCGATCTTGCTCATCCTGCGCACGATCAGGAACTCGTCGCGATTCGAGCCGACCGTGCCGTAGTAGTTGAAACCGTACGCAAGCTGCGCGTAGCCGCCGATCATGTGCGTCGGCTTCAGCGCGATGCGCGTGACCGAGTTGTGGATCCCGCCGCGCGTGCCGGTGATCTCGGAGCCCGGCGTGTTCACGATCTTCTCCTGCGCGTGGTACATCATCACCATCCCGGACGGAATCCGCTGGCTGACGACGGCCCGCGCGCACAACGCGCCGTTCGAGTTGTAGCACTCGATCCAGTCGTTATCGACCGCCCCGATCGCCTTCGCGTCGTCCTCCGACATCCACACGATCGGGCCGCCGCGCGACAGCGTAAGCATCAGCAGGTTGTCCGTGTACGTGCTGTGGATCCCCCACTTCTGGTGCGGCGTCAGGAAGTTCAGCACGCGTTCGGGGTTGCCGTTCGAGCGCTTGCCGACCATGTGCTCGTAGCTGCCCGTATCGACCGGCGGCTTGTACGCGCACAGCGATTCGCCGAACGCGCGCATCCACGCGTGATCCTGGTACAGCTGCTGGCGGCCGGTCATCGTGCGCCACGGCACCAGTTCGTGCACGTTCACGTAGCCGGCGTTGTACGACACATGCTCGGATTCGATCCCGCTCCACGTCGGCGACGAGATGATCTTGCGCGGCTGCGCCTGGATGTCGCGGAAACGGATCTTCTCGTCTGCGCGCGCGGCAGCGAGGTGCGTATGGTCGATGCCGGTGATGCCGGACAGCGCACGCCACGCCTTCACCGCCACTTCGCCGTTGGTCTCGGGCGCAAGCGCGAGGATCACCTCGGCCGCGTCGAGCGCCGTGTCGATGCGCGGACGCCCTTGCGCGGCGCCGTCGGCCACCTTGTAGTTGAGCTCGCCGAGCAGCTTCACCTCGTCCTTCGTGTCCCAGCCGATGCCCTTGCCGCCGTTGCCGAGCTTGTCCATCAGCGGCCCGAGCGACGTGAAACGCGCATACGTATTCGGATAGTCGCGCTCGACGACGGTCACGGTCGGCATCGTGCGGCCCGGCACCGGCTCGCATTCGCCGCGCTTCCAGTCCTGCACGTCGAACGGCTGCGCGAGTTCGCCCGGCGTGTCGTGCGCGATCGGCGCGAGCACGACGTCGCGCTCGACGCCGAGATGCCCGTCGCACAGCTCGGAGAAGCGCTTCGCGATCCCCTTGAAGATCTCCCAGTCGCTCTTCGATTCCCACGCGGGATCGACCGCCGCCGACAGCGGATGGATGAACGGGTGCATGTCGGACGTGTTCATGTCGTCCTTCTCATACCACGTCGCGGTCGGCAGCACGACGTCCGAGTACATGCAGGTCGTCGACATCCGGAAGTCGAGCGTCACCAGCAGGTCGAGCTTGCCGCGCGGCGCTTCGTCATGCCACGTCACTTCCTCGGGGCACGTGCCGCCCGTCGCGCCGAGATCCTCGCCCTGCACGCCGTTGGTCGTGCCGAGCAGGTGTTTCAGGAAATACTCGTGCCCCTTGCCCGACGAGCCGAGCAGGTTCGAGCGCCACACGAACAGGTTGCGCGGGAAGTTGCCGGGCGCGTCGGGATCCTCGCTCGCCATCGTCAGCGCGCCCGACTTCAATTGCCGAGCGATATCGGCGCCGGCGTGCGCGGGATCGGCAAGACCCGCGCCGACCTTCAGCGGATTCACCGCGAGTTGCGGCGCGGACGGCAGCCAGCCCATCCGTTCCGCGCGCACGTTGTAGTCGATCGGCGCGCCGTGGAACTGCGACTTGTCCGCGAGCGGCGACAGCAGCGTGGCCGGGTCCATCGGGTCGTAGCGCCACTGGTCGGTGTGCGCGTAGAAGAACGACGTCGCGTTCATCTGGCGCGGCGGGCGGTTCCAGTCGAGCGCGAACGCGAGCGTGGTCCAGCCCGTCTGCGGCCGCAGCTTCTCCTGGCCCACGTAGTGCGACCAGCCGCCGCCCGGCTTGCCGATGCAGCCGCACATGATCAGCATGTTGATGATCGCGCGGTACGACATGTCCATGTGGAACCAGTGATTGATCCCCGCGCCGATGATCACCATCGACTTGCCCTGCGTCTTGTGCGCGTTCTCCGCAAACTGCCGCGCAACCGAGATCACGTCCGCGCGCTTCACGCCGGTGATCGCCTCCTGCCACGCCGGCGTGTAGGGCAGATCGTCGTCGTAGCTCGCGGCCACGTCGCGGCCGCCGAGGCCCTGGTCGAGCCCGTAGTTCGCGACGAACAGGTCGTAGACGGTCGCGACCAGCATGTCGCCGTTACGCGTCGCGATGCGCCGCACGCCGATCCGGCGCGACAGCTCGGAAGCATGTTGCGTCGAATTGAAGTGCGCGTGCGGCTGGTTGCCGAAGTACGGGAACAGCACGTCGACCACGTCGTCGTGCGCGGCCGTGCACGACAGCCGCGGCGACAGCGCCGCGCCCTTCGACGTCTCGCCGCGCAGGTTCCACTTGCCCTTGTCGGCGTCGTTCTGCTGCCCCCAGCGAAAGCCCACCGAACCGACCGGCACGACGAACTCGCCGTTCGCGTCGTCGATCATCACGGTCTTCCAGTCCGGATGCGCGGCCTCGTCGAGCGCGTCGTCGAAATCGGACGCGCGCACGAGGCGCTCGGGCACGTAGCCGTCGCCGTGCGGCACGAGCCGCACGAGGCACGGCATGTCGGTATAGCGCTTGCAGTAGTCGGCAAAGTAATCACTCTTGCCCGCAAGATGGAATTCCTTGAGGATCACGTGCCCCATCGCGAGCGCGAGCGCCGCGTCGGTGCCCTGCTTCGGATGCAGCCACAGGTCGCCGAACTTCGCGCCTTCCGAGTAGTCGGGGAACACCGACACCACCTTGGTGCCGCGATAGCGCGCCTCGACGAGGAAGTGTGCGTCCGGCGTGCGCGTCTGCGGGACATTGGAGCCCCACATCATGATGAACGTGGAGTTGTACCAGTCGGCCGATTCCGGCACGTCGGTCTGCTCGCCCCACGTCTGCGGCGACGCGGGCGGCAGGTCGCAATACCAGTCGTAGAAGCTCAGGCACACGCCGCCGATCAGCGACAGGTAGCGCGAGCCGGCCGCGTACGACACCATCGACATCGCCGGAATCGGCGAGAAGCCGACCACGCGATCGGGGCCATGCCGTTCCACCGTGTGCACGTTGGCCGCCGCGACGATCTCGTTGACCTCGTCCCAGCTCGCACGCACGAAGCCGCCGAGCCCGCGGCGGCTCTGGTACGAACGGCGCGCCGCGTCGTCGTCGACGATCGAGCGCCACGCTTCGACGGGGCCGAGCGTGCGGCGGCGCTCGCGCCACAGCTTCACGAGCGCGCTGCGCACGAGCGGATGCTTGAGCCGGTTCGCGCTATACAGATACCAGGAGTACGAAGCACCGCGCGAGCAGCCGCGCGGCTCGTGGTTCGGCATGTCGGGGCGCGTGCGCGGATAGTCGGTCTGCTGGGTTTCCCACGTGACGATCCCGCCTTTCACGTAGACCTTCCACGAGCACGAGCCCGTGCAGTTCACGCCATGGGTCGAGCGGACGATCTTGTCGTGCTGCCAGCGCATCCGGTAGCCGTCTTCCCATTTGCGGTCTTCGTCCGTGACGGCGCCGTGTCCGTCGGAAAAGCGTGGCCGCGTGGTGGAGAAATAACGCAATCTGTCCAGGAAATGGCTCATGGGGATCTCGTTTTTCCGGTCTTTTGGCAGACCCTGATCATTTAAGGCGGTGAAATACCGGTTGTAGAGGACGACCGGATTTCGGTCGCCGCACCCTTTTTCACCGTGCTCGAAACGATTGTCGTGCGGATCGACACATCATGACTTGATACAAATCACGATATCGTTCACCCGGCCGCAACAACGAAAATAAGTGGGGATCAAGTACGAGGCGTGCGCCTGTTATGCTGCGCACTGCATTCGCGCATCCCCCGTTCGCCTCTTCCGCGTATCACGTCGCGGCGGGCGGGATCCGCATTGAATTGCGCTGGACGATCCGGCAGGCCGCAGCCCGTTGTTTATCGAAGGTTGCGCAGGTTGTTCAGTGCAGTTCCGGCCGTCGGTCAATAAAACCCTTACAAGAACCGCAAATTCATGACATCCCGCCTTCTCGCCGTGCTCATTACCGCGGCCTTGAGCTGCACCGCGCTGCCCGCCGCCCACGCGCGCACCTACATCGCGCCGACGGCGTCGTTCGGGAAAGGCGCTTACGTTCACCAGTTCGTGCTGCGCGACCCCGTCACGCACCAGCCGCTGCCGAATGCGCGGTACCGGCTGTTCCTGCCCGGCCAGGTCATCACGGGCCTGCCCGGCAAGCCGAGCGAGCACGACAGCGTGATCTTCGGCACGACCGATGCTGCCGGGCGCACCGTCAGGATCCGGCTGCCGAAGTTGCATCCGCAGAAGCAGTGGGTGTTCAACGCGATCGTCGGCGAAGGCGACATGGGCGAATCGTTCCGGCTGGTCGATTCGTCCGGCAACGCGCCGTTCGGCGGCGTTCCGTATGTGCTGGATGTCCAGGACGAGTATCTGGCGTGCGGCTACTCGGATGCCGGCGGCTACACCTACTACGCGCAATCGCGCACGCCGCGGAACGTCAGCCTCTACACCGGGGTGCTGGTCGCGCCCGACGACACCGACTGGTGCGCGGGCCCGGGCGCGGCCATCGCGAACGGCGCGAACGATCCCGGCGCACCGGACCTGTACACGCAATATCTCGGCAGTCTGGTCGCCAACGGCAACCGGATCAGCACGGAACTGCGGGCGCAGATCGTCTCCAAGCTGCTGTCGCTCGCGATCGCCGCACACGACGCGAACCGGATCGCGGCCGTGCTCGATCTCGGCGATATCCCCGACGATCACCTGAACGACATCGGCTATCGGCTCGCCGATGCGGGCGTGGAAGTCGAGCGCGGGCTCGCGATGATCGACGCGCATCTCGCGAAGTCGCCTGACGATGCGTACGCACTCGACAGCAAGGGCTGGGCGCTATACCGCCTCGGCCGCAACGACGAAGCACTGACGTGGTTCGACCGGTCGATCGCGATCTTCGCGAAGGACGGCGACGACGAGAGCACTGCGCGCGAAGCGCATGCGACGGGCCTGACGCACAAGGGCGAAGTGCTGTGGAAACAGGGCCGGAAGGATGAAGCGCGCGATGCGTTTGTGCAGGCGCGGAAGATTCAGCCGAAGCTCGCCGAGCTGAATGAAACGTTGAAGCGGCTGGGAATACAGGTCGGGCAGGACGGCGCGCAGGCGCCGGGTGCCGCAAGGGTATCGACCGAGTAACGCCGCAGCATGGCGGCGCGAACCAACGAGGCCGGCGCCGTGGCGGCTATCGCCGGTCGTTCCTGAAACGGTTGCCGGACTTGTCCGGCACCGTCGACCGGAAGAGGCCGGCCAACCGCGCCCGCGTCACGCCTCGCCTTTCGCGCCCGGATTGAGCATCACGACGAAGCCGGCCACGCCGGCAACCAACGCGATCGCGCCGCCGCGCAGCGCCATCCCTGCATCGAACAACAGCCCCGTCACGACGGCCATCATCCCCGCGAGCGAGACGAACACGGCGATCGCCGCGACGACGATCCGGTACTGGCGGCGTATCATCGCGCGCCCGCCGCGTTATGCCGCGGCAGCAGCCGGCACATCGGCATCGTCGCCGCGAATCAGCAGCACCGGGCATGTCGAGCCGCGCACGAAGCGCTCGGCAACGCTGCCGAGCAGCATGCGCCGGATGCCGCGCCGCCCGTGCGTGCCGACCACCGCGAGATCGATGCCGCGCTCCTTCACATAGCGCTGCAGGCGTTCCGCGATGTCCTCGCCGATGCTCGCGGTCTCGATGAGTTCGGCTTCGCCCTTCGCGCCGGCCAACGCGATGATCTGTTCGGCTTCGCGCAGCACCTTGCAGCCGTCTTCGCGGATTTCCTCGACGAGCGCATGCGGGTCGAAACGGCCCGCGTAAGTGAACAGCACCGACTTGTCGACCACATACACGACGCTGACGTGCGTGTCGCCCGCCAACGCCACCTTCACTGCCTCGGCAAGCGCCTGTTTCGACGAAGCGCTGCCGTCGACGGCCACCATGATCTTCTCGTACATGCGAACCTCGCTGGGGTGAACTGCCGCGCGCCCTATCGCGCGGCCATGTCACCATCATCGGCCGACGACCCGTTCTGTTGTTGACGGCAATCAAGCGTCGTGGGAACCCGGCCATGTGGCAAAGCGACGCGCCGCCCGTGTCCGCACGTCGTGCCGGCTGCCGGTGCTGCACGCGTGCTCGGCGACCGCTGCCGCACAGCGACCGCGCCGAAGGCGCTATCATCGAATGTGCGACCCTCGTCCGGCCCTTTTTTGCCGGCTCACTTTCAACTCGCTCAACCGACATGACAACGACTACCGAACGCGTGGACGGCGCCGCCCAGCATCTCGTCGCCGCCCGCCATGCCGGCTCGCCCGGCCCGCTGCTGCCCGATGCGCTGCGCCCCCACGACGTCGACACCGCGCTGGCGATCCAGCAGCGCGTCGCCGACCTGCTCGGCGAACCCGTCGGCGGATGGAAATGCGCGCTGCCGCCGCCCGACCGCGTGATCCTCGCGCCGATCTTCGCGTCGACGATCCGCGAAGCCGATGCGCCATACCGTGTCGTCGGCGGGCCGATCGTGCGGATCGAACCTGAAATCGCGTTCGTGCTCGATCGCGACCTGCCCGCGCGCGCGCAGCCGTACGACGAGAACGACGTGCGCGACGCGATCCGCGAAGTGCGCATCGTGCTCGAAGTGCTCGGCTGTCGTTATGCGGAGCCGACGCGCGCGTCGAAATTCGAGCTGCTGGCCGACGGGCAATTCAACCAGGGGCTGTGCGTCGGCCCTGTCGTGCACGACGGGTTGAACGTGCCGCTCGCGACGCTGGCGCTGTCGTTCGAAGGCGCGCTGAACCGCGCGATCGACGGCCGCCATCCGGACGGCGATCCGCTGAAGCCGCTCGTGTGGCTCGTCAATTTCCTCGCATCGCGCGGCGATGCGGTACGTGCCGGCCAGATCGTGACGACCGGTTCGTACGCGGGCGCGATCGACGTGCCGCTCGGCGATGCGTTGACGGTCCGCTTCGGCGAGCTCGGCAGTTTGTCGGTGACGTTGACGGCGTGATGTGTCAGGCGCATTGCTGCCCGGCCTGATTTCCTTGGACGACGTGACGTGCAGGACAAGCCGCGACAACGGAAGCGAAGTGGCTTCATTGGCTGAAACGACAGGCCCGATCAAGGGCGCCGCCAGCTACCGGGCAGCGAACGAGCAAGACGTCGGCGTGCTAACGTTGCACAACATCGCGCGCCCCGGCCCGAACACCGGGCCTGCGAACCGCGTTCACTCCGATACCTGCCATGTCGCTGACACCGCTTCCCGCCCTGCTCGACGAAGTCCTGCGCACCGTCGCTCGCCGTTACCGGCTGCCGCCGCTCGACAGCGCATCTTCGCCGGTTGAAGCCGCGAACCCGGCCGCCACCCTTGCAATCGTGATCGAGGAAGCGCGCCGGATGCGAAGCGACGGACAATCGCCCGGCATCGAACTGCAGCAGCGCTTCATCGATGCGCTCGCACGGATGATCCGCGACGCGATGGACAGGCAATCCGGCGACCCCGCCTTTCAGGCCGCGGTGCTGCGGCACGATGCGCCGAGCGTGCGCGAATACGCGTCGTTGCACGCGCACGCCGAGCGGGACCGGCGCGCACTGCACTCGGCCGTCAACGCGATCGCGCACCCGGCCAAACTCGAGCGCAGCGCCCAGGCGTGGCAACGCGACGGGCTCGCGCGGCTGCATGCGGCCGCGACGTCCGCGTCGTGGGCCGATCTCGATGCCACGCTGCAGCACCTGCTCGCACTGCCCGACATGGCGACCGACGCCGCTTTCGCGCAGGACATCGTCAAGCTGAAGGATGGCGCAGCGCTCGAACGCATGCTGCGTCTCGATGCGCTGGCGTCGGACGAGCACGTTCGTCGCTACCGCGCGCTGTGGGTGCGCCAGGGCCCGCTCGAAGGCAGCACGATCGCGGTTGCGCAAGGCGCCGCGTCGCAGCAGCGCGGCGCGGCCGTCGAAGCGCTGGCCGCACAGGTGCTCGACACGTTGGCCGGCAGGCTCGACGCCTTGGACGACCAGCGCACGTACCGGGTGGTCACATCGATGCGCGTGCCGTCATCGATACCGGGCCGGCACGACCGCGCGAAAACCGAATGGGATGCGATCCTGCTCGAACGCACGCGCGGCGATGAAGCGGCGCCTGCATGGAACGTTCGCTTCCTCGTCGAAGCGAAGGCATCGGCCGATGCGGCGACAACCGATTTGCCGCGGCTGCTGCGCGGCCTGAATCTGCTCGCACAGGCCGACGCGGACACGATCTATTCGTTCGAGACGCACCAGGGCACGGTGCGCGTGCACGGCGCGTCGCTCCGTTCGCTGACCACCGACGACGCAGCGCTGCAACGGGAAGTGCTCTATTGCTGCGATGCGTCCGCGGACGCGACGCCGCGCCTGTTGGGCGCGGCGAGCCGGATGCAGTTGCTGTCGGCGCAGGCGAGCCTCGAATACGCAAGCGCGCTTGCGCAACAACCGGACACCGATCCGGGCGGCCTCGGTGTCATCTGGCACGCGCTGCTGACGCTGCCGCAATGGCATGCCGTGCTGCATCAATACCCGTCGTTGCGGCAGGTCCGCGAACTGATGGTCTCGATCGACGATCTCCGGGCGGCGATCAGCGACGCAGATGAAGGTGACGTCGCCAGCAGCGTCTGTGCGTGATGCGCGAGCCGGGCCGCCGCACAACGGCAACGCGCCGCCCGCCCGGTTGGTGAGCGCGCCGCACGGCAGCGTCCACTGCGCCAACCGACCGCCATCGGCCCATCGATCCGCGGCCGCATCGCGCGGAAATCGGCGCAATTTACCGACCCGCGCGCGCCTGTTTCCGAAGCGGCCCGTGCGGTACGATACGCGCCGGGGCACGACGCCCCCTGAGAGACCCGGCCGTCGCGGCCCCACCCCAGCACAAGAAAAATGCCAAGAAACCCATTGCTGCAACGAAACCTGTTCGCCGCGCTGGCGGCCAGCCTGTTCTGGATCCCCGGCGCCCACGCCAGCTCGGACGACACTTGCTACGCGCCGGCCACGCTCCGGCAGAATACGTACTCGTGCAGCAACGTACCGATGCTGAGCCCCGCCAACGACACGCGCATCAACGCGATGCTGATGATGGTCGACAGCGGCAAGGTCGCGCAGGTGTTTCCGGACCCGAAGACCATCCCGGCGAAGGACCGGATCAACCAGATCATCGTGCCGTTCCCGCTCGACTTTTCCGGGTGGATCGACATCGGCCAGAAGCAGCCTGACAAGACCGGCGGCGCGGCGGATGCCGATGCGCCGTCGAACCGGTATGCCGACGGCGAAGGCAGCATCTGCCGCAGCATGAACGCGGGCGCCGATGCATTCAACGACGCTCTGAACGGCGCGAGCGGCGTCCCCGCCGACGAAGCCGCACGCCTTCGCGCGGCGCGCGCCGACATCGCGCAGAAGACCTGTGCCGCAGGCGGCGCGAGCGCCGCGTGGACGAAGCCGCCGGTCAAATCGCCGCTCGGCCAGCAGCTCGCGGCCTACCTCGACGGCACGAACGCGTTCTACCGCGCCGACTTCCTCACCGCGACCAAAGCCTTCGCGAACGCATCGCACAGCGCGAACCCGTGGCTGAAGGAGACCGGGCTCTACATGGTCGGGCGCGCGCAGCTGAACGCCGCGCAGGCCAACGCATTCGACAACGACAACCCGACGCCGTCGCGCGCGCGCGTGACGAAGGTGTCGCTCGACGCCGCGAACACGGTGTTCCGCACCTACCTGAAGGTGTATCCGCAGGGGCACTATGCGGTGTCGGCGTCCGGGCTGTTGCGGCGGGTCGCGTGGCTCGGCGGCAACGTCACGCAGCAGGCGGACCTCTATGGCCACGCGCTCGCGCGCTGGTCGCCCGCGACGTCGAACGTGCCGCTGATGCAACTGGCGAACGAACTCGACAGCAAGCTGCTGTTCGGGTCGGACTTCGACGCGGCCCAGATCCAGTCGCCGACCGTGCTCGCGACCGTCGACCTGCTGCGCATGCGTACGTCGGACAGCAGCAGTTCGAGCCGCAGCAAGCCGCTGACGCTGGACGACCTGCAGGCGCAGAAGCCGCGCTTCGCGAACGCGCCCGCGCTCTACGACTACCTGCTCGCGACCTGGTATGTCCAGATCGGGCACAAGCCGGATGCCGCGCTCGAACTGCTGCCGCAGACGCCCGCCGTGCCGCTCGACTACTTCGGCCTGAGCCAGCAGGCGTTGCGCGGGTTCGCGCTGGAAGACAGCGGCCAGAGCGACAAGGCCCGCCAGCTGTGGCACGACCTGATCCCGCTCGCGAAATTCCGCTTCCAGCGCGAGGCGCTGGAACTCGCGCTCGCGATCAACCTGGAGCAGGCCGGGCTCGTCAACGACGTGTTCGCCGACGATTCACCCGTGCAGAACGCCGCGCTCCGCGCGATCCTGCTGCAGCGTTCGGCCAGTGCCGACCTGCTGCGCGCACAGGCGCAGAACCCGGCGACCGGCGGCGCGCTGCGCGACACCGCGCTGTACGCGCTGCTGTACAAGGAGCTCACGCGCTCGCACTACGCCGACTTCCTCGCCGACGCCGCGCTGGTGTCCGGCACGCCTGCCGATCCGTTGAAGCCGTTCGTCGCGCCCGGCGTCAGGAACGAAGACGGCTACACGTGCCCGTCTGCGCGCGACATCGCCGCGACGCTGCAGCAGAACCCCGGCGACGCGAAAGGGCTGAACTGCCTCGCCGATTTCGCGCGCCTGCATCCGCCCGCGGCCGGTCTCGAAAGCGATCCGGTGCCGCTGTGGATACGCAACGCATCGTCGACGACCGCCACGCGCGTACCGCCGACGCTCGGCGCAGCGCCGTCGCAGTTCGCGGGCAAGCCGTACGAGCGGATGTCGAGCTACGTGACGGTGATGGCCGATGCGCAGGCGAACCCGAACGACCGCGCGTATGCGCTCTACCGCGCGATCAAGTGTTATGCGCCGGGGGGCAGCAACGAATGCGGCGGCAAGGACGTGCCGAAGAACACGCGCAAGCGCTGGTTCGATACGCTGAAGGCCACCTATCCGGGCAGCCCGTGGGCGCAGAAGCTCCGCTACTACTGGTGAGCACGGCGTGAAGCGCATAACGTGCGTCGCGCTGCTGCTGGCCGCACGCGTCGCGCTGGCCGGCACCGTCGATCCCGCGCAGTACGACACGTTCTGGCTGTGGGCCGGCGTGAAGCCGCAGGCGGTCGTCCGCAGCGCGCGCGCCGTCTACGTGCTGCAAGGGCAGATCGAAGCGTCGCCGCGCGACGAATCGCAGGTGCGCGTCATCGCGCAGGGCGTCGCACTGCCGCCCGCGCCGAACGCGCACGTCTGGCTCGTCTATCGTGCGCATACGCTGCACTGGACGCCGCGCGTTACGCAGATCATGCTGGCGCAGCTCGAGCGCTGGCGCGCGTCGGGCCGCACGATCGCGGGCATCCAGATCGACTTCGATGCACGTACGCGCCATCTGCAGGACTACCTGGAATTCCTTCGCACGCTGCGCGAGACCTTGCCCGCCGATTGCCGGCTGAGCATCACGGGGCTGCTCGACTGGAGCAGCCGCATCGATACCGACCAGGTCAACCAGCTCAGGGGTATCGTCGACGAAGTGGTCGTGCAGACCTACCAGGGGCGCAGCACGATCCCCGACTACGCGGCCTACCTGCCGCGCGTCGCGCGGCTGCAACTGCCGTTTCGGATCGGCGTGATCCAGGGCGGCGAGTGGGACGCGCCGCCGTACCTCGCGACGAATCCGTGGTTCCGCGGCTACGTCGTGTTCCTGCGCAACCGCTAGCGGACGACCACGCGCCACCGTCGATCCTGCCCGCGCACCGGATTCAGCCCGGGTGCGGCGAACTGGCGTCCACGTACACCCACGCCGCGACACCCGACTCGAGTACGACGCGATCGCGGCGATACGCGTCGACTTCGTAGTCGTCCGCGTGCTGAAGTTCCTCACGGGTGAGCGCGAACACGGTGCCGGTCACGCGGTCGCCGGATCGGCCCGTATAGGCCACCACCGGATGATGGGTCTTGCCGCTGGTCGCGACAACCTCGGGGTCGTCGATCTTCAGCATCGTCATCGCATATCCCGGCATCGCGTCCGCGTGCCCGTCGAGCTTGCGGCCGAAGGTGGCGAGCTGTACCCGTTCGAGTTGCAGCGTGCCGTACGAAAACAGGTGTTCGGAGAAAGTCTGTCTGGGGCTGGACATGATGAGCTCGATAAAAAGATCAGCGCAGACGAAGCGTAACGCAGATCGCCGATCCGCTACGCGGAGCCCGCCAGCGCGCCGCCGAGCCCCGCGAGCGCGATCACGAGCAGCGCGCCCGCCGACGACGCCGTGATCCAGCGCTGCTTGCGATGAAGCAGCGGATGATTGATCGCGGCCATGTAGCCGGCCAGGATCGTGAAATCGACCGCGATCCACAGTGCGGCCAGGATCGCGAGGCTCACGCGCGAGTCCGGCGTGATGCCGACGAACTGCGGAAAGAACGCGACAAAGAACAGCAGGTCTTTCGGATTCGCGATGCCGACGAGAAAGCCGCGCACGACACCGGGCAAACGCCGCGCGCGCGATGCCGGTTCGCCTTCTGCAGCGCCGCCGCCGCCGCGCGTGCGTCCGGCGCGCCATTCGCCAAGCAGCGTGCGGATTGCCAGCACGGCGATGAATACGCAACCCGCCACGTGCAAGCCCTTGAGCAGGCGATCGCTGACGAGCACGACGCCGAACACCATCAGCATCGCCATCGCGATCATCACGAGGCTCGCGGCATTCGCGCCCACCGCGGTCAGCACGCCCTGACGGAAGCCGCGCCGCGCAACGGTGCCGACCACCAGCATGACGACCGGGCCGGGTGTCGCGATGAGCAACACGATCGCGGCGAGATAGGCGAACAGCAGAGGGTAATGGAGTGACATGACTAAAAGTTGTTGAATGGCTCGATGTGCGCACCTGTCACGGTGGCCTCGTCGAGGCCTGGCACGTCCGTTGTCGCGGTTTTGGGTAGTATTGCGTGTGCAGGCCACCGCTGAAAAACGGAAAATCCTGTCGGATGACATGAGTTTCATTCATATTCAAAACCCGTGAAAGCCAAACCGCTTCCTCCCGTCTATGCATTGCGCGCGTTCGAGAGCGCCGCGCGTACCGGCTCGTTTACGCTTGCCGCCGACGAACTGAGCCTCACGCAAAGCGCGGTCAGCAAGCACGTCAGGACGCTCGAGGCCTACTTCGGCCGCAAGCTGTTCGTCCGGCGCGGCCCCAGGATGACGGTCACGGCGGAAGGACACATCTTCGCGTCGGGCCTCAGGCGCGGTTTCCGGCAGATCGAGGAAGCGTGCATGCTGTTCCAGACGCAACGCGACGTGCTGCGGCTCAAGGCGCCGTCCACGCTCACGATGCGCTGGCTGCTCGACGCGCTCGCCGCGTTTCGCGCGACGCGGCCCGCCTTCGAGGTGCAGATCGCGAGCGTGTGGATGGATGTCGATACCGTCGATTTTTTCAGCGAGTCCTACGATTGCGCGATCCTGCTCGGCGCAGGCAAGTTCGGCGAGGCCTCGCACTGCGTGAAGCTGTTCGACGAATGGCTGATTCCGGTGTGCTCGCGTGCAACCGCGGCAGTCGCGCGCGCGAATCCGGCTGCTTGCGAGCTGATCCATCCATCGCCCGATCGCCGCGACTGGCGCCGCTGGCTCAACGGCAGCGGCCACGATCTGGACGTGGATATCACGCGCGGCCAAGTGTTCGACATGCTCGAACAGGGAATCGCCGCGGCCATCGCCGGCCACGGCATCTCGATTGGCGACCTCGCGCTGTGCGCCGGCGCAATCGATGCGAAGCAGCTCGTGCTGCCGTTCAAGACGGCGGTCAGCACCGGCGACGCGTACTACCTCGTCTGGCCGGAGGATTCCGGCAAGGCCGCGCAGGTGCGCGAACTGCACGCGTTCCTCGAAAGCCGGATGCCGCGGCTGACGTATCCGGGCATTCGTTTCAACGGGTTGGGATGACGCGTGTGGCCGGCGATCCGGCAGCCGTTTCCAGCGGCGCTGCCGGGTGTCGCCTGCCGTCGATCACGACGCAGCCCGCCGCAGCGGGCATGCGCCGCCACGGTTACGCCTGCACGAACGCCAGCAGGTCGGCGTTGAGCACGTCCGCGTTCACCGTCAGCATCCCGTGCGAAAAGCCCGGATACGTCTTGAGCGTGCCGTTCTGCAGCAGCTTGACCGACTTCAGCGCCGAATCCGCGATCGGCACGATCTGGTCGTCTTCGCCGTGCAGCACCAGCGTCGGCACGGTGATCGACTTCAGGTCCCCGGTCTGATCCGTTTCCGAAAACGCCTTGATGCCGTCGTAATGCGCCTTCGCGCCGCCCTCCATCCCCTGCCGCCACCAGTTCCGGATGACACCCTGATGCACCGTCGCACCTTCGCGGTTGAACCCGTAGAACGGGCCGCTCGGCACGTCCAGGAAGAACTGCGCGCGATTGTCGGCGAGCGCCTTCCGGAAGCCGTCGAACACGTCGATCGGCAAGCCTTCCGGGTTCGATTCCGTTTTCAGCATCAGCGGCGGCACCGCGCTGACCAGCACGGCCTTCGCGACGCGACCGGCCGGCTCGCCGTGCTTCGCGACATAGCGGGCAACTTCGCCGCCGCCGGTCGAATGACCGATATGCACCGCATTGCGCAGGTCGAGCGCTTCGACGACTGCGAACGCGTCCGCTGCGTAATGATCCATGTCGTGGCCGTCCGACACCTGCGCCGACCGCCCGTGGCCGCGCCGGTCGTGCGCAACCACGCGATAGCCCTTCTGAACGAAGAAGAGCATCTGCGCATCCCAGTCGTCGCCCGACAACGGCCAGCCATGATGGAAGACGATGGGCTGTGCGTCCTTCGGGCCCCAGTCCTTGTAGAAGATCTCGACGTTATCTTTCGTTGTGACGTATGGCATCGCGATTGACTCCTGTGGTGAGTTGGACGAACACGGCGTACGGCCGAAAGCCATTATCAGCATTTTTGTGAAACCGCGATGCGACGGTGCACCGCGACTGCCGACCATCCGCTGACGGTGAATGAGCGCCTGGCATGCGCACCACGCCGGTGCGCCCGGACGAGATGCACGGCAAGTCGGACCGACTGTCCATCAAGGTGTTTTCTTGCCGTGCTGCATCGCGTCAACGACGCCCCGTGCGAAACGGGGCATCCGGATTCGCGCGCCCCGCCCGGCCGATCGTCAGCCTCGTCAGCCGTCCGTCGACACCGTCACGGCCTCCCATGCACGGATTTCCTGTTCCAGTGCCGACAACTTGTCTCGCACCAGCCGCAATGCATCGCTGCCGAGCAACAGATGTGCGGGCGGATGTTCCGCCGCGATGACCGCGAGCATCGCCCGAGCCGCTTTCGCGGGATCGCCCAGCTGCTTGCCGCTCTTCTCCTCGCGCGCGTTGCGGATCGGGTCGAAGATCGCGTCGTAGTCGGCGATCGAGCGCGGCGTGCGCGCCATCGAGCGGCCGGCCCAGTCGGTGCGGAACGAACCGGGCGCCACGGCCGTCACCGCAATGCCGAAAGGCTCGAGTTCCTTGCCGAGGGTTTCGGAAATGCCTTCCAGCGCGAATTTGCTGCCGCAGTAATAGGCGATCCCCGGCATCGTGATGTGGCCGCCCATCGACGTGATGTTCACGATGCGGCCGCGCCGCCGCGCGCGCATGAACGGCACGACGGCCTTCATCATCGCGACCGCGCCGAATACGTTCACGTCGAACTGCCGGCGCATCTCTGCCAGCGGCGCTTCTTCCATGATGCCTTCGTGCCCGTAGCCGGCGTTGTTCACCAGCACGTCCACGGGCCCGACGTTCGCTTCGATTTCCGCGACGATGCCGTCGATGCGATCGAAGTCGGTCACGTCGAGCACGCGCGCGAAAGCCGCCTGCGCGGACAACGCTTCGAATTCCCGTGCCGCCTGCGCGCTTCTCACGGTGCCGACCACCGTGTAGCCGGCCGCGAGCGCCGCCTGTGCCAGCGCGCGGCCGAAGCCGCTGCTGACGCCGGTGATGAGCATGAGGTTGCCGGATGCCATGTTCGCTTCTCCCGAATGTCGATCGAAGCATGCATGCTAGTCTGACGAACAACGTCGAATAAGCCCGATTCCGCTGATTTTCTTGCACAAAACTATGAGCGCCGAGTCCTCCCCTGCCCGACATCCGTCGCCGTCGCCGCGCAACCGGAAACGCCTGGTCGCGCTGCTGCGCACGCTGGCGCCCGACGAAGGCTACAACCTGACGGCGCTGCCGAGCGTGCGCATCCTGCGTTCGAACCGCGCGCTGTCGCGCACGCCGGTCCTGTACGACCCGGGAATCGTGATCGTGTGCCAGGGCTGCAAGCGCGGCTACTTCGGCGGCGAACGCTATCTGTACGACGAACACCACTACCTCGCCGTGTCCGTGCCCGTCCCGTTCAGCATGGAAACCGACGCAACGCCCGAGCGCCCGCTGCTCGCGCTGTATCTGCACCTCGATTTCACGATGGCCGCCGAACTCGCGGCGCAGATCGACCGCGAAGGCGTGGCGGAACACGTGCAGGCCCCCAGGAGCATGATGTCGACGCCGATGGATGACGCGATGCACGCGTCGGTGCTGCGCTTCGTCGAGGCGCTGCAGCGGCCGCTCGAAGCCGCGGTGCTCGGCCCGGCGCTGCTTCGCGAGCTGTATTTCCGCGTACTGACCGGCGCGCAGGGCAGCGCGATGCGCAGCGCGCTCGCGATGCGCGGGCAGTTCGGCCGGATCGGCCGATCGCTGCGCGTGATCCATGCCGATTACGCGCGGCCGCTCGACGTGTCGCAACTGGCCGACGAGGCCGGCATGAGCGTGCCGAGCTTTCACAGCCACTTCAAGGCGATCACGCAGGTGTCGCCGATGCAGTACCTGAAGTCGACACGCCTGCATCAGGCCCGGCTGCTGATGGTGCGCCAGGACCTGACGGCCGAGGCGGCCGGCTATGCGGTGGGTTATACGAGCCCGTCGCAGTTCAGCCGGGAATTCAAGCGTCTGTTCGGCCTGACGCCGGCAAAGGAAACGCAGCGCATGCGCGAGAGTTTCGCGATTCCTGAAGCGTTCGAGGATGCGGTTTTTGTGTCGTCGCATTGAAGTGCGTCAGCGCCTGACCGCGGCGCACCCTTTCGTCACGCAGCGTCGAGCACCAGACCTGCCAGCGACTTCAGGATGCGCGCGGTCACGCCCCAGATGTCTTGCGGCTGGTCCGCCCAATACAACGCGCCCGCGCGTTCGCCGTCACTGTATTGCCGAGGCAGATCCGGATTCAGCAGCGCGGCGAACGGAAACTCGAAGATCTCCTCGACTTCGGCCGGTGCCGCCTCCCATTGAGCCGTTTCCGGCACGATGCCGATCACGGGAAAGATCGCGTGATTGCGCTTTCTGGTTTTATGAATCGGCAGGCACCCGATCACGCGGATCGCGCCGGGCGCGAGGCCGATCTCCTCGAACGCTTCGCGCAGTGCGGTCGCGCCAATGGTGCCGTCGGTCTCCGCCGGACGGCCGCCCGGGAAACTCACGTGCGACGAGTATTCGCTGAGCCCGGACGAACGCTTGGTCAGCAGGATCGTCGGTTCGCGCCGCGCGACGATCGCGACCAGGACGGCCGAGAGTTTCCACTGTCCGTCAGTGTCTGAGAGGGTTTGCTTCGCCGTCGACCAATCCGTGTCGGCAGGGATCCGGAAGCCTTCCACACCGCGCACGATCGTTTCCAGGACGGCCTGCGGCGAGCCCGCATTCGCGTGTGTGCCGGCAAGCCCGCCGTCGGTATGCGGGGCGCTTCTGTCGGATTCCATGCGTTCCTCCTGCATGCTTCAATCTGCACGCGCTGAGCGACACTGAACCCGACACGTATTGCATGGGCGCGGCGTCGTTGTCGTGAAACAGGATGAATCGGTGTTCGCATGCGATCGCAAAATGGCGGGCGCTGACGCGCGATCGCCTGCTCCAGCGTAAAAATATCCGCCAGTGCTGCGGAAATTCGCATGCCCGGAGCGGATCGCAGTCGACCCGTCGGGTAACCCCGATCATGCATGAAAAACAGATCGCACGTACGTCGCGCCCCTCATCGCATCTTGCGGGCACAATGGCGCACTGCACGGCAACGGCATGCAGCGATCACGCCGGCGCAAGCCGCCGCTCAACCCTGTTCCAGAGTCGGGTAATCGTCACACCCACGCGAGATTCAAATGACCACGTACGCCTTTCGCCTGCTGAACGTATTCGCCGAATCGACGTTCGGCGGCAACCCGCTTTGCGTATTCGACGATGCGCGCGGCATGGACGACTCGACCATGCAGGCACTGGCCGTGCAGTTCAACCTGTCCGAAACGACCTTCGTGTTGCCGTCCGACCGCGCGCATGCGCGGGTCCGCATCTTCACGCCGGGGTACGAGATGGCCTTTGCGGGCCATCCGACGCTCGGCACCGCACATGTCGTGCGTGACCTGCTGAATGCCGGCGACGCGCTCTCGCTCGAATTCAAGGCCGGGGTGGTCGACGTCGATGCGCACGGCGACGTGTGGACGTTCACCGCACCGCACGCGGGCATGCCGAAGACGGCAGCGTGCGAGTTGCCGGATGCCCGGACGGCGGCATTGCTGGGGCTGACCGAAGACGATCTGCTCGCGCCGCCTATCTGGGTCGATACGGGCGCCGATCAACTGCTGGTCGCACTCAAGGACACCGGCGCCGTGCGCCGCGCGCAGCCCGACAGCGCGTGCGTCGACATCTGGCCGAAAAGCAGCCTCGGCCGCAAGACCGCGTACGTGTTCGCATTCGACGCCGAGCGTCCCGGGAACGTGGTCTCCCGCTATTTCTTCGTGAAACAGGGCGGCGGCATTTCGGAGGACCCGGGCACCGGATCGGCTTGCGCGAACCTCGGTGGCTGGCTGCTTGCCGCCCGACACGAGCTGCCCGCGGCCTTTCAGGTCGAGCAGGGCGACGCCGTGGGCCGGCCTTGTCGGCTGCGGCTGTCGGTCAGCGCGAACGGCGAAATCGGCGTCGGGGGCCGTGTGATCGAACTCGGGCGCGGCACCGTCAACGTGTAGAAACGGCACTCGCCGCCGCGTTTGTTATGCTGCGCGCATCGCTTGCCCGAGCCGATCGTCGACATGAACACCCTCACTCCCGACCTCGCCCGCACGCTGCGCGCATCCTGCGACGCCTGCTTCGGCACGGCCGCTGTGTGGCCGCTCGTCGAGCGTGCATACAGCGAGCCGCAGCGCTTCTACCACACGCTCGCGCACCTGGCGGAACTGTTCGCACACCTCGCGCCGTATCGCACGGAACCGCTGTGGCCGGCCATCGAGCTCGCCGTATGGGCGCACGATTTCGTCTACGCGACGACGCTGCCCGACTATGCGGACAACGAAGCGCGCAGCGCGCACTGGCTCGTGCAGGTCACGAACGAACGCTGCACCGCGTCGTGGTTGCATGCGCACGCATCGCATGTGTCCGCTGCACACGATCTCGTGCTCGCGACGAAGTCGCACCGGCTGCCCGAACCGTTCGCGTCCGATCCGGACTTGCAGCGCGCCGGGTGGATTCTTCTCGATGCCGATCTCGCGATCCTCGCGGCCGCGCCCGACCGGCTGCGCGAGTACGACCGCGCGATCGCGCGGGAGTGGGCGCAGGATCCGGACGCGCCGTCGGCGGCCTTCCGTGCCGGCCGCAAGCAGGCGCTCGAACAACTGCGCGGGCAAGCTCCGCTGTTCCGATCGGCGGAATTCGCGCCGCTCACGCCGCTCGCGCAACGCAATCTCGACACGCTGATCCATGCATACGCGTGAGCGTCGTGTGCGCCGAGCGAACTGACGTGCGACGCGAGCGACACGCCACCGCGGCTCGAAGCAGATCAAGCACCATCACGAACATCCGCGGAGCGGACCGGCCCGCCGTCAGCTCGCGAACGCTTCCGTCTTCTGAAGCCCTCCGAGGAACCGCTTCAACTCCACCGTCCCCGGTCGCGCGAAGATCTCCTCCGGTGTCCCGCTCTCCCAGACCCTGCCCTGATGCATGAACACCACCTTGTCGCTCACCGCGCGCGCGAAGTTCATCTCGTGCGTGACCATGATCAACGTCATGTCGTCGCGTGCGAGTTGCTCGACGACACCCAGCACCTCGCCGACAAGTTCCGGATCGAGCGCCGACGTGATTTCGTCGCACAGCAGCACGCTCGGCTTCATCGCGAGCGCGCGCGCAATCGCGACGCGCTGCTGCTGACCGCCCGACAGCTGTTCCGGAAACGCGTCGAATTTGTCGCCGAGGCCGACACGCTCGAGCATCAGCTCCGCGATCGCGCGCGCCTGCTGGCGATGCGACTTCTTCACGACCGACTGCGCGAGCATCACGTTTTGTCCGGCGCTCAGATGCGGAAACAGGTTGTATTGCTGGAACACCATCCCGACCTTGAGCCGCAGTGCACGCAAGTCCGCGTGTCGCGCATCGACGCGTTCGCCGTCGATCGCGATCGTGCCCGCGTCGATGCTCTCGAGCCCGTTGAGCGTGCGCAGCAGCGTGCTCTTGCCCGAGCCGCTGCGGCCGATGATCGACACGACTTGCCCACGTTCGACGGAGAAATCGATGCCCTTGAGCACATGATGGGTACCGAAATTCTTTTCGAGACCACGGGTTTCAACGAGCGGCATTCCATCTCCTTTGCAACGTGCGCGCGTAACGGGTAAGCGGATAACAGAGTGCGAAATAGATGAGCGCGACGAGCCCGTACACGACGAACGGACGGAACGTCGCATTCGAGATCGCGACGCCGACCTTGGTCAGCTCGGTGAAGCCGATGATCGACACCAGCGCCGTGTCCTTCACGGCCTGCACGCCGAAACCGACGGTTGGCGCGATCGCGATGCGCGCGGCCTGCGGGAGGATCACATGACGCAACTGCTCGACGTAGCTCATCGCGAGGCTTGCCGATGCCTCCCACTGCCCTTTCGGCACCGCCTCGACGCAGCCGCGCCAGATTTCCGCGAGATACGCACTCGTGAAGAACGTGAGGCCGGCCGTGGCCGCAACCCACGGCGACACATCGAGACCGATGAGCGGCAGGCCAAAGAACACGACAAACAGCTGCATCAGCAATGGGGTTCCCTGGAACACCTCGATGTACAGCTTCGCGCAACTGCGCAGCACGCGCGAGTTCGATACGCGCATCACGAGCAACCCGAGGCCGACGAGACCGCCGGACAGGAATGACACGATCGACAGCACGACCGTCCAGCGTGCGGCGAGCAGCAGGTTTGCAAGAATCTGCCCGAACGTGAAATCGATCATCTCGCACCTCGCACACGGCGGGAGAACAGGCGACGCCCCATCGACCCAAGCACGGCGCGCAGCACCAGCGCCATCGCCAGATACGCGAACGCGATCACGAAATACGTTTCGAACGAGCGGAAATTGCGCGACTGGATATAGCTCGCCGCATAGGTGAGATCGGCCACCGATATCTGAGACACGACGGCCGAGCCGAGCATCGTGATGACGATCTGGCTCGCGAGCGCCGGAAACACCTTCGCGAGCGCCTGCGGCAACACGACGTGGCGCAGCATCTGCGCGCGCGACATCGCAAGCGCGGCGGCCGCCTCGAGATGCCCCTTCGGCACGGCGGCGACGCCCGCGCGCACGATCTCGACCGAGTACGCGCCGAGATTCAGCGTCATCGCGAGAATCGCGGCCGTGTATTCGTCGATGCGCACGCCGAGCGCCGGCAATCCGAAGAAGATGAAGAATAGCTGGACGACGAACGGCGTATTGCGAACCGCCTCGACGTACGCGCCGACCAACGGGCGCAGCCGCACGGCCGCGCGCGCGTCGGCGCTGTACGCGGCCGCACCGAGCACGCCGATCGAAACGCCGAGCACGGTCGCGACGGCGGTCAGCGCGAACGTGGTCGCCGCGCCGCTCGCGAACATGCCGGCGTATTCGGCGAGCTCGCCGAATCGAAGCTGATAGCTCATGACAGATGGGAAGGATCGGGTTCAGATAGCGATCGCCGCGCCGTCGCAGGCACGGCGGCGATCGCTCACAGGCCGGCAGGCAACGGCTGCCCGAGCCACTTCTTCGACATCGCGCTCAGCGTGCCGTCCTGTTTCGCATGTGCGATCGCGTCGTCGATCTTCGCGAGCAGGCGTGCTTCGTTCTTGTTCACGCCGACGAAGCACGGCGAATTCTTGATCACGAACTTGACCTCGGGCCGGCGCGGCGGATTCTTCGCGAGAATTGCCGCTGCGACGATGTTGCCGGCCGCGATCAACTGCACCTGCCCGGACAGGAACGCCTGAATCGTCGCGTTGTTGTCCTCGAAGCGCTTGATCGTCGCGTTCGGTGCGACCTGCGACAGCGCGATCTCCTCGAGTGCGCCGCGCGTGGCGCCGACCGTCTTGCCATTCAGGTCGGCGGGCGTGCTCACTTTCACGTCGGCCGGCCCGAACACGCCCTGGAAATACGGTGCATACGCGGTCGAGAAGTCGACCACCTTCTCGCGCTCCGGCGTCTTGCCGAGCGACGAGATCACCATGTCGACCTTGTTGGTCGTCAGATACGGAATCCGGTTCGCACTGTTCACGGGCACCAGCTTCAGCTTCACGCCGAGCGATTTCGCAAGCAACTCGGCCATGTCGATGTCGTAGCCCTGCGGCTGCATGTCGGTACCCACCGAGCCGAACGGCGGATAGTCCTCCGGCACCGCGACGCGCAGCGCGCCGCTTTTCGCAATGGTGTCGAGCGCATCGGCGCGCGCAGGCGCGGCGACAAACAGCGCCACCACGGGCGCGGCGATCAGCGCAGCCAGCCATGCGCGTCGGGGGAACGGTCGGGTGATCGAATTCACGGTGAGTCTTCCTTGTCTCGTCTGTCGTCGGGCAGCGCGCAACCGTTGCGCGGCCATCCCCACTTCAGCAAAAACCGGGCCACCCCCGCTTAACGCTTCAATTGTCGGCAATAGCCTCCATGCATGCCGAAATGCATTCCTCATTTCGGTGCATGAATCGATGCCGAACGCCGCGATTTCCCGTTCGCGGCGCGCGTCCATGCACCAAACCATCCGACCAGTCTGACCAGACGAATCGGCCGGCGGTCGCGGAAGGACGGGCCGGGCCGCGCCGACGACGTGAAGGCCGACATCGCGGCCGTGCAGCACGCATGCGGCGCGGTGTCGCTGAAGGTGATCCTCGAGACGGGGCTGCTGAGCGACGACGAGAAAGTGCGCGTGGGCGAGATGTGCCGCGATCTCGGCGTCGCGTTCGTGAAGACGTCGACGGGGTTCAGCCACGGCGGCGCGACGCTCGCGGATATCGCGCCGATGCGCGGCACGGTCGGGCCGGACCTCGGCGTGAAGGCGTCGGGCGGCGTACGCGACCGCGCGACTGCGCCCGCGATTTGAGGTGTGTCGGGGTGCGGCAACGGTGACCGCCGAGTTGGTCAATTCCGTCCGAGACGATGCCGTGCATATTGCTCGAACGGTTATCAAACTTGCCGACCGCAATCGCGACCGGCTTGCCGGCATATGGCTTCTGCGCGCTGCAGACGATCGTCGCGCCCAGCCACGGCAAGATGCCGGCGACGCTCATCTGTTTGATATTCAGGTGCTGATAGTTAGTCAGGTAACTCGACAGCCACGACAGGAAGAAATACAGCACGTCGTTGAAGCCGAAGAACGCGAGCGGCTCAATTCCACGCATGGCGCGCCGGACGCACGCCGTTCAGGTAGTAGTTGCCGACGAGGTGATATTTCCACCGCACCGGATCGTGCAGCGTATGCGTGCGCGCATTGCGCCAGTGCCGGTCGAGATTATGCTCGGCGAGCGTCGACTGCGTGCCGGCCAGTTCGAACAGTTTCTCGCCCGCGAGCAGCGCGATCTCGGTCGTCAGCACCTTCGCTTCGCCGACCGCGACCGACGCGCGCGCGACATCGTCGTCGGTCACCGTGCCGCGCGCGCCGATCTCGTCGAGCGTGCGCGCCGCCCGTTCGAGCAGCGCTTCCGCCGCATGAAGCTGGATGTGCAGACGGCCGATCTCGCGGAGAATCAGCGGATCGTCTGCCGCCCGTTCGACGCCGCTGTCGACCCACGGCCGCGTGCGGGTGCGCACGAACGCCAGCGTATCGTCGATGGCCGCTTTCGCGATGCCGGCATCGATCGCCGCCTGGATGATCTGCGACAGCGGGCCATTGAGCGTCGGCTCGTCCGACACGCGCTGCGCGGGCAGCACATGCGACGCGGGCACGCGCACGCCGTCGAGCACCACCGTGCCGCTCGCGGTCGTGCGCTGCCCGAACCCCGACCAGTCGTCGATCACGGTCAGCCCCGGGCTCGGCTGCGGCACGTAGGCAAGCCACGCGTGCTGCGCGTCGTCGAGACCGAGCACCGGCACGTAATGCGCGAACAGCGCGCCCGTCGAGTAGAACTTCGTGCCGTCGACGACATAGCCGTCGCCGTCACGGCGCACGCGCGTCTTCAGATCGAGCACGTGCTTCGTCCCCTTCTCCGAGAAACCGTTGCCGAACCGCTTGCCGCTCAGCACTTCCGCGAAGAAATGACGCTTCTGCGCGTCGGTGCCGACCAGCGCGATCACGTCGACCAGCCCGAAATGATTCTGCGGCAACTGTCCGAGCGACGCATCGGCCGCCGCAATAATCCTGATCACCTCGACGAGCGTCACATGCGATACGCCCGCACCGCCGTATGCCTTCGGCACCGTGATCGCCCATAGCCCCGACTGCGAGAACCATTCGATCTCGTCGCGCGGCAACCGGCGCTCCCGGTCCCGCTCGGCAGCGCCTTCAGCAAGCCGCTGCGCCAGCGCATGCGCGGCCGCGATCGCCTGCGCATCGTCGGCGATCACGCGGGCCACTTGCGGTTTCGCTTCGGCCGACCGCTCCTGAATCGTGGCGCTCGTATCTGACATCGGGCTCTCCTGTCGAATGGCGAAAGCATTCAATCTAGCAGCACGTTGCAGGTCGGCAAACCGAGGGATTCTCGGAACGATATTCCTTCGGATCACAAACGACATGGAGAGTCTCGCACGCGACATCGTGCTTCTGCGTCGCAATCGATGCCCGAGCGCCAGGGCGCTCCCGGCTAGTCCGCGTAATGCTCATCGACGATAACGATCTGCGAATCCGTTATTGGAACGCCCGCCCTGCGCTTCCTATACTGGCCTCCCGGCGCAAACGGCCCCGCTCTTCGAGGAAATCCGCATGACTTCGTCGCACGCAGACACCGACCTTTCCACCGGCACCGACTACGACGCACTCGCGAGCCGGTTCCGGCCGATATTCGACCGCATCGCAACCGGCACCGCCGAACGCGAACGTCGCCGCGAACAGCCGCACGAAGCGATCGGCTGGCTGAAGGCGGCCGGCTTCGGCGCGGTACGGCTGCCGGTACGCGACGGCGGCGCCGGCGCATCGCTGCCGCAGTTGTTCCGGCTGCTGATCGAGCTCGCCGCCGCCGATTCCAATCTGCCGCAGGCGTTGCGCGGACACTTCGCGTTCGTCGAGGACTGGCTGAACGCGCCGCCCGGGCCGCAACGCGCGACATGGTTCGACCGGTTCGCAAGCGGCCAGCTCGTCGGCAACGCGTGGTCGGAGGCCGGCGACGTGCCGCTCGGCCAGACCCATACGAAGGTGTCGGAGCAGAACGGCCGGCTGGTGCTGAACGGGCGGAAGTTCTACAGCACGGGCAGCCTGTTCGCCGACTGGATCGACGTGTTCGCGCAGCGCGCACACGACGGCAGCGACGTGATCGTCGCCGTCGCGACCGCGCAGCCCGGCGTGATCCGCGAAGACGACTGGGACGGCTTCGGCCAGACAACCACCGGCAGCGGCACGACGCGCTTCGAGAACGCGACGGTCGACGCGCACGACGTGATCGACTTCGCACGCCGCTTCAAGTACCAGACCGCGTTCTACCAACTCTTCCACGTCGCGACGCTGGCCGGCATCGGCCACGCGATCGTGCGCGACGCGGGCGAACTCGTGCGTACTCGCACCCGCGTGTACAGCCACGGCAACGCGACGCGCGCGTGCGACGACGCACAGCTGCAGCAGGTGATCGGCGAGATCGCGTCGTGGGCGTATGCGGCCGACGCGCTCGCGCTGCGTGCCGCGCAGCCGCTTCAGCTCGCTTACGAGACGCGCTTCGGCGGCGACGAAGCAGCCGAGCACGACGCGAACGTCGCGGCCGAAATCGAATCCGCGCAGAGCCAGCTCGTCGTGTCCGAACTCGTGCTGCGCGCCGCGACGCGCCTGTTCGACGCACTCGGTGCGTCCGCCACGCGCAGCACGACCGCGCTCGACCGCCACTGGCGCAACGCGCGCACGGTGTCGTCGCACAACCCGCTCGTCTACAAGGCCAGGATCGTCGGCGACTGGGTCATCAACGGCCGCACGCCGCCGTTCGTCTGGCGCGTCGGCAACGGCACGAGCGCCGGCGCGGAACCGGGAGCCGCGCGATGAGCAAGACCATTCGCTTCAACGCATTCGAGATGAACTGCGTCGGCCATCAGTCGCCGGGGCTGTGGGCGCATCCGCGCGACCGTTCGTGGCAGTACAAGGATCTCGACTACTGGACCGATCTCGCCCGCATCCTCGAACGCGGGATCTTCGACGCGATCTTCATCGCGGACGTGATCGGCTATTACGACGTCTACCAGGGCAGCAACTACCACGCGCTGCACCAGGCCGCGCAGATCCCGGTCAACGACCCGCTGCAGCTTGCCGCACCGATCGCGATGGCGACCGAGCATCTCGGCATCGGCATCACCGCGTCGACGACGTTCGAGCACCCGTACACGTTCGCACGCCGGCTGTCGACCGCCGACCATCACACGAAGGGCCGGCTCGCGTGGAACATCGTCACGTCCTACCTGGAGAGCGGCGCGAAGAACGTCGGCGATCGCGGCCTGCGCACGCACGACGATCGTTATGCGGTCGCGGCCGAATACGTCGAGGTGCTGTACAAGCTGTTCGAGGGCAGCTGGGAAGACGGCGCGGTGGTGCGCGATCGCGACGGCCGCGTGTTCACGCATCCCGAGAAGGTGCACGAGATCGGCCACAAGGGCCGCTTCTTCGACGTGCCCGGCTATCACCTGTGCGAACCGTCGCCGCAGCGCACGCCGGTGCTGTTCCAGGCCGGCGCGTCCGGCCCCGGCAAGGCGTTCGCCGCGCAGCACGCCGAATGCGTGTTCGTCGCTGCGCCGACCCGCGAGCAGCTCGCGCGCTACGTGGCCGATGTGCGCGCGCAGGCCGCCGCCGCGGGACGCGATGCGCGCAAGGTGCTGATCTACAACCTTGTCACGGTGATCGTCGACGAAACCGACGAGAAGGCGCAGGCCAAGTTCGACGAGTACCGCCGCTATGTGTCGTACGACGGCTCGCTGGTGTTCATGTCCGGGTGGACCGGCATCGACTTCGGCCAGTATGCGCCAGCCGATCCCGTCAGGCGCGTCGAAACCAACGCGATCGTTTCGGCGGTCGAGCACCTGGCGGGCGGCGACACCGCGTGGACGATCGAGGCGTTGGCGGCATGGGGCGGCATCGGCGGAATGGGCCCGGTGTTCGTCGGGTCGGCGGCGACCGTGGCGGACATCCTCCAGGAATGGGTTGCCGCGACCGACGTGGATGGCTTCAACCTCGCGTATGCGGTCGCGCATGAAACCTTCGAAGACGTCGTGCGCTACCTCGTTCCGGAACTGCAGCGGCGTGGCGTCTATCCGACGCAATATGCACCGGGCACGCTGCGCGAGAAACTCTTCGGCGGCACGGCGCGGCTGCCGGACGAGCATCCGGCCGCGCAGTTTCGCGATATCGAGCAGGTCAAGCGCGATGCCGAGCAGATAGCGACCTTCGCGTGACGGCAAGGCGGGCGGCTGGTCGGCCCGCGTGCGGGCCGGCGACGTTCACGCGATGCCGTCGTCGATGTCGTGCGCCGTCGGCGCGTCACGCACGATCAACGGATACACGATCGGCGTGACGGCACGGATCGCGACGACCCGGAACAATGTCGAATCGAGACGGGCCTGCAGGATCGGCAGCACGAACAGCACAAGCACCTGGCCGATATCGCAGGGTGAACGCCCGGCCGACACCGGTGCTGCGGATCGCCGCCGGGCAAGACAAGTTATTTTGCTATCTTGACGATTCCCGCTGTCAACGAAGCGCCGGTACACGCAGCACCGCAGCACTGGGCCTGACACTGATTCCACTATTGTTTGCCTTCGTTCCGCCACTACCCCCGGTTGCTGCGTTGGTGCCGCTGCTGCTTCCAGTTCCCGCCTTCGATGCACCCGGGGACGTCGGGGTTCCCGTGATTGTGATAACGTCGCCGCCAGCGGGCTTGCCGCTGATCGTCAACGTCACTGGGGAACTGTCGTTGTTCACGGCGACTTGCGTACTGGGCTTGCCGGGGCGCGCGGACGCGTCCAGCGGGAACGTCTTCCTCATTGCAAACGTGACAATGCCATTTTTCGATGTGGCCGTAACGTTGGCCTTCTGAAAGTCGCTGCTCGCGGCGACCGCGGATGCCACGCCGTCCGCGACTGCCGCGACGGCTTGGCCAGCCTTCGGCACCGTGTACTTGACACTGATCGACTGACCGCCTGACCCGGTGGACTGCTCTGACTGCGGGGGCTGCAGCGCCACCGAAATGGTGCCCTCGGCCCACGCAAGCGAACATTCATTGTGGTACGACAGGATCACACTTCGCTCCGCATAGACGTCGATATTTTGCCGCCCATTCTGGTCGAGCCCATTCAGATACCCGATGTATTTTTGGATGTCCGCCTGATAAGTCGACTGTATCGATTGGGCGACGTGCGAAATGGACAAGGTGTTCAAATAGTTGGCGCTGATGCCGGTCTTTGCGGCACCGAACACGGTGCTGCCAGCGGTAAGGGAATGAACGACAGTGAGCGGGGTGAACACGGTCGCCAGCGCGGAAGAAATGGTGCCAAGCACATCGAATGCAAACCCCGATCCGGCCATCTGCGAGAACAGCGAATTGACGAAATCCGCGCATCTCGATTCGGAATCCTGAACCAGCAGGTTGACAGCCTGAAAGTTTGACAGCGACTGAGGCGGCGTTCCTCTTCCATCTCCGACCTCTCCCCCCGAAGCAGATTTTGCCGCCACGGCCGCCAGCGCGTCGCTGGCCTTCATCAATGGCGTCGCGGTCAGTTGAAAACTCTGTGGCACCGTGGAACAGCCCGCCGTCAGCATAAGAAGCGCCGATACGATTGCCGGGTAAGTGAAATTCATAACCTCCCCCGTCATTTCGAGTTGTTGTGATCGAGCCGCGTCGCCAGACGACGCGCCAAACGCATGTCAAGCGGCTGGTTTCGGGGGATGCACAGGGTGCAGAAGCGATGCGGGGCACGGGGGCAGCGGAGACAATGCCTCGGCAAATCCGGGCGAGTCGATGGTCGGCGCTATGGACAACGTGGGAGCCGGCCGAGCGTCCGACAATCCGACGTCGCTCGCGCGCATGCGCCACTTCTTATTCCACGCGCGAGTTTCTTTCTTGGTCAATCCCGCTTCGGATATCGCGTCGACAAAGAACGCGACATCGCGCCCCAGACGATCGTCATCTACATTCGAGGTCGGGAACAACTGCGAGAAAGCTCGCCGGACGTTGGGTGGAGTGAGCGGCAACCCGTTGGATGACAGGAACTTGCGAATCTTCATGGCCGTTGCGTCGAGATCGCGCGGCGGCGACGACTGTGTCGACCGGTCGAGGAAAAATCCGTAGTCGACCTCCGTCGGCGCGACGCCCAGCTTCCGGTACAGTTTGTAAAACGATTGCATTTTCGCGGCATCGCTGACGGCCGATGCATAGTGCTGCTGATAGGCCGTGCGCACGGCGGCGAACGAACCGAAACGCGCAAATCCGTTCGTCCATGCCGCACGTCGCGGTTCGTCGGCAAAAACGGAGCACAAAAGCCTTTGCGCCGACTCACCATTCAGGTGGACAAGTTTGCGCAATGCGCCGGCCTCACTGCCGAATGCCTGATCGACGAGCGCGGGGTCGCTGGCGTCGACGCGCGCGACGATCCACTGCACTTCCTGGCCGCCTCCCGCAGTGGCGCCCCGCGGCCCCCATGTCACGAAGCTGGAACGATCGTTGCTGAAGCAGGTTTTCTCTGGGTGAGCAGGCGACCAGAGTGGCTTGCTCTGGCAGAAGTTCCATTCGAGATGGTCGTAATCGGTCGCCTCGTAGGTGAGCACCAGCGATTGCGCCCGTTCATCGGCCGAAGGAGGAGGCACATCGGGAAGCAATTGCTTCCACAGTTCAAGCGTAAGTGCACCCTTGAATGCCGGAGAGTCGTCCGGCAGCTTTTCCTTCAATACCGGGCACGCCGCGACGGCCTTCACGCTTCGCGCGGAATTCGCATCGAACACTCCGTTCGCCTTAAGGCCCGGAGATCCACAGCCGCGCGCCATACCGTCGAGGACGGCTTGCACCCGGGCGACCTTTCCGTACTTCCCGTCGAAAATGGCTCGCTCATGAACGGCGTAGAGCGTCACGTCCTCCTGCCCGTACGCGGCAGCGGCGTAGCCTCCCCCACACGCGACCGCTAGAACGGCCGTTATCGCAATGCGAATCATTGTTATCCCCCGTCAATCCGACCTATCGTGATCGTGATCGAGATTGTTCTTGTTTCGCGCGTCAACCATCCCGTGCGTAGCACAAGCATAGACGCAACGCGGGGCGGGGCCAATCGGATTCTTGCGCGATCTTGACTCTGGCCCCAGCAATGGCTCGATCAGCCGCGCGATCGCGATGCCCTCGCCGGGCCCGTGTGCGCGAGGCTGTTCGCCGGCAACCTGACAGGCTGGGCCCCGGTTTTCCGCTACGCGCTCAAGCGGCGTTGCGTTCGATCAGGAACCGTTCGCGACGCCCGCCCTTGATCCAGCCGGGCACGCGACCTCGCCCGTTCCACGTCGCGCCGGTCTTCGGATCGCGATACCTGGGCGGTGCCGCGGTCTTTCGCGCGGCCGGTCTTCCGGCACCGCCCGGGCGGCCGAATATCTGCGTGGCTGTCAGCCCATATTCGGCGGCCCGGGTGCGGATCTCATGTATGACCGCCTCGAGTTCGGCGAGTCTCGCTTCCTCGACGCGCTTCATCAATTCGTCGGCTTGCGCTTTCAATTCGCGATAACCAGCCATGCGATTCCTCCATATTTTTATGGCGTTATAAAAGACCGAACGGGCGCAACAATACGACCGCCGGATTTCCACGATGCAATGTCATGAAAAGGCGCGACCTGAATTCGCATTCCTGAATCCGAAAAGCGGATCACGCGCGCCCCGGTGCGTTTTCGGCGCGAAATTCACAGACCAGTTCGCCACTGGCCGCGAGTTCATCGATCTGGTCCGGCGTCAACGAGACGATGGACGCCGCAATTTCATCCGAGATTCCCAATTGCCGCTTGCCCTCTTCGCGGTCGATACGCAGCATGCGCTGCGCAAGCACGAGATACGCGCGGTTGAATTCCGCGATTGCATCGAAGATATCGCCCTGTCCGGTCATGACTGCTCCTGTGCCGACGGCGATTCCGTGCGCCGCGAACGCGGCGCCGTTACCGGACCGTCCAGTAGTGGATGCCTGAATCTATGTCATGCGGCCGGCGTCATGCCGACAATTCCTAGATGGCATCCGACACGAAATAAATCGGCAATTGCATTTCGCGATTCATCGCTGTCGGATTCAGCCTAGATTCGGTCAACACCTGAAACCGGAACACCCATACGATTTTCGGACGACGCGCGGACCATTCGCGCGAGCGGCACAGCACCGGCGAACGACGATTGCATTCCTGCATTGCCCGCCATCGGTATCGTTGGTCCTAATCCTGAACGGATGGAATCAGAAATCATGTTGAAAGTGACGAAAGCCGTATTTCCGGTCGCAGGTCTCGGCACCCGATTCTTGCCTGCAACCAAGGCCAGCCCGAAAGAGATGCTGCCTGTCGTGGACAAGCCGCTCATTCAATACGCGGTCGAAGAAGCCATCGACGCCGGCATCACCGAAATGATCTTCGTGACCGGCCGCAGCAAGCGCGCGATCGAAGACCACTTCGACAAATCCTACGAGATCGAAGCCGAACTCGAAGCGCGCGGCAAGGAAAAGCTGCTGTCCCTCGTTCGCAGCATCAAACCGAGCCACGTCGATTGCTTTTACGTTCGCCAGGCCGAAGCGCTGGGGCTCGGCCATGCCGTGCTGTGCGCGGAAAAGCTCGTCGGCAACCAGCCGTTCGCGGTGATCCTCGCTGACGATCTGCTGGACGGCCCGACGCCGGTGCTGCGCCAGATGATCGACGTATTCGATCACTATCACGCGTCGGTGATCGGCGTGGAGGAAATCGCGCCGGACGAATCGAGGTCGTACGGCGTGATCGACGGCAAACGCTGGGAGGACAACCTGTTCAAGCTGTCCGGGATCGTCGAGAAACCGGAGCCGGCGAAGGCGCCGTCGAATTTCGGCGTCGTGGGCCGTTACGTGCTGAAGCCGAAGGTGTTCGACCATCTGCGCGCGCTTCGGCCCGGCGCCGGCGGCGAACTGCAGCTGACGGACGCGATCCAGTCGCTGCTGACGGACGAGCAGGTGCTCGCCCACCGCTACGACGGCACGCGTTTCGATTGCGGCAGCAAGCTCGGGTATCTGAAGGCAACGGTCGAGTTCGCGCTGCGGCACCCGGAAGTGGCTGCGGATTTCGAAAGCTATCTGGAGACGCGCATGTCGGCGTTGCTGGTCGCCTGACGGTCGATACGCGTGGACTCGTTCATGTGGACAGCCGTCTCCGATCTCGGCGACGCGGCGATGACGTTGCCGCTTGCCGTCGTGTGCATCGGCTGGCTGACGCGGTCGACAACCGGGCCGCGTCACGCGGCGTCATGGGCGCTGATGCTCGCGGCCGGCATGGCGCTGGTCGGCGCCACCAAGATGCTGTATGCGGGCTGCGGCGTACAGATCCGCGCGATCGATTTCCGCGTGATCAGCGGGCACACGATGCTCGCGTCGGCGGTATGGCCGATGACATGCGTGCTTGCGCTGCACGGCTGCGCGAACGTGCGGCCGCGCACGTCGTTGTCGCTCGGGCTCGCGCTCGGCGCGCTGATCGGCGTCGCACGCGTATTCGACGACGCGCATACGCCGTCGGAAGTCGTCGCCGGCTGGATCGTCGGCTCGGCGGTCGCGCTGTCGTTCGTGCTGCGACATGGCGTGCCGCGCGTCGACGCCCGGTATCGCGCGCTCGCGGCCGGTTCGCTGCTAGCGGTATCGGCTGTCGCCTACGGCCGTCACGCGCCGATTCAGGCAGCGATCGAGCTGTATTCGCCATTTCTGTGCGGACGCTTCCACCTGGTCAGCGTGCACGAAATCATCAGCCTGACCGGCATCGCGGGGTAAGTTCGAACCGCCTGCGACACCCGTCCAGCTCGCGATCAACCGCGATCCCGGCCCGCATCCGCCGTGCAACCGGGATCGCCACGCGCTAGTCGGCCTTCGGACCGTCACGGTCACGGAACGCGACGATACGATGGAAGGTAACGAAATTGGCGTCGTGCTGGGAATGCGCGCCGCCGTCCGGATCGTCGAAGGACGTGCGCACAACCGCGACGATATCGTTCTGGTCGAATTGCCAGTCGACATACTGGAAGCCGTGCTTGCTCCAGTCCGAATGCGACAGCACCGTGCGACGCATGGTCCAGTGCACGAGATCCGGCGACGAAATCAGCGCCAGGACATTGCGCGCGCGTTCGTAGTTGGTGCCCCGATAGAGAGGGGTGACGGCGTTGCTCAGCGACCAGTAGAGTTTCGTGCGCGGATCGAAGCGAATCGTGAATTTCTTGCCGGCACCGGGCATGTCGACGAATCCGGCGGGCTCATCGAAGCGGGCCACGGTTCCGTTGGCGTTGACCGTCACGATCGCCGCGCGCTCGGGCACCGCGTTGTAGTAGACGCGCAATACATCGACCACGCTCCCGTCCGGCCGCGCCACCGCGTTACCCTCGAGCCAGCCGCCGAATTTTCCGTCGAGCCATCCCGGATTCGGCGCAAGGCGATTGCTGAACGTCCAGTTGTCGGCCTTCAGCAGATCGCTGCCCACCGGTGCCGACATCATGAACGGCCAGATGCCGGTCTGCTCCACCGCTTCCATCGTCCGCCAGATGCGGCCGTTCGCGACGACCACCGGCACGGGCGCGGTGAAATACCGGCCTGCGTTCGCGAGCACGCCGCTGTCGCCGTCGCGCGGTACGCTCCACGTCTTCCCGCCATCCAGCGAACGCCGAATCACCGGCACGCCCGAGAACCCGCTCGTCCCGATGATGTACAGCGCCTGGCCCTCGACGAACAGGGAGGACCAGTATTGCCCGTGGAGCTCGCCCAGCTTCCGCCAGGAACGACCGCGGTCACGCGACGCATACAAGGTCTCGGTGTTTTGCGCGGACCCCGCACCGAACGTGTCATGCGCGACCACATACGTTCCGTCCGGCAGGATCGCGAGCGCCGGCGAACCGAGATAGACCCGACTCGAGGCCGGACTGTGCGCAATCACGATGCCCGGCGGGGTCGGCTGCGGTCGCGGTCTGGCCGGATACTGCGCACACGAACTGCAGCTCATCGCGGCCACGGCAAGCATGATTGCGGCAGCCCGTTTCGTTCGAACGGCAAGCGTGGGTAGGGTCATGACGGCAGCGCCTATTTCTTGAACACACCGACGACGTCGCCGCCGTCGACCACCAGCAACGCGCCGATCCGCTGCTGCTGCATCAGCAGCAACGCATCCTCGACCCGCGTGCCGGGCCGCACCGTGGACGGCTCGATCGACATCATGTCGGCCGCCGTGCGCCGCAATACGCCGTCGCCATGCCGCTCGATCGCGCGGCGGATATCGCCGTCGGTCACGATGCCCCAGCCGGCGTTCCGCTTCACGATCGCGAGCCCGAGCCGCCCGCGCGTCATCGCGTCCAGCAGGTCCAGCGTCGACATGTCCTCCGTCACGAACGGCAAATCCCGGCACGCCATTTCGTCGTCGACCGTGGACAGCAGCCGGCGGCCGAGCGAGCCGCCCGGATGGAAGCGGGCGAAGTGTTCCGGCTGGAAACCGCGCGCCCGCATCAGCGTCACCGCCAGCGCATCGCCCATCGCGAGCGTCGCCGTCGTCGACGCGGTCGGCGCGAGTTGCAGCGGGCACGCCTCGCGCTCGACGCCGATGTCGAGATGGGCTCGCGCGGCGCTCGCGAGCGTCGACGCAGGATTGCCGGTCAGCGCGATCAGGTCGTTGCCGTTGCTGCGCAGGAACGGAATCAGTTTGACCACCTCGTCCGTTTCTCCGGAATTCGAAATCGCGAGAAACGTGTCGTCCGGCGTGACCATGCCCAGATCGCCGTGATAGGCCTCGCCCGGATGCATGAAAAAGCTGGGCGTTCCGGTGCTCGACAGCGTCGCGGCGATCTTCCGGCCGACGATGCCGGACTTGCCCATGCCGCACACGACGACACGGCCGCGCGACTCGAGGATGATCCCGACCGCGTCGTCGAAATTCGCGTCGAGCCGCGCGGCGACGCCGGCCAATGCGCGCGACTCGATCTCGAAGACCTGCCGGGCGGACTCAATATGGTTCTGTTGCATCATGGGTTTGCCGTTTGAGAAGGGAGACGACACGAGCGACGTCGTCGGGTGTATCGATGCCGGCGGGCGGCGCATCGTGCCAGCGCATCACGTCGATCGGCATGCCGAGCCAGAGCGCGCGCAACTGCTCGAGCTTCTCCAGCTCCTCGAGTTCGCACGGCGTCGTGCTCGCGAGCACCTGCAATGCCGCGTTCGAGTAGCCGTAGAGGCCGATATGCCGCAGGAACGCGCCGCAGTTCGAACCGTTCGCGCTGTCCGGCCGGCCGTCGCGGCAGAACGGAATCGCCGCGCGCGAGAAGTACAGCGCACGGCCGCGGCGATCGACGACGAGCTTGACGATGGCCGGCTCGTCGAGCAGTGCGGCATCGCCGACCGGGCAGGCCACCGTCGCGACCCCGAGGTCGGGCGCCGCGCCGCAGAAGCCGGCGAATGCCCTGAGCAGCGCCGTCGGCACGAGCGGTTCATCGCCCTGCACGTTGAGCACCGCATCGGTGTCGCGCCAGCCGAACACACGCGCGACTTCCGCAGCGCGGTCGGTGCCGGACGCGTGACCGGCATCGGTCATCGCGAAACGGATGCCGCGCGCGTCGAGCACCGCCGCGATGCGCGCGTCGTCGACCGCGACGACGATGTCGCTATCCGGCAGCGCACGGCGCACGCGCGCGTGCACGCGGACGATCATCGGCTCGCCGTCCAGATCGACGAGCGGCTTGCCCGGCAATCGCGTCGAACCGTACCGGGCCGGAATCACGACGCGCACCGGCCGCCCGTCATTGCACGATGTCATGACCGCTCCATGGTTCGAGCAACGGCCGATAGGCGTCGTCGAGCGACAGCCCTGCACCGGTCAGCAGATGTTCGGCCACCTCGCGCGCCACGCCGCGACCGCCGGCCGTGCGCGCGACATGGTCGACGCGCGCGCGGACGAGCTGATGCGCATCGGCCGGCGCATACGACACGCCGACGCGTTCGATGACCGCGAGATCGTTCACGTCGTCGCCGACATACGCGATCTCGCGGTCGTCGAGCCGCTGCCGCGCCTTGATGTCCGCATAGCCGGCGGCCTTGTCGTCGCAGCCGGTCACCAGCACGTCGACGCCGAGTTGCGCCGCCCGCCACGTCAACGCGCCGCTGTGCTTGCCCGACAGGATGCCGCTGCGGATGCCGTGCGCGCGCAGCAGCGCGACCGCGACGCCGTCGTGCGCGTGAAAGCTCTTCATGAACTCGCCGTCGGCCGTCACGTGCAGCAAGCCGTCGGTCAGCACGCCGTCGACGTCGAACAGCACCAGCCGCACGGGCCCGCCATACATCGCGCCGCTCACCGGATATCGAGCGGCGCAAGCCGCTTGACCAGATCGTCGACCGCCTTCACCTGCTGCAGGAACGGGTCGAGCAGCGCGAGCGGCAGCGCGCTCGGGCCGTCGCAGCGCGCGTGGTCGGGATCCGGATGCGCTTCGAGGAACAGCCCGGCCAGCCCGACCGCCATCCCGGCGCGCGCGAGATCGAGCACCTGCCGCCGCCGGCCGCCCGACGCGGCGCCGTGCGGATCGCGCATCTGCAGGCTGTGCGTGACATCGAAGATCACCGGGCAGTCGCCCGTCGCATCGCGCATCTGACGAAAGCCGAGCATGTCGACGACGAGATTGTCGTACCCGAAGGACGAGCCGCGCTCGCACAGGATCACGCGCTCGTTGCCGGCCTCGCGGCACTTCGATACGACGTGCTCGATCTGCGTGGGGCTCATGAACTGCGGCTTCTTGATGTTGACCGGGTTGCCGGTCTGCGCGATCGCGACGACGAGATCGGTCTGGCGCGCGAGAAACGCCGGCACCTGCAGCACGTCGACGACCTTCGAGACCGGCTCGGCCTGCCACACTTCATGCACGTCCGTGATGACCGGCACGCCGAACCGGCGCTTGACTTCGTCGAAGATCCTGAGCCCTTCATCGAATCCCACGCCGCGATACGAGTGGATCGACGAACGGTTGGCCTTGTCGAAGGAAGCCTTGAACACCAGCGGGATGCCGAGACGGCGCGTGACCTCGACGAACGTGCTGCAGACGTCGAGCGTGAACTCGACGCTCTCGAGCACGTTGAGGCCGCCGAAGAGCACGAAAGGCAGGCTGTTGCCGACCGTGACGTCAGGCGTGATCGATACATTCATACATTCCTCCACGAAATTGGATCGGCGTTGTTCGTGTTGCGACGCAGCGGACGCCGCGCGATCGCATTGGTCGATCGCAGCCGATGGTTGTTGTCAGCGAGTCGCCCGTGCAGCATAGAGCGGCGCGAGCTCTTCGAACAAGCGCTCTTCGCCGAAACGCTGGCGCGCCTCGCTGCTCGCCCGCCGGCCCAGTTCCCGGCGCAGCGCGGCGTCGCCGGCGAGGCGCTCCAGCCACGCGACCGCGTCGGCCGCCGTCGCGTAGATCACGCCGGTCTGCAGATGGCGCACGACATCCACGTTGCCGGCGCAGTCGGACACGACGACGGGCCGGCCGGCCAGCATCGCCTCGATGACCGATACCGGCATGCCTTCCCACGACGACGTCGACAGGTACACGTCCGCGCCGCCGAGCCGGCGCGCCACCTCGTCGTGCGGCAACCATCCGGTTACCTCGACGCCGGCCTCGGCCAGCCGCGCCTTCCACGCATCGTCGCCGTCGCCGATCCAGACGAAGCGCGTGCCGCTCGCGCGCATGCCGTGCGCGATCTGCGCGAACAACTCGGGATTCTTTTGCGCGCGGACGCCGCCGACGGTCACCACGCACGGGGGACCGTCCGCCGGCCGCCCGGCGTCGCCCGAACGCGCGGACGACGGCGTGTCGCCCACGGCATTCTCGACCACCACCACCGGCTGACGAAGCCATGCGCGGATTGCCCGGCCTTCGCTTTCCGAGCACGCGACGTAAAGGCACTTGCGGACGCACGCGAGCCACTCCAGTCCGACGAACGCCAGCCGCTTCACACCCGAGATATCGCGGCGCATGAATGAAATGCAGTGCGGGCTGTAGAAGAACGCCGCCTTCGGCAACGCAAACAGCGTCGACAGCCGCCCGAGAAAGCCGGCGAACGACGAATGCAAGTGCACGACGTCGGGGCCGATCTCGTTGAGCGTCGTGCGCAGCCGGCCCACGGTCCGCAACAGACCCTCGCCTTTCATCTGGACGTGGCGCAACGAAACCCGCGCGTCGAACATCGCGGCCAGCCCGGGCGGCGTATCCGGTCGGACCGAGTAGATGACATGCACGTCGTGACCTTCGCGAGCAAGGCGATTCGCGATCAGGCACACCATCGACAACGTGCCGGTGGCGCTGGATTCCACTAAGTGAGCGATTTTCATTGGCATCCGTTACATGAAATGGCTGTACATCTCGAACAGGCTGGCGGTCAGGAACGCGATCGGGTCACCCGCATAGAGCAACGGCTGGATCGACAGGTTCTTCGCGAATCCGTACACGCCGTATGCCACCGCAACGAGCAGGATCAGCGCCTTGAACGGGCCCCGGCGCACATGCACCATGCATAGCGACAGGTACATCAGCGCGACCACGAAGAAATAGATGTAGATGCGCTCGAACACCTTCGTCAGATCGGAGGTCGCCACCAGCGCCAGCGCGGCGAAGTTCATCATGACCAGGCAGTGCCGCAGGCCGCGATCCGCACGTTCCGCACTGCCCCGCCACCACTTTTCCCGACGACGCCACAGTCCGTTGCTGAGCAGGAAGATCGCGAACGCCACGGCCGCCACCCCGGCAATGCTGTAGGTATCCCACGTCGAGTAGAGGTTGATCTTGTTCGACAGATAGGAATCGTCGTTGCCGGACGCGGCGAACAGTCCCGGCGCCAGCTTCGACACGACGATCGTGATCGCGGTCAACGCAAGCGAACACCAGATCGCGATCCGGCCGAACCATCGATAGAGCAAGAACGGGACGCCCACGATCAGCGACGGAATATGCGTCAGGCCGGCCAGCACGATGGCCAGGCCGGCCTTGCGTTTGCTCGCCGAGAACATGGCCATGAACAGCAGCGGAAACGCCATCGATTGCCGCATCAGGTTGCCGTACGTGCCGAAAAACGACGACGAAGACAGCAACAGCACGAGAAACAGCGGAATCGCCTGGTATTGCTCGCGCCAGATCACGACGAGCAGCCAGGAGAAGAACACGACGAAAATCAGCAGGAACGCGGTGTCGGTTACGCCGACCAGGCTCGCGGCACCATGCAGGACGGAGAACGACACGATCTCCGGCTGCCGGATCATGTACTGCCAGATTCCGAGCGACTGCATCTTGTACATGAAGTCGAGATACTGAAGCTTGTCGTTGCCGCCGTCCTGGATCGGCAACTTGAGCGCGATCAGCGGCCCCATCACGATGACGGCGCCGATGCACGCAACCAGCACCAGGAATCGGTCCGGCTTTCGTTCGGCCCCCGCCAGCACCAGGAACAGCAGATAGAAATAGAAGGCGCCGAACGAAAACAGCAGCGCGAACGCGCCGCCGAGCACCATTGCTCCGGGCAGTATCACGCGCTCGTGACCGCGAACCGCAAACAGTGAATATGCATTCATGTTCCGCCCTCAGATTCCCGGCCCGCGCCCCGCGGCCGCATCGATATACGCAAGCACGCCCGACCGCTCGATCACGCGCCCCCATTCGAGCGACTGCATCGTGGCCGGGTCGGGGCGGCTCGCGCGGATCCGCGACAGCGGAAACAGTTCGTCGAAGATCGTCGCGCCGGTGACGTGGCACTGGATGCCGAGCTCGTTCGCAGTGCGCACGTTCGACGGCGCGTCGTTGCAGACGATTTTCTTGCCGAGCGACGCGTATTCGAGCAGCTTCGTCGGCGTCTGGAAGCAATGCGGCCGGTGATACGGAAAGAAGCACACCGCGTAGTCGCTGTCGCGGACGATGCGCAGCGCGTCGGGCTGCGGCACGCGGCCGACGAACCGGATGCCCGGCGTATCGCTGAACGCCGCGCGAATTTCGGGTTCCGGCTGGCCGACCAGCACGAGCGTGTCCGTTTCGTCACGTCGCGCGTCGCGGTAGGCGGCCAGCACCTTGTGAAAGCCGCGTTCACGGCTCATTTCGCCGATATAGCAGAATCTTCCCGACGGTGTCTGCACGGCATCGGCATCGATATCCGTGTCGGCGTCGCGCCGGGCGGCGACCTCGGTATCGGTGCCCGCCGGAGCGAAGATCCAGTCGGGCACGCCCATCGGCAACAGCAACGAGCGCACGTCGTCGCGAAACGCCATCGCGTCGCGCATGTGCGCGTTCTGGAAGATCCGCAGATCGGGCCGGACGTTGAGCATCCGCTTCATGTAGTCCTTGACGGCCGCGAGCCGGCCGACCGACAGCGAGCGATAGTCGTGAATCACGAACTTCGCGGGCGGCAACGCACGATAGAAGCCCATGATGCACCACAGTACGCATCGGTCCGAATCGGGAAATCGCGCGTAGGCGTCGAGATCGCCGTCGAATACCTCGAATCCGTGCGCGCGCAGGCAACGCCCGTAGGCGGCGATCTCCGGATAATTCGCCTTGCCGGGATGCAGAATGAACACTTTCATTTCGGTTCCTGTCCATTGTCGAGGATGCGCGCCGGGACGCCGACGGCGACGCGGCCGTCCGGCACGTCGGTCAGCACGACCGCTCCGGCGCCGATCCGCGCGCGGTCGCCGACCCGAATCGCACCCAGCGCGACGCTGTGAACGCCGAACTCCACGTGGTCGCCGATCGTCGGAACGCCGCTGATCGTGCCGTCCTTCAGCAGGGTGTTGCCGATGGTCACGCCGTGTCGCAGCGTGCAGTAGTCGCCGATCACCGCATACCCGTTGATCACGAGGCCGGTACCGTGATAAATCGTGAGTCCCTTGCCGATCTTCGTCTTCACCGGAATCTCGATGCCCATCAGCCAGTCGCACAGCACGATGTACAGCAGGATCAGCGGCGCGCCGGCCAGCAGCGTGAGCCGGCTTCGGCACGCGAGGTAATGTGCGATCCGGTAGAAGATCACGACGCAGCGCGTCTTGACGAACGCATTGCGGCGGCAGTCTTCGGCGATCGCGTCGGCGGTCTGTCGCAACGTGACGGCCATGTCAGTGCCGCCTCGCGAACACGCGCCGCGCCGCATCGGCGGGGATCCGCCCGGCGCCGAAGTAGTCGATTCCATCGATCAGGAACGAATGGATGTACTTCAGCAGCCGGTCGCGGTCGAATTCCCGGTAGAAGCAGCGGCCGAGCGACACCACGCGCTTGCCGTACAGCATCGCCTCCAGCCCGACCGTCGAGTTGATCGTGACGACCGCATACGCGTGCCGGAGCAGCTCCGTCGTCGGCGACGTGACGATTTCGAAGTGATAGGTCTCCTGCAGGCGCACGATCGCGTCGATCTCGGCCGCATCGGTCTCGGCCGGATGAAGCTTCACGAACAGGTCGGCGCTCTCGTTCGCCGCAAACTCGAACGCATGGCGAATCGCGTCGAGATTGCCGACGTCCGAATGCAGCTTGATCTGCGTGTCGCCAGACACCTGAAGCGGCAGAAACACATAGCGGCAGGTCGACAACGTGTCGGCCGACAGGTACGCGGCCTGTCGCGGCGCCGGGATTCCGTTGCGCGCGCGCACGCTGGCCAGGCGCCGCCGGGCCACCCCGCGGCTGAGCGCCTTCAGCACATAGTTGGTCGCGGACGTGGCCTTGCGCGCGAACGACGTTCTGGCCTGCGGCAGCGGCATCTGCTTGTAGCGTTCGTAGGTCGACAGCCAGCGCGCATGCATGTCGTCGTCGGGCAGCGGCAGGCGATCGATGACCTCGGGGTCGCGGCTGATCGTCGACAGCGCATTGACGCCCAGCGTATCGACGAACAGCTTGCCCGGCAGGTTCGAGATCTCGATGAAGCGGGTCGCCACGCCGTACACCGTGCATGCCTGCCGCACCGCGCGACACACCAGTTGCTGCCCGTTCCACATCACGCATTGCTCGATCCGCAGGCCGCGCAGGACTTCCGACGCGATATGGAAGATCGCCGCCGACTCGCGCTTCGCGCGGGCCTCCGTCATCTGCCCGTTCAGCACCTCGATCGACAGCTGGTACGGCGTGCGGTCGGCCGGCTGGCTGTCGGCCACGTCGATCGGCATCAGCCGGTTCAGGTACACGGACCGGTAGCCGCTCAGCAGCAGGCCGAGATGCGCGACCGGCTCGCTCGTCAGGAATGCGAACTCATATTCGTGCCGGACCGCGTTCACCAGGCGGGTGGCGAAGTAGTAGCGCTCGAGGGAATCGATGACTATCAGGATCATGGTGTGCTCGCTTTTCGTATCGGCGACATCACGCCGGTGCGTGGGATCGGGACAGGTTCGTGCCGAGGACCCGGTACGTCAGCGCGATGCCGGCCGCCATCAGCGCCGCGCCCGTCAGCGAAAAAATCTGCACGCTCGTCGGGGCCGACAGGTTCATCAGTCTCGCGATGCCCAGCGCACCGCCCAGACACACGCCGCAGGTCAGCTGAAACAGGAAATCGGTGCGCTGCGCGCGCGCGGCCAGGAAGATCTGCGACAGCGGCACGTAGATCAGCTGCAGCGCGAACAGCGGCATCAGGCTGCGATAGAACCCGACCGAGCCGCGCCAGCTTTCGCCGAAGAACAGGTCGACGAGCGGCGCGAACAGCAGCAGCCCGCCCGCCATGTACACGACCGCGAGCCCCGCGAGCGCGCGTGCGTAGGTGCGGTACACCCGGGGCACCGTCGTGCCCGCATCCGGTCGCGCCATCGCGCCGATGGCGTCGCGCCGGAACACGCCGCCGACGCTCTGCGCGATCAGCGAAACCGGAAAGAACCCGAGCCGGTACGCGGCCGCAAAATAGCCGGCGCTCTGCGCATCGAACCAGTGCGGAATCGCGATCGACAGCGCATAGGTCAGCACCGATGCGCACAGCGTCGACGGCAGGATATACAGCGCGAAGCGGCGGTTCCTGACGAAGAACCCGCGCGAAAGCCTGAACGAATAGCCGGCGCGATAACCGGCGAGCAGGATCGCACCGGCCATCGCGACCGAAACCGCCGCGGTCACCCACGCGTACAGCGCGAACACGTCGACCTGCCCGCACGCGGGGCACGCGAGCGACAGCATCAGGCCCGCGAGGAACGCGCCGTTGACCACCACGCGCGACAGCGCAATCCATCCGTAGCGCCTCAGACTGTTCAGGTAGGACCCGGCGGCCAGCTGCACGAACGTTGCCAGCGCATAGACGGCGACGAGATACAGGTCGGCACGGCCGGCAATGGCGATCGCCATCGCGAACGCGGCAACGACGACCAGGCTCAGCGCCGTCACGTTGACGAACGCGTTGAACGACTCGCCGGGCTCGTCGTCGACGCATGCGAGTTCGAAGCGGAATGCGAGCAGCGTGCCAGCGAACGTCGCCAGCGCGAGCAGGTAATTGAAGTGGCCGAGCGACTCCGGCCCGAACCGCCGTCCGATCACGAAGATGCAGACGAACAGCGTGATCTGCCCGATCACGACGCCGGCCAGCGAAACGATCGAATCCCTGGGATTGATCATGTCGCCTCCCTGCGCAGCACGCGACCGCGATCGCGTGCCGGGCCGCCGACGGCAGTACGCGCGTCACGCATCGTGCGTCCCGTATTCGTATGCGACATACCGGTAGCCGCCGTACTTCGAACCGTACCCGTACTGTCCGAGCCGCGGATTGACGCCGTTGAAGATCACGCCGTTCAGGCGAACGCCGTTTTGCGCGAAGCGTTTCGCGGATTCGCCGATCTCGCCGAGCTTCGTCTTGCCGGCCAGCGTGACGAGCAGCGCCGTGCCGGCGAACGCGCCGAGAATGCCGCTGTCGGGCACGGCGAGGACCGGCGCCGAGTCGACGATGACGATGTCGTAACGCGACGACAGACCGTCCAGCAGCGGCGCGAGATTCCGGTTCAGCAGCAGTTCGGCCGGATTCTTCGGCATCGTCCCGGTCGAAATGAAATCGAGGCCGTCGACCACCTCGCGATGCATCACGTCCTCCACGCGCGCACTGCCGGCGATCAGTTCAGTGAAGCCCCGGTCGCGCGGAAAGCCGAGATAGTCGTGCAGCCGGCCTTTGCGGATGTCGCCGTCGATCAGCAGCACGCGCTTGCCGGCGCTGGCCATCACGACCGCGAGGTTCGACGAGATGAACGTCTTCCCGACGCCCGGCGCCGGGCCGGCGATCATCACGATGTTGTTCTTCGCCTCGAGCATCGCGAACTGCAGCGCGGTCCGCAGGCTTCTCAGACACTCGACGGCCGGCTCGTTCGGGAAGTCGATCGACAGGACCGACTTGTGGCCGCTCTTGCGCGCGGCCTCCTCGGCCAGATCGCGCTGGTGCTCGCTGATCGGCACGGTGGCGTATACCGAGAGGCCGAGACGGCGCTCGATCTCGTTGTGATCCGAGATGCCGTGGAACAGCATCGAGCGGACGACCGCGGCGGCGCAACCGGCGAGCAGCCCGAGCAGCAGCGACGCCACCGCGACGAGCGCCTTCTTCGGCCGCACCGCCACTTCCGGCACCGCCGCCACGTCGACGAGGCGCACGTTGCCGACCTTGCCGGCCTGCACGAGCTGCAGTTGCTGCATGTTGTTCAGCAATGCCGTGTAGAGATCGGTGTTGACCTTGACGTCGAGCATCAACCGCACGGCTTCCTGCTGAAGGTCCGGCAAACGCCGGATCTGCAGCTCGGCGGTGTTCCGATAGCCGTTCAGCGCCGCGATCTGCTCGTCGAGCGCGGCCACGCTCGGATGCCGGTCGGTGAAACGCGACATCAGCTCCTGCCGCTTCTGCTGCAGTTCGAGCAGGCGCGTCTTCGCGTCGGCGGTCTGGACCAGCGCGAGCTTCGCTTCCTCGGTGAGATCGACCGTACCGTGCTCGTTGCGCAGTTTCGTCAGGCGCGCCTCGGAATCGGTCAGTTGCCGCTTGAGCTGCGGCAGTTGCGCGGTCAGGAATTGGAGCGACTGCGCAGCCTCCGCCGATTTCCGTTCGATGTTCTGCCGGACATACTGGCGGCCGATCTCGTTCATCGTGTCGCTGACCCATTTCGGATCGGTGTCCTGCAGGCTGGCGACGACGACGTCCGACTGCTTCACGCGCTCCTGGACGTTCAGGCGATCCCGGATATCCTCGATCGTCTTCAGCCGGGAGTTGCGGATCAGCACGAACGCGGCGCCGGGCTTCGCGACGATCGCGTCGACGCGCAGCGCGATCGGGCCGCGCGGCGACCGGAAGTGCTCGAGCGTGCCGATCGTTCCGTCGACCGCGGCATCGAGATCGCCGCCTTCGAGCCGATAGCGCTTGCCGCCCAGGCTCGTCAGCGTGAACTTGTCGCCTTCATTCTTGCGCGGCACGTCGAACAGCGTCACGTCGATCCGTTCGCGGCCCCATGCGTAGCCGCCGAACCCGGCCAGGCCCGGATCGGACAGGCCGTCGCCGCGGCGTGCGATCCAGTCGCCGATCAGCGGAAAGCGCTTCGGCGATGCATCGATGAAGAGCTTGAGCTTGTCCACCGCGCGCTCGACGACCAGCCTCGACGCGAGAATCTGCTGTTCGGCAGCGGCCGACGACTTGACGTCGAACAACGAGGACACGTCGCCCAGCAACGACTTGGCGGCCGACGTGTCGGGACTGTCCTCGACCTGGACCATGATGTTCGCTTCGAACACGGGCTTGCCGAGAATCGCATACGCGAGGCCCGCGACCAGGAACACGCAGGTGATCGTCGCGATCAGCCAGCGACTTTCCAGCAGGATGTCGAGCACCGCGACAAAATCGGTCTCGCTGCCGTCTTCGGCGGCTTGCTGCGGCGGAGCGGATTGTTGAGTCATGACGATATGAGGCGAATGAGTTCCAGTGGGGAATCGACCAACGGCCGCGTCAAACGATACGAAGGCGCTTCGACCACTCGGTCACGCCGAGCTCGATCAGCCGTGCGCAGCGTTCGAATACGAACCTCGGCTGGCGGTACGGATCGTGCACATCGAAATCCGTGTACTCGCCGACGCGAAACACGCGTCCCCGCACGAACGGGAACTGGTTCTCGAGCGATGTGCGCTGCCGCCTGTCCATCACGAGGATCAGGTCGGCGTCGGTACACAGCGACCGGCCGATCTGCTGCGCGCGATGCGTCGACACGTCGAATCCGCGCAGGCGCATGACGTCCTGCGCATACGGCGCGGCCGGCATGCCGACGAGTGCGTTCAGGCCGGCGGACGCAACACGGCGCCCGGGCATCGCCTGGCGCAGCATCGCTTCGGCCATCGGGCTGCGGCAGATGTTTCCCTCGCAGACGATCAGAATGGATTCGATCATTTGGTCGCAATGGCCGCGGTCAGGCCGGCATTGATGGCCGGCAGCAACAGGCTCAGCACGCGGCTGAACCGGACGAGGCCGTTGCCGTCGACGTACACGATGTCCTTCGGCTTCAGCTGGAACTGGTTGGCCAGCACCATCGCGACCGGCGACCTGGCATCGAGGTGGTAAACCTGCGGCTGCTCGTCCTGCGTGCCGCGCACCACGTAGAGTTGCGCGGCATCGGCCGTGTTTGCGTTCAGGCTGCCGGCCTGCGAAATCGCTTCGCTCAGCGTCAAGCGGCCATTGCGCATCGGCAATGCCGTCACGGGCTTGTTGACCTCGCCCATCACGAACACGCCGCTCTCGTCGCGCGGCAGCACGCGCACCAGGTCGCCGTTCCGCAGCACGATCTTCGACGGATTGCGGCCTTGCTCGGCCAACTCCGTCAGGTCGATCCGGCGCTCGACGCCGTCGCGCACGAGGACGATCCGGCTCTGGTCGGCCGTCGCCGAAAAGCCGCCCGCCCGCCCGATCGCGTCGTACAGCGTCATCGGGATGTCGTTCAGCGGCTGCGAACCCGGCGTGTGCACTTCGCCTTCGATATAAACCTGTTTTGCGCGAAACGACGCGATGCGCACCGTGACCTGCGGATTCCTGAACGTCTTGTCGAGACGGCGCGTGAGCTGCGTCTGCACCTGCTCGGCCGTCAGCCCCGCAACCGGCAGCCGGCCCGCATACGGAAACTGCAGCGTGCCGTCCTGGTCGACGACGAAACCCGGCGGCGCGTCCGCCGCCCGCGGCGCGGCCTGGGCGGGCGCGCCGAGCGCCGCCGCCAGTTCGGGGTGGTCCCATACCGTGATCTGCAGCACGTCGCCGCGGCCGATGGTGTATGCGTCCGGCGACGCGACGATATCGCGGGCTTCGCCGTGCGTACTGCGCTCCGTCTCGCGCATCCGCCGAATCAGCGACAGGTCGATGTTCGTGACCGGAACCGGCAGCGCGACATTCTCGTCAGGCGTGGTCCCGCTCTGCAGCGGAATCGACGCGGGTTGCTGCATGCGCATGCCTGGCGCAATGCCGCATGCGCCCAGCAATGCGCACAGCGGCAGAATCATCGCCAGCGGACCGACACGCGACGGCCGACGCGGCGCGGACAAGCGCGCCGACTCGATTTGATGCAACCTCTGCATTACAACCTCGCATTTGTTCTAATTTGAAATTGCTCCGATCGCCTCGCGCCGTGCCGGCGCAAGTACAGCACCCCTGTCAAGATCGGACATGCTTCCTGCCACTACAAACCACAATGCCTGCTGTCGCGACGGCCCGCCGCGCGCATTCCACGGCGTGCCCGCGGCGACGGCTAGTACGCGCCCGAACCGCGCAACACCACGTTGATCGTCCGGAACAGAATGCCGATGTCGCGGCGCAGCGACCATTCGCGAACGTAGGAAACGTCGAGCGATACGCGCGTCGAATAGTCGGTGTCGTTTCTGCCGCTGACCTGCCAGAGGCCGGTCATGCCGGGCTTCGCCATCAGGTAGTAGCGCACGTCGGCGCCGTAGCGTTCGAGCTCGGCCTCGACGATCGGTCGCGGCCCGACCAGGCTCATGTCGCCCTTCAGCACGTTCACCAGCTGCGGCAGCTCGTCGAGGCTCGTCTTGCGGAGAAAGCGGCCGATGCGCGTGATGCGGACATCGTTCTTCAGCTTGAATTCACGATCCCATTCCGCGCGGGCGTCCGGGTCGCGTTCCAGCAGTGCCTTGAGCACCGCATCGGCATTCGTCACCATCGAGCGGAACTTGAGGCACTTGAACGGCCGACCGTTGCGGCCGACGCGCTCGTGCCCGAAGATCGCCCGGCCGCCGTCGCGCCGCACGGCCCATGCGATGCCCAGCAGCGCCGGCGCCAGCACGACGAGCAGCAACGACGCACCGGCCAGGTCGAAGCTGCGCTTGATCATCCGCTTGATTCGTCCGACCGTGCGGTGGCCGAACTCGCGCTGGCCGCGCAGGTCGGCGTGCGCGATCGCGGCCGCTCGAACCTGGCCGCCCGCACGCTCGATCATCCCGAAGATCGCGAGCGTCAGCGCGCGGAAGGCGATCAGGCCGATCCCGCTCGCGAGCGTCCAGTACACGAACCATTCGCTCGACAGCACGTGTGCGCGATGCAGGATGTAAAGGAGCGCGGTGCTCATGCCCTGCACGACGATCCACGCGAGCACGGTCCGGCCGAGCACGTGCAGCGCCGATCGCGTCCGCGCGACCTCGTAGATGCCGCAGGCGGGAAATACCGACAACGCCAGCGCGGCGGCAAAGGCGACCAGCGCACCGTCGAACAGGGATCCCCGCACACCGCCGGTCGCGCCGATCAACGCCGGAATGAACGCGCCCAGCACGATCAGTCCGATATCGGTCGCTCGATTGATCAACGAATTCATTGATATGAACTCCTAATTCATCATTCAACATCCGTTCGCGCGGCGCACCGGCGCTTCACGCCTGCAGTTCATGTCGCCCGGGTTGCACGTTCGGTCATGCCGCGGCGCGCGGCCCGGCGGGCTTGCCGATCAGCGTGACTTGCCGCCTGCTCGCCGCGACGTCGTTGCTTCAGTGTTTCCGCAGTGCATCATATTCGTCGCGACTCGCGCTTTTATCGCTTGCGTCCGAATTCGCCTTGTTGATGGCGGAAGAAATCAAGGCTGATTCCGCGGCGGAATTATTCGATCGAATTCACGATTGCCCCGGTGAAATTCCATTCCAAATGACGTGCGATTTCGATGAACGAATCCCGAATTCCGATCGCGATGGCGACACGCCATTTCCCGCCAATTCGTGATTCATCCTGCCGGTCGAATCCGGCGCACCGGGCAGCGATCGTATTGCCTGATCACCGCCCGGAACATGCGAGCGAGCATCGGCCGAATGCCGTCGGCACGAGTGCTGGCTCGAGGAATAAAAAGGCCTGCACGGTGCGCTCACGGCGACACGGCAGGCAAAATTCCGAGGAGTGCCGGGGTGCCGCCTCCTCGAAAGGCCAATCGATAATTTAATCCAGTGGAAACGTGTTTTGGACAACTGGTGTCGGACCGCGCCACGAATGTGGCCGATTCCACCTTCGTCGCATCGCGATCGATAGATATCCGTATTTCTAGTTCAGGAATGACCATCGTGTCATTCGAACGAAATACCATTTATCCGGATATTGATTGGTTTCGGCGCAATGAATTTCCGCGAATCGGCTTCGCGTGGCGAACGGCGATCGCGCGCCTAGGATGTCGCGCCGTTCATCCAGCCGCTCAGGTCCGACGCATACTGCATTTCCGCCGAAGCGTCGCCGCCTTTTCGAGCGACGGCCCGGTATTCGGTCGGCGAAGTCTGCAAGTGCTGGCGAAACAGCTTGGCCATCCGGTCGCCACTGCCAAGGCCGGTTCGTCTCGCAACCTTGTCGGCCGGAAGATCCGTCTCGATCAGCATGCGGCAGGCCTTTTCGAGGCGGATTCTCAACACGAACTCGGTCGGCGTGACACCGATCTCGTTCTTGAAGCGCCGCAGGAAATTGCGCTCGCTCATCGCGGCGGCCTGCGCCTCGTCCGCGATGGAGATTCGATTCTCGCTGTTGACGCGCAGGTGATGTGCCGCCCTGCGGATCAACGTGCTGGCCTGCGCGACACGTGCGCCGAACAGCACGTCGGTCAGCTTGCGATTCGCACCGGACACCATGCAAGTCACGATTTCCTGCGCGATTTCGTAGCCCATGTCGACGCGCACGATCGACAACGCATCCGAGAACGGCCCGTCGTCCTCGTCACCGGCATGTTCGGCGTCATCGCGTCCGGCGTGCGACGCACCGCCGCCGTCCACCGCCGGCGACGCGTTGTCGACCTCCTTTTGCGCCAGATGAATCTGCGTCAGCAACTTCCGGCCACCACTGCTGCCCCTGACGACACGCGCGCGCTGATGCGCGTGTCTGAGCCACGCGATCAGCTGCTCGTCGAGTTCGTCGATCCCGCCTTGACCGCTCAGGACGAACATCGCGTGAACCGTGCTTGCCTCGAGCGTGCGCGTTGCGTCCGTCCAGATCCCGACACCGGACGACGAACGAACCGGGCCGCCATGAATCGAATAAAGCCTTAATTCGTAGTGGTCGGCGAATGCGCCGTCGGCTCGACCGAGTTGATTGGCAAGTTCGAAAACCGCAGCCAGCTTGCCCATCTGCATAATCGAAAAACCTTCGAGCAACAGTACGATTACGCTTGCTCGGTGATACCCGTTTCCGGGGCTTCGACCACGATTCACGCTTAACCCCGTCGATGAATGATTCGACACTGTTTGCATCTTACGGCCCTTTGACAATTTCTTACATTTCTTGATTTCTGCGCCGCATCATATGCGGCGGCCCTCGTCCGCCGATTTATCAATGTCTGTTTTCGCCGTGTTGTTGTCGGAATCAATCAAGCCGATGATGTGGCACTTTTTATTGACAAACGTCGGATCCGATGCGAATTCATTCGCAGGATCCGATGAAAAATTGACGTAAATCATTGACGGGGGATATCAAACGGGATATGTGGCGTTCTTCCAGTTCCGGACGCTTGCGAGGGAATTGGTGTCGTCCAATGCGCTGCAAATACCGGCCGGCGCCGCAGGAGCGGATAAGGGACGGTGTCACGGCGACAGGCACCGGCACCGTGGAGCCCATTTCGACCGTCGGTCGTCAGATACCGCCCGCGTTCGATTGAAGCCGGCGCCCACTGACAGAGCGGCGATACTTGCGTGCCGCCAGGTGCAAATCCGGGCAGCTATTCCGATTATTCGTACATTCCGGCGACATGCTTGAGTCGATGCCGGGCGCACCGCGCCTTAAACGCAATGCGGACGGCAATCGATGGAAATTTCGCGAGTTCTGTCCGACGATCGCTGAACACGAATCGACGGCGCCGCGCGCGAATCAGATACACGTCGATTTCGCGCGAACGGTCGCCGCGGAAATATTCATCGGAGTTATTGTAAATTCGCGCAACCACCCTGTATCGACAATCGAATATCCGTTTATTTCCCGAATATTTCGGCACATTTCCGGGTAAACGTTCTCGTTGAATTCGAATTTATCCATGAACGAATGCGCGGATGGGTGCACCAATTTCTAGCCAACGACGTATTCGACACAGTGATATCGCGTTCGACAGGTAACGCGGCGCGAACCTGCTTCCAGGTTCGTTGCGACAGTAACGGCAGATCGCGCGACGGACGGTAACGATTTGTAACAAGCCGATGTGAGAATATCGACTTTCCGTGTGCCTTTCCGGCACATGATTCGTGGAGTCCCGAAACATGCCGCTTTCCAACGCCCAACTCGCTCGAACCATCGATCACACGCTGCTCGCGCCCGACGCGACCGACGCACAGATCCGCGAACTCTGCCGCCAGGCGGCCGGCCATCGCTTTTTCTCGGTCTGCGTGAATTCGGCGAACGTGCCGCTCGCGGCACGCGAGCTGGCCGGCACCGGCGTGCTCGTCTGCGCGGTGGTCGGCTTTCCGCTCGGCGCGGGGCTGTCGGCCGCGAAGGCATTCGAGGCGTCGGCCGCGATCGCGGCGGGCGCCGGCGAGATCGACATGGTGGTCAACCTCGGCGCGCTGAAGAGCGGCCGCGCCGACGACGTGAAGGCCGACATCGCGGCCGTGCAGCATGCATGCGGCGCGGTGCCGCTCAAGGTGATCCTCGAGACGGGGCTGCTGACCGACGACGAGAAGGTCCGCGTGTGCGAGATGTGCCGCGATCTCGGCGTCGCGTTCGTGAAGACGTCGACGGGCTTCGGCCACGGCGGCGCGACGCTCGCGGATGTCGCGCTGATGCGCCGCACCGTCGGCCCGGATCTCGGCGTGAAGGCATCGGGCGGCGTGCGCGACCGCGCGACCGCGCTCGCGATGCTCGAAGCCGGCGCGACGCGGCTCGGCACGAGTTCGGGGGTGGCGATCGTTACCGATCAGGGCGGCAGCGATTCGACGTACTGACGCGCGCAGGCCGGCTTTTGCAAGCGAGCGCTGCAAGCGCAGGCCGGTTGCGCGAACAAGCGTTCGAACAACGATGCACCGCCGACGAAACAGGCACCGTGGCTCGGCCGTCGTAACACGTGCCCGGCCCCGGCGCGTCGCTCATGCGGCGATATCCGCCTTGAACGCGTCCGGCGCGTGCCTGCGCAGGATCTCGAGGCATTTCTTCCGGTCGTCGATGCGCATTTCGACAAAAGGCAGCCTGACCTTGCGCATCCTGGTGTCGCCCGACCGCGTCGCGACGCGATAGCGCACGACCAGCGAGAACGTGCCGCGCGTCACTTCGACGACATCGCGATACGGCACGGAGATCCGTTGCACCTTGAAGCTGTCGTCGTAAAACACGGCGCGCGTCATGACGAACATGTAACCGAGGCCGCCCAGCGCCCCGATGAACGGCATGATGAACGACGTGAAGCTGAAAAACGGATCCGCGTTGACGGCCCAGATGAAGCCCCCGCCGATCGCGACCAGCGCGAACACCAGGGTCGGCAACGCAAAACGGCTGCCGCGCACGATCAGCTCAGGCCCGGATTGCTGCGTCAGATCGTTCATGTTCGCCTCCCGGCGTGGGAAAGTATTTATCGTTGAATGCGCATTTCGATCCTCGGCCCTTCGATGTCGATGGTCGAAATACGAAGCACGGCGACGGAAATTCTAACCGCGATCGGTGCGGCCGCAACCGCGCACATCCGCTCCCGGTTCGGCGAATCGACGCCGCCCCGCGCTTCCACCCACGCGGCAACCCCGGCACAATGCCGCTCATGCGATACGACAACGCCTTCGTTTACCCGTCCGCCGGCGCCGCCGGCCGGATCGCCAACCGGATCGTCGCGAGCGGCCCGCTGCTGCGCGCACGCCGCGCGCTGCTGTCGCGGCTGCCGTTCCTGCAGCTCGCGAGCGACGTCGAAAACGTCGTGTATTGCACGTGGGTCGTCGATGTCGCGGCCGTCGCGCACCTGGTGCCGCGCGGCGTCACGCTCGCGAGCCGCGACGGCCGCACGCTGTTCACGACGCTCACCTACGCGCACCGGCACTTCGGCCCGCGGCTCGCCGGCCCGTTGCGACGCGTGTTTCCGTCGCCGCTGCAGAGCAACTGGCGCCTCTACGTCGATGCGCTGCCGGGAGGAGCGCCGGCCGACCGTACGGTGCTGTTCGTGAAGAACGTGTTCGACCACCCGCTCTATGCGCTCGGCAGCCGGCTCTTCAGCGACGCGCTGCCGTCGCATCTCGCACAACGCTTCACGCATGCGGAGCAAGACGGACGCTACGACACGCTGCTGGCGGGCGGAGGCGGCAGCGCGCCCGACTTCCGCTGCACGGCTGAAGCATCCGACGATCGAACGCTGCCCGACGCGTTCGCGCCGTTCTTCAAGGACTGGCGCGATGCCGTCGCGACGCTGTCGCTGCAGCATGCGGCGATCGCGCACGTCGCGGACTGCGACCGCCTTGCATACGCGTCGATCGACCTGCCGATCGACGTCGACGCGGTCCGGCCGCTGAAGACGGTCGGGCCCGCGGGCGGCGGCGACTTCCTCGCGCGCATCGGCGCCACCGGGGAACCGATGTGCTTCGTCGTGCCCGACGTCGCGTTCCGCGTGCTGTCCGAGCGGCTGCTGTAGCGCCGCGCTCAGCCGGTCCGCCGCGCGGGCTCGCAGTCATCCGCGTCGTCTTCGGCGGCGCGCCGCCCCGCGTAGTCGCGCGCGAATTGCACGGCGATACGGCCCGAGCGCGCGCCGCGTTCGAACGCGTCGCGCATGGCGAGCAAGTGCTGACCGTCGCGATGGACCACGGCTACGGCAGCCAGAGCGCGCTCCGCGATGTTCAAGCGGAATTTCAGCGTGTCGCCGTCGGCGGTCCATGCGTAGCGCGTGGTCGGCTCGACGGCGGTGCTACCGCGCCGCAATCCCCGCGATGAAAGACACGCACGCGGCCACCGACGCCACCGTGCGCACGTGATTCCACATCGTCCAGTCGTGCACGTAGCGCGTCCACAGCGCCGCGCCTTGCGCGGTCGCCGGATCGGCCGCGGCGAGCGCATCGTTGAGCGGCACGTTGACGGCCATCGTCACCGCGAACATGCCGAACACGTAGAGCACGCCGCCGACCAGCGCCGCCATCGCGCCCGGCTGGTCGCGATCGAACAGCACGATTACGACCAGCGCGAGTGCCATCAGCGTCGTGCCGAGGAACAGCGGCATGAACGGCGAACGCACGATGTCGACGTTGATCGCATTCGTCGCGGCCACGCCCGCCTGCGGCGCGATCCGTCCGAGCGACGTCATCACGAACGTCGAGAACGCGAAGTACACGCCGGCCATCAGCCCGCAGCCGATGGCCGAACCCCACAGCAATGCGGAAGTCACGAACGCGATCATGGTCATGCGCTCCACACGCCGGTTGCGGCCGTCGCACGCGCATAGTCGGCGAAATCGCGTGCGGGCCGCCCGAGCGTGTGCTCGATGCCATGTGCCACCGCGCTGTTGCGCCCGTCGAGCACCGTGCCGAACAGTTCGTCGAGCAACTCGACGACCGGCTCCGGCACGCCGATCTCGCGCAGCCCCGCGACGAACGCATCGGGCGGAATCTCGCGATACGCGATCGGCCGGCCGGCGGCCCGCGCGATTTCGCCGACGGCTTCGGCGAACGTCAGTGCGCGCGGGCCGGTGACCTCGATCACGCGGTTCGCGACGCGCGCATCGGTGAGCGCGGCCACGGCCACGTCCGCGATGTCGTCCACGTCGACGAACGGCTCGCGCACCGCACCGGCCGGCAGCGCGACCTCACCGGCCAGCACGCTGTCGAGCAGGAAGCCCTCGGAGAAGTTCTGGTCGAACCAGCTCGCGCGCACCACGCCCCAGCCCACCCCCGACGCCTGCAGCGCAGCCTCGGCCGCCTGCGCGCCGGGCTCGCCGCGCCCGGACAGCAGCACCACGCGCTCGACGCCGCCTTCACGCGCAAGCCGCGCGAAGGCGGCAATCGCTTCCACCGCGCCTTCGACGGCAATGTCGGGCTGGTAGGTCACGTACGCGGCCGACACGCCGTCGAGCGCAGCGGGCCAGGTTGCGGGCTCGGTCCAGTCGAAGCGGACGGCCGACGTGCGCGACACGGGCCGGGTAGCGATGCCGCGTGCGCGCAGCCGCGCATCGACGCGGGCGCCCGTCTTGCCCGAACCGCCGACGATGACGATGCGAAGTGCCGACATGAGCGTCTCCTTTGACTAAAATACGAGAGTGTCTCGCGTTTCAAAAACACGATAGACTCTCGCATTAGCAACGTCAAGTTTTTCTGGAGGCGGCATGGGCCGACAAAAATCGGGGCAGAACGACGAGCCCGAAGCGGCGGCAGCGGACGCGCCGGCGCGCGCGCGGCTCGTGCCGACGCAGCAGCGCAGCCGCGAGCGGTTCGAGCGCATCCTCGCGTGCGCGTCGGAAGTGATGATCGAGAAAGGCTGCGATGCGTTCCGGATGAGCGACATCGTCGAACGCACGGGCATCTCGTTCGGTTCGCTGTACCAGTACTTTCCGGACAAGGCGGCCGTGATCGGCACGCTCGCGGAGCGTTACAACGCAGTCGGGCACGATTGCGTGCGGCGCGATCTCGCCGCGATGAAAACGCTCGACGACTTGCACGACACGCTTGCCCGCATCACGGACAGCTACTACCGGATGTTCGTCGACGAGCCGCTGATGCGCGACATCTGGCGCGCGACGCAGGCCGACCGCGCGCTGCAGGCACTCGACCGGGCGGACGGCGAGTTCCTGGCCGGGCTGTTCGCGGATGCGTTGGGAGAAGTGGCGCCCGACACGACACGCGCGCAACGCAGCGCGTTCGCCGAGCTGATGATGATCCAGATCGCGGCGGCGGTGCGCCATGCGATCACGCTGCCGCCGAAAGCGGCGCGGCAGATTCTCGCAATGTTCAAGCGGATGTTGCCGAGGGATCTGGCGGTGCTGGACGCGTAACGGCACGCACGCTGCGTGCTGCCGTCCATCGTGCGAGGATCACGCGCTTGAGCGAGATCATGTCCATGCGCCGCCTCCAGATGCCGAACGCGGCAGCATCGACATGTCATGCGATCAGTTCAAATTGAACAGGACATACCCGAGCGAACCGATGCGATAGACGGTGACGGCGCGTGCAAGGATCGTCCAGATGCGCTTCTCGACGTTCGGCGCGCACAACGCACCCAAGCACAGAACGGCACGATGTAAATGACGAATGCCGCGAGACGCAGCGGCGCCGGATAAGCCGGCCCCATGATCAGCACCAGCAACGGGATGAACAGCAGATTGAGCGGCACGCCGATCAGCCACCAGACTTTCCACAAGCGTTCTTCCCCGCGCCACGCGTTCCTGAAGGGTTTTTTCATCGTCCTGGTCATTGAATCGTCATTCCGGACGCATCCTCGAGTGTCCGGCGTACGGCAATGCTCACCGGAGTGTCGCGATCAGATTCCCGGCAATCTCGGCAGCACGCTGCGTTTCTCCGTCATCCAGTCGTCGGGCAAGTCTCGCCTCGACGAGCGCCGCAGCAGCGCCATATTTCTCAAGACCGGGCAGCGCATCGAAGCTCGCTCGCGAACGCGCGATCCACGCTGCGCCAAGGGCCCTGTCTCGTGGCAGACCGTTGCCGGTCAGGAACCGCATGCCGACGGCGTACTGCATGAACGGATCGCCGAGCAACGCCGCGTTCAGGCTCGACAGGCCGTCCCACTGGCGGTTGGCGGCCGCCGACGCGTTGATCGGCGGATCGCTCCAGAGCGTCGCAGCCGGATCGGCCGGCACCAGCCATCGCGTCGCGCCGGCCGGCAGTTGCGCGCTTGCTCCCGGCTCGAGGCTGCGCAACGCAAGCGCGATCTCGGATACCGCCGAGCCACGCTCCGCCGCGCGGCGATGCCGGTCCATGCCGGCCGCTTCGTCCCGCGGCACGCCGTCGCCCGTTTCGTACATCACCGCAAGATCGCTTTCCGCCCACTGCGATCCGGCCGCGACCGCGCTTTCGAGCCACGTCGACGCCTGCTTCGGATCGCGCGCGACGCCACGGCCGCGCAGATACGCAAGCCCCACCATCCGTTTCGCTTCGGCGCTCGACGGCGCGGCACGCAGTGCCCACGCGAACGCCTCGTAGTCGTCGGTTCGTCCGCCCAGCCCGGTCGACAGATGCCAGGCAAGCGAGCCCTGCGCCGACACGTTTCCCTGCTCCGCCGCGCGACGAAACCAGTACGTCGCCGCCTCGAAGTCCGCCGGCACGCCATCGCCCAGGTCGTACGCATCGCCCAGTGTCGACTGATACGCCGGCTCGCCGCGATCCGCGAGTTTCCATTGCCAGTACGCCCGCTCGTCAGCCGCAACGAGGCCGCTGTCGGCCGATGCAAGGATGCGCATCGCGCCGACCGTGCTGCCTGCGGCCGTGCGGCACCAGCGCGCGGCCTCGGCCGGACGGCGCGGTGCACCATATCCATCCAGATACATCGTGCATAGCATCGCCTGCGATGCGGCATCGCCCAGCTTCGCCCCGCGCGAAAACCAGTCGAATGCGATCGCCGGCTGCCCGCGCCAGTACACCGAGCCCAGCGCCGAATACGCGGCGGGCACCTTGCGGCTCGCGAGGTCCTCCAGCCATTGAAGCCCCGTCCTGCCCGCGAACGACGTGTGGTGCTCGCTCAGGTAGAACCCGGCCGATACGCCGGCAGCCGGATCGCCGGCGTCGGCGGCCTGCTTCAGGTAGCGCAGCCCCGTCTGCTCGTCGCGCGGCACGCCGGCGGTACCCGTCAGGTACTGATAGCCGACCCAACGCGCCGCCTCGACATTGCCGCGGTCCGCGGCAAACCGGAACCATTGCATCGCCTGCGTCCGGTCGACGCTCGTGCCTTCTCCGCGCCATGCCATGTTGGCGGCCATCAGCGCGGCCGCTTCGTCACCGCGATCCGCACCGCGCTTCGCCAGCCGAAACGCCTTGCGCATGTCCACCGGTTCGCCGTCGCCGCGTGCCGCGTAACGAGCAAGATTGGCTGCCGCAGCGCCGTTGCCCTGTGCATCGGCTTTTTCGAACCACGGTTTGGCGGCGACGGGATCCGGCTGCGTCCCCAGGCCGTTGTGCAGCATTGCGCCGAGATCGTTCTGCGCGACGGCCAGCCCGTCGTCGGCCGCGCCCTGCATCCAGCCCAGCGCGGCCTCTTTGTCGACCGGACCGCCACGGCCGAACAGATAGAGGTTCGCCAGTGCGTAACGCGCCCGTGTATCGCCGGCGAGCGCCGCCTTGCGGTACCAGTCGCGCGCCTTCGCGTCATCGCGCGGCACGCCCGTCCCGCTTCCATACAGCTCGCCGAGCCTGCGCTGCGCATAGGGCGAGCCGTCACGCGCCGCGGCCGACATCAGGCTGAAGCCACGGCGCGCGTCGCGCGGCAGGCCGATGCCCGCGAGATAGAGATTGCCCAGCACCGCCTGTGCCTCGGTATGGTTCTGGTCCGCCGCGGCGCGCAGCCACTGCGTTCCCTGGCCGACGTCGCGCGGCACGCCGTCGCCCCGGATCAGCATCAGGCCGAGAGCGAACTGCCCATCCGCCTGGCCGCCCGCCGCGGCGCGCAACAGCCACGCCGCCGCGACCACCGGATCGCGTGCCACCCCGCGCCCGGCCAGCGCGAATTTCCCCGCGTTGGCCGCGCCCGCCGCCGACCCGCCCTCGGCAGCGCTTACGAAGTACCGGTAGGCGGCAGCATTGTCGACCGGTCGCCCGTCGCCGTCGGCGCTCATCCCGCCGAGCTGGTTTGCCGATGCCGTGTCGCCGTCGCGCGCCGCCGACGCGAACCACGCGTATGCCGACGCATAGTTCCGCGGCAGCGCGACGCCGTCGTAGTAGACGTAGCCGAGTGCGCGCTTGGCCACCGTCGAACCATCGCTCGCGGCCGATTCGAGGATCGTCATGCCGCGTTTCAGGTCCGGGCGAGCCGCGTAGCCATGCAGCACCATCTGCCCATAGAGCGCGCGGGCCGTCAGGTTGCCGGCCTCGGCTTCCTGCCGGCAGAGGCTGCGAATCTGCGCGGGTTTGTCCTTCAGCAGGAGGCTGTCGAACCGCGCGTTCAGCGCCAGTGCGCACGGCGTCGTGTCGTCGTGGACGGAAACGGACACGCCGCGTTGCATTGCCGGCATCGCGGCTGGCAGCGGCCCGGGCCGAGGCGCAGCGGCGCTGCCGGACCCGACGGCCAGCCCCGCCATCAACCCGGCGGCTCCGATCGACCATTTAAGCGAGTGTCCGACGCAGTCGATACGCCGCACCGCCGGAACGCGCGGCCGAGGTTTGCCCGCCCGCCTCATGGCTTCACGATCGTGACGTTCTTGATGACGACATCGGTTCTGCCATCCTCGTCGTCGATCGTCTTGCTCAATTCGATCCCGTAGTCGACCAGCCATGCGGAACGAACGCGAACCGTCTTGCCGTCCTTGTGGACCTCGCTGCAATCCAGATTGACGGCATCGCCCGTCAACGTACCGAAGACCGTCGACGCAGGTTCGGTCTTGCCGATTTCGCATCGTCGGACCCGTTGGCCATGGCTCGACGGTTGAGGCAATGCGATCTCGAAGCGCTTGCCTTCCGTCATCGGTTCGTTCGCCAGCGCGATCGCCGAAGTGTTCGTTTGCACGCCGAGCATCGATGCAGAGCGAGGCGCGCGCACGAACTGGGTCATCAGGTCCGCGAGCCCGTACCCCATGTCGAAATCCGCCCAGTGCAAATTCCCCGACGCATCTTTCGTGGTCATCAGCTCGACGACCACGCCGTTGTTGCGTCGATTGACATAGGTGTCGACATACGGCCTTGCGGCCTTCGGCGTCGTCTTGTTCACCCATTCGCCGTCCACGACCAGGCGCGAATACGGAAGCGGCCGGCTGCCGTCCAGCGGCAACTGGCTGCGAATCGCATCCGGCAGGCGTCGCTCGTCGAACACCTCGTCCTGATACGAGGCGGGATCGGCAAGCACCGTCTCGGTTGCCGGCTTGCCGTCGGCGATAAACTTGAAGAGCTCATAGGTCGCACGTCGCTGTTCCGGCTCCGGCAGTTTCTCGAGCACGCCGACTGCGAACTGGATCAACGCGCACGAATTCGGCTTGTCTTGCTTTTCAAGCCATGGCGGCACGTCAATCGCATCGATACGCGCATCGACTTCGAGCAGTTCCGCTACGGTGTAGTGCTCGGCGTCGCCGGTCGGCACGCCGTTGCGTGCGCCGACGAGGTCCAGCAATTCGAACATGCTCCGCAGCATCTTCGGCGAAGACGTCTTCGCCACCGACGCCAGGTCGCCGCCGGTCAGCTTCGACATCTCGCAACCGTTGCGCGATTCGCCCGCGATGTCCTTCATCAGCCGTAGAAACCGCAGCCGGTCGGCCGGTGGCAGCATCGTTTCCGCGCCCATGGCCGATTTGCCGCGCGGATTGCGCAGTCTCGCCAGATAGTCCGGATTCTGCACGACCCCGACGAACCAGGCGACCATGATCTGCCCGTTTTCGGAATCGGGATCCACGCCGGATTGCGCAACGAATGCACGCGCCCGTTCCGCGATCTGGGCCGGCGTCAGGTTGACCGCCGGATTCGCCGCCGGCGCGGTTGCGGCCGGCTCGGCAGGTGCGCTCTGCACACCCAATCCATATGCCGTTGCGGTCGCGATGGACAGCAACACCCCGAAAAGGCCAGTTTTTATTTTCATCTTGTCGTCATTCGATTGCGTTGATCAACCGACCGCGATTCTGCACCGTACGTTCGCCTGAAATCCGGCGCACGTGCGTCCGGATCCGTACTGATGCGCCGGTCGCGCGCAGCTTCGCGCTTCGCGACGGCATTGTCAATGGCGCTCGCGTTCAGCGACGAACCGACGCGGATCGGGTCGCGTTGCGATGCCGTCGTGTCGGGGCTGGCGCGCGAACGCCCAGGGGGAACCGGTCGGACAATCGACAGCGTTCGCGTTGCCACACCCGCTGTCATTTTCCTTTCAGCGAAGTACAGTGGCAGATCATCCCCGATTGGGCCGTTCCCCGATGTCGCGCATGGCGGGATCCTGCTCGACATGTACGGATGATGGTTGCACAGACGAAACCGCGAGACGGTCAATAATTGTCATGGCTCAAGCCGAGGCACCAGTCTCGAAGGCAAAACACATCTCCTACCCGCTCCAAATGGAAAACGCGGATAACGAACCGGCATCGGATCAACCACCATATCCGATGCGATTCGTCATCCGCGTTGAAGAACGGCCGGTCCTCGCTACGCGTCAAGCGTAGTCGTACACCCCGCGCCCCGTCTTGCGCCCGAGCCGCCCTGCCGACACCATCTCGCGCAGCAGCGGGCACGCACGATACTTGGGATCGCCGAAGTCCTTCACGAACACGTCCATCACCGTGAGGCACACGTCGAGGCCGACGAGGTCGGCCAGCGCGAGCGGCCCGATCGGGTGGTTCGCGCCGAGCTTCATCCCCGCGTCGATCTCCTCGGCCGACGCGATGCCTTCGGCCAGCACGAAGAACGCCTCGTTGATCATCGGCACGAGGATCCGGTTCACGACGAAGCCCGGCGAATTGCGCACGCCGATCGGCGACTTGTCGAAACGCTCGGTGAGCGCGCGCACGGCCGACGCGGTTGCATCGCTCGTCTGCAGCCCGCGGATGATCTCGACGAGCGGCATCAGCGGCACCGGGTTGAAGAAGTGCATGCCGACGAAGCGCGCCGGATCGGCGAGCGGCGCCGCGAGCGCGGTGATCGAGATCGACGACGTGTTGGTCGCGATGATCGCGTCCGGCCGCGCGACGGCCTCGATCTGCTTCAGGATGCGGCCCTTCAGCTCGACGTTCTCGGTCGCGGCTTCGATCACGATGTCGGCCGACGCAAGCTTCGCGTAGTCGGTCGACGTCGTGATGCGCGCCAGCGCCGCGTCACGTGTGGCCGCGTCGAGCTTGTCCTTCGACACGAGCCGCTCGAGGCTGCCCTTCAGCGTCGCGATGCCCTTGTCGAGCGCGGCATCGCTGACGTCGATCATCACGACGTTGAGTCCCGCAACGGCGGCGGTCTGCGCAATGCCGTTGCCCATGGTTCCGGCGCCCACGACGCCGACGATTTCGATGGCCATGAAGTTTCCTGTGTGTTCGGGTGCTGAGTGTCCGATTATCAGATGTTCTCGAAGATCGCAGCAATCCCCTGGCCGCCGCCGATACACATCGTCACGAGCGCGTAACGCCCGCCGATGCGCTTCAGCTCGTACAGCGCCTTGACCGTGATCAGCGCACCGGTCGCGCCGATCGGGTGGCCGAGCGAGATGCCCGACCCGTTCGGGTTGACCTTCGCGGGATCGAGGCCGAGTTCCTGCGTGACCGCGCAGGCCTGCGCGGCGAACGCCTCGTTCGCCTCGATCACGTCGAGATCGCTGATCTTCAGGCCCGCGCGTTCGAGCGCCTTCTGCGTGGCCGGTACCGGGCCGATACCCATGTACGCCGGATCGACGCCCGCGTGCGCATACGCGACGAGGCGTGCGAGCGGCTTCACACCCTGCGCACGCGCGGCGTCCGCGCTCATCATCAGCACGGCCGCGGCCGCATCGTTGATGCCCGATGCATTGCCGGCCGTCACGGTGCCGTTCTCCTTCGCGAACACCGGGCGCAGCTTCGTGAAATCGTCCGCGCTCGCGTCGTGACGCACGTGCTCGTCAGTGTCGAACGCAACCTCGCCCTTCTTCGTGCGGATCGAGATCGGCAGGATCTGATCCTTGAAGCGCCCTTCCGCGATCGCGCGCGCCGCGCGACGATGCGATTCGAGCGCGAGCGCATCCTGCGCGTCGCGCGAGATGTCGTACTTGCGTGCGACGTTCTCGGCCGTCACGCCCATGTGGATCGTCTGGAACGGGTCGTGCAGCGCGCCGAGCATCATGTCGACGAGCTTGCCGTCGCCCATGCGCTGGCCGAAACGCGCGGCCGGCACGGTGTACGGCGCGCGGCTCATGCTCTCCGAGCCGCCGCCGATCGCGACGTCGGCATCGCCGAGCATGATCGTCTGCGCGGCCGACACGATCGCCTGCAGGCCCGAGCCGCACAGGCGGTTCACGGTCAGCGCCGGCGCGTGCTGCGCAACGCCGCCGTCGATCGCCGCGACGCGCGCGAGATACATGTCCTTCGGTTCCGTGTTCACGACGTGACCGAACACGACATGCCCGACCGCATCGCCCGACACGTTCGCGCGCGACAGCACTTCGCGCACGACCTTCGCACCGAGGTCGGTCGGCGAGAAATCCTTCAGGCTGCCGCCGAAATCACCGATCGCGGTACGGACACCGCTCACCACCACGACTTCTTTCGCTGCATTGCTCATCGTCTGCTCCGGTTCGTTCGCGCACGCATGCGCGTTGATGCGTTACATGTTCGGGTAATTCGGCCCGCCGCCGCCTTCCGGCGTGACCCACACGATGTTCTGCGTCGGGTCCTTGATGTCGCAGGTCTTGCAGTGCACGCAGTTCTGCGCGTTGATCACCAGCCGGTCGCTGCCGTCGTCGTTCTTCATGAACTCGTACACCGCCGCCGGGCAGAACCGCGCCTCCGGCCCCGCGTACGTGCGCAGGTTCACGTTCACCGGCACGTTCGCATCCTTCAACGTCAGGTGCGCCGGCTGGTTCTCCTCGTGGTTCGTGTTCGAGATGAACACCGACGACAGCCGGTCGAACGTCAGCTTGCCGTCCGGCTTCGGATATTCGATCGGCTCGCACTGCGACGCCGGCTTCAGCATCTCGTGGTCCGCGTGCTGGTGGTGCAGCGTCCACGGCACGTTGCCGCCCATCACCTTCTGCTCGAGGCCGACCATCAGCGTGCCCAGGTACAGCCCCTTGGCCATCCACTGCTTGAAGTTGCGCGCGCGGTACAGCTCCGTGTACAGCCACGATTGCTTGAAGGCGTCCGGGTACGCGTTGAGCTCGTCGCTCTGACGGCCGGCCTGCAGCGCGTCGAACGCGGCGTCGGCCGCCAGCATGCCGGTCTTGATCGCCGCGTGGCTGCCCTTGATCCGCGATGCGTTCAGGAAACCCGCGTCGTCGCCGATCAGCGCGCCGCCCGGGAACACCGTCTTCGGCAGCGACAGCAGCCCGCCCGCGGTGATCGCGCGCGCACCGTACGACACGCGCTTGCCGCCTTCGAGGAACGCGCGGATCGACGGGTGCGTCTTGTAGCGCTGGAATTCCTCGAACGGCGACAGGTACGGGTTCGTATAGCCGAGGCCCACCACGAAGCCGACCACGACCTGGTTGTTGTCCATGTGATACAGGAACGAGCCGCCGTACGTATCCGACTTCAGCGGCCAGCCGGCCGTGTGGATCACGAGGCCCGGCTTGTGCTTCGCGGGATCGATTTCCCACAGTTCCTTGATGCCGATCCCGTACGCCTGCGGATCAGCGTTCGCGTCGAGCTTGAACTTCGAGATCAGCTGGCGACCGAGGTGGCCGCGGCAGCCTTCGGCGAACAGCGTGTACTTCGCGTGCAGTTCCATGCCGAGCTGGAAGTTCTCGGTCGGCTCGCCGTCCTTGCCCACGCCCATGTTGCCGGTCGCGACGCCTTTGACCGAGCCGTCGTCGTTATAGAGAATCTCCGCGGCTGGAAAGCCCGGGAAGATCTCGACACCCAGCGCTTCCGCTTGCTGGCCCAGCCAGCGCGTGACGTTGCCCAGCGAGATCACGTAGTTGCCGTGGTTCTTGAAGTTCTCGGGCAGCGCCCAGTTCGGCGTCGTCACCGCGCTCTTCTCGGACAGGAACAGGAAGCGGTCTTCGGTCACCTCGACGGTCAGCGGCGCGCCCTGTTCCTTCCAGTCGGGGAACAGTTCGGTGATCGCGCGCGGATCCATCACCGCACCCGACAGGATGTGCGCGCCGATCTCGGAACCCTTCTCGAGCACGCACACGCCGATCTCGGTGCCTTTCTCGGCGGCCAGCTGCTTGAGCCGGATCGCCGCCGACAGCCCGGCGGGGCCGCCGCCGACGATCACGACGTCGTATTCCATCGATTCGCGCGGGCCGTATTGCGCGAGCAAGTCCTGTGTGGTCAAAATCCTGTCTCCTCCTGCGTCCCGACCGTCAGCCGGTCAGAACTGGTCTTCCGTCAACGCGAGCACGCTCTCGTTGCCCTTCGCGCCGACGATCGACGCTTCCAGCGCCCCCGCCTGCACGAGAATGTGCTCCGCATAGCATTGTGCGATCGCAATCTTCACGTCGAAAAACGCCGGGTCGCTCGCGCGGTTCGCCTGCGCCGCCACCAGCGCGCGCGCCATCTGCCACCCGCACAGCACCACGCCCGCCAGCTTCAGGTACGGCACGCTGCCCGCGAACACCGCGTTCGGGTCCTGCTTCGCGTTCGCCACCACGTAGTCCACCACCGACGACAACGCACGCGCACCCTTTTCCAGCTGCGCCTTCATCGATGCCGCCGCCGCGCCGTCCAGCTTGCCCAGCGCCGCCACCGTCGCGTCGATCTCCGCGATCAGCGCCTTCGCCACCGCGCCGCCGTCGCGCATCGTCTTGCGGCCCACCAGGTCGTTCGCCTGGATCGCCGTCGTCCCTTCGTAGATCGCCAGGATCCGCGCATCGCGGTAGTACTGCGCCGCGCCCGTCTCCTCGATGAAGCCCATCCCGCCGTGCACCTGCACGCCCAGGCTCGCCACGTCGTTCACCATCTCCGTGCTCCAGCCCTTCACGACCGGCACCAGATACTCGTAGATTGCCTGATGACGGCCACGCGTCGCCTCGTCCGAATGGCGGTGGGCGATGTCGCTGTGCGCGGCTGCCACGTAGGCCAGCGCCCGCGCGCCTTCGGTCAGCGCACGCATCGTGCCGAGCATCCGGCGCACGTCCGGGTGATGGATGATCGTCACCGACTGCTTCGCCGAACCGTCAACCGGGCGGCTCTGCACGCGTTCCTTCGCGAATTCCGCCGCCTTCTGGTAGGCCCGGTCGGCCACGCCGATCCCCTGCATCCCGACACCGAAGCGCGCCGCGTTCATCATGATGAACATGTATTCGAGGCCGCGGTTCTCTTCGCCGATCAGGTAGCCGATCGCACCGCCGTGGTCGCCGTATTGCAGCACCGCCGTCGGGCTCGCCTTGATCCCGAGCTTGTGCTCGATCGACACGCAGTGCACGTCGTTGCGCGCGCCGAGCGAGCCGTCGTCGTTGACCATGAACTTCGGCACGATGAACAGCGAGATGCCCTTCACGCCTTCCGGCGCGTTCGGCGTGCGCGCCAGCACCAGGTGGACGATGTTGTCCGCCATGTCGTGCTCGCCCCACGTGATGAAGATCTTCGTGCCGAACACCTTGTACGTGCCGTCGCCCTGCGGCTCCGCGCGCGAGCGCACCAGCGCCAGATCGGAGCCCGCCTGCGGCTCGGTCAGGTTCATCGTGCCGGTCCATTCGCCCGAGATCAGCTTCGGCACGTAGCGCTGCTTCTGCTCGTCGGTGCCGGCCGTCAGCAGCGCCTCGATCGCGCCGTCGGTCAGCAGCGGACACAGCGCGAACGACAGGTTCGATGCGTTCAACATCTCGATGCACGGCGTCGCGATCAGCTTCGGGAGCCCCTGGCCGTCGTACTCGGCCGGATGCTGCAGCCCCTGCCAGCCGCCTTCGACAAACTGGCGGAACGCTTGCGCGAAGCCCGGCGTCGCGGTCACGACGCCGTCCTTCCAGCTGCTCGGGTTGCGGTCGCCTTCGACGTTCAGCGGCGCCAGCACCTCGCCGCAGAATTTCGCGGACTCGTCGAGCACGGCCTGCGCCGTGTCGTAACCCGCATCCTCGAAGCCCGGCAACTGCGCAACGGCGTCGATGCCCGCGAGTTCCTTCAGCACGAACAGCATGTCCTTGACGGGGGCGTTATAGCTCATGGTCGATGTTCCAATCAGGCGGTGAATGAGGCGCGCTACCGGGCCGGTACGGCAAAACCCGCCAGACCCGGGCGACGACGTGACCCATCGTAATGCCGCGATGGCCGATTCCCGTTGTCATATCCGGCCCACATGGTGACAAAATCGGCCACGCGATGCGTGGGCGCGGCCGGTAATGGCCGGCTGGATAAGGGTTTGGCCGGATTGGGACAGCGGCGGGCCATCGGTATGCCCGGGTGATGGGGTCGAAGCGGCGAGCGTGGTGACGACGCGTGCCGGTTATGGGAGCCGGTTATGGGAATCGTCGATGGGAGCCGCCCATGGGAGCGGGCGGCAGGAGTCGGCGCGGGGCGCGAGGACTCTGCGGCTTGCCCGGTTCACCACCGCCATCAGGTTCAGCGCGCGCAAGCCAACCGACGACCACTAAACCACCACCCTTGTAGAAAAACTTTCAAGAGTGCGCCGATTTGTATAACCACCGGCTGTCGCTGAGGGCTTCAGATGAATACAAAAAAACTGAACAAGAATGAATTGATTGCCGCCGATTTTCCGGAAAGCCTGTTTGAGGCCACCACCGGTATTGTCGAATTGTCAGGCAGGCAAACGAGCGCGGGCGACTCGAGCAGATAGTGGATCGGCTTGCGCCGCCATGCGGGCGCACGAAACCCGTTGCCGAGCCACGACGGTCTCGGCATTTGAATCGCGCTCATTCACCGGACCTTGCACGTCAACCTTCCGCAACTTCGGGAATAAACGGCGGCACTTGCGTGTTCAATGTGGATGGACGGCCCGACGGGCCGGTCTTGCGCGCGCGCTTTGTGCATGCGTGAAGTGTTCACGGGTTCCCTTGGAGCAATCATGCGGTTTGCAGTTTTGGGCGCCGGTGCGGTTGGCTGCTACTTCGGCGGCATGCTGGCGCTGCACGGCCACGATGTCGTCTTCGTTGGCCGGCAGTTGCACGTGGACGCGATTCGCGATAACGGATTGCGCCTCCAGACGCGCGCGTTCGACAAGCGAGTGCCTGCCAACGCGTCGACCGATATCGACGCGGCCAAATCGGCCAATGTAGTCCTGGTGTGCGTGAAATCGGGCGACACCGCCGAGGCGGCACGCAAGCTAAGCCGCGTCCTCGCACCAGACGCCACCGTGGTCAGTCTGCAGAACGGGGTCGACAACGCCGCGCTTTTGCGTGCCGAGATTTCGCAACCCGTCATTTGCGCAGCCGTGTATGTCGCCAGCGAGATGGCCCGCCCGGGGCATCTGTTGCATCACGGCCGCGGTGATCTCGCGATCGAAGCAGCGCCGCCCAGCGAACTGCTCGCGCGCGTCCTGCGTGCGGCGGGCATTCCCACCCGGATCGCCGACGACGTACGCGCGACGCTCTGGCAGAAGTTCATCCTGAACTGCGCCTACAACGCGGTTTCGGCTATTGTGCAACTGCCGTTGGGCGAGATGCCGCATCGCGCCGCACTGAGCGAAACCATGCGCGCAGTCGTCGCCGAGTGCATCGCCGTTGCTGCCGCCGAGGGTGTCCACTTCGCCGACTCGCCGGCACGAATCGTCGAGCAAATCGAAGCGACGATTCCACCGGGTCAATACTCGTCGACCGCGCAGGATCTAGCGCGGGGCAAACGCAGCGAAATCGACTATCTGAACGGCGCGGTCATACGGCGCGGCCTTGCCTCAAGCATCGGCACACCGGTCAATCAGACGCTCTGTCTGCTCGTGAAGATGCTGGAAGCGAAGGCTGCGGCAAGGTCGTGATCGCACGCGGCCAGGTGTCCGCGCGAAATGGCGCGATTCGCCGTCGGTCCCGCAAAACGAAGTTGCCCGTCTGCAAACCAACGGAAAAAGAAGGTTCATCGCGGAACTTCAGGAGCAGGCACGGCAAACAGGCGCCAGCCTGAAACGGCTGATCATGCCGACGCCCGACGCACCCGGCGAAGCGTAGCGCGCTTGCATATCGGCAAGCCTGAGCCGGCACCAGCGGCGGCAATGTCGCGTCGCCGCTCGACGGCAATGCCGCCGCGAATTCAACGTGAAACTGGCGTGGACATGCGCACCGTGCGACCGCAATGCGCCGGAGACTTGGCGCTCTCCTTCAACTCGCGATCGCCTGGTCGACATGCGGCAACTGACCGAGCATGTCCCCCACGCCGTTTTCGGATATCTGCTTGCCGATTGCGCCGAGGTCCGTGTCGCCGGGCGTGGCGATCAGCGCATAGGTGATCCTGGCGCGCCGCCATGTCACGACGTCCATGCTGCCGACCTGTTGTCGGGCGAGCGCCGTGTCGGGCTTGTCGTCCTTCATCGCGCACAGCGCCACCGGCATGCCTTGTTCCGGCAGATAGACGATCTGCACCAGCGGTTTGTCGTTGAAATGGAGGCGCTGTATGCGCTTGAACGTCAGCCCCGCCGCGCGCAGGTCAGGAATCCGTATCGGCAGCCCGTCGTCACGGCGAATGTTTTCCACCGTACGCGCCGCTACCGCGAGATTCGACGCATCGAAAGCAACGGTGTCGCGCGTATAGAGTCGCTGATAATTCACAGCGGCCATGACCCAGGGGGACGCGTTTGTCTGCGCAACCGCCGGTGCGCCCTGCAGTGCGACGCCACCGCTCGCCGCGCCCGGCGCGAAGCGCAGTATCGCGCCGCTGCAGAACGCGCCCGCGACGAAGGCCACGGCGAGCCACGGCACCATCATGCGAACGCGCGAGCGTATCGGCGCGGCGGCCGCCGCAGATTCCTCGGGTTGCGACGCAGGCGCATCCATCGGATGACTGGCGCCAACCGCGGAGATCTCCGAAGGCACGGCATACGCCTGCGCGATATCGGCGACCCGGCGCACCAGGCTCTGCGGAACCGACGGCCATTCCTGCTGCTCGAATGCACGCCGATACGGCAACACCGATGCTTCGAGCCACGCAACGCGTGTGGCGATATCGGCCGACGTTCCGATCGCCCTCTCGACTTCCTCGCGCTGGTGCGACGTGAGCGCTCCATCCACGTATGCCATGAGCAGGATGTCGTCCATTTTCATGTCCCCCGATCTTCTCTGTTCGCTGCGCTTTTCACACGTCGTTCTTTTCGATCGATGAACAGGGAACCGATCGTCTGGCGAGCTCGCGAAAGCCGGCTCATGATCGTACCGATGGGTACGCCGAGCGCGTCGGCCGCTTCGCTATAACTGAGCCCCTCCACGCCGACCAGCAGCATGACCACCCGCTGGGCTTCGGGCAACTGCTGCACGGCCCTGACGATCTGTATATCCAGGGCCTGTTGTTCCAGCGTCGGTGCAGCGGGATCGGAGACGGTTTCGAGGAAGTCGTCGTCCCACTCCATGCCCGCGCGCCTGCGCACGCTGCGTGCGCGGAGCTCGTTGAGCCAGGTGGACTGGACGATCGAGAACATCCAGCTCAGCGGCGCGGTGTCCGGTCGCAATTGATGCGCACGCTCGAGCGCGCGAAGGCACGCGCACTGCACGAGATCTTCGGCGTCGTGGCGATCACCCGAGATCCGTAGCGCGAATGCCCACAGACGCGGAAGCATCGAAGGAAGCATGGCGGACAATTCGGCTGCGGTCATCTACGTCGATCCTCCCGCGGTGCGACCAAGCCGACGTTGAGAAACTGCAGTATCTGACATGTATCCATGGGTTTAGACGAAATTGAGCGGGCGATACCCCTCCTGTAAACAGTTGGTCGGCGCAGATATTCCATCGCCGTCGTGTGTTGACCGAATGACCCGATCCCGGCTCGTTGCGGCCGGGGCGCGCGTTCGCTCACGCGCGAGCGATCGATGGATAGGTCAGCAACGCGAACTGCACCAGATTGACGCCGAAGTGCGCGAGCATCGCCGATTGCAGTCCGCCGGCGCGATAGGCGAGCCCGTATCCGATGCCGGACAGGCCTGCCAGCAGCACCAGCAACGCGCCGCCCTGATAGTGAGCGAGGCCGAACAGAACGGCGCCGGCCGCGAGAGCCGGCCAGCCCGCATGGGGCTGCGCCCTCGTCAGCCGCGCCGCGCCTCCCTGGATATAGCCACGGAACAGCGCTTCTTCCGCGAACGCGACCAGCAGGAAGTTATCGAGTACCCACAGCCACCCGAAATGCGGCCACTTCGGCGCCCACGCCAACGCCCCGCTCCACCCGGCGATCGAGAAGCAGACCGCCGATGTTGCCGCGCAGGCAACCACCGCCGCAATCGCCCGCTGCGACAACGACCGCTTCGGCTGAACCCACGGGCAGGCAAGCATCAGCCAGAACGCGACCAGCGGTTTATCGAAGTTGAGATACATCGTGTAAGGCGCGGCATCCGGCGTCAGACGCTCCGCGTGAATCACCCTGAGGTTGTCGAAACCCGGCAGCCAATGCTGAAACAGGCCGACCGCAATCGCGACGAACACGACGTTGCAGAGCACCTTGCCGAGCGGCGACGGATTCCACTGCAGCAGAACGCCGGCGCCAACCAGAAGCGTGATGGGAACGAGCGCGATCGGATGCAGCTGACCCGACGCGAAGGCAAGTCCATAGCCGATTGCCAGAAGGATCAAGGTCAGTCGGCGAGACGCCTGTGAAATCGCCGCCAGCGCGGCAAGAAAAATGGCAAACCACGGCAATGAGGCCATTGAAACTTCCGGAGATTCTCGAGGGGGTTGTCGATCGCATCGCACGGCGACCGAACCTCATGCAGGCGCGTGCAGGTCGACGGCGATCGGCAACGGACGCCGGCGCGCACGATGCGCTGCCCGATTCCCGCCTGCCGGAACAGAACACGTGAATGCCGGCTTTATTCCAACGGCGCGGTGCGGAATGACTGGCGCCACTACCACCCGCCCCGTCGAATTCCACCGAAGCCTCGGTGAAATCACGGCGATTCGGAAACCGCGGGAATGGCCCCGTCTTTCGGTGCCGACGTGGGCCGAAGCAGCGGCACCATCAGCGTGATGCCCGCGGCAACCAGAAACAGCATGAGATAGGACGCGAAATAACCGTCCGTCCGGTCGCGGAGATAACCGAAGGCGAGCGGCCCCAATGCGGCCACGAGATAACCGATGAAGAGCATGAATACGCTCCACGCGTTAGTCTCGGCTGCCGAATGGGTGTGGTCGAGCGGCAAGGTCATCGCAAGCGTGAAGCACATGCCTTGTCCGATCGCGATCAGGACGATGCACGACACCGGCAAGGCGGTCGGCGCGAACGCCAGTCCGCCAAGGCCCACCGCCGTGATGGCCGACGCGACGCCGAGCCAGCCGCGCCGATCGGTGGAGCGGCCGGCCTTCATCCCCATTCCGAAGCTGCTGAGCGCGAACACGCAGGTGAAGAGGCCCAGGACAAGACCGGGCGACAGCGTCGCGATATGCAGTTCGGCACTCGATGACGCGAGCCACGCAAAGCATGCGTACACGATGAACTGGCTCGCGCCGAAGCAAGCCGCGACCCGCCACGCTTGGATGTTGCCCCACGGAAGGCCGACTGCCGCCGGTGCTTGCGCAGCCTGCCCAGGTTGCGCGTCGGCGGCCCTCGCCTCCTGGAAGCGCCGGGCGAGCCCGCGCCAGCTCAGGATCGCGGTGATGCAAAGCACGCTCCACAATGCGACGGCCACGCGCCAGCCGCCGAAACTCTGCGCGATATAACCCGACGCGCTTGCCGCGACCGTCGCGCCGACGCTGAGCCCCGCGCTGTAGATACCCATGAAAAACGTCGCGTCGCGCGCGAAGTGCTTCTTCACCCAGCCGCCGATCAGCGAACCCGAAATCGCGATGCCGATTCCGGTGAGGACGGTGCACAGCAGCAGCACGCCGGCCGAGCCGGCCAGCGCGCGGGCGACCATCGCGACGCCCAGCAGGGCCAGCGCGGCCACAACCGCGTTGTCCGTGCCCAGTCTGCGCGCGACGCCCGGCGCGGCGAGCGCGAAGACGCCCATGCAGACGTCCGGAATCGCGGTCAGCAGGGACGCCTGCGTGTAACTCAGGCCGAAGCTCTGCTGGATCGATTCGAGCACCGGCCCGATCGAAACGATAGGCGGGCGCAATGCAATCGAGAGTATCAACAGCGCGATGGCCGCGGCTGCCTTTCGGGTATCGGTGGATTCGGACATGACTATTCCTGGCTTGACAGTGCTTGCGTCGCGTCGGCATCGGCATCGGAACGCGATCGCCGTCGCAACCTGCGGGTTCAGCGCAGCTTCCGGAATGCGGCGCGTACTTCGCTTGCGAGCAGTTGCGGCTCTTCCCACGCGGCGAAGTGACCGCCCTTGTCGACCTCGTTGAAGTAGATGAGGTTGTGGTAAGCCCGCTCCGTCCAGCTGCGCGGCGCCTGATAGATCTCGCCGGGGAAGATCGTCACGGCAGCCGGCATCGAAATGTCCACCGCGTTGAAGTTGTTGGAATGATCTTCCCAGTAGATCTGCGCGGCGGACGTCGCGCTGTTCGTCAGCCAGTAGAGGGAGATATCGTCGAGGATTTCGTCGCGGGTGAGCGAACGTTCCGGCACGCCGCCGCTATAGGTCCATTGCGAGATCTTGTCGTACATCCACGCGGCCTGGCCGGCGGGCGAATCGGCCAACGCATAACCGACGGTTTGCGGCCGCGTGACCATCATCGCGGAATAGCCGCAATTGTCCTTGTAGAAGACGTTGAGTGCATCGTATGCGGCCTTTTCCTTCGGCGACAGCCTGCCCGGCGCGGGTTCGCCGAGTGCGAGCAAGGTCGCGATGTCCGGCGGCACGGTGGCCGGCATGTTGACATGGATGCCGATCAGCCCCTTCACCTTCTGCATCGCCATACGGTGCGAAATCACCGAACCGCAATCTCCGCCTTGCGATACGAAGCGCGTGTAGCCGAGTCGGGCCATCAGTTCACCCCATGCACGGGCGATATGGTCCGAGCCCCAGCCGGTCGTGTTCGGCTGCCCGGAGAAGCCGAAGCCGGGCAGCGACGGAATCACGATGTCGAATGCGTCGTCCGCACTGGCGCCGTACGCGGTCGGATCGGTCAGCGGACCGATGACCTTGATCAGCTCGAAAATCGAACCCGGCCATCCGTGCGTCATGATCAGCGGCAGCGCGTTCTTGTGGCGGGAACGCACGTGGATGAACTGGATGTCGAGGCCGTCGATCTCGGTCATGAACATCGGCAGCGCATTCAGCTTTGCCTCGCCTTTGCGCCAGTCATAGTCGGAACCCCAATACTGGAGGAGCGCCTGCATTCTCGCGAGCCGCACGCCTTGCGATTCGTCGTTGACGGTCTCCTTGCCGGGCCAGCGCGTCGCCGCGATGCGGCGCCTCAAATCGACGAGGGCGGCCTCGGGCACGCTGGCCTTGAACGGACGAATTGCCGTGTTGCCGGTTGCGGCGAACACCGATCCGGGAATCAGCCCCATGGCGCCGACAGCGACGGAAGCGGCAAGCACGTGGCGTCGACGGGGAGAAAACGGTGTGGATGACATGATGGGTATCCTGGCGCGGGAAGAAGGCCGCGTGTCGCGATCGATACGCGACACGCGGGCGTGCCTGCCGGAAGCGCGCACCATGCCGGGCGTGCCGATCACGCAAGCGGCGTCGTGCGCGGGCCCGGCAGCAGGCGAGTCAAACGACGGTAACGACGACGTCGATGTTGTTGCGCGTGGCCTTCGAATACGGGCAGGTCTGGTGCGCCGCGTCGACCAGCGCTTGCGCGACGGCGGCGTCGACGCCCGGCACGCTGACGTTCAGTCGTGCCTGCAGGAAGTACGCACCGTCGTTCGTGGCCAGATCGATCTCAGCATCGACATGCGTGTCGCGCGGCAGCGCAATCTTCAGCCGGTGCGCGGCCAGGCCCATCGCACCGATGAAGCATGCCGACCAGCCTGCGGCCAGCAACTGCTCGGGATTCGTGCCGGGCGCGGCCGAACCGGGACCGGACAGCTTGACGTCCAGGCGGCCGTCCGAGCTGTGGGCAGCGCCATCGCGGCCGCCGGTGGTGCGGGTCTTGCCGGTGTACAGGACTTTCGTTTCTTGGCTCATGATCGGTGTCGTATTGAACTGGGTGGGTGAATGGCGATGCGTTGATACGGCGTTGCGTCGGCAGCCGGAAATCAGCCGCCCCGATAGAGTTTGTCGAGCGCCGCGAGCTGGCCGTCCTTCTCGGCACGCACCAGTTCCTCGCGCACTTCGGCACGCGTCCTTGCCTTCGGCGACGGGGCGGCCGACGCCCACTGGCGCGCTTGCTGTGCGCCACGGTCGTTGGCGCTCGTGTCGGCGGGGCTGCCTGCGTAAGCGGAAGCGGCGGTCGCAACTGCGGCACAAGCCGCAAAAGCCAACGCGATCGTCTTTGCTTTCATGTCGTTCTCCTGGAGCAATTCAAGTGGCGCAATTCGTCCGGGCGCCCGGTAGCGGCTTCATCCTGCGATGTCTGCCCGAGTGCCTCGATCGGATCGAGTCGTTGAGATGCATTAAATCCAGGCCACGTATCTGGCGTGTGTCTCGAGAACGGGGCTATTGCAATGCCATGTATCTATTCCGGTCTCGTACACATTAAGAAACAAATCTGCCGTTCCTTTTTCGATAACGCTAAAAAATTGAAATCGCTTTTCCGACAGAATGACGCTTCAATGGAATGATGGCGCAATGGCGAGCCCGCCCATTTGCCTCGTTGCGACGGGAAAACTCAAGGAGAGATGACCGATGATCAGATACGCAATCGGAACGCTGGTGCTGGTCGGCGTCATGACCTCGGCTGGTGCGCGCGCTGAAACGATCAAGCCGATCAAGGCGTCGAAGTCCGACCTGGCCGGCGCGATATTCGCTCGTGCCGATGCCGTGAAAAAAGACGAAAGCGGCGAGCGAAGCGCCGACGTCGTGACGTTCACGTCGACCGACACGGCTTACCAGACCGGCGTCTATCGATCCGGGCCTTCGCATGAGGAAATCAAGGGGCCGCGAGGATTGCCGTACAACGAGTTCCTGTACTTTCTGTCGGGCAGCGTGAAGCTGACCTCGTCGGACGGTTCGGTGATGGTCGTGAAAACCGGCGAAGCCGTCACGCTTCCCAGCGGATGGACCGGACATTTCGACACGCCTGGCTATACCAAGCTCTACGTGACCTACAGCCCCGACGACGCAAAAAAGCAGCCCGATATATCGGGTCATCCGAAAAAGGCGGAATAGCGATCCGCTCTCGCGTGTTCTGTACTGCAGACACCTCTTTCGCAGGAGCGAGACGATGCAGAACCCGCAACAGGAAATCGACAACGATCAATCGACCGCGCCGACCTACGTCCGCGGACTCGGCAGTACGGAACACCTGTTCTGGTTGCTCGATCAGAATCGGCCGACGCATTTCGCGATGGTCGCGGAGATCGACCGCCGTTTTCCGCCGACAGCATGGCATGCGGCTTTTCGCGCGCTCCAGCGCAGGCATCCGCTGTTGTCGACCCGTATCGCCGCAGACGCGCAGATGAATTCCGGCTTCCATCGCGCGCCCGATGCCGTGGTGCCATTGCGCGTGATCGAGCAGAGCGACACTTCGTGGCACGCGGAAGCGGCCCGCGAGATCGCGACGCGCTTCGACTGGTCGGCAGCGCCGCTATTGCGCGCAACCTTGCTGCAAGGCGACGGCAACTCGACGCTGATCCTGGTTGCGCACCATTCCGCGGTCGACGGCATGGGCAGCGCGTTTCTGATCGAAGATCTGCTGCGATTACTGTCGGGCGAGCCGCTGGCGCCGTTGCCGTTGGTACAGTCGCTGGAGACCGTGCTCGATGCCGACCTGAACCGGACCGCCGTCTTGCCGGACCCACTGCCGGCGCCCGCACCCAAGCCGTTTCGCCCGGACGCGGCTGACATGCCGCGTGTCGACGCCGTCGAGCTTTCGGCTGAATCGACACGCCAGCTCATTGCTCGCGCGCGTGTCGAGCAAACCACCGTGCACGGCGCCGTAGCCGCGGCCGTTCACGAAGCGGGCCGGCGTCTGTCGAGCGAATGGTCCGAGCGCGCGTTGCGCACCGTCACGCCGATCGACGTGCGCCATCTTGCCGATGAAGTCGGCGCTGCCAACGGCGTGTACATCACGCAGACCATCACGGTCGACGACTACCCGCGCGGTACCGATCTATGGACTGTCGCTCGCAAGATCAAACAGGATCTCGCACCTTTTCAAACGCGCGCGAGCGTCGCAGCGGAACTGAAAACGCTCGATGCCGCGATGTCCGCGCGGCCGAGCGTTGAACACGCGGCCGGGTTCCTGTCGGCCGTGCTGGCCTTCGACGTCCTGCTGTCGAATCTCGGTAATCAGCCCATTGCCGCCGCTTACGACGGCTTGTCGCTCAAGGCGCTCTGGGGCCCCGTCGTGACTTCGGGCTTCGCCGACGACCAGGCCATCGGCGTGTGCACGATCGACGGCATTCTGCGGCTCACGCACACGAGCTATGGCGCGATACCCGGGCTGCTCGGCGAAGTCCGGGCGATTCTCGACGAAGCCGTGACGGCGCCGTCACGCCGATGACGAGGCCAGGTGAAGATTCTTTCGCATGAAAAAATCTTCACTCGTCGATTCGCGCGGCTTCTCCGGTGACGGAGATGAAAAAGATATCGCTTATGTCTGCTTTTGACGCAATTATCGTGGGCGGCGGCTCTGCCGGCGCATCGTGCGCGCTGTGGCTCAAACAGCTGGGATTTCAACCTTGCATTATTGAGCGGCGTCCGAAACTGGGTGGACTGCAAAACGAAAACCCCTACCCGAATAACTGGATCGCGCCGGTGGTCGGCCGGCACGGCGAAGACGTGGCACGCGCCATACATGCCAACATTCTCTCCCGCGGTATCGCATGCCGCCTGCGCACATCGGTGGAGTCCGCAACGATCGACCACGGCCGCTTCGTCGTCCGTGTCGTCGATGCCGCGGGCCGGCAAGATTTTCTCTCCAGCCCCTACCTGGTCCTTGCGTCCGGCGTACGCCCCGCGGACGGCGGGCTTCTCGCGGGCCCCGATCGCGTAATCGGACCGGGCAAGCGGATCGACGACCGGGATTTCCACGGCAAGTCGGTCGCGATACTGGGCGGTGGAGACAACGCGTTCGAAAACTACGAGCTGATTCGCGCCAAAGGCGCGGCCAGGGTTCACATCCATGCGAGATCGATTCGCGCGAGACGGGAGTTCCTCGAACGGATTCCCGTGACGGACGTGCGTATCGGGTCGTATGAGGTTTGCCCCGACACGTCGACGGTCTCGGGATGGCGCTACGATGTCATCGTGGTGCTCTACGGCTGGGCGCCGGCGCTCGAGTTCATGCATGGTTTCGATCTGGCGCGCGACGCCAGGGGTTTCGTCTCGACGGACGTCGGCACGACCGAAACGTCGATATCCAACGTCTTCGCGATCGGCGAGGTCGCGCAGAGAATGCATCCGTGCTGCGTGACAGCGATGGCAGATGGCGTGGTGGCTGCGAAGGAAATCCAGAGGCGCATCGAAGCGGATTCCCGGGACAACTTCATTGCGGCCGTGCGCTCGGCAGCGTTGCAATCGTCGCGTTGAAGCGACGCAAATCGCAGCGGGCTCGCGAAGGCCCCGAGCACGTGCGTCTCGGCAATTTCCGTTCCGTACCGCCCGGCGCGTTGCCTCGCGGGAATCCGACCCGACCCGTTTCCGTTGCCAGAATCGCCGGAACCCTTGGGCGTCCGGAACGTTCCCGTGCCTTCAGAAGGCCACGAGCGATGCTCTCTTCCGATGCTCGACAATCGACAGCAGCAGCGCGGCCAGCCCACACGCGGCGATGAGCAGCAGCAGCGTCGTCTTGCCCAGGCTGGCCAGCACCAGGCCGCCGACAGCGGGAAATCCGAACACGCCGACGAAATAGGACGCCACGAACCAGGTCAGCACTGCGTGCCGGTGCCGCGCATCGGTACTGTTGACGGCTTGCGCCTGAACGATCGGATAGATGAGGCCATACCCGGTACCGAGCAGCACGGCGCTGACCGAATGGAGCATCGTGTTGTGCGGCACGGCGAACGTCACGGCGACGCTCAGTATCATGAAGCCGAGGAGGATCTGCGTGGTCGCGCTGACACGCATCTGAATCACGATCGCACCGAGCAGCCAGCGCGTGACGACAACCGTTGCCGAATAGAGGCCGAAGAACGTGCCCGCCTTCACGCCCGTTTCCTGTGCCATCGACATCTGGAACGTCATCAGGCCCGAGAAGACACTGGAGCCGAGCGCAATGATTGCGATCGGGTAGATCGCATGCGTGCGGGCGATCGCACGAATCTCGCGCAACCACCGTTCCCGTATCGGCGGCGCGACGGCGAGCGGCGCAGGCGACAGGCGCCCGAAACATTCCAGCATCAACGCCGCCATCGCGCACAATCCGCCGACGGTGAAGAACACGGTGCCCGTCGTCCAGTGCCAGTTGCGTATCGCGAGCGCGGCGACTGCCGGGCCGCCTCCGACTCCGGCCATCTGAAACGAGCCGAACCGCAGGAACCAGCGCTCGCGCTCGGTATCGGTAGTCCGCTCCGCCAGCATCATCGGCGCCGCAAGGTAGAACCCGCCCCAACCGACGCCGACCAGCAATCCCGGCACGACGCTCAGCGAGCCGGTGCGCCCGATCACGGCGAAGCCGACGACGCCCGCGCCGACGACCAGCGCGGCCAGCGCGGTCGTACGCGCCGCCCCGATCCCGTGTGCAAGCCACGCGACCAGCGGCAGGCCGATCAGCGTGCCGACCATGGCTTCGGCCAGTGCGGCCCCCGTATCGACGTCGGTGCCGCCTGCCAAACGAAAATGCATCGACAGAAGAAATGTCGCGCCGTATCCGCATGCAGTCAGCAGCGCGCCGAGCAGCCCGAACGACGCGACGCGCGGGGACATCGTGCGTGGATAGGCCATCATGGCTCCCCTCTTTCAAAAATCCGGCCCATTCGAGCTGGCGGCACCGAAGCGACGCGCCGGCGTGGCGTCACGCGTCGCCGCGCGCGTCCAGCTCGACCGGCCAACCGCATGAGCCCATGCCCATCGATTCAGGCCCACCGCGAAAAAGTCGGGAGCCGGTCGCACCATGATCCATGCAATCTGCCGGCAAAGGAACGAACCGTTCCGATGATGCGCCGCATACGTTCGTATGTGCGTCGACAGCATCGTTGCCGACCCGCTCCCCGATCGAGACAAGACCGCGCTCCATCAGGCGGGACGGCCGGCATGACGCGAAGCCGTTCGGTACAGCGCGGCACCGACACCCCGGACCAGCTTCTCGGCATTCGCGTCCTTGAGCTTCCCGTCGGCATCGAATGCGTCGTGCGCCGCACTCAGCGCAAAGGATTCCGGGATCACCAGCATCCCGAGTTTGTCCAGCACGGCCCGCATGCCCAGCTGCGAGCGAAGTCCGCCGAGTTGTCCCGGGGAAGCCGACACAAGCGCCGCCACCTTTCCGCCAAGCAATGCCACGCCGGACGTGCCGTCCTCGCGCGGCCGGCTGATCCAGTCGATCGCGTTCTTCAACAATGCGCTGTAGCCACCGTTGTACTCCGGCGTCGCGATGAGCACCGCGTCGTGCGCGGCCACCAGCGCCTGCAGCGCGCGAACCCGAGCCGGCACACCGATTTCGGCCTCCAGATCGCCGTCGTAGATCGGCAGTTCATAATCGGACAGACGTACCGGCGTCACCGTCGCGCCCGCGTCGGATGCACCGCTCGCAGCCACGTCCAGCAGCTTCCGGTTCAGCGAGTCGCGGCGCGTACTCCCGCTGATTGCAAGAATCCTGATGCTCATCACACTCCTCGATATCAGTAGATCGGCGTTCCGATCGGTTGCGATCTGCCGGCGGCGGTCGGTACTCGATCTTGCCGCCCGGCAGGAAATACAGAATCAACGCTTGCTTCGTGACGGCTCAAAAACCGCCGGGCGGTCAAACTTTTCCATCCTGGTATGCGATATCGGGATGCCAGGGTTGCAGCAACCGGAACACGGGCGTTCAGACCAGGCTGCAGCTTCGGCGCGTTTCCATGTCCCGCAACTCGGCCTCCTGAGCGGTCAGCTTGACCGAGATGGCGTCGCGCAGCAGCTCAACCCAGGTGCTGATCTTCGCATCCAGATATTGCCGCGACGCGTAAAGCGCATGCAGTGTGACGGTCTGCAGCCGGTACTCGGGCAACACTCGGATCAGCGAGCCGGCCCTCAACGCGGGTAGCGCGCTCGCGACCGGCAGCGCTCCGATTCCGATTCCGCTGCCCAATGCAGCTGACAGTGCCTCTGCGTTGTTGACGCGAAAAAACGTGTCGGTCAGTGCAAACTCGGCCCTTCCGGCAGCCCCGTCGAACGACCAGCTGTCGGGAGAAAAGAACGGCGTCACGACTTGCACGCACGCGTGCTGCCTCAGTTCATCGACGTCCCGCGGCATGGCATTGCGCTCCAGATAGGCCCGCGACGCGCAGAGCACGCTGTACGAGGTTCCCAGCCGTTGAGCCACGAGCCCGGAATCCGGGAGGTTGCCGAGCGTCATCTGCACCGTGACGTCGTAGCCATCGTTCAGCAGGTCGGGCATGTCCTGTCCGAGCGTCAGCTCGATCGACACGTCGGGATAACGCTCACGGAACAGTGCCGCGGCGGGCGCGACGTAGTACTGTCCGAGGCTGGGTGTCGCATGAATACGCAATCGTCCGATCGGACGTGCCTGAGTGTCGGCAGCCTCGCGTTCCGCCGCATTGATATCGGCCAGAATGCTGCGGCAGCGATCGAGATAGCGCTCGCCGGCCTCGGTCAACGCAATCCTGCGCGTCGTGCGATTCAGAAGTCGTGTGCGCAAGTGCGCTTCGAGATCGGACACTGACCGGGAAACATAAGCGGTGGAGATCTCCATACGCCGGGCGGCAGCCGTATAGCTGCCACATTCCGCGACTCTGGCAAATATCCGCATGCTCTGTAGCGTATCCAATCGCCCCTCGTCTTCGAAGTCGAACCACACTCAACACCGTCAAACCGTGCACCACGGCTAGGCGAACGGACAGGCCCGTCAGGAACACCGTTGCCCGACGTGCCAGCTTACCGCCGCGCGGCCGCGCCGCCATCATATGTACGTATGGGTTGGCTCCCCCCGACGACAGCGGCAAGGCCACCGCGCAAACGCGACCGATGCCGGGCACATCCATCCTGCGCAGCCGCTCGGCGACCGGACGGCACCGCATCTTCCGCATCGCCTGAACGCGATGAATCCGGGCCGCGATATCCGCCATCCCCGTGTTGCAGGAGATCTGCTCGTTCAGCACGCCTGCCGCGATCCGGCGCCAGTTCGAATTCGCCCGGCAGTACAGCCTTCTGTCTGGGGCCGACGGCTCATGAAACCCCCGGCTCCGTCAGGAAAACCCACACAGATCGATCAGTCCTCTTCGATCTCCTGCAGCGCCGACGCAAGAATCATCGCGTCGGCGTTGAGCGGCGTCGGCTGAACCGGGCGCGGCTGGTAGACGGCGTCGCCGGCGTGGATCGGATGCCCGCTCATCGCACAGACGCCGTTCACCCGGGCACGTGACGCCTGCCAGAGCTGGTCGCCGTACGAGCAATGCGTCGAATCGCGCCATGCGATCGTCACGGTCGTTGCAGTAGGACGATCGACAAAGTTGACCAGGCCCGCGCGACGCACGACATTCACCGGCCGCGGGTGCGCCACGTATCCGGACACGCACCCGCGCTGCGTCTCGCACGCAGGCGCCACCACGCGCGCATCGCTGCTCCCGCTCAATTGCGCAAGCAGACCGAGCGTCTGCGTCCACGGATCCACCGCCAGCACGTTCGTCGCGAAATCCATCGTCATCCTCATTGCGTCAACCCATCCAATCGCTCCGGCACGCACCGCCAGAGGCGGCAGCGCTTGCGTTGCTACCGTCCGGCAACCACCGCGCGATGACGACCACACGGCTCCGTCGGCTGGCATCGCCCGTCCGGAAGCGGCGACACGGCATCCGCGCACATCGACATCGTGCGCACGGCCGGCACGCGCGCGTCGCCGGCGAAGTCCCGGCGCGCGCCACGAAGAAAGACCTCGCTGATCGCGAGGAACACCGGGATCCGTTCACTGATCGACATTTGCCTTCATCCTCAAGCGGTAAGGGGTTTCTCCGGCAAAGCGCTTGAGCACCGCCGTGAAACGGGACTGCGAGCGCAAGCTACGGCGCGGTGACGACAAGGTATCGAAACCGGATGCGCGGGGCTACTTGTACGAAGGGATGATCAGGGCAATCGATGGTTTGACCGGACCATCTCGACCTTGAATCACGCACTGCGATCACCTGCACCCCGTATTGCTCAGCGGAATGCAGCGGCCCCGCACATCGGCGACGGACGCGCCGACACGGCCCGGGGTATCGACGGGGGATGCGGCACGGATGTCGTCCCGGTCAGCCACCGGTCGTGGCGGTCGTGGCGATCGGGTTCGGTACGTGGCGCGAACCCATGCGACGCGGATTGCACTGCCGCCGCAGTGAGCGAAACAGTCGCGGCAACACTGATACGGCACCGACCGATCTTGTATCGCACTGTATCCAGGGCCGCTCCCGAAACACCGGCATGCACGAGGCCCGGGTTGCGGAAACATGGCCGATACGTTGGCGGGTTCTACTGTCGACATGCGGAAGACATTCGACATGCGACGCCGACTCGGATGTCCGACGGTCGATCCGATCACTTGACTTCAGGAGCGCTCACATGAAAGCCACTCGAATCCTCGCTGCCGCCGTGCTTGCCGTCGTTCCCGTCGTGTCCTTCGCCGATGCCGGGCCCGGCCTCACGAGCGCCGCCGTGCGCGCCGATCTCATTCGACTCGAGCAGGCCGGCTACAACCCGGCCCGCAGCGAACCGCGCTATCCGGACGACATCGCCGCCGCGCTGCAGATCGCACGCTCGGACCAGAACGGCCCGTCGAAATCCCAAGGCGACAGTACCGCCGATGCGACTTCGCCCGACCGGCATCGCGACGCGACGCACGCGCGCACCGCATAACGGCCGGGGTTCTCCAACGAGGCTATTCACGCGCCTTCAGGATTCCTTTCCACTGTCTCCGTTTTCAAGCGGCGCAGCAGCAATCGCAGGTCTTCACGTCGGCCCAGGCAATAGGCGATGAACATACGAACGTATGTGGATAGTGATTCGCACGAGTCTGCGGCGTGACGTGGTGGCTAGTGCGGGCCGATATCGGGAAGCATCTCTTTTGCACGCCATTGGATCAACCATGAAAATATTCGTTACCTTCGACAGCGCCGGGGTGAAACTCGCCGGCCACCTCTACCTTCAGCCTGCCGAAGCCGGGATCGTGCGTCCGGCAATCGTCGTCGGCCACCCTGGCGCAGGCGTCAAGGAGCAGGCTGCCGGCTTGTACGCGCAGCGTCTGGCCCGGCAAGGGTTTATCGCGCTTGCTTTCGACGCGGCGCACCAAGGCGAGAGCGAGGGCGAACCGCGCGGACTTGAAGATCCCGCCCACCGCATCGAGGACATCAAGGCTGCCGTCTCATTCCTCACGACACGCGATGACGTCGATCCGAATCGCATCGGTGCGCTGGGCATCTGCGCATCCGGCGGCTACGTCATTCCCGCCGCCGCCACCGACTGTCGCATCAAGGCGGTGGCGACGGTCAGCGCCGCGGACATCAACCTGCAGTTTCGCTTCGGCGCAGATGGTCATCAGGATCCCGCAATATTCCAACGCATGCTCGATGCCGCCGCAGCGGCTCGCACTGCCGAGATCAACGGTGAAGGCGTGGGCGTGTTTCAGATTTTCCCGACCGAAGAACTTGCGCGGTCGGGCGACCGGCATCTGTTCGAAGGCTGGGAGTACTACTGCTCGCCGCGCGCGCATCACCCGCGCTCAGCCAGGTTCTTCACCTGGAACAGTGTGGATCGCATCGCACACTTCGACGCATTCCGGTTCATCGACCTGATCGCGCCTCGTCCGTTGCTGATGATCGCCGGCACCGAGGCCGTGACGTCGTGGATGTCGACGGACGCCTTCGCGACTGCGCAGGAACCCAAGGAACTGTTCTGGGTTGAAGGCGCCACCCATGTCGCGCTGTACGACAAAGTGCCGTACGTCGATGCGGCCGTATCGAAGCTCGGCGACTTCTTCGGTGCGAAGCTGGGTGCGCCTGCTACGGCATCGTCCTAGCGCGCGGGGCGCAACGCGAGACCTGCCAGCGCCCCGACGATACACAGCGCGCCCACATAGATCTCCGGCGCCTGCGGATTCGATTTCAGCATCACCGACACGAACACCGGCGTAAGACCGCCGAACACGGCATACGCGACGTTGTACGAGAACGAGATGCCCGAAAAGCGCACGATCGGCGGAAACGCGTTGACCATCGCAACGGGAATCGCCGCAACCGCACCGACGAAGAAGCCGGATACCGCGTAGAGCGGCAGCAGCAACGACGGATCCGCGGAGAGTTGCCGGGCCATCAGAAAATACGATGCGCCGAGCAGCAGGCAGCCAAAGAAGATCGTGCGGCCGGTACCGATCCGCCCCGCCACCGAACCGGCGACGACGCATCCGATCGTCAGGCAGAACGTGGCCGCCGAATTCGCCTGGAGCGTGAGCGCGGGCTCGATATGAAAGCGCTTTGCCACGAGCGTCGGCGTCATCAGGATCACGACGACTATCGCCGCGGTCAGGGTCCACGTCAGGATCATCGATACGAGCACTGCCCGGCCGTGATCGCGCAGCACGGCTTTCAACGGCACTTCGCCGGCCAGCAACCGGCTCTGCTTCATCTCGATGAACACGGGCGTTTCATTGAGCCAGCGTCGCAGGAACGCGGACAGGATCCCGAACAGGCCACCGATGACGAACGGCATCCGCCACGCATAGGCACTGATTTCAGCAGGCGAATAATGATGGTTGATCGCCGACGCGATCAGCGAGCCGAGCAGGATGCCGAACGTCAGGCCGCCCGTCAGCAGACCGCAGGCATAACCGATATGACGCGGCGGCACATGTTCGGAGACGAACACCCAGGCCCCGGGCACCTCGCCGCCCACCGCCGCGCCTTGCAACACCCGGCACAGCAGGAGCAGCACGGGTGCGGCAATCCCGAGGGATGCATAGGTCGGCAGCAGCCCCATCATCAGCGTGGGCAGGGCCATCAGCATCACGCTCATCGTGAACATGCGCTTGCGACCGACGAGATCGCCGAAGTGCGCCATGATCACGCCGCCGAGCGGCCGCGCGAGATAGCCCGCCGCAAACACGCCGAATGTCTGCACCTGGCGCAGCCAGTCGGGAATCGACGGCGGGAAGAACAGATGACCGATCACCGCTGCAAAAAACACATAAATCACGAAATCGTAAAACTCCAGTGCCCCGCCTAACGCGGCGAGTACCAGCGTTCGGTGATCACTGCCTGCCAGCGGACGATGCGGTACAACCGGAATCTGACGCGAGTCTGTGGAATTCATCTGGAAGAGGTCTGGTTCAGGGACGGCACGCCAACCCGATGACGTGCTCCTCGCTCATAACACCTGACCGGTTCGTGTCATTCCATGGCGCGCCGATTTGTCGACGCGGCCGACGTTGCGCATCGATGAAGGCAGGCCCCTTCGGCCGCCGTCAGGCCGGAAAACACCGGCATCTTCGACAGCACCGGCCGACGAGCGAATTCAGTTGGCGCCAACTCGTCGAGAACAGAGCGACGCCGGCTCTCGCTGCAATCCCGGCGCGGCGCCTCGACGATCGCTTTGGCTTCGCCCAGCGGGGCAATGCCGTCACGCTCGCCAATGACATCGCCCCATGCCGTCATGCGACGGCGAGCGGCAACGTCACTCTCGCTTCGAGGCCTCCGGTACTGCGGTTGTTCAACTGCAATTCCCCTTGCATCGCCTGCGTCAGACGACGCGCGATCGCCAGCCCCAACCCCGATCCGGACGCACGCGCCGCTGTCTGCGGCGCACGATACCAGGGCGCGAATACCGCCTCCAGTTCCGCCGGCACGATGCCGGGCCCCGAATCCACCACGCTGAGCATCACGCGTCTGGCCTCGACCCGGACACACAGGCGGACGTCGCCGCCGTAACGCAGCGCGTTGTCGATCAGATTGACGAGCACGCGGCGCAGCGCGTGCGGGCAGGTCACCAGCGGATGGCCCACCCGCCCGTCCAGGCCGACGGTCAGGCCCGCGTCGCGATAGGTGTCGACCAGCACGCCGAGCAACTCGTCCGCGTCGACGCGCCGCGGCGGCTCCGCCACGCTGCATTGAAGCCGTGCGCAGGCAAGGCTCGCTTCGACCAGTTCCCCCATCTCGGCAAGATCGCGCTCCATCGCGTCACGCAACGCGCCATCTTCCAGCATCCCGCTACGCAGCATCATCCGCGTCAACGGCGTGCGCAGATCATGCGCGTACGCGGCCAGCACATGCAGCAACTCCGTCACGCGTTCCGCGTGCTGGCGATGCGCGTCGTTGATCGCGCGTGTCAGCCTGGCGATCGACGGCGCGCCGCGTTCGACCGGTGCGTCGGGCAGTGCGTCGACGCCATGATTCTCGATCGCCGCGGCGAGCTGCCGGATTCTCGCGTCCAGGCTCCGCGTACGCAGCCACAGCACCGCCGCCAGCGCAAACAGGATACCGGCCGCACCTGCAAGCAGCAGACCACCGCCGGCAACGGGGGGCAACGCGTTCGGCAGCATGGCGCGAGCGTCATGCATGCGCTCCGCGACGAGCAGCACGCCGGCCGCGAGGACAAGACGGACGGGCCACACGATGAACTCACGCAGATACGGGAACCCTGCGCGGGCGACGTTGCGGATGCGACGCGCGATGCGGAATTCGGACAAGGCCCCGCACGATACGGTAAGAAGGTTCGCCATCTTCGTTCTCCTGTCGCCGCCACGGCGGACGGTACAGGAAGAATGAAAACACGCAGATGGGGGCTCGCACCATCAAACGAGCGGCCATCCATCCCCTACGAAGGTTTAGGTTGCCGTGGCGGCAAACTGCGGCGGGTCAGGCGTAGCCGAGCGCGCGGGCAAGCCACGTCTCGAGTTCCTGCGCGTCGATCGGCTTCTCGAGCAGACACAGCGCGGCGCTGGCCCGCACGCGCTCGCGCTCGCGGGCAGTGGCGAACGCCGTGACGAACATGGTCGGAATGTTCAGCCCGCGGGCTTCGATCCGGGCCAGCACCTCGAGGCCATCCATCTCCGGCATCTGGATGTCGCAGATCAGGCAGCCTGTTCGCGACGCCACGTCCGAAGCCAGGAACGCCGGGCCCGACGCGAACTCGTGCGCGTCCCCGCCCAGCGAACGCACGAAGCTTCTCGCGGCGGCCCGCACGAACGGGTCGTCGTCGACAATCGATACGAGATCGGTGGCTGAGAGTGAAAAAGGCATCCCTGCTTATGGCGAATGAACGGAACGGACCGTCCCGACTACGGCTACCCAAGTTGCCAGCATACCGGCGCGCCGCCGCACCGTCACCATATCTACGTATGGGGTAGGCTTTCCCCAATGACGGTGCCGCCGCTAGCGTGCGGGCGGCCCGATGCCGAGCGCACTCATCTTGCGCACCAGTTCCGCGACCGAGCGGCACTGCATCTTGCGCATTGCCTGACCGCGGTGGATCTTGGCCGTGATCTCCGCAATGCCCATGTTCCCCGCGACCTGCTTGTTCATCAAGCCCGCCGCGACGTGTTGCAGCACCTCGCATTCTCGCGGCGTCAGCGATTCCCAACACGCGCGCAGATCGAGCAGCGAGTGATCGGCCTCCAGCCGTTTCGCATCGCGATCGAGCGCCGCGATCACCGCATCGATCATTTCCTGGTCGTGAAACGGCTTCGTCAGGAAATCCATCGCGCCGGCTTTCATTGCTTTCACCGTCATCGCAATATCGCCGTGCGCCGTGATGAAGATGATCGGCATCTGCGGACCGCCGTTCTCGACCAGCGACTTCTGGAACGCAATCCCGCTCTGCCCGCGCAGCCTCACGTCGAGCACCAGGCACGACGGTCCGGCGCTCTTCGGCGCCGCGAGAAATTCTTCTGTCGACGCAAATGCGCGAACGTCCAGGTCGATCGATCGCAGCAGCCCGATCAGCGCGGCACGAATCAACTCGTCGTCGTCGACGACGTAGACGACACGGCTGTTCCGATCCGCAGATGAAGGATTCGGGTAGGGCATTCTGGTCTCGGGCATCGAAGTATTCGCTGGTGAATTTTCAGGGATGGCCGCGTGGCGGCGGACGACCCGGTCAGGGATCGGCGCGCGGCAGCATCACGATCGCGCGCGTACCGGTGCCGTCGCGGGTCGACAACGTCAACGTCCCGCCGTGAGCATCGACGATCGAATGCGAGATGGCGAGGCCCATGCCCATCCCGTTCTCCTTGGTCGTAAAGAGCGGTTCGAGCAGCCGGTCTGCAATCTCCGGCGCAATACCGCTGCCGAGATCCTCCACGGTCACGCGTGCGCTGTCAACGCCGTCCGCTTCGCAAGCAAGCGACAGGCGACGCACCGTCTCGAGGTCCGCCATCGCTTCCGCGCCGTTCGTGAGCAGGTTGATCACGACCTGCTGGAGCTGGATCCGGTCGCCATGGACATAGACGGGGCTGTCCTGGCCGCGCTGCTCCAGCACGACGTCGAGCGCGTCGAGTTGCCGCGCGACCAGCGTCGCGGCTTCCCGGACGGCCTCGTTGAGATCCACCGTCGCGAACTGCGGCGCGGCCTTGCGCGCCTTCGCGCGCAGTGCCTGGATGATGCTCTTGGCCCGCGCCGCCCCCCGGTTGATGTGCACGAGCATTTCCCGCGCCTCGCCGACGTCCGGCGGCTCCCGGTTCAGCCAGCGCAACGCCGCGCTCGCCGACGTATCGACGGCCGCAATCGGCTGTCCGATTTCATGAACGATCGACGCGACGAGCTCGCCCATCGCTTTCAGGCGGCTGGCGCGCTCGAGGCTGGCAAGTGCGGCCCGCAGCTGTTCCTCGGCATGTGCGCGCTGACGGTTCTGCTCGACCAGTTCCTCGTAGAGCCGCGCATTCTCGAGCGCGAACGCGGCCTGCGACGCGATCACTTCCACCAGGGCTGCCTTGGCCGTGGTAAACATCCGCGCCGCCAGATTGTTTTCAAGGTACAGCACGCCGACGAGCGTCGCATAACGCATCAGCGGTACGCACATCACCGAGCGGGGGCGCTTGCGCCGAACGTACGCATCCTGTGCGTGGACCGGCGACTCGGACGCATCGTCGATCACCACGCCCTCCTGCGTACGCGCAACCGCCTGCACGAGAGACACGGGCAGCACGCTCGCCGTGAAAGGCTCGGCCGCCTGCGTCACGACGATCGACCCGTCGACCACGTCCGCGCGCGCCGGCACATGCCAGACGCCCTCGCGCAGCACCGCGAGCGCGCCGTTTTCGGCCCCGGCGCTTTCGAGCGTCGTGCGCAACAGCGTCTCCACGAGGCGCGCCGGCACGATGTCGCTCGCCAGCGCGTTCGAGATGCGCAGCACCGCCCGGACGTCGAGCTCGTGCAAACGATTCCCGGCGGGATTCCACGCTTGCGCATCGAATACATCGGCATGCGCTGCTTGCAGTTCCCGCACCTTGGCCAACGCCCCCCAGCGCTGCCATGCGCCCTGCGCATGGCGCAAATAGGCTTGCGCAGCGATCTCGTCGCGGCCCGCATGGAATCGCGCCGCGCACTCGGACGCCAGCGCCTCGACCTGCGTAAAGCCATGCACGCGCGCGTGAGTCACGGCACGCGCATACGCTTGCGCGGCGTCCGCCGATTGACCGTGCACGCGCGCCTCCTCCGCGCGCACCAGTTCGCGTCGTGCGTCGAAGTTCGACGGGCAGGCTCGCGCCCAGACGTCGAGTTGCTCGACATGACGCTGCAGCGCAGCCTGCTGCGACGCGTCACGGCGCGGCAACGCGAGCAGGGCGAGTGCACCGTAGAACGGCAAATCGGCCCGCTCGGCAAACGAGCGCGCGGCATGCTCGCATGCTTCGGCGCGGCGGCGCGCCTCGAGCGCGTCCGGCAGATCGCCGAACAGCAGCGCCGCCTGCAATCGATAGACCCAGTAGGCGAGATCGACCAGCGTCGCCGGCCTGCCTTCGTCCGGCGGCGGCAGCAACGCGTCGCGATCGCCGGTCTCGCCTTCCTGCAACCGTCTCACCAGATTCTGCTGCGCGAGCAGCGCATCGATGACGAGCTGGAAATTCGCATCGCGTGCGATGGCCAGCCCACGCGCCACGGTGTCGCGCACGTCGGCGAGAAACTCGCCGGCAAACAGCATCCCGGTTGCCTCGTTGCGCTTGCAATAGAGCGCGAAGGTGTGGTCACAGCACTCGACCGTGATCTCGAACGCCCGCGCGATATAGCCACGGGCTGAACGTGCCGGCAACACCCACGGCACCACGATCGTCCCGTACGCCATGTACACGCGGCCGCGGTAACGATCGAGTCCGCGCTCGTCGACCAGATGCAGCGCGAGCTCACCGAACGCCAGCGACGCGGCGTAATCGCCGTAACGTGCGCCGAAGATCTGGTTCATGCAGACGTATACGTCGGCGGAGGCGTCGGAATGGCCATGCTCGATCGCGAGATTGACCGCGCGCAGCAGAATCACGTCGACCAGATCCTGGTCCGAATACAGTGCCGGCGGGATGAGGTCGACAAAGATGTCGACGATCGCCCGCTGCAGCGGATCGGCGATGACCGGCAGATCACGCAGCGCCTCGATCCCGTGCCGGTCCAGCCAGCCGCGCAGGCGAACGTATTCGCGATGCACGTCTGCGCTGCCGGGATGGGGCGGGATATCGATGCCCGCCCGCTTCAGGAACGCGAGCCCGACGCCGAGCGCAAGGTCGAAGCGGCCCAGCGTCGTGTACAACGCCGCGCGCAGGCGCGTGAGCTCGGCGCCGAAAGTACCATCCCCGGCCACGACCTCCAGTTCGGCGAGGCGCGCTTCGGCGGCTTCGAGCGCACCCGTCATGAATTCGGCCTCGCCGCACAGCATGCGCGCCCTCAGTCCTGCCTCGCTGGTGTTCCGTACGCCGAGGAAATCGAGTGCCGCGCGAAAAAAGCCGAGCGCGGCGTGATGCGCGGTTGCCGCCCTGGCCTGCTGCCCGGCATCCAGGTTCACGCGCGCGAACGCGCTGCGTTCCGCGGGTGCATCGATGACCGTGCTTGCGAGATTCGCTTGCGCCGCCAGCACAAAGGCGTCGGCGCAGGCGTCTTCGGCCGCGAGCAAGCGGCAGGCAATCGCATGATGCAGCGGCGCCCGTTCGCCCTCCGGGATCGACGCGTAAGCGGCCTCGCGAATGCGGTCGTGCCGGAACGTCCAGTCGTCGCCGTCGCGCTGGAGGCTGCCTGCCTCGAGCGCGGCCTGCAGACACTGCGTCGCGTCGCCCTCGGTCAGGCCAGCGGCCACGGCCAGCAGGCGCGTCGATGCGCGCTGGCCGATGCAGGCCAGCAGACGCAACATGAATTGCGCAGCGTCCGGCAGCAGCTCGAACTGGCGCGCCAACATCACGGCGACGTCTTCGCCCCCGCGATGCGCGGCAATGCGCGCGATGTTCCAGCGCCAAAGGCCGGCGCCCGCATCGTAATCGAGCATGCCTTCATCAGCCAGCAGACGCAGCAGACGATGCACGAAGAACGGATTGCGGCCGGTTCTCCGTCCGATCACGTCGGACAACGGGCCAAGCGCTTCGGTATCGTGATGCAGCGCCCGGGCAATCAGCTCGGTCGTCGCGCTCTCGTTCAGCGGCCCCAGTTCCATCGTGAACGCGTCGGGAATGTCGGCCATCGTGCCGGCCCGCAACGGGTGCCCCGCATCGACCTCGTTCCCGCGATAGGCGCCGACAAGCAGCAACGCCGTCTCGCGGTGTTGGACCAGCAGACGCTCCAGTACCTGCAGCGTGCCGGCATCGGCCCATTGCAGATCGTCGAGCAGCAGCACGAGCGGGCGCTCCGGTGCCGCAAAGCAGGCGATCAGCCGGGCAAGCGCCTGCAACACGCGGGCCCGCTCCAGCGTGGGAGCCAGGTCGGCTTGTTCCGGCATGCCCGCTTGCGGGCCAAGCACGGCTGCGAGCGCCGGCAGGAACCTCGTCAGCGTGCGCCCGACAGGCGCCACCGCCATCCCGATTCGGGCGCGCCAGATTTCGAATTCGTCGTCCACGCAACCGAGCACGAACTGCAGCAGCGGCCCCAGTACCTGCGAAAGCATGGCGTAGGGCGTTCCGCGGCTCCCCTCCTCGCCCTTGCCGATGGCCACGAGTGGTGCGCCGTCATGCCGGATTCGCACAACGGCTTCCAGCAGCAGTGTCGACTTGCCTATGCCGGAGTTGCCGGAGATCCACGCCACGCGCGCCTCGCCCCCGGCGGCGACGACACGGTACTGCGCGAGCAACGCATCGAGCTCCTCTTCCCGGCCCACCACGTGAGCAGTCTGCTGCAAACGTTGCAGCGCTGCCTGTCCGTCGGGCACGAACATCGGGATGCGACCGTCGCGGCAATAGCACTGTTCGCATCGCCGCAGATCGGCGACGAGCGCCGCGGCGGTGCCGTAGCGTTGGTCCGGGGCTTTCTCGAGCAACTTCATGACGATCCGCGAGATCTGCTCGGGCACGTACCGGGCACGCTCATGAGGCGCTCGCGCCGAATGCGTGGCATGCGCATGCACGAGTGCAGCGGCATCGGTCGCGTCGAACGGCGGCACACCGACCAGTCGCTCATAGAGGATGCACCCGAGCGAGTAGAGGTCGGCCCGTGCGTCGACACACGTGTTCATGCGCGCGCCGAGTTCGGGCGCCATGTAGACGAAGTTCGTGTCGTCCCAATCGAGCTCGGCGTCGCGCAACGGGTCGATCGCACCGGGGCAGACGGCATGGCCGAAGCCCGTCAGGAACGCACGGCCGTCGCCGTCCACCAGGAAGCGATGCGGCGCGAGTGCGCGATGCACGACACCGGCCGCATGCATCGCGCCTACCGTCGTCGCGAGCGCAATCGCGAGCCGCAGAAACGCGGCCGGCCCTTCCGGCGGTACACCGGCAGCCGACAGCGGCTCCCCACCCGGATCGGCCAGTACCAGCACGGCCCCACCGCCGTGCGACACGATCGCTTGTGGAACAGCGGACCAGCCATCGCGCAGCACCGCGCGCAACACGTATTCGCGCTGCATTGCCGCGACGGCCGACGGTGCCGCCACACCGCGCCCGGCGATCAGGACGGACGGCCCATTGTCGTCGATCGCACGTTGCAGCCGTGGCGGGCCGGGGCAAAGTTCAATCAAGCGTCGTGTCGAAAGTTCGATCATGCGAATGCAGTAAGGAAACGGTAGCGGGCATGAACCCGGACGCCGCTGGCACGGCGGCGCGGCACGCGACATGTCGGTACCTGTGCACCGGCTCGGAGCGGGATACCCGGTCGTATCCGTTCGATCGGACCCGCAACCGCAGCGCATGCCACGGCCGGCGCCCCTCGTCGACTCCACTCGGTCGTTGCCGCCCCCCACCGATCGCAACGACCTTCTGCCGGCACCACTGTAAACACGCGAGCCGTCAGATTATTCCAGTCCGGAATCGCCAACGCAACAACGGGCCCCGGGTCGGCACAGCCCGGCATCACGAATCCCCGGCGCCCGGCCCCGACAATCGAGCCGACCCGTTCGGATCGGGCCGCTTCCAGCGGTACATCGTACGAATCGACTGTCGTCCGTTTCATCGCTTCGTCGACAAGTACAGCCGTTGTCGTCGCATCGGAACCGCCGTGAAAACGGACCGGGATTTCGCCGACGGAGACGTTCCTTCTACCGTGCGCGACGCCTGTCACGCCAAACGAATGACGAGCGTGGCTCCGGATCCCTCCCGGACGCCCTGCGGCACCACGCGGGCAACACGACCGGCCGGTGGCGCGCCGGCAGTCGAAGCCGGCCCGCGCCCCGCGATGACGGGCGATTGCGTATCCGAATGTATCCCGCCGATGGATGGATACATGACCTTGCAAAATGCCGTGCCCCGGACACATGCGAGATACCTTCCCGGCGCCCAATACACACACGACGGAATCTGGCGACAAACCATCACGCGGCTGGCTCATGCGCGCCCGACTTCATCAGATGCCGTGCGTACTTTCCGATCGATTTATTTTAAGGATTCCGACATGAATACATTGAAGATCACCTTCGCGTTCGCCGCGCTCGCGATGACGGCCTCGGTCTATGCGGCAACCCCCGCGGATTCGGTCACGGGAAATCACGATGCCCAGGCCACGAATCAGTGGGCACCGGTCGCCATGATGCCGATGGCGAGGACGCGTACGGAAGTACGCCAGGAACTCGAGCAGGCGCGGCAGAGCGGCGAGATCGACGCACTGAGGAAGCTGTATTCCGGCCATTGAACACCGGCCACCTTGTCAGGCCGGGCACTGGCGGTGCACTGTCGGCACGCCCGCGGCGCCCGGACCGCCGCTGCATCCGGTCCCGTTCCAATGTTCATTCATTTCAATCCGCACGGCCGCCTGACGGATGCGTGATTCGATTGCAGCACGGCCGGCCGTCCGGCGGATCGTCTGGCCTGGGTTCCATCCAGACATTCGCCGTGTCGCGCCCGCGTGCCGATTCCCCGCATCCTGCGCAACCGGTGCAACCTGCTGCCCGCGTCATTGGCCGCTTGCCCTGCATCGACGCAAACCAGTCACCCGACGGCGACCCGCCCCGCCAGTATTCGAGCCTGCCGCGCAGATGCGCTGCCGTCGGCGATCCATCCCGCCATGCGAACTCCGGCATCACGCGATCGTGACCGTCGATGACGAGAACCGCTATCGAATCACGACGCTGCGATTGCAAGCCGTCGTTCGTATAGCGCCTTCAATTGTCTCTCTATGTATCCGGCCCCGTCGCAGGTACATGGCGTTGCATTCATCCCGTCTGACGAAATAAGCCCGATACGTGGCGACGTTCCAATACATCGGTACAGACGTCGCACGGTTGGCTGGATCGCAACGAACCACGCCATCGGCCGAACCTCCGCATCTGGACATTCTTTCCCAAGGGATCCATTCCGCGCGTACTGCGGGTCGACGCGTCGCGCGATGTGCAGCCGGAATCCCGTGCCGGACTCGAGTAGCCAATGAAGCAAACCGAACTTTCAATGATGCTTCCCGACATGCTGCCACGCCTGCGGTCGTTCGCCATGCGCATCACCGGGAATCGGCACGATGCAGAAGAACTCGTTCAGCGTGCCTGCGTTCGCGCGCTCGAGCGGGCCCATCAACTGCGCTCCGATACATCGCCGTTGAGCTGGGTCTTCTCGATCATCCATTCGATATGGCTCAATGAATTGCGCCAACGCAATCATCGCGACCGCCTGCTGCTCGACTGGAACGATGCATTGATGGAAACGGTCGCCGATCCGCGCGCCACGTCCGAAACCGGGCTGGCCGTCCGGCAGATCATCGATGCCGTGGCGCGGTTGCCGGAACCCCAGCGCATCGCGTTGCTGCTCGTCAGCATCGACGGGTTCAGCTATCAGGAAGCAGCCGATACGCTCGACATACCCGTCGGCACCATCATGAGCCGCATATCCCGCGCGCGCAAAGCGATTCGCATGGCGTTCGACGAGCCCCGCACATCACGCATGCAGGCGGAAGACTTCGTCGACACCGAAACCTGCGGCTGAGGTTCGAATGACGCTGGAATAAACGGGGTGCCTCGCGTGTTCAGTGTAGGCAATCGCGTCCGCTGCGGCGGAAGTATCCGGGCACCCGCCATGCATGCCGGTGCTCGCCACGGACGCGTTCATTCCCACAACCAACGCGAAACACATGTCATCGCTTTCCAGAATGTTACTCGTCTACGACGGGACCGATGAGGCAAAGGCCGCACTCGCGCGGTGTGCAGCGCTGTCGCGGGCATTGTCGGCGGAGGTCGACGTCGTGGCCGTGGTCGACCCCGTGACCGCGAATGCACAGGCGGCCGGAATGCTCGGCGATCTCGCCCACCACCGCATCGAGGAATTCGCGCGTCACGAACTTCAACGGGCGATCGGCACGCTGGCGGACGATGGTATCGCCGCGCGCGGCTACGTGCGGTTCGGGCGCCCGGCCGACGCCATCGCGGTACATGCGGCGACCACCCGTCCGGACCTGGTCGTCGTCGGACATTGCGCCCGCAGCGGGTTCGCGCGCTGGTGGCGCGAGCGTCCCGTTCACTTCGATCTGGCCGAGCGCCTGCACGGTGCGGCCCTGATCGTCGTGACGGTCCCGTCGCCTTAGGCCCGGCTTACGCCACGCCCGCGGATGCGGGACCGGTTCATGCGTACCGCTAGATCGTCTCGGGCGCAGACGCGCCGCTGCATGGCTGAACGGTCGCGGCAAGAATCATTCGCTGTCGGTTGGAGGCCAGGCAGATATCGCTCGCACGCGGACGAAACACGTGATCACCGCGCCGTATTGCACGCCCCGTCAGCGCGCAGACCGACGGGGCGCGCGCGCGGCTCCTGCACCAGATTTGCTCGGTATACCGCCCCGAACACGAATCGCTCCATGACACGGTGATCATGGATAGCGAAAGGCATTCCGTCACCGCTATGCTGGAAAGCGGTTCGGCCCGCGCGAGCACATCAGGTTCGTCGCATTGGCGCAAACCGAAGCGTCGCGCCTTGTATCGCGCACGCCGCGCCCGCAAGCAGACATCGCGTTGTTCCAGCGAAGGATCGAGGACATTGATCAAAGTGCGGACCACGATGTCCGCTTCAGGCAGTGTCGCCATCGCCACTTCTCCCGGCCAATCGGATCGGTCATGTGAAAGCGAACGCACGCAGGTCACCGATACCATGCCATCCGGCACCGGCAGTGCGCCCGCCCGTCGCTCAGGCGCCGCCTTGCGGTCGCAGCGTGATCCGGCTGTTCACCGACGTCACGCCGCGAGCCTTTCTGGCCGCCTCGACCGCCAGATGGTCCTGGTCTTCGCTTTCCACCTGGCCGGCCAGCGTCACCCGCCCTGTCGAAGCGTTGCCGAAGACCGTGATCGGATTCCCTTCCAGTCCTTTGGTGTGAGCCAGCACTTTCTGAACCGACCGCGAAAACGTGCGATTGGCTGCGCGCACGGCCTTTTTCGTCGTGCCGGTTGCCGGGGTTGCCGTGGTCGACGTGGTCGACGTCGCCGCGACATCCGCGCCCGCCGTATCGGGCCGTTCATCAGCAAATGCCTGCAGTTGCAAGCAGGTAGTCAGGACGACGGCCAGGCCGCCACTTGCAACGATTTGTCGGAGTTTCATGATGGGTTCCTTGGATTTCGGGTATCGAGAAGCACGCACGTTCCGGTCATCTGCATCGTCACGACGCACACGCATCACGCATCACATTTCCGCCACATCGCGAATCCAGCCCGACGACCTGTCGCTCGAGCCGGCGTCAATGCAATTCGTGTACCGGTGGGACGAGCATAAGGCGCCGTGTAGACCCGATCCATTGAATCTGCAGCTAACCGGATGACGCGTCGGGATAAGTCGCCCCATACGTTTGTATAGGCACCCGATCCGTTACCGAATGCGCATGCCGTCCCGCAACCCCCGCCGATCGCTCGGCGCTACACGCCGCACGCCGTGGAACCCGTGTGCGTCACATCGAGAACAACGGAAGCGTCACCGTTGCCCGAGTACCGCCTTCCGAACGAGGCGTCAACGCCAGTTGACCGTGGTGTGCGTCCACGATGGACTTGCAGATGGACAGGCCCATGCCCATGCCGTGGGGCTTGGTCGTGAACAGCGGTTCGAAGATGCGCTCCGCCAACTGCGGATCGAGGCCGTCACCGCGATCGTCGACGCAAATGCGCAAGAGGTCGGGAGCGGATTCGCATGCCAGTACGAGTACGCGTTCGTCCTCTGGAGTGCCGAGCATGGCTTCCGCGCCGTTCATCAGCAGACTGATGATGGCCTGCTGAAGTTGCACGCGCTCGCCGCGCATCGGCATCGGGGACGAGAATCCATCGACGCGCAAGCTCACCTTCATCGCATCCAGCGTGCTTTCCACGATTTCGGCCGCCTCGCGGAGCGCATCGGCAAGATCGAACACGGTGAAGACGGGCGCTGCGTGCCGCGCCCTCGCGCGCAGCGCGCTGATGATGGTTCGCGCCCGCACGGCGCATGCACAGATATGGGCGAGCATCTCGCGGGCGGCATCGATATCCGGGGCACTGCGGTTGAGCCACTTCAGCCCGGCGCGCGCCGACGCGTCGATTGCCGTGACGGGTTGGGCGACTTCATGCACGATCGAGGCCGCCAGTTCCCCGTAGGCTTTCAGCCGGTCGACGCGATCCATCTCGGAGAGCGTGTCGTGCATCCTTGCCTCGGTGCCGCTCAGGCGTGCGTGCAGCGCGGCAAGCTCGTCGCGCAGACGCATGTTCTCCAGTGCGAATCCGGCATGCAGTGCAACGATCTCGATCAACGCGGTGTTCGCCGGCGTGAAGATGCCCGGCACATCCCCGTGTTCCAGATACAGCGCGCCGGCCAATGCGCCGTTGCACCGGATCGGCACGCAGATCACGGCGCGCGGCTTGCGACGGCGCACATAGTCGTCCATGCGCCACTGATCGGCGGCACGGGCGTCGTTCAGCACCAGTCCGTTGCGCAGATGAACGGCAGCCGCCAGGATGGAAACCGGAAGCCGGTCGATCGGCAGCCGTTCCACGTCGCCGTTCGGCGCACCCGATGCCGTCGCCTCGGCGGCCCCCTCCCAGCCGCCGTCGCGCATGACCGCAATCAGCCCCCATGTCGCCGTCGCGCCCTGCATCGCCGCCTCGAGCAATTTTCCGATGCGCGCCGCGGGCGCGACCTCGTTCGCCATCGCCTGGGAAACGTGTCGCAACGCGAGCATGTCCAGATCGAGCAGCGATTGAGACGCACGTCCCGCGAAGACCGGAATCATTTCCGGATCGCTCGCGTCGGAGGGCGATTTCCAGATGCTCCGCGCAGCAAAAGCGCTGCAGGGATCGTCGAGTTCGTTGTTCATTCGTCTATCTCCTGCTTACCGGACATCGGCCCCAGGCAACCTGGAATCAGCGTTTCATGTAGTGAGTACTCCACAAACGAATGGTAGCAGCACTTTCCGGAAATAAAAACCGCAAGAGGTGAAGGATTCATTCGGACGAGTGACTGGACGGTGGCGCAAATCAAAAATAACTCTTTGAATTTACGACAATTTTATGTCTTGTTGCAGTCACACCAAGAGTCCCGTAGAATCCGGAATTCATGTAGCGTTCCCTGTACGAAAGTCGAGGAAGCCTGCTGTTGGAAGTTTTTTCAGGCGGCAAAGGCCAGGTTGTCGGCCGCCATAGGAGCAGTATGGCCCAGGCAGCAAAAAGCAAGGCTGTGCGTGGAACCGGTGTCCGGGAAGCAGCGGCACAGGAAACCCGCGACAAGATCCTTCGCGCGGCGACCAAGGTCTTCGCGCGCTACGGTTACGAAGGCGGCAGCGTGGAGCGGATTTCCCGGCTCGCGAAGTCCTACGACCGGATGATCTATTACTACTACGGGAGCAAGGAGGGCCTGTTCGTCGCGGTGCTCGAAGGCATCTATCGGCGGATGGACGAGTCGGAACTCAAACTGACGCCCGATCCTGCGGTTCCCGTGGAGGCGCTCAAATCCGTGATTCGCTTCAAGCTGGACTATTATTGGCGCAATCCCGATTTCATCACGCTGCTCAACACGGAGAACCTGCACAAGGGCAAGCACGTGTCCAAGCTGGAGCGTCGGGGCGAATACTCGTCGCATGCGGTGCAGATCATCGCGAAGATTCTCGCCAACGGCGTCGAACAAGGCCTGTTTCGTGACGACCTGAATGCGCGCGACGTGTTCCTGCTGATCATCTCGACGGCGTATTTCTATACGTCGAACCGCTACACGTTGTCCGTGTTCCTCGGGGAGGAGCTGAGTGCGCCGGAATCCTTGCGTCATTGGGAAACGTTCGTGATCGACAGCGTGCTGCGGGTTGTTCGCAAGGATGCATCGGCCGGCGACTGAGCCCGTGCCGGTGCCAATGTCGACCATCGTAACCATGAAGATGCACGCCCCCTTGCGATGAACTATCTTCGCGCCCACACCATCGACGAAGTGCTCGACCGGCTTGCGGAGCATCCGCGGCCGCGCATCGTCTGCGGAGCAACCGACGCGTTCGCGGATATCGGGCTGGTGCCCGCCAGGTCGGCATGGGTCGATATCAGCCGCATCGACGCATTGCGCGGCATCGAGCAGCGCGACGGCGTAGCCCGTATCGGCGCTGCGTGCACCTGGGAAGCCATCGCCCGGACAACCTGGTTGCCCGTGGCGCTCACGGAAGCAGCCGCTGCCGTCGGGCCCCGACAAATTCGCGTCCAGGGCAGCATCGGCGGGAACGTGTGCCATGCCTCGCCGGTCGCAGACGGCATCCCGCCGCTGCTGGCACTCGACGCTCGCGTCGAGCTGGCGAGCACGCGGGGCGTGCGCCGTTTGCCATTGGCCGAGTTCTTGCCGGGCAACCGCCGGACCGCGCTGCACGCGGACGAACTGCTGGTTGCCATCCTGTTTGCGCTACCGCGCGCGCAAGATCGGACGTCGTTCGTCAAATGCACGAATCGCGACGGCGCAGCGATCGCCGTCGTTTCGGCCGCCGCGCATCTGCGCGTGTCCGCGGACGGGACGGTAGAGGCAGCCGCCGTTGCCGTCGGCGGCGCATCCGACGTTGCGCGGCGGATACCGGCGCTCGAGGCGGCGCTGTCGGGCCGGCGGCGCGACGATCTGGCCGGCGCGATCGAAGCCGCGCCGCTTGCGGAGCTGTCCCCGCTCGACGACTGCCGGGCGACGGCATGGCATCGCATTCATCTCGCGCGGCTGGCTGTGGCGCGCGCTTTCAGAGGCTGCATCGAGGAGAACGCCCGTGGCGCATCCACTGCTTGACGAGCTTGCCGACGTTCGCGAAACCGCCGCAAGCGGCAGCGCGCCGGTTTCGCCGCCGCTCGACTGGTTCGAACTCAACGGCACGCGGCTGCGCGTGCCGGCGGACCAGTCGCAGCGACTGGTCGACTACTTGCGCGCGGACTTGCGGCAGTTCGGGACCAAGGAGGGTTGCCGCCAGGGCGACTGCGGCAGCTGCACCGTGATCGTCGATGGCGATGCGCGTTATGCGTGCCTGATTCCGTTGGGCCAAGTCGCGGGGCGCCGCGTCGTCACCGTCGAAGGGCTGGCCGACGGCACCCGATGCGGCAGCCGCCTGCAGCAGACCTTTCTCGCGCATCAGGCGGTGCAATGCGGATTTTGCACGCCGGGCATGCTGACGGCAGCGGCGGCGGCCATCGACGACGGCCGCGTGACCGACCGCGCCAGTGCGCAGGCCGCCATCGATGGCGTGCTGTGCCGATGCACGGGCTACCAGAAGATCGTCGACGCCGTGACCGAGGTCGGGTGCGGCGCCGCCGCGCGGCGCTGTACGGTTGCCCCGTCCGACGGGCCGTCCGTCGGCGTACCGCTGACACGCCTCGACGGGCCCGAAAAGGTCGATGGCAGCCAGCGCTTCGGCGCTGACGACTACCCGGCCGACAGCCTGTTCCTGCGCGCGGTCCGCTGTCCGCATCACCGCGCTCGCTTCGCGTTCGGCGACCTCGACGCATTTGTCGCAGCCCATCCGGGCGTGCATCGTGTGTTGACCCGCGCCGACGTGCCCGGCATGAATCTGCACGGCGTCACGACACCGTACGCCGACCAGCCCGTGCTTCCGGAAACGGAGACGCGACACCATCTCGAGGCGGTTGCGCTGGTGGTCGGCGAGCGCGACGCCATCGCGGCACTCGACCTGAGCCGCTTTCCCGTCACATGGGAACCGCAGACACCGGTGCTCGCGATCGCCGACGCCGTGCTGGACGACAGTCCGCAACTGCACGCCGATCGCCCCGGCAATGTGCTGATCGAGGGGCTCGTGCGCCGCGGCGACGCGGAACGCGCGATGCAGGGCGCCCCTTACGTCGTGAGCGCAACGTTCGAATCCAGTTTCGTCGAGCATGCGTACCTCGAGCCCGAGGCCGGCTGGGCGCGACGCGTGGGCGACACCATCGAAATCCATTCGTCCACGCAGGCGCCCCATCCGCATCGCGGCGATCTCGCCCGCATTCTCGCCGTCCCGCCGGAGCAGGTGCGCGTCGTGGCAACCGCGGTCGGCGGCGGCTTCGGCGGCAAGCTCGACATGACGGTCCAGCCGTTGCTCGCGATCGCGGCCTGGCATCTCGACAGGCCCGTTGCGATGGTGTTGTCGCGCGAGGAATCGATGGCCACGTCGACCAAGCGGCATCCCGGCCGAATGACGTCCAGCATGGCCGCCGATGCCGATGGCCGACTGTGTGCCGTGACGTTCGACGGCGACTTCAATACCGGCGCGTTCGCTTCCTGGGGCACCGCCGTCGCCAATCGCGTCCCGGTGCATGCCGGCGGCCCGTACGTCATTCCCCACTACAAGGCGCACTCACGTGCGATTCATACGCACGTCACGCCCGCGGGCGCGTTCCGCGGCTTTGGCGTACCGCAAACGACGATGTCGCAGGAACAACTCGTCGACGAGCTGGCGCTCAAGGCGGGCATCGATCCGCTCGAGTTTCGTGCAATGAACGCGCTGCGGCCGGGCGACCTGCTGCCGACGGGGCAAGTCCTGGACGGTAGCGTGGGCCTCGTCGCGTGCCTCGATGCGCTGCGGCCGGCATGGCGCGAAGCGCAAGCCCGTGTCGCCGCGCTGAATGGCGCGTCGCCGGGCCACCTTCGCCATGGCGTCGGCCTGGCCGCGTTCTTCTATGGTTGCGGCAACACCGCCCTGCCGAATCCGTCGACGGTCCGCTTCGGTGTTCGACCCGACGGCACGATCGTGTTGCACCAGGGTGCGGTGGACGCCGGTCAGGGCTCGAACACGGTCATTCCGCAAATCGCGGCCGATGCGCTGGGCGTACCGGTCGATTGCCTGCGGATCGTCGGTCCGGACACCGCGCTGACGCCGGATTGCGGCCGTACGTCGGCGTCGCGCCAGACCATGGTCACCGGTCGGGCTGCCTTTCTCGCCGGCACGACGCTGCGCCACCGGCTGCTCGTACTGGCAGGGGCGGCGCCCGACGCACGGATTTCGTCCGATCCGCGCGGGCTCGCCATCGACGGCGCTGCACTGGATCTCCGGACCCTGCCCGTCGATGCGCACGGCTACGTCGTCGCAGCGGAAGAAAGCTTCGATCCGCCGACGACGACGCTCGATGCGGCGGGGCAAGGCATCGCTTACGCCGCCTACGCGTTTGGCGCGCAAATTGCGGAAGTCGTGGTGGACTGCGACAGCGGGCGCGTTCGGGTGCTCAAGGTCGTGGCCGCACACGACGTCGGCAGAATGGTCAATCCGACGCTGCTCGAAGGGCAGATCGAAGGCGCGGTGGCCCAAGGCGTCGGCATGGCGCTGATGGAGAAGTATCACCCCGGGCAATACAACAATCTGCATGACTACATGATTCCGACGGTGCATGACATGCCTGAGGTGCAGTCGATTTTCGTCGAAGCACCGACGGCCGTCGGCCCCTACGGAGCAAAAGGCATCGGCGAACCGGCGCTGGTCCCGACGGCCGCGGCCATCCTGAATGCCATCCATGATGCGATCGGCGTACGCATCCGCGAAGCCCCCGCGTCACCGGATGTCGTCCGTCGGGCGCTGGCGACCCGACGCTCGCCCGCGGGGCTTTGACAGGGCCGTTCCCACACCCGGACAGAACAATGACGTCAACGAGAAATGTCGAGCACGTGTCGCAACCCGCGGTATCCCGCCCGTCCTGGTATGCGGAACTCGGTCCTGCGGGAAGGCGCACGTTCAACGCGTCGTTCGCCGGCTGGGTGACCGATGCGTTCGATTTCATGGTGTTCAGCTTCGTCCTGGCTTCGCTGATCGACCTCTGGGGGCTCGACCGCGGCAAGGCAGGCCTGCTGGGCACCGTGACGCTGATCTTCTCGTCGATCGGCGGATGGATTGCCGGCATCCTGGCGGATCGATACGGACGGGTCAAGGTCCTGCAAGGGACCATCCTGTGGTTCTCGGTCTGTACGCTCGCGATCGGCTTCGCGCAGAATTTCGAGCAGATCTTCGTCCTGCGCGCGTTGCAAGGGCTCGGCTTCGGCGGCGAATGGGCCGTCGGCGCCGTGCTGATCGGCGAGATCGTCTCGCCCGCCCATCGCGGCAAGGTGGTCGGCCTGGTGCAGAGCGGCTGGGCCGTCGGGTGGGGTATCGCGGCGATTCTCTACAGCATCGCGTTTTCCGTGCTGCCCGAGTCGCTCGCCTGGCGCAGCCTGTTCTGGGTTGGGATCCTGCCCGCGTTGCTCGTCCTGTACGTCCGCAGGCACGTGCCGGAACCCGACGTGTTCGCGCAGGCGAACGCCACCCGGAAACAAGGCGCCGGCCAGCCGTCGGCATGGGTCATCTTCTCCCGTTCGCAGGTGCGCCGCACGGTGCTGGCCGCACTGCTCTGCACCGGTATCCAGGGCGGCTTCTATGCGATGTCCATCTGGCTGCCGACCTTCCTCAAGATCGAGCGACATCTGTCCGTGCTCGACACCGGCGCTTATCTGTTCGTGATCATCGTGGGGTCGTTTTGCGGCTACGTCGTCGGCGCGTACCTTTCCGACTATTGGGGGCGGCGGCGCAACTTCATGCTGTTCTCGGCGCTGTCGCTCGTATCGGTGTGCCTGTACCTGACGCTGCCGCTGTCCAACGTGCAGATGCTCTGGCTCGGCTTTCCGCTGGGCTTTTCCTCGTGCGGCATCTTCAGCGGGGTCGGCGCATACCTGACGGAATTGTTTCCATCGGGCTTCCGCGCGAATGCACAGAGCTTTACCTATAACTTCGGCCGCGGAATCGGTGCCCTGTTTCCTAGCCTGGTCGGGATGTTGAGCCACTCGATCGGGCTGGCGATGGCCATCGCGATCTTTTCAGGGGCCGCCTATGGCGTGGTGCTGCTGGCGGTTCTCCTGTTGCCGGAGACCAAAGCCCGATCGCTTTGAAGGTTCATCGTCGAATGTGCGCGCCCGTCCGTCACCGGGCGACGTACACCTGCCACTCCTCGCCGGCGGCAAAACCCATCGACTCATACACGTGGCGCCCCGCCGGTGTGCAATGCAGAAACGCGGCATGCGCGCCTTCGGCGACCGCGGCGTTCAATACCGCCTGGGTCGCCGCCCTCGCATAGCCTCGTCGCCGATACGCGGGAACGGTCGACACATTGAATACCCCTACCTGGCCGTTGCGCAGGATACCGAACGATGTCGCAACCGGAATGCCGGCGCATTCCACCAGAAAACCCATCATCCCGTCCGACTCCAGCACCGCCGGCGCGCTCAGACGTCGAAACACCTGCTCCGGCGCCTCGTAGCCCGCGGCAAGCGTGCTGTTGTACCGTTCGCTGTCCGCTGCCGCCATACGCCGCACGACCACCCGGCCATCGCCGGCTGGCGGCGCTTCTGCGCCGTCCAGCCGCTTCGTCATGAACGGCAGCGCGACACATTGCGTCAGACCGTATTCACCGGCGATTTGTCGAATCGCCGCGGCTTGCGTTCCGGCAGCGCGCGTCTGGATGCTCCACGGCAATTCGCAATCCCTGAACGATTCGGCGAAGCCCCGGATCTCCTGGACGTCGGGCTCGCGCGTCATGCCGATGACCGCATTGAGCACGGGCACGGGCGCGCCACTGTAGATCGACTTCGTTCCGTGCACGCCTGTTGCCACGGAACCGACGTCCTGCAAGCGGCAAAACGCATCGATGGATTCGTGCCACGCGGCGACGGAGGCATCCAGCATATCGGTGTATGAGCGCATTTCGTTCCTGGAACAGTGTCGATGGCTGATCTATCGACAACACGCGAATGACTGAGTTATTCCGCGCCCGCGTCGCAGCGCGCGTCGCTGCGTCGGCGATTCCCCGATTCACGTCCACCCGCGAAGGAAGCCGGTTATGGGAAGCGCCGATGGGAGCCGGCCATGGGAACGCATGAAGGAAGCCGGTTATGGGAACCGGTTTGAAACAAACGCACTACGCGCGCCGCCGATACGTCCCCGGCGTACTCCCCGTCCAGTGCCGGAACGCGCGATGAAACGCGCTCGGATCGTCGAAGCCGATATCGGCGCCGATCGCCGCGATCGTGTCGGGCGTATCGGTCAGCCGCTGGATCGCGATGTCGCGCCGCAGTTCGTCCTTGAGCACCTGGAACGTCGTCCCTTCGGCGGCAAGGTGGCGGCTCAGCGTGCGCACCGAGCAATGCAGATGCTCGGCCGCCTGGTCGATCACGGGCAGGTCGGGCAGCGCCGCCGACAGGTATTGCCGCACGCGATGGCACACGAGCTGTTCGCTGAACGTCTCGAAGATCCAGTCGCCGGGCGCGCGCGCGAGGAACTTGCGCAGGTTGCGCTTGCTCTGCCGGATCGGCGCGTCGAGGTAGTCCGCGCTGAAGCGCATCAGCGTGCGCTCGCAGTCGAACTGCACGGAGCCGGTGAAGAAGTACAGGTGCTCGACCGCATGGCGCGGCCGCGGGCACGCGAACTCGATCTGCAGCAGCGGGATCTTCTGCCCGATCAGCCAGGAACACACGCCGTGCACGAGCTTGAGCATCAGCTCCTGGCCGAGCGCGCCGATCGGGCCGATCGCCTCGTTCGGGCGCAGCAGCACCTGCGCGACGAGACCGTCGCGCTTCGATTCGACGAAGAAGTCGTCGAGCAGGATATGGAAGAACTGGCCGAAGCGATGCAGCGCCGTTTCGAGGTTGCGCGCATCGAGCAGGCTCAGGCAGAGATACTTGAGCGTGCCGCCGCGCAGCGGGCGCGAGAAGATGCCGGGCATCTCGTCGTCGAGGTCGATCGCGAGCGTGCGGTACAGCGTCGAGAACTGTTCCTCCGTCACGCGCGCATGCGGCTCGCCGAGCAGCTCGATCGGAATGCCGGCCCCGCGCAGGTAACGTTCGACCACGTCGCGCTGCGCACCCGCGCTCGCAAGGAAACCGTTGACGAGCGAGATCGGCACCGTCGCGCTCGGCGACGGCAGCGCACGCCCGGGCTGGGCGGAAAGGGAATCTGAGCCGGTCATCGCGTCCCCGTCGATCGAACCGCTCGCATTGTACTTGAGCGGCCCGCGCGTCTGCTTCGGGGCCTTCGGCTCGCCGGGCCGCGCAGCCGCGGCCGCGCGGCGCTTCGGCGCCATCAGTCGGTGCGGCTGAGTTCCCGGCGCAGGATCTTGCCGACCGTCGACTTCGGCAGCCGGTCGACGAAGCGGACGAGCTTCGGCACCTTGTACGCCGCGAGGCTCTCGCGGCAATGCGCGACGAGCTGCGCCTCCGTCACGTCGGCATCGTGCGCCAGCACGACGAACAGCTTGACGGCCTCGCCCGTGCGTGCGTCCGGCACGCCGATGCATGCGCATTCGGCAACGCCCGGCAGCGCGGTCGCGACGGCTTCCACCTCGTTCGGATACACGTTGAAGCCCGACACGATGATCATGTCCTTCTTGCGGTCGACGATCCGCAGGAAGCCGGCTGCGTCGAACACGCCGATGTCGCCGGTGCGGAAATAGCCGTCCGCCGTGAACGCGGCCGCGTTCGCTTCCGGTTTCTGCCAGTAGCCGCTCATCACCTGCGGCCCCTTCACGCAGATCTCGCCCGCTTCGCCGATCGCGGCCTCGCGCTCCTGGTCGTCGAGCAGCTTCACGTCGGTCGACGGCAGCGGCAGGCCCGTGGTGCCCGTGAACGCGTCGATCGACTGCGGGTTGAACGACACGACCGGCGACGTTTCCGACAGCCCGTAGCCCTCGCGAATGAAATTGCCCGTCACCGCCTTCCAGCGCGACGAGATCACGTCGATCACCGCCGCGCCGCCGCCGGCCGACAGCTTCAGCCGCGACCAGTCGGCTTCCTTCAGGCGCGGATGGCCCGCGAGCCCCGCGTACAGCGTGTTCACGCCGACGAACACGGTCGGCCGCGCGGCCTTCAGCACGTCGATGAACGCGTCCATGTCGCGCGGGTTCGCAACGAGCCAGTTGGCCGCGCCGATCGCGAAGTAGGACAGGAAGTTCACCGTCAGCGCGAAGATGTGATACAGCGGGATCGCCGTGACGACGACCTCCTCGCCCGGCACCCGTGCGTCCGGCACGATCGCCGCGAACTGTTCGATGTTCGCGACGAGGTTGCGGTGCGACAGCGCCGCGCCCTTCGACAATCCGGTCGTGCCGCCCGTGTATTGCAACAGCAGCAGATCCGCGCCGCCCAGCGCGACCGGCTCGCACGCGAGCGATTCGCCTGCCGCAATCGCATCCGAGAGCGGGATCGAACCGGGCGGCAGCGCGTCGCATGTGCCGGCCGGCGCATCGACGACGCCGAGATCGCCGCGCCCCACGCTCAGCACGGTACGCACGCCCGTGCCGCCGACCACCTCGGCGAACGTGCCCATCGACCCGCCGCATACGACGGCGACCTCGACGCCCGCGTCGTTGAGCTGATGCTCGAGTTCGCGCGCGGTGTAGTGCGGGTTCACGTTGACCTGGATCGCGCCGATCTTCGCGACGGCGACGAACACGACCGGAAACGCGAGCACGTTGGGCAGCATCACGGCCACGCGATCGCCCTTGCGGACGCCGACGACCTGCTGCAGATACGCAGCCAGCGCGGTCGACAGGCGATCGACGTCGGCATAGCTGAGCGTGCGGCCGAATGCATGGAATGCCGGACGATCGGCGAAGCGGCGCATCGCGTCGTCCAGCAGCGCGCTTACGGAAGGATGGAGATCGGCGTCGATCTCGGCGGGGATCGAGCCATACGACCCGGTCCAGTGTCTCTTCGTCATGTCTCACTCCTCGGGGGACGGCACGCGCGGAGCGCGCCGTTCGCACGGCGGCCTGCACGCCGAAGGGCGCGGGCCGTCGCCTGACTGGCGACTATCGCCCGCGCGACGCACTTTGAAAATGATCCGGGCGGCCGAAAAGATGATCGAAACGGACACACACGCATGCGCTTGTCTAGGCAACTTCGTGCCGCGATGGATCACGCAGGGCCCGGGCGGCAGCGGATTCGTCGAGTTCGCCGACGCGATCCTGCGCACCGATCCGGACAATCGCGGCTGACCGCTCCGCCGTATCGACTATCGGCCCATCAACATGAACAACATACGGATTCCGGCGATTCCTGCCGACGGTCGCGCCTGATACGATCGCTTCGCTTCCGGTTCGCCGCGGCCGAACCTGCCGCGCACCACCGCGAATGAAGCCGACGCACACGCATCCGCACAACGGATCACGCGTGCGAAGTTGTCTTGACACACCGGTTGATCCTGCCATCTTTTACTCAGGATTACTGTCGATATGCCGCCGATCGCGGCAGCACGCCGAACCGGAACAAACAGCGCCACACATCCACCCAACGATCCTATCCCGCTCTCTCAAAGGTCAGTCGCCATGCCAGAACGCATCTCGTTTGGACAACTTCCCGCCCGGCTGCTCGACGTCGTGCTCAATGTCGAGGAATACGCGAACAACACAGGCCACGATTTCAGGCTCGTCGAACTGGTGCGCGCACGCGTCTCGCAGTTGAACGGCTGCGCGTACTGTCTCGACCGTCATATCAAGGAAGGCATCCACGCGGGCGAGGATCCGCTGCGCTACCACTTGCTGCCCGTATGGCACGAAACGCCCGATCTCTACAGCCCGAAGGAACAGGCCGCGCTGCGCTGGGCCGAAGCGCTGACGCTGATCAGCGAAAACGCGATCGGCGACGAACTCGTCGACGCGACGCGTGCGCATTTCGATCGTGACGAACTCGCGACGCTCACGTTGATCGTCGCGCAGATCAACACCTGGAACCGGCTCGCGAAACCGTTCGCGTGGCAGGCCGGCGTATTCCAGGCCGGTTGAAACCGGTCGAAACCGGCTGACGCAGGCCGTCCGGCCTGCCGCGCCGGACGGCGCCGGCGCGCGTATCAGGGTGAACCCTGTGGCGCATGGGACCGATCCCGATCAGAATTGCGTGCCGTAAACGATATCGATTCGGACGCAGGATCCAGCCATGCCGCGCAGTGCGCTCTTGAACCCGACGGCCGCCCGCGCAGCCCGCCTGCCGGACGCCACGCCCATCCACACGTTGCGCGAGCAGCGTTTCTCGCCGGCCAAGCTGGCCGTGCTGGTCGACGTGGCGGCGCAAGCCGGCCTCGATCCGGCCGCGGTGCTCGACGGCACCGGCCTCACGCCGGCCGCCGTCGCGGACCCGTTTACGCTCACGTCGCCGCTGCAGTTCCTGACGGCCGCGCGCAATGCGATCGGCCGGTACGACGGCACCGATCTCGGCGTGCGCGTCGGCCGCCTGCTGCATGCGTCGAGCTACGGGATGTACGGTTACGCGATGCTGTGCTCGGCATCGCTCGCGCACGCGTTCGATTCGGCCGTCAAATATCACCGGCTCGCGAACGGCATGCTCCCGATCCGCTGGGTCGTACAGGGCGATACCGCGTCATGGCTGTTTCCGGATCGGCACGAAGTCGCGCTGCCCGATCTCGACGTGCCGCTGTACCGTTTCCTGATCGACATGCAGTTCGCGCTGCACGTGACGATCATCAAGGACGTGATGGGTGCGTGGTGCGTGCCGGCGCGCGCGCAGTTCGCGCAGCCGCAGCCGGCACACGCGGGATCGCTGGCCGACGCACTCGAATGCCCGATCGCGTTCGACCAGCCGCATCATGTGCTCAGCTACCCGGCCGCGTGGCTCACGCGCGCGCCGCAGCTCGCGAATCCGATCACCGCCGCGCAGGTGTCGTCGCACTGCGCGCAATTGCTCGACGAACTGCGCAGCCAGCCGGGCATCACGCGACGCGTCTACCAGGAGCTCACGCGTACGCCGGGACACTTCCCGGACATCGACGCGATCGCGGACAGCCTCTGCATCACGTCGCGCACGCTGCGCCGCAAGCTCGAAGCGGAAGGCACGTCGTACAGCGAACTGCTGACGAGCGTGCGCAAGGCGCTCGCGATCGACTACCTGAGCACGACCACGCTCAGCACCGAGGACATCGCGCAGACGCTCGGCTTCAGCGATGCGGTCGGATTCCGTCACGCGTTCAAGCGCTGGACCGGCACGACGCCGAGCGACGTGCGGCGCAAGCGCGGCGGATAGGCGAACGGCGATGTGCGCCGCCTGACCGCGCGATCGTGACGTGCTGCCGCACGGCCGCGTGAGCGTGTTGCGTGCCGGTCACGGCGAGGTCGGGCGAGCCACGGGCCGATCGTCTTGCGCCAGGGCCGCCAGCACGTCGGCCAGTGCCCGAATCGCGGGCTGCGTCGCACGTTGGTGCGGGTAGACGAGAAAGTAGCGCAGGCCGTTGAGCGCGATTTGCGCGAATGGCATGACGAGCGCGCCGTTCGCAAGCCGGTCCGTCGCCATGCGCGGATCGCCGATCGCTACGCCATGCCCTTGGGCGGCCGCGGTCAGCGTCAGCTCGAGCGTGTCGAGGACCAGCCCGCTACGGGCATCGACCCGGGTTTCGCCCACGGAGTCGAGCCAGCTTCGCCACTCTCCGCGGTCCGGCCCCGGATGGAGCAACGTGACGCGCGCGAGATCGCCGGTCGACTTCAGCGCCGCAGCCTGCGCGGCAGTACACATCGGCGCGAGCGTTTCGGCAAACAGCGGGATGGCGTCCAGGCCCGCCCACTGACCGGTCCCGCGCACGACGATCGCGTCGATGTCCGCGCCCGTGAATTCCGGTTCGTCGGCGGACGAGGTCGAGATGCGGAGTTCGATTCCGCTCAGCGCCCGGTTGAGGTCCGGCAGTCGCGGCAACAGCCAGCGAATCGCGAACGTCGACGGCAGTCGCAGCGTGAGCACAGCTTTCCCGCCGGCCTGCGCGTCCGCGTGCTGCACGAGACGCACGAGCACGTCGATCGCGACGGTCAGCAGTGCCTGCCCTTCGGCCGTGAGCGTCAGCCCGGATGCATGGCGCACGAACAGCGGGCAACGATAGTGCGCTTCCAGTTGCTGAATCTGGCGGCTGATCGCGCCTTGCGTCCGGCAAAGATGCTCGGCAGCACGGCTGATACTGCCCAGGTGCGCGGCCGCGACGAAGGCCTGCAGCGACGCGATCGGCGGCAGCGGGCGCGTGAGGTCGGCCAGCGGGTATGCACCCGCCGCATGGCCGGGTTGCGGATTTTTCGATTGTTCGTTCATCGGCGCATCACTATCGTCCCGGTACCGGAAGCACGTTCGTTCGAGCGGCTCCGGCCGTCAACCCCTGATCGGAGCACACGATGACGTCGTCGCCGGCAGCACTGTACACCCAGCGGATCCAGGCCTACCTGCACGCGCTCGAGCGCGGCGACGTGGCCGCGATCTGTGCGCTGTTCAAACCCGATGCGCAGATATTCTCGCCGTTCCTCGGCTGGATGGCGCCCGCGCCATTCTTCGGAAAGGTCCGCGCAGCGTCCGGCGAAAGCCGCATTACGCTGATCGACATCTGTGTCAGCGCGACCGGAGCGCCGCGCGCGACCGGCTACTTCGTCTACGACTGGGGCCTGAAGGACGGTTCGGCCGTGCGCTTCGAATGCGTCGACGTATTCGAGTTCGATCGCGACGGACTCATCGAACGCATGGTCATCGTCTACGACACCCACCCGATCCGCAGCACGGTCGGCGACAAGTATGCGTAGCGCACGGCGGGCAGCCGCTGCCGCTCAGCGGCCGTCGGCCGCCGGCGACGCGACCGCCAGCGCAAACTCGAACACCGCACCCCGCCCGGCCCGGTCGACGAGCCGGATACTGCTGCCGTTCAGCGCCAGCATCCGGTGCACGATCAGCAGGCCGAGCCCGCCGCTCGTCACCGCGCCGCCGCTCATCGGCCGCTGCGGCCGCTGGAACAGCCCTTCGCGCCGCGCCGCCGGAATCCCTTCCCCGGTATCCGACACGATCACGACCACGCGGTCGCCCCGCGGCTCCAGCGCGACCTCGACCTCGCCGTGCGAAGGCGTGTGCCGCAGCGCGTTGTCGAGCAGGTTGGTCAGCACGCGCTCGATCATCCCGAGATCGGCCGACACGACCGGCACGCGCGGCGGAATCCGCGCATGCAGCGCGACGCCGCGCGCCTGCGCGGCCAGCTCGAATTTCTGGAACACGTCCTGCACGAGATCGACGAGCGAGAACGGCTCGCGCTCGGCCTGCACGCCGCCCGATTCGAGCCGCGCGAGCTCGAACAGCGCCTGCGCGAGCCGGCCGACCTTCGTGCTCTGCGCGAGCGCGATCGACAGGTAGCGCCGCCGTTCGGGCTCGGCGAGCGTGTCGGACTTCAGCGACAGCGTCTCCAGGTAGCCGTGCAACGACGTGAGCGGCGTGCGCAGGTCGTGCGAGATGTTCGTGATCAGTTCGCGCCGCTGCTGGTCCTGGTGCGTCAGCGCGCGCCACTGGTCGCCGATCCGGTCGGCCATCTGCGCGAACGCGGATTCGAGCACGACGATGTCGTCGCCGCGCCGGCCCGGCGGCGAGCGCGGCACCGGCGGCTGCGTGTCGGGCGTGCCGTTCGCGTCGAAGCGGCGCATCGCGTCCGTCAGCCGGCGCAGCGGGCGCGTGATGAAGCTGAACGCGGTGAGGCCCGCGAGCAGGCCGAGCAGCGCGACGAGCGCCATCGACCACAACGTCGTGCGCAGTACGTTGCCGGCATCGACGCGCGCGGCCAGCCGGTCGTGCGCCTCGCCGAGCAGCACCACGTAGATATAACCCGACGGCGGCTGCCCGGCGCGCTGCAGCGGCGCGGCGCTGAACACCTTGCGCGCGTCGGGGCTGCGCGGATCGTCGCCGAGGATCGGCAGCGGCTGGCCCGCGATGAAGCGCTGCACGGGCGCGAGATCGACGCGGTCGCGCTTCACGTGGCCGGGCGGCGCATCGTCGCCCTTGATCCGCCCCGCGTTGTCGAGCAGGTACACCTCGACGCTCGGGTTCACGCCCATCAACTGGCCGAACAGCGTGCGCACGGCGTCGGGGCGCAGCCCGTTCGCATCCATCAGCGGCGCGCTGTTGGCGATGTTGGCGGCCAGGTCGCGCGACAGCGCCTGCACGACTTCCTTCTCGCGCATGTCGTTCGCACGGATCTGCAGCCACGCCGACGCGCCCGAGCACGCGAGCAGCAGGACCGAGAACACGAGCGACAGCCGCTGGGTGAGCGTGAGTTTCATGACGCGTCCCGCTGGCCCGGCGCGGCGAGCTTGTAGCCGCGTCCCCACACGGTGAGGATCCGCACGGGCTCGGCCGGATCGGCCTCGATCTTCGCGCGCAGCCGGTTGATGTGGGTGTTGACCGTGTGTTCGTAGCCTTCGTGCTGGTAGCCCCACACGGCATTGAGCAGGTCCATCCGCGAGAACACTTTGCCCGGGTGCCGCGCGAAGAAATACAGCAGGTCGAATTCGCGCGGCGTGAGGTCGATGCGCGCGCCGTCGACGCTCGCCTCGCGCGCGATCGGGTCGATCGACAGCCCGGCGATGTCGAGCGTGCCCGCGTCGATCCGCGAATCGCGCGCGAGCGCGTCGACGCGCCGCAGCAGCGCCTTCACGCGCGCGACGAGCTCGAGCACCGAGAACGGCTTCGCCAGATAGTCGTCGGCGCCGAGTTCGAGGCCGAGGATCCGGTGCACCTCGCTCGAGCGCGCGCTCGTGATGATGATCGGCGTGTAGCGCGTCATCGCGCGGGCGCGCCGGCAGATTTCGAGGCCGTCGACGCCCGGCAGCATCAGGTCGAGGATCAGCGCGTCCCAGTTGCCCTGTTCGAGCAGGCGCAGCCCTTCCGTGCCGTCCGCGCTGTGCACGACTTCGTAGCGCTCGTCGCGCAGGTGCAGGCTCAGCACGTCGGCGATGTCGGCGTCGTCCTCGACGATCAGGATGCGTTTGGGGTGGTCCATGGCGGTGGGTGGCGGCACATTGGGCTCGGTAGTGATGGTTGGTAGTCGGCAGGCGATCGGTGACCGGTTCGGGCCGGCCCCGGTCCGGACGGCCGGTGACCGGGGGCGAATCGCGGCGGAAAGCCGCGCTGCCGCCATTGTGCAAAATTTTGCGGCGGCAAGTGATCACATTTCATTTAACTTTGGATCGTGTCGGCCCGGGGACCCAATGCCCGCGAGGCTTTCAGCTCAGGCCCCCAAGACAAAATTTGGGTTATCCCGCCCGAACACTAAACTGGAGTTGCCCCCGTAGTCGCGGACACTGCCTCACACTGCGGTTGATGAATCCACGGTGCGTCGAAACTCGCGTGGCGAGCGATATTTCAGTGCGCGACGGGGATGCTTCTCGTTGTAATGCTCGAACGCATTGGCGAGGTTCTGCACGGCCGTCACTGCATCCGGTTTCGGCATGAAGGCCACGTAGTCGCGCTTCATCGTCTTCACGATTGCGCCGCTCGTCAGCGTGGTTGCATAGTCGACGTTCGCGTAGCGCCCTTCGGGCATCACGGATGCATGCGTATAGCGGACGCGCGTCCTGGCGCCCAGCCGCGATGGCTGACCGCACCGACGGTCTGGCGGGCTCGCTGCATGTCGGCCGCGAACTGGTCCTGCTTGATGCGCGCCTTCACGAACGCGGCGGTATCGCTCCGCACCGCGCCACACCGGCCGGCGTCAAGCTGCTCGAACACTGCATCCGAATCGCGGAGCAGCGTGTCGGCCGATTCGCCGTCCGACCGCCTGCGCCGGATTCGACGATCACCTCGTCAAGCCAGTCGAGATGGCCACGCTCGACGCGCTATTGCAACGTGTCGCGCGCGACCTGCTGCCGGATGCCTGGCCTGCGATGTGCCTGGTTCATCTTTTCGCGGTTCGCGAACCCGCAGTGGAGGTATGAGTCCAGTGCCACCATTCATGGTGGTCCAGATTTCTAAGCAGTTCCGCGCGACGATGCTCGCGGCGATAGCGGTTCATCGCGGCAATTGCCGCAAACGCCAGCACGAACGCGCCAACCACGAATCCGACCCATGCTCCGTTCATCGCAGTCTCCGTCATTTTCGACCCACTCCGGATCACTCAACGCATTCGCGAGACCGCTTTCAGGACAGCGCGGCCCTCTGCGGTAACCTGGACACGCCGACAACCCGATGCCGGCTGATCAACGGCGATCAGACGATGCTCGATGAGCGCGACGAGTTCGTCGCGATCCAGCTCGATCTGATCCGGAGCATCCCAAACGATGATTAAAGTAGTAATTTCGTGCGGACTTAGCATGGTCTGCATGGAATGCTCGTGTCGGACAATTGGATTGTGTATACATGCGCGAACGCATGCCTCCCGCATTCAGCGCAACAAGGTGCTCGAGAGTTTGTAACGACTCCACCATTTCCCGCGACGATTCAATACAAATTTAGTGGGCCCATTCTAACGCGCTCGCATCCATTTCTGGTCCGTCACCTCGTAGGTGGATGCCCTGATCCGGAAACGTTACCATTGATCTAAATTAAGCGAACACACCAAATGATGTGAATATATAAATCCCCCTATATTTTATATAATCAATATTTTTAAGACTTAAGATAATGCAGGGGGATGTTTTTTAACGAAACATTCTTCCGGATTCATTCGAAATCCTCACCCTCGCTGTATCGCCGGAGAGAAACGGCCAGTGCATCGACATCGCTTTGATAGCTTGAAATGACATCCGCCCGCTCCGGAAATCGTTCGCGTTGCAACGACAGTGCCTCAACGGCTGCGGCATGACGCCTGACAAGCTGCCCGCGCGCCACCCATTCGTCATTTCCGCCGGTGAAGGACGCCTTGATGTGCTTCAGCACGCCGTCGCCGAGCGCCTTGAGCGGCGCGTGCCCATTGATGAATTCTGCGTAGTGTCCAGAGAAAAACCGCTCCCACTCGCTCCCCTCCGAGTCGCGCCGAAACGCGAGGATATGCCCGCCGAGATCGACCACGTAGCGATAGGACAAATTCTCATGCACATCGGGTGAAGTCAGCTCGGCAGACCTGTTCGCCCGATGAAATCTGTCGGCGAGCGATCCAGCACCATCGGACAGATGCGCGGCAAGGAAAAACCGGGCCGCGCCGGATGGGCAGCCGTTCAGAGGAATAAAGAACGTTGCATGGCTGCCGTGCTGCAATGCGAACGTGTAAGTCGCAAGTATCGTCATTACGATTTCCTCTTGATCCTCATGAAGACGATCGGCATCTGGACACTATTTCCCGGATCACTCGTCTGCGGGCGCAATCTCAGTAGCAAGCGATATGCCATCGCGATGCATTCGATTCGCATGGCGATATGACCCGCCGGAATACACGGAAAGTCGTCGTGTGCGGATGCAAATGTTTCAGCGCTGATACGTTTCGCACGGCTCGAGCGCCTGCACACGTCGCTCGCCCCTTGTCTGACCTGTCCGTGTCGGCCCGGACGGGTCATCTTCCCGATCCCATTGGGCTCGCCATTTTCCGACTCGCCTGCCCGGTTACAACGCTGAAACCGGTCGGCTGGCTGGTCGAAGCGCATGCGGGAACACGAATTGCGCTATCGTTTCCGTGAAGCACAACCCGGGAGTGAAAGATGCGCAACGGCCATACCGTCGGCAAGGTGGCTGCGTGGCTCGCCGGTGTCGTTACCCTGACGATTGCCGTGTTGTTCGTCTTCATCGTGACGTTCGACTGGAACCGCGCGCGCCCTTGGATCGATGACAAGGTATCGGACGCGATCGGACGACAGTTCGCCATCAACGGCGACCTGCGTGTCGGATGGCACCGGCCCGTGAGCGAGCATGGCTGGCGCGCCTGGGTGCCGTGGCCGCGATTCAGCGCCCGCAATGTCACGATTGCCAACCCGGACTGGGCGCGCACGAAGCATTTCGCCACGCTCGACGCGATCAGCTTCGAAGTCGAGGCGCTGCCGCTGATCGCGCGCCGCATTGTGATTCCGGCCATCGACCTCGTCAATCCGTCCGTCGACCTCGAACGCCTCGCGGACGGGCGCGTCAACTGGACGTTCCAGTTCAAGCGTTCCGATCGTCCGGGCAAGTGGACGCTCGACCTGCACGATATCGCGTTCGCCACCGGCAAGCTCCGCTACTACGACCAACAGAAGCAGTTCGACCTGAGCGGCGCGATCGACACGCTCGGCAGGCCGATTGCGTTCGGCGATGCGTTGAAGCAGCAGGCGGCGCTGGCGCGCAGCGAATCGGCGCAGACCGTCGGCCAGGAGGGCCAAAAGAAACTCGCGGCACAGGTGCACCGCGGTTCGACACGATCCCCGGCGCCCGTGTCGGGTATCGATGCGGCTTCCCGCGCATCGGCAGCGGCGTCGCAGGCAGTGGCCGCGGCGTCGCAAGCGTCGGCCGCGGTATCCACTACCGCGATCGCTCCGGCGGCATCGGCTGCGTCGAGCGCGTCCGCGACAGCGGCGTCGGGCGCGACGGCCTCGGCAGCGTCCGGCGCGTCGGCAGGCGCCGCGCCCGCGGCGTCCGTCAGCGCGGGCGATTACACGATCGGGTGGACCGTCGACGGAACCTACAAGAAAGGGCACGTCACCGGCAATGGCAAGATCGGAAACGTGCTGGGGCTGCAAGGAGTTCAGCGCCCGTTTCCGGTCCAGGCCAATTTGCGCTTCGGCGATACGAAGCTGGCGCTCGTCGGCACGCTGACCGATCCGGCACACCTGGCGGCGGTCGACCTGCGACTGTGGCTCGCGGGCACCAGCATGGCGCACCTGTACGACGTCACCGGCATCACGCTGCCCGAGACCCCGCCCTATGCGACCGACGGACGGCTGATCGGGCAATTCCGCACGTCCGGCGATGTCTTCAAGTACGAGGACTTCACGGGGCATGTCGGCGGCAGCGATCTCTCCGGCACGCTGGTGTACGTTTCGCGCGAACCGAGGCCGCTCCTGTCGGGCACGCTCGTGTCGAAGGTGCTGCGGTTCGCCGACCTTGCGCCGCTCGTCGGCGCCGACACGAATGCCAGCAAGGCGCGCCGCGGCGCGGCGGTCGTGCAGCCCGAGAACAAGACGCTGCCGGTCGAGGCGTTTCGCACGGAGCGCTGGACGAAGATCGACGCCGACGTCCGGTTCACCGGGCAGCGCATCATCAAGTCCCCGAGCTTGCCGATCAACGATCTGACGACCCACGTCGTCATGCAGGACGGCGTGCTGACGCTCAACCCGCTGAACTTCGGCGTCGCGGGCGGCACGCTGGCGTCGAACATCCACCTGGACGGCAGCGGCACGCCGCTCAAGGGGCGGTTCACGCTGCAGGCGCGGCACCTGAAGCTGAAGCAGCTATTCCCGACGTTCGCGGTCATGCAAACGGCGCTCGGCGAAGTCAACGGCGATGCCGCACTGTCGGCCACCGGCAACTCGCCGGCGGCGCTCGCCTCAACGTCCAACGGAGAAGTGAAGATGCTGGTCACGGACGGCACCGTAAGCCTGGTGCTGATGGAAGCGGCCGGGTTGAACGTGGCGAACGTGGTGTACGAGAAGCTGTTCGGCGATCGCGACGTGAAGATCAACTGCGCGGCGGCCGATTTCGTGGCCACCAATGGCGTGCTCGACTCGCGCGTATTCGCGCTCGACACCGAAGATGCGGTGATCGGCATGAACGGTAACGTGAACTTGCGGGACGAGACCATGAACCTGACGATTCGTCCGCATACCAAGGGGTTCCGGGTGATATCGCTGCGCTCGCCGCTGTACGTCACCGGCACCTTCAAGCAGCCTCACGTGGGCGTGAAGCCGGAGGCGCTCATCGCCCGCGGCGGGGCCGCGGTGGCGCTGGGCCTGCTGAATCCGCTCGCGAGTTTGCTCGCATTGCTCCAGCCGGGCCGCGATCAGCCGCTGCCGTGCAAGCAGATGCTGACCGACATGGAGCAGCGCCCGACCGCGCCGCCACCGGGAATACGAAAGGAGAAAAAGGCTGCACCTGCGTATATGGGTGCGGCGCCGCCTGCTTCACAGGCACACGCGCCGGCGAAGGTCGAACCCGAGCAAGCGACGCGCGCAGGCCGTACGACCTCTCCCGGCCGGTAAGGCAGCAGTACTCGAGATCGGACGGAGACGTCGGCCCGTGCGTCGAGCAATGGCGGCATGGGAGCGTAACGGCCCGGCCGCGCTCGAACGCGTCGCTCGGGTCAGCTTCCAGCGCCGAGCACGAGCACATCGCAAGCGATCGGCAAGCGTTTCCACGACAGGGACGTGATCCGTGGCGCGCGCACGAACACGAACATCGTGAACAGTGACGATCCGCCGCTCGAGCACAGACCGGGAACGCCCTTGCAGTACTTTCGCAGCGCTTTCGTTGAACGCCCCCAATACTCCGATGCGTCCTTTTCGGAAGCAACGATCCCCGCGCACGCACGCTCACTCGCCGGTTGGTCGGTGCCGGCGGCCAGCCCCTCGCTGACACGAAGTGAGCAGAATCGTCAGGATACCTGCACGGCAACCCCACCTCAGAAATTGTGGGCCAATCCGATCATGAACATGTCCTGGTCCGTGTTGTTGCCGGTCGCGACACGGTTGAAGCGAAGATTCGCAGTCCAGTCCTTGGTAAATTCATAGCCGATCTGCGCGCTGAAAAGCGCAGCAAGCTTCATCCGGCTAGACGGCGCACTCTTGTCGTATGCAAGATAGGGGCCGACGCCGGCACTGAGACTCCATCTGCTCAAGATCGGCGCAACGTACCAGAGTTGGGCTGCGGCGCCCCTTCTGGCAGCGACGTCGTTGACGCCCTCGTAAACGAAGCTTGCCGAATATGCCCAGGCAGTGCCGATCGGCCGTTTGAGCTCGACCAGGTAACCCTTCTGGATCGGAACCCTCGGCCGGTTCGTTTGCGAGGTTCCGGCCCAGACGCTCAGCTGAGTCCTGCCGTCGGAAAGCGACGGATGAGGGTCGCCGCCGAATCCCGAGCCGATGCCGAACAGCACCGCATCGGATGAGTGGCCGCCTGCCATCTGAACACGGTTGTACTGCGCCTTGAGGTAGATGCCATTGGGCGTGAGCTCGTAACGCAACGCAGCCGACGCGCGGATCCCGAGACGTTTTTCGTTGCGCGCCTCATCATCGACGTGTGTCGTGTTCATGCTGAAATACGGGCCCGCCGCCAATTCGAGCGTCATCCTCGCGCCAAGCAGCAAGCGCGCCGCGCCGAGCAGCGCGAAACCGTCGCGATGGTTGTCCGTCGGATGGCCTTCGTTCAGATAGGCGACGAACACCGACGCGTAGTCGTTCAGTGCCTGGCCGAAGCCGATTTCATAAGCGCGCCAGTGCATGTTGCCGCCCTCGCTCGCACGGCCATTACCATAAACGGCGTACGCGTCGAATGTGCGTTGCCCCGGACCGAGCCCACTCGACGGGCCCGGCGCGCCTTCGTCGGCATGCGCAAAGCCCGCAGCAGCCAAGCCAACGACGGCGACGAAAGCAAAACGGAAGCGAACATCAGAGTGTTTTCCCATTCCGGCGCGCTCCAACAATAACAACGGCTACAAACCAGAGGAACGGAGCGCGCCGCGCTTTGCAGGCGCCGGAACCCCTGGCGCCTTATAGCGCTAGCCGCGAGCGTTCACGCCTGGCCACCTCTCCAACGACAGTCAGCCATTACCGCTTGATGGATGTCGAGGTTGCTTCGGGCGACCTGAACCGCCTGCCGGCCGGTTCATTGCAGTGTTTCGCAAAGCGCGCTTGGCGGCAAGCGCCGAATCCGGCGCCGTGCTGGCGGCCTCGGAGCCGGCGGACGCAGTGTTCGCGACGTCCGCCACCGGCGTCCTGACTGATCGATCCGGATTTACCGGATCGTCTTTTCCAGAAACCGCGAGCGATCACGCAGCGGATGGCCGTCAAGTGCCGGCGGCGAGACGCGGGCCCGCGCCAAGCGGAGTCAACTCGGCTTCAGGCCGTGGCGACGGCAGCGCATGTACCCAAGGATCGATGCCCTGCTGCTGCACTTCTTCGAGAAACGCAACGCGCGTGCTCCAGTAGCTTGCTCGCAGTTTCGCATCGATGACACGCTGCTCGGCAGCGAACAATTCCATGCGTGCAGTCACCAGCATCGACGCGGCGGCTTTTTCCGGCGTCGGGGCGTGATGCATCGCCCAGCGGCTGATCCAGTTCACCATGCTGCCCCCCGTGAAAACGAACGGCCCCGGATCGGGCAATCGCGATCGGCCGCGCGCCTGTCTCGATGCGTCGCGGCCGCCATCGAACGTCACCACCCAGGTCCAGGCGCCATCGACACCCCGTATCGATGGCGATCGCCGCGGCATGCGCGCGCGGTTTACCTATCCTATGAATACTTTCCGGTTTGCGCGATACGGGTTTGCATCCAACGACACGTTTCATTCTTGAATCCGTGCATAGCACATGCGACTGTCAATTTCCATAAGCAATCGAAGTTTTTTCGCTACGGAGGAACGGGCGGCGCATCGTCGATGCGTGCACGCATTGGCATTGCGGCGGCGCACCGCTGTTGCTCGGCATTCCGGATCGCCCGACCCCGTATCACGCGTTATCGCACGCGCATGCGCCATGCCGTGCGAATCCCCGCGATTCCTTCACCCCGCCCGACGCGCACCCTGCGCCGGCTCACGCGACGGCATCTCGACGGCGGATTGCATGAACCGCTGATCGACCGTCGCGGAGATGCGCTGTGCCGTTTCGCACAGCGCGACGCCAATCTGCTTGATCGACATCCCCCCGGCTTCTCCCGAGAGCGCCAGGTAGGGGCAAGCGAGGATCGCGATTGCCGAGCCCGACTTGTCGACGATCGGCGTTGCGATATCCGTGATGCCGGGAATGCGCTCGTTCGGGCGGCAGATATAGCCGTCGACCAGATGGGTCGGCAATGCTTCATCGCTACGTGGCGGGTTCCACGACTCGACATCGTGCCCGATGGTCCGGAGCAATCGCGTTCGCACGTCGTCGTCCTGAAACGCCAGGTACATCTCTCCCGCGGCGCTGCCGTGCAGCGGAACGCGCGTGCCGACCCGGACCGCCAGGTTCCATTCCGTTTCAGCGCCGGCCGTTGCGATGACAACCAACGTGTCGCCATCGAATACCGTCAGGTAACACGACTGCATAGTCTGCAATGCGAACTGCTGCAAGAGCGGCGTGACAAGCGTGCCGAGCGATCGAGTCGGCGCATGATGTTGTCCGAGAAAGTAAAGCTTCATGGTCAGCGCGTAACGGTCGTAACGATCCACCCTGTAGATGTAGCCGCGATCCTCGAGCACCTGGATCATGCGATACAGCTCGCTCCGGCTGCGCTTCAACGCGCGACAGATGTCCGCCTGCGCCATGCCGAACTGGCGATCGACGAGCAACTCGAGGATATCGAGACCCTTCTCGAGCGCCGGCGCACGATAGTTCGCTTTTTTCTCGAGACCCGAACGGTCGGGATCAACCGGGTCTTCGTCTGGATTCCGCATGTGAAACGATGCCTCTGGAAGAATGCGGCGCAACTGCGAATGCAGGAAAAATATCGTGGATACCGCTCACGAAGGCCGGATCGCATGGATCATGCCGCGCAGGTTTCTGCATGACGCCTCCTTCACGCGCGGCAGCGTGGCATGCACCTGGTTGCGCAATTGCGGGAGTTCAGACACGAACCGGTCCAGTACCGCCGCCAGATGACCGGAGCGCATCGCTTCCTCGGGCTTCAGCAAGAAGCTGTCCGACAGACCGAAATGACTGAACAGCCCCTGGAACTTGTCCTGATAGGTCAGCGCCGCGACAGGCACGCCCATGCCAAGACTCGCGATCGCCAGATGCATGCGCCCGGTTACCACGCCGTCCACCTGCCCTGAAATGGCCTTCAGTTCCGCCGCCGACATCCTCGTGCGCGGGTAGCAAAGCCGCTCGCCCATCGTCGCGGCCAACGCGTGATGCAGCGGCTCGAGACAGGTATCGTCGCCGTCCCGGCCGCGATAGTCGTGGGACAGCAAAACGATGCTGATCCGATGAAGCGCCGCGAGTTCGAGAATGGCTGCCTGCGCCGACGCGACCAGCGCAGCGATATCGTCGTCGCTGGCCCGGCGGATCAGCATCGGGTGAAGGTTGAAGGCGATCACGATGTCGCCGGCCGCGCGGCGCGATTCGACCCACGCCGCCGTCCCCCTGACGCAATCGGACGAATCGTCCGGCTGAAGCATGAAGGCGGAATCCGCCACGAGCTCCGCGCTCGCCGAACTGAAACGCCTGAATCGATCGAGCGAGACGCCGTCGCGGACATTGACCAGCAGCCGGGCGTCGATCCGGTCGAATGCATGCCGCAACGGCATGTACGGCAGGCGGTTGAAGCTGAAGCCGAGAATCGTGCCGTGCACGCCGCGTCTGACCAGCAGATCCGCCGTTGCCAGCAACCTCAGCGACGTAATGGGCGAATAGTAGCCGTCCATCACGTCGGCGCCGATGACGACCACCGCAGTGGGTCGCAGTGCGGCGAGCCGTTCGACCGTGTCCGTCAGGCGCCATGGCTCGTTCCAAGCGTCGATCGCATGCAAGCCGAGCCGGGTCGCGGCGTCAGCTGCCGCGGGCGTGGCCGTGACGACCGACACCTGCAACGCGCCGTTCGCCTGTCGCAACCGCTCGACGACCGCGCGCAGCATCGCTTCATCGCCTTTCGAGCCGACCAGCGTCCACGGATCGCACGGCAATATCAGCAGATGGGCGCCGGATGCGCCGTCATTGCCTGCGGCACCTCGTGCGGCCTCGCGACGCCACTGCATGGTCAGTCGCTTCACATACAACCACACGCGAAGCCGCTGTTTCAGATCGGCCAGTTTCGACATGTTCGATTCCCCTGGTTGATTCGATGATTTCGATGGACGCATCCGTCAGGCCGGTGCGGCGACCGGCGGCCGCCGCCGGAGCGTGTCGCGAAGAACGCGCAGCTGCGCGTCGTGCCACGCTCGTGCGGAATCGCGCGCCGCCGCACCCTGGGCGATACGATGCGCGCGGTCCGTCGCAAGCCGGACGACCGCATCCGCAAAGCCCTGCGGATCGCCGTCCCGCACGACGGTCACCCCGCGCAGGTCATGCTCGCCGAGGCCGCGCGCGCCCGTCCGGGTACTGACGATCGGCACGCCGAGCGCCATGCTTTCGAGCAGCTTGATGTTGATGCCGGTGCCGAGCAGCATCGGATTGATCGAGATCGGTGCGATCGCGAATGCGTCGCCCAGCTCGGCGACGGGGCCGTGCTTGACGATGTGCGGCCCGTCGGGGACGGCCGACGCGATCGTGCCGGCGAGATGCACGCGAAACGCCGGCAGCCGGGCCACGATATGCGGCAGGATCTCGTCGACGAAGTATTTGACGGCGTCGCGATTCGGCTGGTTGTCGCTGCCGAGGAAAGTCGCGTCGGCATGCCCGGCACAATCCACCTGCGGCGGAAACGCCAGCAGGTGACTCAGCACCGCAACCTCCGGGGCGTCGCCGCTGCCGAGGCGCGCCGCCAGCAGGTCGCCCTCGTCGGCCTGGATGGCCAGCGCGACATGCGCGCGGCGCAATCCGTCGCACTCCCGTTGCGGCGGAATCGAAAACATGTAGCGCTTCGCGCCGGGGCGGCCGATGAACGGAACATGCCGGTCCGCAAAGATGTCGTGCGTATCGATGACCTTGACCACCGTATCGGGAAACGCATCGAGCGCGCGCGAATAGAACACGTATTCGACGAACACGGCATCGAATGCGTGGCGGTGCTGCAGCGCGCGCAACTGTCCGGTAAAGCGCCCGCTGAACAATTCGTCGAGCCCCGTGTAGTACGCATGTCGACTGCCGGCCGCTTTCGCGGCGAGACGACGCACCAGCCACGCCACCCGCTTGGCGCGATAGAGCGCGAGCGCCAGGCCCGCGCGGCGCAATATCGACACGCGGTCGGCACCGAACTCGCGGCAATGCGCTTCCAGGTCCATGCCTCCCGTCTGGCGCGATTCCAGATAGACGAAATGCACGTCGCAGCCGAGCGATTTGACCGCCCGCGCGAGATTCAGGATGCGACTGCGGTTGCCGGCATTGACGGGAAACAGCGGAATGGGCGAAACGATCGCAACTTTCATGAGGCGTTTCCTTTGAGCGGGACCGACGGCAGCGCGCCGCCCGGCGCACGATGACGAATGGCGATGAAGGTGCCGACGCGCACGGACTGACCCTGCGCGAATCCGACGCCGTGGACATAAATGCCCTTCTCGTGATCGGCGTCATACGCAAACGGGCCGCCCGGGACGGGCAGCCACCCGAATCGCGCGTCGTCGAACGTGCGCGCCGGCGTGTCGGTGCGCAGCGTCATCGGCGGGTAAGCCCCTACGCGCACGGCCGCCGCGCCCGCACCGCCGCCGTCCGGCACACGCACCGATGCGTAGAGATCCCAGCGCCCGTCGCGCGGCAGCTTGTCGAGCTTGAGCTGGACTGCCCAGACGCCCGAGTCGCCGCGTATCGCTATCGCGGCGCCGTCCGGCGCAGCGGGGTCGGCCACCACGTGTGCGCTGTCGTAGAGATTCACGCGCGAAACATCGATCGCGCGCCAGTCGCTGTCGGCGAGGCCCGCCACGAACGGCGGCGGAACGACGGGATGCCGGTCGATATCGAGCAATGCGCCGAGCGCCGCGAGATTGCCGCTTTGCCGGTACTGACGGACGCCCGCAGCCGAGATCGCCGCGTCGAAACGCGCGCGCCGCCCGCGAATATCGAGGTCCCAGCCTTCCTGCCCGGCGCGCGCCGCGTATCGATCGCGCAGCGCCAGGATCACGAAATCGAGCGGCATGCGCGCCTCGCGGACGCGCGCGCTGCGCACGGCATCCCCGTCGACCGCCCGGGCGGCGGCGTCGAAATCCCATTCCGACTGGCGGACGAAGTCGTACGTGTACATCGCCATGCCGACCGGCGTCTGTTCGGCCAGCACGTCGCCGCTCGCGCGCAGCGCGGCATGCATGCGATCGATGTAGCGCACGACGGCCGGCGCAGCCGCGCCGTAATAGGCGTCGCAGTATTCGCGGACGAGCGTGCGCGGGTCCGCGGTCGGCGTCCAGAGCAGCCGGGCGATCAACCACACGCGCAGGCTCGCGAATTCGCCGCCGCGCGACTGCCAGTCGCCTTCCGCGAAGTAGCCGTCGACGCTCGGCAACGTGGCGAGCCACGCGATGCTGCGGCCGATCGGATAGAGATTCGGCGTCGGCTGGAGGTAGCCGCCGAAGTTGACGACGTGATCCCACACGGTGACGTGCCGCGCGAGCTCGCTCCATTTGCGCAGACCGTCGCGCAGCGACGCGTTGCGGTCCTCGTTCAGCGCGACGCTGTAGTCGACCTGGATCGTCATCGGATACACGCGAACGTGATCCGGAACCTGCATGCCGTCCGGCGGCGTGAAGCCCCAGTGATAGGCCGGCATCGCGAAACGCGCGCCGGGAACTTCCTCCCGGACCCGCGCCGCCACGTCCCGCACCATATCGAGAAACGCGGCCGACGGCGCATCGCCATGCGCATCGGCAAACGCGCGGCTGGCTGCGTCCAGGTCCCAGCCCCAGTCCATGTCGCGGATCCCGAACCAGATGCGAGCCGGGTCGGATTGCCGCTTCAGGCGCTTCACGATCTCGGCCGCCATGGTGGCGCGGACGTCGGCCGACATCATCGCGAGTTGCCCGCCGGCATACCAGGCGGGATGTGCTGCCGCATACCGGTCGTGCGGCACGAGCGTCCAGAAATCGGCATCGCCGTCCCGCGCGAGCCAGCTGCGATCCCACATGTCGATACCGGGCGGGGAAGCGCGATACGACGTGCCGTGCGACTCGCCGTTCAGCAGGTTATGCGCGCGGAACGGCTTGTCCTCCCCTTCCGCGCTCAACACCTCCCGATACGCGAAGCGGGGAACCTGCCGGACGGGTGCCGTGTCGACGCGCAGCTCGGGCTGTCGCGGCACCTCGGTCGCATCGGGCGCGAGCCACTTCACGCCGAGCTTGCGGTCGAGCCACCAGTACGCGCCGAACAGCGTGCCGCGCGGCGTGTCGCCGGCCACGACGAGGTCGTCGCCGCTGCGGCAAACGACGAAGCCGTCGCTGCCGAGCGGGGCGGCGTTTGCCGAACGGCATCGTTCCGCCGCATGCTCGCCGCCGACGACAATGGCCGGCGTACGATCCTGCGCGTCGCCCGACACGGCAAACGACGCGCCGCTGATCCGCGACAGGTAGTCGGCAATCTCGTCCGCCGCATGCCGCGTCACGGCATCCGTCGCACCGGCGCGAACGATGTAGCGCGCGACGCCGTTCTGCGCGAGCAGCACGCGCGGCACCGACACCCGGGGATTTCCGGCGACGACGTTCGCGTCGTGCGGCGGCCGCGCCGGCTGCGCGCACTCGCCGCCGCGCGCGACCATCGCGCACAACACGACCACCGCGGCACGCACGGCGACACGAACCGGCGAGGCAGGCTTCATTGCCGTGCGATCCGCGAGATGCCGGGCGGCAACGACAGCGGCACGTGGAACTTGCGGTAGAACCGCCACAGGCTGCGCAGATGATGCCGTCCCGCGCGCGAAACGGGGCTCGCCGCCGACTGCCGCTGATGATCGTGCACGAGCGTGACGCCCGGCATGCCGAGCACCCGATAGCCGGCCAGCCAGGTCCGCGCGCACAGATCGACATCCTCCATGTACAGGAAATACGATTCGTCCATGCCGCCGAGCGACTCGAACAGGTCGCGCCGCACGACGAATCCCGTTCCCATCACCCATTCGGCATCGAACGGATTACCGCACGACCATGCGTCGATCATCAGGTGCCGGTTCATCCGGGCGCGAAAGCGGTCCGAGCGGCCGAGCGCGGTGCGTCGCGCGACGATGTCGAGCCAGCTGTAGAACCGTCGCGCCGAGTACTGGCGCCGGCCGTCGGGATACTGCAGATCGAGCCCGACGAGCCCGGCCTCCGGCCGTGTCTCGAACAGCTCCAGCACTTTCGCCAGCCCGTTCTCGCTGAAGCGCGTATCGGGATTGACCACCAGCACGTAGTCGCGTCGGCAGGCGGCCATGCCGAAATTCACGCCGGAGCCGAAGCCGCGATTGCAGGCGGCGCGCAGCAGCCTGACGCCGCGCGGCAATGCGTGTCGCAATCGCGTGTACGAGTCGTCCGGCGACGCATTCTCGACGACGACGATGTCGTCGGCGAGCGCGACGCGTAACGACGTCAATGACGCCACACATCGTATCGTCAGGTCGGGCGTGCCGTAATTGACGACGATGACGCTGATGCTTCCTTCGGTTTCCATCGTGATACCCCGCGCCGTGGTGGATTGTGTCGGCCGGTTTGCCCGGCTCTGTTCGTTGATGTGCGCGTCATGCCGACGCGCCGACCTGCTCGACGAGTTGCCAGAACTTGCGCGCCGACGTGTCCCAGTCGAACTGGCGGATCTGCTCCCGGCCGCGCGCGACGAGTGCGTCCCGCCACGCGGCCTCCGTGCCGAGCCGGCGCATCGCGACCGCGATGTCGACGACCGACAACGGGTTGACGAGCATCGCGGCGGCACCCGCCACTTCCGGCATGGCCGACACGGTCGACGTCAACACGGGCACGTCGGATGCCATCGCTTCCAGGATCGGCAAGCCAAAACCTTCGTACTGCGACACGAATGCGACGAACAGCGCGCCTCGATACAGTTTCGGCATCGCATCGTTCGGCAATACCCCCGCGAATACGAGGCCGTCCGCGCATCGGTGCTGCGCGGCGTGCGCCAGCAGCGCCGGGTCGGGATTGCCGGTCAGCATCAGACGCACGCCGAGCGGCAACAGCCCGCTCGCGCCGAATGCCTCGATCAACCGATGCAGGTTCTTGTAGTTGCGCCGGTTGCCCGGATAGAGCACGTACGGAAACGGATAGTCGAGCGTGTCGCGGTTGCGCTGGTATGCCGCGTCGGTCCCGTTGTGGATCACGTGAACGCGATCCGGCGGCATGCCCGACCAGCGGAGGAATTCGTCGCGCGTGAACTCGGACACGCAGACGATCGCCGTGCAACGCCGGTACAGCGGCCGCAGCACCGTGTCGTAGTAGAAGCGATGCGCGCGCGTGTAGAAATGGCGATGCGTGAGATCGTGCACCACGACGACCGACGGGAATCCCGGCAACGCGGCCGGGACGAACCCGGGATTCCAGAACACGGCGTTGCGGGCCGGCAGCCGCCTCAGCGCGCGGCTCAACGCGAGCGGCGACAGCGGGTGCGCGACCTCGCCGCCGACCGGCAACGGTTCGATGCGGACGGTCGACGGCGCGCGCTCGGCATAGGCCGCCATCACGTTGTGGATGCCGGTGCCAACCGGCCAGCGGGTGTCGGTATAGACCGTGAGGTGCGCGCGCTCAGTGCCGTCAGTGCGCTCGGCGCGCTCGGCGCATTCGGTCGAAGCGGAGAAGATCGTGTTCATCGTTCAATCCATCCAGCCAAGCAGTCGATGCGACGCGGCGATCCAGTAATACTTCGCACGCCGGGGATTGCGGCGCACACATGACAGCAGGCAGCCGGCGACGGGCCGCGCGATCATGTAGAGGACGTAGGCGAGCGGATAGCGATTGATCCGCAGCACGTGCCCGAACCCGCGGTTGTAGCGGCGGCCGCGCGCATAGGCCTGCTCGTCGAGCACGGCGAGCGGTTCGGGATGATGGACGCGCAGATGCGGGTCGTAGTCGATCCGGCACCCCGCTTGCAACGCGCGCACGAGAAAGTCGACTTCTTCCCCCGCTCCCCAGCGCGTGGTCGCGCCCACGCCGAGGTCCACGTCGAACTGCCCCGCCGCATGCACGGCGGACCGGCGCAGGAAGATCGTGTACGACGTCGCGCACACCCACACGTTGAAGCGGTTGACGATCTGCGCCGTGGTCGCCCACCGCCCTTGCGACGGCCGGCCCGCGGCGTCGACGCTCATGCCCGTCACGCCGTCGAGCATCCGGTCGGCGGACAAGCGCGCCGCGACCGCATGGAGCATCCCGGGCCGATACCAGCAATCGTCGTCGGGGAACCCGACCACGTCGCCCGTCACGGCCTTCAGGCCGACGTTCGTCGCCCGCGACTTGCCCTTGTCGGATCTCAGATGGACGATCGTCAGCCGGTCGCGATACCGGTCGACGATCCGCTCGACCCGGTCGTCCGGGTTCTGGTCGACGACGATGACTTCGAGGTCGGCGTAGGCCTGCCGCACGAGCGAATCGAACATGCGCTCGATCTCGTCGCTACGGCCGAGCGTCGCCATGATGAGAGAGAATTTCATCGAGGTTGTCCGGACGGGAAGATGGATCGGGGCCGCGACACGCACGGCGCAGCGCGCGCTTTCCGGCGTGCCGCCCGCGGCACGAACGCGAACGACGCGAGAAAGCCGACGAACAGGTATGACGTTTCGCTCTGGTGCATCGGGTTGATCAGCGACCAAGCCGCGATCGGCGCCAGCATGACCATCGCGCGCCGGCCCTGGCCGAGCCCCGTGAAGAACACCGCCCATGCGAGCAGCCCGATCGGGCCGGCGACCAGCATCAGATCCAGCGGTGCGCAAAAGACGGCGCTCGTGCCCTCGCCGAGCCCGCGAACGGCGACGGCCGAGTGCGAGAAGTAATGCTCGACGAAGCCGAAGCCGTGGCCGATCCAGTCGCGGCCGACCAGCTTGATCGATTCCGTAAAGGCCAGCCCGCGCTCCTGTTGCAGCCGGACCTGAAGCTGGTCGCCGGTCAGTTCGCGCGTGAACATGTACAGATAGAACGCCGCTCCGGCGGCCATCGTCAGCACTTTCGCGAAGAAATGGCCGCGCACCTGCAGCAGGATCACGATCGCGCACGCGATCAACACCGTCTTCGATTCGCTCAGCAGCGTCACGACGAGTGCGAGCGCAACGAACTTCACGACGTCGGGAATGCGGCGCGGCGACTGCCGGAAACACGCGTAGGCGGTCAGGAAGAAAAACGCCGCGAACCAGTTGCGCTCCTTGAACGAACCGTGAATCGCGTTCTGCATGAAGTCGACTTTCTCGTACAGCACCGGGACGTTGAAATACTGCAGCGCGTACTGAAGCGCCAGGAACCCCGCGATCGCGACATAGCCGAACGGCAACGGCCGCGTGCGTGCCCGCGCGCCGTAGTAGCGGCCGATCAAATAGAACGCCGGCATCACGAACACGAACTTCACGATCTGCTCGGCCGCCTTGAAGCGCGGATAGCCGGACAGGAACGTCGTCGACAACGCGACGCCGACAAACAGCGCAAAGGCCCAGATTTCCCACGCGCCGACGGGGATCCGGCGCCGCACCAGCAGCACCGGCAGCACGAGCACCGCGAACATCTGACCGAGTTGCGCACCGCCGATCTTCAGGAACTGGATCGAGCTCAGCAGCAGCAATACGAGCAGGACCGCGTCCGCGAGGTCGAAGCGCACCTGCGCCCCGATCGTCGACGCACCGGACGACGACGCGCGTGGCCGCGGCACCTGCAGCGCGACGCGGCTCATGTCCGTTTCCTCGCATCGCGCAATGCGATCAGCATCGCCACGGTTTGCCGGGCGGCCTGACGGCGCAACATCCAGGTTGCGCCGACATAAGCGGCGCCGAAGCCGACGATCAGCAGCGGCAGCCTGACCAGCGCCGGCACGCCGCAGAGGGTCGCGCCAAGCCGCGATACGATCAGCGCGCAGCCGAGCGCAAGCAGATACGGCGGCACCAGCCGACCCAGCAAGCGGCCGGGATCGACCTGCAGCTCGACGACAACGGCGCCGAAGCTGAGCGGCGTGATGAACAGCACCGCGCCGACATACAGCCACGCGAGCCCGGCGACGTCGTGCGACGGCAGGCAGACCATCGCGCCCAGCACCAGGACGAGCTTGACGACCGTCAGCCACATCGTGACGTTCGGCCGGCCGCGCGCCGACAGGAATGCACCGTTGACGAACTGGACCGTCTGAACCGCGCCGAGCCCCATCAGCGGCGTCATGATCGCGGCACTATCGGCCCAGCGTGCACCGAACAGCACGATCGTGATGTCGCGGCTCAACACGGCCATCAGGACGAACAGCGGCGCCGCGGCCATCGCGGCCAGCCCCGTGACGTCGAGGTAGGTGGCCGCCATTTTCCCGGCGTCGTGCGCGACCCGTGACAGCACCGCGAGCGCGACGTCGGTCGCGGCCCGGCACAGCAGTTCCAGCGCCGTCTGGTACAGCCTCGCGCCGATCGCGTAGATGCCCAGCCCGGCTGCGCCGTACAGCGCGACGACGATCAGGTCCACGGTGCGCGTCGCCCACCAGTCGATCAGCCTCGCCGCGACGACATGACCGCCGAAGCGCGCAATGGGCCAGAACGTCGACGCGTTCCGGCGGCCGCGCGGACGCCAGACCGGTCTGCGCCAGAGCCAGAGCGCGGACATCGTCATGAAGGTCGCCGCCTGCGCAATCAGGCTCCACGCACCGGCGCCCGCGATCGCCAGCGCGACCGCAACGGCGCCCGCAACGCTCACCGACACGAGTTGACGCATCGCCAGGGTACGGAAATCCAGCCGCCGCTTGTACAGCGCCTCCTGGAACGAACTCGCCGACCCGATCGGCACGAACGCGCACGCCACCCGCAGATACGGCGTCAGCCCGGGTACGCGCAGCCACGTTTCGACGTGCCCGGCGAGGACGAACAGCGCGGCCGCGAGCACGACCGCCATGCCGATCGAGCACGCGAACGGCCATTCGAGATCGTCGTCGTCGAGCGATGCGCGCTGAACCAGCGCGTCGCCCAGGCCGCCCTCGGCGATCATCAGGACCAGCGACAGCGACAGCGTGACCGAGGCCGCAAGCCCGACGTCCGCCGGGCCGAGCCAGCGCGCGACCAGCAGATAGGTGACGAGCGTGACGAGCTTGCCGCCCCATGCCTGCACCAGCGCCCACGCGAGGCTTCGCACCGTGCGCGCACCGAGTCGCTCGCCGGCGGGCGACGCACGGTCGCTCGCGGCGAGCAGCGCGAGGTCGCGCATCGCGGGCTCAGTGCTCGGTTTCATACGCGTATTTCCCTTCGCCGTACGCGCCGTAGACGGCCTGGCGCCGCGGCACGTCGTTCAGCACGACGCCGCTGATCGCGATGCCGGCGTTGCGCAGGCGACGCTCTGCCTCGCGAATCTCCGGCATCGAACTGCGGCCATGCCGGACGCACAGCAGCGTCGTCGCGCCGTGGCGGCCGATGGTCGCCGCATCGTGCAGCGCGAGGATCGGCGCCGTATCGACGATGACGATGTCGTAGAGACGCGATGCCGTGGCGAGCAGCAGCTTGAAGCGGCCGTCGTTGAACAGCTCCGACGTGCGGGCGACGGCCCCGCGCGCCAGCACGTCGACACCGGCGACCGCCGATTTCTGGACGCCGCGCTCGAGCGCGCCGCTCGCGATCGCGTCGGGCAGGCCGGGCGCCGCCGGCAGCCCGAAGTGACGATGCGACTGGCCGCGGCGAATATCGGCATCGATCAGCAGCACGCGCTTGCCGCCCGATGCGAACAGCGAAGCCAGATTCGCGCAGAGGAACGACTTGCCCGCACTGGGCTGCGGGCTCGTGACCATGATCACGTTGTGCCCCGACTCGGACATCGTGAACTGCAGCGTTGTGCGCAGGCTGCGGATCGCGTCGACGGTCACATCCTCCGGAATTTCCGATGCGAGAACGTGCGCGCCCTGTCCCGCACGCTGCTGGTTGCGCACGAGGCGTCGCTGCTCCCGACTGTGCGGCACCACCGCATAGACCGGCACGCCCAGCACCTGCTCGAGGTGCTCGGAATGTTCGACGCGGCCCCATACCGCCCGCTGTGCGAACGGGGCGGCGACGCCAAGGGCAATCCCGACACACAACGACAGCGCGACCAGCAGCAGGCGCTTGGGCTTGACGGGTTTCACCGGCAGGACCGGCAAGTCGACGGCGCGGACATTGCCGATCTCGCTTCGCTTCGCGATCTCGAGCTGTTGTCCGGTGTTCAGCAGGTTCGTATACAGCTCGGTGTTGACGCGCACGTCACGCAACACGCCGAGACCCTCCCGCTCCGTATCGGGCAACTTCGCTTCGAGCGCCTTCAGTTCCTTCGCCTTGCCCGCCAGCTCCGCGAGGTTGGCGTCGAGCGCCTGCACGGCCGGATGACCGTCGGCGAACCGCGCGATCAGGTCGATGCGTTTTTGCTTGAGTTCGAGCGTGCGCGTCTCGATGTCCACTTCCTGACCGAGCAGCAGCTTGCCCTGTTCGTCGAGATCGACCGTCCCCGTGCGCGCGCGGAACGCCGCGTATCGGTCCTCGGCGTCCTTCAGTGCCTTCATGACCGTCGGCATGCTGCTCTTCAGCGATTCCAACGTCGCGGCGGCCTCCTCGCTGCGGTACTCCTTGTTCTGCTGGACGTAGCCGTCGACCACGGCCCGCAGGATGTCCCGGATGCGCGTCCGGTCGTCGCCCTCGAGCGTGACGGTCAGGATGCCGGATTGCTTGGCCTTTTCCTCGACGGTCAGATCGTCCTGGAGCTGGGAAACCGCTTCGAGCTGCGGGATGCGCTTGAGCCGGAACGTCGTGCCCGGCCGCGCATCGAGGGCGGCAACCAGCAGCGTCAGCGGCTGCGCCTTGTACTGCCCGTGTGCCGGCACGCCGACCTCGCCTTTCAGCACGATGTCGTCATCCTCGTCCCTGACCACGTAGCGCCCGCCGCCTTTGGCGGTCACGACGAACCAGAGCCCGTCCAGCGCGTCGATGCCGTCGTGGCTTTTCTTGCCGGCCGTCTCGAACGTGACGACATCGAATCGCTCGCCGCCCCATGCAAACCGGGACATTCCCCACAGCGGCGGCGCGACGCCGTCGTCCCGATAGCGACGGGCGACCCAGCGGCCGATCAACGGGAAATAGCGCGGTTCGGCAACGATGTTGAGATGCTGCTTCGTGACGACCGAGTCGATCACCATGCGCGCGCGCACGAGTTCGAGTTCGGCCGCGGTCGTGCTCCCGTTGTCGAGCAACGCCGCGATGTCGTGCAACGGAGAATTGCCCGCCGCGGTCGATTCGTTGACCTGGATCGTCGCGTCGACACGATAGACCGGCGTCGCGAATACGACATACAGCAGCCCCAGCAGGAACACGCCGGCCGCGATGCCCAGCACCAGGCGCCACCGGGCCAGCACGATGTCGACGTAGGACGAAAGCGGCGCATCGTCGTACAACGCCGCGTCGTACAGCCGTGCTTCGGAAAGGTCTGTCATGGCAAATCCAGTGTCGATCGGGTTCCGGCGGTTCATTTCGCGACCAGCGCGCCGGTCATGCCGGCATTGATGGCGGGCAACAACAGCGACAGCACGCGGCTGAGTCGGACGAGGCCGTTGCCATCGACATAGACGACATCCTTCGGCGCCAGCCTGAAGTCGTTCGCGAGCACCATCGCGACCGGCGACTTCGCATCGAGATGAAACACGTCGGGCGTACTCGAGCCGCGCCCGCGAATCACGTAGACCTGCGCCGTGTCGGCGGTGCCGCTGTTGAAGCTGCCGGCTTGCTGCAACGCATCGCCGAGCGTCAACGAGCCGTCGCGCAGCGGCAGCGCGAGCGTCGGCTTCGCGACCTCGCCCATCACGAACGCACCGTTGTCCTCGCGCGACTGCACGCGCAGCACGTCCCGGTTGCGCAACAGGATGCTGGCCGGGTCGATCCGTCGTGCGACGAGCTGCGACAGGTTCAGCACGTAGTGCTCGTCGCCGCGCATCAGCTCGATACGGCTTCGATCGGCCGTCGGCTGAAGCCCGCCCGCGCGATCGATCGCCTCGATCAGCGTCATCGGCACGTCGTTGATCGGCTGGACGCCCGGATTGCGCACCTCGCCTTCGACGTACACCTGCTGGCTGCGGTACGACGTGACGCGCACGGTGACCTGCGGGTCGCGGAAGGTTTTCGTCAACGCGACGCGGAACGCATCGCGAACCTCGGTCGTCGTCCTGCCCGACACCGCGAGCGTGCCGACGTACGGAAACTGCACGCTGCCGGTTTCATCGACGACAAAGCCGCTGACGGGGTCGCTCTGCCGCTGTGCCGACGACGACTGAGTCGTCGGCGCCGCCGCGGACAGTTCGGGGTGATCCCACACCGTGATCTGCAATACGTCGCCGGCGCCGATCCGATAGCCGCCCTTCGCGCGCTCGCGCAACAGCGCGTCGACGTGCCCGGTCGCTTCGCTGTCGTCGCGCATCGACTGCAGCAGGTTGACATCGATTTCCCGGATCGGCACATCGAGCGACTGTGCCGGTTCGCCGTTGCGCGCGCTCGCCACCGGCAATTCCTGCGAGCCGGTCATCCGCATGCCGGGCGCGACGGCGCACGCCGTCAGGAATACGGACAACACGAGCGGCGCCAGCGCGCGGCCCCGTCTGCTGCCTGTCGATACACCGTCGAATGTTTTGCCCATTGCTGCCTCGTATGTCGCGCTATCGTCAATTCCGTCCGTGGCGCCGTGCTCACGGTCGTGTTCATTTCGTCGCGTATTGGTTCGGTTCGCTTCGCCCCCGTCCCGCGCCGCCCGGTCGATCACCATGACGAACGGGCCCAGGGCGGCGCCATGCCCGGCCAGTCGTCTGTCGCGTTGTCGTTCCCGCCGCGCGGCCGAATCTGGACGCGCGCCGCGCCGCGCGTGCGACGCACCGTCGGCATGCCCAGCGCGTCGATCGACAACGCCCGCATCTGCCGCTCGATCGGCAGCGGCGCGTAGTGGTCGACCGCCGGCGCGGCGACGCCCGACGCGACCGCCGGCTTTGCGACCGACCCGCGCCACGGATTCGAGGTTTGGGGCGCGGTATCCGCGAGACCCGCGATCCGCCGTGGCGCGTTCGTCGCAGGGCGCGCCGCCGGGGCACTGCCCTGCGCAGCCGACGCACACGTCAGGCCGATCAGCATCGCGAGTTGACCGACGTGGCGTCGCATCAGCAGTGCCCTCGTGCGGCAGCCGCCGGAATCCGCGCGATCCAATGCGCCACCGCGCGCTCGATGTGGCGCGCCACGGCATCGAACACTTGCGCCGACTTGCCGACCGGATCCGCGATATCGCATTTCGCGGCATGGTCGAGCTGGAAGACGCGACCGCGCGCGAACGGATAACGCCGCTCGATCTCGCGGCATTGCACGAGCGTCATCGCGAGGATCAGTTGCGATGCGCGCACGTGGCCGAGATGCACCGGTTGCGCGATATGCGACGTGATGTCGAAGCCGCGTTCGCGCATCACGTCGATCGCTGCCTGGGCGGCCGGCCGGCCCGCCAGCGCGATCAGCCCCGCGCAACGCACCTGCACGGACGGCAGCGCGCGTGCCAGCATCGCGCTCGCCATCGGGCTGCGGCATGCGTTGCCGTCGCAGACGACCAGAATGCGTTCGATCATGGCCGGGCTCAGTACGCGTTCGGATGGACGAAGCCCTTCAGCACCGTGGCTGCGACAATCTTCATGTCGAGCCCGAAGGACCAGTTGCGCAGGTAATAGAGGTCGTGCTGGACACGGCCGACCATCTTGTCGAGGTGATCCGTCTCGCCGCGATAGCCGTTGACCTGCGCCCATCCGGTGATGCCCGGCTTGATCCGGTAGCGATGGATGTATCCCTCGACGAGCGGCCGGTACAGATCGTCGTGCTCGATCGCGTGCGGCCTCGGCCCGACGACCGACATGTCGCCGCGCAGCACGTTGAAGAACTGCGGCAACTCGTCGAGGCTGGTGCGACGCAGGAATGCGCCGACGCGCGTGATGCGTGCGTCGCCCCGGGTTGCCTGGCGCACGATGCCGGCCTGTTCGGCATGCACGCGCATCGTGCGGAACTTGTAGATCCGGAACACCCGGCCGTCGGCGCCTTTCCGGTACTGCGTAAACAGCACCGGGCCCGACGACGACAGCTTGACCGCCAGCGCGATCATGCCGAGCAGCGGCGCCAGCGCGACGAGCGCTGCTGCCGCGAATATCCGATCGAACAGCGCCTTCTGCATCAATGCGCGATGGGACATCGGCGATGCAACGAGGTTGATCGCCGGCATGCCGACGAGATCCATCATCGTTCCGCCGAGCAACGCGATGCTGCACATGTCCGGCATGAAGCGGATATTGATCAGATCGTCGCCGAACGTCTTCAGCACGCGCCGGATCGTCCCTTCCTCGGAGATCGGCAACGCGAGCCAGATTTCCGTCGCGGCTTCGGCACGCACGGCCGCGACGAATTCGGTGAAATCCGCGATCGTCGGGATGGTTCCGTTGGACGATCCCGCGGGATCGTGGAGCATGACGGGGCGAAACCCGCTCGCCGGGGACAGCGCCAGCGTTTCGATCACACGCACGGCATGCGCGCCGTTTCCGACGATCGCCACCTTGCGAAGATTCAGGCCCGCATGCCTGACGCGTGCGAGCATCGTATAGGCGGCCAGGCGGATAACCATGAATCCGCATCCCGCGATCGCCGTCCAGTAGACGAACCACAGCCGCGACACCTGATCGGCGCGATGCATCGCGAACAGCAGCACGAGGTTGCATGCCTGCACGGCGACCCATGCAGCACTGATGCGGCTGATCATCGCGATCCACGATCGCCCGCGCCACGACTGATACACCTGAAATGCCGGAAAGACGGCAAGCGTCAGCATCGCGACGAACGGGACGACCATCGCGTCCGGCCGGCCGAGCGTATCGTCATCGAACCGCACATGCGACGCGGCAGCCGCCCCCAGCACCACGACGAGTGCATCGAGCAGGCGCGCAATGATCGACTGAAATCCGAACATGGTTCTTCTCCACGCGGCGCACGATGGCGCCCGTATTTGCCGTCAAACGCGGCCGTATGCGTCGTCGAAGCGCACGATGTCGTCTTCGGCACGGCGCGAATCGTCGACGAACTCAAGAGTGCTCATTTCATGTAGTCCTCAACATCCGGTGTTCCGCACGCAATCAACCCCTGGCGCTACCCGACTGCCCGTGCTCCGCGCCCGCCGCCACGCCGACGGACATTTCCCGACTGACGCCGGACATGCTCCGCCCTCGGTATCCCGATGCATCGACAGCATTCATCCCGGGCGTCATCGCCCCGTCGATGAATCAATCAATTCGTATTCCTATATGAAATGGAACGCCCCTTTATCGAACGGACGGTTCAATTCACATCAGAATTCCAGACGACGGACGAACTGCGGCTTGCCCAGGCTCAGGCGCACGCCCCCGCGCCGATGCATGACCGCCGCAAGGACGTGTCGACCCGGTTCGGTATGGCAACGGAAATGCCGCGCCCGCGCCATCCTGAATGGATTGGCGAATGGACGCGATTTATCGATTGAATGTCCGGAATCGACCGCTTCGCCCCCGCGTCGCGTCCGGAAATCGGAGTGTGGATCTTATTCATGATTGGTCTAGCGTTATGGTATTAACTACTTCGGCACGTAGCGTTTAAAGCATGATCCGTGCCACCGGAACGCATTCTCGTGTTGCAACGCGGAAAATCCTCGCTAAACCAATGACCTATGTAGGAAATACGAAAGGTATGAATAAATCGAAATAATCCGGTGCAACGTTTGCGCAATCGCACCGTTCGCGCACGTTACGTAACGACACGCCGTAACGCGTCTGACAGGAACGGGATCCGGAAGGCGCAGATTGCTGCCGTGTGCACGGCAGTGTGAGGGGCGTTATTCCTGCCGTAGACAGGCGCACTTCTCTTCCGCGCGTCAGGCCGCGTGAGTCCGGGGCAGGCCCGGTGGGCGTTCAGGGCCGCAACGACCGCAGAGCGATTTCGTTGCCGACATGCGGGAGGGTATGTACTCAACCCCGCGTCGAATACATCCGCGATCCGGCGCTCATGAAACGACTCCGCACGGGCGGAACGAGATTTTCCGGTTGATTACCAGCACCGTGTCGCCTTGCAAAACCCGAGTTGTTTCGCGGGGTGGCGGTTCGATGCGGATGCTCGCGAGCACGAGCTGAATCGAAGCGAGTCATTTCTCGAAGCAAGATCGAACTTCGAGCGATCAGCTATCGGAAGTATGGGTAGACATTTCAATTTTGACGCAGCATGAGCATTTTTCCCGATTACCCGCGGAAAATGGCCGATGCGGCAAGAGAAACGCGTGGCGCACTTCTGTCGTCGCTTCCGGACGATTTTTTTAATCCGTTTGCCCTTTATATCGACAGCGGCATAATGTCCGTTTCACGGGCGGCCTGATCTGCAGACGGCCCGTCCAGCGCTCAAGGCTCCGGATGCGGCGCATTCATTCCCGCTCCCCGGACAGGTACGTTCGTAGCGTTTCGACACGACGTCGACATTCAGACCATCGCCTCCGCCGCTTCGGCATCGCCGGCGAGCCAGTCATTCATCACGCGCGCGTCCGCCTGCCGATCCAGCGACAGGCACAGGTCGCCCAGCGCATCGACCTGCGCACTGTCGAGCGCCATGCCCGCCAGCGCACGATATTTCGCCAACAGCGCCGCGTCCGACAATGGATTGCGCGGGTCGCCGAGCGCGATCGGCACGTGTCGCGATTCCCGCGCTCCGTTCGCGCGATGCAGGATCACCGTCGGCTCGTCGAGATCGCCGAGCGCCGGATCGACGTCGACCACGATGCGCGCGAGCAGCGCGGTCACGCACGGATCGGTACGCCGGCCTGCGCGATACACGCCGATCCCCGTGTCGCCGAATGCAAGCGCCGCCGCCACCGCGTACGGCAGGCTCATCTGCGCGGACGACAGCGTCGACAGGTCGCGACCGCCGCACATGCGGGCCACGAACGCGCTCGCGCGCACGACTACCCGCTCGATCTCGCCGGCCCCGACGGGGCGGCCGTCGGCAAGCTGCAGCGCCGCGTCGACGGCCGCATGCGCGCTGCGGCACGATGCGTGCGGCTTGATCGAGCAGCGCATCAGCTTCCAGTGCGCGCCGAGGCCGTCGGTCAATGCGTCGGGCGCATGCGATTGCGCGGCGAACGTGTTGAAGAATCCGCCCCATACGTCGTCGAACACGTGCGCGGGGCCGCTCACGCCTTCGCGCGCGAGCAGCGCCGCGAGCACGCCGCCCTCCGCCGCGCGCCCGGCGTGCAGCCGCTTCGTCTGCGAACCGTCGTGGATGAAGCCCCACAGGCCGCCCGCGAAACTCGCCGCATGGCCGAGCGCGTCGAGCGTGCGAACGGCGTCGAGCCCGAGCACGCGCGCGCTCGCGGCCGCCGCGCCGAACACGCCGCAGCTGAGCGTCGAGTGCCAGCCCGCCCCGTTGTGGGCCGAGTAGCCGCCCGCCGCCTCGAGCACGCGCCGGCCGACGTCATAGCCGAGCACGATCGCCGCCACGCATTCGCGGCCGGTCACCGGGCGCCCCGCGCACGACAGTGCGGCGAGCACGGCCGGCAGCACGACCGCGCCGGAATGATCGCAGCCGCCTGAATCGTCGAGTTCGAGCGCGTGCGCGGCAATCCCGTTGACGAACGCTGCATCGCGCGCGCCCGCGGCGCGGCGCGTGCCCCACAGCGACGCGCCGCCATCCGCGACGGCGCCGGTCAGCGCACGGGCACTGCGCGTCTCGACGGCCGACGCGCCCGCCAGCGCGGCACCGAACGTATCGAGCACATGACGCTTGGCCTTCGCGACGACCTCATCCGGCACTGCGTCGGCATCGGTCTGCGCGACGAACGCCGCAAGCTGCATTGCGCGCGTTTCGGTTTTCATCGTCATCGTGCCGCCTCCTCTGCCACGCAGTGCGCGAACACGTCGACCGGATGCCCCGGGGCATTGACGGGCGCCTGTGCACGCCACCAGTTCGCAATGTCACGCCCCGTCGCGAACCAGACGTCGCCCGCATCACGCAGATGCGCGAGCAACGCGCGCAGCAAGTCGATCCGCGCTGCCGTGCCGATGATCTCGGGATGCACGCGCAGCACGCAGCACAGCCCGAAGCGCCGAAACCCGTCGACGTCGCGCCGCCAGTTGTCGAGCACGTCGCGATACGCCGCGATGCGCGGCTGACCGGCCGGCACCGGCGGCGACAGGTTGAACTCGAAATAAGGCTCGTCCTCGAGTTCGTAGTGCAGCGGCAGCTCGACGAGCCGCGCGCCGTCCGCGCGGCCGTCGCCGCGTGGATGCACGTACGGCAGATCGTCGCCGCGCCACGACGACGACCACGTGAAGCCTTCCGCGACGAGGAAATCCGCAAAACCGTCGGCCCAGTTGCCGGTGAACGAGCGAAAGCCTTGCACGTCGCGTCCGATCGTGTCGGCGAGCGCCGCCCGCCCGGCGCGGCATGCATCGACCTGCGCGGCGAGCGGCAGCGCGTCGAAATCCTCGCAGCGATAGCCGCTCACGCCGAGCTCGTGGCCGGCTGCGGCGATCGCGCGCACCGCTTCCGCATGCGTTTCGGCGACGACGCCCGGGACGAACCAGCTCGCCGGTACGCCGAACGCGTCGAATGTCGCAAGGAGCCGGTCGGCGCCGCGCGTCGCGCCGTAACGCCAGACCGACAGTGATTTCTCGCGGCCGACGATGCGCGGTTCGCGTGTCTGGATACCGTGAATGTCGTTGAAGTCGACCGTGATCGCGACCGCGCATCGCGCGCCGCCCGGCCATGAAGGGAGTGTCGTCACAGGCTGCTCCGTTGCGTGGGTTGCGCGTCTCGCGCGTGCTGCGCAAGCCACCAGTCGGCCACTTCGCGGCAGCGCGCGAACCAGACACCGTCCTGTGCGCGCATGTGACCGAGCCACGCCTCGAGCAGCGCAATGCGGCCGGGCTTGCCGCAGACCTTCGGATGCAGCAGCGTCGTCAGGCACAGCCCTTCGCGGTAGACGCCGTCGAATTCGCGCATCCAGTTGTCGAGCGTCGCGCCGTAGCCGGCGATCCGGTCGAGCCCGGCCGGATAATCGGGGTTGCGGTGATACGCAAGCGACGCGTAGTCGTCGGTCTCCCAGCGGCCCGGTATCTCGACGAGCGGCGGCTCGCCGTCGGCGCCGGGCAGCAGGTACGGCCGGTCGTCGCCGCGCATCGAACTCGAATAACGCACGCCGGCTTCGCGCAGCACGGCCACCGTCGCCGCGCTCCAGTCGCCGGACGGCGTGCGGAACCCGACCGGCCGCACGCCGAGCGTACGCGCAAGGACCTCGGCCGACTGCGCCATGATCTCGCGTTGCCGCTCGGGCTCGAGCGTCCAGAACGCTTCGTGCCGATAGCCGTGGTAGCCAATCTCGTGGCCGCGCTCGACGATCGCCGCGCATTGCGCGGGCCACGTCTGCGCGACCCACGCAGGCACGAAGAACGTCGCGGGCAGTTCGTACGCCGCGAGCAGGTCGAGCAAGCGGCCGAGCGCACGCCACGGCCCGTAGCTGCCGAGCGTGAAATACGCGGGGTTGCGCCAGATCGACCCGTTCAGCATCGCGTCGCCGGTCGGGCCGTCGAGATCGAACGCGAGCGCGACGCATGCGCGCTTCGCGTCCGGCCAGCGGGGAGCGAGAGCCGTCATCGCGCGCTCAGTGCGTGCCGTTGATCATCGCTTTCGTCACCGCGTGCTCCTGCAGCCCCCACTTCGCCAGGATCTTCTGGTAGGAACCGTCCGCGATCAGCTGGTTGAGCGCCGTCGTCAGCGCGCTGCTCAGCGCGGTATTGCTCTTCGCGACGCCGATGCCCGTGTATTGCGACAGGAACGGCTTGCCGACCGGCGCGTACGCGTTCTGCTCGAGGCTGTTCTGGTACGGCAGCGTCTCGCCGCCCTGCACGGCTGCATCGATACGGTTCTGGCGCAACTGCATGCGCGCGTCCGACGAGCCGTCGGTGCCGACCACGACGATCGCCGGCTTGCCGGCCTTCACGCAGTTCTCCGCGCTCCATGCGGTCGTGTTGTCCGGGAACGACGTGCGCCGGCTCGACCCGACGCGCTTGCCGCACAGCGCGCCCATCTGCGCGAACTCGCCGGCGCGCGCCTTCAGCGTGTAGAACTGCGGCCCCGTCTCGATGTAGTCGACGAACGTCACCGCGTCGCGGCGCGTCGGCAGGTCGGTCATGCCGGACAGGATCATGTCGACGCGTTGCGTCGCGACCGCGCTCATCATCTGGTCGAAGCTCGTCTCGACCCAGTTCAGCTTCGCGCCCATCTTCGCGGCGAGCGCTTCGCCGAGATCGACGTCGAAGCCCGCGAGCTTGTCGGTCGCCGGATCCTTGTATTCGAACGGCGGATAGTTCGGCACGATCGCGACGTTCAGCGTGCGCTTCGCGCTCGCGGCCTGGGCGACTGCGAAGGAGGCATGAAGCGCGAGCGCGCCGAATGCAACGGCGGCCAGCGTGCGGGTCAGGACGGATGCTTTCATGGGTGTCGCCTTGTCGTGGTGAAGTAATGGGGTGCTGCGCCGGTCTGGTTGACGGCTCCATCGATCGGGCGCGGCAATACGGGGCGCCCGGCCCGTTTACGCAATCACGGCCGAGATGAAATCGCGCGTGCGCGCGTGCGTCGGCGCGGACAGCACCTGGTCGGGCGGCCCGCTCTCGACGATCCGGCCGCCGTCCATGAACACGACGCGGTCGGCCACCTCGCGCGCGAAGCCGAGCTCGTGCGTGACGACGATCATCGTCATCCCGCTCTTCGCGAGATCGCGCATCACGGCCAGCACTTCGCCGACGAGCTCGGGATCGAGCGCCGACGTCGGCTCGTCGAACAGGATCAGTTGCGGATGCATCGCGAGCGCCCGCGCGATCGCGACGCGCTGCTGCTGGCCGCCCGACAGCTCGACCGGAAACGCGTCGCATTTGTGCGCGAGCCCGACGCGCGCGAGCAGCGCGCGCGCTTCCTCCTCCGCTTGCGCGCGGCGGCGCTTGAGCACCTGCACGGGGCCCTCGATCACGTTCTCGAGCGCGGTCTTGTGCGGGAACAGGTTGAAGCGCTGGAACACCATGCTCGTCGCCAGCCGCTGGCGCGCGACCTGGCGCTCCGACAATTCGTGGAGCCGGTTGCCGGTGCGCCGGAAGCCGGCCAGTTCGCCGTTGACCCACAGCGCGCCCGCGCTGATCGTCTCGAGCTGGTTGATGCAGCGCAGGAACGTGCTCTTGCCCGAGCCCGACGGCCCGATGATGCACAGCACTTCGCCCTGCGCGACGTCGAGCGTGATGCCGTGCAGCGCCTGGAAATCGCCGTACGACTTGCGTACGTCGACCGCGCGAACGACCGCGTTCGTCATGACGTTCTCCCGATGGTTGAGGGTCGTGTCGTTCATGCGCGGCCCGCCGCGCGCCCCGCGCCGCGTGCAAAGCGCCGTTCGACGCGTGCCTGCGCGAGCGACAGCACGGTGACGACCGCGAGATACCAGATGCCCGCGACGATCAGCAACTCGATCACGCGGGCGTTCGCGTAGTAGATGTTCTGCGCGTTGTGCAGCATCTCCGCGTACTGCACGACGCTCGCGAGCGACGTCAGCTTGACCATGCTGATCAGCTCGTTGCCGATCGGCGGCACGATCACGCGCATCGCCTGCGGCAGGATGATCCGGCGCAGCGCCTGCAGGCGCGGCATGCCGATCGATTTCGCGGCCTCGTACTGGCCGGTGTCGACCGACAGCAGCCCCGCGCGCACGACTTCCGACGTATAAGCGCCCTGGTTGATGCCGAGTCCGAGCACCGCCGCGAGGAACGGCGTCATCACGTCGACGGTCCGGAATTCGGCGATACCCGGGATGCCGAGCGTCGGAAACACCAGCGCGAGGTTGAACCACAGCAGCAGTTGCAGGATCACCGGCGTGCCGCGGAACAGCCAGATGTAGCCCTGCGCGATCGTGCCGAGCACCGGGTTGGACGACAGCCGCATCACCGCGGTGACGACGCCGAGCACGACACCGAGCGTCATCGCGAGGACGGTCATCACGATCGTGTTGCCGAGCCCCGTCAGGATCGAGCGCGCGGTCAGGAACTGGCCGACGACGCGCCACTCGATCTGCCCGCGCGCGAACGCGGCGGCCACGTAGGCGAGCGCGGCAATGATCGCGATCGACGCGACATAGCGGCCCCAGTAGCGCCGGCGCACGCGCACGAGGCCCGCGGTATCGTCTGCCGCGGCGCCGGCCGGCCCGGGTGCGCCGTCGACACGGCGCGAATCGGATGCGCTCAGCATGACGGCCCCCGGTAGTCGGCCGCCCATGCGGCCTGGCGTTCGATCGCATCGCTCAGGCGGCCGATCTGCTCGCGCACGCGCGCGGGCGACGTGCCGCCCGCACCGCCGCGTGCGGCGACGGCCGCGTCGAGCGTCAAATGCGCGCGCACCGCCGGCGCGAGGCGCGAGTCGACGGCCTGCAGCTGTTCCGCGCTGGCGTCCGCGAGCTCGATCCCATCGCGTTCGCACGCCCGCACGAGCGCACCGGTGATTTCATGTGCTTCGCTGAACGGCACCCCCGTCAGCGCAAGCCAGTCCGCGACCTCGGTCGCGAGCGTGAAGCCGAGCGGCGCCTGGCGACGCATCTCGTCGACGTTCACGCGCATCGTGCGGATCATCCCCGCCATTGCCGGCAGCACGAGTTCGAGCGTGTCGATCGAATCGAACGCGGCGATCTTGTCTTCCGCGAGATCGCGGTTGTATGCGAGCGGCAGCGACTTCAGCGTCGCGAGCAGGCCCGTCAGGTTGCCGATCAGGCGTCCCGCCTTGCCGCGCGTCAGCTCCGCGATGTCCGGGTTCTTCTTCTGCGGCATGATCGAGCTGCCCGTCGCATAACCGTCGTCGAGTTCCACCCAGCGGAATTGTCGCGACGTCCACAGGATCACTTCTTCCGACAGGCGGGACAGGTTCACGGCCAGCATGCTCGCGACGAACGCGAATTCGGCGACGTGATCGCGTGCGGCCACCGCGTCGATCGAGTTCTCGCACGGCGCGTCGTAACCGAGCTCCTGCGCGGACAGCTCGGGCCGCACGCAGATCGCCGAGCCCGCCAGCGCGGCGGCGCCAAGCGGAGAGCGCGCGGTGCGGCGGTCCCAGTCGACCAGACGGTCGGCGTCGCGATACAGCGACTGCGCATGCGCAAGCAACTGATGGCCGAACACGATCGGCTGCGCGGGCTGCAGGTGGGTGAAGCCGGCGGTCACCGTGTCGACGTGCCGGCTCGCCTGGGCGACCAGCGCCTGCTGCAGGTCGAGCACGCCGCGCACGAGCTGGCGCGCCTTGTCGCGCAGGTACAGGCGCAGGTCGTTCGCCGCCTGGTCGTTGCGCGAACGCCCGGCGCGCAGCTTGCCGCCGAGCGCCGGCAGCCGCTGCGTGAGCACGCGCTCGAGGAACGTGTGCACGTCTTCGTCGGCAAGCGACGGCGCGATCGCGCCGGCCGCGTAGTCGCGCGCGATGCCGTCCATCGCGGCCAGCAACTGCGCGAGGTCGTCGTCGTTCACGATGCCGGCGCGGTTCAACTCGCGCGCATGTGCACGGGAGCCCGCCAGATCGTACGGCACGAGACGGTAGAAACTCGGATCGGAGCGGGACAGGTTCTGCAGCGCGTCGGACGGTTCCGACTGGAAGCGTCCGCCCCACAGGCGTTCGATCGGTTCGGTAAGGCTCATTGCGGTCGACCTCGACTCGGTTGGATTGCCCCCACTGTAGGCATTCAATTTTTTTTGTTGTAGCGAGAAATTGACTCCGCTTAAATGGAATTTTTCTCAGCACCGTCGCCTCCGACGCACCCGCCGATGCGCAATCGCCTGCCCCCGCTGAACCCGCTTCGCGCATTCGAGGCCGCCGCCCGGCGCGGCAGCGTGTCGGCCGCAGCCGACGAGCTGCACGTGACCGCGAGCGCGGTCAGCCACCAGATCCGTATTCTCGAAAGCACGCTCGGCGTCGCGCTATTCGTCCGATCAAAGGCACGCGTGAAGCTCACGCCCGAAGGCGAGGCGCTGCTGGAACCGGTCGGCACCGCGTTCGACATCATCGCGAACGCGACCGTCAGGCTGGATTCGCCGGCCGCCGTCGGCGATCTCGTCGTGTCGACGCCGCTGTCGCTGACGTCGCGCTGGCTCGCCCGGCACATCGGCGATTTTCTCGAGCGCTATCCGGGGATCCATCTGAAGGTGATTCCGTCGAACGATGAACGCGAGATCTATTCGACGGACGTCGACGTGTGCATCCGCTACGGGGAAGGCAACTGGCGCAACCGGCACGTCGAGCTGCTCGAGCATCCGGCGCTGTTCCCGGTCGTGAGCCCCGCGTTGATGAACGGGCCCGATGCGATCCGCAAGGTGCAGGATCTCGCGGGACGCACGCTGTTCTGCGAGCATGCGGGCTCGTGGATGCGCTGGCTGGCGGAAGCGAACGCCGACAAGCTGCCGGGCATCCGCATTCTCGAAATCGGCAACGCGCACATCGGCGTCGAAGCCGCGGTGCACGGGCAAGGCGTCGCGCTCGGCGACAGCCTGTCCGTGCGCGACGACCTGATCGACGGCACGCTCGTGCGGCCGTTCAGCGCCACGGTGCCGTCGCGTCATGCGTACTATCTCGTCACGCGTCATGAGCTGACCGAGACGCCGCTCGTGACTGCGTTCACGTCGTGGCTGCGAGCCTGCCTCGCGTGATGCGCGTGATTCGCGTCGTGGCTTGCGGCAGGGTTTCAGTCAGGCAATCAGATTCGCCAGGTCGTCCCACACCATGACGATGTTGTGCGACCGCCAGATTGGCCCCGCATCGATGTACTCGCCTGCCAACCGACCATTCAGCGCCTCGTAAAAGGCGATCGCGGATGTGTTTCCGTTGACGACACTCAACGCGGCGCCCTGATACCCCAACCGTCCCAAATGCGTCGCGAGTTGTGCAAGCAGCGTGCGGCCGATGCCGCGGCGCTTGAATTCGGGATCGACGTACAGGAATTTGATCTCGCCGCGGCCGTCGAAGATCGGTTCCGACGGTGCGCCGGCCGCCCCGATGCCGACGATCCTGTCGTCGGCCTCCGCAACGAGCACCAACTGGTCGCCGTCGTTCGACGCCAGCTTTTCCTGCCATTTTTTGCCGCGATAGACCTCGTCGAGGATCGCATGCGCTTGCGCCGGTGCGAGATTCCGATAGGTATGCCGCCAGACCTTGACGTGAAAATCGGCGATCGCCTGTGCGTCGTCGATATGGGCGGACCTGATGGATATTCCGGTCATGGGGGACTCTCTCGGGCGGCTTTGCAATAGGGGGCGCGGTGTACGCAGCGGATTGTCGGCGATCCGGGCAGCGATGTCGAATGACCGGTTGCGGTCAGGCAAGGCCCCGTCCGGCGAGCGAGGTCGCGCTTTCGAACCCGCCGCGGCCGATGCATTGCGGCGGCGCATCCCGGAACGACTGCATCGCCGTCGACGACGTGGAGATCGATCCGGCATACGCCGCATGCGTGTACGTCGATCAGCAACTGGCCCGCCGCCGGCAGCGGGTCCGGCATGCGCGCCTCGCGCAAGGTCGGTGTCGTGCCGTCAAACATCTTCGCTAGCATGCTCGCCTCCTCGCGCGATCGTCTTCGCGCGCTTCGCCTTCCAACGCTAGTCGCCGGCCGCCGAGTCCGCACGACCCGTTGACAGGCGCTTGACGTGCGTCGACGGCCGCCGGGCGGTTGCTGAAACGGTTCCTTCCGAAGTCAATCCCGGCGTGCCGTGTAGGAATCCGCCGACGACATTTGCGCAATTCCTACCGCAACTTCAGAGCACGCCGATTGAATCGCACTGGCACGGCCACGATACTGGAATCACGGATACCGGCTGCGCGGTACACCGGTTGCAGGCCACCAGGAGAGACGTCATGTCACACGCCATCTATCGTTCCGAATCGGGCAACCAGACCGTCAGCCACGCCGACAAGTCCGACACGGCCGCACTCGACACGCTGGCGCTCGTCGCGCTCGCCCGCGACGCCGGCATGCTGGTCATACTCGACGGACAGATCGGACGCGAGCGGTACGAAAGCGTGACGGGATCGATCGCCACACTGGCCCGTTTCGCACAGGCACTGCAGCTTTCGGCGCTGAAGGCGGCGTGACGCCGGGCGCCGCCGTGCCGCGGCGCCGGCAAACGGCCCGCTCACACGGCAAGTTCGAAGAACGATCGCGCCACAACCCGGCCGTTGACGATCAGCTCGACCTCATGCCGGCCCGCATAATGCCGGCGCGTCGTGAAATCGCGGATCGACCGACTTTGCCGGAGCGTGATGCGCTGGCCGGGTTCGAGCGTCAGTACCTTCAGCTTGAACACCTTCGGCGACGCATCGCCATTTTGCTTCACATAGCCGATCCGATAATCGACGACGAGCCGCTGCACCGCCTCGGCCGTCGAATGCAGCTCGCACGCGAGCGTGATCGACTCGCCGAGCACCACCTGCGCGGACGTCACGCCAAACGGGCCGACTTCCACGCGAGGCGCACGTTCGGCACCGAGTAGCGCGAGCGCTCGCGCATCGCCCTGCTTGACGAGCGTGCGAAGCGCATGACGGACGATCCATCGCGTATGCGGATCGTCGCCGCCCCATCTTTCGGCGCGATCGAGCACCCATGCCGGATGCGTCTTCGCCACGTCGTTCAGGTGATTCGCGACCGAGCGGCGGACATAGGCGCTCGAGTCCGCGCGAAGATGGTCGAGGATCCGCGCCGCCAACGCCGGGTCGGCCTCGATCTCGCGGAGCCGGAACGACCATGGCAGGCGCGGACGACTTCCCTCGCTTGCCAGCCGGCGCACTGCATCGTCCGCATCGTGCGCCCAGGTTTCCATGACTGCGAGCGCGCGCGCCGTATCGATGCGCAGGAATTCGCGCACCGCGAATTCCGACGAGCCGAACGGCGTGAAATATTTCAGCGCGTCCATCGAACGGTCGAACGTGTGCCGACCGTACTGCCCGACATAATCGGGGGCGATCAGCGAGACAAAGCCCCGGCCGAATCGCGGCGCCGCCTCCTGCAACAACGCCAGCACGGCATCGTATCCGCCGGGCAGCGACCGCGCCCCCGTGCCGATCGCCACGCTGGCGCGCCTGACGCGCTCCATCAACGTCAAGCCGTCAAGGCCGTCGAGCGCCGTCGCAAGAAATGCGGCCCGGTCGAACGCAGGCTCGATCGAATGCAGCACGTCGGACAGCGAGTGGAACTGCCGCTCTCCCAGCGATTCCTTCAGCGGGACGGGAACTTGATGGGTTGTCATTGCGAGGGGCTGCAGATCGATGGGGCCGAAAGCGCACAGTATCGCCGAAGCCCCTGCCAATTCCTGTCAGCAGTCTTTGCCCGGCCGGTGCACCCATGCGGGACGCTATCGACGTGCGCGGCACGCGAACCGCGCGCGGGCGCGCGGCGTTCATGCGTCCGTTCGCCGCTGCTCGCGGGATGGATCGCGCGAACCGCCGCTGAAGAGCCTGTTTCGCAACTGACCGCCGGCGAACGCAGCCGCAATCAACGACAGATAACCGACGACGAGCAGATGTCGCCAACTGTCGAGCGCGGCGCGGTGCGCAACCAGCGCCGCATCGGGTGCCGGTATGGCGAGACTTCCCGGCACGATCGCGCGCGTCATCTGCACGAATCCCGCCGCCGACAGCACGGGCAGCAGGACGAGCATGGCCAGCAGCACAAACTTGGCACGCCGAAACAATGCATGCCGGCGCAAATGAAACCACAGCCCGAGACTGCCGTGCACCCAACCCGGTGCGAGCAGCGCGATCTGCAGGCCCTGCGTGCCGCTTGTGAGGAGCGACACGATGACCCGTTCGTAGTTCGGTTCGAAGCCGTAGAACGATGTCGCAACCCGGGTCCCGACGACGTGACGGATCAACAGCATGGGCAGGCTGAGTCCCGCCCAGAGACGGAGCCATTCGGCGGGCGGCAGCGCCCAGTGTCGACGGCCGTAGATGGTGCGGATCGCCAGCGCGAAATGCAGGCCGGCCGCGCCATACAGCAGGATCGTGCCGGGCGCGCTTTGCCAGAGCCCGATGGCCAGGTGCAGTCCACGCTCGGCGATATCGATCGACCAGATGCCGAGCGCGTGATTGACCATATGGATGGAAATATAGAGCCACAGCAGGATGCCGGAGCCGAGTTGCAGCCTTCTCGCGGCCTTGTGGATTCCGTCGTGCGCCGGCGCCGGCTTGCCGGCATCGGCGTCGATCGCGTGCTGCGCGGGACGTGGCGCGCGGTTGCGCCACGGTGGACGCATGCCGATGCGATCCTGGAACGACGATGACCGCCGCGCGTCGTTCACTTTCGGAGCGCCCTCTCGATCGCGCTGCGATCGTCCCGGGATATCCCGGGTTTGCCTCTCCCTGCCGTTCATTGGGGCCTCCCCTCGATGCGTCCGCTGCTTGATCCGCATACCGCGGAGCGGGCCCGTTTATTCCGGCGACACGCGACATCCCGCAAATGAAGTGCAACGCGCGATTTCGGGAATAGGCGCCGTGCTCGCCGGGTATACGGTGTGTGAGAACGACGGATGACGATCGCGACGCGTCGGCACCCTTCACATCAAAACGAGCGGAATCAAGGAGACCATCATGTCCAATGTTCTATCCCACTGGATTCTGATCGGTTGCGACGCATACGACGAGTATGTGTTCGTGCCGTGGCTCGATAAATCCGTCTATCGGAGAACGGTCACCCTGCGTCGGGTCTGCCTGCTGTGACGGAAGCCGCAACGGTGCATGCGATCCGGTGGAATCCTGGGACGAGGGCCGGGCACGCTCCGCCCCTCCGGAAAGATCGGGTCGCGAGGACACGCGCCGAGCGTCACCCATGCCGACAACGCGGCCACCCATCCGCTGATCGCCATTCACGGAACGCTGGGGTCGGGCCGACTGCGGTCAGGCTGTCGACTGAAAGGCCGCAACCTTGTTGCGGCCAGTCGCCTTCGCGTAATACAACGCTTCGTCGGCCGCCTTGATCACCGCGCCGGCCTCGCCATCCTGGTCCGGCGTCCAGCTCGCCAGGCCAATACTGGCGGTGACGCGCCCGTGTTCGCTGCCGGCATGCTCGAGCGCCAGTTCGTCGATCGCCGCCCGAATCCTCTCCGCGATCTGGGCCGCTCCCGTCTGCGGCGTATCCGGAAGCAGCACCACGAATTCCTCGCCGCCGTAGCGGGCCGCGGTATCGGCCGGCCGGCGGATGTTCTCGCCGATACAGCGCGCGACCGCAGCCAGCGCGTCGTCCCCGGCCTGATGGCCGTAGGTGTCGTTATAGGCCTTGAAGCGATCGACATCGACGAACAACAGCGAGAACACGGAATGCGCGCGCCGTGCACGCCGCCATTCCCGGTCCAGCACTTCCCCGAAGCTGCGGCGATTGTTGAGGCCGGTGAGGCCATCCGTGCGTGCGAGCAGCACAAGCTCGGACTCCGCACGCATCCGGCGCCGTAGCTGTGCGCCGAGCATGACGGACAACGCGATAAAGGCGGCGCCGAAGGTCGCCACCAGCGCACCGATCTTTGTTGCGCGGTGCCGCCACGCTGCATAGATGTCCTCCTCGGCTTCCGCGACCATGATGATCAGCGGCAGCTTCGGCAGGTGCCTGAAGTAGTAGAGGCGGCGCACGCCGTCGATCGTCGCCGTTTCCGAAAACGAACCCTCCGGGGCGGTCTGGAACCGCTGAAAGGTCGCGGCCTTGCTGATGTCGCGACCGATGGTGCGCAAGTCGTACGGATGGCGCATCACCATGATGCCGTCGTTGCCGATCAGCGACATCGAACCGTGCGGCCCCAGCGACAGGCCGGCAAACAGCTGGTGGAAATATTCGAGGTTGACCGCGATCAGCACGATGCCGGCAAACGAGCCGTCCGGATTCGAAACCCGACGCGACAGCACAATGCTCAGCGTGCCGCCGCGCAGGCGCGACGCGAACGGGTCGCTGACATAAAGCCCTGCGTTCGGATTGTCGCGGTGAATGGTGAAGTACTTGCGATCCGCGAAATTGCCCTGTCGCGCCACGTCGTTGGCCGAATCCAGGATGATGTTGCCGCTCGCATCCAGCACCAGCATCGAGCCGAGAAATTGCGCGGTCATCGCGTTGTCGAACAACACGGCCCGCCGCAAGGCCGGTGCAGCAGTCATCACGTCGGAGCGTTGCAGGCCCTGGATCACCGCCTGCAAGGACAGATCGTAGAGCTCGAAGTTGCGCTCGATGTCGCGCTCGGCGATCAGGCCGAGATTGCGCGAGGTCTCGCGGGCACGGTCGAGCGCGTCGTGGCGGCTCTGGAACAGCTGCAACACGCACAGGCCCATCAGCGCGCAGGCAATCACTATGCCGATCACCACGATGGAATAGGGGGCTGCCGATCGGGGATGCATGGGTCTCCTCGCTGCATGGACGTGCGCGCCCGGCCCGGGCGCGGTTTCGTCATACTAAAAAGGGTCGGGCGCAGGTGCAAGCGCGGACGCCGTCAGGCGTACGCAGTTGCGAGCACAAAATTGTCTGGAATTTGGGTACAACGTTGGCTGCGTGAGCGATTCACGGTGAATCGTCGCACAATTCGGTTCAATTCGCGGGATTAGACGGTGTCACGTAGGGAAAGCGATGTGCCATCACAGGGGGGCCTTCGGCATTCAGGCTAACGCCGCAAAGGGCTGGCGCCGGGTGTCGATTCGTATCGACAGTCATCGGTGGAAATTGCCGGTCGGCACAGCGATGTCGCCTCGCGAGCCGGAGTAATCCGTCCTTCAGCGATGCGCGCCGCCGCTATGTCGAGCCAGCAGCCGATCGACCCGTTGATTTTGCGGACGGCGCCGGAACGACTCCTCGCGAACGCGTCACGCCGCCAATCCCGCCGACGGGGCATCCACGATATCCGGGTTGAACCGCGTCATGCAGTTCAGGTCGAGTGCGCGTATCTGCTCGGTCATGAAGTCGATGAAGATACGAATGCGTGTCGGAAGATGTTGCCGGCTGAGATAGCAGATATAGTGGCCTCGATCGTCCGGCACATGCTGCGCCAGCGCGACAACGAGCTCGTTCGACGCGATATGGTCGCGAATCTGATAGCCCGCCATCTGCGCAATGCCCGATCCGTTCAGAACCGCATGCAACACCAGATCCGCGTCGTTGAACGTGAGGCGGGACGTCGGCAGGTACTTTTGCACGCGGCCGTCGACATTGAATTCCCATTCGAATATACGGCCGCTGGCGAAACGGAAATTGATGCACTCGTGCCGGGCCAGGTCCTCCAGACTCTTCGGGAGGCCGTACCTGGCCACATACGACGGCGCTGCGCAGAGCGCCATCTGCATCGGGATCAGTTGCCGCGCAATGATGCTGGAGTCCTCGATGCGTCCGTTGCGAAACGACACGTCGATCCGTTCCGCGACCAGGTCGATCGGCCGGTCGTCGAGCAGCAGATCGATGACGATGTCCGGGTAGGCATTCGCAAACGCTTCCAGCAGCGGCGCAACGACTTTCCTGCCGAATCCCACCGCCGAACTGATACGAATGAGGCCGCGCGGCGGTCCCTCCCGCAGTTCCAGCATGTCGTTCATGGCTTCCACGATCTGCGCGACGCCCTGGTGGCAGTTCTCGAAGAATCGCTGGCCTTCGCAAGTCAGTTCGGTCATGCGCGTGGTCCGCTGGAACAGCCGCGTACTCAACTGCGCCTCCAGCTTCTGGACGCTCCGGCTCACGGCCGGCCGGCCGACGCCGAGACGTTCGGCGGCCTTGGTAAAACTCCCCTCGCTCGCCACCGCGACGAACGCAAGGATGCCCGCATAGCTCGCACCGAAGCTCGCCGACAAAGCGTCGGCGCGGCCTGGCAAGTCACGACGAACGCCGTGCTCCGATGTATCCGATTGATCCATTTCCGCTGCCCCCAGACATCCCGCTCATCCCGATTGCCCGTCGCAGGCGTACGCCTGCGAACCGCCACACTTGCGAAACGCGAATCAGCCTCTTGCGAGCCACTGGTCGAGACCGATGCGACCGAGTCGCGCATTCCCGAGCGGCACGAGCGATTTTTCCTCGACGCGGCCGCCGTAGTAGCGGGCGTCGCGATCGGTCACCACGGCGCGCGTGTCGCCGACCGATTTCAGATAGCGCGCGACGATCTCCGCGAACGGCGCGCGGTCCGGGCCCGCAATCTCGACCGTGCCGTTCAGCGGCCCGGCAAGCGCGATCTGCGCGAGGTGCGCCGAGACGTCTTCCGCGGCGATCGGCTGAAACAGCCCGTCGCCGATGCGAACCGTGCCGCCTTCCGTGCCGGAATCGGCAATACCGCCGATGAACTCCATGAATTGCGTGGCGCGCACGATCGTGTACGGCACGCCCGCCGCTTCGATCGCCTGTTCCTGCGCGACCTTGGCAGCGAAATAACCGTTCTCCGGCATCCGGTCGCAGCCGACGATCGACAGCGCGACGTGATGGCGCACGCCCGCGGCCACTTCGGCCTTGCCGAGATTACGCGCCGATGTGCGGAAGAAGTCCAGCACCGCCTGCGGTTCCCAGGATGGTGCGTTCGCCACGTCCACGACGACGTCCGCATCGGTCAACGCGTCGGTCAGGCCTTCGCCCGTGATGGTATTGACGCCGGTGCGCGGCGATGCGGCAAGCGCCTGATGGCCCGCTTCGCCCAGCAGCGTGACGACACGCGAGCCGATCAGGCCCGAACCGCCGATGACAACGATCTTCATCGCATATCTCCTGACGAAAGGATTTCATTGGAACGCGTGGGGTACGTCACGGGCGCCACGTCCGACCACGTCGGTGATGGCCTTCGCATCGCGTGGCGCAATTGTGGAAGAATCATGTCCTATCCATCAGTGCCAAGAATCGTCGATCGGACTGGTCCATGCCGTGCCTGTCCCCGTCACCCACGAGACCGTG